>JAUIGE010000031.1 GCA_030430205.1 Bacteroidia bacterium | reverse complement strand
TATATTAGCTATGGCTTCCTAAGATATGCCGTCCTTTCAGGACTTCTATTGGGGGCGTTTACCTTCATGGGGCTTCGCCCCATGCTGTATATGGCGTCCCTTCGGGACTTTGGGGAACTTTCCTGAAAAATTGTCCTGTACTGAACTGATTTTCACTGTTTTTTCAGGCTTTCTTGATTTTGAAAAATCAATACCCCCTCCCCCAGCTGCAAATCTGCTCATCTACACATCTACTCACTCCCCTTACTCTTCCAATACCCGCGCACAGCGCGGGCCGTGTCTGGCAATGCCGCCAGGATCTTAGCCTCATCCCGCTTGCTCATCGCCTTCTCGACCGCCGCAAAGCGATCTGCGACCTGCTCTATGCCGAGATAGCGGAATGTCGTTTTGAGCGAATGCGCAGCCAGCTGCCCGCCTTCCCAATCCTGCTGGCTGATGCTCAGGCGAAGGGTGCGGTAGTGGCGAAATATCTCATCGCGGGAAACGGAGAGATAGCGCTGGATGCGGCTCTCGTCATGGCCGAGAAAGTGGCCCAATTTCTCCATATTGACCGATAATTTATTTTCGGTTGGGAGAGGAGAGAGGATATCGTAGATGATCTGGGTGAGTTGGTCGGGGGTAAACGGCTTGGCCAGGAAGCCGTCCATGCCCTGCCGCAGGCAGCCCTGCATCTCGTCCTGCGTGGCGCTGGCCGTCAGCGCCACGATCGGCACGATAGCGCCATGGCGCTCCCTGATGTGACGTGTACACGTCAGACCATCCATCTCGGGCATGCGCACATCCATGAGGATGAGGTCGGGCAGATCGCCGGCTTCCAGCAATTCCAGAGCCTGCTTGCCGCTGACAGCGGACAGGATTTCTACCTTCGGAAAGGTTTTGGCGATCATGTCTATCGCCAGTTCGCGGTTGATTGCGATGTCTTCGACCAGCAGGATGCGTCCCAGCTCCACCTCTTCCATCGGGCTGGCGTGCGCGTCGATAGGCTGGGTTTTATCTGCAAGGGCCTTGTGGAAAGGCAGGTGAAAGGAAAAAAGGGTGCCTGTCCCCCTTTCGCTTTGAACCGAGATGCGACCGCCCTGCTGCTCCACCAATTGCTTGGTGATGGCGAGGCCTAGTCCTACGCCCGCCAGGGAGAGGTTTTGCTGGTTGTCTCCCTGCACAAAACTCTCAAAAATACGGTCCAGCTTTTCTTCCGAAATGCCCAGTCCGCTGTCTTTCACCTGAAAACTGAGGATGATGCGCTCGCGCTCTTCCTCCATGATGGCGGCCATGAGTTCCACCTTGCCATTTTCTGTAAACTTAATGCCATTGCCCAGGAGGTTGAGCAGGATCTGCCCCAGGCGCACGGGATCGCCGACCAGCTTGTCGGGGATATGAGCGGGGATGTGAAAGCTCAGCTCATTGTTCCTGCTGGCAGCAGGCTGTTCGAGGCTTTTATGTACATAGCCCAGGACTTCCTGCAGGCTGAAAGGCTCGGCCTTAAAATTGAGCTTTCCGGCTTCGATTTTGGAAAAATCGAGGATGTCATTGATGAGGTTGAGCAGGTTATTGCCTGCCTGCCGGATGTGCTGCAGGTAGCGACCTTGCTGCGGATCGAGTGGCGACTCTGCCAGCAACTCGGTGGCGCTGAGGACCGCATGCATGGGCGTGCGGATTTCGTGGCTCATATTGGCCAGGAACTGGGATTTATAGGCCGCAGACTGCTCCGCCAGCTCTTTTTGGTGGCGGGTTTCCAATTGCCTTTTGCCCAGCCAAACAATCGTCAGCAACAGGCCTATCCCTAGCAGAATCAGCATGATTTTAAACAAAAGCGTCTGCCAGAAGGCCGGTCTGATGTAGAGTTTGATCTCCAGGGGATCACTTTCGTTTTGTCCCAGATTGGGGTTCCATACTTTGGCTAGAAAGGTATAATGCCCGGGTGAAAGAGAAGTGTAGGTTGCCCTCCGGTCTTTTCCCATAAAAATCCAATCCTCATCCAAACCCACCAATTTGCAGGCATAGCGCAGTTCCCTGGCCTGGTGAGAGGAAGGAGCAGAAAACGCAAAGGTAAAGGCATAGTCCCTATGACCTATTTCCAAAAACCCGGTCTCCTCAGGTGCCTGGTCCAGCTCTGCGCTTTTGTTGAGAATGCTAAAAGCTGTCAAAACGACTTTGGGCAAAGTGGGATTGGGGTTTATCAGAGAAGGATTAAAAACGGTCAGTCCGTTGGGGCCGAGGAAGATCAGTTCATCTCCGATTTTGACAGCCTCACGGGTGGCAAAGTCTTTGTCAGACAAGCCATCATCAAGCGAAAAAGTCCGGAAATGCTTCCTTTCCACATCGAGGCAGGCGATGCCCTGATCTGAGCTGACCCAGGGTTTCCCTTGCATATCCACCAGGATGGCTCTCAGCTTATTGGAGGAAAGCCCGTGGCTGGTGGTAAAATGCTGAAACTGTTGTTTCGCTATATCAAAATGGCTGACCCCAGCCTGGGTTGCAAGCCAAAGGCCGCCTTTTCCGTCTTCAGCAATATCAATGATCTGGTTGTTGGCGAGGCTGTTTGCATTGCCATCTTCATGCTTGATTTTTCGCACAAATTGTCGCGTAACAGGATCAAATTCCTGCAGCCCCTCGCCATGCGAGGCGATCCAGATATTGCCCTCCGGGCTTATCCAAAGCTTCATAAAGCGTTCTCTGGGCAGTTTTCCCAGATTCTCCGGCCAGCTAAAAAAGATCAGGCTGTCAGCACCGGGTTCAAAAAGGCTGAGACCATACCCATCTGTGGCCATCCAGATATTGCCTTTTTTATCTTCTTTAAAATCCAGGATCGCTCCCATAGTGGGTAAATCCATCGAATGGTATCTGTGGTTGCGTGTATCCCAATAAGCGGGACCGCCCAGGCGGGTTCCGATCCAAATCCGGTCTTTGCTGTCGGCAAATATTCCGCTATAGCCCTTGTAGGAGCTATGTCCCAATTCTTCAACCGGATCGAATATAAATTCCCATTTTTGGGATTTCAGGTCCCAGCTATGCAGCCCCACACCTGAGGACACATAGATTTTTTGACCCGCCCCAGCGGTAATGGCAGTAGTATAAGCGAAGTCGGGCTCTTCGGCCTTCGGGTCAGGCACCGCTTCCCAGCTAAAAGGCTGGTCATAAGGTTTGAAGAAGCTGAAACCATTGGTATGGGTGACGATCCATTTGCCTGAAGGGCTTTTGTAGATTTGCTTGACAAAGGTGCTACCCAGGCTGTTGGGTTCGCATTTTTCATGAATGATTCTGTCCATCTTTTTAGCTCCGACATCCAGCTTCAGCAAGCCGCGCCGCAGATCACCGATCCATATATTGCCTTTTTCGTCAGGAAGGATAGAATACGGCAGACCATCCTGCTCTTCTATTAATTCTGAATAGGAGGTCAGTTTATCCGTATCCGGATCAAGAGAAGTGATATACCCCACCACAAAAGTCATCCAGATTTTTCCGTCCAGGCCTTCTTCCATAGCCCATACGCTGTTGTTGGGCAAGCCTCCCTGCTCCCTGTTTTTTGTATAGTGCCTGATGTGAAATTGCCCATTTTCCAGTGGGATAAATTTATTTACCCCTTTGGGAGAAGAGACCCAAATGTGTTTTTTCCGGTCAATGAGCACATCATAGAGATAGTTTCCCAATAAGCTTTGCTCATTATCCTCTTCATGGCGAAAAACGCGCCTCGTCCCATCTGCCTTGAGCCACCACAACCCGTTGATGGTAGTGACCCATTTGTTGTTGTCAGCATCAAATGCGACCTGCGTGACCTGGTTGTCGGGCAGGCTGAGCGGATCGCCCTCATCGTGCTTGTAGTTCCGAAAGCGGCCCTTTTTCATTTCATAACAAAACAAGCCTTCGCCGAGGGTAGCGATCCAAATATCTCCATTGACATCCGCTTTCATATCAAAGACAAAGACTTTTTCCAGCAGGCGGGACAAGCTATCATGCGGATTTAAGCTGAGAAAATCTGCCCCATCATAGCGGGTGAGCCCCTGGGTGGTTCCGATCCAAAGGATCTGGTGTTTGTCCTCCAACACCACATTTACCTCCCGACACATCAGCCCATCCTTGAGGCCGATATTTTCAAACCGGATAAAAGGGGGCCTGGCCTCAAGGGAAGCAGCCAGTAAGCTGAGCAACAGAAAGACAATCCACTTATTCATACAAAAAAAATTGGATACCGATTAAACCACTACTTCAGCCTTCAGGCTGTCAAAACGCTTGCTGCCCTCGATCTCGAGGACAAAGTCCACTCCAAATGCCATGGAAGGCGTAAAGGTGCCCAGGAGCTTGCTTTTCAGCACTTTCTCGACACACAGGACGCTCGCTCTGGCAGTGAAGGTATAGCCTGGGGAAATCTCCAGCCAGGCCTCGATTTGTTCTTTTTTGGGATTGGTGGCACGCGCCCAAATCTGGCCTGAGGCTGTGCCGGGCTTGCTTTCATCCGGCCCGTCTATCAGCCAGCCGAGGAGTTTTTGGCTGAGTTTTACCAAAGGACGAATCCGCATGACATGCCGAAAAACGGATAAAACCCCGCCTAAAGCGGGGATTCGGGGTGCTGCGGCATAGGTGATAATGTTGGGGATGCCTGTTGAGTGAAAGGCTGTGACCAGGTCGCCCCAGGGAATGGGCATAACGGCCAGTGTCTTTCCATTGGCGAAAAGGACTTCCTGAAAACCTTTTCCCAGAGGAAAAGCCTTCAGACTTCCGTTTTCGCGGATAAATCCGCCTCGCCCTGCCATCTCGGCCATGGTCCGGGAGGTACCACCGCTGGGCGAACCGCCCATGACAAAGGCAAGCTCCAGCTTGCTGGCATCCGGCAGGCGCTGAGCGACGTATGCGCCCAGGCAGTCTGTGGGCACCACATCAAAGCCCACGCCCGACATCAGGCAGATACCTGCCTCCCTGGCAAACTCATCATAGCCAAAGGTTTGGGCAAAAACCGGCATCTCTCCCGTGATGTCCAGGTAGTGCGTTTTTGTTTCCAGACAGGCGCGGATCATCGCTTCCGAAGTATGGACAAAAGGCCCAGCGGCCAGTAAAACCAGGTCAATGCCTTCCAGATGGTGGCATATCTCCGCATTCGATGCGAGGGAAAAGCAGCGATAGTCGAGCTTATACCTGCGTGCCAGGGGGGCGATTTTCTTTTCGGAGCGCCCGGCAAGGATGGGCCGATGACCACGTGCGAGGGCTTCCTCGATGATCAGACGGCCCGTATAGCCATTTGCTCCATATAATAACCAGCTGTTCATTTTTACTTTTTTTCAAAATAAGCGCTTACAGCCTTAAAGAAAGCTTAAGTGCCTTGAAGAAAGTATTAAAAAGTATTAAATCTTTTGGAGAGCTTGTTTTAGCGCGCCGCTGTTCGGGATTTCCCTAATCCCGAACAGCTTGAATGAACTCACCCCCTTCTTTTCCCTCTCTCTGAAGCAAAGAGGGGGAAGCCTGGAGGGACAAAAATAAAATTTTTGTGTGTTGTGCCTTTCATTTTGAAAGGAATGAGCTGATGAAACAGCAAAAATAAAATTTTTGCATGAGCCCCACCCGCTGTTCGGGATTTCCCTAATCCCGAACACTGTAGAAATCACCTTGCGATGCAAGGGATCCAGCTATGCACCCGAAAACTGCCATTAGGTAGCAAAACCGCAGGCACGGATGAGTCGTAGACGCTGAAGGTTTTTCGGAGCAAAGCTCCGAGTTTTGTAGTTCGGGACAAGGGAAGTCCCGAACAGCTTGAAAGCTTCAACCAAAAGGAAATTTATTGAACGATTAACGGAACCCACCCGCTGTTCGGGATTTCCCTAATCCCGAACACTATAGAAAATCGCCTTGCGATGCAAGGAATCCAGCTATGCACCCGAAAACTGCCATTAGGTAGCAAAACCGCAGGCACGGATGAGTCGTAGACGTTGAAGGTTTTTCGGAGCAAAGCTCCGAGCTTTGGAGTTCGGGACCAGGGAAGTCCCGAACAGCTTGAGAGCAAACCCATCCCACCATAGTTACCTTTTCCATTTCTATGGCATAAAGTAAAAAAGGGTGATACAGCCTAACATTTTTCGACTAAAAGGAAAAGCACCATTGCTATCAGTCAAAAAAATGCCATGAAATACTTTCCACTACTTTTTTTATGTAGCCTGCTGTCTTCCCCAGCCCTTGCCAACAAGCTGCAAATCCAGCAGGCAACTATTGCCTCTGTGGATTATGTCAATGACTTTGCCTATATCAGCTTTGACATTTCCTGGGAAAACTCCTGGCGCGATACCGCCAATTGGGATGCTGCCTGGGTATTTGTCAAATACCGCCCACAGGGCCAGACTGGCGCATGGCTGCATGCCAGCTTGCACGCCTCCGGGCATCAGGTTTCTGCCGCAGGCAGCCTGGATGTGCCAGCCGATGGCAGAGGCGCTTTCATTTATCGAAATGCGAATGGCGCGGGCACCTTCAGCCTCTCCTCCCTCCAGCTGCGCTGGGATTATGGGGCCGATGGCCTGGCGGATGGCGCGCAGCTGGACATTGCCGTGCTCGGCATTGAGATGGTCTATGTGCCTACCACCGCCTTTTGGCTGGGAGATGGCGAAAACAGGGCGGGCCATATCTATGGCAACTTCGAAGCAGGAAATACCGGCGCTGCTTTTCGGGTGACAAGCGAAGCTGCCATCACGCTGGGCGGAGGCGCAGCAGGAAGTTTGGGCAACAACAACGAAGAAGGCATCTACTGCTGCGGTGGCATGCTCAATGGAGCCGGAGATGATTTTAATGACGCTGCGACGCAGCTTTTGCCTGCGGCCTTTCCCAAGGGATTTCAGGCATTTTATGCCATGAAATACGAGCTCACCCAGCAGCAATATGTAGATTTTCTCAATATGCTGAGCGCCGCACAAGCGGCGACCCATACCTCCACAACCCACTTTGTGGGTTCGTCCAACCCCTACAGCTACTACCGATATGGCATCGGTGGCAGCCATCCCAACCATAGCACAGCGCATCCTTATGCGCCCATGGTCTACCTGAGCTGGGCCTATGGCGCAGCTTATGCAGACTGGTCAGGCCTTCGGCCTATGACCGAATTGGAATTTGAAAAAGCATGCAGAGGCCCGCTATCACCAGTGATGGGGGAATATCCCTGGGGAAATGCAAATATAGATCTGAGTAACAACCTGACGCTCAGCAATATCGCTGCGGCCGACGAGCAGATCCAGACCGGTTACAGTACAACGCAGGGCAACAGCCTGCTCACCGCCCAATCCCAAACCATCGAAACGGTGGTGCGGGTGGGTATTTTTGCCGCAAATGCTTCAAATACAGGCCGCATCACTTCCGGAGCCACTTACTATGGCCTCCTGGAGATGGGCGGAAATTGCTGGGAGAGATGTGTGTCCGCAGGACACCCGCAAGGCCGCGCCTTCACAGGCAGCCATGGCGATGGCTCCCTCCACCCCACTGGCTACGCCAATGAATCTGACTGGCCCGGCCAGTTTGGAAACGGCTATGTCGAGAGCAATCTCGGCGTGGGCTATCGGGGCGCAGGCCTCGCCTTTCCCTCTCCCAATCTGGAGCGCAATGCGCGCATATCAAGCCGTCGCCTTGCGACGGAATTTTGGGACATCGTCCTCTATGATGACGGAATGCGCTTTGTGCGCACAACAAATTAACAACAGCCATGAAAAAGTACCTTTTTCTCTCTTTGCTTTTGGGAGTATCCCAAATTTTCGCCCAGCCCGCTGGCAAATTCGGCGGGGGCGATGCCGCGGGCTACGCCCGCGCCCAGTTCGGCAGCGGCCTGGCGCTGGTGGTAGAGCTGAATGATTTTTCAGCGATAGCTGAAAGTGAAGGGGTGCGCCTGCAATGGCGCACCGATCGGGAGTGGCAAAACAGCCACTTTGAGGTGGAGCACAGGGTGGAAGGTCGCCCTTTTGCGACCATCGGCTGGATCGCCGGAGCCGGAAACCGGCAGGAGGAAAGCTATTATGATTTTGTGGATTATGCGCCCCAGGAAGGCCGCAACTACTACCGCATCAAAGATGTGGACTGGAATGGCAACAGCCATTTTTCGGAAGTGAGGGAGGTGTTTTTCGCTTCGAAAGATGAATTTCGGGTTTATCCGATTTCGGGATCGGACGATTTCCAGCTGTTTTTGCCGCAGGATGTTCAGCAACAAGATTTTCTCATCCAGGTTTTTTCCCTTGGAGGTCAGGAGGTTTGGCGTGGACAATTTCCGGCAAGCTTTTCTGGTGGAAGGTCTAGCCTTGGGCTATCGGGTTGTCCTCGGGGCCTTTATGTTGTTAGATTGCTAACAAGACATGGAGACATGGCATTGCCTTGCCTCTACGTCATGTCACATGCCCATTAAGAAATGGTAAAAAATTAACCATTCGAGCTAAGCAGGAAAAAACAGCAAACGAGCCCCAAAGGGGCGATATACATCAACATAGGGCAAAGCCCTATGGTAACCATGAGAGCCCTGAAAGGGCGAAGTATCAGGTATATCGCCCTTGCAGGGCTACTATGCAGAACCTTTTGTCACAGGGCGTTGCCCTGTGTTGATGTCTGCCGCCCCTTTGGGGCTTTGGGAATTGCTAAAAGAAGTGGTTTTCACGCTTACAGAGGAGGCTTGCAGAAAATCGAAACCTTAATTTTTAAGCGTTTCTAATCAAAAAATTTACCCCTCTTCCACTTGGCAGGATTGCTGGCGATATAATTTTGAAGCATATCAAATGCCCTTTTACCTAAAGTTTTGCATTGTTTTGGCGTTAAGTGTTTAATAGTTTTAGCGTTTCAAGAAAAATGAATCTATGCGTCCATTTCGCCTTTTTTTGCTGATCAGTTGTTTTTTTTGCCTCTCCGGCTGCGCCGATGAGATCGCCGGTTGCACCGACCCCTCCTCTCCGGATTACAATCCGGATGCGACGGTCGAAGACGGTTCCTGCGGCTTTTCCGTGCCGGGCTCCTATGTCTTCGAGCGAAGCGAAAAGTCCGTCGTCAACCTGGACGCTACCAGCATCCGCCAACTGCTGATCAGCGATCTGCAGCTCAAAATCCAAAGCCTGGCGCAGCCAGGAGCAAGCGCCGCCACCGCTGAAGAACTCTTCAATTACCTCTCACTGGCAGATGCTGGTATGTCCATCCTTACGCCCGTCGGCGCTGATCTCATGCCGCTTGACAGCCTGTACAAGGATATCACATCTGTGGCCAATCTTGCTGACGTTTGGGTGGATTTGCCGGGATATTTTATGATCTCTGACCAGCTACCAGTTTGGCTGGCCAGCATCGCTTCCTGGAGCCAAACGGCTCGTTTGGGCAGCCCGGATGTATACATCACGCCGGAAGGTCTGGACCTTTCGCAGCTTATACCGATCTCCCTGATGGGCGCGGTAATGTATGCCCATGCCAGCGACAGCCTGCTTGCAGCGCTCGATAGCCTCGACAACCTGGATTTCCTTTCAGGGAAAAAACTCACAGCCATGGAGCAGGCCTGGGACATGGCCTTCGGCTACTTCGGCGCAGCACGCCAATATGCCAGCTTCAGCGATGCCGAGCTCGCCAGCACAGGCTCGGGCAGCATCCTGCCCTATGTCAAAGATGCCAATCTCGACGGCTACGCCGACTATACAAGTGAATACAATCACCCCTTCGCACGCCTCGCCGCTGCCCGCGACCTCGGCAGCAATGGCGCCACCAATTTCACGAAGGACATCTTCGATGCCTGGCTGCTGGGGCGGGCCGCCATGGCCATCGGCCCGGGAGAGGAGGAGAGCATCATCGCGGCACGCGATCAGGTTTTAACGGTTTGGGAGCAGATCGTGGGCGCAACCAGCGTTCACTACCTCAACAAGGTCCTCAGGCATTTCCATGCCTTCAACGAGCCGGATTTTGACCTCTATGCCTACCAGGCAGATTGGTCGGCTATGCTGGGCTATAGCCGCATGCTGGGCTATTACGGCGGTGGAAAGATGGGCGGCCCTGCCGCGCTGCAAAGCGAGCTGACGGTTATGGGCGAAGCCCCGTTTTTCCCTCCCGTAGGGAGTGGGGCGTGGCGCGATTATATCGCGGCGCTGGAGGGCTTTCGGAGCCTGATTGGAAGCCGTTTAGGCTTTGGGGAAGGGCTTTTGGTGGGATGGTGAGAGGGGGATTTTGTTAAGGCATTACAAAAATATATGCCTACTTTTGAAAGGTAAAAAATGCCATTCAACGGAATCATACTCATTTCAAAATGAATTCAGAGGAAGTAGTACATATTATTAGCAATGGAGAAACCAGTCGTGTACAATTCAAGGAGAATGTACACAACGAAACTTCTGTTGGGCAGGAAATGGTGGCTTTTTCCAATAGCAAAGGTGGGATTATTTTGATCGGTGTAAATGACAAAGACTGGACAGTAAGTGGCCTTCAGGCCGAAGACCTGAGAAGATTGGATACCTTACTTAGCAATGCTGCCCAGAATCAGGTAAAAAGCCCCATTGTTATTGACACAGAGGTGGTTGATATTCAAGGAAAAAAAGTACTCATCGTTAATATTCCCCAAGGCGTTGACAAGCCTTATATGGATAAGAATGGGCAAATTTTCATCAAAAATGGTTCAAGTAAACGTAGGGTAACCAGCAAAGAAGAATTGGCACGGCTGCTACAGAGTAGTGGAAATTTATATGCCGAAGAAATGCTGATTCAACATAGTTCCTATGAAGATTTGAATTGGGATAAATTTCAGGCGTTTTATGAAAAAACCTATCAGGAGCCTTGTGAAAAGGAATATCTGGATAATTATCTCCAAAATCTTAGGTTAGGGGAAAAAGGGAAACTCAACCTGGCTGGAGCCTTATTATTTACCAAGAAGGCAGAAAGGACCCTCACCGGATTTTTTATTACAGCTATATGGTTTTGGGGAAATGATGTTTTTGAGACGGACTACCGAAGCAGCGAAAACCTGAAAGGTACACTCAGTGAGCAATACCGACAGGGCTATGACTTCGTCATGTCCAAGCTCCAAAAAGTGCAGGATGGCCAGTCTTTCAACAGCCTGGGCAAATCTGAAATTCCCGAAATCGTTATTCAGGAATTGCTGGTCAACGCATTGATTCACCGGGACTATTTTATTCATGACACCATCAAGCTGTTTGTTTTTCAAAACCGAATAGAAATCATCAGCCCTGGCAGACTACCTAATAACCTCACGGAAGAACAAATAAAAAGAGGCATTCGAAAAAAGCGTAACAATATTTTAGACTCATTTGCACCGCATCTGCTAAACTACCGTGGAGCCGGGAGTGGCATTTTGCGAGCGATAAAGGCTTATCCAGCTATTGATTTTGAGAATGATGTAGAAGGAGAGCAGTTTAAAGCGATTATTTACCGACCTGATTTGGAGGGCAAGTAGATGGTGAGGCTTTAATCATTTAATTTTTTCTAAATCCATTGTATTGATCTTGCACTAATCCTCTTCCAAAATAAAATCCTCAAAATTCTCCTGATCAATCCAATTCATCTGCGCATCAGGATAATTTTTGGCAAATGCTGTAGGGATTTTTTTCTTTTTGCTTTGCCATTTAAACTCGTAGCCTACAAGCTGACCATTGGCTTCTTCCAGATAGTCTATCTCTTGCTGGTCATGTGTCCTCCAGAAATATTGATTGGGAAATTGTAAACGGGCCTGTAAAAATTTCATCCGCTCCACAAGGAGAAAATTTTCCCATAACGCTCCCCTATCCGGGCGAAATTGTGTGGCTTGATATTGTCGAATAATGCTATTTCGAATCCCTATATCATAAAAATATATTTTTTTCTTTTTACTGACTTCCTTCCGCAGGTTCCGGCTGAAAGCAGGTAAACGAAAGATGACAAATGCCTTTTCCAGCAGATCAATGTAGCGAATCAATGTTGCTTCATTCACTTTCAGGTTTTTGGCCAGTTCATGGTAAGACACTTCATTTCCGATTTGAAAGGCTAACAATTGTAATAATTGATGGATAACATCAGCCTTGCGTAGGTTTTCAAAAATGAAAATATCCTTATACAAATACCGTGATGAGAGATCATCTAACAGAATCTGTGCATCAGCTGTAGAAGCCTGCACAATTTCAGGATACATGCCATAACGAAGCCAGTGATCCAACTGGGCCCGTCTTTCTGAGGGTCGAAAAAGTTGCCCGAGCTCCTCGTAGGAGAAAGGGAATAAAGTAAATGTTAAGGCCCTGCCAGTCAGGGGTTCACTGGTTTTCTGTGCCAATTCAAAACTGGATGAGCCAGTGGCAATCACCTGTATTTCAGGGAGATGATCTGAAATAATTTTCAGGATCTGACTGATATCAGGGACAAATTGGGCTTCGTCCAAAACGATCAATTTATGCGCGCCAAATTCACGCTTGAGAAGCGAGGGTTCCTTGGTTTCCAATACCTGCCTGATGGAAGGAACTTCACAATTGTAATAAGCGTTTGGCGAGGCATTTTCTGATAAAATTTGCTTGACGAGCGTTGTCTTTCCTACCTGCCTGGCTCCATAAATAATCAGAATCTTGTTCCTAAATAACCACTTATCAATGATGGATTTAATATTTCTTTTTATCATTTTTCACACTTAAGTATGAAAATTTATATAAAAATTCATACTTAACCATGAAATTTGAATTTTTTATCCAAATAAACTTATTTCTTCTTTATCAATTCAACATACTCAGCAGCCGCATCAGAAAAGTAGGTGTTCCCAGTTTGAATTAGCTTATGGATTTCTTCTGTTTTATCAACATACAGATAATCACCCTTTCGTAATTTTTCAAAATCCCTTGATGACCTTTTCCTCCATCGCTCCATACACCCATATATAAATCGTTCTTTCTCCTATTTTCCCTTTCTTGTTCCTTGTTTATTATTTTAACTTTATGCCAACAAAAAACACTGCAAACTAAACTTGAACTCCCCCAAATACCCACATGAAGCAGCCCTTATCCAGGAGGTGATCGCCGACCAGCGGGACGCCATAGGCAAGCTATACGCTTACCTGTATAAGAAAACCTTTGCGTCGGTGCGCAAGTTGGTGAGGGAACAACGGGGCAGTGTGCAGGATGCGGAGGATTTGTTTCAGGAGGCCTTTTTGGTTTTCAGGAGAAAAATCATGGACGGGAGTTATGAATACAAGGAAAATGTGGCCCTGGGCACCTACTTCTTTGAGCTCTACCGCTATCGCTGGCGCGATGAGCTCAAGAGCGCCCGCAGGCGCACCGCCTCCGATGCCATGCCCGAAGATCGGCCACTGGCCGATCACAATGCCGAGGAAAACCTCATTCGCACAGAGCGCGAAAGGCAGCTTCACGCCCAAATCCAACGATTAGGGAAGCAGTGCGCCGAGCTACTCCGGCTCTTTATATGGAAAGAGTGGTCACTCGAAAGCATCGCTGAAGAAATGGGCATCACGCCCGAATCCGCCAAAAACCAAAAATATCGCTGCATGAAGCGATTGAAAGAAAATTACCTGAGCGCTGCCTCATGAATATAGATCAACAGACATACGAACGCATCGAAGCATTTTTGATGAAACGACTTCCCGAAGCGGAGCATCAGGCTTTTGAAGCGGAGATCGCTGCTGATCCTCTCCTGAAACAGGAGGTAGCATTGCATCAGGAACTCTTCCACGGCCTGGAAGACCATGCCTTAAAAAAGGAGCTTCAACTCCTCCACCAAAAGCTGGAGGCAGGCGGAGGCCCCGATGGCGGAGGCCTGACAGGTGGCTGGAAACTCGGCATGGGGATTTTGGGCATATTGGCCCTGGCTGCCCTGATTTTCTGGATGGTCCCTACAGGAAATGAGCCCGTCGCTCAGCTACATGATCCGGTGGATAGCCTCACTGTGCCTGCCACAGACAGCCTGAGGGAATTACCCTCCCCTACCCCTGCCACCCCATCCAGAGATGAAATAATTTCGCCCCCTTCCAAAATAGAAGCTTCCATTCCTCCAAAGGAAGTTACTCATCCCCAGGAAGTTAAACCCCAGGAACCGACGGTTCCGGATAAAAAACAAAATCAACAAACTGCCGCTAATCAACCCATTGCTCCGGAAAATCCTCCACCAGATACCACCCCCGCGCCCGAAGCGGAACCCCTGCGCCCCCTTGCCCCCAAAGGCATGGCCTATGTAGCAGATGGGCAATTTCGCATGGGAGTCCCAGGCGGGCCTCCTTCAGAGCAACCTGCTCATCAGGTGAGCCTCACCGCTTATTTTATAGATGAGTTGCCTGTCAGTACAGCCGAATACTGCGCATTTCTCAATGCCCAGGAGCTGAAAGTCATCGAGGCGAAGATGCGCACCTGGATACCTATCGACCGGGAGGTCGGCACAGGGATCAACTACGTGAACGGAGTATTTTTTCCAAAAGGCGGTTGGGGAAATCGCCCCATGGTGGGCGTAAGCTGGGAGGGCGCCTACGCCTATGCCCGCTGGGCGGGCAAGCGACTGCCTACGGAGGCAGAGTGGGAATATGCAGCCAGTCAGGGCCTGATCCGCATGGGCAGGCTACAGGAGTGGTGCGCGGATTATTTTGCCCCTTATTCAGAAGAACCTCAAACCAACCCCAAGGGAAGCAGCCTCACAGGCTTTCGCAGTATCCGTACCTACCAATTTGGCCGAATTACAAGCCGTATGGGTTTGCTGCCTACAGCAAGCAAGGGGGAGCTGGGCTTCAGATGTGTGCGCGATCTCAACAGTAAGTAATTGGATTTCCCGAAAAATGCGTAATTTTTCCAGCCATTATCAAAAAATGGCCTCCTATGCGGGGAATAGCCCCTTGAGATATGTTTGGAAGAAAAAAAAGCAGTTCCGATAGTACAAAGAGATTCACCGATGAGGAAGTCCTCAAAGCCTGCAAGGCAGGCGGAGCCTCACGTGAACGCGCAATTTCTTATTTGTACAAACAGTACATGGGATTCGTCTACGACGCCCAGAAAAAATTTCATCAATTGAGCCTGGATGACCTGCGCGACGCCTATGGCGAAGCCGTAGTCGGATTAAGCAGACAGATTGATAATGAGGTACTTAGGGGAGAAAGCTCTCTTAGCACCTATCTTTTTCGAAGTTTTTCCAACAGATGTGTTGATAAGCTGCGACGGAATGCGTCTAATAAGGCTGATTGGGTAAGTCAAATTCCGAAGCTGCCCGATCTTGCCCGCAATATGTTAGAAGAAATGGTGCTAACGGAAAAATTTCAGGCTTTAGCCCCTTATCTGAAAAAGATTGGGGAAAAATG
The DNA here is from genome assembly GCA_030430205.1 of Bacteroidia bacterium. Lineage (GTDB taxonomy): Bacteria > Bacteroidota > Bacteroidia > J057 > J057 > JAUIGE01. The sequence goes on along the minus strand of JAUIGE010000031.1, from coordinate 67,166 downwards.
CAGGCAGATCCTTTTGGATGCCGAATACTATGGCTACAGCCTGGAAGAAATCGCAGTCCGTACCGGCTCCAAAAATGCCGGCACAGTGTCTTCGCTTAAACACCGATGCATGAAACGATTGCGGGAGGAAATGGGAATTACCTAAAAAATCAAAAGAAAGATGAGTGTGAATGAAGCCCAAATTGAGAAGTACCTTTCCGGTCTGATGACCGCCGCTGAGCAGGAAGCCTTTGAAGCTTCCTTTCAGGACGACCCCCTACTCGAAGCAGAGCTCCGGGAATACCTATTGGCCAAAGGCAGTATCTTCCAGGCAGGCCTGGAGGCTGAGAAGGCAAAGCTTGACGCTTTGTTTGATGAAGCGGATAGCGATGTCGAGCCGGGCTCGGCTGGCAATCATCCTTTCAGGCCACAGTTGTGGCTTTCCATCGCAGCAGCAGTCTTGCTGCTGATGGTGGCAGGTTATTTTTTCCTGGGAAATAAACCCCAGCCCGAAGAACTCTTCGCTACCTACTACGAGGCTCCCGCTGCGCCCGAACAAATGGGCGCTCCCGGCATTGACAGCCTCTTGCAACTGGCCCATGGCCATTTCAACCAGCAAAACTATCCTGAAGCCATTCAGCTTTATACGCAGGTCACCCAATTGAATGGCCGGGCTGAAAGCTGGCAATACCTCGCCTATTCTTACCTGGCGCAGGGTAAAAGCCAACTGGCAATTGAGGCTTTCCTCAACGATACCCAACCCACAGACATGAGCGAATGGTACCTCGCCCTGGCATATCTCCAGGCAGGAAATAGTGACCAAGCCCGCGAATCGCTGCAAGCAATCACATCTGACCCCAATCACGATTTCCAGCAAAAAGCGGAAGAGTTGCTGAGCAAATTAGCAGATTAGAGGATGTGAAGATTTGAGGATGGTTTTCTTGATTTGCGAATCCTCTCATCTGCGAATCAATGTCATTAAGCTAATGAATCTTCTGGAGCGGATTACGCACAAGAGCCCTCCCTTAGGCCGAAATCCGCTCCAGCAATTCGTTTTTTTGCTGCTATAGCAGCTTGTAAAGACTTTTTGCTGCCAAAGGCAGCCTGCATTTGCTTTTCTATGAAAAGCTGGCGCGGATGTAGCCTGCGCTGAACTCGATTCAGTGGCTCTTGCGCTGGCTTTTGGGTAATCCGCGCCTATATGCAGAGGAAATAGCGACAAAGCCCGCGAATTGCTGCAAGCAATCACATCTGACCCCAATCACGATTTCCAGCAAAAAGCGGAAGAGTTGATGAGCAAATTAGCAGATTAGAGAATTTGCTCATCCCCCTATTCCGGCCAGCACAAATAGTGCTTCACAACAGAAGCTGAAAGGGCTGTAATATTGCCCATATCGGAAGCTTTTGCGAGTTCTTTGAGTTTGCCGTTTTTGAAAAGAATCATGATGGGTTCATCACTGGCGGAGTGATAGGCGAGGTTGCTGACTTTGCCTTTGAAGACAAAGTAATCGAGCATATCTGCTTCGTAGCCAAATTTTTCGGTGGCTTGTTGCCGTTTCTTCTCCAGTTTTTCCTTGCGAAAAGGGGTATTCTTGAGACGGATTTTCAGCAGCTTACGCGAAAGAATCCTGCTACATAACTCTGACAAGGCCTTGTCAGGGTGATATTGCCACTTTTTGATATGAAACTCTATATCGTTGTCATCCAATTGGATAAAGCGTTCCAATACAGCATCCGTCAGCTTTTCGGGAGAAATAGGGTTTTTGAAAAAATAGGCAAGTGTGGAATCCAGCCAAATATCTTCGCCCGCTTCAAAAAGCTCCCTTGCCCGCTTCAGGATATTGCTCAGCATAAAATCTGCTGACAAGGCTGCATGATGCAGGTACACCTGCCAGTACATCAGGCGGCGGGCCACCACGAATTTTTCTACCGAATAAATACCTTTTGACTCCACCACGATTTGATCATCCCGCACAGCCAGCGTCTTGATGATGCGGTCCATCCCGACCACCCCTTCGGTAACGCCTGTAAAAAAACTGTCACGGATCAGGTAATCCATGCGGTCCATATCCAGTTGGCTGGAAACCAGCTGATGCAAAAAAGGTCTCGGATGTTTTCCTGTAAAAATATCAATGGCCATTTCCAATTCTCCCCCAAACTGCCTGTTGAGGTAATGCATGAGCGCGAGGCTCATTTGCTCATGGTGCATCCCCTGGATGATGTTGTACTCCAGCGTATGTGAAAACGGCCCATGGCCGATGTCATGTAGCAAAATAGCAACGAGCGTGCCCGTATATTCCTCATCGGAAATGGAGACTCCCTTGCGGAGCAGCGAGTCGAGCGCCATGCGCGTCAGGTGCATGGCACCCAACGCATGATGAAATCGCGTATGCACAGCACCCGGATATACCGCAGAGCTTAAACCCAACTGCTTGATACGGCGTAAGCGTTGGAATGCTGGTGCATCTATCAGCGATAGCATCAATCCAAGGGGGACTTCAATGAACCCGTGAACCGGATCGTTAATGATTTTATGAAAACGGGGTATATTCTCCAAATTGCTTTATCTTAGTCAGTTATAAAAATCGAACAAAACATGCAAAACGCAAAAATTCTTTGGGTAGATGACGAAATAGATTTGCTAAAAGCCCACCAAATGTACCTAAAACAAAAAGGTTTTGAGGTGCAGACTGCCAGCAACGGAATAGACGCCCTTGACCTCGTAAACACGGATTCCTTTGACATCGTTTTTTTGGATGAGCAAATGCCGGGGATGGATGGCCTGACGACTTTGGCAGAATTGAAAAAAATTGCCCCTAATATGCCGGTGATCATGATCACCAAGTCTGAAGAGGAAAGCATCATGGAAGATGCCATCGGCGGAAAGATCACTGATTATCTGATTAAGCCAGTCAAACCCAGCCAGATTTTGCTGGCGTTGAAAAAAGTGCTGGATGGCAAAAAACTGATTGACCAGAAGGTCAACCAGAGCTACCAGCAGGATTTTCGGAATATCGCTATGCGATTTTTCGATGATTTGGGCAGCAATGACTGGATCGAGATTTACCAAAAATTGGTTTTTTGGGAGATAGAGATGGAGCGCAACCGCGATAGCAGCATGAAGGAAGTCCTCAGCAATCAGCTTGAGGAAGCAAATACCAATTTCGGGCGCTTTGTATCGCGAAATTACCTCGATTGGGTCAATACCACCAACCCTGACCACAAGCCCATGCTGTCGCCGGATGTCCTTTCTCAAAGTACCTTTAAGCATATAGGCGAAGGCTATGACAGCGTGTTTTTCATCCTGGTCGACTGCCTGCGTTATGACCAATGGAAAACTTTTGAGCCCATCATTTCGGATTTGTTTTACATCAACTCGGAAGAGGCTTATTATTCCATTTTGCCTACTGCAACCCAATATGCGCGAAATGCCATTTTTTCAGGCTTACACCCTCTGGATATTTCTGAGCGCTATGGGCAGTATTGGAAAAATGATGAAGAAGAGGGCGGCAAAAACCTGCATGAAGGAGATCTGCTGGCCGAGCACCTCAAGCGCGCCCGAATGAACGTAAAGCACAGCTATAACAAGGTTATCACGGTAGACGAAGGGAAAACCCTGGCCGATAATGTGCTCAATTTATTGAACAATGATGTCAACTTCATGGTGTTCAATTTTATTGACCTGCTTTCGCACTCGCGTACCGAGATGAATATCATCCGCGAGCTCGCACCCGACGAAGCTGCCTACAGGCAGATTTCCCGCTCCTGGCTGGAGCATTCGCCCTTCCTGGTCATGCTACGCAAGCTCGCCAGGAAAAATGTCAAAATCGTCATCGCGACCGATCACGGCACCATTCGCGTAAAGCGGCCTTCTAAAATTATCGGGGACCGCAAGACGACTACCAATCTGCGCTATAAGCAAGGGAGAAATCTCAACTACGATCATAAGGCAAAACATGTCTTCAGCGTTCGCAATCCCAGGGAAGCCAGGCTTCCTCAGTCCAGCGTCAGCGCTTCCTACGTCTTCGCCATGGAAGACTATTTCTTCGCCTATCCCAACAACTACAACTACTACGTCAATTACTACAAGGACACCTTCCAGCATGGCGGCATCAGCCTGCAGGAGATGATTATTCCGATCATAGAATTGACTTCGAAGAGATAATTAACACATCTGCCCCCCATCTATCGGCAGGCTTTGGCCAGTCACAAAATCCGACTTGTCATCACACAGCCATAAGATGGCGTTGACGATGTCGGCGACCTGGCCGAAGCGGCCCATGGGGATGCTGCGGAGCAGCTTTTGCTCCATATTATCTCCCATGCTGATCAGCTTATCGACAAGCGGTGTAGAGGTGAATACCGGGCAGACGGCATTTACGCGTATGCCCTGGCGGGCATATTCGAGCGCGGCTGTTTTGGTCATGCCGATGACGGCATGTTTGCTCGCCGTATAGGCGATCTGGTTGGGCATGGCCTTGAGGCCTGCCATAGAGGAAATATTGACGATACAGCCTTTCCGGGCTTTTTGCATATAGGAAAGCTCTTCCTTCATACAATAGAAGACACCCGTCTGATTGACGGCTATCACCCTGTCCCAGTCTTCCAGTTGGAAGTCGGCGGTACGCCGGAGCTCGCTGCCAATACCGGCATTATTGAGGGCGATGTCCAGACCTCCAAAGGTCTCTACCGTTTTTGCTACAAAAGCTTTTACCACTTCATAATCAGCTACATCCGTTTGCATAAAAAAAGCTTCTGCTCCTTCAGCCTGTAACTCCGCCAGCACTTTTTTGCCTTCTTTTTCATGGATATCCGCCAAAGCCAGCTTCGCGCCAAGTCCCGCAAAAGCCTGCGCAGCAGCTTTGCCAATGCCTAAGGCGGCGCCCGTTACCAAAACAATTTTATCTTTCATCTTCTTTCTTAAAAACATCTTTCATCATAAAAATCAGCGAAAATCAGCGTCCACTCTTCCCCCCATCATCACACCCGTACCCCATATTCCTTCAAAATCGTCCGCGCCACGCGGCTCTTGTGGACTTCGTCCGCCCCATCATAAATCCTGCCGCCACGCTCGTGGCTATACCAATACGCCAAAGGCGTATCATCGCTGATCCCCAGCGCGCCATGCACCTGTATGGCTCTGTCGAGCACATTTTGCAGCACTTGTGCACAGTAAAATTTTATGACGGAAATCTCTATCCTGACGGCCTTGTCGCCTTTTTCGTCCATCTTTTGGGCGGCGTCCAGCACCATGAGGCGTGCCGCATGTATCTCGGCGCGGCTCTCGGCGATCCAGTTCTGGATCGTTTGCTTGCTGGCAAGCGGCTTGCCTGGAGACAACTCCCGGGTGGCGGCACGCTGGCACATCATGCGAAAAGCACGTTCGCAAATGCCGATCCAGCGCATGCAATGGTGGATGCGCCCTGGCCCCAGACGGGTCTGGGCGATGGCAAAACCTGCGCCATCGGCCCCGAGCAGGTTGCTTTTGGGCACCCGGCAATCCTTGTACCTGACTTCTGAATGGCTGGCCCAGCCCGCGCCTTCATGTCCCATGATAGAGATCTTGCGCACATGCTCAAAGCCGGGATTGTCCGTCGGGACGATGATCTGGCTGGCGCGTGCATAAGGCGATGACGCCTCCTCCTGGCTGATGCACATCACGATGGCAAAGGCTGCGCCTTCGGCGGAAGAAGTGAACCATTTGTGACCGTTGATCACATAGTCATCGCCATCCTGGATGGCGGTGGTGCCCATGTGCACCGGATTAGATCCGGCAAAGTCCTTTTCGGTCATCGAAAAGCAGGAGCGCGTTTTACCCGCCAACAGCGGCTTGAGGTACTTCTCCTTCTGCTCATCTGTCCCAAATTCGATCAGGATTTCCATATTTCCCGCATCGGGAGCCTGGCAGTTAAAAGCATAGAGCCCAAACAGCGTTTGGCCCAACACCTCCATCAATTGGCCATGTTCATGCAGAGAAAGGCCCAGCCCTCCATATTCCTCCGGGATCTGTGGCGTCCAAAGGCCCATGGCCTTGACCATTTGCCGTTTTTCGGCGAGGATGGCCTCTACCTCTGCCCAGCTTTTATGCTGGTGTAAGTGCATTTCCAGGGGGATCATCTCTTCTTTGACAAACTGATCCGCCTGGGCAAGAATTTTTTGCAAGTCTCTTTTCATCTTTTAAAGGTAAGTGCTTTTTTCTTTTAACGAAGGGCCTTTTACCTTTACAAGCAATGAAAATCTACATCATAGCAGGAGAAGACTCGGGCGATCTTCATAGCAGTAACCTCCTCAAAGCCATGCAGGCAAAACAGCCGGATTTGCAATTTCGAGGCGTAGGGGGAGAGCTGATGAAAGCGCAGGGAATGGAATTGGTAGCACATATAGAGGACATCAATTTCATGGGCTTTATCGAAGTCATTCAAAACCTGAAAACCATTCGGAAATTATTCAGGACCGTAGAGGCTGATATCAGCGAATGGCAACCCGATGCCGTCATTCTGGTGGATTATCCGGGCTTTAATTTGCGTTTAGCCCCTTTTATCAAAAGCCTGCATATCCCTATTTTTTACTACATCTCTCCGCAGGTATGGGCCTGGAAAAAGGGCAGGGTCAGGAAAATAAAGGCGCTGGTAGATCGCATGATGGTGATTTTGCCATTTGAAAAGGACTTTTATGCGAAAGAAGGCATGGAGGTGGATTTTGTGGGGCATCCGTTGTTGGATGAGAGCAGAGAGCAGAGAGAAGAGAGAAGAGAGGAGAGAGCAGAGAGCAGAGAGCAGAGAGAAGAGAGGAGAGAGGCGGGAGGCGAGAGGCGGGAGGCGGGAAAAAAACCATCCTTCGAGGACTCAGGACAGGACTCAAAACCCGAAACCCGAAACCCAAAACCCGAAACCATTGCCTTGCTTCCGGGAAGCCGGAAGCAGGAGATCAGGCGCATGCTTCCTGTGATGCTGAAGGCTGCGAAGGCTTTTCCTGAAAAGCGGTTTATCATCGCTGGTGCGCCCAGCAGGGAGCGTGCCTTTTATGAGGAGATCCTGGGCGAAAGTTCAGTGGAACTTTGGATGAATCGCACCTATGAGTTGCTGGGACAGGCAGACTACGCCTGGGTGACTTCCGGCACGGCTACGCTGGAGGCAGCGCTTTTTGGCGTTCCCGAAGTGGTTTGTTATCGCGGCAACTGGCTTTCTTTCCAGATTGGAAAGCGGCTGGTGAATGTGGAATTCATCTCATTGGTGAACCTGATTTTGGGGAGAGAGGCTGTCACGGAGCTGTTGCAAACAGCTTTCACGGCGAAGCGGCTGATCGCAGAGCAGCGTCTACTCATGCTGCCGGAACGGCAGGCGGCATTGAAGGCGGATTATGCCGCATTGTATGCGGCTTTGGGGGAGGCGGGCGCTTCTGCGCGCGTAGCGGAGATTGTATTGCAGGAGCTAAAGGCTAGGGCATAAAAAGCGTTTCCGCTTTCCAATCTGCCACTTCTTTGTTTTCCGAATGGAAAGAAATGCCGAGGGCCAGGACTTCTTTTCCCTGATTGAAAAAGGGTTTTCCGTATTCCTTCTCCCGAATTTGACTCAGGGCAAGCTCTGCGCTTTCATTCAACTTAAACTCTATCACATAAATCCGGGACGAAATATGCACCACACAGTCTACACGCCCCTTAGAAGTACTCACTTCTGTCTGGACGTGCAACCCCATCCCTTTAAAACTCAAATAAAGGATCGCATGGAAGAAGGCTTCCTGTTTTGAAATGAAAATCTGATGGGGAATATTGGCAAATAGCACATTGATGGCTTCGACAAAACCAGGCATATCCTGGGCTTCCAGCCGTTTTCTCATTTCAGTAAACAAAGACTGGCTTTCGATCCGCGAGTGATAGCTAAAAGCTTCAAAGAGATGAAACTGCATGGACCGCCTCACCTCATAATTGGGGTAGGTCAAGGTATAAACCTCTTCTTCCGGATTGTAGGATTCCAGGGTAAAATAGCCCGTTTGGAACATCAAGGACTGCCAGTTCAGGTTATCCAGGGTATAGCTTTCGAATAAAAACTCGTTTGCTTCTATTTTTTCCAGCTGATATTCAAACTCGGATTTCAGGAGTTTGATAAGGAAAGAGGGCGTCCCGCTATGCCACCAGAAGATGTCAAATTTTTGGTGGCGAAATAAACTCAATACAGAAAAGGGATTGTAAAGTGGCCTACCCAACTCCCACTGATAACCATTATAATAATGTTTGATTTTTTCTCTGATTGCCTGGGAATCAAGCCGACTTTTTTTGCCTAAATTATTTATTTCTTCCTCAAAATAGTTCTCCAATTCTGCTGGAGTATACCCACAAACGGTAGCTGCAATTCTACTTAAGGTCAAATCATCCAAATGATTCAAATCCGAAAAAAGAGAAACCTTGCTAAATTTGGATACCCCTGTGATAAACAAAAACCGAAGCAAATGCCCGCATCCTTTCAGGATGGCGTAAAAGCCTTTTAGTATTTCCCGGTTTTCTTCCGCCTGCTCAATTTGATCTATATAATCAATCAGCGGCTTATCGTATTCATCTATCAGCAGCACGACATTCCCGTGCTGCTCCTGAATTTTGGTGATCAATTCCCGAAATTGAGGCCCGAGCCCCAGGCTACTAAGTTTTAGCCCAAACTCTGCGGCCTTCAACCTCAACTCCTGCTCCAATGCTGCCCTGAGCCCAATCTCCTTATACCCAATATCGCTAAAACTCAAATGAATCACCGGATGTGGCTTCCAGTCGTGTTTGTCATAAATCCAAAGCCCCTGAAACAGCTCTTTTTCTGCCTGGAAAATGTATTTGAAGGTGGAAAGCAAAAGCGATTTCCCAAACCTCCGGGGGCGGGAGAAAAAGTAAAATTTACCCGTTCGAAGGATATTATAAGCATCCTGGGTTTTGTCAATATAAACAAAGCCCTCGCTGATAAGAGATTTAAAGTCCTGGATGCCAATAGGGTATAGCTTCATGATTCAAAGATAATAAAAAGCCTCTTCCTAACCTTTTGATGGCAAAAATATCCCCCTTACCCACTACCTTTAAGGAAAATTTTATTTCAAGATGAAAAAACTACTTCTCAGCCTCTTCATCCCACTTTCTTTATCGCTTTCCCTTTTTGCCCAAAAAGGTGCCGACAACCTCCAGTCAGGACCTATGGTCGGTTATACCATCATGCGCGAAGCCATGCTTTGGGTACAAACCAAAAGTGATGCGGAAGTCTACGCCACCTACCAGGCAGAAGGTGATGCTGCGCATCAGACAGCAACTATCAAAACCCAAAAAGCAAGTGCTTTTACCGCACACCTCGTCTGTGACGAGGTAGAGCCGGGCAAGACATATACCTATAAGATTTTTATCAATGGCAAAGAAGCCATTCGCCCCTATGCGCAAAGCTTCAAAACACCTCCGCTCTGGCAGTACCGTACCGATCCCCCTACGATGAAAATCGCGCTCGGCAGCTGCAATTTTGTCAATGAGCCAGAGGTAGACAGGCCCGGTACGCCTTATGGCGACAAGCATGAAATTTTTGAAGCAATGGCCAAAGAGCAGCCCGATCTGATGCTCTGGCTCGGTGACAATACCTACCTGCGCGAAGTGGATTTTGACAGCAAAACAGGCTTTACGAGGAGGTATACACATACCCGTTCCCTGCCCGAGTTGCAGCCATTTCTGGCTTCCACCTCTCACATCGCGACCTGGGACGACCATGATTTTGGTCCCAATAATAGCGACCGCTCCTACGTCCACCGAAGCTTAGCGCTGGAGGTTTTCAAAATGTTTTGGGCCAATCCTTCCTATGGCATTTACAATGAGCCTTCTGTCATTACCGCTTTCAATTGGGGCGATTGCGAGTTTTTCATGCTCGACAACCGCTCTTTTCGTACCCCCAACAACAGAGATGTTGGTGGCAATCCTACCCTGCTCGGCGAGCAGCAATTGGAGTGGATCATAGATGCCCTGGCATCTTCCACCGCCAAATTCAAATTTGTCTGCATGGGCGGTCAATTCCTCAACAATACCGAGCGCTTTGAGCATTATGCCAACCTGGCACCGGCAGAACGTGAATACCTGCTCGACGCCATCGCGATGGAGGGCATCAAAAATGTGGTCTTCCTGACAGGTGATGTGCATCACTCCGAGCTCTCCATGACCCGCCACAAAGGCGTGACCATTTACGATTTCACCGTCTCTCCTTTAACTGCCGGTTCACATGATGCGGAAGACGAGATGAATACCTATCGGGTGAAAAATTCGCATGTAGGCGAACGCAATTACGGCATCATCGAGGTCAGCGGCCCGCGCAAAAAGCGCAAATTGACCCTTCATCTTTACGACAGTAAAGGAAAAGAGAAATTCAAATATGAGATTGAAGAAGAGAATTAGCAGATTAGCAGATGTGCAGATTAGCAAAATTGTCCTGATCATCTTCACATCTGTAAATCTGCTCATTTGCTCATCCTCCCCCGCCCAAACTTTCCAGTTTGACAAGATGGGTTTGCGCTTTGGGGTGAGTGCCTCTCTGGGCACGCATCTTCAGCAGTTTTCACTGCTGGCGGACGCCTATTTTCTGCCGGCGGAGCGCCTGCAAGTCAATGTCAACCTGCGCGCCGGCTATGCCGCCAAAGGCTATGGTCCGCGCCTTGCGCGCAATGAGGTACGCGCAAGCGTAGGAGCTTTGCTGGCCTTTGGCCAGCGGGTGGAGGAGCTTTCGCCCTTTCTCTCTCCCGTCGGCAACCAGACGCCTTTCCTCAATAGCTTTGCCTATTCCTACAACTTTTACCTCGACGATATCAAGACATCCCAACGCACCGGAACGATCGCCATCAAGGTCAATCGTTTTTATTTGGTCACGGAGAATGACGCTTTCGCTGACCCCATCCTGGATCGCTTTCGCACAGGCACGATGATGCTCGGCTATGAGCAGGGGGACTGGCGCTTTGTGGTCAATAGCCTGCTATGGACAGGGGATCCGGCATCGCCTGGCCGCCGCAATTTGCGGCTGGACAGCTATCCCGCCCGCTATGGGATTGTAGATTTGTCCGATGCGACCTATGGTCGCTTCTCTCATGGCGTGCTCAGCGCGCAGGTTGAGCATTTTGCAGCTTTTGGCGAACAGACAAATCTGGGTCAGGTATTTCGCGCCGAGCTAGGCGTGGATGCCGAGCAGGTGCGGCATATCCTTCAAAATCGACTTATCCACGATGCTTTCTTTTTGCCTAAAAAGTGGAATAAAGTGCAAAACAGGCATGTGCCTATGCTGGATGTAAATGGATTTCCTTATGTCTTTCGGGAAGACCAGCAGTTACGAAAGTCCTTATTTTATGGGCAAATCCATCTGAATCCTGGTCTTTTTTGGTAAAAGTCACCTGATAAATATCGTCCGATGGGCGGTTTCATCGTTCTGCGTAGCCGTCAGGATATAGATCCCTCGTTGAAAATGAGGAATCAGAAAAGAGGTGGTATTGCGACCGGGGATGGCTTCTATCTTTTTTGAAAAAATGGTAGTTCCTGCCAAATTGAGCAATCGGATAGCGGTTGCTCCTTCATTTTCACAGTGAAAACCCAGCTTTAATGTGCTTTCAGCCATCGAAATGGAAAAGTCCGTAATCGCCAGGGAAATGGAAAGCCGGTGTTTTACCTGAACCAATTCAGAAAAACTTTGGCTGCCATAAGTTGTCTCCTGCCGCAGCCGGTAAAAGTAAATGCCGGAAGGCATGGAAGCATCTTCAAAAAGGTAATTTTTGCGTGCGAACGAGCTGATTTCGCCTGGTACCCTGGCATAATCGTGAAAATCAATTCCATTGATTGACCTTTCAACCACAAAAAAAGCGTTTTGGCTTTCCGTCGCAGTTGCCCAATCCAGGATGATGGTTTTATCCTCTGATTTCGCCCGAAAACCTAATAGTTTCACCGCTGAAAGGCCATCAATGTTTTTGCTGACACTGTCTGAGCACCCATTAAAAGCCTGGATTTTGAGTGTTATGGTATAGGGATTTACCTTTTGGTAAATGTGGGTAGGCTCCGGATCAATTGTGCTTTTGCCATCGCCAAAATCCCACAAATAGCTTATGGCTGAGCGGGAATGGTTTTTCAGCCAAATGACGCTTCCTATCTGCTCCAGGCTGAATTCGGCTTTGGGGTTGGGCTGCACGCCCCATTCCTGAAAGGTATGTGTCGAAGGGTTTCGGGCAAAGGAATGAAAATGCTCCCAAAAGTCACATTTTGCTCTTAGCAAAAATTCCATCCAGGGAAAAGCCGCCAACAAGCCGATGGTCTGTTGTTGGGTACGAGAAATGGTGGTGACTGCAATGCTACAATCAAGAGATTCTCTGTTCCGGCAAGGTGAGCCTTCATAGGCTCTTCCAAACTGGCAAAAGGTCCCCCTTTTGATTTGCATCCAGGCTTTATAGCCTGAGCCTGCCGCATTCAGGATGGGCAATTGATGCTCCTCTGCCGCTGCCAGGCATTTGGAATCTGTGCCAATGCTCAGGTAGGGCACCTGCAGCTTTGCTGCGGCCTGGATGGCTGAGGGCTCACTTTCTATGGCAGAAAGTGTGACGAGGGACCGCAGCCCTTTGGGCTGGGTAGATGCCGCCAGGATGGCGGCTGAGCCGCCCAGGCCATGGCCTACCAGGCCAAAATTGTCAGAGAGAACCTCTCTATAGAAATTTGCAGCTGTATCTTCATGTATCCATTTCCATATCGCCAATATATCCTCTGACATCGCTAAAACATCAAAGGCCGGGCCTTGTTCAGTAGTAGGAAAAATCATGATGTATCCATTTCCCACCAGATTATGCCACAAATAATCATACTCAGCAAAAGACATTTCCTGCCCATGAGCAAAAAAGATCACAGGAAAATCTCCCTGTCCTAGCTGCCCGGTAGAATCCACCGGAAAAAACACCTGGGCATGCACCGTGCGGTTATCCCGCTCTGTATCTGTAAATACCAGGCTTCTGGCCCCTGTATGAAAGCGTTGGGCCTGAAGCCCCATGATAAGGAATATGAGAACGAATAAAATACAATGCTTTTTCATCTACCTGGGTTGTTATTATTCAAGCAAGGGACAAAGCCAGTGCCAACTCAAAAAGAAATAGGCGACAATCTCCCTTTGAAGCTAACAGCTTTTTTTCGAATTTTGAAACGTATTTCAATCTATTACTTTATGCTACAAAGAGTTCAGACCCTTTTTTTACTTGCCGCCATTTTGGTAAATGTCGCGAGCCTGTTTGTCCCCCTGTGGGAATATAACGTCGGTGATACCACTGAAACCATTTCAGGAATGGCTGTTGAGGCTAGTGGCTTAGCTGCTGAGAGCGCAAATTCGCAAAATTTTACCGCAAGCCCCTTCCATATCGCATTTTTTGCCTTAAATATCCTGATTGCCCTATTTATCGGCCTCACCATTTTTCAATACAAAAACCGAACAAAACAAGCAAGTTGGGTGCAAATCGCCATTATTCTTCTCCTACTAGAGATCGTTTCATTGGTGCTTTTGACCCAGAGAGGCCCTTACTTTATCGTCGGTGAAAGCAAAGGAGGCATGGCCGCTTTAGGATTTGCCTTGCCTATTGTAGCGGTTTTTCTCCTTTGGTTGGGGAAAAGGAATATCAAAGCTGATGAGGAATTGGTACGGTCGGTAGATCGCCTCAGGTAAGTTTTCCCTGCTATTGATCAGGTTTTTTCTTGCTGTTTCTTTGTTGAGAAGTACCTTCTGAAGAATCTTCCTCCAGTTCAGAGAATGACCTGCGCATTTTGGTATCTGCATCCATATTCTGGAAGCGGTAGTAATCCATCACCCCGAGGTTACCGATCCTAAAGGCATCAGAAATTGCCAAAGGCACCTGAGCTTCTGCTTCTATGAGCTTGGCGCGCATTTCCTGCACCCTTGCTTTAAAATGCTGTTCTTCTGCGACGGCATTGGCGCGGCGTTCTTCTGCTTTTGCCTGGGCATATTTCAGGTCTGCTTCGGCCTCTTCAGCTCGCAGGTGCGCGCCTATACTCTTACCGACATCGATGTCGGCGATGTCTATTGACAGGACATCATAGGCCGTGCCGGCCGTCAGGCCATCTACCAATATCTGATCGGAGATCAGACGGGGATTGCCCAGCACATCCGTATGTAGCTGAGCAGAGCCGATCGCGGCTACAATACCCTGACCAACGCGGGCAACTACCGTTTCTTCTCCGGCGCCACCAATCAGCTTATCAATGTGCGCACGTACTGTGATACGGGCAGTTACAAGCAATTGGATCCCGTCTTTGGCGACAGCTTCAATCATCGGAGAGTCAATGACTTTGGTATTTACGGAGTCCCGCACAGCCTGCAACACATCTCTACCCGCAAGGTCGATAGCCGCTGCCTGGGCAAAATCCAGCCGGATATCTGCATTGCGCGCAGCAATCAGGGCATCAATAACTGTGGTAATGTTTCCCTTGGCCAGATAATGTGTCTCCAGACCATTAAAATTCACATCCTCCAGCTTTGCCTTGCGGCCTTTAATCAATTCATTGACAATCAATGCAGGAGGTACACGGCGGAGCCGCATGCCGATCAACTGCCCAAGATTAATGGAAACACCTGAAAAAAGTGCCGTAATCCAGAGGTTAATAGGAATAAAATAAAAAATCGCTCCTATCAATAAAACTGTTACCACAACAGTGACAGTTACAATAACAGTTAAGGTATTTAACAATAAAATAGCCATGTATGCTTATCTATTTGGTACAAGATACAAAACTCATGTGGTTAATTCATATTATAATTATCGTTGATTATCAGATAACTAAAATAAAGAGCCAATCTCTTGACATCATCAACTCACTGATAAATAAAAGGTTAAGCGTTTTCAATTAAAGTAAAATTTCATATATTAGCCAAAAAAATTAGCATCACTTTCAACTGACAAACTCATCATGAAACGCTTTTTTTCATCCACAAACCCACTCTGGAATATTCTAGGTAAATTTTTCCGGGTTTTTCTCAGCAAAACACACCTGCTCATCCTGGTTTTTGCCTGTATCTGGATGATCTTTTTTGACCGCTATAATCTAAAATCTCAATTCAACATGCGCCAGCAGATTGAGCAGTTGGAGGCGGATAAAGCTTTTTATACCCAATCCATTGAAAATGTTGACTACGAATACGACAATATTTTTAATCATGAAGAATCTCTGGAGCGCTATGCGAGAGAAAAGTACTATATGAAGAAAAGTGATGAAGATGTTTTTGTAGTTTCGCCAGCTCAATAAAAATTTATGTCCATTACCAAAGAATCCGTATTAGCAGCTCTTAGCCATGTAGATGATCCAGATTTGAAAAAAGATTTGGTGACGCTTAACATGGTTAGAGATGTGAAAATCAAGGGGAATAAAATCAGTTTCACGGTGATGCTCACCACACCCGCCTGTCCGATGAAAGAGCATATCAAGCGCGCCTGCCTCAATGCCATCAAGTTGATGGTAGACAAGGAAGCCCAGGTGGACATCAAGATGGATGCTGAGGTGACGAGTTTTCTAAAAGATAACCCTTCATTGCCTGGGGTCAAAAATGTCATTGCCATTTCCTCTGGCAAAGGTGGAGTAGGCAAATCTACCATCGCTGCCAACCTGGCTGTTGCCCTCGCTGCCAGCGGCGCAAAAGTAGGCCTGATAGATGCCGACATTTACGGGCCCAGCGTCCCCATGATTTTTGGTTTTCAGCAAGAGCGGCCCCGTCTTCATATGAAGAGAGGCAAAGAAATGCTGGTCCCTTTTGAGCGCCATGGCGTCAAATTGATGTCCATAGGCACGCTCGTGAGTCCCGAGCAGGCGGTAGTCTGGCGTGGACCGATGGCAAGCAAAGCCTTAAAACAGTTGATTTTTGATACAGATTGGGGTGATATCGATTACCTCTTGCTAGATATGCCTCCCGGCACAGGAGATATTCACCTGACCATCGTACAGGTGCTACCTGTTACGGGCGCTGTGGTGATCACCACGCCCCAGCAAGTAGCCGTTTCTGATGCCCGCAAAGGGGCCGAAATGTTCCGTTCTTCAGCGATCAATGTACCCATCCTGGGCGTGATCGAAAATATGGCTTACTTTATCCCTGAGGATGCCCCCGAGAAAAAGTACTACATTTTTGGAGAGAATGGTGGAAAAAAGCTTGCTGAAAGCCTGAATTCGCCCTTATTGGGACAAATCCCTATCCGCCAGGGAATTGCTGAAAATACAGACTCCGGACACCCCGTTGCCTTGTACAAGGACGGCGAAATGGGAAGAGACTTCCATCTACTCGGGGAGGCCCTCGCCCAGCAAATCGCTATCAGAAATGCACAGACACCGCCTACTCAAAAGGTGGAAGTTTCTGGTTGAGCACTAGCTAGAAATTCGCGATATTTGCGGCATGATAAATACAGAATTGGTTAAACGTGTTGAAACTGCGCTTGACAGCATCAGGGACTACCTTCGTTCCGATGGTGGAGATGTGCGTATAGCCAATATCCGAGAGGATATGGTGGTGGAGTTGGAGTTGCTGGGCAATTGTGGTGCATGCAGCATGAGCGAAATGACCATGAAAGCAGGCATCGAAGAGGCGATCAAGCGCGCAGCGCCGGAGATTGCCGGTGTGGTTTCGATCAATTGATCTATCAGGGATCAACAATCTTCTCCTCTTTTTCCTTAATAGCTCCTTCCCGGGTAGTCTTCAGCATTTCCCTAAATTCCAAAAGCTTTGCTTCCTCTTCTGATATCTTGATCTTTTGCTGACCACGGGAAATGCGGTTTGCTTCTATTTCCTGCTGTGTTTCTATCAATTGTGCCTCAAGGGTTAGAGAGTCGGTGCCCATTTTATCATATTCCCTGACCGTCTTTTCGATCACCTTCTCCTGCTCCTCTATCGCAAGTTGAATCTCATACATGCGTACTTCACGGGGTAGCTCTTCCAACACCTTTTTTGCTGCTGCAATCTCATCAGGATAGCGGTCCCCGTCCATGAAGGTATTGTTTCCCAAAGACATAATCAGGGTCACCTTTCCAAATGGAGCTTCTTTGTTGCCCTCTTTTTCTACCTTGAAATAAAAATCTATGGTCTTGCTGGCGATTTCCCGGTAGACAACACTTTCGATCTTGCGAAAACCTTTATAGGATTTTACTTTTCCGCCGGTTTCATCCTGGAATTTTTCCTCCACCACATACTCAATATTTTTGGTTTGCCCTTCCAGGGTAATAGTCACAGCATCTACAGGACCCACTTTAAGAAAATCTACCAGGGTAAGGCTGGCATCCTGTGCTTGTATAAGTCCGGCAGTAAAAGCCAGAATAATAAATAAAGTAATACTCTTTTTCATGCGTTTATTTTTGTTTTTACATGGTTGCGATAAGCAAACCGATATCTCTGTATTTCATGGTCATGCCAAACATGCGTGCCAGGCTCTTTTTGGTAAGATGATGTCTATATATATAGACGCCTTCTTTGAGTCCTTCATTGTATTTCAACAAATGATTGACGCCTCCACTATCACCAATATCGACGAGTAGGGGTCCCAAAATATTGCTTATAGCAGTCGAAGCGGTACGCGCTACGCGTGAAGGGATATTGGGTACGCAAAAATGGATAACATCGTGATTGATGAAGGTCGGCTCATCATGATTGGTAACGCGGCTGGTCTCAATACAGCCTCCCTGATCGATGGCAACATCGATGATCACTGAACCCGCTCGCATCTGCGAGACCATGTCTTCTGTTACGACGATGGGAGCCCTGCTCCCCGCGCTGAAGGCTGCGCCTATCACCACATCTGAAGCCAGCACGGCATCGTGGATATAGTTATGCTGGGCTACGCTGGTGAATACACCCGCTCCCAGTTCGCGCTGTATGCGGCGAAGTTTGGATATCTCCTGATCTATGATGTGTACCCGCGCGCCCATACCAATGGCGGTATGAGCAGCATGGTAGCCCACAGTCCCTGCTCCAATGATCGTGATCATTGCGGGCGGAATCCCCGTTATTCCTCCTAATAGGATGCCTTGCCCATTGTTTTTGCCTGTAAGAAGCTCCGAAGCGATGTGAATGGAAGAAACGCCTGCGATCTCACTCATCATTTGTACCAAAGGCAGGGAACCGTCTTTCCCCTGATAAAACTCAAAGCCCAATGCCGTGACATTCTTTTTCATCAACACATTGAGTTGATCGGGGGTAAGGCTCCCCAAATGTACAGCTGAAATGATGGTTTGATTTTCGCGGAGGAGCTCAAGCTCCTCTCCCGAGAGGGGGGTTACTTTGCAGAGGTAGTCTGCCTGCTTGAAAATGTCGGCGACATTGTATTTGATGATGGCTCCGGCATCGCTATAGTCTTTGTCGCTGAAGCGTGTTCCCAGGCCAGCATCGTGCTCTATATACACTTCATGCCCGTTTGCCACAAGTACACCAACAGTCTGTGGCGTGAGAGGCACCCGGTTTTCCTGGAAAAACGTCTCCTTGGGAACGCCTATCCGCAATATCTTCCGGGTATCCCCTACTCGCGCAGGCAACTCCTTGGGAACTGACCAGGAACCGGCATAGACGCCAGAAAATAGTTCACTTTCAATGTTGTACTGTTTCCCCATGGGACCAGTGGCTTAGCTTAAAATAATATCTCTGCAAGACGAATCTACAATTTCAATTTGAATCCTCACAGCATCCTCCGGCAACAATTCCGGAATTCTTTCAGGCCATTCAATAAAACAATAGGCCCCAGAGTCAAAGTACTCTTCTGCTCCTATCCCCAGTGCCTCTTTTTCATCTTTTATTCGGTAAAAATCAAAATGATAGATGTCCTCACCCGCTCCATCATAGACATTTACCAGGTTAAAGGTAGGGCTGCTTACAGCCTCTTCTACTCCCAGCAAACTACACATTCTTTTGATCAATGCCGTTTTGCCGGCCCCTAAATCACCATAAAATGCAAAAATTCGATCATTTTCACAAGTAGCCAATATCTCCTCCGCGACGCGCATAAGCCTGGCTTCGGGGATAGCTGAGAAGGTCGTATTTTCCATAAAAGTTAGCGGGTGTTAAATCACCACATTTTTTCTAAATCTTCTTTTTGAAACCATTTTTCCCGCTTATGCCAATAGCTTTCTGCCTTTTTCAGCATAAGAGGATCCTTTCGGCTCATGCGCGCCAGCGTAGCAACCGGTACCAATACCAAAAGGAAAATCAAAGCCATAACGACTTTGCTCATCACCCAACCCAGGCCCTCGGAAAACTTCCGCCAGGCCCAATCAATCCGCTTTGCTACAGGCTTGACAAACAAGCCGATAAGGCCCAAACCAAGGCCAATCAGCAGAATCCAGTCCAGGCGAAATACCCACCAGGCTCCTATCGCCACAACTGCAAACAGCAAATGCGTCTCCTGGAAACTCCTCCCCTCTCGCCTCTCGCCTCTCGCTTCCCGATTCTCTCCCCCCATCAAAACAAAGAATAAATAAAAGGTGCAACAGCACTGCCTTCACTGAAAATCAGCAAAGCGCCGATCAGCAGCACAACAATGATCACAGGCGCAAGCCAGTATTTCTTGCGCTCTTTCATGAACAACCATAAGTCTTTTAAGAAATCCATTTTCGTTTTTGGTTTTTCGTTTCTTTCTAGTCATAATTCAATTGTCTCTTGTCCCGCCTCTCGCCTCTCGCTTCCCAACCAAATAGCTTTCCACCACAAGATAGTCCATTTCCGTGTTTAAAAAACATTGTATTGCATCCTTGGGATCGCAGACAATGGGCTCTCCCCGCACATTGAAGCTGGTGTTGACCAGCATGCCATGGCCTGTGTGTGCCTTGAAGGCACTGAGGAGCTGATGGAAAGCAGCATTGCTTTGGGCATCTACTGTCTGCACGCGTGCAGAGAAGTCCAGATGCGTGATCGCAGGGTAGTCCGAGCGCCTGATGTACAAACGCTCCAGAAGCGGAAGCTCGTAATAGCCTTCCGGCAATTTTGCCTGTAAATCCTCTTTGAGAGGCGCGACAAGCAACATATAGGGAGAAGGTGTTTTTTGATCAAAATACAGCTGGGCATCCTCCGCCAGCACAGCTGGCGCAAAAGGGCGAAAACTTTCGCGGTACTTGATCTTGAGGTTGAGACGCTTTTGCATCTCAGACTGGCGCGGATCGCCCAGTATGCTGCGATGTCCCAGCGCTCGCGGGCCGTATTCCATCCGGCCCTGAAACCAACCGACGATCTTGCCATCGGCAAGCTTCTCCGCCACCTGGGCACATAACTCTCCAAAATCGTTGATTTTGTGGTATTGGCAGGCATCTGCCTGCCTGCGGAGGGC
This sequence comes from Bacteroidia bacterium, assembly GCA_030430205.1. Taxonomy (GTDB): domain Bacteria; phylum Bacteroidota; class Bacteroidia; order J057; family J057; genus JAUIGE01. The sequence goes on along the minus strand of JAUIGE010000031.1, from coordinate 46,877 downwards.
CTGCACGATTTCTTTTTCCGAAAAAGACGGCCCTAAAAACGAGCCTCCCATGCCATCAGCATATTCACTCAACACACGGTCGTGACCGTGATAAATGTGATGGGTCGCCAGGGCCGCGCCCAGCGCGCCGCCCGCATCTCCAGCCGCAGGCTGGATGAAGATATCTTTAAACAGGCCCTTGCGCTGCAATTTGCCATTTGCCACACAATTGAGGGCGACGCCCCCTGCCAGGCAGAGGTTTTCTGCCTGGGTCAATTTGAGCGTTTCTTCAGCCATTTTCATGACGATCTCTTCCGTCACCTGTTGAATGGCAAAAGCCAGGTTGCAATGCGTTTGGCTTAGCTCCGCTTCTTCTTCACGCCTTTTTAGCCCAAACAATTTTTGCCAGGGCTTATCATAAATCATGCGCAGCCCGGTCGCATAGCGAAAATATTTTTGATTCAACCAAAGGGAACCATCTTCCTTCAATTCTATTAACTCGCTCTTTATCAGCTGAATAAAGCGATTCGTCTCTTCCGCATGAGGATTGCCATAAGGCGCGAGTCCCATGAGTTTGTATTCGCCATTATTTACCCGAAAACCCAGAAAATAGGTGAAAGCGGAATACAGCAAGCCGACGGAATGTGGAAAATGCAGTTCCCGCAGGATTTGAATATCCTTGCCTTTGCCCCGGGCAATGGTGGCCGTGGCCCACTCCCCTACTCCATCGATGGTGAGAATGGCGGCTTCTTCAAAAGGAGAAGGGTAAAAAGCGCTGGCAGCGTGGGAAAGATGATGCTCGGGAAAAAGCAGTTTCACTTTCTTTTTATCATAGGCTTCTACTTCTTCTAAAGCCTTGTAAATCAGCTTTTTGAAAAATATTTTTTCCTTGATCCAGACGGGCATGGCCGTCACGAAGGATTGCAGACCTCGCGGCGAAAAGCCGTAATAGGTTTCGAGCAGGCGCTCGAATTTGAGAAAGGGTTTGTCGTAGAATGCGATCGCATCGAGCTGATCGAGGGTGCAGCCTGCTTCCTGCAGGCAATATCGGATGGCTTTCACAGGGAAGCCTTCGTCGTGTTTTTTTCGGGAAAAACGCTCTTCCTGCGCAGCTGCGATGATCTGCCCATCCATTAGGATGGCAGCAGCGGAGTCGTGGTAAAAAGCGGATATTCCCAAAATTTTCATGGCCTGCAAGTAAGGACATTTTTAAATTTTTCGGAACTTTTGCGCAGCTTATCTATTTTCGCACATGGCAAAAAGAACTCCACCTCCCCGCAAACGCAGAGCACCGTCTAAAAAGAAGGAAAAAGCGCTCAAAAAAACAGCTTCACAAGCTGAGGTTCACTCAACTTTGCCTTCTACAAACTTGCTGGATTCGCTTTACAAAAATCGTCTTTGGATACTCGGAGGATTGATAATCCTGACCTTTTTGTCATTTTATCCTGTGCTGGATAATGAGTTTATCAATTGGGATGATGACAGATATGTATATGAAAACCCTGATATTCAGGGTTTTGGAAATGGCAATTTCACCAAGGTGATGACCACTCCCTATGTATCCAATATCCAGCCTGTGACCATGTGGAGCCTGATGCTGAACTATGCCACCGGCAAATTGAACCCTTCTCATTACCTCTTCACCAATGTGCTGATTCACATCATCAATACGCTTTTGGTGTTCTTTTTTGCTTTTCGCCTGAGTCGCAGGCGCGTGGAAGTGGGACTGATTACAGCGGCGCTTTTTGCCTTACATCCGATGCATGTGGAGTCGGTGGCCTGGGTTTCGGAACGAAAAGACGTGCTGTATACAGCTTTTTTTCTGGGAGGGCTGATCACTTATTTAAAATACCTGGATAGTCAGCAGCGCAAATGGTACGTGATTACGCTGGGCTTATTTGTGCTTTCGGTTTTTAGCAAACCTGCTGCTGTGGTTTTTCCGCTGGTTTTGCTGTTGCTGGAATATTATGAAAAGGGCAAACTGGAAAAGAAAACCTTGCTGGAAAGCATTCCATTTTTCGGCATTTCGCTTCTTGTGGGCATCATCACCCTTCAGGCACAGTCTGTAACTGCGATCATCGATCCTGAGGTCACGACTTTGGGGCAAAAAGTTTTGTCCTCTTTTTATGGGTTGAGCATGTATCTGGTAAAAATGTTTGCACCAGTGAAGCTTTCTGCCTTTTATCCTTATCCTTATTTGCAGCAGCCTGTGCCCCCGCTTTATTATGCCGGCCCGGTATTGATCCTGGCGCTTTTGGGCCTTGCAGGCTGGCTTTGGTTGAAGAAAGGAAACCGTCTGGCTGTGTTTGTGGCTTTATTTTTCCTGATCAACCTGATCCTGGTGTTGCAGTTTTTGCAGGTTGGCGGTGCCGTGATGGCGGACAGATATACCTATGTGCCCTATATAGGGCTGTTTTTTGGTCTGGGAATGGGTTTGAGTTATGTAATCCGAAAGCAGATCAAGCCCTGGGCTATGCTGGCTTCCGCAGCCATGATTCTTGCTATCCTGGCCTCTGCCTACGGCACCTTCCAGCGCAGTGATGACTGGCAGGACAGTGGCAGCATCTGGACAGATGTGATTGAAAAATACCCGCGCCTGGTGCCCACTTCCTATCTCAACCGGGGAAAATTTCATTTTGTCAATGGAGACAAGGACAAAGCCATCGCAGATTGGGAAGTTGCGATACAGGTAGACCCCAATTATGCAGAAGCGCACAGCAACCTGGGCCTGATGTATTATGAAAAAAAGGAATTTGATCGCGCCCTTGAGCTTTTTAACAAAGCCCTGACCCTCAATCCCAATTATGCCACTGCCATGAAGTATCGGGCAAACAGCTATGTGAATAAGGGGCAATTGCAGCAGGCGATCCCTGACTACCAGAAATACAACCAACTCAGCCCCAACGATCCCTACGGCCACAATGGCCTGGGAGTCTGCTACCAAAACTCCGGCAACTATGCCGAAGCAGTCAAAGCCTTTGGCGAGGCGATCCGCCGCGATCCGCGCAATGGCTTTTATTATTACAACCGTTCGGTTGCTCAGGGAGCCATCGGGCAGCGGGCCGCTGCCCTGAAGGATGCGCAGCAGGCGCAACAGTTGGGATATCAGATGCCCGCAGGCTATTTGGAGGGCCTGAGATGACAGGCAGAAGGGGGATTTAAAAAATGAATTCTAAAATAATTCATCATGGGGCTTGAAACATAAGGATGCATTAATTTACTTGGCTACCAAATAAAAACCTGAAACTGTGAGTAGCAAACCTAAAATCGTAAAAGACTATGACAAACTTCCTGATAGTGTTCAGGAACAAATCAAACTGGTCTATCCTTCGGGATTCAGTCAACACTTGATTTCCTTTAAAAATAAGGAAAACGAGACCCGCTACGGTCTTCCCTTTGAGACGGATGATGTTTATTATCTGGTTCGAATGAATAAAGCCACTGCCCAACAGATCATCGAAGATGATCCTGATTATGATGAGGATGGCGAATTGAAAGACAAGATCAAGGAGGAATACCAGGATAAATATTCAGAAATCGATTATTTGTCCCTCAATTCCAATGAAGACAATGAGTTTTCCTATGACAATGAGGAAGAAGAGGACGATGATGATGATTATTAACTCACTTTTTGTGTATGACAATTCCTGAATGGCAACCAGAAGCATTGGAGGGAATGCTGATCTTGTTGCTATGTACCCTGGGTTTTACAGCCTATCATTTTTTATCTCATGACCCTGGCCTTGAGAAACGCTTCCTAAAAAAGTATGGACCTGAAAAAGGCCCTACTCAACAGGTTTTTTTCCAGCGATATATTGGCATGTTGACCATCGGTCTGCTCCCAGCAATCATCTTATGGCTGTTTTTGGGAAAAAGCCCTCTGGCCTATGGCATAGGTGTCGAAAAGCTGGATACCTCCCTGCTTTGGATCGCAGGATTGGGAGCGATCATCATCCCTCTGAATTTTTTCAGAACCAGCAGCCCCAAAAACCTGGCATTATATCCCATGATAAGGGAGGCTGTCTGGAGCAAAAAACTGGTTTTTCAAAATGCCATCAGCTGGATCGCCTATTTATTTGGCTATGAGCTGATGTTTCGGGGAATCCTGCTTTTCGGTCTGGTGCCGCTACTCGGTGTCTGGCCTGCTATCGCTGTCAATGCAGCGCTTTATGCTTTTGCTCATATTCCCAAAAATGTGGGCGAAACGCTGGGTGCAATTCCCCTGGGAATTTTCTTCTGCTTGCTGAGTTTACACAGCGGAACTATATGGATTGCCTTTTCAACCCACATAATCATCGCTTTAAGCAACAGTTTCTTTTCTTTAAGGGCTCATCCGAACATGATGATAAAATAATCGTTTGAACGGTTGTTAGTCAAAAAGTAGAACGATACCTTATTATGAACATATTCATCACAGGTGCAACGGGTCTTTTGGGTCAGGCACTTACCCATCACCTACTAGACAAAGGAGCTCAGGTCACGGCATTGGTGCGCAATCCTGAAAAAGCAGAAAAGCTTGGTCTAATACACGAAAACCTGCAATTGCTTGAAGGCGATCTTTCGGATAGGGAACTACTTGCTGAAGGCATGCAGGGCTGTACCCATGTTTTCCACCTTGCTGCCCTCATCGGGGTCTGGGCCCCCGCCAATGCGTTTCATGAGGTAAATGTGCAGGGCACCCGCAATGTCATGGATGCCGCTTTGAAAGCGGGCGTAAAACGGGTCGTAAAGACATCTACCGCCGGTATCATCGGCCCAGCCTTCAATGGACCAGTGAATGAAGAAACCCCACGGAAAGTTCCTTTTTTCAACGAATATGAAAAGACCAAGGCTGAAGCCAAAAGAATAGCTTTTTCCTATTTGGATAAAGGGCTGGAAGTCGTGATTGTGGCACCTTCACGGGTTTTTGGACCGGGTCCACTGGATATGAGCAATGCTGCTACCAAAATCATTTTCCAATATATGTCCGGCAAATGGTACTTCCGTCCCGGAGACGGCACCAGCAAAGGCAATTATGCCTATCTGCCCGATCTGGTACAGGGACACATCGCTGCCATGGAAAAAGGCCGTTCCGGAGAATTCTACCTGCTCGGAGGTGAAGACCTGAGCTGGAACAAATTGTTTTCCGTGCTGAGTGATATTAAAGGCAAGGAGCATTCTCTCCTCCCCATGCCTATGGGGGTGCTTTTAACCTTTGCCCGATTTCAGCAATTTATTGCTGATACATTCGGGCGTCCGCCCCTGATCACCCCCGATTGGGTCAAGCGGTATGATTATAATTGGGAAGTATCTTCCCGCAAGGCTCAGGAAGAGCTGGGTTATAAGATTACGCCATTTCGGCAGGCCGTAGTTGAGACCATGGCCATGCTCAAAGAAGTGCACATATAATTTTACCTTGGGGCAGATTTTCAAGATATGACCAAAAAGGGAACCTTTGTCATTTCACTGGATTATGAGCTTTTCTGGGGCGTCAGAGACTTTTTGAGTCGGGAAGCCTATGGCGAAAATATCCGCGCTGTGCGCGAGGTGATACCAGCCATGCTGGCGCTTTTTCGCAAATATGAGGTTCACACCACCTTTGCCACGGTCGGTTTTCTCTTTGCAAAAGACAAAACTGAACTGCAAAGTTTTGTACCGACAACACTTCCAGCTTACGAAAACACTATCCTTTCTCCATACCTTGGCCATTTTGATACCATCGGGACATCCGATGCCGATGACCCACTTCATTTTGGCTACAAGCTGCTCCGGCAGATCCGGCAAACGCCTTTTCAGGAAATAGGTACACATACCTTTTCACATTATTACTGCCTGGAAAAAGGCCAAAGGCTGCAAAGCTTTCAGGCAGATGTTCAAGCCAGTCAGCAAATCGCTGAGAAAGAAGGCCTGAGCCTGAAAAGCATTGTTTTTCCCCGCAATCAATACAACCAAAGCTACCTCCAGGCCTGCCAGCAGGCAGGCATCACCTCCTACAGAGGGAATGAAAATTCCTGGGTATACAAAGCCCAGTCGCGCCAGGAGGAGCGTCTGATCAAAAGAGCTTTTCGGCTCCTCGACAGCTACCTCAATGTGACTGGTCACCACCTTTACACCATGGAAGCCCTTGCGGGAAGTTTTCCCTATAATATTCCTTCCAGCCGCTTTTTGCGACCTTATTCAGCCCGCCTTTCCTTCCTGGAAGGCCTCAAAATTCGCAGAATAAAAAGAAGCATGACAAAGGCTGCACAGCAGCATAAGCTGTATCACCTTTGGTGGCATCCTCATAACTTTGGCAGTCATCTTTCCCAAAACCTGGCGATACTCGAAGAGATTTTGAAACACTTCCAACATCTGCAAAAGACTTATGGCTTCCAAAGCCTCAATATGGAAGAAATCAGTGAACAATTGAGTCAAGATGCCAGCTAATCCCAAAATCGTAATTTTGGCGGGGCAGGATGAGTCGGGACGCATCCTCTACCATGCCTTGTCCCAGACTTTTTCCATAGAAAAAGTGATCGTGGAAGCGCCTTACAGCCGGAAAAAATTCCTGCAATACCGCCTCAAAAAGCTCGGATATGTGCAGGTTTTGGGTCAAATACTTTTCCAGTTGTGCATCGTTCCCTACCTGAGGATGCGTGCATCCGGCAGGATAAAAGCCCTCATGCGCCAGGCCCAGTTCAGCATAGCGCCTATCCCGGCAGACAAACTCATCGAAGTATCTTCAATAAATGCCTTGCAGACAAGGGAAATCCTTGCCGGGATCGAGCCTGATCTGATCATCGTCAATGCGACCCGCATCATTTCCAGCAAAGTGCTACAGGCTTTTCCGGTTCCTTTTATCAATACACATGCGGGCATCACGCCTCTTTACCGAGGGGTCCATGGGGGCTATTGGGCATTGGCTCAGGATGACCCCGCAAACTGCGGTGTGACGGTCCACCTGGTGGACGCCGGGGTAGACACAGGCGAGCTTTTGTACCAAAAGCGCATCCTCCCCACTTCCAAAGATAACTTTGTTACCTACCCCATCCTCCAGCAAATGGAGGGTATAACGCTTTTAAAACAGGCAATACAGGACCATATAACGGGACAGTTAAAGCCTCATTCTCATGAAGGAGAAAGCAGGCAATGGTTTCACCCTACTTTCTGGGGATATGTGTGGACCTGGTTGAGAAAAGGGGTAAAATAAATCAACTCGCCAATACTTCCTCATAGACTTCGATGATCTCATCTGTCATCCTGTCGAGGGTATAGTAAGACTTCAGCTTGTCGTAAGCGTTTTTTGCGAGGCGCTCACGGCCTTCTTTATCCTCCAGGAGTTGGATGATTTGGTCTTTGAGCTGCTCCAGATCAAAGGGAGGAATCAGGATTCCTGTTTTTTGGTGTTCAATGATTTCATTGGGAGCGGGCACATCAAAGGCCACAACAGCCGTACGGCTGTTAAATGCTTCCAGGATCACGATCCCAAATCCTTCTGAGACGGAAGGGATCAGAACAAGGTCTGATTGGTTCATCCATTCCAGCACATTGGTCTGGTATCCGGTGAAGACGACCTGCTCTTTCAAATTCATCTGCGAAACAAGTTCCCTAAGGCTTTCCTCCTCTTCCCCTATCCCAATTATTAACAGTTTCAACCCGGGGAATAATTCCAATAATTGGGGCAGAATTTTAATCACAAAACGATGGCCCTTTAGGCTTAATAGTCGGCCTACAATCACCAATTGATGAGGAGCAAGGCGACAGCGGGACTCGGCAACTTCTTCAAAGTGAGGGAGATCAAACCCATAGGGAATTGTGCGGATTTTTTGAGGAGAGCTTATTTTCCCTTTTACGAATAACTTATTTAGGCCATCAGATATAGTAATTGAATAATTTATTTTCTTTTCAGCCCAATAGGAGAGGAAATAATAGCGCTGAAAAAAGCTCAGCTGCGATGGATCAAACCCATGTTTATCCATATAGGCTTCCTCATAATTATGCTTGGTAGAAACTATTTTTAGTTTTCGGTTGAAGAAGGTTTTGATCAATGCCAACCAGGTATCTGCATGTATCAGGTTGGTATGAATCAGGTCATATTGCCCGTTTTTGATATGCTGATCAATCTGACGAAGCAGGCCATAGCTCAGGTCTGAATCGGTATTTATATAATGCACGCGGATGTTTTTCTCCTTCACCCTATCTAAAATAGGTTTCACACCTTCCCAATCCTTTTCCTGGTAAACCACCAGTAACTCACTCGTGATACCACGCGCCTCCATTTGGGGAATGGTTTCCAAAAGATACTTTTCCGAACCAAAAAGAGCCTTTATTTTTTGCACAAAAAGTACTTTCATAATCGATTTTGTCGGGAGTCTTTTAGGATTGGAACTTGCTCACAAGCCGCTTGATTCCTTCATCCAATGGTAGCATGGAGTGCTTGAGAATGCTTTTCATTTTTGTGATATCAGGCTGTCTGCGCTGCATATCGCCTTTTTCCAGGGGAGGAAGGTGAATGATTTTGGAAGAAGAACCCGTGATTTGAATTATCAATTCAGCAAGTTCAAAAATGGTGATCATCTTGTCGCTACCAATATTCAAGGTCTCGTTGATGCAGGTATCTTCATACAAACAACTCAGGCAGGTGTCAATGTTGTCATCTACATAGCAAAAGGTTCTTTGCTGAGTTCCATCGCCATAAACGGGGATATCCTCCCCGGCAAGAGCCGCTTTGATAAATTTGACCATCACAAAGTCATCGCTCTGCTTAGGTCCATAGGTATTGAAAAAGCGAAAAATGGTATAATCCAATCCATGAGTCTCCTGATAGGAACGCAGATAGGCTTCCCCTACATTTTTGACGATCGCATAAGGCAAGCGGGCATTGAGGGGTGTGGTCTCCTCATGCTGAGGGATTTCAACAGGCTCGCCATATACCTCTGAAGAGGACGAAAAAAAGATGCGTTTGACGCCTGTGTTTTTGCTCAGCTCAGTGATATGTTTGATTCCCTGAATATCATTCATTACGCCAATGGGATTCTTGATGGTTCGCTTCACGCCCACCATGGCGGCATAGTGAAAGACGAAGTCAAAATGATGAGAAGTCATGATCGCTGCAAGCTGCTGATACTCATTGGCATCTGCCTGAATAAAACGCCAGTTTTTGAACTCCTTTGAAGGGAGTTTTTTCACATCTCCTGTGATCAGGTTGTCTACTACGACGACAAAGTTTTCGGGATTTTCTACCAAACGGGAGACGAGGGCTCCACCAATATTGCCGGCTCCACCGGTGACGAGGATTGTTCTTTTCATATATAGTTTTGCTAAACTCTATGCAAGTTAGTTTTCTTTATAATTAAACAGCTTACCTGAAATGACTTAAATAAATGAGGAATCCCTGATACAATTTTCCGCCAACCACCTGGCTTGTAAAAAGGGGTGACACATCTCAAACAAAAAATCAGCAGATGCTTAGGGTTAGCCATCAATAATTGGAAATGGGTATTGGGTATTTCAACAATTTCTGCCTTCACAATTTGAGTTTTGGGAAAAAACTTGTGTAGCTCTTCTGGACTTGGCCTCAGCATCGTATCAATTGGATCACTATGGTACGGATAGCGAGGGGGAACTGAAAGTACAATATATCCCCCTGGCTCAACAGCACGATATAAGGCTGAACAGATATCTTGTGGGGTCTCTACATGTTCCAGCAAATTGTTACATAAAATAATATTGTATTTTGATTTTTGAATTTCCTCAAGAAATATTTTATCCGTCAAATCTCCTACAATATCTACTCCATCCTCTTTCTTCATGTCCAAATGGGTAATTCTTACTTGAGCTTTTCGTAAAGGACTAAAAATTTCTTGATCAATATGGGGCTGTTGGTTTTTGCGAAAGGCCTCGGTAGAACTTCCTACATTCAACACATTGGGGCGCTCGAAATCATTAATAAGCGCTAAGATTTCTTTTCCCAACCAGCTGGCTTCTTTTTTTATCATAATTGTCTGTTCTCACGATCTAGTGATTTCATCAGCGATTAAAGTTGAATACTTTTTTGCCATACTTACATTTGAAAAATGTTTTACGGCATATTCATGAGCCGCTTTACCCAGTTTTTTTCTAAAAGGTAAGTCATTTGCAAGTTGAGCGATGGCATGAGCCAATGGTTTGGCTTCACCTTTGGCCGTGCAAATCCCCGTTTCTTCATGCCTGATCATATGTGTCACTCCAGATATATTGGTAGTGATTATGGGCAAGCCTACGGCCATGGCTTGCATCAGAGATGTACTCATGGTTTCACTAAAAGTAGGGTGTACGTAGATATCTGTTTCTTGAAGTAAGTCTACAATCGAGTCTTCCTTGAGCATGCCTAACCACGCTACTTTATCTTCTATAGCCAATTCTTTGGTAAGCGTTAACAGTTCGTCCAGACAACTCCCATCTCCCGCAATCTTCAGATAAATCCTGTCATAAACCTCTGAACCCTTCAAGAATGCGATGGCATGAAGCAAACTTTGATGATCCTTTTGAGGTGTCAGTCGGCTATGCATGCTCATGATTAACCCATTTGATGGTGTTGATTTCGCAATGGGATGAAATACCTCCTGATTAATTCCATTTGGAATCAGGACAAGTTTTTTTTCCTTATACAGAAATGGCAGTTTCTTCTTCAGGCCCTTTTTGAAATCTGGGGAAAGCACAACTATTTTAGGGGATAAAATAAATGCCAGGGAAGTCCAAAGCCAGGAAAGCTTACTCTTCTGATCTATAGGGGTGTGCTCCACAACACAAAACCTACAGTTGGTCTGGAGAGCATAGCGCCAAACAGGAAGAATCGCATATACACTATGTAATACAATAAAATCAGGTTTGATTTCCTGAAGCTTCACCCTTAATTCTTTCCACGAAGCCCTGTCAAATCCTTGTTTTTTGCTTACATAAGTGACAGGTACTTGCAGTTTTTTACATTTTTCCTGATACTCTTCCAAAACAGCCTCCACACCAAAAAAAAGAGGAATGTGCTGTAGGTTGGGCTCTTTATTGGAATCCACCAAAGAAAAGAATACACTTCCGTGCCCTCCTAATCCACTATAAATGATATGTGCAATCCGAAAGTGTTTTGGCATAAATCTCAATACTAGCGTTCAAAACTAAACAGTATTTTTGAAAAGGCATTATAATATGCGAAAACAGAAATATCATTCATGGGAGGTAGCAGAAGAGGGAATCGCATAATTCTTACACCTTTCCCCGCTCTTATACCAGGGATAATTTGTTGATTGGATGATTGCAGCTATTTCTTCACTTGCAGGGCAGCTTTTCAAGACATAATAATGATGCAGATCATTTGGTTTCACACCAAAAGCAGCAACATGCTTATAATTTCCTTTTTCTGCATAGTCTTTGACTACTTTTACCATATCACGCCAGTTAGTTTTGGGCATTAGCCAGGCTTTCACTCCTGTGAGCTTTGGAGTGGATGCGTCAGGCCAGGACTCATGAATAACAATGAGTTCGGCTTGTTTTTCTGCCAGGTAAGCATGATCAACCAAACCCTTATGCGCGATATGTTGGTCATTAAGCCCATAACTATCTACTGCATTCCATTTTGAATATAAGGGCAAGAGACCAGTTTCTGTAGTCACCATCGTATATCCCTGATCAGCATAAGGAGCCAATCTCTCGGCGACTACTTGCATTCCATTTGGAAAAAATCGCGTTTTTGTTCCATAACTGATATGTTGCCAGCCTATCATTGCTATTGCAAGTACCACAAACACAAGCTTCCATGACTTCCAGGATTTGACTGCTTCAGGTATAAAAGGATAGGTAGATACTGCCATCATGGGCAATAATACATATTGAAAGCGCATAAAATAATTCATCTCACTGGAAAGCAAAATCCAGATCAGGGTAAACCCTAGCACCGGCATCATATAGAAAATGAGCTGTTTTGTTTTGGGCTTATTTGCTTGCTGTTGGGGCAAAGTGTCAGGAGATTCTTTCTTTTTGCGAAAAGTTTTGAGAACTAAATCAACCCAGGCTGCTCCCCATATCAACAAGAAAGGCCATGCCATCCTGATGATAAATAAAATAGCAAGCGTCAAACTCAGCAGATGTAGCCTTCCTCCTCCTTTCACATAAAATGGATTGGGAAGAGGATAGCCAAAGTATGACCAACGCCAGAAAAAATAGGCGGAACCTAAGGTTCCAAATACAACAATAAAGGTCAGCAGGCTTTTTTTGCTCCTTTTCCAACCAGTATAATATACCGAAGCCAACATCATTAAGCCTGCCAATAATACGCCCTCAGGCCTGATCAGTCCCATCGTAAGTGCGAACAAGGCAAAAGCCAGATTATCGGTGTGGGATGGCTTTTCCCGGAAAGTCATGCGGATGCAGGAAAGCCAACTCAGCAACCCTGCCAAAGCAAAAACCGGGGTACCAAAATAAGCTTCAATATATGCCAGGGAAGGGCCGATCCCTATATAAAGCGCAAAAACCAATCCTATGAAAAGTGGCGCTTGTTGCCGCTTGACAAGGGAGTGAAACACAAGAAATACTACCGCCAGGTGGCAGATGATTACAGGGAAGCGGGTCGCATGTTCAATAGAAAATCCAAGCTTGTGGAAGAGTGCCACGATTACCATAAACAGGAAATCAGTCGCACCATCTACCGGAGCCTCACCAATATTCCAAACAATACCATGGCCTTCGGCTAGATGCCTGGCATAACGCATGAGCATGGCAGCATCTTCAAAAGGGAGGAATTCCCATTTGAAAAAGGCATAAAAATAGGCGCTGATGATTGCAATAAGCCCGAAGACCGCAAGCATCCATACCATTCTATTGTTAGATTTAGTCATAACTGGAGTAGAGAAGTAAGCATCAAACTTAAACAGTTTTTGGCAAACTTAGCTTAACTCAGCAAAACTTCACGTACTCTTTCTGCCGACTGATTGTCTGCTTTGTAAAAATAGCGATCCCTGAAAGTGTTCATATCATCACGGTTTTTCTCAAAATTCAGCACATCAATATCAAAGGGTTTAAAGCTGTGAAAATCCAGTAATTGAGCTACTTTGAGTTCTTCTATGCAATTTTCAAATTTTCCTATTTCCCAAAGCCTGAAGACACAACAGGGCTTGAAATATACTGCGGGTACCATCATGGTAGAAAACATGCCGAAAACAGCAGTACTCTCTAATAGTAATTTGGGGTTATCAGCTTTTCTGATGTATTCAATATTGGGATGCTCTACCCGAAAGTCATCTTCATAACTATTGGGATGCAGCTTTATATACAATTTGCATCCCACGGATTCTGCATAGGTATTGAGTTTCAGGTAGAAGTCGTTCATCTGTTTTCTTGAGACACCATAACCCGCCAGGTTAAATGCTTTGTTTTCCGTGAGGGGTTGGTCAATCATCAAGAGATAAGGGGATTGGGTTTGAGTTTGATAAACTTTGGCTTTTTCAAAATACAAATCCATGGAAGGCATGCCTACTTCTACTACAGAGTCCTGATCAATATTATCCCTTTCTACATATATTTGAGCATTATAACGCGTATAATCAATAAAAACATCTGGTATTCGACTTTTGCCTGCTACTTTTTTATAGGCCTGCAAATCAAGCATTTTATGGACACGCTTATAATATTGAAACAGGAAGATATCCCAGGTCGATCTTAGATTATAAAAGCGCACGGATTTCAGGACAAACGCAACTAAAAAGCGATACAGGTTATTTTTGGATTCATTTTGAATAGGGATCAGTTCTGGATTTTGGCTCCTTGCCTTTGCTTCCAGGGATAAAAAATGAACATAGGTTTCAAAGTTATTGGTTATACCATGCTGCAAAAAACAGGTCTTTATTCTCCGTTTTTTACAGACAGAAAGCAAGATGATAGAATTGGGGGTATCCAATCCTAAGAAAACAACCTTATCGGGCATGACATCATCGAGCAGGTCTTGGGCAGATTTATAACTACTCCAATAAATTACAGGCTTGTCAATGGGTGTATGATCCTGCTCGGGAAACACCCAATACAAAAATGTATAGTCAAAGTCTGCTTCTATTCGATTAAATACTTCCACCCAATCACTTCGGTGGTATCCCCAGACTAACAGTATTTTTTTTCTTTTTCCACTCATCGAAGGTTTCTTTCACTTAGTTTCTGTTTTCCCAACTTCCAAAGGTGGAATAATCGGTTTCTGAAAAGTAAGAATACCAGAATTACGTAAAGTAACAAAGGCAATAGGTTCAGATACAGATACGGAATATTCCACAGGCTTTCATTGAATCCAATCAAACCCAAATAAAAAAAGACACTCATCGTAGCCAACAGGTGTATTTTGGGCATTTCCAGCCAGGATTCCTGGTGAAGATTGAAGATTCTTAGCTGAACCAATAAAGTAATCACTTGCACACATTTTATCAAAAGGACAGAGAGGCATACTGCCCAGATACCAAATTTGGGTATCAATAACAGGTTTATTCCTATTCCAAAAAGCAATTCGATAAGACTTGCATAGGGGTAATAGCGTGTCTTTTTGTAAAAAAGGAGAGGCAACTGATACATCCTACGATATGCATCTATGATATACATGATAAAGAGGATGCCAGTATAAGGAAGGATACTATAATATTTTTCATCAATGAATAACCTGAGAAAGGGGTCCAGAACTGCTATGCCCAACAAAACCAGGAACATAAAAACGATGAAGAATATGTGCCATATATTCCTGATTTCTTCCAGATGGCTTGCCAAATCCTCTGTCATAAACTTGAAAATGCGAGGGACAAGGGCATTGAACATGGAATAAATCAGAACTGACATGACCGAAGCGAGTAAAAAGGCAAAACCATAAAGCCCTAATACTTCTTCTTCAAAAAACTGATCTATCATGATCCTGTCAATATTGCCAAAAATGGTCATTAAGAGAATCGAAATAGCAATAGGAACCCCAAAATTCAATATCTTCTTTAGAAAAGAAAGTCGTAATATCATAGGGTTTCTTGCCCAAAACAGAATAAGGAGGCCAAAAGAAACCAGACAATTTGCCAGGGCTCTCCCCATCACACTGCCCAGTGCCATCGCCTCAAAATAGACAACTCCCAGAAGGATTCCGGTCACTGAAAAACAAAAAAAAGTAAGAGAGGTAAGCGTAAAGGCAAGGGCTTGTTCCTGATTCCGATAATAGGCAAGAAAAAAACCTTGAATGATCATTGCCCAGGCAGTCAGAAAACCATATACACCATACTGAGAGTAGGAAAAGTGGTCATTTTCAATCAAGGAAGCAGTGATAAAATCACCAAAAAGAAATAATAAAACCCCAATGACTACACCCGAAAATAAAACGAACAATAAGACTGTAGAAAGCAATGCATGCAACAGCTTAGGCTTTTTGAAATAAAAAAAATAGAAACGAGAAAAGGCAGGGTCTAGCCCTGGAGAAATAAAAACAACCACAAAGCTCTGTATGATGCCCGTAAGAAAGATAAGCGCATACTCCTCGGGAGGAAGATATGCAGTATATACAGGTGCCAAAAAAAGATTAATTCCCAAAGGCAAAAAACCCAATACTACATAAAGTGTAGAGGACTTTGCCAGTTGCTTATAACTGCTCGCCATCCTCTATCTAATATACAATTTGTAATAAAATTCCTGTTTATCTGCACGAAGACGGAGGAAGTATAATCCCGTTGGGGTGTCAGGCAGCTCAATTCGAATAAGCGAACTTCCTGATACGGAATTCAATTCCTTCTCCATTATGGTCCTTCCATTCAATTCCAGCAGTTGTAGCTGGATTTCCTGGAAATTTCTGTCTTTTATTTTTAGAAAAATATGGCGGTTTGCAGGATTGGGAAAGAGGGTTATTTGTCCTGAAAATGGCTCAGGGATTGCTGTCGGATCTACTATGTGTACGACGGATGAGAATGTATCAGAGCCACAGGAATTGACAACAATTAAGGTAATCGTAAACATCCCTGTATCCAAATATGTATGATTGGGATTCACTCCCTGCTTTTGGGTTCCATCACCAAAATTCCACATAAAGGTCGTTGACAAGGTAGAAAGGTTATTGATGCTCACATCATACCCAAACACAGTTGGGAAAAAGCGAGCGATTGGAGCACGTGAAATGGTAGCATTGATGGTATCTTTTGCGGTGCAGCCAGCATTGTTAGTTACAGCAACCCAGTATAATCCTGTCGAAAATACAGTGAGCTTTTGTGTGCTGTCACCCAAACTCCAGAGATAGGAAAAGCCTGGGTTTCCAGCATCCAAAGTAATACTATCACAAGCAGACACATCTCCTCCCAAACTTACCATGGGGAAGTTTTCAAAACCACTCACAACAATGGTATCCGTTCTGAAACAATTTCCCTTTTTCTCAATTATATCTACCCAATAAGTTCCGGTCTGACTAAGCTGAAGTGTCGCAGTGGTGTCTCCCGTGCTCCATAAAAACCGTGAGGGTTTCTGATAATTGGTTGTTAATTCCATACCACATATAATCCCATCTTCAGCAAGCCCCACCTCTCTGGGAATTTCTACTTCTATGGTATCATTTACCATACAATTGGCACCATCATCAAGTGTCACGGTATATTCTCCACTCTGGTTTACCGTGATAAACTGGCTTGTGTCTCCTGTATTCCACAAATGTCCTGCCTGAGCAAGGTTCGACCCAACCTGAATAGAATCACATGAAAAAACGTAATCAACCATTTTATCTGGTAAAATGACAGATACAGTATTGGGGACTTTATTGCTCACGCACGCAAGCCCTTCATTGATTTTCCAGTTAAAAAAATAGGGATATTGGGTAAAAAAAGGAACTCCTCTTTTTATAGTTACAAATTCTGAACTCAAGGGATAACCCACTGGGATTTGGAAAAATAAACTGCCTCCTTTCAGGTCCCTGAATGTTAACCGGTAATCAATTCCTTGAGGAATATAAAAATTCAACTTTACCTCATTGGCTCCAATATTTGTAAGCCTTACTGATTTGCTGGCTATCTCCTGAAGGCTTGCATTTTCCAAAACAATCCTCCCCGTCAATGTATCATTAGCATACAAGGTCACGGAAGTTAGGTATAGGCTTTTGTTTGCGTCAAATTGCAGGCTTCTTTCACTAAGAGCATGATAGGCGCTCGTGCCTGTATTTTGAGGAGCCAACAAACCTGCCCGCGAAGGTCGTAAACCATTGATGGCCTGGACATAGAAAGAAGTAGTATCAAGTACGTATGTCCTAAAAGTATCCCCTTTTGCCAGGAGATTTCCCCCGCTCATCTGATCATACCAAAATATGGGGGAGTTAGATTGGGTGCGTAAAGTGATATTTCCTTTTCCACATAAGGAGGTATCCAAGACGATCGGATCTGGAGGAGTTGGAAAGGCAAAAACGACCACTTCATCTGAAGTTTTACAATTTCCAATGGCTAGCTCAACCCGAAAAGTATCTGAGGTCTTTACATAGATAGCAGGAATGGTATCTCCGGTACTCCACAAATAACTTGCACCACCGAAACTCGCATCCAAAAATAAACTATCATTATCACAGACTACGGTGTCTATCCCCAAATTTACGGAAGGAGAAGGCAGTACATTCACATTAATGGGGACCCGTGGACTTTGGCAATTATGCTCCTGGTTTATTTTCCAATGGTAAAAGAAAGGATACTGATTAAATGGGAAACCTCCCTTAATGGACACATTTCCACTTACAACTGGAAATGTTACCGGGAACTCAATATATAAGCCTCCTCCCACTCTATTTTTGAAGGTAATAAAGTAGCCAATCCCCTTTGGTACGAAAAAGTTTACCCTCACCGTATTTTTGCCCGCAACGGGCAGTTGAACATCCTTACTTCCCAATATCACTCCACTCGATGTACTCAAGGTGACCGTACCGCTCGTAGAGCCATCTACGTAGATGTCAAGCGTGCTGAGATAAAAACTCTTAAGGGCATCAAATACAAGGCCTCTATTATCAAGATTGTAATATTTGCTATTAATACCGCCTTGTGTGCCTATGGTATCCAAGCCAGCAGTAGATGGGGAGAAACCCGTAACTGCCTGCGAATAAATGGTCCGGTTTTGACTAACAAAAACATCCAGTGTGTCTCCGCTTCCTATTATATTCCCACCAGAAGCAGCGTCAAACCAAACAATATTGGCACCCGCATGGGCCTTATTAGGGTCAAATAACCGGATTTGCTGAGGGCCACAAATACTCGTATCAGATATAGCAGGCGCAGCCGGTGTTTCCAATAAATAAACACGAATTTCATCCGAAACTTTGCAGGTACCGAGACTTAGTTCTACCTCCAGGGTATCGGTCGCCGTGATTTTCTTGCGAGCCTGTGTATCACCATCATTCCAGAGGTATGTGGCAGCGGGAAAGCTTGCATCCAGCAAAAAGCTATCCTGATCACACAGGATAGTGTCTGCCCCCAAATCTACTTCCGGTACTGGCAACACTGTCACCTTTGCAGGAATAAGATTACTCCTGCAATTTTGACTGGTATTTATCTGCCAATGATAAAAATAAACATACTGTACGAAATAGGGAACTCCCCCATTTATAGACACAGGTCCACTGGTTAAAGGAAAACCAACGGGTATTTCAATATATAATCCCCCACCTACTCTATTTCTGAATGTAAGTTTATACCCACTTCCCTGAGGCACAAAAAAATCCAATGCGACCTCATTAGCACCTATTTGAGTCAGATATACATCCAGGCTATCCAGTATATTATTATTGGGGCCTTCCAGAACGACTGTCCCACTGGTCGTATCATCTACATAAATATCAACATAACTCAGGAAAAAGTCTGATGTAGCATTAAAAACCAGGCTTCTCCTGTCAATTTTGTAATAAGTACTCTGACTCCCTCCTTGCGTTTTCAAGGTGTCTAAGCCGGCTTTGGTGGGCGAAAAACCATTGATCCGTTGAGCATAATAGGTTTTGCTTTGTGAAGCAGTTAGAAACAGGCTATCTCCTGTTGCCAAAAGCTTGCTTCCTAATGAATCATTATACCAGTGTGTGGTTCCCAGGCCAGGACTTACTCCCAATTTCAACGGTTCTCCCAGGCATATTGAGGTATCACCTAGAATCGGATCTGTAGGTAAAGAAAAGACCCATACAATAATGGAACTCCGACTTGTATTGCCTGCGACTGTAATATCAACAAAGACTGTATCGCTCTGAAAAAAAGTCTGGCTTGAAGTCGTGTCACCATTACTCCAATTGTAGGTGGCTCCCCCTCTTTGTAATTCAACGATTACGCTGTCACATCCAGAAAAATGTTGGACAGATTGAGCATGGGAATGGGTAGTAATTCCCAGGAGAATACTTATTGAAAGCCAGTTTAGGAAATAAAAACAATTTGATAATGCGGTTTTCATATTTGTTAATAAAATCTGATTCTTAAAAAACCAACAACACAGGCAAGTTAACCATTATACAGAACCAAAACATCCTTAAGTATTTTTGGTTGCCCTCCTTCTGAGAAAGAGAGTAGTATAGGCAGGCTCAGATAACGCACAAAAGGAAATTTAGTATCGGAAAAACACCCGTTGAATGTTGAATTATACATAATGAAATATCTACTTGCAACTTCCAACATAAAACCCAGTACAGCCCGTCAGCTATAAAATGCCCTAATGGCCTCTATCACATAGTCCTGCTCCTCCTCAGTAAGAGTTGGGTACATCGGCAAGCTCAAACATTGGGCATAATGCGCTTCTGAAAGGGGCACATTCCAGACTTCTGGCAGGCTGAGATGATAATAGGAAAGGGTATGTACAGGGATATAATGCACCTGCGCAAAAATCCCTTTGCTTCGCAAATATTCATACAAAGCCTTCCTGGCTTCCGCCAAAATCACATACAAATGGAAGGCATGGCCTTCCGATGATCCCAAAGGCCTGACCGGCCCCGCGGCAAATGCCGCATCATAGCGCGCTGCGATCGCCCGTCGACGGGCGAGGTTCTCTTCAGCACGCTGAAGCTGCGACAGCCCCAAAGCCGCCTGTATATCCGTCAGGCGGTAGTTATAGCCCAACTCCTGCAGGTCATAAGACCAGCCACCATCGTAATTAGGAATTTTCGCCGGGTCGCGCTCCAGGCCGTGGTTGCGCAGCAAAAGCAGCTTCTCATACAAATCTTTGCGATTTGTCGTGATCATACCGCCCTCTCCACAAGCGATGTGCTTCACCGGATGAAAAGAGAAAATAGCCAGATCGGCAAAGGCTCCATTGCCACTGCGTTGTTTTTGGCCTTTGCTATCTACATAGCTCGCTCCTGGCGCATGGCAGGCGTCTTCCAGGAGCCAGAGGTCATGCTCGTCAGCCAAAGCCCTGAAGGGCTCCATATCCACCGGATAACCTGCATAATCCACCGGGATGATGCCCTGGTAGTAGCCTGGCGGAAAGCTTTCCACCAGATTCCGTACCGCTGTAAAATCCAGCAGGCCCGTTGCCGGGTCTATATCCGCAAAATCTATTTCTCCTCCGCAGTAGCGCACACAGTTGGCGGAGGCGGAAAAGGTCATGGGCGTCGTGAGGACGCGATGACCGGGACCGACCCCCAGCGCCATCGCTGAGAGGTGCAGGGCGGCTGTGCCGTTGGCGACGGCCACGGCATAGCGCGCGCCGATATACCCGGCGAAGGCTTCTTCAAAGGCCGCGATGCGCGGCCCGCCTGTCAAAAAATCGGCCTGTAAGGCCTCTGTCACGGCAGCTATGTCTGCCTCTGTGATGCTTTGTTTTCCGTAGGGAATTATTTTCATGATATGTGTATGTTAAACATATCACTCAGCATGATACTCGTAGATGCTGTACACATCCGACTTGAATATCAAGTCAAAGTTGTCAAATGATAGGCCCAAATAGGCAGGATCCCGGGATTCCAAATGAGGAATGCGAATAATGTATTTGATCAATCCATCATTTCCTTTCTCAAAATATTCGCTATAATCATAGCTTTTCAAAGGGAAGGCACAGCAGTTCACAATATCTTTATTGGGAAAAACCACATGCTCATAGAAAAGGCTGTTTAAAAAGGTTTGTACAGTCCCTCCTCCCGAGGATTCATTCAGAATTAGAATTTTATCCTGCTCATCTAATGTTTTTTTAACCGCCTCATAAATTTCTTTTTCCTGATCCACCATGCTGTAATCATAAGATCCCCTGTTTTTGATAAACGAAGTTAGACCGGGCCCTGTACCCAGGGGAACCAATTCTATTAAAAACAATGCCCAGGCAATCAATAAAAACAAAGGGGGAAAGGTAAAAAGAGAACGATTTTTAAAAATCTGATAAGCTCCCACAATACTCAAAAACCAAAATTCAGCAAAGTAGGAAGGGGTAGAACCATCCTTTAAGCTAAAAACCAAAGAAGTCAGGAAAAAACCTCCAATAGCATACCCCAGGAATCGATCGGTCTTTATTTTACCCTTTTGGGATAGAAGGTAGAAGGCTAAGAATATCCCAATAGCAAAGGATAAAAAGCCAAAAATCCTAAATACTCCATTACCATAGACAAACGAATCCAATAGGATGATTTTCCACCACCACCCCAGGTCTATTCCATTTTTGATTCCCTGAACTACATTCAGCAAGAAAAATTCAGAGGTGATCAGGTAAGCCACAAAAAAGAAAACTGCGAAAAACCCAAGAGATAGCAATATGGAGAGCAATCCCTTTTTTATATTTTTTTCAAAACAGAAGATGAAGAAAATGTACATCGGGGCCTGGAAGATCCCACTTTGTTTACAAAACACAACAAACACCGCAAGGCCCATTGCAAAAATCAACATCTTAAGCTTTTCAAATTTCACATAATTCAAAAAGCAAAAAATGGCAAGCATACTGACCAGATTATATAGGCTATCTGGCCTGCACATACTCTGGATAGGGATCAAAATAAAGGCAAGGCACCCTAAAACCACGGAGACTTTTAAGGAGTTTTCAAAACTCTTCCTACTGATAGCATAAACTACAAGGGCAGTTAAGCCATTGAATACCAGCGAAATAAACCTGTTAAGGTGATATAGGGGAAACAAATCGTCTGGGCCAATGCCTACTAGTCTGGCAAAAAATGCCACCACATAATAGTAAACCGGGCTATACTGAGTTATCGCAAATGGTAGTTTCTCAGGATTATCGTACAGATCGTATCCGGCAAGAAACCTCTGAAGGGAGAAAATCACATTACCCTCAACTCCTCCCAAAGTAGGGATTGGAAGAAAGAGCATATATACCCTCACAATTACAAAAAGGCATACCACTGCAAATAGACTTATTACAAATAATTGTTTTGCATGCCTATCTAACCACAAATAGAGTTGGTTAAAGAAAAAATCCATTATTCTTATTTGATTTTTTTAACGGAGGCATACAAACTTTTGCCAATGAATGGGTTTACCCATTTCTCAAAAAAGTTGGTGGTTGGGACCAGGAATTTATCATAAATTTTGACCGCATTGGCGTTGAGTTCCCCATCATTCCCTTTAGAAAACAACTTGTTAAAATATGCGGCCAGGTATCCCAAAATTTCGTGATAGCGGAGGACCTGGATGGAAAAGCCAGCTTCAGTTAGCTTCGATTTCAATTCCTTTTTATGGTAGCGCCTAAAATGTCCAATCTTTGTATCAAAGGCAGAAAAAAGCTCCATGCGTGCAGGAACATAAATAAAAAGTTTTCCTCCTGCTTTTAATTTTTGGTGAAATTTGGTCAAAAACGCCCGATCATCTTCGAGGTGTTCCAGTACATCTATCAGGTAAATGCCGTCAAGATGATTATCGGGGATTTCATCAATATCCTTAAAAGCTTTATGGTTTTTGGAAAGCCTGTCACGATAGGCATCATCAAGCTCTACAACCCAGCTTTCCATTCCCTGCTTCCCAATAAATCGGTTGATAAATTCCCCTTTTCCAGCCCCAAACTCCAGGATTTGCAGGGGCTTTGCAGGATTGGCTTTATCAAGTTCCAAATGTTTAGAGATAAGGTTTTCAACAGAACGGTTGCGATTCTTCGCAAACTGTCCCATCACATCCAACACATTATCTCCGGTGTATACAAATTCTGAAGAAGAATCATTCATGGTTTTCAAGCTCAAATTTTGTCTATAATATTATATATTTTTTCCTCTGGTGTATGGGTATGCCTTTTGAAAATATTCAACAAAAGTAAGCCTAATACAAAGAATCCAAAAGAAACCAAAGCAAGGTTTATCAGCCCAATTGACAGCGTACTGGCCCAACCCAATATTGCTTTGCCGGAAAAAACTTTATGGTAAATGATATAGCCCAGGATAAAAACCAGGACAATGGATAAGACAACAAATATTTTAAAGAAAATCATCAAAAGGCTTTGTGCATTCTCCACAAGTGACATGAAGGCATGGTATATCAATTTTTCAAAATTCATTTTTGATTTACCATCTATCCTTTTCCCTCTATCACTCTGAATATAACTGCGAGTCAATCTTTGATTCTGAAGGAAGGCAGCAAAGTGCACATACTGGTTTTCAAGGATGGTGGTTAAAGCCTTTCGCCCCACCATGCAATAATTGCCAAAATTCATTTTCTTCCCTGTGATGACATAAAAGATCATTTTATACAAGGCATAGGAAAATCGAAAACTTAGTTTTTCTTTCCTTTTTCCCCTTACTACATGCACTACCTCAAATTGATCTTTTTCCAGCAAAGCGGGGATAGCTGCGGGATTGTCTTCTCCATCAGAATCCATGATGATGATTCTTTCAGCATCAGTTGTTTCCGCATACAACAGCCCCTGCTTGATAGCCCGTTGATGCCCCACATTCATTTTCAAATCCAATATGGTAAGCCTTATGTTAGGTGCCTCAAATCTAAATGGACTCAATAGCTCAAGGGTATTATCAGTTGAGCCATCATTTACCACCGCTACTTCAACCTCTAATGGGGACTGCTGCAGGTGTTTTTCTAAATTTTTCAGAAATTTGATAACAGTAATGCCTTCATTAAAGCATGGAGTAACAACGCATACACTCATATCTTTTTATTGAGAAAATGGGGGTTAGTTTTGCTGGGGTAAAAGTACCAATTTTTAACTTGATTTACTTTTGCGGGTTTTATTTAAGCTCATATCAGGACAGTACGCATGGGCTCCCCTTCCCCAACTACCCTTCGAAAAGCTTCAAAAAGCGTTCTTGCCACTGTTTTTTAGCATATTTTTCCCGAACTGTCCTCTGCCCTTTTTCGCCTAAACTTTTACGCAACTCCGCCGATTCAATCAAGGCAGAAAGTGCCCCCAGCCACTCTTCCTCCGTCTCACACAAAAAGCCGTTTTCTCCTGATTGAACAATTTTTTGATTGACTCCGATCGCTGACATGACCGCCGGTATGCCCAGGGCCATGTATTGCAGGCCTTTGCAGGCGCATTTGCCCCGGCTCCAGTCATTGTCCTGCAACGGCATGATGCCGATGTCCAGCTCGCAGAGTTCCAATACCTCTGTCTCACTGGTCCAGGCCACGCTTTTCACTTCTATCATAGATGACTGATAGTCAGCCTCTCCTATTACTTTCACATAGATACGATCGCCGTATTGGGAGATGAGCTGCTTCAGTACTTTTTCAAAAGAAGTAAACTCAATCAGGGTAGTCGAGCTCCCCGTCCATCCAATACAGATTTTACCTGCCGGCTTGCCTGGATAGGCCTGGCGACGGTACAGATCGAGGTCTATAGTGGTAGGGATGACCTGGACCCGCTCATTAAATTGGCGGGCATAGGTAGCCAGGTATTCATTGCCTGCGATGACCAGCGAAGACATACCAATGATTTCGGAAGTCTTTTCAGGGCGTTTGAGCCATTTGAGCTGGCGGTTGCCCTCAGAGACATTGGGCAGCCAGATGGCATCATCAAAGTCGTAGATCAGTTTGCTTTTTTTGCTAAAAGCCCGCTCAAAAAAGGCAGAGCCCAGCATCCATGCTTCGCGTTGAACGAATACGAAATCGTATTCATGGGCCTTGCGCAGGTCTCCCAATCGTTTGAAAATGCTTTTCAGCATGATCACCATCTTCCGCCCATAGCGCCCCGGCTGGTAAAACACCCGATCGTCTGCTTCATCCAGCAGATACGAAAATTCATAGCTATAGCCCTGGGCTTCCAGGAAGTCCAAATATTGCTCGAAACGATACCGTTGGGAAGGGTTTCGGTTTGGCCGGTGCTGTGCTACAAATAGGATGCGCTTCATCAGAAGCGGCAAAGATAGGGAAAATTAGTTGATGTGCTGATGAGAGGAGCTACTGATGTGCTGATATATTTGGTCGTAGCTTGTGACGGCATTTTTTAGGGAAAAAAACTTTTCCGCTACTTCCCGGATGGCTTTTTTATCCATCCGTAACAAATTGCCCAGTTCGCCTTCCAGGCGCTCAAATTCAGCTTCATCAAAGCCCTGAAGCAATGCACCCACCTGATTTTCTGCGAAAAAAGCATCCATATCCCCTACCCCGCCATTGGCGATGACAGGCAGGCCCATGGCGAGCATCTCGCCGAGTTTGGTGGGACTCGACGCCTGCTTGGAAAAGCAGGGCTTGATGAAAAAGAGGCCGATATCGGCCGTGCCCAGCAAGGCAGGAATCTCTTCCCGATGCGCAGCGCGGATACTGAAGGCAGAAGCCGGCAAACCCAACTGAGCCGCCTTTTCAAGGATTTCTCCTTCGGGACTTTGTGTAATAAACAAAAAATGAGCTAAGGGATTTTTCCTATACACCACCCGAAAAAAGTGCAGCATTTCCTCCAGCAAATACCAGCTTCCCAGGGTGCCCAGATAGACGAAAGTCAGGGAGGGTTTCGGGTTTTGGGTTTCGGGTTTTGGGTTTTGGGTCCTGTCCTGAGTCCTCGAAGGATCGGGTTTTTCCCCCCTCTCGCCTCTCTGCTCTCTTTTCTCTATTCTCTCCTCTCTTTTCTCTATTCTCTGCTCTCTTTTCTCTATTCTCTCCTCTCTTTTCTCTATTCTCTCCTCTCTTTTCTCTATTCTCTCCTCTCTTTTCTCTATTCTCTCCTCTCTTTTCTCTATTCTCTCCTCTCTTTTCTCTATTCTCTCCTCCCTCCCCCACCCCAAATCCACACTACAGGGAATCACCCCCATGGGCGCAAGGCGCGTCAAATTCATCTCTTCGATGACCTTCTTTCCCCTTTCAGTCAGGCTGACTGTATAGCTAGCTTCCTGCAAAAAATCCTTCTCCTTGCGCTTCATAAAGCGATATGCGGCCCTGTACCAGGGCTTTTTCATATCCCAGAGGCCACCCTCTACCCGCTCATCGGCCCAAAAGCCGCGCATGTCAAAAATAAAAGGGAGGCCCTTTTTTCGTTTCAGTTTCAGCCCGACCAGGGCGGGCACATAGCTGCGGCAGTGGGTTGCATCCAAGCCATGCTTGTTGTGTAAGCGAACAGCCACGCGGTACATATTTCGAACCTGGAAAATCGTGGCGAGCCCTTTGGGGCGGGTGAGGTAGGGCTGCGGAAACCATTGTATGCCGTGCTGCCCACAGATGTTTTCAATTTTCGCTTTCCGCTGCTCAAAACGCCCTTTTTTCTCACAGCTGATCAGAAAAATGCGATGACCTTTTGCTGACAAGCCTGCCAGATAAGGCAAAACCTGCGACTGCCCAAGCGGATCGGTCATGCCGTCAAGGGAGAGGAAGAGGACGTTTATCATAAAAACCAGCGTTATCTGCGTCAATTCTTTTCCTAAACCACAACCTTCGGAATCATCTCCGACACCTTTCCCCGGATCCAATTGTCATTCAAATGCGTAGCATTTTCAATCTGAGTGAGCAAGTCCTTTGCCTGTTTGGCAAAGCTTTCTTCATCCAGCAGGACGCGCTTCTGGCGGAGTTTGTCCGCTTTGCGGACGAAGCGGAGAAAATTGGAGTAGGTTTCAAAATGGTATTTTGAAATGGTTTTGTTACGCTTGATATAGGTGTAAAAAGTGCTTATCAGCGTTTCGAGGGCGTCTTCCTCGTCCAACTCATAATAAGCTTTTAGCAAAAGCTTCTTCGCGCTGAGGTTGTAATAGACATCGTCTATATCGAGGTAAATCAGCGTGCGCATCGCCTTGCGGTATTCTTTCTGCGAAAAATAATAATTAGCCAGGTTGTAATGGTAAGCCGCCTCGCGGACCTCCTCGGTGACATATTCTTTGTAGTCTTCCAGAAAATCTTTCACCCAATCGTATTCCTTCAGGATCAGGCCTACGGTAACGATATTTTTGTATTTGGAATGGTCCAGAACTCCGGCTTCGGGAATGATCTGTTTTTCGAGCAGTTTTTTATTGAGTTCAAAAGCTTCTTTGATAAATTCTTTGCGGCCGGAGTTGATCTTTTTGGTGCAATAATTTAGCACATAGGTGTACAATCCACCTGCTTCATCAACCGGGAAAAAGTGCGAATAGTCATCCAATAAAGCCACCAGGCTCCGATAATGTGCCTCTTCCTCAAAATCGGAAAGCAGGAAAAATACCTGACGATAGATGCTCAAAATCGGATGATCCCGGTAGGGGTTTTCTTCTTTTTCCAAAAAAAGACGGATCTCATCGAGCATCTCAGATTCATGGGATACATTGAGGATATTGCGCCTGTTGAGCAATTCGCAACTGAAGCGAAGCTTCGCGATGAGGTAGTAGATATCCAGCTGTGCGAGGGTCTGATGCAGGCTTTCTCCTTTGCTGCGCTGCTGTTTTTTGGCATCGTGCAAAAAACCTTCCTGGAATAGCAAAAACTGGTCAAGCTGGTACTTGACATTTCGGATCTTGCTCTTGCGGAGATTTTTATCTACCTTCTTGTACACCCGATCAAATTGGTCGTCTAAGTCGCGCTGTGTCAGCGCTTTAAGCAGCATGAGTTGCTGACCCGAGGGGTCTTCTTCCCACTCGCCAAAGGCGAGGAAGGTCTCCAGATGCCGCATCAAAAAGGAAATATGGTCGTAGACCTGCTGCTCATTATAGGGCGCTTCTTCTCCATACATCTCCCGAAAAAGAGCTTCTTTTTCCAGGCTGGGGTGCTCAAAATCAGGCGCAGCCTGCCTTAAGAGGCTAACCATCGTTACCAGTCTGGGATTGGTATTGAAATAGGGAGATTGGATAAAAGAGTGAAACTTCTTCCACTCTTTAGGGGAAAAAGTCTCCAGGATTTGAATGAGCTTAATACTGGGCATTTTATTCAGATTTTTTCACACACACAACAAGAAAAAGCAACAATATGAGCAATAAATTACGTTTTTTTCAAGAATACCCTGCAAATGAATAGAAAAATTATTCAGAAAGCATAGTAAAAGTCTTTTTTTTTAGCATGAAATAGCTGCAACTTGTATCTTGTAACAACCATCTTTGGGTCCATAAGTAGCCCGTTAACACAACCTTTATGATGCGCCGACTATTTATACCGTGTCTTCTTCTCCTTCTTTTTCTGTTGCAGGAAAAAGCAGTTCTGGCTGCTGACGAATTGGGAGCGGAAATCAGCTACAGCTGCACTGACGCGGACAGTAGTCATTTCCTTATTCAGGTGACACGCTACTATGCCTGCTCTTCGAGCCCCGGTATTCAGGCCCCTGTGATTGACATCAGCGGAAGTTGCGGCAGCCCTGTAGCACCTGGAAATTGGCAGACAAGTGGCCTGGTAGAAGTCACGCCCATCTGCCCGGGCATTGCCACCATTTGTAATGGACAAGCTTCTCCCATCCTGGATGGTGTATCCGCTCTCGTTTATTCCCGCAAATATGATTTTTCGGGTTTGGGCTGTGATGATTTTATGATCAGCTATTATAGCTGCTGCCGTCCCGCAACGCTCCAGAATGGAGCCGCCGGAGAAGGCTTATTTGTGCAAGCTGGCCCCCTCGACCCTTTCCTTTGCAATCATGCCCCGGAGTTTTTGTATCCACCTGTGATCCTCCTGGATACAGCCACAGAAGCCTTTGTGGCGCTCGGTGCCAATGACCCTGATGGTGATTCCCTCGCCTACCAATTGGTAAGCTGTATGGATACCTTTGGCACTGCCAACAGCTACCTGACTCGCTTCAGCGCGACACAGCCGCTGGATACCAACTGGACAGTACGGCTCGATAACCGTACCGGCAATATCCATTTCCTCCCGAAACCGGGAGCGCCGCCAGTCAAAGGCACGCTCTGCGTGGAGATGCGCGAGTACCGCGCCGGCCAGCTGATCAGCAAATATGTCCGTGACATCATGGTGGAAGCGGTATCTGTGATGCCGGAACAGCCGAGTCCGAGTTTGCCTACTTTGCTGCCGCCTGATGCGGACAGCGTATGGGGTGGCACCTGGCTGGGCCCGAACATCGTGAGGGCTTCTATAGGAGAACCAGTCATATTTGAACTGGATGTAAATGATGCTGAAAATGATTCAACAACCCAAATTAGCTGGACACGAAACATCCCTGAACTAGAGTTTTATGAAGATGGGGTAGATGCGACCCAAAGGAAAGATATTTTTTACGGAAAAAATCCTACCATAGAGGTAAAATACATCCCTACTTCCAAAGGCAGAAAATTTTTCGGGGTCAGGCTTAACGATACTGCCTGGTGCGGCCTGGCCAATATTCGCGATTTCACTTTTGGCATAGATATCAGAGATACCAGTTTTCTGGCGGCCTTTGATTCAGATACCCTCTTTATCTGCATGGGCGACACCCTGAATCTTAGCCCCAATATTTACGGCATTCCTTCTGCCGGGCCTTTAGATTACCAATGGACTTCTGGCCCCAGAAATGCTGTTTATCAGGTGTTTACCCCAGGGACTTATGAGGTATTGGTGCGTGATACATTTGGCTTAAATGAATCGTTTGAGCGGCAGTCCAAAGCCTCCGTCGTGGTCGCCTATGCGCCTTACTGTGTCTGGCCGGGCGATGCTGACAATGATGGCGTAGCCAATAATTTTGATGTCCTGGCGATTGGCCTGGGATATGGTCAGACCGGCCCTTCGCGCAGCGATCAGGGGATCGATTGGTCTGGCAAACAGGCTACGCCCTGGGGCGATACGACCGCCCTTGGCGGGCTGGAAGTAGTCTACGCCAATACCAATGGCGATGGCATCATCAATGCCGATGATACCCTGGCTATCTCACAGAACTATGGCCTGTCCCACCTGAAAGGGGGCAGCAACCATGGCATACCGCTTTTCCTCTACACTCCTCAGACATTTACCCATGTGGGTGCTTCGGTAAGCGTATTTGTGGTCCTCGGTCTGGATACTTTGCTGGCAGATAGCGTGTATGGGCTTGCATTTTCCGTTGCTTATGACAACAGCCTGGTGGACTCAGCCTCTGCCCACTTTATGGTGGACTCTACCTGGCTGGGAGATCCTGCAAGTGATCTTTTTAGCATGCAAAAAGACCTTTTCCTTGATGGGCAGATAGATATCGGTATTTCAAGAAATAACCACCAGACCCGCACAGGTTATGGGCAGATCGCCCGCCTGGATATCGTGATGGTGGATGATATTTTTGACAAAAGAAAACTGGTCGATACCCTCATTCTGCGAATAGAAAATGTCCGCATGATCAATGCCCGCGGGCAGGAAATTCCTGTGGAAGTGGAGGGAGAGGTGCAAATTGCTGTGGATGATGTCAACAGCATCCTGCCGCCGCTGCCTCCTGGCAGCCTCCGGCTTTTCCCTAATCCTACTAAAAATCACCTAAATATTGAAGTCAATACAACGGAAGAGGTAGATATTTACGTCTATAGTTTAGAGGGACGGGAAATGCTCTCTTTGAAGCATGTACGCGGCAAAAAACAGATTGATTTGAGCCACCTGAATGCTGGAATGTACCTCCTCCGGGCCAGCAACAGCCAGGGGCAAATCCATAAAAAGATTATACTTTCAGAGTAAAAGACTCGTATAGAAGTACAGTGTGTTTCTCATTCTATGTTGTTTGGATAAGGCAGTCAAAAATTGGCTGCCTTTTTCTAATTTTGTGCCATGGCAGAAAAATTAATCCTTACCGCCAGCGCTACGCGCACCCAGCGATACGAAGAGTTGCTACCGCAACTCAAGGCGGTCATCTCCTCTGAGAGCGATCTCATCGCCAACCTCGCCAATGCCGCGGCTATCCTCAAAGAAGGCCTCGGCTTCTTCTGGATCGGCTTCTATCGCATGATGGAGGGGGAATTGGTTCTGGGGCCCTTTCAGGGCCCATTGGCTTGTACCCGTATCGCCCTTGACAAGGGCGTCTGTGGCGCCTGCGCCACCCAAAAGCGGACCATCATCGTTGCCGATGTGAATCAGTTTCCGGGGCATATCGCTTGCAGCAGCCTTTCTCAATCAGAGATAGTGGTGCCCCTTATTGCGGATAAGGAGGTGAAGTTGGTGCTGGATATTGACAGCGAAGAGTTGGATGATTTTTCGGAAGTGGATCAGCTGTATTTGGAGCAACTGATGGATCTGCTTTTGGCGAGGCATTTTTGAGAAGAAATTTGACGCAGATGGGTTATGATGGTTATGGTTTTCGCTGTTTGTTTCTCGCATTTTTTATCATAATAATCCGCGAAAATCTGCGTCCTTTCTTATTTATTCAATACCGATCAAAAGTCAAACTCATCTCCAAATTAATCGCATGCTGCCTCCCCCCCTGAAATGCTGAACCCGGCAAGCTCGTATCATTTTTCAGGACATTGGTCAGGTCAAGTTCAAAGGTGGCACCAAAACCGACCGAGCCGTAGTTGGTGGGCAGAGCCAGGCTACAACCGAAGGGGAGTTGAAAATACCAGCTATTGATTTCGCGCGGGCTTCCTTCTATGACGAAGTTTTCGTCGCGCAGGCGGTAGCCGAGGATATAGCCGATTTTGGGATGAATCCCCCCAAAACGAGGCCCGACTTTCAGATCCACTTCCAGGGCAGTCATCCCCACACTTTGGGTATTGGTGGCATCAAAATCAGCCATAACGATCGGTAAACTCGGAAAGCCCATTCCATCCCCATCTTTATAGTTGATGTTAAGTCCCAGCTCTATGCCCTTATTGGGAGCATAGACACGGTAAAAAACCCCAAAGACGCCAGTCGAAAACCAGCCATCAACCAGGTCAAGGTTTTCACTGAGGTGAAACTTGTTGAAGTCTGAGGCAAAACGAAAGCCTAAACCTGTCAGGATAGGCGCCTTGGGTTGCTGAGCGGCAGCAAAGCTTACCCAAAAGGCTAATAGGAAAGGGATAATTTGGCGCATAAGTTAAATGTAATAGATTTTGTGGGGCTTATGCAAAGCCATTGGGAGATAATTTTTCCAATTGATTTTGAACAAAAATATCGTAATCAAAAATGGGTTTCACTTCCGGTGGCAAGGCCTGAGCATTTTCCAGAAATGCTTGCAGCATTTCGGTTATTTGGGGACGCTTTTTGGGCTGATACTGCCAGTTGTTCAATGATTCGAGCAATTCCCAAAATGCCAGATCCCGCCAATGCGGCTCCGTTTCCAACAGATTTCCATAATCTTTCCGTACCTGACCGAGGCGTTGGGAAAGCACTTCATTTTCAGCCATCTGAAAACGGATAATCAATTCAAAAATCTCCACCCGCAACTTCAGTCCCTGGTCTGCATTTTGGTATTCATCAAACAAAAACAACTCTATCAGGCTCCTCAAAGCCTTTTTCAACTCACCCCTATTATAATAAACCGCAGCAGCATTGATAAATATAAAGGTTCTGTTGAAAGAACTTTTCTTGAGTGCAGGATCATCCCGCAGTTGAATCAATAAATCGAGGGCCTTCTTGTCATCCAGTACTGAATAGTTCTCTATCAAGCCATTGAAATAGAAAAACAAATAGGCATCATGATGCAAGCGGCCATATTCGTCCATGGCTTCTTTTAGCTTGCTCGTCCAGCGCAGCGAATCCTGGTAGCGTTCCAGCAAATAGTGTGTATTTACCAGATAGACAAGCATCTGGAGCTTGACATTGTGGGTTTGTTTGGTAAAAATGCCATCCTGCTGAAAGGCAGCATAGGTTTCCTGCAGATAGGTCGCAAGGCCTTCCAGCTGATAGCGCTGCAACAGCAATTTGCTGACTGCATCAAAGATTTTGATACGAACCTTGGGGCTTTTGATAAGCTTGTCGTTGTTGGCATAGTCATCCACGGTTTTCTGCAAAAGGTCGAGGACCCGATGGTCTTTCAGGTTGTGGTTGCTGGAAACCTTGATGCGGTAGGTAATCGCCGCTACGAGATCATCTATGCTGTTGAGAGCTTCCAGCTTTTCGCGATTTTGCTTTCGGAGTTGAATGTATTTTTCCGGATTGACGGAAGGATGCGCATAGGAAAGTCGGATGAATTGGCCGTATATCAAATCTAAAATTTCAAAATTTTCACTGCTAACCGCCTCACGCTCAGCCCGCTTCAAAAAATGAAGCGAGACTTCAAATCGTTCCTCCTCAAAATGCAATTTTGCCAGAGAAAACAGATACAGACAAAATGTCTGCTCGTCCTGATTAAAATGCTGAAGCCAGAGGCTTTTGTTCAATTCCTCCAGCAATCTGTGTTTAAGGCGATAAAAAGCATTTTTATTTTCAGGGCCATAAAGTTCCTCGCGGATGAGCTCCTCATCAAAAGCTTTGCCTGACTTTTTGATATAGTCAAATAGCAAAAGGTCTTTTCTATTTTCGCCAGCATGAGATCGGGAAGCAAATAATTTAAAATGCCTGCTTTCCTCTTTTTTCATGCTATCAATAATTTGATTAAGGAGGTCCATTTTTTCAATTGAATACGTAAATAAAAACGGAAAAAGTCTGGTAAAAGTGCTGCCTTTATGTAAATTAACTCGTTAATGCAATGAACACAACAACGCACATAATGAAAAGATTTGCCCTGCTCATTCTAGCTATCTGTTTTGCTTTGGTCTCCCAGGCTCAACAAAATACCCTGAACATAGTTCCAAACAGTTTTCGGGTTTCTAACCTGTCTACAGGTTTGTTTAGCTCCGATACCCTTTTCACCTCTTATGGAGACTCGATTGAATATGAAGCCCTGGTAATATACAATGGGGTGGGTTTTATCACCGATTTAATCGGCTTTGGCCTGTCAAAGGACTCTCTCATGGGCAGCACTAGCGATTCCGTTTTTAGGGTTGGCGCGTCCCCAGATACCATTTTCAACGGCGATACCCTTCTTATTAAAGTGGTTGACAGGCTGGATTCTACCATGGCCAGATACAGTGGGGGCACCGGCGGAGGTGCCATCGTGGTGGTGGTATGGCCTGTTTTGAGAGCAGCCCCCAGCCTTACTGAATCGAGCATGGACATTATTCTCAATTTCGCTGAGCGTACCGCTGCCGAAGATTTGTTTTTATCCGGCCGTACCCGGATCACTTGTTTTCCCAATCCTGCCCAAAGCAGACTTTTTTTCAAATCAACCCAGAATTTGTCAAAATTTGAATACGTAAGAATTCATGATCTCAACGGGAGGCTTTTGCTGCTTCAGCAAGACCTACCTCTATCCCTGGATATCAGCTTATGGTCCCAGGGATTCTATATACTTGAAGTCGGATACAAAGACGGCTTCAGGGAAGTAATCAAAATAATCAAGCGCTAAAAGCAAAAGGCCGATAGGAATTAACATCCCACCGGCCTTATCATTTTATGTAGTCCAAATTCGTACTGCCTACTGCCTACTGCCTACTGCCTACTGCCTACTATACAGTGCACTTCGCACTTTCTTCCACCTATCCTTCTCTTTCATCATAGACATCCCCGGCAAACTTGCTCGTGTCGAAGACAAAAGTAGTAGCAGGCAGGTTCTGATCCATTTTGATATTGTTAAATTGATAGATGGTGTTGATTTGTCTGCGGTTGGTCACAACTGCTTTTTCCAGCAATTTGGTATCACGGTTGATCCAAACCTTTGCCTGGTTAAATTCCAGGTTCTTATCTGTGGCAGCAATGTAAATCTTGTGCATGGGCTTTCCCTCTATCGTTTGAGGCCCATCGTAGCGTGCCTTTGAGCCTTGTTCGTATAGGGAAAAAATACTTTGGATACTGAAGCCTTCTTCAGAATCATTGTCCAGAATGGTCACTTCTTCATCCCCTGGTATATGAATCCAAATGGTTTTGCCATCACAATAGATCTCCTGATCTTCCAGGATAACGGTGTATTTGCCTTTGGCATAATACAGCTTCCCTGACTTGGAGACATTGGTATTCGGGTTGGAAGGATTTTCCAGGCTATAGACAAAATCTGCTGAAAAGTCTTTCAGCTTGTCAAACTTCGCTTTAGAATCGTTGAGGATTTTGGTGGCGGTAGCGTCTTGGGCAAATGCGCCCAGGCATACCGAAAAAAGGGTGATAAGTACGAGGGTAATTGTGTGTTTTTTCATGGTGTTTGCTCGTTTTTGACTGTTTTTTTAAGCTAAGCTCTCCAGATAACGTTCCAATTCTGCTTCATCTGTGATAAGAACATCTCTGGCTTTTGAGCCCGAATGAGGACCGACTATGCCGGCTCGCTCCAATTGGTCTATGATACGACCTGCCCGATTATAGCCTAATTTCATTTTCCGTTGAATCAGTGAAGCAGAACCCATTTGAAACTTCACGATGATTCTGGCGGCATCATCAAAATGGCTGTCCTTCTCAAACGGCTCATCGGTCATTGTATTGTCCTCATCTTCACCGGGCAAATCTGGCAATATGTAGGGTTCCGGAAATCCCCTTTGCTCAGCAATGAACTCGACCAGCCGCTCTACTTCAGGCGTATCGATAAAAGCATTCTGTATACGAACAATATCCGATCCGGTTGACAGCAACATATCCCCCCTTCCGATCAATTGATCGGCGCCATTTGCATCGAGGATGGTCCTCGAATCCACTTTTGAGATCACGCGGTAAGACATCCGCGCCGGGAAGTTTGCTTTGATGATACCCGTGATGACATTCACGGATGGGCGCTGGGTGGCGACCACCAGGTGGATACCTACGGCACGCGCAAGCTGCGCGAGGCGCGCAATGGGCATTTCCACTTCTTTGCCTGCAACCATCATCATATCTGCCAACTCATCTATGACCAGCACGATATAGGGCATGAAATGATGGCCTTTTCTCGGATTTAGCTTACGGGCCAAAAATTTGTTGTTGTATTCCTTCAGGTTGCGAACCCTGGCTTTCTTCAAAAGATCATAGCGCTGGTCCATCTCAATGCAGAGGCTTTTCAGCACATTGACAGCGTCCCGCACATCGGTGATGATGGGCTCCCGCTGGTTGGGCATCATGGCCAGAAAGTGAAATTGAAGAGACTGAAAAAGGCTCATTTCAACCTTTTTGGGGTCAATCAGGACAAATTTCACTTCCGCTGGATGCTTTTTGTACAGGATCGAAGCGATCACGGTATTCAAGCCCACAGACTTACCCTGTCCGGTCGCACCGGCAATGAGTAAGTGGGGCATTTTATTGAGGTCTGTCAGGTAGACGCGGTTGTCGATGGTGCGCCCCAGGGCGATGGGCAGCTCTCCTTTGTATTCGAGAAATTTCTCGGTGGATAAGACGCCTTTGAGCGAAACGACTTCCCGCTTGGAATTGGGAACCTCGATACCAATGGTGCCCTTGCCGGGAATAGGCGCGACGATTCGTATGCCCAGGGCAGCAAGGCTGAGGGCGATGTCATCTTCGAGATTTCGAATCTTGGAGATTCGGACTCCCGCCGCAGGCACGATTTCATATAAGGTGACCGTAGGGCCTACGGTCGCTTTGATCGAGGTGATCTCGATACCATAATTTTTCAGCGTTTCAACAATTTTGTTTTTGTTGGCGATCAGCTCTTCCCGGTTTACTTCTCTGCCTGCTGCCCCGCCGCCATGCTCTTCCAGCAGCGCCAAAGGAGGCGTTTCATAGTCAGAAAGCTCTTTGGTGGGATCGTAGGCCTCAAAATCTTCTACTTCTATTTCCTGATCTTCCTTTTCGACGATTTTTTCAACCTTTCCATCTCCCTTTACCAGGCCTACATTGTCATTGCCTAATTGTACAAATTCCTTCCTATCGTCTGTTCCCTGATCGTTTTCACTGGTTCTTTCTGCTTCAGGCTCTTCTATGACAAAGTCCAATTCGTCCATATCTACCTTCAGCGGCAGCTTGTCGGGGGATTGATCCAGATCAAAATTGACCTGATTGCCGGTAGTTGCTCCGGCAGATGGAGCTGTAGTTGGCTCGACAGGCGAGACTACAGAACGGGAAGTTGAAGAGGAGGCCGCAGCGGCTTGTGCATGGGCGGAGCCATTTCCGTTAGCTGCTTCCAGCAGTTCATTGACACGTTCTTTGACAGAGTCAGGTTTGGCTTTGGTTTTAGTCCTGGCCTTGCGGCGGCCTGGGGCATTATTTTCAGTTTCGTCCCGCTGGGGGCGATTGCCTTTGCCTGTAGGCACAGGGGGGAGCTTGAGGTTATCCTTGACAGAGGAAAGTTTGTCCAACAGCCGCGAGGCGCGCAGCTCTGCGTTGAAATTGATGACAGCAAAAATGATCAAGGCAAAAATCAGGATAAAGGCAACGCCTATATTTCCTATATAAGTCCGGAGACTGGACAGCAGGGAATGACCTACACCTCCACCGAGGTCATAGCTTTCAGAATTGCTGAGGATAACGATATATGCAAGAAAAACGGAACCCCATAACAGCAGAAAGGCAAAGTATTTCAGCATTCGGCGGGCAAAGCGGTAATACTCGTTTTCCAGCATGACAAGCCCCAAAATCACCGAATATATCGGCAAGAGTATGCCAAAGAATCCGAATCCTTTGTGGATGAGCAAATTGGCAACCGCAGCGCCCACGCTGCCAAAGAGATTGCGCACGGCGGGAGAAGCCTGACGGGCTTCCACGATGGATTGATCCACTTTTCCATGAAAAAAGTGTGATACGCAGGCTATCAGCGACATGATGCCGACAAAAATAAAAAGCCAGGCAAAAAATTTGCGGGTGCGATCAGCAGCTTCAGGATCGTTTTGGATTTTTTTCACCCAAATATCAATACTGGCCAACAATCCCGGAGAAGATTTCTTCTTTGCCCTGCTGCGACTTCTTGTACTTGTCCTGCTGGTTGTTCTGCTGCTGTTGGTTTTTCTCTTTGCCAAACTTACAATATTACTTTAAGTGAAAAGGCTGAAAACATTGATAAAGAAGGTTTTCCATTTTTATTTCCAACACAAATATATTGCTTTTTACAAGGGAAAGCAATGATGTTTTGCCCACATAATGTGGGAAAAGAGGAATTTCGACCTCTCCTATTTTTTCAATCAGAAATCTCTGATGGCATTTTTGTTTTGGGGATTTAACCATAAATTGCTTTACCAAAAGCACCTATTTTTTCATCCCAAATCCTTTTTTAACCAACCAAACCAATTTTTTTATGAAAAATTTCAGTATTCGCACCCTAACATGGGTGTTTCTTACCCTCTTTGGAACCCTCATGCTTCAGGCACAGGAATTTGATTTCCACTGGGGTGAAGACATTGATCTGGAGACAGAAATTGTCAAGATCATCCATCGGGATGACAATGGGCATTATGTGCTTACCAACAAAAGGAAAACCTATTTTATCTCATATTATTCAAATCCCAATTTTCAGGAAAAATTTTCAACGGAGCTGGATATACCAGAGGTAAATGGCCGGGACATGGAGCTGGAAGATGTTTACTATATGGACGGAAATCTGTTGCTCTTTACCAGTTTTTATGACAGCAAGGCCAAAACTCAAAATACGTATGCTTTTAAACTGAATGAAAAAGGTCAAATCGCCTCCAAGCAGATTGATATTTTCAATGCCGAGGTAGAAGCAAAAAGGCGCAGTGGAAAAACGGAGATCAGGCTGTCCCGGGATAAAACCAAAATGCTGGCCATTCACTCTGCTCCTTTCAAAAACAATGAAAAAGAATGGAATATCAGTATGAAGATACTTACCCCTGAATTGGAGGTAATCAAAGAAATATCTGAAACCATTCCGCTCGAAGAAGAAGACGATTACATCGATATCAGCAATGCCATCATTTCGAATACTGGGGGGGTATATGTTGCAGCCCGCCAGCTAAGTTGGGAAAGGAAACTGAAGCTGAATGTCACCAAATCCATGACGATCTACCAATATGACCCTTCCAATGGGTTTGAAGTGGTGGAAATTCCGGTGGAAATTGGGAATGACAAGACCGCCTCATCCATTGCTTTGGAGATAGATAAAGAAGGGAACCTGATAGGGGGCGGATTTTATGGTGAACGATATGCTAAAGGCCTGATGAAGTATGAGGCAATCAAAGGCACCTATTTTATCAAAATAGATCGCATAAATGAGTCTCTTTCCGTCAAACAATTCTCTCCTTTTGGAAAGGGGTTTTACCAGGAAGTGCTGACTGCAAAAGCATTGAAAAAAGGAAGGGAAATTCCCAATGAATACTATCCCAGAAAGATTCTGTTGAAAGACAATGGGGGCGTTGTTTTGATTGCAGAATACTATTACCACTATGTGTCCACTGACCAGGGCATACGGACCGAGAGCATCACCCATGGTCCTCTGATTGTAGCAGACATCAATGCAAAAGGGGAGATCAATTGGGTTAAAGCCATTCAAAAGGATCAACTTT
Source organism: Bacteroidia bacterium (assembly GCA_030430205.1). Lineage (GTDB taxonomy): Bacteria > Bacteroidota > Bacteroidia > J057 > J057 > JAUIGE01. The sequence goes on along the minus strand of JAUIGE010000031.1, from coordinate 7,336 downwards.
TCTATGAAAGGAGAAGAGCGCTCCTGGACTTCGGCTTTTTGAGCTTTTATTCAAGCAGCGCCTACAAAGTGACCATTTATCACTCCTTTCTGGTGGGCGTTGGCCAATCTGAACTATACTTCATTTTCAATGACAATCCTAAAAACGTGACGCTCAGCGATCGCAGAACCCTCAACGGCTACAAGGGCGCGGTGCCGGTATGCGTGACGGTGGATTCAGAAGGCAATTTGGCAAAAGATATTCTGCGCGAGAAGGACCGAAGCGAGGTTGTTCTCCGCCCCAAAATCACCTTTCAGGATGACTATGGCGAAATTCTCATCTATGGTTCTCGAAGAAAAAGTGATAAATTTGGTACAATCAAGTTTTGACACAGAATTCTCAAACATTTTGGGATTTCCAACGCTTAAGTAGCATAAAAACCAATTACATCATGAAATTTCCTAACATCCTCCTTGCTTTCCTTTTCTCTTTGGGACTAGTTTTTTCCTCCCAGGCTCAGATCGGCCAGTACAATTTCTTCATTGGCGAGGATGCTGAATTGATGCAGACGACCCTCAAAGGCCTGGGCAGCATCAATAGCACAGGCTATATGGATGCACAACTTGTCCGGCCGCTGAATGCTGAAAAGGCTTCAGGCCTTTTTGTAGGCGGGGGCGTAGGTTTGTACTACAAAAAATTTCGCTTCAAAAATAACCTGGTTCTGGAAAACATAGGTGATGTGCTCACCCCTCGCATGGATGATCCATCGCTGTATTCAGATGGATTTTTCAGCTACAGTAAATCCAAATTGGTGGTCTTTACTGCCACCCTACAGCCAGAAATCGGCTTTTACGCTGCCAAGAAAAAGTTTGCAATAGGCGTCGCCCCCAGGATAGACTTCGCCATCGGCGCCAAGCACAAGCGCAAATTCAAACTCAATGATGAAAAGACCAAGTTTAAAGATACCGGGGTAAATATGTATGATGTGAATCCGGTTCAAATCGGGCTAAATGTCCGTATTGGAACGCTCAAAAACGGCTTGGAAGCCGCTTATATGTTCTCTCCTTTCTTCGCAAGTGCCAGCAGTCCTCAGGTGCAGACTGTCAGTCTGGGTTTTTACACACGGATTGTTGTGGGTGGAGATGATGATGATGATTGATTGAGAAATTTATTCTTTTGAAAAAAGACCTGTTTACTTTTGATAAGTGAACAGGTCTTTTTGCCAACAGGCCTTCGTGCCAACATCACAGCGCTGCGCGCCTCACAGCCTCCACATCGGCTACCGTCTTGGGCACGGGGTCGCCCAGCAGATGCCCGCCTTCGGCGGTGATCAGGTAGTCATCCTCTATGCGGATACCGCCAAAGTCGCGATAGGCTTTCAGCTTATCATAATTGATGTATTCGGCATGTTTGCCTTCGGCCTGCCACATATCCATCAGCTCGGGGATGAAGTAGATGCCGGGCTCCACGGTCAGCACGAAACCGGGCTCCAATTCGCGCCCCAGGCGCAGGTAAGCCGTTCCGAAGAGTTTGCTGCGCTGGATGCTGTCGTTGTAGCCAACATAATCTTCGCCCAGATTTTCCATGTCATGTACATCCATGCCCATCATGTGGCCCAGTCCGTGCGGAAAGAAAAGCGCATGCGCGCCTTTGGCTACCGCCTCATCCACATCGCCCTTCATCAGGCCCAATTCCTTGAGGCCCGCCGCGATCACGCGGCTGGACAGATCGTGCATGTCACGATAGGGAACGCCCGGTTTGAGGGCGTCGATAACGGCCATATTGGCGTCCAGGACGATCTGGTAGACCTCTTTTTGCTTTTGGGTAAAAGTGGCCGATACGGGAAATGTGCGTGTCATATCCCCCGAATAGCGGCTGAGGACTTCTGCCCCGCTGTCGCAGAGCAGGAGATCACCTTCTTTCATCACCTTATCGTGATGGTGGTTGTGCAGGATCTGTCCGTCGACGGACAGGATGATGGGGAAAGAGAGATTTCCGCCACCGGCGCGGGCTTCGCTATGGACCAGCCCTGTCACATAAGCCTCTGAGGCTCCGGGCTTTGCGCCGCGCATCGCGGCGAGGTGCATGCGGTTGGTCACGCGAACAGCCTTCTCCAGTTCGATCACTTCTTCTGCGCTCTTGATAGAGCGCTGTGCCACCACCGCTTTGATCAGTGGGACGGAGACTTTGGCTTTCTGATCCTGCGGGGCGATGCCCAGCAAGTCCCAGTATTTCAGCTGATGCTCACCGCGATAGGGCGGCAGGTAATGGACAGCACGGCCCTTACTTTGGGCCGATTTCAGGGCATCCGCCAGTTTGGCGGCGGGTTGGACGGCTGTGATGCCTGCTTTGGCAGCCTTGTCCCGGATCGTCGCCTGCTGGCCTACCCAGACGATGTCGTCTATGCTCAGCTCGTCGCCATAGATGGTGGTTTCACCGCTTTCGATATCTATGATCGCCGCCAGACCTGCCTGGTCTATGCCGCAGTAGTACAGAAACGTACTGTCCTGACGGTAGAAGTAGGTATTGGCACCATAGTTCATGCCTGCCTCGTCATTGCCGAGGAGCAGGATGAGGCCTTTGTCGAGTTGTGCGATGAGGCCTTTGCGGCGTTGGGTATATGTGGATGCGGGAAATGTCATTTTTCTTTATTTTAAGAGTGGACGCAGATTTATGATGATAAGTAAGATCAACGCAGCTAAACATAACCAATCATAACAATCAGTGAAAATCTGCGTCAATTTCTTTTACTTCTTTATAATGCGACTCGAAACACGCTTTCCAGCAACATGCATCTGAAGCAAATACATGCCGACAGCCTGCGCGCTCAAATCAAATTCCTGGGTAAAATGGCCCATTCGGGCAGGCGTTTTTTGTTGGAAAATAATTTTTCCCATCATATCAACAAGCTGAAAATCAACCGCTTCCGCCTGGACCAACTCCATTTCAATGCTGAAAATGCCAGTCGTAGGATTGGGAAACAATTTGAATCCCCGGGCAATGCCCACCAAATCCTCCAGCCCATCCATGATGAGCTGCACATTGGCGGAGGTATCCGAACGACAGCCCGTCTGGCTGTCAATCGCCACAGCCCAGTAAATGCCTGAAAGGCTGGCGTTGAAGCTGCTTCCGGCACCGACCATGCTGCCGTCTTTGAACCATTCATAGGAATAGTTGGGGTTGGGGTTGAGGATGCTAAAGGCGGTGCCACTCACACTGATGCCCGGAGGCATAACCCGCACCACGGTCAGCATGACCGGGGCAGAAAGCGGTGACATACAACGCGTTGCGTTGCTGCGGATGCGCGCCTGGTAGGCGCCGGTGGCCTTTGCCCACAGCAAAGTGTCCCTCGCTCCTGCAATGATATTTCCATTGAAAAACCAGTCTACCGTATCCTGGGTCGAGACAAAAATCGCCACAGAATCCCCTTCACAAATGAAGGTATCGCTCATCAGCCGGACTTGCGGCGCGGCAGGCAGGGAATCTATATGCAAAGTATCGCTGCAACGGACTACGGAAATAGGATTGGAGAAATAGAAGATCACGCGCAAGCCGTTGAAAATGACGATGTTAGCGCCGGTCTTTGGCGGAGGATTGCTAAAGCTGACCGCGGCCTGGCCGTTGTTGGCGCCGTCGGCGCAGCCGTCATCGGGAGAGGTGATGTCGTCATCCCAGACTTCAAACACATAAGTACCTGTGTCCAGCAGGGTTCGTGGGAAGCCGATATTCAGGGGAAATTCATCAAAATTGCTTAAAGGATTAGCGGAGGTATTTACCAATTGTGTACCCGCAGGATTTGTCAAAATCCAATACAAATCCGGCTCTACCTCGATCAGGAAATCGCTGCAATTGACCGAGTCAATCACGACGGAATCCAGCAAAAAGCCGATGGTATCGACCATTAGTTCATAATCCACGATATAGTCTCCGCCTTGCGGAAGTATTTGTGGAAGCGGATTTTCATCCGATGTCTGGTAGTTGAGGCCGGGGCCATTTACATTCCATTGGTAGCTATAGCCCGGATTCCCGTTGGAAGGCACATGGTTATCGAGATCGAGCAGGGCGGGCTCACAGTTGTCGCTGAGTGTCAGCGTATAACAACTGCCAGAGAATACGCAAGGCTCCACGGTGAGCAGGGCATCATAGGAGGAGGCTACATTGCCGATCAGCTGCACATTCACTGTCAAAAGGACGGAAATCGGGTAAGTCCCAGGGATAGTAGGGGTACCCAAAAGGCGGATACAGCCGATGGTATCGGGATTGGGATTGGTGGGAGCCAGATCGTAAAAGCAGTTGGGCTGCCGGTTGCACTGCCAACTCATGCCTTGCGGCAGGCCCGCTACACCATCGATGGTGAAGGAAAAAAAGGGAACCGTGACGGTTTGTCCGGCGATGACCGTGGTCGTATCACGCGGAAAGATAAAGGTGACATCCACCTCCCCATAATTGCAGCCGACAAAAGACGGCAGGCTATCAGGATAAATCCCAGGCACACGGGGCACGAGCGTATCAATCACACAGGGAGCCTGTCCAAAAATCGCTGTGAATGACAGCGCTGCTAAGAAAAGAAGGAAGCTTTGTTTCATGGAAAATAATTGTGTGTGGCTAAATTGAGCTTTACAAGTTAACGGACAAATTGGAAATTCATCAAATTTCAACTTCTAAAACGAGCAATGATATCAAAATGGCAACCCTCAAAGGATTGGGAAGCTGAAAGGCTACGCCCACTTACAGCATCCTCCAAATCATAACCCAACTCCTCCAGCCAGCCTAACAGGGCTTTGGCAGAATCTCCCTGCGCTTTCAAATTGCTGTCATCCAGTTCGATAAACAGATGTGGCCGATATTTCAACAGGCTTTTTTTCGCCCCTTTCAACACATTTAACTCATAGCCTTCCACATCTATTTTTATAAAATCTATGTGCTTAACGCCTTTTTCCTCCAGCAAGCTGTCCAGGCTACGCATTTTCACTTTCGCATAGACTTCATCTTCCATCCCCTCTCCTTTGACCCGCATCATGCCCTGGTTGTCTTTTCGCGGATGAATAAAAGCGACTTCTTTCTGGTCTTTTTCGCCCAAAGCAAAAGGGAAAAGCTGTGTCCTCGCCTGCAATTCCGGGTTCAGCGAAAGGGTTTCCTGAAGCCTGTCAAAATTTATCCGAATAGGCTCAAAAGCCATTACTCTTCCGCCCTCCCCCACCCTTTTTGCGGCAGCAAAACAAATTTCTCCTATATTTGCGCCCACATCCAGGAAAACATGACCTGGATGCAGTTGAGACAGCAAACGATCTTTTCCTATATCCTGGATCCCCCAATAGGTTCGCCATTGGACAAAATCGGACAAATTCAGCCGATATTTTGCACCATATCTGGTAACCTCTCGCATACTGTTTTTTTTGTATTGATAATGGTTGGGCGGCAGTTTGGAAAAAAAATGCTTCATCTCACGTCCCTGGGTCCTTCGGACCAACCATCTCTCAGCCAGCGGTACAAGGAAGATTTTTCGAAAAAAATTGAAAAAACGCGTTTTGAATTTCAAAGCGGAAGGATTGAAAATTAGAGGATTTGAGGATTAGAGGATTTGAAGATTTGCAAATTAGCAGATGAAACCCGAAACCCGAAACTCAAAACCCGAAACCCAAAACTCAAAACCCGAAACCCCAAACCGTCCCCTCCCATGGCTGAAAACATACACCCCATATTCGACCAGATCCTTAGCAGGGCAGAAAAGGAAAGATGGCTGGAGCAAAGTGCCAAAGTGCTTTGGTTTACCGGCCTGTCGGGTTCCGGCAAAAGTACCCTTGCCAATGCCGTGGAGCGGGCCATTTTCAATCAGGGGCGACTCACCAAGCTATTGGATGGCGACAACATCCGCTCCGGCATCAATGCCAATCTGGGCTTTTCGGAGGCAGATCGGATAGAAAATATCCGAAGGATAGCCGAAGTCGCGAAGCTTTTTGTAGAAGGTGGCATCATCACCCTTTGCTCCTTTGTGAGCCCTACGATTGAAATCCGCGAGCTGGCTCGCCAGATCATCGGGCCCGAAGATTTCCTCGAAATCTATGTCAATGCGCCGCTCGAAGTCTGCGAGCAACGCGATGTCAAGGGCTTGTACCAAAAAGCCAGGGCCGGTGAAATCAAAAATTTCACAGGTATAGACGCCCCTTTTGAAGCGCCCACAGCGCCTTTTATCGAAATCCGAACGGATCTGGACGAACTCGTTATTTGCAAAAATAAAATCATAAAGGCAGTTTTGCCGCACATTTCATAACCTCTTCTTTTCTATGGATTATCGCTTAACCCATCTGGACCAACTGGAAGCCGAAGCCATTTATGTGATCCGGGAAGTAGCAGCCCAATTTGAGAATCCCTGTCTGCTGTTTTCCGGTGGAAAAGACTCCATCACCATGGCCTGGATCGCCAGGAAGGCCTTTTATCCGGCACGGATTCCCTTCCCGCTCATGCACGTGGACACAGGCCACAACTTTGAAGAGACCATCACTTTTCGGGATAATTTTATCAAACAGATAGATGCCAAGCTGATCGTAGCCCATGTGCAGGACAGCATCAATGAGGGCAAGGCCATGGAGGAAAAAGGCCCCAACCCCAGCCGTAACCGGCTGCAAACCATCACCCTGCTCGATGCCATCGAGGCGCATAAATTTGATGCCTGTCTCGGCGGTGCCCGCCGGGATGAGGAGAAAGCCCGCGCCAAGGAGCGCTTTTTCTCGCATCGCGATGAGTTTGGCCAGTGGGAGCCCAAAAACCAGCGCCCTGAGCTCTGGGACCTGTACAATGGCTTCAAGCATCCGGGCGAAAACTTTCGCGTTTTTCCCCTCTCTAACTTCACCGAGATGGATATCTGGATGTATCTCCAGCGCGAAAACGTGCCCCTGCCCAATCTCTATTTTTCCCACAAAAGAAAAATGGTCCGTCGCGACGGTGTGCTGCTCGCCCTCGGCGAGCACAACCAGCTGGTAGGCGATGAACAGGCAGAGGAATTGCAGATTCGCTTTCGCACCATCGGTGACCTCACCTGTACAGGCGCTGTCATGTCTGACGCAGACGATATCGACAAAGTCATACAGGAAGTCGCTTCCACTCATATCACCGAGCGCGGTGGCCGCGCCGACGACAAGCGGTCAGAGACCGCTATGGAGGATAGGAAGAAGGAGGGATATTTTTGAGAGGCGAGAGGCGAGAGCAGAGAGCAGAGAATTGAGAGCAGAGAATTAGTCGTGTTCATTCAAAAGTCGAAGTATCTTACTTGATAATATCCTCTTTTAATCGTTCTTTGAAAAACTGTAATCCGACATCATCTTCTAGCAAAGCAAGCAAACAAATTTTTTCAAGTTGA
>JAUIGE010000030.1 GCA_030430205.1 Bacteroidia bacterium | reverse complement strand
GGCCGCCAGAGAGGCCTGGCCATTTGCATCCAGTGACAAAGTCACTGCCTGGCAACTCATCACCGGAGCCACAGGCTCCGTGATGGTGACTGTGGCCTGACAGCTTGCGCTGTTGAGGCTGAAGTCGGTGACAGTCAGGCTGACTGTATTTGGGCCGATGTTGGCACAATCAAAAGTGTTGGGATTCGCAGAAAAAGTGCCCAGGAAGCAATTGTCGCTGCTGCCATTGTTTAATTCACTCCCCACCAATACAGCCTGATCTGAGGAATCCAGGACCAGGCTGATGGGCTTGCAAAGGGCTATCGGAGCGCTGACATCCAGGATGGTTACGCTCGTAAGGCATTCGTCTGCATTCCCGCTTTCGTCCATGACAAAAAGGCTCACACTTTGTGTTCCCAGCTCATTGCAGCTAAAAGTGTTGGGGCTGGTGCTGAGGGAATGAATGCCACAATTGTCTGTGCCACCAGCAAAAAATGCTGTAGCTGACAGACTAACGATGCCGTTGGCATCGAGGGAGACTGTGGCGGGCTGGCATGTGCCAATAGGCGGAATGCTGTCCAGTACGCTCACGGTTGCCTGACAACTGCTTGTATTGCCGTTGACATCGGTGGCGGAGAGGCTGATGGTATTTTGCCCCAACTCCGCGCAACTAAATGTCTGTTGATCTATCGAAAGGGAACTCAGGCCACAGTTGTCACTGCTTCCGCCATCTAGCTCGCTGGCTATCAGGCTGCTACTGCCGTTGGTATCCAGAAAAACCGTAAAGGCCTGGCAAAGTGCCACCGGAGGGATTTGGTCGATAGCCAAAGTGATGGGATACCTTTCGCTTTCGCAGCCTTTGCTATAATGAATGACTGAACTCCAGTACCTTACGCCAAAAATACAGCCTCCAAAAGTAGGGCCGGCAGAACAGTTGGTCAGGCCGGATTCTATCAATAATTCGTCTGTTTCTTCTGTTAAAAAATCCTTGGCTGTAAAAGGCAGAAAAATGGCATTGGATAAAGGGCCTACGATGTAGAGCCCCAGGGTCTGGCCTGCGGCCAGGGAGAGGGGATGGGGCAGGCTGAGCCTGCTTTTGTTGTTTTCCCCTTTCGAGATGACCTCAAAAGTTCCCAACTGTTGCCATGCGAAAGGATTTCTTTCGTAGCCGTGATAGGTGCCATTTTTATAATAAATGGTGATGTTGGCGGTATCGCCAACTGGCGCATATACATCCAGGTCAAAAGCCTCCAGGGAAAGGGCTGTTTTAGCTGTGATATCAACGATATTTCCCTGCTGACCCGTTTCTGAAAAATAGCCCGGCAAGTCGGGATACCAATTGTCCATGGAATCCCGCTCAAGCGCTTCCGCCTCTACAAAGTAGGTGATAGGTTGGGTGAAAGCGGGTGGAACAAAAAATGTCCCTGTATCAAGGGCTGTGCCTCCACTGGCTGTATCGTACCAATAATAGGTAGCATGGGGCGAAGTATTTCGCAAAAAGACCGTGTCTGGTATGCAAAATTGAAAGGTGTCCGCATCAAGTTGCGGAACCTGACCAAATGATACAGTCATGATTTGCTGATCATTGGAGGGGTCGGTATCCGATGCCAGCAGCGTCCTGGCCTGAATGTCCCAAACGACTCCGCCGCGTGTGTCAAGGCTATCTATCACCACGCTTACACAGCTTTGTGGAGGTAGCGGATTCTGTAAATTGAAGGCATATTGATAAGGCCCCACCTTCACTTCGACAGGAAGTTGAAACAGGCTGTCTCCCCCCCAATTGCATACTTCAACAGCGATGGGAGTTTGGGACTGGCCACAGCTGAGGGAAGATGCAAAAATTTGGCTTACCCCCGCATCGGCGGGCGCCAGGACAAAAAGGGTATATTCTTCTACTTCTGTAATGGTTTTTCCTGAAGAATCAAGGGTGGCTGCTTCAATGAAAAGAGACAGAAAACCCGAATTTGCATGGAGAGGAATATGAAGGGGAATATGAATAGGCTGATTGGTAAAATCATAGGCCGGACTGAGCCCATTCAGATAGGGTAATTCATAGAGGAATTCGTCGAAATCCTCCACATCCTTGTCCTGATTCCAGTCGGCATAGACGAATATTTTTCCGGCTTTCAGAGGCAAAAGGGCTGCACAGCTGTCAAAGACAACTTCAAGGTCATATTGCTGACCGGGAATCACGCTGGCGATTCGATTTCTAAAATCCTGGTACACATTCACCGGATTGGAAGTGGGGCAAGTGCTTGTGTTTTGAATGCTAAAACTTTCCCCCTGAAGGAAAACAGAGCTAATCAGGTAATCGGGATCATGGATAGGGAGCAAAGCCGTATAGGGTGTACTATCTGAAAGAATGACTACACTGTAATCTTCCACTTCTCCTTTGTCAAAAAATCCACAAGGCATGACCTCATTCAGGTTTGCTGCACGCTGAGCGATGATGCGCATGCGGGTTTTTCCAGACAGGGCCGTCTGGGGTACGGTGAAATTCAGGTTCACGGTACCTCCATTATAATTCAGCCGCAATTCTGCGTCTGCTTCTTCAGTCAGGGGATCAAAATCCCCGTTCTGATCCCAATCTATATAGGCCTTGATGGCCCTGTTCTTGTCATCATTTTGGTAATTGCCCTGGGCATCATTGATCTGAACCGCCAGGTTGTAGCTCGTATTTCGCCTGAGTCTGACTTGCTGAGAGGCAAGGTTGGCATAGCGGCTTCCGACATCGACATTGCTGATGGCGATATTGATGCTGCTTTGCTCGCCCACGAGCGTCACCTTTGTGATGACCAGGTCATCATAGAGGAGAGCCGACGCCTGGCAATATTCGCCTTCCTTCTGTAAATAAGGGATAACTTTCAACAGATAGTCTTCTGTCTCACCCCGCGCATACGCGCCACAGGCGCTGATGCTCATCGCACCTTCGGCACAGACAAGGCGAAGCCTTTTGACTCCCTCGCCTGCCGTGGCCGGCACCTGAAATGACAAGCTGTGAATGGGGCTTGCAGGGCCCCCTGAGACAGGGCCGATTTCGCCCAGGGATTCTCCCGGATCATCGAAGTCAAAATCTTCATTCCAATCCGCAAAAGCCGCAACCTTTCTGTCCGCAAAAGGCCCCGCTCCCGAATCAGATAAAATGAGTTGAATCTCATAGCGTTTGGCAGGAAATACATTCGCAGCTTCCGCCTGGTAATGGGTATAAAAACCGCCCTTTCCACTGGAAATATGGTTGATAGAGCGGGATTCTCCCTCTATCAGCACTTGCTGAATAGCTGCTCCCAGCGAGTCAGAAGGTGCGCTGGCGCAATAAGTCTGGCCGAAATGTGGCCGAAGATGCAAGGCACCGGCTATTTCTGTTATTTCCTGCCAACTGCTGGCCAGGGGAGGATATGCCCCCTGGGCTTCCCACAGGCTGCCTGCTTCGAATATTTGCTGCGAATAAAGCAGGGGAACGGGGTATGCCGCGCCATATTGATGCATGGCGAGGAGGTATTTTCCGGCAGGAATAGCCTGCTTGCCGCTACTGAAGGCAAAAGTTTTGGTCAATATTTTTCCTACATCTGTAAGCTGTAACTGATAGGAAAAAGAGGTGTCCAGCAAAGTGCCGGGCTGTTGGTTGTTGTTGTCCCAGGCGTAGAGTGCGATATTTATTTTGGGAAAACCTTGCCCCAGGCTGTAATGGATCAGGTCAAGGCTCAGGCTGACCGAAGTCAGAGAGTCTGCCTTGTCCAATTCAAAAAGCTGACCTACAGCGCCCAGGGTAGGCGAGGGGAGGTTGAGGTCCAGGCTGTGCGTTCCAAAGGGCTGTCCATCATCTCTGGCAAAGGTGGAATCGGTGATTTCGAAATACTGGATGAGCCTGTTGTTGCTGAGGTGGGTCTCGCCGGAAGCAGCGCTGGCGGTATACTCTATCCGATAAAGGCCTGTCATATCAGGCATGAAGTTTTTTGGAAAAAGGATTTCCTTTTTCTCTCTGGCTATTTTCCCCAAATAAGCCGGATCAAAAGGATTGAGGCTCTCCAGCTCTGTTTTTGCAGAAAAAAGCAGTTGGTTGGCAGGCCCATACACGCGGGCCTTGACTTCTATGCCGCGCAATTGCGCATATCCGATATTCTCTGCCAGCACTTTCAGCTCAATCGGTCCTGCATGCAGGATGGGTCGGGCGTAGTAGGGCGCATTGGGAAGTGCCAAAGGAGAGAGTTGGAGGTCATGTGATTCGATCACTTCTATGCTGATTTCAGAGGAGGGAATGGCATTTCCCGCTGAATCCTGTAAGATAGGGCTGCTGGTGTGGAGGTTTCGAATAACGAAATAACCGCCTCCATTCGCAGGCTCGCAATAGACGGATGTAGGAATATTGCCCAGGCAAGCCGGGCTGCAATCACAGTCGGGAATGGGGCCGCATTCTTGCGTCAAAAAGGGGGTGCTGACGGAATCTCCCCGGATTTTAAAGGCGATGCTAAACAGGGTATCTTCCAGTAAAAGCGGTCTTGTGGCAAAGGGAAAGCAGCTTGAGCCAGACTTGGAGTAGGCAAAAGGATCGCCAAAAAACTCCAGGAAATGCATTTCAAGCTGGTAGACGCCCGGCGCTACAGAGTCCAAGCGGGTATAATCCGGCCGCAGGCCGGACCATGAACCAGCAACATGCTGGATGGAATCGCTCAGAGGGGAACTGCTGGTTCCCCATCCCCAAAATTGGAGCTCGCTGGGCCCTGTGGGCGTCGAAAGGCAGGCTGTGCCTGCACCGGAAAATGCCTGATATGCCAGGCTGCTCCAGCCTGCAAGTGCTTGATTTCCAGCGTTGGTGTGAAAGGTGATTCGAATGGCTTGTACCTGAGCCTGGGAGATGTAAATGTTTGATAAACAAAAAATACAAGCTAGGAGTAAAATCTTTTTCCGCATAAATATAATGGCCTGTTTGCGTCGGAAATGACTGTTTCGCTTTCAAATAAGTGTTGTTCTGAAAGATAGGTCATTTCGCTCAGATCAGCAATACTTCCGTATTGGTGTACAGATCAATACATCGTGCAGCGGAGTCTTTTTTAACGGTCGCCAGGCCGATATTTCAACTGCGCACCCTGCAAAAAATTTCGCAAATACTGATCCTCACAGGGCCGGTATTGGCTTTGGGTGGGTTTGCGGAAGAAGGCGCTCAATTCGTGTTTGCTGATTTTGACCTTGACCAGGGCAAAAATAGCCAGAATATCGCTGTCTTTGAGATTCAGGGCAATCTTGAGCTTTCGGAAGATGATGTTGTTGTTCAATACTTCTTCAGCCACAGGTTGATCGCCTTCTTTTTTGCCTCGAAGCTCGATGATAAAACCATTGAGAAATAAGGCAAGTTCCTTGTCAGAAAGCTCTTTAAAGTCAAAGTGTGTGTCCTTTTTCAGCCATTTGGCTACATCCGTTTGTGTGACCTGGTGGCCGACATGACCAAAGATCTCGACCATTTTGGGATCTCTGTAATCAAAAAGGTATCTAACCCGGCGCAGAATGTCATTGTTGCTCATTTGTTTTATTTTTTTGAAGGGACAAATTTAGCAAAAGACCTCAGCATTGCTGATCGAATTTAGGGAGGAATCTCTTGATTTTATTAAAGTACTGATTATCAGTAAATCAAGAGATTTCTCCCTGCGGTCCAAATGACAGTTGAGTCGGATTAAATAAACACCACATGGGTGCCCTCACCCTCAGCGCGGGCGTAAAAATCGCCTACGGTAAGGATACCATCGAGATCATCGATCAGGTCTTCTTTCTTCAGGTCAAACATATCCATGGCCAATTTACAGGCCCAGAGTTTGGAGCCCGAGGCGGTAAGCATTTCCAAAAACTCCTCCACAGGCGGAATGTCCAGCTTCTCGATTTTGGATTTCATCATCTTGGTAGCCATCGCCTCCATGCCCGGCAATCCTCCCAACATGGTAGGGATATGCATGGCCGGATTGCCGACCGTGGCTACATGCAGGTGATTGATCCGGCTTTTTTGGATCGCCTCCAGCCCAAAGAAGGTGAAGAATATTTCCGATTCGATGCCTTCCATGCGCGCGCCATTGGCAAGGATGAAACATGCATACACATTATCTAAAGTAGATTTAGATAAAATGAGCATCATTTTTTTTACTTTTTTGGTATTATCCATGGTTTTAGTCTTCAGTTTGCAGTCTTCAGTTTGCAGTCTCTATTCTCTATTCTCTATTCTCTATTCTCTATTCTCGCCTCTCAAATACACCCCACCGGCTTCGGAATGCCCGAAATGCGACTCGCTTTCTTCAGTGGCCCTTCAGGAAAAAGAGCATAAAACTCTTTGATATCTACGACGCCACTTTTTCCAATTTTTCGAATGGTCAGAGGCACTTCTTTCTTGAACTGATCCTGGATGTAGTTGACTACTTCCCAATGTCTGTCGGACATCTCAATGCCCTCTTCTTTTGCGATTTCTGTACCGATTTGACGGTTCCACTGGCTCAGGTCAGTCAGGTAGCCTTCTTCATTGCAGCTAACGCAGATGCCTGCATAGGTTTTTTCAATCATGGTATTTCGAATTAAAAAGTGAAAGGATTATGAAGTAGGAGAAGTCTCGGCTTCTTCTTCGTAATTTTTGCCTGCGGTACTCATTTCTGAAGATACCAGCGGAATATGTTTCCCTTTGATGAGCATATTCCAGTAAATCCAGCGAAAAGCGAGTTTTCCCAGGTGGTTCATGTGTGTCTCCTTCAACAACCTCAGCGGCCCGACGCCGGGCAGCGGAAAGGAACCCGTCACGGGTTCGTGGGTGTAGTTGAAGTCAATCAGCAAGGCCTTGCCGTGGCCTGTTTCTATGAAGCAGTTGGCGTGGCCGTCAAAATGTGCTTTCAGCTCCTCGCCACGGATGTAGCGAAGGATGTTTTCGGTCAGGATTTCGGCTTCGAAATGCGCTACCGAGCCTGCCTTGGAGGCAGGGATATTGGTGGCATCACCGATGGCAAAGATGTTTTCTTTGACCTGGGTTTGCAGGGTCGCTTTGTTTGTGGGAACAAAATTCAGATCGTCGCCAAAGCCTGATCGCTCGATCATGGGATCGCCCATATTGGTGGGTACGGTCACGAGGAGGTCGTATTCGACCTCTTTCCCTCCATAATCATGGATTTTTTTGCCCTCTCCATCTACCCGCTCAATATTGAAGTTGGGGACAAGATGGATGTTTTTTTCATCCAGCAAATATGCCAATTCCTTGCTGGCGGTAGGTTTGGTGAAAGCGCCATCCAAAGGCGTCACAAAGGTGATATCTACCTTGTCGCGCATGCCTTTGTGGATAAAAAAGGAGTCTGCGAGAAAGGCAAATTCGAGCGGAGCGACGGGACATTTGATCGGCATTTCACAGATATGCACGACCAGTTTGCCGCCCTCCCAATCCTTGAGCTTGTTGCGAAGGTTTTTGGAGCCTGTATAGGTATAGAAGTCAAAAACATCTTTGTGCCAATGATCTCCTTCCATGCCCTCAATTTCCTGCGGAGCAATATCGGTACCCGTAGCAATGATCAGGATATCATAGGCGATTTCCCGCCCGTTTTGGAGCCTGACCAGATTTTGGTCTTTGTCGATGCGGTCAATCTTTTCCCTGACCAGCTGTACCCCTTTGGGGATAAACTTGTCAATGGATTTTTTGACCTGTTTGGGTTTGTAAATGTCGAAAGGCACAAAGAGAAAACCAGGCTGATAGTAGTGGGTTTCTTCTTTGTCTACGATGGTGATGGCCCATTCTTCAGGGGAAATTTCCCTCCTGAGATGGTTTGCCATCATGGTTCCAGATGTGCCTGCACCGAGGATTAAGAGATGTTTCATTTGCGTATTGCTTATATTCTACAAGCGCAAATGTATCAGCAGGCTTTACAAAAAGGGGTGAGTTTTCTCAGTCAATATGATGATTTTATAATATATTCATGCTTTAGTTGACGGGTGCTTCCTGCTTCGCAGGGGGAATGTCCTTGAGTTCGCCGATTTTCGGCAGGATTTGAACGAGGATTCGCTGGTTGTTTTTCTCCACTGCCATATCGCGGCCTACCCCACCTACGCCGGAACCGGCGATCTGTATCTCTACTCGGTTCGGGTCAAAGCTGATGCCTTCGGCATCCCAGAACTCCTTGATAGCCAGTGCCCTGGCATAGCTCAACTCATCGTTGAGTTCATAGTTGTCTTTGGAGGCCATGCCTTCTATGATGAGCAGGTATTTGATATTGAAGCCTTCGAGATCAATCTCTTTGATAAGACGCTCCAATTCTTTTCCGGCTTTGATCAGGTAGTCTTTGTCGGTGCCGGGGATCTCGCTTTGTTTGGCTGCGAACTTCACATTGCGGCGCAAAACATGGCGTTTATATTCCGGCTGGTAGACGAAATACTCCTGATTGAGCTTTTCGATGGCCTTTTGAATTTCACGAATCTTGCGGTATTCCTCCTCCAAAACAGCCAGGCGTCCGCGCTCTGTTTCCAGATTTTCGATCAGGTTAAGGGCCTGCAATTCGTTATCATCCAATTCACTTTGCAGGATGCGGATGGCTTCCTCTTTGGAGTTGAGTTGATCTGCGAGGATTTCGAGTTCTTTCTCCTTTCCGACGATGATGTCTTCTTTATCTTTAAAAAGCTTATAGCTCAAAATAAAGAGCGAAAGCGACACGATAAAGAGCGCCGTCATCAGGTCAGCATAACTGACCCAAAAGAGGTGTTTATTATCACTTCCTTCTCTACTCATGGTGTCATATAGGTTGTTACGGCATAAGCAATGCCGCCGGCGATAGCCAGAACAAAGGCCACTGTGCCTGTGATAGCAAAGATTTTAAAGGCTGTTGAATTGATAAAGCTGCCGCGCATCTTTTGCTGATCGAGCAGTACCTGCTTGAGGTTGGCGTTCATGGCCTCCATTTGCTGAGAGATACGCAGGTTAATCTGCCCATCGCTTTCGAGTCGCTTCAGGATTTTGTCGTTGATTTCTGCGGATCTTGACTGCAAATGCGCCAGGTCGCCTCTGATGACGGTGAGGTTTTGCTGAAGGCCATCTACGAAAGCTTTGCTGTTTTCGCCATTTTCCAGGCCTTCCAGGTATTGATCCATTTTTGCATAAGCTGCCTGTATACCCGTATCAATTTTCCTGACACCCTCATTGACGATGGTATTCAATTTGCCATCCACCTGTGCATAATGCTCGCCCAAAATCTGGGTAAACTGCTCCGCCTTTTGGGCGTAGGCGTCTATATAAGCGACTTGCTTTTCGAGCATATTGTCATTGTTTTCAATGACATGTCCCACGGAGGCAAGGCCTCCTTCCAACTGCCGGATGCGATCAAAAACGCCTTTCAATTCATTGAAAAGCCGCAAGGTCTCCCCCAGGGAGTCATTCATATACTCCTGGTAGTTGGCGAAGCCATGGTGGAAAGCAGCGAGTTTCTCACGTATTTCATCTACGCTTTCATCCTGTACTACCTCTACCTCCACTTCTTCTTTCAGCGCAGGCAAAATTTGTCCCCTGACAAATGAAAGGTATTCGTAGCGATCGGCATCACGCTGTTTTTTGGAATCCTTGAAAAGGAAGTTGCTCCTGACAGTCAGGGCAAGGCCTATCGCACTACCGATCATACCGATCAATACACCGCCTACAAATGACTGAATAGCAGCGTCAGTCACTCCTACGGTCATGACCTTGATCAGACCGATGATCACGCCTGTAAATGTACAGAGCAGACCGATGTATAGCGGAAGGCTGATGTTGGCGTCAATCGCTTTTTCGACAGCAGAGTCTTTGTCCTCGGCCATCTCACGCAGGATGTCTGCCTCAGCCAGTCCGCGATTTTTGCGGAGGTATGCGTTGGTGGTGCGAACGATATCTTTGAAAGTATTGGAAAAGCGCTTGGTGCTTACGATCTGAAGGGCAGTGCCTTCTTTGCCGTCCTGCTCTTCGGGAGGGAGAGCAGTCTCCTTTGCTTCCAGTGCCGTGGCACTGGGGTAAATTTTCCTAAGCGTGCGGATGGCAGCATTATTTCTGCTAAAAACCACTATCTGAATAATGATGATGGTCGCTACGATCCCAATCTCTGCTAAAAGGATAGGATCATTTATGATTTTGTTTAATTCGTCCATTAGAATTGTAGATTGCTTTTGGCAAAAATGGAAAAGCCTGATGAAAGCGCAAAAATAATATGATAGATAAAAAGGCTATTTGGTTATTTTTTGTTAATTTTTACCCTAAATACTTTAAACCATGGCCTTTACATTCAAACACAACGTAAGTTATCTTCTTTTTCTTTTGTCTCCCCTCATTTTCATAGGCCAAAATTTTCAGGCAAATTTTTCACATCAATCTATTCAGGATTCTGCTTGCCATGATGTTTTGGTACAATTTGATGACCTTTCGACAGGAAATGTCACAAGTTGGCAATGGGATTTTGGAGATACGACTGCTATTTCGAATGTACAACATCCGCAACATGTCTTCAGGACAGGAGGGTTTTATACGATTTTGCTTATCGTATCTGATGGCACCCGCTCGGATACACTCAAGAAACAAATTACAGTTACTACGCCCTCTTTTGATGCGACATATACCATTGTTCGCCTTCAGGTTCCTGGTGAAAGTTGTTATTTTATAGTGCAATGCAACGAGGTTGGAGCCCTTTATAATTGGTGTACGGGGGCTCTTGCTCCAACCATCTTTGTCCATGGGCCACGGGCATGTGTTACAGAGGTTTTGGATATAAACGGCTGTGTAGATCATGATACTGTGTTAATAGGCGTATTCGTTGAAGCTGAAATAACTCATGCTTCTTTTTCTGGAGTGGCTGATGGCAGTATCCTGCTTTTGCCCAGCAATGGGACTCAGCCCTTTCAGCCCTTTAGCTATCTGTGGAATACGGGGGACACTACCGCTTTCCTTGGCAATTTATTTCCAGGAACTTACACAGTAACGATTTCCGATTCTGCGAAAGAATGTGTGAATATGTATTCCTATACCATCCAGGCAGATAGTTTGAACCTGGATCTGGATAATGACCTAAATACAAGATTTAAGCTATTTCCCAATCCCGGGCATGATGAGGTAATCATCCAAAGTGAAAGTCGGATAGATGAATTGAGTTTATTTAGCTTAAATGGAAAACAGCTGGATGTCGATATGAACCAACGAAACCCTTTTATGGCCAGCATATCAACCCATAGCCTGGACAAAGGCATGTATATTATCAGAATTTTTGCTGACAATGGATATGTATACCGCAAATGGCTAAAACGCTGATTTTAGGTAAAATTTGATTTAATTTTTGATCCCCAAAATGGTTTCTGTTAATTCGGCCCCTGCATAGCCTGCATGTGACATTCAACTCATCATTACTCATGAAAAGACACAGTTATCAACTCGGTCTGGTAGGCAATTGCGCATATCTCTCTCTTATCGGCAAAAAAGCAAATATCGAGTGGCTCTGCTGGCCGCGTTTCGATAGCAGTTTTCTGTTTGGCAGTTTGCTGGATAGGGAGAAAGGCGGAGAATTTTCCATTTCGCCTGTAAGTGAAGATTATGAAGTCAGGCAGTATTATATAGAAAATACCTGCATGCTGGTGACAGAATTTCATGCCGCCGATGGCAAGTTTCGTGTGCTGGACTTCGCACCTCGCTTTTTGCAGTATGACCGCTACTACAAGCCGCTGATGTTGTGCCGCAAAATTGAATTGATAGAGGGTACCCCTCGCATCCGGGTGATCTGTCAGCCGCGTGGGGATTATGGCAAGATCATTCCCCAAACGGTCTTTGGCAGCAGCCACCTGCGCTATACAGGTCTGGACCGGGAGGTGCGGCTTACCAGCAGCCTGCCGCTGAATTATATAGATGAAGAGCGCTCCTTCGTCCTGACGAGGGACAATTACCTGGCGCTCACCTGGGGCGTGCCCCTGGAGGATGAGCTTGCCAATACGGTGGAGGTTTTTTCCCGAAAAACCCAAAACTACTGGCAGCGCTGGGTGAAGCGCACAGCCATCGGGCAATTTGCCCAGGATATGGTCATCCGCTCAGCGCTCACGCTGAAGCTCCACCAATACCAGGATACCGGCGCTATCATCGCCGCAACTACCACTTCCCTGCCCGAATTTCCTGGCAGTACGCGCAACTGGGACTACCGCTTCTGCTGGATCCGCGATTCCCATTATACCCTCAAGGCATTGAACAGCATTTGCCATTTTACTGAACTGGAAGAGTATGCCCATTTTATCCAAAATATAGCCCTGAACGAAGACAACCGCTACCAGCCGCTTTATAGCATAACCGGAGAGTCAAAACTGACGGAGATCATTACGGACCTGGATGGATATTTGGGCGAAAAACCTGTTAGAATTGGAAATCAGGCCTATGAACACATTCAGAATGATGTATATGGGCAAGTGCTGGTTTCCTTGTTGCCGCTATTTGTAGATCAGCGTTTGAGTAAGGAAAAGCGCTCTTATCTGGGGCCATTGGTGATGACGGTTTTGAAAAAAATCGAAGATACCATGCATGAGCCGGATGCCGGCTTGTGGGAATTTCGCAACCGCGCGCAGCTGCATTGTTATACTTTCCTTTTTCATTGGGCTGGTGCCAAAGCGGCCAGGAAGATAGCCCGCACGATCGAAGATCCGACGATGGAGGAAATGGCCATTCGCCTGGAAAAAGCAGCTTCTGAGCAAATAGAGGCATGTTATGATGAGGAAAGGGGCGTCTATACGCAGGCAGTCGGCATGCCTTACCTGGATGCAAGTACCTTGCACCTGATCACCATGAACTACCTCGATCCCAGGAGTGAAAAAGCCCAAAAGCATTTGAGGGTGTTGGAGGCTGAACTGAAAACGGAGGAAGGGCTGTTTTTCCGCTACAAGCACGAAGATGATTTCGGTAAGCCCGAAACGACCTTTTTGATATGTGCTTTTTGGTATGTGGAAGCCCTGGCGATGGTCGGCAGGATGGAAGAGGCGGTAGCCACTTTCAATCAGCTTTGTACCTACAGCAATCATTTGGGATTGCTCTCAGAAGATGTCGCGGCGAGCAGCGGCAGCCAATGGGGAAATTTTCCCCAGGCCTACAGCCATGTAGGGCTGGTCAATGCAGCATTTGCTATTGGCAGGCAATTGGACGTGCCTTCCTTCCTGTAGCTTTTGGTCAGCCCATAACGAAGGCTTTGTTTAAAGGGTGGCTTTTGTTTGTAGAATTGTAGCTAAAGCTTTAATCCTCTGAAAGTTATCGGTAGATTACTTGGATTATTCCTTTGAAAAGTGGATAATCGGTGTCGCCTTTTGGCGGCAAAAAACAACAACCTACTTAACCTTTCTTCTACAAAAAAAAGCAATATGAAGCTCAAAAATCTACTCTTTGGATTGGCTTTGGTTCTGGTCTCTATCTCCTTTTCCAAAGCTCAGCCGGACAATCTGACTTCGGCCCCCAACTTTACCCTTACCGACCTAAATGGCAAATCGCATGATATGTACAGCTACCTCAATCAGGATGTGCATGTGATCCTCTTTCTCTGGGCTTCTCAAGGATGTAACTCCTGCATAAGTGCCTTAAATCCCCTCAAGCAAATCTGGAATTCCAAGGGATTCAGTGCTACAGGTGACTCCTCTGTGATGATTTTGGCCCTGGAAATAAACCCCAGCACCAGCAATGAAGCCAGTGTGGTAGCCTCCCAAAATATACCCTTTCCTGTTTTTGACAACGGTCATACCATTGATAACCTGAAGTACAACACGGGTTCAGTTCCAACATTTTATGTGGTATGCCCTGACAGGATTTGGTCCATCAAAAAGGGAGGGATCATGAATGCCAATACCCTACTGAATGATATCGCTTCCTGTCAGCCTGTGACCACCTTCCCACTTGATCTCCGCACCAATTTCAACTGGTACAACGGTGATGAGACATTTTGCCTGGGGCATGGCATCAAGCCGAGAATGTGGATCAAAAATATGGGCACCACGACCGTGACATCTTTTGATGTTGAGATCGGGTTGGGCGGTACCATTTTGGGAACTACTTCCTGGACAGGTTCTCTGGCTCGTTTTGAGTCTGCCAATATTCAATTTGATGAAATCGGTGCTTTTACCACTACGGCAATCGTTGATTTGGCGATTGTCAGGCCCAATGGTTCTGTAGATGCCGTCCCCCTGGATAATTCATTCCAGGTGCAGGCACGAAAAGTGACCACCTACGACAGCCTTACTTTTACCCTTTTCCTCAATACCGATGGCAACGCCTCAGAGACATCCTGGGAATTGGTAGACCACCGCAATGTAATCATTGCTGAAGGAGGAAAGGCTGCTCCTCTCCCCAACAATACGCCTTTGTCGGAGGTGATCAAGGTCCCCGGTGGAGGTTGCTATGAATTGATTTTTTATGATTCAGGAAATAACGGTTGGGGATCAAGCGGCAATATGCTGCTTCAGCCTGCAGGCACCGGAGGCGTCGTAGCCAGCCTGGCGGGGAATTTTGGCAGCGAAGCCAAAACGAAGTTTGAGGTAAAAGGCGTTTATACGGATATTGGAGAAGATCAATTGATGCATGACTTCAAAGTGTATCCCAATCCTTTTACAAATCAGACAAGGATAAGCTTTGATTTGCCTCAGCGTCAGGACCTTAAGCTTCAGTTACTTGATATGAGTGGAAAACAACTCAGCAACCAAAATCTGGGCAACTTGTCCGCCGGTTATCATGAAGTAGATTTCCATGTCGGAGCTATTCCAGCAGGCATGTATTTCTTGATGCTTCAGGCTGAAGGCAAGCAAATCGTTCAAAAAATTACAATTCAATAAGATTTATTATTTTTGTAGGTCTGATGGTAACATCATACCTGCAATTTTCTTTTTTTTTCTTCTTAAATAACAAACAAATGAAATTGAAAAGTTTACTTTTTGTCCTGGTTTTTGCTCTTTTGAGCTCTCCTCTCTTTGCACAACCAGCAAACCCTACCACAGCACCTAATCTTACCCTAACGGACCTCAGCGGAAAGCAGCAGAACATGTATGACTACCTGGATCAGGGAGTTACGGTTATCATCGATATCTGGGCTACCTGGTGTGGGCCTTGTATCAATTCTCTGCCTTCTTTGGAGCAGATTTGGAATACCAAAGGCTTCAGTGCTACAGGCGACTCTTCTGTGATGATTTTTTCTGTTGAAATAGACCCTGCAACCAGCAATGAAGCAGCTATTGGCAGCCAGTATAATATACCAAACCCTATTTTTGACAATGGACACACCATTGAAAACCTGGGCTACAACACTGGCTCACTCCCGACCTATTATGTTGTATGTCCTGATCGCGCGTGGTTTTCTCAGATTGGCCAGATCAATAACCCCAATGGATTGCTAAATAATGTAGCTTCCTGCAAGCCCGTGACAAACAACGCCATCGACCTGCGCACCAGCTTCAACTGGTATACAGGTGAAGAATCTTTCTGTAATGGTGAAGGCATCACCCCCAAAATGTGGGTCAAAAACATGGGAAATACCACCATCACTTCTTTTGACCTCGAAGTAGGACAGAGCGGTACCATATTGGGAACAACTTCCTGGTCAGGATCTTTGGCGCGCTATGAGTCTGCCAATATTAAATTCGATCGTGTGGGTTCTTTTTTCAATACTGCGATTGTTGACCTGAACATCGTAAGACCTAATGGGCTGGCAGATGCTGTGCCCATTGATAACGGTATGCAGGTTCAGGCTCGTCAAGCTCAGACTTTTGACAGCCTGAACTACACTTTGTGGCTTAATACAGATGCCAATGGTGCAGAAACATCCTGGGACATCAAAGACCACAGAGGTGTTATCGTCGCTGAAGGTGGTAAGGCTGCTCCTTATTTCAGCAATGCCAACCTGACAGAGACTTTCTCTTTGCCAGGTGGCGGTTGTTATGAGTTGACTTTTTATGATTCAGGTAATGATGGCTGGAATTTCAATCCTTCGACTGGTGCTGGCAGCATGTTGCTGCAGCCTACAGGTACCCGCGATGTGGTAGCTGACCTGAACGGGAATTACGGCTCTGAAAAGCAGATCAAATTTGAGGTTAGCGGAACATATACAGACATCAGCGAGGAGCTGACGGTACGCGACCTTACAGTTTTTCCTAACCCCTTCCAAAATGAAACCCGTGTAAGCTTTGATCTTGTAAAAAGCGATCGCGTACAGATATCTCTGGTAGATATCACTGGCAAGCAGATTTCTTCTTATGATTATGGCCAAATGGGTGCCGGATATCAGGAGGTGAAAGTTTCTGCTGAAAATGTAGCTTCCGGTATGTATTTCCTCTCTGTCCAGATAGGAGATACAAAGACGATCCGCAAGGTGAATATCCAGTAAAATAGAATGTTACAGATGCAGCCGGAACCTCTTCCGGCTGTTTTTTTATAAAAACTCCATTAGTACAGGACAAAAAATGAAACCTATGAATGATGAACACCCCAAAAGTCCCGAAGGGACGTCATATTCCAGGATCGGGCAAAGCCCGATCATTCGATTAACACCAGGCATTAAAGCCCTGAAAGGGCGATATATTGGGTATGGCGTTTTAAGATATGTCGTCCTTTCAGGACTTCTATGGGAGTCGTTCACCTTCATGGGGCTTCGCCCCATGCTGAATATAGCGTCCCTTCGGGACTTTTTGAGGCTTGCCTGAAAAATTGTCCTGTACTGAAAAAAACTCCACAACATGAAGCTAAAATTTTTACTTATGCTTTTGGCTGGCTGCTTACTCACAAGCGTAGCCATTGCCCAACCTCCCAACCGTTTTATCGCTCCGGATTTTACCCTGAACGACCTGAACGGCAACTCCCACAGATTGTATGATTACCTGGACAGTGATGTGACCGTCATCCTGGATGTCTGGGCTACCTGGTGTGGACCATGTATCGCTTCTATCCCTGGTTTGGAAAAAATCTGGGAAGAGCATGGCTTTACAGCTACTGGTGACTCTACCATCATGATTTTGTCTTTGGAGTTTGACCAAGCCACAACCAATGAAGTCGCTACGGTGGCTCAGTATGGCATTCAAACACCTGTATTTGCTCAGGGACATACCCTGCGTAACCTGTACCCCATCCAGGCCTTTCCTACCTTTTTCGTCATTTGTCCTGACAGAAACTGGGAGATGCGTGTCGGTGGAATCGGTTCAAACCCTGACCCCTTGTATGAGATGGGCAGCCCTTGTTTGCCCCTTCCCAACACCACCAACGATGTACATACCCGCATGGACTGGTATGAAGGAGAGCCCAGCTTCTGCCGTGGGGGTTCTATCACTCCAGGTTTTTGGGTAGAAAACCTGGGTAGCCAGACCCTGACCAGCTTCGATGTAGAAGTGAAGTTGAATGGAAATACCATTGGCAATGTGCCCTGGTCTGGAAACCTGGTTCAATTTGATGGTGCTTTTGTCAGCCTGAATACTTTCAGCAACCTCCAGGTTAGCATGGATCTGGATTTTATTCTGAAGAATCCTAATGGCCAAACCGACGAAAACGCTGCTGATAACCAATTGGATGTCCTGGCAACAAGAGCTGACCAGGTTCCTGTGCAGCCGCTGATCGTGGTCATCAACACAGATGCCTATGGAGACGAAACCTCCTGGAGCCTGACAGATGATGCCGGAAATATCATCGGCCAGGGTGGTCAGATTGGTGGGTATCCCAGCAACCAGCAGACAGCTATTCCTATCACCCTTCCTGGTACAGGCTGTTACAACTTCAAAGTGTTTGACAGCTTTGGGGATGGTATCGGAAGCGGAAGCGTAGAGCTTCGCACCAATCAAGGGAATGTTGTAGCGAGCGTCTCCGGTTCATTCGGAGACGAAGCCGCCACCCTTTTTGAGGGCATTGACAATACCGCAATTGACGAGTCTCTTTTCCTGAATGAATTGACCATTTTCCCTAATCCATTTAGTGGAAGTACCCGTGTAAAGCTGGATTTGCGTAGTGCGGATCGTGTAAGCATGAAGCTGGTTGATTTCAGTGGAAAAACAGTTAAAGCTTTTGATTTTGGTCAAAAAGCGGCTGGCCGTCATGATTTGAATATTACTGCTGAAAACCTGGCTACAGGCATGTATTTTCTGACCGTTCAGATCGGTGAGATGCAGACTGTGCGCAAGGTGACGATTAAATAATAAGAATTAAACACACAACCGAGCCAAAAGCTGATGCAGCGGGCAGTTAGGTAATTTTACCTAACTGCTTTTTTCATGCCTTTTTCGTTACTTTAAACAAAAAACCAGCATGAAATACTATTTGCTTGCCACGGCCTTTCTTTGTTTTTCTTTTGCCCTTCTTTTTTCCCAGCAGAATGATTTTCAGATCACTAAGCATCCCCTGCTTTCAGTTAAAAAAGTAGCAACTTTTTCTCCTCTTTCTGTGAAGGACGATTTTCGTCCACTGCTCAAGAATATCCGCCCCCCCATGAGCAGGGAGGACTTTTCCATTGACCAACTCATCACGCAGGCCGAATACGACGAAGTCATTCAAAACATACAAGCTGGCAAACCCGCCAACCAGCGGACCTCCGCTTCGACTTCCCCTTCCTTTTACAAAGGCTTCCTCGCCAATACCCGCGATATAGGCTTCCCCAACGACAATGGGCTGGCCGTCAACAAAGATGGCAGCCGCGTCGTCAGCGTGGTCAACCTGGACATCAGTGCCTATACAGGCACGGGCGATTCGCTGTTCAGCATGTCCGTCAACTCCTTCACGCCCAATACGGGCAGCAACCAAAAATATGACCCACGCATCCTTTTTGATGCGCTGCATGAGCGCTTTATTTTCACCTGCCTGAACGGCTTTACGCCCGCAAAATCGCGGGTAATCATCGCTTTTTCTACCACTTCCAATCCGGAAGATCCCTGGCATGTGTATGAGCTGGATGGCAATTTTGAACTCATCAGCCAGGTGGATGTCTGGGCGGATTATCCGCAGTGCGGCCTTTCTCAGGATGAGCTATTCATTACCGTGAATCTGTTTGACAAAGACGCTTTTTCCCAAAATACACAATCTCTGGGGACGGGAGTGTGGCAGATAGACCTGGCCAGTGGCTATGCGGGGGCAGACCTGAGCGTGCAGCCGCATAGCCTGCAAGGCACCTTTTCGATCACCCCTGTGCATGGCGATCTGGAGCCTTATGGCCCCAACTTTTACTTTATCGACAATGTGACCCAGGGCGGCGATAAGCGCATTTTTATCTGGCAGATAGATAATACCATCCGCAACAATGGCAAATTTTCCTTTCCAACCACCCTGACTTCTTCTTCTATCTACCGCTTTCCTCCTCAACTGGTGGCTCAAAGGGGAGACAGCACTCGCCTTATCATCATTGATTCACGGGTTTTGTCTGCCTACAAGCATGACAATCACCTTGTCTTTGCCTTTGCTGCCAGAGGTGAAAACAGAAGGCCTTCTGTCTTTTTGGGAGATATCCGCTTGTCGCCAATTGATCCGAGCTTCTCTATCATGAATACCCAATTGATCGAATCGGATATCTACGATCTGGGTTATCCCAGCATCGCCTATGGCGGGTGCAGCGCCAAAGATGGCAGCCCTTCGACCTTTATCATGGTCAATATCACTTCTCCCCAGATATTTCCCGGAAATGCCGTGATACAGCTAGATACCACAGGCGTAGCCAGTGAACCGACTGTCTGTATACTGGGCGATACCGCCCTGAGAAGAGGCACAGAAGTAAATCTCCGCTGGGGAGATTACTCCGGAATATCGACCAATGTGCCCGGTGAAGTATGGGTGTCTGGCTATACCGTCAATAAAGAGGGCCGCAACCAAACCTTTGTCAGTCAGCTATTTAACGGAGATTGCACGACAGTACCTGTGCCTCCCACTTTTGACAAAACCAATGTAATAGCTTACCCCAATCCCAGTGCAGACTACCAGGTTTTTTTCAAGTTTGAAATAGCAAAAGAAGGGCGCTATGTCGCCCGGGTGGTCGACCAGACGGGTCGGCAGATCCAGTATCTGATCGATGAATACCTGCGGGCAGGGGAAGCTGTGGTCAGTTTGAACACTTTGCCGCTGAATAATGGCGTGTATTTTTTGCTGGTCGAGATGGAAGGGGAGAAGGTTTTGGCGCGCAAGTTTGTGGTGGGGCGCTGATAAAGTATAATAAGGTTGGGGTGCATCACATTAGCAGGTGTTCGGGGCAGTCTATTCGAAGGTCTGGTGTAGATAAGTTTTGGTTGAGTAATGTGCAAAAATGCTGCTGCCCGCCATTAGGTTCTCTATAGTGTGAGCAGGTTAGACACATTCGTTGAATGGTAATTACCCCAGATTGATTTAGGTGGTGGATAATGCCTATCAAGGCTGCTAACAAATTCTCCTTGTCGGCATCTTGTAGTTTGTCAATAGGCACTTGCAATTGGTCTGTAAAATGGGATGTTTGTTTTGCTAATGTTTCTCCCGTTTTAGTGAGTTGAATAATATAGCTCCTTGTATCGTGAGGCTCATATTCTTTTTTTATTAATCCTTTTTTGTCAAGGGTTTTTATGGTGTCGCTAATGGTAGCTTTGGTCATATTAAACTCTTCTGCCAGGTAGCTTACCTTCCGTTTTTCTTCGGAGTGATGGAGTAAAAAAATCAACACTTGAATTTGAATAGGGCTTAAAGAATGTTCTTTACTTTCATTCCATAACAATACCCTAAATGCTTGCGAGATTCGTTCGAGTGAAGCAACAATTTTACTCTCAGTATTTTGATTTTGGTAGGCTAAGTCAAATGGCGATTTACTCATTTTGCTTTTATTTTATGGCGGATTTGCGCAGTGACAATTTTCCATTTCAATGATGAAATAGCCAATTTGAAGTATAAATTTGCCCCACAAAGGTAGTTATCCTAACTATGTGGGGCAAATTTTTTAACCTTTTACGTCTGCCATGGACGCACCAAAGTTGATGTGCAATACATTTCCATTGGGCGTCAATAGGGCCGGAACAGATTTTACTCCTGCTTTTTCTGCTTCAGCAATTCTTTGTTTGTCTGTTCCAAAGTGAACAACTTCAACATTGGAAGAACCAAGAAGGTCGATAATGTCGTGTTCTGCACTTACGCATACAGGGCAGCCAGCGTGATAGAAAATTGATTTACTCATTTTGTTATGAATTAAATGGTGTGGCAACATTGCCAGTACAAATATAGTTAGGATAACTAACTAATAAAAATATATCGGAAATTTTTACTGTTTCGGCTTTGGGTGAAAGCCTGAAAAAGGATAAATGATGAGCGACCTAACAATTAGGGGGTATTCAGAACAGGTGTGGCTTTTTTGTACATTCGCTTATAGATATTCCGAGGGCGATTTACCAAATCGCTCTTTAAACTGGGAAGAAACTTATTTGGGTAAAGGTACTTTTGCTATGGAAAAGCCAGAGCCATCCGGCAGCGTCTTCCAATATCAAGTCTACCTGGTTGTGCGCCAGGCCATGCTTCTCCTGGGTAAATACTTCAAATTGCTTCCCGTTGAAGCGGTTCAAGCCATTTTGTGTGCCGAATTGATTAATTTGAACGAGCCAGGAATTTATCACTTGAATGATCCTGCTGCATTTCTGGTTAATCAGAGAAAAATAGATTTATGAAAACACAATACATTTCGCTTTTCTTTCTCCTCTTTACCGCTTTTTCTTTTTCCCAGGCCCAAAACCAGGATGCCTTCTTCAAAGTCCCTCCCTCAGCGATCAATCAAGCTGATATTCCTCTGTGGGCAAGGCTCATGTACAGCGCCGATCCCAACATAGACGAAGTCATCAGCCAATACGATCTCTATTATCGGGACCATCCTTTTGAAAAAAACATCCATACCCAAAACTTCAGATACTGGCAAAAAAACATCCAGAGCTACATCGCTTCCGATGGCCATATCTATATCCCTTCTCCGCAGGATCAGGCGCGCATCCACAGCGCCCTCAAGGCGCAGCGGAATGAAAGCTCCCGCTCTGCCACCTGGTCCAATATCGGACCTTTCGACACCTATAAAAATGATGGCAGCCTGAGTCTCAGGCCGACACAAACCAATGTGACCTCCATCGCGGTCGCGCCTTCCAATCACGATATTTTGTACTGCGGAGCCGCTACCGGCGGCGGTGTATTCAAATCCACCGACCATGGGTTGAGCTGGAATCTGGTGACAAGAGACGAGCCGATCACAGATGCGGCGGACATCAAAATTCATCCTCAAAATCCCGATACTGTCTATATCTGCAATGGTTCTGATATCTACAAAACACTCGATGGAGGCCTCACATGGACGCTGAATTTCACCGCGCCGGGCAAGGTCGAGCAATTTTATATCCATCGCACCCAGCCCAATATCGTCTTTGCCGCCACGGCCAGCGGCCTGTTTCAAACCATCAATGATGGTGCGAGCTGGACCAATATTTTTAACAAAAAATGCTGGGACATAGAAGCACATGCCACCAATCCGAATGTTATTTTCCTTTCCACAAACAACGCAACCGCCAAAAGAGCGGAGATATTTAAATCCACCGATAATGGCGCTTCCTGGCTGCTGAAAGATAACCTTTGGTATACGCCCACGACTTTTGCCGTGGCGACAGATATTGGCTGTAAAATCGGTGTGACGCCAGCGGATACCAACCGCATCTACGCTGCGCTCATCGGCGACAGCAAAGCCGGCGACAATGGCTGGATCGGCATCTATTATAGCCTCAACGGAGGCGATAGCTGGGTAAATGCCGACGGCATAGATGGTGGTCCCTATGCATCGGGCAATGATATGAATACCAATTGGTTCTATGCGGGCTACTCCAGTGGCTACCATCAGGGATGGTATAATTTTGATCTCGATGTGTCGCATGTCAATGCGGATCGCATCTGGGTAGGCACCATCTGGGCCTGTGAATCCGGCAACAGAGGCGCCAATATCGAATACATCCGCGGAACGCGTTCGCTGGAGATGCATGCCGATATCCAGGATATAGATGTGGTGGGAAATGAAATTTGGTACACCTCGGATGGCGGCATCAATTATTCTGATGATGAGATGCAAACGGTCGAAATCCGAAATACGGGCATCTCAGCCAGTACCTATTGGGGATTCGATCAGGGCTGGAATTATGATGTCTGGACAGGTGGACGATACCACAATGGCGATGCTGTATACAGGGAAGAATTTGGCAATGGAAAAACCATGTTTTTGGGAGGAGCTGAAACAGCTACGGGCTATATCAATCCGTTGAACAACAACCTCTTACACTTCTCAGACATCGGTGATAAAGAGATTGGCTATGCCCTTTCCACCCCCAGCAAAGAAGCTGCAAACCTGGGCATTTACCCCAATGAAGCCTACACCTTGTTGAATTCCAGTGAAGTGGAATATCACCCCAATTACGCCAATCAGCTGTTTCTGGGAAATGACAATGTGTTCTACAAATCCACCAATGGAGGCGCGCAATTTGACACCCTCTTCACCTTTGCTGCGAATAGCCGGGTATTGACTTTTGAGATCTCACGTATAGCGCCAGAGATCATCTATTGTTTGGTGAGGGAGAATAATGCGGGGACGATTTATCGCTCCAATGATGGCGGGAAATCATTTACTGCTACAACAGCCGTTCCCTCCAATAGCATCTCCAGACTGGATTTAACCCTTGATCCCAACAGCACCAACAAGCTTTGGGTCATCAGCGCCTACGGCGCCAACAGGCAAAAGGTCTACGCCTCGACCGACGGCGGTCAAAGCTGGGACAACAAGACCACCGCAACGCTGGATAATCACCGAACATTGGACATCGTCTACCAGGCAGGGACAGATGAGGTCGTCTATGTGGTGACCGATTATGGCGTTTTTTACTGGGATACAAATGCCAGCGATTGGGTGATGTATAGCGATGGCTTGCCCTTTTTGACAAGGGCATTGTCCCTCAAACTCTTTTACAGAGATAGCAAAGTGCGTTTGTCTTCCGACCGCGGGATATGGGAAGCGCCTTTTGCGAGGCCTTCGCTTCCTGCCGCTGAGCCCATGACAGCAAATGATGTCGTTTGGTGTAGCAGAGATACCGTCCAAATGGAGGATCATTCCTTTTTGGATCATGTGGATGCGCATTGGCTGTGGGATTTCTTTCCTGCGCCGGCCTATATCAGTTCCAAAACGGTGAGGAATCCCCAGGTTGTTTTTGCAGAAAATGGCGTTTATGCGGTAAAACTGACTATCCAGGACAGTGCCGGAAATCTCGTCAGCAAAACAATTGCTGACTTCATCACCGTCAATAGCCAATGCCTGCCGGACAGCATACCGGGCCTGGCTTTGCATTGCGAAGCCGATCCCGATCACGCCAATATCCCTGACCTGGCGCTATCGCAGGTAGATAGTTTTACCATTTCAGCATGGGTGAAACCCCAGGGCATTCAGCCAGATTATACAGGCATTGTCATCAACAATGGTGAAACAGCGGGCCTGAATTTCAGGCCCGGCAATGTGCTGGCATATCATTGGCCCGGCGGTGCCTGGTGGTGGCATAGCGGACTGGTCGTGGATACAGCCGTCTGGTCGCATGTGGCCCTGGTGGCGAAACCGGGTAGCATCACGCTTTACCTGAACGGTGTAGGCGTTACGCACAATGCCAATATTTCGCCTGTAGATATAGAATCCATGAGAATCGGCAGCTATAAGGGCTGGGGAAGCCGCAATTATAGGGGCGAAATAGATGAAGTTTGTATTTGGGATAAAGCGCTTACGCAAAATGAAATCAGGGAATTGCGGCATCTGACGCGGACAGGAGTAAATCCCTTTACGGACGGCCTGCTGTTGTACTACCAATTCAACCTGGCGAACAGCTCCGATGTGATGGACAAAGTGGGCATCGCCCACGGTTCGATCAGTGGCAATGCCGGCAAAGTCATTTCTTCTGCGCCTGTCGGGGGAGGGGAGAGCCACCGGCTGATGGTGAATGCCGCAGGCATGTATGTATTTGGGAATACAGAAACGGAAATTAATTTTGGCGCGAATACGCCCAATGGGGAAGTAGTCGTCAGCAGGCTGCACATTCCGCCCAATATTTTGCCTTCTGCCAATCCGCATACCGGCAATTATTGGATCGTTAATAATTATGGAAATGGCCCATTCAGCCCGCTGAATGAGATCCGATTCAAACCCGCCAATGCCGTCATCATCGGCAATGCCGCAGATGCAAGGCTGCATCGCAGGTCAGAAAATGCGCACCTCAATAGCTGGCTTTCCCTTTGCGCAGCTCTCAACAATGTCGGAACCTATCACTACGGTTCAGGCTGCAACATCACGGAAACGCAGCAGTTTTTCATTCAATCTGCAAACAGCAATGCCATAGCAAGGCAAACGGTCCTGACCCAGGAATCCGCCAGGATTTGTCATGGCGATAGCATCTTGCTGGCGGGAGCTTACAGACATGCTTCTGGCATGTATCAGGATACCATTCATGTCAGTGCTTCCCTTGACAGCGTGCATCGCACAAACCTGGATGTCACAATCCTGAATACAAATGTGACAGTCGCAGGCAATGTACTGACGGCAGAGGCAGTAGATGCTCAATACCAATGGATTGACTGCGCTACAAATACCATCAAGGTGAGGGAAATCCTGCAATCTTTCCATGCTAATATGAGTGGATCCTATGCAGTCGAAATCAAAAAAGATGGCTGTGTGGACACATCTGCCTGCATTCCAGTAATCATGACTTCTTTGGATCTGGGTGAAATTGGGACGCCTGAGGCTGAGGAAAAACAAATATCTATGGATATAGTCCCTAATCCATCTGATGGAGAAATCCAGATCAAAGGCTGGCAGGAGAAGGCATCATTTGCCAAATGGAGCCTCTTTGACGTGCAGGGCAAAGAAGTAGCAAGCTTCCAAAAGGAGCTTGACGCCGGCGATGTCCATTGGCAGATCGATCTACATGAATTGCCGAAGGGGATGTATCTGTATTATTTGCAGATGGGAGATGGGTTTCAGACAGGCAAATTGTGGTTCAAGTAGGGTCACATTATAATGTGACCCTACTTGAAGGTCACATAATCATGTGACCCCATCTCAATTCCGAAATTTCTCTATATCAATGATCTCAAGGTCAAGATATGTTCCTTTTAAGTGGGAAAAATCCTTATCTGTAGTTACCAAAGTAAGATTATAGGTACTAGCTGTGGCGGCTATCCAAAGATCATTTTTTCCCATATTTCTTGCGGAGAAAGGGGCTTGTTTACTTTTTAACTTGCCTTGGCTGAATGCATCAATATCACCATATTTTTGAATAAGCTCTACTGAGTTCAATCCTACTTTTGCAATATCTTCTAATAGGAGTTCAATTTTTTTTCTTCGCTTTTCTCCTAAATTCAATTGTTTAATCAAGGAGTCTAATTCTCCTAAAGTAACAATAGAAACTGCAAGTGTATTTTGTTCACTGAAGAAGTTGTATTTTTCTTCAATTTTCTCAGCAATATCTGAATCGCGACTATAGATGATAATGATATTTGTATCCAGCAGGTAATTCATTAGGGCAATAAGAATAGGGTTAATCCAAAGCCGCCAATAAGTCATCGAGCGAATGTTCCCATTTTATACTATCTGCTTTCTTTCTGAACCTGGCATAAGAAATGGGCTTGTAATTCTGTTCTTCCAGTATTTCCTGGAAAGTAACTCCTTTACGAATTTCAACAACGGCATCTTTGAAGTTCGGGCTTTGGCTTTCTTTATTTTCTGTTGGGAAGGACTTATTTACTTGTGTGATTTTCTTATAAATCTGTTTGAGTTTATCCAGATCATTGATCTGACTAATCAGATTTATGATATTTAATTTTATGTCATTTGTGCTTACCATATATTATGTACGTCTTGATTAGGCTTTAAGAGGAGTTTAAATGTAAGTTTTTTTCACTATGTGTGCAATAGAATGTGGGGTCACATTATCATGTGACCCCACAGTTAAAACAACTATTTCTTCAAAGATCCCTTCGAAAAAATATAATCCGGAATATCCGCATCAAACTGAATCTCCTTGATGATAAAGTCTGTGCCCTCGCCTGCTTTCAGCATGTCTTTGTAGTTCATCTTGCGTGGGAACCATCGGCCGTCAATCTGAACCACATCACTTAATGTTGTCTGTTTGAGCATCTGGCCGCTTTTGGCAAAAAGCTCTTCCTTCAGCGGAACAAAGCGTTCCTGATCCACCAGGACCAGGCGTTTGTAATAGGATACATCCTCGACTTTGGCGATCATCTCCATCTTCCAGCATTTTCTGTCGCTGAAGGTCTCCTCACCGATCACTTTGGCGTCATACATATCGGTGAGCTTGCGGTCTTCCATCATGTCTTCATAAGACAGGTCGGAGCCCATCACAGACTGGCGCAGCATGTGCCCGGAAAGCTGGATGATCCTGTCGGTCGATGGAGAATAAATCCACAGGCGATCTTCCAGTTTGAGCATCTTGGTGCCCTTTTCCCTTTCGGGTGAAAGGTATTCGGTAAATGATTTTTCATTTCCCTCGGAGTAACCCCTGGAGGAAACGACTCTGTCTTTCCGATTGCCGCGAATGACCATCTCCGAAGTGACAATCCGGTTCTTCGAACTCATGTTGTCATCAATCTTTTGGATGATGGTTTCTGCATTTGGTGTTTGGGCGAATGCAGGGATAGTAAGTAGGAAGAATCCTAGGATCAAGGTTGTTATGGCTGTAAATTTCATTGTTTTCTTATACTTCTAATTCCTTAAATAATTTTGCAGTCTCTCTCTTATAAATACCCCGTCCGGCCAGCATATTGCCAAATACCATGGCGAGTACACCGGGAATAAAGCCAATATAGAACAGTTCAGGGGTGATTTTGGAACGGATAACCGTAGGCATAATCATGGATGATTCTGTGATCATCTCGCTGATGTCGATGCCTACGACCTGCATATAGTAGCTGAGGCCCAGGCCGATGAGTGTGCCCACTATGGACCCAATGATACCTATGATGGTCGCTTCCAGGATCATGGAACGATAGATCTGATGTTTGGCCTCGCCAAGGGCGAGGCGGATGCCAAATTCATTGTAGCGGCGCAAGCCGCCCAGGAGGCCTGTATTCCACAGGACGACAGACATCGCCAGGACAAAGATGAAGACAAACAAACCCGACATGGTTTCTCCATATTCCAATAAACCTTCCAGGTTGTTTTGGGCTTTAAGTGGAAACATTTCAGGTGCGTATTCGTCCTCATCGCCTTCATATCTGGCGTTGAATGCAGTGGCCATTTCCACAGCAACTTCATCCTTATAAACGCCACCTTTTAGAAAGCCGAGCACTTCCCCGGCGCCATCTTCCATGTCGAGCATCATTTGTGCATCTGACACATCGACGATGACCATGCCTTTATCCATTCCGATAGAACCAAATCGAATCGTTCCGACAACCGTGAAACTCTTGAAAGTCATGCTGCCTTCCATGGTTGTACCAAAATAGGTGAAAACATCTCCCAGAGATAGCTCCAACTTCCGGGCAAATTCATCTCCAATGATGGCCTCTCCCGGATTTTGGGGCACTCTTCCTGAGACAATCGACTTGTCGATGTTCATCCGTTCGATCTCTGTGGAGCTGGGCGAAAGCAGGTCCAGAGCCATGCCCGCGGCGGGCCCTTGTGCGCGGGTATTGCCGGATTCATCAGGCACATCCAGCAAACCGCCGAACCTGATGCGCGGAACCCACTCCACATCCGGGTAATCCTGTTGAAGGCCTTCGACCATTTCTCCAATTCCTAATAAAGCCAGGTCGTTGGGAATCTGGTCCTGGTTTTCTGCATAAGCCTTGGACATGATTTTGACATGTCCCGTAGAAAAGCGGGCATTTTGGTCGATCATATCACCAAAAGCGCCGCGCATATATCCGCTGAGGGCTACCGTCAGCATCACCCCAATGGAGATAATGATGATCGGCAAAATGCTCCTGCTGCGGTCTCTGAGTATTCCTTTTAATAAAAACCTGATCATTGTAATTTTCCTTTTAGTGCGGCCACAGGGTCCATTTTTGCAATCTTACGGGCAGGCATAAAGCTGACGATGGTCGCAGCGATCACCACCAGAATGATCGTTCCGATTACCAGTTGAATTCCATAGACAGGGAAGATTTTCTCTGCCAGGGCTACGCCCATATCCTGCGATGCCTGCGGCATGGCGATGCCCGTTTTTGCCAGATAGATAAAGAGTGGAATGCCGTAGATACAGCCTACCACCATGGCAAAAATGCTATACATAGCACCTTCCACCGTAAATAATCCCACCACCTGACGACGCGTCATCCCGAGAGAAACATAGGTCCCGATTTCCTTTTGTCTGCGGAAAATAGAGAGCACCTGTGTGTCAAAAATAGCCAGCAGGGCAATTGCCAGCAGCAGCATATAGAGGACTCCTGAACTGGCTTTTTTGGTCGAAATAATCTTGTCGATATCGCTTAAAAGTGCCTTCTGGCTTTCAAAATGCCAGCCTTCCAGCTCCTTGTGGACATATTCCTTTCCTGCAACCATCAGGGTGGCTTCACCTGTCATGCCCGTCATTTTCCATAAATCTTCTATGGAAATCCAAACCTGCCCATTGTCTGTTGAGCCCACATTGTTCTCAAATATGTCAACGATGGTGATATTGGCGGCATCAAAAGTGCCGTTTTTGTCGCGCCAGCGAAGCAGTACTTCTGCCCCCTTTTCCAGTTTGTTGGATGCCGCCATGCGCGTGCCGATGATGGCGGGGATCTCAGCATCACTTTCCCTTAAAGCCTGCGTGGGCAGTTCAAGGCTTGTCTGAGAAGCATCTATGCCTTTCAATGCCACCGATACCATGCGTCCATCCGGATAGATGGTCCCTTGTTGTATAAGGATAGGAGTCAGATGGGCTGCATCAGCAGGAATCTGTCCATGTCCATCCTGAAGGGAAAAGGGATCAAAGGGATCGTATTTATCATTCAAAACATGGCCGTTTCCATATTCCCATGCGATGGTATCTCTTTTGGCCTGCTCGTTCCAGCCGTCCATCATGCCATTGAAAAAGATGATGATGACAAAACAAAAGGACAGCACTGCTACATTGAGCCAGGTTCGGAGGCCTGCGCCAATGAGGTTTTTGTATGCGAGTTGAAATGCTAATTTCATGATGCAGCTTGTTGAGTGGTAATGATTTCGTCTTCTTCCACTTTGCCATCCCGAAGATGCACGATGCGATCGAGGTACTTCATGACTTTTTCGTCATGGGTAGAGAAGAGGAAAGTTGTATCGAGCTCCTTGTTCAGCTTTTTCATCATTTTGAGCACGATGTGCGCATTTTCTGCGTCCAGGTTGGCCGTAGGCTCATCGGCCAGCAGGATTGCGGGCCGCTTGACCATCGCTCTGGCGATGGCTACCCGCTGGCCTTCTCCACCAGACAGTTTGTCTGGTCTTTTATGGGCCATGGATGAAAGGCCGACCCAGTCGAGGGCTTCCATCACCGCTTTTTTGCGCTCGTCGGCGCTTCTGTTTTGCAGCAAAAGCGCAAACTCTACATTCTCAAACACGGTGTAGACGGGTAGCAAATTATAGATCTGAAAGATAAAGCCTATGTGGTGGTTGCGAAGCAGGGCAGACTCTCGGTGTGAAAGCGCTGAAATGCTTTTGCCCATCACGACGGCTTTTCCCTCAGAAGGACTATCCAGGGAGCCAATGATATTGAGCAAGGTGGTTTTGCCGGAGCCACTCGGTCCGACCAGGCCTGCAAACTCAGCTTTCTGGAAGCTCAGGTTGATGTTTTTCAAAGCGGTAAACTCTCCATCTCCTACCGGAAATCGTTTGCTCACGTCGCTGAGGGAAATGATAGGTTGTGTGTCCATATATTGATTAATGGTTATATACAAGCATGATCCGTAATCCCGGACCTGAAAAATTGTTTACAAAGTCGTTTTGCTGTACCCCGATCTGGCCTTCGGGATTGTAAAAGGCCATGAGATAGCCTGTGAAATGTTTGAACTGGTGGCTGTAGTTGACGAAAAAGGCAAAGTCTTCTGAGGTCCAGCTGTAATACAGCACCATACTCAGGTTATCATAAAATCCCAGGGGATAGGAGGCCGTCAGGGCAGTGATCTGAGCCATATTTTGAAAGCCAAAGGCTTTTTCATCATAGCTGAGCAGCAGGTGCTCCGCGATCACATTGAGGCCATTGCCAAGGCCAAAGGTATAGTCAGTGCCTACATTCAGCAGGCTTTGGTGGGTAAACTGGCCGAGGTCCTTCCTCTTTTGGCTGTAGGTCGCTTCAAACCAAAGTCCTACTTTGAGGTCCCACTTGCCATCTATGCCCACCCGATGCTCGGGTATTCTCTCATACTGAGGCACGAAGTCAATCTTCGTGGAGTTTGCATTGCGGTAGTGGTAGGAGAGCGCTATCTCTCCTTTTGGGGTAGGGGTCTGGACCCGTCCACCGATTTCGGGTATTTTTTTATTGGTTTGGATGGCGTCAAAACCTCTGGTTTTTTCATTTCCATACAGCACCCACATCCAGATGTTGGCATTGTTGAGGAAGTAGTAGCGCCCGAGTGCGCCATAGACGCCATTGGTCAGCTGGAGCGGGTCTCTGGGGTCAATCTGGTTGAACCACTGGATGGGTCGCAGAAAGGTGGCGGAGCCAAAATCTATTTTCTGCAAGCCTAAGCGCAGCTCAAATTGCTTGCTCGAATAACGCGCCCATATCCGATAGGGGCTGATCGTCCCATCACTCATCGAGCTATCGAAAGGATGGACCAGGGTAGAGGCCGAGAAATTGGCCGAGGCTTCAAAATCTATGAATCGAATGGTATCGATGGGGATTTTGTAGGACAGCTCGGGGATGTATCTCCCGCCGGCAAAGCCGCTCAAGGCATTGTCCGGGCTGTAGCTGGAGATGAGGGAGAGCTGCCCGTCGAATACCAGCTTTTGCTGGGCGGAGAGGCTGATTGCCAGGCTGATAAATAGTATAAAGGAGTATATTTTTTTCATTTCTTATTCAAAATTCCATAGAAGAAATAATTCGTTAACTCCATAATCAGCTCTTCTTCATTTTCATACATGCTGTTCAGAACCGGGTCGAGCATTTTTTGCTGAATATCATTGAGGAGGTAAAGGATAAAATCAAGTCTGACATCAGACCGGATGTGCCCTTGCGCCTGGGCTTTGGCCATGTCAGCCATAAAAAGCTCCATCTGATTCCGCTGGTGCAACTCCATTTTTTGGGTCAATCTCAATTCTTTAAAATCTTTGTGTTCCTTCAATTGTATCAGGTCAGTAACAAACTCTTTGCTGATTCCTTGGGTACCTTCCCGCTTCAACTCAATCATTCCTTTGATCTTTTCATCAAAGGTTTTCCCGCTCCCCATCAACTCGATATACTGGGCCTGGGATTCTTTTACCAGTCCATCTATCACTCCTTCCACCACTTCAATTTTATTCTTAAAATTTCGGTAAAAAGTCATTTTGCTTACCCCCGCTTCCTTGCAAATCTCTTCTACCGTCACTTTGCGGATACCATACTTCCAGAAAAGGGCTTTCCCAGCTTCCAGTAGCAGTATTTGACTTTTATTTTGAGTTAGTGGTTTCATTCATTTCAATAATTGTTACAAATATACTTAAATGTTACGAATAATGTTACAAATATTTTTATTGGTAACATTTTTGGATTTTGATTGGAGCTGGGGGCACTTCCAGAAGTCGCCTTTTTACTTTACCATTATTCCTTATCTTAGGGTTGATTAAAAATGGGTGATCCCAAGACATACATGCCATTCACTTCCAGAAAACAACTGATTCTTTTACTATTCCTTTACTTAGTACAGGACAAAAAATGAAAGTCATGAATAATAAACATCCTCAAAGTCCTGAAGGGACGCTATATATTACGATCGGGCAAAGCCCGATTATTCGATTCAAACCAGGTCTTAAAGCCCTGAAAGGGCGATATATTAGCTATGGCTTCCTAAGATATGCCGTCCTTTCAGGACTTCTATTGGGGGCGTTTACCTTCATGGGGCTTCGCCCCATGCTGAATATGGCGTCCCTTCGGGACTTTGGGGGACTTTCCTGAAAAATTGTCCTGTATTGAAATTCCTTTATAATGAAACAGCTTATAGGTTTTTTTGTATTAACGCTCCTTCTGAGCAGCTGCGAGAGTCTGGTGCTCCGCTCTGCGGAGCAGGAAAGCTTCCAACTCGACTCGCCCCAAACGGGGCAGAGCTATGAGATCACCGTTCTCCTGCCTCCGGACTATTCCGAGTCCCAAAGCTATCCCACCGTCTACCTGATAGACGGGCACTGGCACTATCCCAATGTGGCAGCAGATGCCAAACAATTGATGGAAAAAGACAAAATACGCGACATCCTGCTGGTCGGGATCGCCTATGCAGGCATCAACCCTAAGTCTCTGAGTGGATGGGGGAGTATCTCTGAAATTCGGATAGATGACCTGACTTCTGTAAAAAACAAGGAAGAGGATGTGCTGGGGGGAAAGGCTGCGGCATTCCGATCCTTCCTCAAGGAGGATTTGATACCGGAGGTGGAGGCCCGCTATGCCTCTGCCGCGAGCGAAAGAACGCTCATGGGGCATTCCCTGGGCGGTTATTTTGGTTTTTGGGAAATGTTCACTTTTCCTGACAGCTCCCTTTTTGTGAATATAGAAGCAGGCAGTCCTGCTCTTTGGTGGGGCGACGGCCATCTAATGGCCGATGAACTTCTGCTTCATGAAGCGGGGACTTCCCTGCCTTTCAACCTTCATACAACGATGGGCAGCCTGGAGTCTGTGACCTGGAATACCTTTTTTGATGAAATGGAGGAGCGGCTCAAGGCCCATCAGCCCGCCGGCCTGACGGCCGTCTACGAGCGATACCCCAAGGGACATTCCGCCAATGCGGAAGTGGGCTTCAAGGCAGGACTTGAATATTTTTTCAGCAAATAATTTTCCTCCAACATGCGACATACACCAGCTTTCCTTATATGCTTTCTGATATGTTTTTCGCTTGCGAAAGCACAGGACAGCAAGCCTTTTTTCCAGAGCCTGGAAGTGGAATATGAAAAAGCCACTTTTGACCAGGCCAGAGGCCTCGGCCTCAAACTCAATCACGTTTGGAAAACGCAAAAGCGCAGCATTTTTCAATCCGGGCTGATGCTCAGCGCTTTGACACGGCCAGGGGCTTCGCCCCCTACGACCGGAGTGCTCCGGGAGTTCAATAGCAGCCTGCGCCTGCAATTGCATGCAGGCTATGAATGGCGCTTTGGCGCCAATAGGAAGTGGCTTAGCTTCGCTGAAGGCTTTGCAGGCCTTCGCTCATACCTGATTACAGGTAGCCTCGATCAGCCCAATCAGGGATTTGACAGAAATTTTTCGGACTTCACTGTGCGGGGAGATTTGGGCTATCGCCTGGGCCTGGGCTACCAGGTCGCGCCGCAGTGGAGCTTGCAGGCGAGCATAACAGGCTCTATCCTGGAAGTGAACCACCCGCTGGGATGGTATACCGGTTTGCTCGTTTGGGGGCCGGATTATCTGGCTTTGCTGGGGGTCGGATTGAGGTATCATTTTGATTGGAAAAAATAGCCAATAAAAGGATTACAATGCCGTTAATTTTGGGTGCCCGGATTTTTATATCTTCAAGAATTGGGTACCTTTAATTTAAAATCTGAAAACAAATTACCATGAAAAGAAATCCACTTTTAACCTTACTAATCTTCTCCTTTTCTCTCTTTATGCTGCTTGCCACCGGCTGCGCAGAAGAAGGCTGTACCGATCCGATGTCAGACAACTACAATATCGACGCGACCAAGGACGATGGTACATGTATTCCCTGGCGTGACAAATTCATCGCCCAGTATACTGTCTCAGAGTCTTGTCCTTCAGGGAATTATACCTATGAAATCAATATTGTTCAGGGTTCGGCCTCTGCTGATGCAGTCATCATCAATAACATTGGCGGCTCTAACTCCGCTATTAACGGTACGGTAAATAATACTTCTGTTAACATTCCTAATCAGAATATCACTGTTGGAGGCCTTGCCATTTCTGTCAATGGAAGTGGATCCATTAACGGAAACCTGTTGATTATCAACTATTCCTTCAACTTCGCCGGAGGCGGTGAGACTTGCAGCATGAACTGCACGAAGCGGTAGGCTAGGGGGCAGTAGGCAGTTTTATGTTCGCAGCATGGCTTTTTGGGCTATGCTGCGAATTTGCTTTTTAGGCCTATCGGTTAGGTTTGTTGCATCTTCTGATACTCATGTTGCATCCCAGCCTTATTGCAACAAATGAACCATTCAACACAACAAATGAGGTAAAGTGGGATCGCTGATTAATGGCAGGTTTGTGCTGACACGATCACAGAGCGTGATCATCAACAACAACAAACCATCATTTACAATGAACAACGATCTCTCTCTCAACCCCAATCTTCGCCGCCTGGGCGGCATTGCCGGCCTGTGTGTAGGCTTGTTTATCATTTCCTTTGCGATCACCTCTGAGAGCTTAGGCATTCTCTTTGTCCCTGAGGTGATGTCAGGAGGCTCTATTGACCATTGGCTGGAGAATCTCCACGCCAACGCCCATGTGGTCAGGTTGGTGATGTTTTTTCCGGTGATTGGCTTTTCAGCCATGCTGGTGGCAGGAATGGTCCTGTACCAATCCATCTCCGAAAACAGTTGGCAGAAAAACCTGGCGATGGCAGCTTATGCGATAGGCATCCCTGTGATTGTCTCTGGCTTTGTTTCCCACTCAAGCCTGATCAACCAATTGCTATGGATGCCGGAGCAGTTTCCAGGTATGGAAAAAGACATCCTGCTGCACGCCACCTTTGGCATGGATCATTTCATGCTTATCAATTTTGTCATAGGGCCCTTCTTCGCTATCATCACTGCCAACACCCTG
Organism: Bacteroidia bacterium; assembly: GCA_030430205.1. Lineage (GTDB taxonomy): Bacteria > Bacteroidota > Bacteroidia > J057 > J057 > JAUIGE01. The sequence goes on along the minus strand of JAUIGE010000030.1, from coordinate 48,923 downwards.
ATGGCCTGGGCTGCCCTCAGGTCTTCCTTCCTGCCCCGCTGGTTGTGTTATTGGGCTTTTTTCGTAGCAGCTCTGGAGATACTGGGTCTGTTTTCTATCGCCTTCCCTGTCCTGAGCTTTGCTCAGATAAGTGGCCCCCTGACGATGCTGTGGTTTGCGCTGGTTGGGATTAACCTGATCAGGAGAAAAGGATAAAGGGCAGGAAAGAAGAATTGACGCTGGTAAGGCAGGTTTTTATGATGAGAAATTATTTTTGATCTTTTACTAACTTGAAGACAAAGCAATGTGTATGCGATATCTCCGGCTATTGTTACTGCTCCTGGCTCCGGCCTTTTTGCCACGGCTGATGGCTTCGGACAGCCTGCGTATTGAAGGCTTCATTCTAAAGGAAAAACTGATTCCTCATGCCAGCCTGTTTGTAGACAAGTCGGGGAAGCTGAGTCTGGAGGAAATCCTGCAATCTCCTCAGGCTTTCCAGGAAAGCTTCGAAACAGAGCAGGCCAGCCAATATCCTGAAGTCTATTGGCTTCATGTCCCCATCATCGCAGAAACTGCATTGCAGCAGGCTCTCCTGGTCATCCCAGGAGACTCTCTGCGTGATGAGGTCCATTTCGGCCTGGATTACTTCGAATTTTTCCTGCTCAATGAATCCGGTGAAATGATCCGACATGAGAAATCGGGTTTTTTAACCCCGCAATCTGAAAAAAGCCTGAAGGAGCACCCCCTCGCTCTGGGGCTGCCGATTTCACTGGAGGCAGGCAAACGATATAGTTTGTATGTGCGGCTGCAAAATGTTCATAGACCTCAACGGCAGTTTTTAGGGGTGGAGCTCAGAGGGGAAGCCATTGGCCTTCCCAGGCTCAATATGAGCGACAGATGGGAAGTGCTCGGTCCCTGGGGCATGTTTGTCATCATTGGGATGCTGGCCATGGTTCTGTTCTTCTATGTGCGCGACCGGGCCTTCCTGTATTTTGGCATTTTTTGCTTTTTGTATTCCTTTGATCTGCTAGCCATAGAACCTGCCGGAGGCTTAGTCTATTTGTTTTCCTGGCAGCCGACCCTGGCTCGGCCCTTTTTCCAACTCTGCCTCTTTAGCGTGCCATTTATGCTGCTGTTTGGCCATGCGTTTATAGATGTGAAAACGCATTTTCCAGCCTGGAATCGCTACTATCTCGCTTCGCTTGCGCTGATAAGTCTGGTCGTCGTGGCCTATTTTGTCCGTGCCTTTTGGCCTCCCTACATCCTGCATGCAGGGGGATTTTTGCTTAGCCTGCTGTTGATTATTCCGGTTGGGGTTCGTTTTATCTGGAGCAAAAACTGGACGGCGCGCATCTTCGCTATCGGCTTTTTTAGCTTTTTGGGAGGAAATGTGGTCGGCGTTATTGCCATGAGCAATAATGAACCCTGGGCTGCCCTGGCCAGCGCTATGGGTCAGTTTGGCCTTCTGTTTATCTTCACCATTGGGCTGGGGTATCGCTTTTTGGAAGGCGAACGAAAACAGGCACAGGTAGAGAAAATACAGGAGCTGGATCAGTTGAAAACGCGGTTTTTCACCAATATCAGCCACGAATTTCGCACACCTTTATCCCTGATACTCGGGCCGCTGCAACATGCGGAGGAGAATATCCCGGGCAGTGAACTGGAAAATAGCGGGAATGAAATCCCGGTGAAAGCAGGCCACATCCAGGTCATGAAGCGCAATGCGCTACGATTGCAGCAACTGATAGATCAGATCCTGGATATATCCAAGATAGAATCCGGCAAGATGCGGCTGAAATTGCAGCAGGGGGCAGTCGTTCAATTTATCCGAAGCCGGGTAGCAGAGTTTTCAGATATCGCTCATAAGAAGCGCATTCATTTGATTACCAATTATTTATCGGAAAATAAAGAGGCCATTTTTGATCCGGATAAGCTGGAAAAAATCATGGTAAATATCCTTTCCAATGCCATCAAATACACGCCAGAAAATGGCGAAATTTACCTTTCCGTAAAGGCCGATAGCCGGACTTTGTCCGTGAGCGTGGCCGACAATGGAGAAGGCATGAGCAAAGCTGAGACGGATCAGATTTTTGACCGCTTTTATCAAAGCGATAAGAGCCGACAGCAGGGTAGTGGCATCGGGATGGCGCTGGTCAAGGAGCTTATAGAGCTGCACCAGGGGCAGATCCGTGTGGAGAGCCAGTTGGGAAAAGGAACCACCATTTCCTTTAGCCTCAAGATACATGCGGGCGATTTTCAAGGGGATGACTTTCAGCCAGCGGCACAGCCGCTGCCGCCCTCTCTGCAAGAATCGCTGAAGACTCAGCCTGGGATCGAATTTTGGCCCACAGAAGCGACAGCTTCTGAGCATGAAAACCTGGTTTTGATTGTAGAAGACAATCCCGATTTGCAGGCATATATGCAGGAACTCCTGCAGGACAGCTACCAGCTGATCCTCGCCCGGGATGGGCAGGAAGGGATAGAGATGGCGCGGGAGCATCTCCCGGATCTGATCATCAGCGATGTGATGATGCCGCGTCTAAGCGGGATTGAGCTATGTGATTTTGTAAAAAAGGAAGAGAAAACGAGCCATATTCCTGTCATATTGCTGACGGCCAAAGCGGAGCAGCGGGACAAATGGCAGGGCCTTTCAAGCGGTGCCGATGACTACCTCACCAAGCCCTTTGATGCCAAAGAGTTGAAGCTGAAAATGGAGAATATCATTCAAAGCCGAAGGCTGCTCAAGGAGAAATACAGCCAGCAACCCTGGAGCTTTCCCGAAGTGGAAAGCCTCTCGATGGAGGAAAAATTTCTCCAGCAGGTGGCCAGCACGATCAGAGAGAATATGGGAAATGAATATTTTTCGGTGGAAGAATTGGGGAAAGAAATCGGGTACAGCCGGAGTCAGCTATTCCGTAAATTGAAATCCCTGACGGGCAAAAGCCCACTTGACCTGATCCGCGATCAGCGTTTGCATTTTGCGAAAAAGTTATTGGAGAGCCACTCCATGACCGTTTCGGAAGCGGCTTATCAGGTGGGCTACTCCAATATTTCCTATTTTTCGAAAAGCTTCAAAAAAGAGTTTGGCGTCTCGCCGAGCGAACTCTGATGGCTTGCTGGCCTGAAGCGCCTTACTTTTTCAATTTGAAAGACTTGAAAAAAGTATCCGCAGCTTCCTGGTCCCAGCTGTCTTGGGGAGCCACCACAACCAATTGATATTGGATGTCTCCTACGAGGATGACGTTATACTGCACCCTTGACTCATTTTCCGCCAGCTCCATCATGGCCTTTAGCCCGTTGTGCTTTTTTACCTTCCACTCAGACTGCCCGTTGATGGTACCTGTGATACTTTCTGCAAAGGATTGCACGGATAGCTCGGCGAGAGATTCATGATTGGTGATCTCTGTTTTATGGAGGGAATAGGAAGCAAATAAGAAAAGCTCATCATGTGTCGCAGTGATCTTCACCACTTTGACATTTTCAAGATCGGACTCTTCTATTTCAAATTCATTGGGAAAGACAATCGACATTTTCCCTTCTTCAGAGCTGTACTTATGCCCTTTGGCAAGCGGTGCAAATGCTGTCGTAAACAGGACAAAACAGGCGATCAGGACTAAAAATGCATTCTTTTTCATGTTTAAAGAAGTTAGGTTTTATCCCCAATATTAACAATAAGATTTTGATGATTTTTGAAAAAATAAAAAGACAAGCCTCCAAATAATCCTAAACTCATGGAGACTGAATCTCCCTGGGGTTAATTCCCAGGTGCAAAATCCGGCTTCCACTTTGGTTGATGGGATTGACACTTTTTCCGATCACAATGCCATCTTCGGGTGCGAAATATTCTTTGATGATGTGACCAAAAATGGTTCGGACATTGGCGATCAAATCCCCTTTTTTGACATATTCTTTTACGTCAGGATGGACTTTGAGCAGCCCGCCGACGTCGGTATAAATCCAATAGGAGCTGTCACATATAATCGTATTGATTTCTGGTGAAAAGGGTTGTCCTTTCAACATTTTCAGATCATACATCACATTTTGGACGCCTGTCAAAGCATCTTCAATCACATCCGATTGGAAAATATTGGGGTCTTTCAATTCCAGGGTAATGGAATGAATGCCCATGCTCATCGCAGTGCCCCTGAAAGTGCCATCATGAGCGGGATTGTCAAGGATAATATCAGGGTTTTGAAGCCTTGCCATGCGGGCAGGTTCCTTCATTGCCATATTGGCACGAATGTAATAGGAGTTGATTCGCCCAAAACTTGCCGTGTGAATATCAATGAGATATTGCAGGGGAGTCAAAATATGGTGCACCAATTTCGCCATATAAATATGAGCCATATTTCCGTTGATATTTCCCGGGGAAATGTGGTTGAGGTCGGTGCCATCATTGAATTTCCTTTGTTCGAGTAAAAGGCCAGGAACATTGGCGGACAGGCAGGCAACGACTGTACCGTGAAGTTGTTGGACATCCAATTCTTTAAACACCCTTTGAATGACCGGAATGCCATTCAATTCATCGCCATGGATGGCGGCAGTCAGGCCCAGCACTGGCCCGTCGTAGCGGCCTCTCGCGACCATAATGGGGACGCGGATGGGTTCGCCGATGCCATTATTGACGAGGTGTAACCAATACTCGCCTATGGTTCCTTTTGGGGTGTCTTCGATATTGAGCTGTTGAATTTGTGTTGCGCTATTCATTTATTTTTCCTGTGGATTGTTAGCCAGATTATGCGAGCGCAAACTTAGCCTAATCCTTGAGAAATGAAAGCAATAAAAATCAGTGCATGGGGAGTTTAGAGCTCTGCTGCAAAGCTGTTGAGTTTCTCCATTGCAGGTTTTTTGCTCTTGCTGATGCGTGCTAAAATCTCTCCTGATTTTGTATCATAAGGACCCACATTGGCTACCAAATGGCTAAAACCATCTAATCTGTTGTTGTAGAGCCACTTGCTTATTTCCTTATTTTTGGACCATTTGTGCTGGTTCCTAAAAGAGGTGGCATAGACTTTTACCCAATCGGTATCTTTGTCTGGCATGGGGATTTCCTTGCAAAAATCATTTTTGAGAGAAGGATCATCTGCAACAGTTGCTTCAATATGAGCAATAAATGAAGCACTAAAAACAAGCTGCCCGGCCCGGACAGATTGAATTGTGATTGTGTCCTTTGCGAAGATCGGTTTCATCTCTGCATGACTGAGCGCATTTGCAGAACAGTCTACATGAACAACATGCGAATTTGTAGGTATTTCACCTTTTTCCAGTTTTATTCTATCTTTTTCAATTTGCTGAACACGACCCAGACGGACCGTGTTTTTGATACGCCTCAGTTGTTCCAATTCTATTTGGCTTACGGTTGCACCGTGATACATTCTGGGCATTACATTTTTATCCAACCTCAAAAAAACGCCAGCTTTTTCAAATCGCAGGAACAAATCAGGAATAGAATCAGCTTTTTCCAATGCTTCCAGCTGACATGCATAATCATTGAGGAAATAAATAAGATGCTCAGGGGTGGGTTGGGTATTTTGTCTATCTGTAAACCATGCATCCCTGCTAATAATCCATGTGATATTATCCGGATCAACCTGATGCTCAAGTAACCATAGGCAGGCATCTATTCCTGTTTTTCCCCCTCCAATAATCACATATCTTCCGGGGGTATTTTTTAAATGGGTTAACCCATTGATAGGCATAAAAACCACTTCAGAGCTCACCTTAAAATTGGGGGTATGTGTAGCGGGTATCTTTGTTTTCAGGTGCGTAGCATCTACTGTTTTTTTGTTTACCGTGACTTCAAAGGTTTTGCCGGTTAATATGGATTGGAATTGACCATTTCCCTGATACTCACATAGGGGAAAATATTGTACCCTCCCAGAAGGCAAAAACCTCCGGGACATAATTTGTTCGTAATATGCATTGATGCTTGTTCCTGTTGCTAAATTCATCAAACCGCGATTAAAACCCGATTCATCTATTTTATCATCCCCCAATTCAGTAGAGCTGACGCCATAAAATGAGGAGGGCTGGTGTAGGGTGACGAAAGGATAGGCATGATTCCAATGACCACCGGGTCTGTGAAATTTGTCCACTATAATCATGCTGGCATCAGTCTCAGTTAATAGGGTATCAGCGAAAGCCATTCCCGAGGCGCCAGCTCCAATAATCAAATAATCAGCCGTTAGATGGCTCTCTTGGTTCTTATTCGTCATTTCTTGGTAATTTTTTTTAATCCTTATGTACAAAAAAAGCAGAATTCTAATTAATTCCCATCCAATCTTAATAGCCAATCCATTTGCCTTGCTCATCAAAGCTCCATTCCCCGGGTGCCGATTCTAATTCCAATAATCGGATATGGGGAGATTCATAAACAAGCTGTGCGCCTTGAGGCTCCCGGATATTACTCAGCATATAGCTGTATTTTTCAATGGCTTCACTTGTATTAGCTGGCAATGCCATGCTTCCTTCAGTTGGATTTAGAATGAAAATACGGTCGTATTTTTCGAAATCATTTAGATTAAAGGAAGTAATAACACAAGATTTTGTTTGGAGAAACCAATTGGAAATGTGTTCTGCTCCGTTTCTGGCGATGATTAAATCATTGGGACTCAGGCCGTTTGCCTCTTTCATTTTTACAATATCCTGATATATCTGTCCTTTGTTTTTATTGCGAAGCATCCGACTGCTGATATCACCAGCAGCAATGGTGAGGGTTCCCAGTAGGGCAAAACCCAGTACCGCTTTTTTCATCCATGCCTTTTTTAGGGAGTACTGTATCACAAAAGCCACAACAAATAATAAGGGCAGGATTAGGTAATTGGCAAATCGGGCAAAAAGCAACGGGTCATAAACCGGCAGCATCAGCAAATAGCAAAATATGATGTTACACAGCCAGAACACACTATTTTCATAAGAAAGGGCTGGTTTGGCTTTTTTGTACAATTGATACAAAAGAAGAACCGCAGCCAGCGGAATGAGCGCCATCAATATGGCTGATAATTTGTCCCCATCAGAGGAAAAGATCAAGCCCAGGCTGGAGGTATCTGCCATCCTGTTGATGTAAAATATAATTCGCTCAAATCTTTGATAATCAAAGAGATAAATGCTCCCGAGAGCAAAAGATATTCCCGCAAATAAAGCAAGACTCAGTTTTGCTTTCGATGGGCTTCTCTTATGCCAGCCATATGCAAATAGAAATGCGCTAGCGTACAAAAGAGCAGCAGCAGTCGTGCCATAGTGGGTCAGCACAATTAGTAAGAAAGTGAGAACAAGGAGGATGATTCGTTTGGCGTGTAAACCTTCAAGTGCATTTCTGGATTGTTGTATCAGCAGGGCAAGCAGCAGTATCCCCAGCACATTTTTTTGAAGAAATTCAGGCATATACAACAGGCTTAGTGGATAAAAGGCACTGATAAATATGAGTCCCCAAATCCATTTTGGGAAGGCCTCGCTTCTGTAAATGCCCTTAAACGTAAAATATACAGCTATGGGAAGTATAGAAGGAATCAGACTCATCCAAAATCTTGTAGAATTCACAATTGCATGATGCATATCTGCACCCAGGTAGGTGAAAATTTTGGCGGTAAAGGCATATATATAAAAGAGCAAAGGCATATCAGGAAATGGCAACTTCCCATGGCTAAGCAATCCTTCTGTTTCAACATAGTAATAGTATGTATGATTAAACCAACCTACAAATTCAGGTCTTCCAATCCATATAACAAAGACCCGAGTAATAAAAGCGGTTAAAACTAAAAGGAAAAGCAATGAGGTATTTCGGTTCATTGTTTGTTTTTAATCATGCTCAAGGCTGAGTGGGCGCTGATTTTCCCTTCGGTGAGCCCGAAGACTCAGTTCGTTGGATATTAAAAACAACAGTATAAGGATTTTCCTCATCCTTTTCCTCTTCATTCAATGAAAATCCATTTTTTAGCAACAATTGCATGGAGGCTTCATTTTGAATATGCGTATATGCCTCTATTTCAGTGAGTTTGAGGGAGTCAAACCCATACTCCAAAACCGCTTGCAGCGCTTCGGTCATGATTCCCTGCCTCTGGAAATCTGGCAACAGATCGTATCCGACTTCCGCCTTGCGGCGGTCAGCAGAAAAATTCCATAGGCAAATGTTGCCTATCATCTCGTCCCTGCCGTGCAGGGTGATGGCCCAGTTGATGCTCTCCCCCTTATCTATATTTTGGATGATCATTTCTATGAATTGGGTGGCTTCTTCCAAAGAAGTCGTGGGAGGCCTTTGGATGTATTTGTTTACTTCCGGGTCTGTGCGGAGAAAAAAGATGATCTCTTTGTCTTCGTGTCTTATTTTCTGAAGGCGTAATCTTTTTGTCAATAAAATGGGAAATGGCGTGAATTGCATATGCTATAAATATAATGATTGAAATAATGGACTCATTTTTAATGATTCAGCAACGCCTTGCAGCCAAACATCGTCCGGTATATGATCGAGTATGCAAAGGTCGGCAGGCTTGCCGCTGAAAGGGCGCGAAGCGAATGAGTCCACCTGAAATATTTCATCTTTGTTACTGAATTGTTTTATTTCGAAATCTAACCAGCTTTTATGAAAAACACCATCTTGATTTCCCTCTCTCTTAGCTTTGTTTTGTTGATTTCCGCCTGTTGCGGAGATTGCAACAGCAATTATTTAGGCCAGTTTCTAGTCAAAAGCAGCTCCAAGGAATGGATTGCCTATGCAGATAACCAAAACCGCCTGTTCAAAGGCGCGGGCATACAAACGGCCGTTTTTAGCTATTCCCTCCCGCTTTTTGCCCTGAATACCGACGTCTTCAACTGTCAGATAGATGCGCAGTGCGGCACCTGCTGCGATGAATATGAATTGGAAACGGCATTTTTTGAAATGACTTCCAACGACCTCAATGTGCGTTTCAATTTTTCCATGCAACCTGATTTCATCACAAAAACGCCCCTGGACCCACCTGCCCAAATCAACGATTTCCTCACCGTTATCATGAGCAACAAGCTTACCGGAGACCTCTTTTTGGACAACATCCAGCTCAAAGACCGCGTCACCGTCAACGGCAAAGAATACCGCAATCTCTTCGCAGTGGAAGTTGACCGGGCTACGCTCGACACCACCACCCAGGAGCCCTGGGCCTTTTACCTGCAAAAAGAAAAAGGCATAGTCGCCTTCAAACTCGCCAATGGCGAGGAGTGGAATTTGCATGAGTAGGGGAGGGGCTCCCCCCTCTTCCTCCGGCAGCCCGCCGGATTTTTTTTCGAACGAATTTCGTTCGACCAGCTGTAGGGACGGATTATAATCCGTCCCCCCATCTCCCAACGATTCCATCGTTAAAAACAGCTATTACTTCCGAACGAATTTCGTTCGACTAGCTGTAGGGACGGATTATAATCCGTCCCCCCATCTCCCAACGATTCCATCGTTAAAAACAGCTATTACTTTCGAACGAATTTCGTTCGACCAGCTGTAGGGACGGATTATAATCCGTCCCGCATCTCCCAACGATTCCATCGTTAAAAACAGCTATTACTTCCGAACGAATTTCGTTCGACCAGCTGTAGGGACGGATTATAATCCGTCCCGCATCTCCCAACGATTTCATCGTTGAAAACAGCTATTACTTTCGAACGAATTTCGTTCGACCAGCTGTAGGGACGGATTATAATCCGTCCCCCCATCTCCCAACGATTTCATCGTTAAAAACAGCTATTCCTTCCGAACGAATTTCGTTCGACCAGCTGTAGGGACGGATTATAATCCGTCCCGCATCTCCCAACGATTTCATCGTTGAAAACACCCGAAATCCCATTTCGCCCCCACCAATGGACCCCGTCCATTCCCAGCAGACTTCCCCCAATCGGGGGAGGCATCGAAAGAAATTCTTCTGTTTCTTTGGAGGATGTTCTTTGTGTACATTTTCGAAAGATTGGACTTTTCATTTTGGAATATCTTTGCTATTTTTTGGATAAATAGAAAAATATATGCCTACTACCTTACCTATCCTCAAAGCCATTTTCTCTCCTTCTATCTATGAAAGCGAGGTCAGCGCCTTTAGAGGGGCCTTTTTGGAAAAAATCCCTTTGGATCAGGAAGACTTTGCCTGGTTTCATAATCACTTCCCTGACGGAAGCTCTCAATATCATTATCCTCGCGTGCAGTACAAGCGGGAAAACCAAATGCCAATCATGATCTGTTTTGGAGAAGCATTTCAGCCAGGGCAGGACTTGGTCGCTGACGACAAATTTCCGCAATTGAAATTGCGGGATCACAAGAATGAATTGGCTTTGGAAGCCTATGAGGTCAAAAAATATCCTTTGGGCATCACAGATGATATGTCCCAGCTGTACAGCATCCGCAACTGGCAGGCGCTCAACCAGCACAACTACCGCGAATACCAGGAACTCGAAAGTCTGCGCGACATCATCTACTTCCTCGAACCCAAACTGATCGGCAATATCCTCAGCTTCGCCAAGGCGGTAAACTGGCACATAGCCGAAAAGATACAGCTGGAAATCACCCAAATGCGCCCCACTCAGCACATCAATTATAAAGGCGTGCGGGTCTTCGCCTTCAACTTTGTCTTTCGCACCAATGTCCTCCTGCCCGATCATATCGGATTGGGCAAGGGCGTGAGCAGAGGTTTCGGAAACATTAGAAAAATTGACGCATGAATAAAGAGACACACGAAATATTTGTTACGGCGCTGCTGAAGAGTATTTGGCCGGAGGAGATGGTGATGCCTTGCCTGGGGGTAGATGTGGAAGCTTGTTGGCAAAAGCATCAGGGGGTAATTCGGGAAGCGCAGGAGGCGGTTTGTCCGGGAGCCCGGGTAGAGGCGAGCCGGACTGATATGCCTTCTCCCTTTGCTTATTTGTGGGAAACGGATGATGAGGGAAAGCCTGTCAGGCGATTGAAGCCGGATTTAACGACTGCCGTTGCCACTTTGCCCGATGATCTCCAGCAGGGCCAGCGGTTTTTATTTCCGGCAAGTGGAGATACTTCAGCTCAAGATTTGTTAAACCAGCTTTCTGCCAAACTGACGAGCATCTCCGGAAATTCTATTTCTGAATCTTCAAACCATTTCAGGCATGATGAGGCTTTGTTATCTCTGATTAGGTTTTTTGCCTCTCAGATCGTCATTAATGGGCACAACAGCCTTTTTGATTATGCAAGACTTACTGCTGCTGCATCTGTTTGTTCTTTATTGAATGAGGCAGATGAGGATGGGATGCTCTTTATCAAAGGTGATATCTCTGGCATACAGGAATTCATTTTTGACACAGAAAGTAAAGGGGCTGCGAAAGCTTTGAAGGCGCGTTCACTCCGCATCCAGGCGATGGCATTTATGGCAGTGGATTACTTGCTTAAAGAATTGAAAGTTAGTCCTGCAAACCTACTCTATAATGGAGGGGGCTCATTCTATCTAATTGCTCCCCGATCTATGGAAAAGGTGTTACTGCGGTGTAGAAAAGAATTTGCATTTGAACCTCTGAATATGCGAGGAGCAGATATTTCTATCCCTGAAGTCGTGCAGGTAATCCTGGCTTTTGTTCCGCTGGCAAAAGAGCAATTTCGCAATGGCTTCGCTGAAAGATGGAAAGCGCTGGATACAGCATTAAATGAACATCGGCTTCAATTTTTTGATTTATCACAAGAAAAGGATAAACAGTCAGAATCAGATTTGGAATCTAAAAGTGAACTACTGTTTCATCAAATATTTGATCCCCTGTCCCCCTACAGTTTCACAGACAGGCGAAAGCTGGAAAAGGCATATTACCGAAATGTAACCAAAGGACCCCAAGGAAAAAAAATGGATGATTATGCAAGTAATTTGCATAACTATAAAGGATTTGGGCTTTCTCTTCAACCGGAATGGCAACTGACCAAAAAGGAACGATTTTATAGAGACGAGGATGCAGAGGAGGATTTGTCAGAAAAAACTATTCCCGATCCCTATACCGGATTTCACAGACGACTGGTTTGGTCTTCCAATGAGCAGGCATGCAGTGTCCTAATCAACAAATCCAAACTCATGCTGTCCTCCTGGTCAAATGATGAAAAGGATTTTGTGCCCAAACCAGTCACCTACCTGGTAAAAGACCTGCCTACATGGAAACCTCATTTGCTTGAAAATAGCAAAAACAAAGAACTGATAGCGGGATTCCAGAAATACAATAAAGGCCTTGAAAAGTCGGAAAGAGATGATCCTCAGGAGGATTTTATCATCTCCTTTGGGTATCTGGCAGAGTTTGCTGGCAAACGCACCGGAACCCCAAAATTGGGGGTCCTCAAAATGGATATTGACAACCTTGGCAATAGTTTCCGCTCAGGCATACGAGATGAAAACGGGAAAAGCTCTATCCTCCACACTGCGGCTCTATCTCGCGCCATGGAATGGTTTTTTGAAGGACATATCAATGTATTACTGGACACTAAGTTGATAGACTGGTTTACAAAAAGCTATTGCGAAGAGAACGAAAAACTGGCACACTACAAAAACCTGCTTGACTCTGCTGAAGAAAGCTTCCGCGACAACATCTACGTCATCTTCTCCGGTGGTGACGACTGCCTGATGGTGGGTGCCTGGGATTTGATATTAGAGTTTGGAAAGCTGATCAGGGATGAGTTTGATCGCTTTACGGGTGGCACATTGACGCTATCCGCGGGTGTGGTGATGGTGGGACCTAAGTTTCCGGTGAGCCGCTTTGCGGTATTGGCGGAGGAGGCTTTGGGGGTGGCGAAGGCCAGTGGAAAAAATTGTATTCAGGTTTTCGGCCAAGTTCTTACATGGGATGATTTTGACAAGGCAAGGGAGCTCCGATCTAATTTATATTATCTGGTGACAAAGCCTGAGGATCGGGAAAGTCGAGCTATACTATGGAAAGTGCAGAAAAGTATTTCTGGTTATATCAAGGTTATGAAAGATATCCAAAATCAGAGGAGTATTTATCTGCCACGTTTATGGCGCTTATACCATTATTTAAGAGAGGTAAAAAAAGGAAACAAGGAATTCGTTGAGAACGAAATCGTGAGTATGTATGAAAACCTATTCAAAAAAAATCTTCAACCCCACCCAGAGGGAAAATCCATTGGCTCACCTCTCCTCATAGCTGTAGGAGTAAGATGGGCTGAATTTATGAGTAGAAAATAATCCCAAAAATTGATTCAAAAATAAAATCATGACAACTCCATTAGAAAAGGCTAAAACATTTTTTAAGAATGATTATCAATATCTTCTTGAGATTGAAAATAGCAATGAACCCCTTTCTCCTGATCAAATTGATCGAATCATCAATAAAATAGATTCCCTAATGAAAGAAAAAGGTAAAGATATTACCTCTAACCAATTGAGAAATATTTTTTCCAGAATAAAACGATTGGGAAGCCAGGATATAACAAAGCTAAAATTGCTTCGACCAAAAATTGCCTATATAACAGGTCGACAGACAAATTGGGATGCACAAATAGTTACAGAACTCATCAGCGACCTGATAAAACAAATTGATCACGATTCATCAAAGGCAGCTTACCAAATTAAAAGCCTGCAAACCATTATGGAAGCAATGGTTGGATATCAAAAATTTCACTACCCCAAAAAATAATAAAGATGGAAACAAAAAAAGAAATTCACTTCATAGGAAAAATTCGAATAACAGCCATAATCAAGGTATTGACAGGTCTACACATCGGGGGTAGCAAAACTGCATTGGATATCGGAGGTATTGACCTCAATGTAATTAAAACTGCGCGGGGCGAAATCCCTTTTATACCTGGAAGTTCACTAAAGGGAAAGTTACGAAGTTTACTGGCTAGGGAAGAAGGAAGTAATTCAGTGAATAAGGATTCTCCTACCCTAAAAGAGCTTTTTGGGTATTCTGCCGGGGGTGATGCGTCAAGCGAAGAGGACAAAGGAGAAAAGAAAAAAGATGATATGCTGGTAACCCGACTGATAGTAAGAGATGCAGATCTTGACACCCAGGCTTTTGCCAAAACTTTTACTGATCGCGAAGTTTTAGAAACTGAGTTCACTGAAGCAAAATGGGAAAATACTATTGATAGGCTGACTGGTACAGCAAAACACCCTCGTCAATTGGAACGTGTCCCTGCCGAAGCTCGATTCAACATGGAAATGATTTATGATATGTATGATGACCAAAAAACCGACAAGCACCTTAAACTTTTGATAAAAGCCATGCGCTTAATTATGGATGATTATTTGGGAGGTCATGGATCAAGGGGATATGGAAAAATACATTTCGAAGAAGTAGATTTTAAACAAAAGTTGATCACAGATTATGAAAATGAAGAAATCGTTGACTGGCAGCCTATCCCCAATAATCCCTACAATTCCTATTTCTCATGAAAGTGATCATCCTGAAAACCAATCTTTCCAATCAATTTCATCTGGGAAAAAACACCCTGGAAACAACCCACCAATGGATTCACTCAGACACCCTTTTTTCTGCATTAGTAAACACCTATTCCAAACTGTTTCCCAATGAAACTGACAAGTTTGTAAAAAGCTTTAAGGATCAGAAAATTAGTATTTCTTCTGTATTCCATTGTATAGAATCCAGCAATGGAAGCCGGGTTTTCTTTTTACCTAAACCAATCAGTTTCCATTACCAAAATGAGGGAAATTACAAGGCAGCGAAAGCCATTGAATTCTTTTCTGTTGGCGTATGGAATGCTGCACCCAAAGAAGATCATTTGACAGACTTCCATATCATTGGTAACAAACATCTACTGACGAAGGAAGAGTTAAGCTCTTTAGGCATACAATCCAGATCACACGTCAGACAATTAGCAGAAAGTTCACTTGTAGAAGAGGTTACCTATCCAAAGGTGAAGGTACATGAAATAAGCCAGGAAGGGGTCTATTACCACCAGGTAAACATGCAATTGCAGCATTTGGAAATTGGAAATACGAAGCTCCAGACCCATTTGTATTTTTTATTAAATGAATCTTTGGATACCGAATCCCTTAACAAATGGAAAGCTTGCCTTCGGCTGCTTGCAGATGAAGGAATAGGAGGAGAGAGAAGAAGTGGTTGTGGACAAATAGCGGCCATTGAAGAAAAAGATGCTTCTGATTTTTATTTTCCCAACTTGCAAAATACCGGAAGACAATGTAGCCTCTCTCTCGGAATTCCCAAAAGCCCGAAAGAATTTGCTCAGTGTGAAAAATATCGCCTAATCATCAGGGGCGGGGGATCATTAGGAAGGTTCGGCAAAAATGAGAAACATCGAAAACAAGTTCGCATGATAGAAGAAGGGGCTATCCTCACCCAACCCATCTTAGGAAAATTAGAAGATGTTCACCCGGACCAGCACACTTCCAGCGTAATCAGGAACGGACTGGTCTTTTCATTACCCTTTTGATTATGAGCAAAATCACGACATACAAACTCCAGCTTCATACAGAGACACCCGTTTCAATTTACTCGGACCATGCTGATATACTGTCACCATACACTGATTTTGTTGTAAGCCAGGATGAGAAATGGATACATTATATCGA
The DNA here is from genome assembly GCA_030430205.1 of Bacteroidia bacterium. GTDB lineage: Bacteria > Bacteroidota > Bacteroidia > J057 > J057 > JAUIGE01. The sequence continues at coordinate 33,426 of JAUIGE010000030.1, read as the reverse complement.
TCAAAACTTATTAGTGGATGCCCTTGAGAAACAAAATAAAATGGGGGAGTTTTCAGCTTCCTTCGAAACGGTTGAAAACAACACCTCAAAACTGAGATTGAAAAGCTTTATTGAAAATCAGTTGAGAATGGATGTGGCGAGTCTTACAAAGTTATCCATTCGAAATGAAGGTTATGGAGCAACACAGAATATTGAAGTCCATCCTATACTCAAAACAGCCGGACGGCCCTTTATCCCTGGCAGCAGCATCAAAGGCGCCATTCGGACAGCTTTACTCTATCGCTGGCTCAATAAGACTTCAGAGGGCCAGCAAATGATGCGAAATGCTTACAAAATAGTTATGGAATGCGATGAAATCCTGGGAGAAATAGCTCCGATAAGAGCAAAAAAGAAAAAACGAATTCAACCAAGTAAAAGAGAATCCCAACTTTTGCGCGATGCCCAAAGAGAAGTTCGCAATAAATTACGTAGGATTCTTCCAGAGGAATCTTTGTTTGGCAAAGTGAACGACCGCAAGCAGGCACCTGACAGTCAGCATATCCGTGTGAGCGATACCCAAAGGTTTTCTGCCAGTGATATGATTTTTTGTCGTGCAGAAAGGATTCGACTTGCCCCCTTGGGGGGCAATAGGTTTGGCAGAGCCAATCAGGCCACAATTCCCCAACCCCGTGAAGCCATTTCCGAAGGGTTAGATAGCAGTTTTGAAATAGGTTTACGTGCTGATTCTCTGCAGGCAAAAGAGCTTCAATTTCTTCGGAATGAGGGAATAGATGGGCTACTGGAGAGTATATATGCCTTCTCCAAAGCCTGCATCGGCTTTGAACTGGACAGCCTGGAATTTGCAGAAGAAATGCCTGACCGGGCTGCACATAACAATTTGATTAATTTTTATACCCGCCTCTATGATCGTGCAGATGAAGGAGAAATATTTATGCGGATTGGATTGGGGAAAACAATTTTTGATAACTCTCTTGCCCTGGCTTTCTACCACTATGCGGAGGATCATCATCCTGAAGGTGTGCAGGCTTTTCTTCGTTTTCGGAGAGTAGTGCATGAGGTAGGGATGTCAAAGGATCATTTTCCGGTGACAAGGACTGTTTTGAAGCCTGGGAATGTGCCTTTGGGCTGGATAAACCTAAAACTTCTAAAATAACTTAATTCCCATGAAAGCTATTTTACATAAAAAAACCATACAAGAATGTATCTCTCTTCTTAAAACGGGAGACCTAAAGGAAACATGCGATAGGATTTTAAGCAAATTAAAACCATCCGGGAATGAAGCAAATCCTTATCCTCAAATATTTATGAACTATGTAAGGTTTACAGAAATAGAGAAAGACTTTCGTTTGGGTAATTTAGGAAAAGAGACTTATTTATTAGAAAAAAATCAACTTTTTGTGCAGTCTTTGAGCATTCTGAATGAAATTGAAGATGACGATTTTGTGAATGAAGTTCCAAGAAAACCTATATGGGTTATTTCCAAGCCACACGAAAAGGATGCGATTGAGCATTTATTGAAGAAAATGGGAATCAATAACCCATTTCCAAAAATTATCTCCTCACTCGAATTTGATCCCCAACTAATCCCATGGAAAGAAATTGAATTTATTCTTCTTGACAATCAAAGTCTAAGAGGCAAAAAAACAGGAAAAGACGAGCATGGCTATTCTATTATTACTTATGAGGGGGAAAACCTTGCCCATTATCAATTAATGGAAAAAACTATCAAAGCTCTTCCACCAAACAAATTCATTATTCATTTTGGTGGAATAATTGACCTCGTTGCCAAAAACAGAAACAAAGTCCACGCAGCCAATTCGCCTTTTGCTTTACACGCAAGGATCAAAGAAATGCAAAATTTTATAGATGTATATGTTACAGAAGAAGAATAACCACTGGATAATTGTGGCAAGTATATCGCTTGCCCTTGGAGTCGGTATTTTTTTGTTGGGGGTTTTTCTTTGCAAAGACTTCCTCACAGTGAAATCACAAACGATACAGATCGATGCCAATACCGACGCCTCGACGCTAGATGATACCTTTAATCTGATTGGATTAATGATTGAAAGTCGATTGAATACATATGGAGTAGCCATTATCATTGCCATATTAACTGGGATGTTAGGATTTTATGGTGGTTACCAAAAGCTCATTGTTACTTCCCGAGAGTTGGTAGAAAAAGAGTTAAAAGAAATAGTGAACGGCAACGCTGAAGCCATTGCGCATTATGTTGATCTTGCCCATATCGAATTAAAGCTATTCCAGGAAGCAAGGATTTTGGTTCTTGCCTATAAAAAAGTAAATGAAGACAGGTCAGAAAATGAGTTGGAAAAATACTTTGATCTAAGCAAAGTAATCAAAAAGAGACCAGATTTTCAGCCAGTAAGTGGCAGTGGTGTAAAAGATATCAATTATAAAAAGTATGATTTGATTCTTATCAGTGATGAAGACAAAACATTTTTTGAGCAAAAATCAGCTGACAAATCAGAGAAAGATAAAGAAGAAGGTAAAAAACGATCATTGGTGATCGATTATATCAATAAAATGCCTGCCGAGATATGCGTTTTTTACTTTGGGCCTGGCTATATCAATCCAGAATTAATTATGCCTGCAAGAAAAAACCTACTTAGCTATGCTAATGTCAAATCACAAATTTATGGCAATCTCCTCAATCTCCTCAAATTAAAAGATATGGGATACAGAGGTTAGGTTAAAATAAGGCTCTTTGACGTACGAAAATAATGATAAAAAAAGCCACAGGTATAAGTTATTCAAGTTCAAGAGATTCCTCCCAAAGCGTCGGAATGACATCTGTACTCCCACACTCAATAACTCACCACAGCGCTCAGGCGCTGCAGCTTCTGCATCAGGCGACGATACAACTCATCTTCCCAGCCTCGGATCATGCCTACAAAATTGATCTGCCCCCGGATGGACTGCCGGAGTTTGTTGAGGGGTAGGGCCATCACGATGCCCCGTCGCAACATCCGCTGTTCGCTGAGCAGTTTGAGGGCTTTGAGGTCGGCTTTGAGGTGCTTCAAAAAAGCGGGAGATACATCGGGCCTGGGATCGAGCAGGACCAGGCCCGTCACCTCCGGTGGATCGTCCTTGTGGTAGAGATGGACCTTTTTCTCATTGACGGCAAATCCTGCCTGTCTTATCAGGCCCCGGATTTTGTCCATCTGCTTAGGGCTGAAGTTTTTGTCTGAAGAAAAGGTGATGTCATCCGCATAGCGGGTATAGACCCAGCCTTTTTTGTAGGCTTTGTCGCCCAGCCGATCCTTGGAGATATCGTAGGCAACCAATCTTAACATGATTTGCCAGTTTTAGGCCACCTTACTTTGGAGACCAAATAAAAAGCGTGATCCCAGAGAATCACGCGGCCAGTCTTTTAAGAGAAATTGAGCAAGTTGTTTGCACTTTCGGCGCGCCCGTTCCTTACGGGAAAAAGCAACTTCCATTCCTTCCTCTTCTTTCTCCTGCTCCAGCGGCAGGCCAAAAACCTCATCAAAAGCCGGAATCGCCAGCTTTCGTCCCTCTTCACTGAGCCAGAGCCCTTCTCCCCGGATACGGGTATGCAGCTGCTTAAAACGCCTGCTGATGCAGAGTTGGACCGCAAGGCCATCCACCCAGGGACGGAGGGCTTCGATCAGGTCAAAAGCAAGGGCAGGGCGACGGTAATAATCGGTATGCAATATACCGATGGTCGGCTCAAGTCCCGCGGTCACAATGCTGTGCTCCACCAGCTGGTAGAGCATGCCATAGAGGTAATTGAGCAAGGCATTAAAAGGATCGGCGGCGGGGCGACGGCTGCGCACATCAAAGCGAAAACGCTTGGGCAGGGCCAGGTTGAGGGCCTGAAAATACCGGCGGGAGTTGATGCCTTCAAATCCTCTCAGGCGATCTGCCTGTAAGGAAATAGGCTCTTCCGGCCAATTTTCGAGCGTTGCAGCCTGCTCTTTTAGCAAGACAGATGAAGCGACCAACTCTCTGGCAGCGGAGGGCCGTTGCTGAGCAAGCTTCCCCAGCAGGGCCGACTGCGCCATCAGCTTTTCATATACCTGCACACGCATCCAACGGGCGGCGGCAGGCGTCTGGCTCCACTCCAGCTGGTGGCGACGGATGGTCGCGATAGAGCCGTAGTGATGGGACCAAAAGCGCCCCACAGGTTTCCCATTTCGCTCTATCAGGTAAATGGGAATATCATACTCAATCGCCAGCATGATGGCATCTGTGGTGATCATACAGGCCCGCGCAAGCGTGATGGCCTCGATCTGCTCGGGACTAAAAAGGGTTTCCCCCTTGTCATTTTTCAGCTTGAAGCGTCCCTTCTTCTTCCTCAAACTGCAGCCGTAAGAATTAATGACCAAATGCATACTACATTGGATTAAAAATTAAACTTGAGCAAAGGCCGCCAGCAATGGTTGGGTGAGCAGTCAGTGGGTAGATTGAGGGTGTTTACCCATTCTGAAAACGGCATCCGGCAACGCTACTTAACCGGATTTCTCATGTTTATTTACGGCAAAATATATTTTGAGTTAGTAAAATGTTTTCTGTATCTTTGTCTTCTCAATCAAAAAAACGGGATATTTACAGCTCATTTCCATGCAAAAAATTGATGACAAAGTCAAAAACGAGGATTTGTGTCTCAAAAAAGGGAGAAGTGTTCATTATCGAACATGCACTGGACCTGATACTCAGACACTTAAGATCCCGACCTCTCATCGCCATTGTCCATTATAACAAGGACTGAAACTATACCTTGAGCTTCTTCGGTGGTTATGTTTACTCCTCATCGCCATTGTCCATTATAACAAGGACTGAAACCAATAAGTGCATTGTCACTCAGGTTGCTGTAGCAGTCTCATCGCCATTGTCCATTATAACAAGGACTGAAACTCTGTCTGACTTGTTTCAATACTCTGAAGCATGTCTTCTCATCGCCATTGTCCATTATAACAAGGACTGAAACTTTCCAGTACGGTGCTTTTTTGGCTGTCATTCAGGCTCATCGCCATTGTCCATTATAACAAGGACTGAAACGAGGTGTGATTTCAGGTCAGCTGGTTGGACGCCAAGCTCATCGCCATTGTCCATTATAACAAGGACTGAAACTCCAACTTAAAACTTTCAAAAACATAGCGTGCAATTTGGCTCATCGCCATTGTCCATTATAACAAGGACTGAAACCCCAGGGGGTGATCTCATCCGGTTCGTCTGGACCCCTCATCGCCATTGTCCATTATAACAAGGACTGAAACCGTTACTTGAACTTCATTGCCTAGTTTGGAGACTCATCGCCATTGTCCATTATAACAAGGACTGAAACCTTTATCTGTCTTACTTGCTGGTCATACACTTTGCTGCTCATCGCCATTGTCCATTATAACAAGGACTGAAACTTGCATCGCGGCTAAACGGGTTTCATAGGACAGACTCATCGCCATTGTCCATTATAACAAGGACTGAAACCGGCTGTGCAAAACCCTGAACAGCCTCGTCCGCGATCTCATCGCCATTGTCCATTATAACAAGGACTGAAACATTTCGGTGTGCTACTCCAAGATTCATATTAAAGACTCATCGCCATTGTCCATTATAACAAGGACTGAAACGAAGAGAAATTTAGGACGGTTCCTTAATCTTTCAATCTCATCGCCATTGTCCATTATAACAAGGACTGAAACTGGTAAGGAATCCCTCAACCTTCTGTAGCCAACACTCATCGCCATTGTCCATTATAACAAGGACTGAAACATTCCACCACAAGGAATTTTCATCCCTGCTGCACAGAGGCTCATCGCCATTGTCCATTATAACAAGGACTGAAACTTACTAACCCCGCTTCGCGGAGTTTTATTGCCAGGCTCATCGCCATTGTCCATTATAACAAGGACTGAAACTTTCATTATTGAGTTGTACACGTCTTCCTCCATCTCATCGCCATTGTCCATTATAACAAGGACTGAAACTTTTTCACCGTTTGGCGGGGTGCCATGGTGTATCCTCATCGCCATTGTCCATTATAACAAGGACTGAAACTGTCCTGGTTTTTACCCAAACAAATCCCTTATTAGGGACTCATCGCCATTGTCCATTATAACAAGGACTGAAACTGATTTGTGTGCTATCCAGATTTGGCATTCCTCCGCTCATCGCCATTGTCCATTATAACAAGGACTGAAACCTGCACAGCATTGGCTTTTGCCCAATCACGAGTTGCTCATCGCCATTGTCCATTATAACAAGGACTGAAACATGTACTGGCCAACGAGGATGCTCTTTGTTGGGTCAGCTCATCGCCATTGTCCATTATAACAAGGACTGAAACCTATAATCTTGATACTTATCAGTGATTTCCTGATACTCATCGCCATTGTCCATTATAACAAGGACTGAAACTTTTTTGTCATGACGATTCGTATTTAAGAGTTAAACTCATCGCCATTGTCCATTATAACAAGGACTGAAACTTTCCAAGATTACCTGATCAGGGTGGCGGTATGATGCTCATCGCCATTGTCCATTATAACAAGGACTGAAACTAGTCGCCTTAACGATTGTTAAGTTTTTGATGTCCACTCATCGCCATTGTCCATTATAACAAGGACTGAAACTACATACCCATTTTTTAGATCGATTTCTTCGATCTGCTCATCGCCATTGTCCATTATAACAAGGACTGAAACATAACTTCATGAACCGCTTGAGAAAACTCTTCATACTCATCGCCATTGTCCATTATAACAAGGACTGAAACGAATGTCTTTTCCGCTCATACGATAAAGATTGTAGCTCATCGCCATTGTCCATTATAACAAGGACTGAAACATTGATGTAGCGATAGGATCTTCTCTTTCGACGCTCATCGCCATTGTCCATTATAACAAGGACTGAAACTTGCTCTACCATCGACGACCGGCTCCGATAGGAGCAGCTCATCGCCATTGTCCATTATAACAAGGACTGAAACAGTTTCTCTAGCCTTTTCTAGGCCTCTACCTCCAGCTCATCGCCATTGTCCATTATAACAAGGACGGGGAAGATGTGCAGATTGAGAGGATGAGAGGATTAGCAGATGGAAGACTGTCTGAGGATATACTTTGCAGACAGCAAAGCCGCGTTCTTCCATCTGCTCATCAGCAAATCTGCTCATCAGCACATCCTCTTCCGCCATTGTCCATTATAACAAGGACGGGGAAGATGTGCAGATTGAGAGGATGAGAGGATTAGCAGATGGAAGACTGTCTGAGGATATGCTTTGCAGACAGCCAAGCCCGGCTCTTCCATCTGCTCATCAGCAAATTTGCACATCAGCTCATCCTCTTCCCCTGCTGATCGCAGCTAAAAAAGCTTTATCTTGCAGATGAAGTATTTATCCTCCATCTTGGTGCAATGAAGCTGCTTTTTGACGTCATTTTGAGAAAAAGGCCCATATCTCCTGGGATTTTTGGTGCGTATGTGGCTTATTATCAGGGCCGTATGAGAGAATAGCTGTCGGAGTGACCTGTCCATCATAACAAGGACTGAGACAGATATTGCTTTGGTGATAAAGATGCAGCTCCGTAGTCGGAGTGACCTGTCCATCATAACAAGGACTGAGACATCATTGAGCTGATGCAGTTGCTTTTACTGTGCATGTCGGAGTGACCTGTCCATCATAACAAGGACTGAGACTGCGGCTTCAAATTCTACCTCAAAGTAGTAGGTGTGTCGGAGTGACCTGTCCATCATAACAAGGACTGAGACAGGCCGTTTCGGCTCCGTGGTCAAAATGAAAGGTTGCGGTCGGAGTGACCTGTCCATCATAACAAGGACTGAGACCCGAGCTGTCAATAGACATCAATTTCCTACGAAAGGTCGGAGTAACCTGTCCATCATAACAAGGACCGGGGAGATGTGCAGATTGAGAGGATGAGCGGATTTGCAGATGGGGGGGCTTGGGAGGGATATGGATTTCGGAGAAATCGTGTTTTCGCTGGCGTGGGTTGGGGTAATGGATGGATGATCAATTGCTTTTGGGAGCTATTGCGTTAGCTCGCTGCGATGGGCTGCGGCAGGGCCGCATGGTATGATGTCTTCCTCCGGCAGCCAGCCGGATTTTTTTTCGAACGAATTTCGTTCGATGAGATGCGGGACGGATTGTAATCCGTCCCTACCGCCCGCAACGATTTCATCGTTGAAAACAGCTATTACTTTCGAACGAATTTCGTTCGACCAGCTGTAGGGACGGATTATAATCCGTCCCGCATCCCCCAACGATTTCATCGTTGAAAACACCCGAAATCCCATTTCGCCCCCCTCAATGGACCCCGTCCATTCCCCGCAGACTTCCCCCTCTATTGCGCTTTGGCAAGAGAGGGGGAAAAGAAGGGGGTGAGTTCCTAATCAAACTGCAACTCATGCAGGCGAAAATAAGCCCCCTGCAACTCCATCAGTTCCTGATGGCTGCCGGACTCTTCGATTTCGCCCTTGCTGAGGACGATGATCAGGTCTGCTTTTTGGATGGTGGAGAGGCGGTGGGCGATGATGATCGAGGTACGACCTCGCATCACCAGCTCCAGCGCTTGCTGGATGATCTCCTCCGATTCGGTGTCGATATTGGCGGTGGCCTCGTCGAGGACGAGGATGCTGGGGTCGAAGACCATGACGCGCGCGAAGGCGATCAGCTGACGCTGACCGAGGGAAAGGGTTGCACCCCTTTCGCGTACATTGTAATCGTAGCCTCCCGGCAGTTGCTCGATGAAGTCATGCGCCCCAACCTGTTTGGCGGCTTCTATCACCCGCTCTTGCGGGATGTCGGCATTGTTGAGGGTGATGTTGTCGCGTATGCTTCCGGAGAACAGGAAGACATCCTGTAGGACGACGCCTACTTTTTGCCGCAATTCCTCCAGCGATAGCTGCTGTATATCTTTTCCTCCGACGAGGATTTTGCCTTTTTGAATTTCATAAAACCTGCTGAGCAGGCTGATGATGGTGCTTTTGCCCGAGCCGGTAGAGCCTACCAGGGCGATATTTTTACCTGCTCCGACCTCAAAGCTGACGTCTTTCAGCACCCAATCTTCATCCTTGTAGGCAAAAGAAACATGCTCAAAAGTGACAGGAATGCCTTTCTCATGCTCCTGGCCCGCACCTTTATTCAATTTGAATTCTGGTTTTCGCTCATGGGGAGGAACAATAAATTCCTCGGTATCCAACACCTGAAAAACGCGCTCAGCGCTCACCATGCCCAGTTGCAGGGTATTGAACTGATCTGCGATCTGCCGCAGGGGACGGAAAAACATGCTTAAATACATGATGAAGGCCGTCAGCGTGCCAAATTGCAGGCCATCCATGGCGCGGTTCGCGCCATACCAAACCAGCAAAGCTGTGGCCAGGGCGGTGATGATTTCGATCACCGGAAAGTAGATGCTATAGGCCATCACCGAGGCAATATGCTCCTTGCGCAGCTCTTTATTGATTTCGTCAAATTTTTCCGCTTCTTTCTTTTCCCTGCCAAAAATATGTACGATCTGCATGCCTGTGATATGTTCCTGTAAGAAGGAATTCATATTGCTCACGGCATTGCGCACGCCCTGAAAGGCCGCTTTAACATAGTTTTTAAACACCCAGGTGGCCAGGAACATCAGCGGAATAACGGATAAAACCACCAGCGTCAGCCGCCAGTCGCTGATCAGCATAAAAACCATGATGGCGATGATCAGAAAAATCTGTCCGATGATCTGGACGAGTCCTGAGCTGAAGACATTGTTGAGGGTTTCTATATCGCTGATGGCGCGTGTCTGTAAACGCCCGACGGGCGTTTTGTCAAAATATGCCAGCCGAAGCTGGAGGATATGCCGGAAGATTTGCTCCCGCATATCGCGGATAACGGCCTGGCCGAGCCAGGCGGTGAGGTAGGTATTAAAATAATACACCACGCCCTGAGCCATCAATACCAGCAATAGGATAAGGACCCATTGACGCAGTCCATAGGCATCTCCCTGCGAGACCGGGCCATCCAGGATACGCTCCACCAGGATAGGCGTAAGCGGTGTCAAAACGGAAATAACCAGCGTGAGGGCCAGCGCCAGGATGAAATAGGTGCGGTAGGGCCTGGTATAACTGATCAACCTTCCGGTGATTGCCCGGTCAAATACTTTGCCTGACTTTGAAGCGTCTTTTGCCATGTTGTAAAGGTGAAAAGAAATACTCAGTCTCCAAAACTAATCCCCACAGCGCGGGCAGATCGTACCAGGAAGTTATCCAGGTCCACAAAATTGTAGGCTGCTGTAGCCTCTTTCAGGGTGACATCGGAAATTTTCCCATTTCTTACGGCAGCCATGCGTCCAAATTGCTTGTCCCGCACCAGCTCAAAGGCCCGCACCCCAAATTGGGTGGCCAGGATGCGATCAAAAGCCGTAGGCACGCCTCCGCGTTGGAGGTGCCCCAGCACATTGACCCGCACTGCCTCATGGAAGCCTGCTTCCGCAAGCTCCTCCGCCAATTGATAGCCTACGCCGCCCAGGCGCGCATTTTCGTAGCCGACTTCCCGGCTTTTGCGGGAAACGATTGAGCCGCCTTTGGGGCGGGCACCTTCGGAGATCACGATATTGGCAAAGCCTTTACCTGCTTTATAGCGCCTTTCCAAACGCTCTACCACCTTCTGAATGTCATAAGGAATCTCGGGAATCAGGCAGACTTCTGCGCCCCCGGCCATGGCTGCATGCAGGGCGATCCAACCGGCTGACCGCCCCATGACTTCCAGGATCATGACACGGTTGTGGCTGGCAGCTGTCGTGACGAGCTTGTCTACCGCATCCGTGGCGATTTCTACCGCTGTCTGAAAACCGAATGTTCGGTCGGTAGCCGATAGATCATTGTCAATGGTTTTGGGAACGCCCACAATGGGCACGCCTTTCTCAAAGAACTGCTGAGAAATCTGCTGAGAGCCATCTCCGCCGATGCTGATGACGGCGTCTATTTCAAGTTTTTTGAGCTGCCGAATGACTTCGTCCGAACGATCTACCTTTACATAGCTGCCATCCTCCTGCTTTACCGGAAATTGGAAGGGGTCCCCTTTGTTGGTGGTGCCGATAATGGTGCCTCCCCGATAGTGGATGCCAGCCACCTCGGTGCTGCCAAGGCGAGCCACCCGGATGGGGTTGGTCATTAAGCCATTATAGGCCTCTATGGAGCCATAGACTTCCCAATTGCCATCGTATTGGGCGCTTTTGACGACGGCGCGGATCACCGCGTTGAGCCCGGGGCAGTCCCCGCCACCCGTCATGATAAGGAGCTTTTTTTTCATTTTTTATTATCGGATTTCTTCGAATAGAAGGCTGACTTTTGTTCCCTGAGAATGATCAATTACCATCTTGCCATTCAATTGTAAACTTAGCAAATGAATCAGGCGGGAACCAAAAGAAGTGCTTTCTTTTGTGTCCTGATCATCACTTTTTCCTACGCCATCATCCATTACTGAAAGCTCCCATTTTTGTTCTGCGGTTTTGTGTAAATCCATGCTGATGGTTCCTGCTTTTCCATCGGGAAAGGCATACTTGAGGGAGTTGGTGAGTAATTCATTGACTATCAGGCCTACAGGTACGGCTGTGTCAACATCCAGTTCAATTTCATCCATATTCAGGATGAGTTGGACATTTTCAGCTTTTTCACCAAAAGTATCCATCAGGCTTTCTCCCAAAGTAGAGAGGTAGTCTTTCATTTCGATGGCTGCGAGGTTTTCCCTTTGATACAGTTTTTGGTGGATCAGCGCCATGGACTTCACCCGATGCTGGCCTGCCTGCACGGCTTTTTTGACATCGGCATCTTTGATGTAGGCAGACTGAAGGTTGAGCAGGCTGGAAATGGTTTGGAGGTTGTTTTTTACCCGATGATGGATTTCCTTGAGCAGGAGTTCGTTTTTATTGTTTTGGATGGCAATAAGGTCTCTCTGATTTTCGATCTCAGCATTTTGGCTGTTTAAGGTATCATTGGTTTGGGACAGAAGGCGATTGCTTTCTTTTCGGATGCGGTTGGAACGCCCAAACAGGAAGAGAATGATCGCCATTAATCCTAAAAAACCGATACTAAATACAATGATAAGCTGTTGGCGTTCTTTGTCTTTTCTTAATAATGCGATCTCATCCAGGTTCTTTTGGGTTTCATATTCTGTGCGTAGGCGGCTGCTGGTTTCTCTTGATTCTTTTGAATAAATGGTATCCCTTACGTTATAGGATAAATCCAAAAAATGATACGCACTGTCATGCTGCTGAAGTTGAGCATAAGCTTTGGCGATATGCCTATAATTTTCAGGTAAATTGTTGGACATTTCTGACTCGTTCATCTCCCTAACCGACTCCAGGAGAAAAGGGAGTGCTTTTTCGTATTGTTCGGTTCGTACATAAATGTCTCCAACACTGGCATTCAGTACATGAGTGAGGCCTGGATATCCTATTTCCTTTGCTAAAACTGCCCCTCTCTGATAATCTTCCAGGGCAGAGACATAGTCCTCCTGAAATTTATAGATATTTCCCCTGTAAAGGAGACCAATGGCAAACTCAGTTTGATCTCCGATCTGATGGAATACATCAAGAGATTTATTTTGAAAATGTAAAGCCTTATCAAAATCCCCCATTTCCCGATATATCACCCCTAAATTTTGATAGGTCAAGGCTAGCTTTGGTACCCGGCCCAGGATTTGATTCATTTCCAAGGCTCTTTCTGCATATTTCAGCGCTTCCCGGGCAGGTCCCATTGTCGCCATTATTTCAGTTATTTCATTTAAACTATTTGCTATCCCTATACTATCATTTTGTTCTTCTGCCAGGCTAAGGGCTTTGAAACTATAGTACATGGCGCTATCATTATTTCCCTGTGCCGAATGGATAAACTTAAACTTCAGCATAAGGTCTATCAGAAATTTCCCAGATTCAAATTGTGGGGTTAATTGGCGGGCAAGTTGAAAATGAAGAAGGGCGGTATCTAACTGGCCATTATTGGCTGCCAGCCTTCCCCAGACTTTTTGGACTTCTGCCTCTTTTTCTGCGTGTTTGCGTTTTTTTGCGATTTGCAATGCTTCATTTGCATAGGGGAACCCTCGATTGGGCTGGTAATTATTATAAGCTTTACAAATAGAAATGAGGCGTTCCAAACGAGTACTATCGTCGGTAGTTGTATGCAGTTCCTTCTGTAGGCTATCTAGATATTGAGTCTGTGCAAATAAGGAAGTGAGGCAAATAGAGCAAAGTAAAAATAACAGTAGGTGTTTAAAGGATCTCATCTTGTAAAAATCATGTTGCATGAAAATTACATATTTATACTTGATCCTTCAAATAATCCTTTCGCTGAAATTTTTTGTTCATGAGGTATAACCGGTGATTGAAGCGGTCTCCTTTTTGATTTTGTAAAATTAAATAAAAAGCAAAGCTCCCAGCCAGCAAAAAGCTGATACTGAGAGCAATTAGTAGTGTGTCTTGTTGAAGTAATAACTCACATAATTTGTGCAGATTTTGCCAAAGTAGGGAAGTCATGAAACTGCCAAGCTCAATCGCAAGCCATCCCAGGAGAGGTGCTGCCAGGAGAAGCCATACGAAAAAGCTTGGTTGTTTCATGAGCTTGCGATTAGAACTTGATCATCTTGCGACTGGCGCGGTATTCACCGGCTTCGATCTTGTAGTGGTAAACGCCAGCAGGAAGCTCGCTCGCATCGAAGATGATGCTATGCTCACCCGCTTTGCGGAATTCATTTACAGGAACAGCGATTTCCTTCCCCATTTGATCATAGATGCTCAAAGTCACTTGCTCCTCTTGTGGCATGATAAACCGGATCGTGGTGCGGGAATCATAAGGATTCGGGTAGTTCTGATCCAGGACATAGCCTGCTTCAGGAAGCGCAAGGCGCTCAAAGAGCACATAAGGGTCTGTCATTTCACCTAAGATGCGGTCAGTTACAAAGAATTCAGGGGCATTATTCGGAATAAACTCCTGCCCACTTTGGGTATCATATAGTTTAAAGGTTACAGGACGTCCGATATCAGAAGCATTGCCATGCAAACTAAAAATCACCCGATATGCTTTCAAAAATTCGACATACTCCAAAAACCCATAGCCTCTGCAGGTATCATCAATAAACGCTCCGACCAGGAGTCTTTCGTCTAAAGTCTCTAATCTCTCGTCTCTGATCTCGCCTCCCGCCTCTTCAATCCCTACACTCCCAATCAGCGTCATGCTACTCTCAAAACGAGTGTGGTCCACCTCAAAATCTTTGAGGCCAAGGCGACTGTAAACCAAGTCATTGTACAGGACACCACTTCTCAATCGCAATTTATACCCCTTGCCGGGTTCCATAAATTGCAGTGGGCCATACCAGGTGTCACTGCCTTTATGGTATTCACTGAATACTTGCTGCCCTTTCAGTAAATCCTTATTACGGAGGTTCACGGAATTCAAGGCCTGAAGGACAGGCTGTGCTGATTGAGGTTGGAATCCTATCCAATTCCAGCCGCTTAACATATCAATGGTTGAGAAGTTGGTGATCGGCTGCCCGGCTACTCTGAGCGTATCTGGCGCATCTGAGAGATGGATGAGGTAAGCTTGCTTATTGTCTAGTTCGGCAAGTTCGCCAGACCATTGATTGGCAAAAATGATAGGGGTAGCGATTTGAGTAAAGGTCCCTGTCTTCCCATCTTTTCTCTTTACGGTGATATTGTTGCCTACTTCATCAGACGCAAGGGAACTGAGGAGATTGTGTATCGTCATGTCAGGATTGGTGATATTCAGGGATACCCAGTTCCAGCCTTGCTTGAGTGGTATTACCTGGAATACACCATCAGGATGCAATATTTCTGGTGCCCCAATGCGGCCGTATACCTGCTCATTGGAGAAGAAAAAGGTCTCTCCTGCACGATGTTCTACACCTGTGCTTGCTCTCCACATACTAAAGGTAATTTCCTCATTTGCAGGGATATCGGAGTAAACCGTCAGGAAGGCCATGTATTTGTTAAACTGAGGGACATATTCCAATCTTGTTACGCCACGCACCTCGCCATTGTAAATGGCAGCAATCATATCGCGATCATCGCGTGAGAGGTTCGTATCACCCTGATCCAGGCTGAAGGCCAGCACCATATTCATGGAATAGGTGTATTTGTTTGGGTTAACAACCCAATTAGGTGGGATAGCCAATGACTCATAGCTAATGTCCAGGATTTCTGGCCAACCATCTACCATGGCGATCACTGTATCGCGGTAATAGCCAGGAGGTAATTCAGGATCCACGGCAAACTGCAGATCAAATTCACCATTGGAAAGTACCGAGCCATTAAGGCTTGATGGGGTCAGCCAGGCTGGGAAATCTGTGATTTCAAATGCTTTGGTAATTACTGCCTGGTTTTTGAGTTTGGCAGCAATCACATTGCTTTGACCGATTACGCCTTTTTGGTCGATGCTGGCAGGATCCCAGAAGACAGGAGAGGCATTTACGACAAATGACCAGTCAATAGGATATTGCTGTACATTGGCATTGTCATCCTCCATGCCCATGACATGTGCCCGTATCTCCACGCCTTCCAGCTCTGGCATGTTAAAAAGGTTAACTGTCGGCTGAAGAATGATTTCGTCCTTATTTTCAGAACACTGCACAGTAAATGGAATGGCAGTCATATTGTCCATTCTGATCAAAGTGATGTCTGGTTGGGTAGCATAGCTCAGGAAGGAGCATTCGATATCTCCATCAAAAGTAACAGAGATGTCCTGGTTTAATCGTAGAAATCCATCGGAAGGGCTGGGAGAACCGAATGGCCCAATAGAGGTCCGGTCAATGGTGCCCTGAAGAGCGGAGGAATAGGTTGTTCCTCTTCCTAAGGAGCAATTGGCACGTGCCCGGATTTCATACTGATCATCCAATAAACCTGTCACATCCCAGGCAAGGCGATGTATGCTTCCCTGAAAATCAGCCTTGGCGATGGTTGGCCCATCTTGCCAGCCCTGGCCCACAACTTTGTATTCCAGGGTCAGGCTTTCTAAAAATTCATTTTGCAAGTCAAATCCACCGAAGTCTACAATCAGCAGGTTATTGCTATTGGCATTAACCAACCAATTATTGACAGGCTTAAGTAAGGATACAGCCGAGCATTCTGTTTCAAAATTAACGCTTATATATGCCGTATCGCCACTCGTAAGGTTGCCATTATTTTCCCAAAGTTCGTATTCACAAGGAGGATACATCATGATCCCGATCCTGCTATAATTGGCAGCAAGCGGTCCCCTTTCTACTTCAAATACCACATCTTTGGTCTGAAATGCATCCAGGAAAAAAGAAGCACTTCGGTTATTGATATTGTAGCCTCCTATGCTGATAGACGCTCCATCTGGATTCGTTTGAGGAATTACCCTTACATGATATTCACGCGTTTCCTGGCTTTTGCTTTCGTTGATCAACTTAGCTACCATGAGAGATGATCCACCAAGTGGGACAACAGTTTGACCTGTTGGCGGGATGATACTGATCTTGGCCTGGTCTCTGGGCTGTGTGCCCTCTTCATGCGGACAAGAACTGGTTCCTGCAAAGAGCTTAAAAGCTGGAACCCCAAAAGCTGTATCAGTTAAAATATCTACGCTGAAAAAATCCCCAATGTCTTTATCGGCTAATTGATAGCCAACCGTAAAATTGCTGCCTTTAACGTTACCGGTATCACGGGTATAGGATTTACGGAAACTGGCTGCGATCCCAACGCTTCCTTCCGACCATGCACCTGCCTTGACCTCCCAGGCAAAACCAACGCTTGTATTGATATCCACAAAGTTGGTATAGTCAAAATAGTTGCTGGTAGTAGAATCATAGGATACTGTCGCCTGATATATAGCTCCGGCACTGAATGATCTGTTTTCCTTGAAAACGGCACCGGTGTCCCTATTGTATGCATTTCTTGCCAGAATAGATTCCCAATTGAGGACATCAATTCCAAAAGAATCCGCTTCTGCGACCAGGTCTTTTTGGACCTGGGCATCGGTTTCACTGCTGGCTTGTAAGCGAAGAATGTTTCCCAGATATCTCAATTGAGGAACCAGTACGCCTTTAATATGTTTTTCTGTATAGATAAAGGTGGTAACAATACCCGTTTCTTCCAGGTTAGGCAGGTCGTTGACAGAAGAAGTACAAGTGATGGGGTCAAAAGAGAGCACCTTCGCTATGGAAAACTTCTGGTTCATGGATTTACCAATGTACACATCTCCCTCATAGCCTGTAAATAAGGGATCAGATGAGGTGGAGAAATTTTCTGTAAAGGAATAAGAATTGGTCTTGGAAATATTGGTGTTGTTCGTTCTTCCTCCTGTATAGTTGACGGTTGCTTTGACCCCACCTGCAATTTCATAGCTTTGACTTACAACAAATCCGATATCTGTGATATTAGATACCCCAAAAGTGGCATCAACATACACGCCAGCACTTCCTCCTACTTCATATTGTGTTTTATCTTCAAATTCATAGGTGGATCCTTTTTCTACCCAGGCAAAACTGTTGTCACCCGGAGGGTCATGCACTATCAGGTCTGGGAATTCCGGGGAACGGGAGGTATAGGTAGGCGTCAAATTTCGACCCCCTCGGACCATAATCCAGTTTCCATAGCCTTCTGCGGGTCTTGCCCCAGCGGTGATGGATAAATAAAATGCCTTTTGAAAAGGATAGGCTCCTCCCGTGGCTATATTGGGAAGGCCTGCCTGAAGGAGATAGATGGCTGATCCATTCTTTAAGGGAATGGCTTGAGGACTGTTCTCCAAATCCCCTACAAAGTCATAAATCTGGATGCGTCCTGTATCTACCGGACAGCCTGAAAATTTGTCAATTACCTCTATCGTTAAGGGATAAAAAGCACCTACATTCATCAGAATAATAGAATCATTGGCACCTCCCATGCCGGTGGAAGTACATCCTCTGAATACTTCTGCCCCAGCGGATTCATAATCTATTTTGATGTCAAAAGGGCCATAATAGACAAAGTCTGCTCTGGGCTGAAGGGAACGCCTGACCATTTTATCCGACGTAGTAAAGCTTGTATCTCCTTTGATAAAAACAGACTGACCACCAATGATTACTGTTTTGGAAGGGTTATAGGTCCAGACGGTATCCTGAATAGTCACATCTGTCGTATCTCTCACTTCGAGCTTAAATGTAAAAGTAGTATCCTGTAATTGTTGGGCTACACTTCCGTTGACAAAGGGAGGGTCGTCCAGGGCTACGACCTTAAAAAAGCTTGCAGGAACAGTTGTTGTTGCAAAGCCGCTCCCATCCATATTGACTTCTTGCTGAAAAAACTGGGAGCCTCTATCATGTGTCAATCTTACTCTGGGCGTACTTCCATTAGCATTAGAGATGACATCCAACGGAAGGCCACAACCATCCTGTATCCTGATTTTGATGGAATCTACCTCCTGGTCAATAAAATTGATATTAGAGATATCCTGATCAACTACAGTTATCGTTCTTTTGCTTTGATCAAAGGCATGATGAAGGTATTCTACTGAGAAAGAGACATTTCCAGGAGAAGTAACAGCATAACTCCAGTTTCCGTTTTGATCCGTTCTGATCCCTCTATCAATGGTATCTACCTTGATGATGGCATCTTTAACACCGATAAGTAGACTGCCTGTACCTCCAAATTGGGAGGCGGGAGGAAAATGAACCTTTCCAAAAATACTTACCGAAGTGGAGTCTACGAAATCAATGGGAGCGGCTGTAAAGCTATTGATATCTAAAATTATATTTTGATTCAATGGCCCAAATTTGTGGCCACTAAAAGAGGGGGTCACCACAAAAGTTGCCTCATCATAATAATAAATTTCTCTAATCTCATACTTGCCATTGGCATCTGTTGTAGCACAATATCCTCCTACTGGTGGCGCTGTAGCCCCTGCCGGACTAACGGCTGGGGTGGGGACAGCACATACCTGTACGCCTTGTACACCTGCACCTCCCGTAGCCCTGATGCTGCCTTTGATCACGCCATTGGATTTGCGATAGCCTGTCGTGGTAAAAGTGACAAGTTCATTGCCATTGCCATCCAATGGGCATAGTTTATAGGTATATCCAAAGCCAGGAAGGGCATCCGTATCTGTATAAGCTGTTGCGTTTTTGTTCAAAATCGCTATTTCTTCAAAACCACCTGTCGGCTTGGAGCGTTTCAAACGCAGATCGCTGATGCCTGAAGCCAGATTATCCCAATCCAGCACCACCTTGGTACTGTGCTCACCAGAAGTAGCTGTAAAGGCAGGCGCCAGGGTGCGGCCTGTTGCGGCCGTTAAGCCAGACTGATGCCCTCCCCAGTCATCTGTATAGGTTCTGACAGCAATGTCATATTGTGTATTAGCGAGGAGTCCCGTAACATCAAAGGTATAACTGTCTGAACCTGCCACGGTTCCAGCTTGCGTAAAGCTTGCTGTACCTGTTTTTCGATAATAAATCTTATAGCCATGCTGACTGTTTGGGATATGTGTCTGTTTGACCCAGGTCACACGGATGGTAGATAAGTTAGAGCCACCAGCAGAAGTACTGGAAGCACTAACTGATGTCGGAGCATAAATAGGGTCTGTTCGAGCTTCCAGGTAAGAAAAACCTGAACTGCCAACATTTGTACAGGAACGCGTACAGGCAGCATCTGCAGGAGGACCAGAACCTATGGCTGTTCCTTCAACATACCATTCTTGAAATATATCAGGACCTAAAGCTACGGTCCAGTTTCCGCTTCGAACATTATTTTCTTTTCGGCCAGAATTAAAAATGACATTAGGAGTCGATTGACCGATATAAAAAATATCGCCGATTTCCACAATCAACCCACTTTCTGTAAATCCACCCACACTGGTCGTTTGGTCACCATCGCAATCGCATGTCCCGCCATATGTAGCCAACCACATATTTGACCAGCTAAAGGTTCGTTGATAATCTGTTGGATTGGAATTGACGGAAAATGTTGCGCCATTTATGGTAAATGAACTGGAACCGGTTTGCCCATAGCTAAGCCCTATGCTCGCCGTTAACATGGCGCAAAATAGTGAATACTTATAGAGCCATGCCGGCCAATGGGTTTGTGAATTGAATTTGAAAATTGTTTTCATGAGGTTTAGATTTTATAGTAAGGGAGCACTTTCATGCTTAAAAGTCATTAATTCATGGCTCTTTTCATTGTTTTGCTATGCGAAACCCCCTGATTTCTGAGCGAAGCCCGGGGATTTCTGAGTAAAGGGATTCTTCAATTATGGAGGCGCTTTTTTTACCTCTTTACAATCTTATGCATATACCTTTTGCCTGTTGGACTGAGGATCATTTTCCACGACAATACGCTCCAAAGCAAATTCATACACAATCTCCCACTCCAGCCGCACATCATGCGCATTCACCCTGCTGGCTGCCAACTGTAGCCTATTCCCCGCCTGCCTACTGCCCACTCCCGGATTTACTGTAATACTGAAGTTTATCAGAGCAAATCCATAAGCTACTCCTTTTGGGAGTACCTTAATTTTAGACAAGCTCTTCTTAAAGCTTCTTAATGCACTTTAATATTTGTTAATATTTGCCCTTTGCCCAAAAGCATTACTTGCAGCCCTAAATCAAAACCAACTCATGAAAACTAAAATCACTTTTCTCAATTACCTAAGCCTTATCGTTCTGCTCTTAATAGGCCTCCGTGTTTCTGCACAGGAAATCGGAGGTACTTTTGACGCCCGCTTTGAGGCGGAATTGGGCAAAACACATTTGCAAAATAGTCACTGGATGGTGACCCGTTCTACAGAATGGACACCTATAGCCGCAAATTTTGCGGGTGCATACAGAGGCGCCGCTGCCAATTTTTTGGCAGAAGAGAATGGCACAAAAGTCGCCCTCTATTTCACTGCTGAAACCCAGGGAAATAGCATGGAAGTGCGCGCCATCGTGGATGGGGTAGCGATGGATCCCGGAGCTATTACTTTTTCCTCTGGTCAATGGCTGGAAAGTCGTGCCTTCGTTTTTACAGGCACTTTTGATGAGGGGATTCATTCTATACAGATGGAATGGCGTTCCCTGCAAAATAATCAGCCAGCATACATCCGCGATGCTTCCATCCTGATCAGGAAGGACGATAGCAAAAATGTCGGACAAATGGCCATCAAATCTATGATGGTTAATAGCACAATAACTAGCAATAGCTGGGTAGATGTTCCCAACAGCCTGCTGCATATAGGCACAAAAAGCGGAGATGTACTGGTAGCCAGTGCTGCTTTGGAAACGGTGGTAGCTCCAGGCCAAAGCCTCTATCTGCGAGCTTTGGTAAATGGCATTCCAATGCTGCCCACAGATGTGCTGTTTGCTCAGGGAAATACCTTCCAGGCCAAAACCATGACTTTTGGTTTTAATGGCTTGAGAGCGGGAAAAAATTCTGTAAAATTTCAGTGGAAAGTATCAGGAAATGGTCCTGCGGGCGTACAGGGAAGATCATTTGTCGCTTCAGCCATGCCGAAGGATGCGACAAATTGTGAGCCTCACATGAAGTTTAAAGCCGCTCCCAGCGGCCCGAATATCAGCACCAGCTCCTTTATTACCCAACCCATTCCTCATATGGATATGGTTGTGAGCATTCCTGAGAATGGCGAAATGGCCGTTATTTTCAGTGCTGAATCCTTTAACAGTACAGGAAGTCAGACGATGGTCTGTCTGGAAATGGGAGGCAAGGTATATTTGCCCAATAAGGTGATTCTGGCAAATGGCAATAAATACCTGGGGGTTCATTCTTTTGTTTTTGTCCTCAAGCACATCCATGCGAAGTCGCAGGCTGGTCTGGAAAATGTAAAGCTGCTATGGGCAGCTCCCAATGGCGGTACAGCCTTTATGGGCGATCGCAGCATGACGGTATTGGTTGAAAAAGGAGGAACACCGGATTTGGCAGAGCCGCCCAACCTGGGTTCTGTGGATAACCCCATGGGAGGTGCCGGAGGCATTGAGCCTATGCAGGGAACAATTCCCTTGCTTACAGTCATTATTGATCCGGGACAGGCACATGTGCCTTCACCCTCCCAGGCAAATGTAACTGACCTGCTCTTTGGCAGCCACAGCACCAGAGATTATTTCGAAAAGGTATCCGGAGGAAGATTTAGCCTTTCCAACGCAGGGGTGTTTTATGTGGCTCCCAACCTGCCAGACCCCGATATCTATTGGACACAGCACTCCTGTAACTGTGCTGCCGACCCTGAATGTGATATTACTGATCCTTTTTGGGAAATAGGATATACAGGTGGCCATCAGAGGAAGTGGGTTCACGCTATGGAGGGGATTAATGCTGCCTTTAACTTTGCCCATTATGATAAAAATAAGGATGGTATCCTGGACCCGAGGGAGTTGGCGATTCTGATTATAACCCCCGCTAAGGATGATGGAGGAACGATGCGTGAGTTTAAACCTTATTGTCAGGGGCACCCCAATGTGCCCAATACCCCTGGGGGTGCCTATTATGCCGATGGAGTTAGATTTTTGGCTATCACTGAGTGGTATACGGATGCCCAGGATTCGATGGACTTTGTCACACCTACGCATGAGCTGGCCCATTTGCTGCTGAACATCGGAGATTTATATGTGGTAGATCGTGACGTATATACGGAAGCGGCGCAGTATGACCTGATGGGAGTTGGGGAGGGGCTAAAAGCTTCCCCTCACCTGCAAGGCAGAACCAAACTCGCTTTGGGTTGGGCGACACCGGTATTCATTAGAAATACCACTTTTGATGTTAAAGTTTCAGATGTAAGGACAAGTGAAAAAGTGATTATCCTGCCCCGAACAAATGGAGTTGACGGAAAGGAGTTTTTCCTGTTGGAAAACAGGGGGAATAAGGATATTGATGCCCATTATGATGAAAATATCGTCGGAACCGGGATAGCTATATGGCATATAGTTGAGTCTGATGGTGACTATCACAATGCTCCGCTCACGGATGCCTGTGAACTCCAGTGGCAATTTACGGACCATGGAAAAGCCAGAAGATCTTCGCGTCTGATTCGATTGAAAAAAGGAGTAGAGGTTGCTCCTAATGCTGGCGGTGGTGGCGGTGCAGGCGGTGGAGGAATCGCTTCCAATTCCGGACCCAACAGAGAATTGTGGAAAGCTGTCTATAATGGAGAGGAGTTTGGTGCTTATAACCTAACAAGCTTTGGCTTTGTGTGTCCGGATAATGTCTTGAATGATGGTTTCGGTACGATGGCCCTCGTCTGGGCAGATTATGCGCCGAGCGGCTATTCTATCATCAACTGGCCTACTTATGGTGTCAATATGTACCTGGACATTGTTGCTCCTCCCATGGGAATGGGTATGGGTACAGGAGCGCCGCTCTGTCCGGATGATTCTCAGCCCGGCGGTGTGATTGGCGGAAAAAGGAGAGAATCTTTTGCGGAAAATGCCATGCAACTGGAATCACTTTGCGAAGCTTATCCCAACCCTTTCCATGAGCAAACCCACTTCTCCTTCAGCATGAAGCAGGATTGCCAGGTAAAACTGGAGATATTCAATCTCCATGGACAGTTGGTAGCAAAAGTCTTTGAGGGTAGAGTAGGGGCTGGCGAAAAGCAGGAAATAAGCTGGAGGCCTGACACACATCTGGCAAGTGGCCTGTACCTGTACAGATTGGTCAGTGATAGCGGAGAAATCCTTCAGGGAAAACTGAACTGGCAACGATAACATCAAACTGTCCTCAATCGTCTGTAAAGTTCTTCTTTATAGCTTTTGCTGTAGGGAACCTGATGCTTGCCGAGCCTGAGATATACTTCGCCTACTTCATCGAGTTTTTCGAGATTGACGAGATGAGAGCGGTGAATCCGCATAAATTGAGGAGCGCTTAGGCGCTCCTCAAATGCTTTGAGGGTAATCGCCAGCATGTGATCGCGCTCAGCGGTCACGATCCGACAGTAGTTGCTTTCAGCTGTAGCATAGATGATATCTGTGATAGAAACTTTTACCAGCCTGTCCTTGAATCGGACAAAAATCCTGTCGCCCAAAAGGGCGAGTCCATCTTCGGGTGAATCTGGCTTTTCGGTATTTTCGGGATTCATATCCCTTTCACTTCCCAACCTGGATATGGCCAGTTCGATGGCCCGGATAAGCTCTGTCGCTTTAAATGGCTTTCCGAGGAAAGCATAGGGCTGAACGGCTTTTGCCCGTTCAAAACTGGCCTGGTCCACATTCGCAGTCAGAAAAATAATAGGGGTCGGGCGAATTTCCTGCATGAGCAGGGCGGTTTCAATGCCATCGAGTTTTCCTTTTAGGTTAATATCCATCAAAACCATGTCCGGGGCATTTTCTTTCACGATTTCCAGGGCCGTCTCTCCCCTTGGAGCCATGCCAATGACATCATAATTGTGTTCCTCCAATGTCATGCTTATATCCGCAGCGATGATCATTTCATCTTCTACCACCAAAATTTTGATTTGCTCCATTATTTTTCCTTTACCCATCAAAATAAAAGAAATCGCCTGACAAATGGGATTTTCTCCCATCTATCAGGCGATTTTTTTGCTTAGATCAGCTTTTTGGGGCCTACTGCTTCACTACTTTCATCAGATAACGCTTCCCTTCTGGAGAAGTCATTACCAGGTGATAGGTGCCCGCAGCGAGCTCATGTATCTGGATCGTTGTTTCCTGTTGGGTCATTTCACCCGTTTTGACGACTTTCCCCATTACATCTGAAAGCTGCCAGCTAAAGCTTGTTTCTATAGGGAACAAAGCTTTGACATGGAACTGATCTGCACCTGGATTGGGGTAGAGGTTAAATCGCCTGTTCTCGCTATAGTCCAGGTTCAATTCAACGATTTCGCTCCAAACGATGCGGCCATCAGCCAGAACCAACTTCAATCGGTACTGATTTTCATTGCCCATGGCACTTTTATCAGTGAATTCGTAGGAACCATTTCCTTTCCAATCCTGGAATCCGATGCTTTCAAATTCGCCATCATTGCGCTTTTTCTCAATCTCAAAGCGGTTTAATTCATACTCATAGAGGATGTCCCAGCTCAGCAGGGCATCATGCGCATTCAATCTGCTCACTGCCAACTGCAAATTATTTCCTTGCCCCTGACGGATAGGACCAGAAGAAGGATTTACCGTGATAGTGAAATCCTGGAAGGTGCCGGCGCAGTTGCCGTTGTATGGAATCACACGGATGGTAGCCGTTAAGGGGCTACTGCCTGTATTGTAAGCTGTAAAAGAGAGATTTCCCAATCCTGCTGTTCCAAGGATTCCGATATAGGGATTGTTGAATACAGGCAAATTGAACCAGAAAATATGGGTCGCATTTTGGCCTGTGAAGGCTACATTGACAGCAGCGCCATGGTTGACAACGATGTTGGAGATGGGATTCAGACTGGCTGCCTGTGCGGGGGCCACCAGGGTAGAGGAGGCAGTGCCTCCACAGCCGTTGGGAACGGTGCTTTGCACCCAAATTGTCTGACTTCCTTTTGCGAGAGTCACGAGGACATGTTCTCCAAAGCAAACCACACCATTTTTGGCATTTACGGTGCCTAAAGGAGTAGCACCCGGGTTGGCTACGGGATCTACATCGTAGAAAGTATAAGCAGTGGCTTTGTTTTTGGGATCACTGACCCAGGCTGCAAGGTCAATACGACCTGTGTTTCCACAACCGATGGCGGGCAAGTTGAAATCAGGGGTATAGCGTCTTCTTACCCTTAGCTGGAGCAGAATGGCCGGACCCGGGCAGTTGCCCAATTGCTGCTCTACCCAATAGGTATCATTGGAAGTCTGTGCCGAATTGACGGTAGGAGCACCGGGCAAAGGATTGCCTTTGACACCATTGTTATCTTCATACCAGTTGAGCGTAGCGCCATTTTCATAGTTGGCATTGCCCTGGACGACCGTTTGCAGATTGGGTGCAGGATCGTCCTGACAGATATCTACCAGGATTTTGTCACAATTATTGCAACCATCCTCGGCCAGTTTGGCCGGTGCGGGATCGACAATCACCGTTCGGGTGATCTGAGTGGCTGCGTTGCCGCTGGGGTCTGAATGGTTATAGGTAACCGTATAGGTGCCGGCCTGGCTGGTATTTACACCAGAAGTATTGCCAACAACTGGTCCCGTGCCACTGCAATTATCACTGTAGCTGGCTCCGGCATCCGTATAAGTCTCATATTGACAAATATGAACAGGATCCGCCCCCGTCAAAGTGATGACAGGCGGGGTGTTATCTACTACAGTCACCGTGGCCGTACAGGAACTCGAAGCGTTATTGATATCGGTGATCGTCAGGGTGACAGTTTGGTTCCCTACATCTGTACAATCAAATGTACTTCGGCTGGCACTCAAGCTTTGTAACCCACAATCTGCGGTACTGCCATCATCTATTTCCGAAGGAGCCATGGTATAGCTCGTGGGATTCAGGTTGACGGTGATGTTATTACAAACAGCAGCGGGAGGCGCACAACAATAACTGTTGGGATCTTGCACCGTCACTGTCGCTGTACACGTACTGCTCAGGCCATTCCCCCCGTTATGGCTTACCGTAAGGACCACTGAATTGGGGCCCAGATCATTACAACTGAATGCGGAAGGAGAAGCTGAAAGGGTAATGGGGGCACAGACGCCCGCACTGCCACCATCAACATCGGCAGGGTTGATCGTTCCTGTGGTTCCCGGTAGGTTAAGCGTATAATTTTGGCATACTGCCGAAGGCGCATGGTTGTTTTGGACGGTAACGGTCGCGTTACAACCTGTAAAATTCCCGGAACCATCAATGACATTCAGGGCTACTGTTTGATTTCCAACATCAGAGCAGTCAAAAGTAGTAGCACTGGCACTGTAGGAAGCGATGCCACAATTATCTGATGAGCCTCCATCCAGGTCAGAAGGAGCAATAGATGCATTGCCCGTTCCATCCAGTGGAACTGTTAGGCTCTGACAGACAGCATGGGGAGCGCCGGCGTCAACCACAGTCACATTTGCTGTACAATAACCTGTAAGCCCACTTGCATCTGTGACGGTAAGCGTAACCTGTATAGGTGATCCTATATCGTTGCAAGTAAAAGTCTGGGGGCTTACAGACAGGGTATGATTAGGGCAATTATCATTTACACTGGAGAGTACATTCCCTGCATTTATGCTTGCATTTCCATTTGCATCCAACGAGGCAGTTGTATTGGCACAAGTCACAGTAGGGGCGATATTGTCCTGCACAGTAACCGTAGCCGAGCAGCTACTCGAGTTATTCGATGCATCACTCACCGACAAGGTCACAGGATTTTGACCTACTTGATTGCAGTTAAATGAAAAAGAAGAGGGATTGAAGGTCAGGTTGGTCCCAGAACAGACATCTGCTGAGCCATTGTTGATAAGTGTGGCGTTGACAGAGCCATTTCCATTAATGTCCAGTTGTACGGTTCTGTTCTGACAGATAGCCGTAGGCGGCGTCACATCCGTGATAGTAACGGTAGCTGAGCAACTTGAAGTCTCATTGTTTGCATCCGTGACAGTGAGGGAAACTGTATTTGCCCCTACATCTGAGCAGCTAAAGCTGGACTTTGAAGCGGAAAAAGTGTAAGGTGTTTGACCACCGGTAGAACCTCCATCCAGGTCGGAGGGGGCAATGGATGCTGATCCTGAGGCGTTGAGAGGGACTGTTTGGTTCTGGCAGGCAGCAGTAGGGCCGGTGGAGGGTCCGCTGAAGGGGTTGGAGCCATTGTGGAAAGTTGCACTCTGGGCTGCAATTGCAGGAAAATTGCCATTAGGATGAACATAAGGATCTCCCTCAAGCCAATTACTGGCAGTGGTGATTTTAGTCAGCGCATCGGCCTTGCTTGTAAAGGTTAAGGGGCCATAATAAGCAGCACTGGAACTGCCGAAACCATTTGGGGTATTGGCCAGCTCCAATGAAGCGCCTGCATTTATCAGGCCTAAAGGCTCAATGGAGATGTATTGGAGGGTATTGCTGGCTGGCACATTGTTATTCCAGCCATCACCGGTACCGAAATTTCCTGTAAAATCCATCCCAAAAATGAAGAGTGGCTCAGCAGCAGGTTCTGTTGCATTGCTGGGATTGGAATCTATAAAAAGAAATAACTGATCTCCTTCAAAGGGATTGAGGTCAAATTCAGCTCCACTTCCAGGGAGGAAAGGACGAAAATATGTGCTTGTATTGCCTGGCAGGGTGGTATAGTCTGCCCAGTTCGGGCCCAGGGCACAGGCATTAAACACGATCAGACTAAAAGCGGGTATAGCTGCCGGAGCAGTATAAACAAAGGCTTTTCCATCAGCGGCAGATGCATTTAAACAAAATTCTTCCGGGTTGGCGCCATTATTATCATGCATGCTCTGGTCGGTAAGTATAAACTTTTCTCCGGCAGCAAGTGGTACCAGGGTCAGTATGGAAACCGTGTCATCGTGGGTACAATTTGGTCCTGCATCGGCTCCTGTAAAATAAACAATCGCCAGATCGCCGGCAGTAAGTTGTGCCTGGGATCTATTGGTTATCCCAATCAACAGCAAGAATAGGGTGCAAAGAATTAAGAGGTGAGTTTTTTTCATGAGAAAAGAATTAGTTTGTTTCGATAATGGCAGTGAATAAGAGTGTATTAAGCCAATAATATTAATCAGAAAAAGAGCCCTTTATCACATAGTTCTACCAAAAGAATTGATGAAGCAACTTACCACTATTTCGGGTAGTTTTCAATTTGAGAAAGAACTTTTCAACAGACTTTCAAACATGGAAACCCAGCCTGCAATTTGTAATTTTGCCCGGAAGGACAAATGAAAATCTCCTACCTTTGCCGCATGCTGCAAAACGAAGATACCATAGTCGCCATCTCCACCCCGCCCGGGCAGGGAGCCCTGGGCATGATCCGACTCTCCGGGCCGGAAGCCATTTCCATTGTTGATGCTGTTTTTATGGGGAAAAGGCTGTCAGGCGCAGCGGCAAGAAGCGTTCACTATGGCCGTTTTATGAAAGGGGAAGAAACGCTCGATGAGGTCGTTGTCATCCTTTTTCGGGCTCCGAAATCCTTCACCCGCGAAGATACCGTGGAGCTTTCTTTCCACGGCAGCCCCTACATCCTGCGCGAAGCGCTGCAAATCCTCGTCAATGCCGGTGCCCGCCTGGCTATGCCCGGCGAATTCACCCAGCGCGCCTTCCTCAACGGCGCCATGGATCTCGCACAGGCAGAGGCCGTCGCTGACCTCATCGCCTCCAACTCCGCCGGCGCGCACAAGCTCGCCCTCAACCAGCTGCGCGGAGGTGTCTCCGACAAGCTCAAAGAACTGCGTGAGCAGTTGCTCAACTTCACCTCGCTCATCGAGCTGGAGCTCGACTTTGGGGAAGAAGATGTCGAGTTCGCCGACAGGACACAGCTCCGCAAGCTGATCGCCGATATCCTGGCGCATCTGCAGCAGCTGATCCAGTCTTTCAGCCTCGGCAACGCCCTCAAAAAGGGCATTCCCACCACCATCATCGGCAAACCCAATGCAGGGAAATCCACCCTGCTCAACGCCCTGCTCGATGAAAACCGAGCCATCGTCTCGGATATTCCCGGCACGACACGTGACGTGGTGGAAGATCGCTTTGTGATCCGGGGGATAGAGTTTCGCCTGCAGGATACCGCAGGCCTGCGCGATACAGCCGATCTCATCGAGGCCGAAGGTGTCAGGCGTAGCCTGGACCTCGCACAGATCGCCTCTCTGGTGATCTACCTCTTCGATGTCACCGACCAAAATCCCGAAACAGCCGCCCAATACGTCAACAGCCTCAATCTGCCGGCCAGCGCGCAAGTCATCCTCATCGGCAACAAAAGCGACCTGCTGCCCGATCAGCAAGCCTACGCTAACCAGCACGACAACCAGATCGCAGGCCAATACCCCTGGCTGCTCATCTCCGCCAAAGAAAACATCTACATGGACGGTCTGCGCGACCTCATGTACGACAGGGTCGAATCCCTCGGCGACCTCTCCTCCGACCAACCCCTTATCTCCAATGTGCGGCACCTCAGCGCCCTCCAGGCCGCCCACAAACACCTGGGCGAAGTCGTGCAGGCCATCGCCGATGACATCCCCTCCGACCTGATGACGATCGATATTCGCGCAGCGATACACCACATCGGTGAGATCACCGGTGAGATCACAAATGATGAGGTTCTGGGGAATATTTTTTCGAAGTTTTGTATTGGGAAATAGAAGAGGATATGCGTAAATTGGTTACGAGACATTAGCAATTTATGGAAGAAAAAAAGACACCAGAACTCAGCCCTTTTTTATTTTGGGACACGAATTCACAAAATATTGATTATGAGAAGCATGCTCGGCAGATTATAGAGCGGGTGGTGACTCGCGGGACGGTTAAAGACTGGTTATCAATTCGTGCATTTTATGGCATGCAGAGAATCAAGCAAGAAGTAGTTAAAATTCGCTCACTGGATAAACTCACTCTTCATTTCCTATCTAACATTTTCCAACTCCCCAAAACAGCATTCAGGTGTTACAATATAGATCCGTCTATCCAGAAACTTTGGCATTATTAAAGGAGTTGATGGGAATGGATTCCTTGAAGCCCTTTACCTTGGTTGGGGGAACAGCTTTAGCCCTTCAAATTGGACATCGAATTTCTGTTGATTTGGATTTATTTGGTTCCGAGGTATTCGATAGGGAATTGATAATTAAGGAATTGGACAAACCCTTCCAATTACTTAATCAAAGCGACATATTCTGGGCGATCTCTGTTGACAATATCAAAATTGATATGCTTACCTACCCATACCCTTTTATCCGTGATCCACTAGTGGTTGAGCAGGTTAGATTAGCTTCTTTGGAAGATATAGGAGCAATGAAGCTAGCAGCAATTGCTAATCGTGGCTCAAAAAAGGACTTTTTTGATATTTGCTTTTTGCTTAAAAAATTCAGTTTGAGCCAGTTGATGGGGTTCTTTAAAGAAAAAGTTGGTTGAGGTGACTTGGGAGGAAGTGAAAAAGAGGCTTATTGGTTATGTATTATGCTTCTCAGATCGTTTCAAAAAAAACGATTATGCAAATAGTCGATTTTGGGCATTGGAAGAGGAATTGGAGCGGGTGAATAAGTCAAAAAAGCATAACCATTATTTACCTATTCGCTCTACAAAATTCTCCAATTTCATTTCTGTTTCGAGAACAAGTTTTTTTCGGAGGCGATATCGAGCCTTTTTAAGGCTCTCATAGGAGATGGCAAGCATATCAGCGATGCGATGGTTATCCATTCTCAGTTTCATCAAGGCAAGCAGACGATGATCTGCTTTGGAGAGTTGAGGATAAGATTCTGTAAGCTGTTGGAAAAAGGTAGCATAAACTTCTTCAAATAGCTCTTGAAATTCCTGCCAATCTTTTGGCGTTAAGATGCGTGCTTGCTGGAGCTCCTTAATCTTTTTCAAACGTGTTTTTTCTGCTGACTCAGTGGCGGCTTGTATATGACTTAATTCCTGTTCCAGTTCCTCCAGTAAATGGTTCTTTTGAGCCATTTGCGCAGTGAAAGCTTTTAATTTTTGTTCCTTAAAAGCTAATTCTTTTTGAGAAGCGATAAGATCTTTTT
Source organism: Bacteroidia bacterium (assembly GCA_030430205.1). Lineage (GTDB taxonomy): Bacteria > Bacteroidota > Bacteroidia > J057 > J057 > JAUIGE01. The sequence goes on along the minus strand of JAUIGE010000030.1, from coordinate 1,880 downwards.
GTATCAATTCCTCTTGATGGGCATGCAATTGTCGATCTTGCTCTCGGAGTTGACGGTTTTTTTGAATCTTCATGCGCTGGGCATAAACAATCAGGGCAGCGATCAGCGATAACAAAATCAAGCTTATTCCGAATAAATTCCTTCTGTATTTAGTCGCTTTCAATTGCTCTTGCTGGATCAATTGATCCTTTTCTAATAATTCAATTTTTTGCTCTTTTTTCTCTGTTTCATACAGGGTATGCATTTGCGTTAATTGGCGGCTACTTTCTACCGTCAGCACGCTGTCTTTCAACCTCGCCCATTCTTCCAGATGCGAAAATGCCAATGGATGATTTCCCAGCTTTTTATGGATGATGGCCATGTGTTCATGAATGGTCATGGCAGCTTGCACCGTCTCCAATTCTTGAGCTATTTGCTCTGCTTCCTGAACCATTAAAAGTGCTTTTGGGGCTTGACCCTTTGTTGCATAAATATCAGCTAACGCACATAAAAAAGTAACCTGGTATTCTTTCCCATTTGTTTCTTTGAGTAATCGTAAACTCTGTTCCAATTCTTTTTGACCTGTTGCGATTTTTCCCTGCTCCACATGGATGACCCCCAATTTTCCTAACGCAATGGCTTCTTTCGCTTTTTGTCCAAGTTGATGGGCTAAGGTATAAGCCCGGTCGGCATACTGCTCGGCAAGATCAAGATCATGTTGTTTAGAAAGTAGATTGCTCAAATTGATCAAAACAGCCAGCAATCCAGCATGGTTTTGAGTTTCTTCAAAAATCAGAAGCGCTTTTTGAAAAGAGGTTAAGGCTTCTCCAAAAAGTTTTTGCTGCTCTTGAATGATTCCAATATTTGCGTAAGCTGAGCCTGCCCCGCGCCTATTACCTATCTTTTCTTTGAGCTGGGCACCTTTGATGAGATAGCCTAATGCTTCATAGAACTCAGATTTGTCTAAATGATTGGCACCTAATGAATTGAGGAGGCTGGCTATATTTGCGGTGTCTTTTGCTTGGGTAGACCATTCGAGCCCTAAGTTAAGTTGCTCAAAGGAAGTTGGATAGTTTCCTGTAGTCGCATAGATATTGCCTAAGCTGAGCGCTACCCTTCCCATTCCCCGTATATCATCATCTGCTTGATAATAGGGAATGGCTTTATTATAGAAATCAATCGCTTCCTCCATCTTTCCCTGGCGTTTAAAAAGGATGCCTCGGTTCAAATAATATCGGGCCAGGGCACGGTTGTCCTTGTTGGCAGTTGCAAGTTCAAACACAGCCTGATAACAAGAATCTGCAGCCTCAAATTTGCTGATACTATTTAGCACATTCCCCTTGAGGTATAAGAGCCTGGTTTTTTCCGTTTCGAATTCTCCTTTTTCAAGCAGCGATAAGCCTTGATCAACATAAGCAATCGCTTTATTTGGATCATTTCGTTCCAGGGTCATCGCCAAATGAAAATAGGCTATAAGGCTTTGCTTCGTGTCATTAGCGCTTGTAATCGCTAGTAAACTATCAATGATGCTGCTTTGACCAATGATATGATAGCAAGGGAGAAGGAGTGTGATAAAAAGAAAAAGTGTTTTTTTCATGGAGTCAAGAGGCAGGTGCTTTTAGGGGGGGATTTTTCATGAGGTGCCGGGGAATAGTTAGATGCGAGGTGAAATTACAATTTTTTTTCGGAGGAGTGGGGGGGGGGATTGTTTTTCAAATCAACAGCTGGTTAAACGCTTCGATAGGAATAAGAAACTCATGAGTTTTTCCTATTTTCAAGTCTTAGGAACGCTGACGAAATAAACTATCAGTTTCATTTTTCGCAAGGAGGTGTCATTTCGACAGCCTGCCCTGAGCTTGTCGAAGGAGCCTGCCCTGAGCTTGTCGAAGGAGCCTGCCCTG
>JAUIGE010000029.1 GCA_030430205.1 Bacteroidia bacterium | reverse complement strand
AATACATGCCTATGGGCAGCAGGTCAAAGTTGTTGGCGATTTGGTCGTGGTTGGCGTCGCCAGGGAAGACCAGGCTGGGCAGACAGGTGGAGTCAAGTGGCATAAAGACAATAGGAGAGCCCGTTGTATTTTGGATCAGGGAATCCACACTCGTAGAATCCCATTGGCACCAGCAGTTATTCGAAATATCCAGTATAGGGGTACTCACAGGCATTGCGGAGCCCTGCGACCAGATATTGAGCGAGTCGCTGCAAATTTGATTCCCTGAGACATTGACAAGCTGGACGTTATAGGATCCGGTATCGCGATAAGTAAGTATTCCAAAAGTATTTTCACTCAACTGATTGCCGGTCAGGTTGCTCAAAACACCATTTGCTCCGCTTGTACTCAGCGACAAACTGATTCCATATTCATTGTGATGAATATTACAATCGGTGACCTGGATAGGAGGCGTACAGCTAATACCGGAAACATTTTGGTCAAATTCGCAGCGATTGATAGTTGATACCCACATATCCACTATACCCGCAGAATTGCCCCGAAATACGCAATCCGAGATATTACAATGGCTTCCTCTCATACCGCCATAAGCATTGTTTTCAAACAAAGAGCTGTCTATCTGCATAGTCACAGAAGTAGAAGGATATAAAGAAAGGCCAAAGTTATTTTGGTGGAAATATGTGTGAGTAACAGAAAAAATAGGGCCATTTGGGATACGAGGTGCAGAAGGAATAATGGAATAGGACAGATTGAATGCATAATTCATATTGGAAACATCTATATGAGCCAACTGAATCTCACCGTCAAAATTGATTCTGTTGTTGCGGTTGGTCGGTGGAGCCGTTCCTACAATAATAATCTTATTGGCAGCCGTTCCCAGAGCGAGCAGGCGACCATGAACCATCATGCTTCTGTTGGCTGCAAAACGAACTTCTACGCCCGGGTCGATGGTAAGCGTAGCCGCAGAATCTATATTGATAGAATTGTTAATCGTATAGGGACTGCCTGCAAGGGTCCAGCTTGTGCTGGAGGTAATGTCTGTGGTGATACTGGTTTGGGCAAACAAAAACCCAGAACAAAGGATCAGAAGGAGAAAGAGTATTTTTTTCATGGTAATTGATTTTTTTTTGATGATACAATGATAAGGCCTTGGGGCCAGGCAAAAAACCACTTTTTTAAGGATTAATATTTAACCCTTTCCCTTATCGAGGGTAACATCAACTGATTATCAATTACTTATGTCATATTTTTTCATAAAAAATACTCAAACATCAATCATGCACTTCTTCAATACCTGCTTGTATTGTCAGAAAACGAACGCGAACAGTTCAGACTATATTTGTCTATGCTGTACGAGCAAGCTTGACGGCTTATAAGCCGAACTCCCTGTTCCAGAAGTCATTTCCCAATTTCCGCGAATGCTGCGCCTTCGCCCCCCCCCAGCCGTGGCGGCCACCCGGATAGACCATCATCTCAAAATCCTTTCCGAGATCCTGTAGCTTGCTGATCAGCTGAATGGAATTTTGCATGTGCACATTGTCGTCAATGGTGCCGTGGATGATGAGCAATTTACCTTTCAGCTTGCCTGCGTGGGTCATGACAGAGCCGAAGTCATAGCCTTCGGGATTGTCGGCGGGAGTGTCCATATAGCGCTCGGTATAGACATTGTCATAGAGACGCCAGTCTGTGACGGCGGAACGGGCGACGCCATGCGTGAAGTAGTCGCTGGCATAGGTCAGCGCCATCGCTGTCATATAGCCGCCGTAGCTGCCGCCGGTGATGCCCATGCGGGTCTCGTCTACAAAAGCCTTTTGGCGCAGCCATTTGACGGCTTCTATGTAGTCGTTCATCTCCCACTTGCCGAGGCTGCGGTGCATATAGTCCATGCCTTTTTTGCCAAATTTGCCGGAGGCGCGGTGATCTACGGTGAAGGAGATCATGCCTTTTGTATCAGAATAATCGCGGTAGCGATTGTAGACGGTCCCGGCATCGGGGCCACCATATATCTCGAAGCGTACAGGGTATTTTTTGCTGGGATCAAAATCCGCTGGCAAAGCCCACATGGCCGGCAAGTCAAAGCCATCAGCTGTCGGGATGGTGAAAAACTCCACTTTCACACCCGCCTCTACATTTCGGTCGGCTGTATTTTTGCCGATTTCGCGCACCAGAGCGCCCGATGTAGTGAAAAGGCTGGCCACTCCGGGATTATCAAAACTGGAATAATTATCCACAAAATAGTCATTCCTGGCCGAGAGCTTCACACTGTGTGAGCCTGCCTTTTGGGTCAATTGCTTTTGGTTATTGCCATCCATATCCACCACATAAAAATGTGATTCAACGGGATTGGGACCTGTCGCATGGAAAAATATTTTCCCCTTTTCTTCATCTATTTCCTCCACTGCTGTCAGGCGAAAATCATTTTTCGTGATTTGTCTGACAAGCTTGCCGTTGAAGTCATAGTGGTACAGATTGTACCAGCCATCGCGATTGGAGCGGATGAGGAAGCCGTCTTGATTTTTGAGGAAATATATTTTCTCAAACCACTCCACCCAGGTCTTTTGGCTTTCTGTATAAATCTGCTTCACCGCAGCTGTCTCCATATCATAGCGGTACATATTGATCACGCTTTGGTCGCGGTCCATTTGCTGAAAAGTCAGGCCCGAAGCATCCGGCGTCCAGATCACCCAGGCGAGGTATTCCAGTTCTTTGTTTTTATCCACCCACTTGACTTTTCCCTCCTCTACCCCGGCGATACCCAGGCTTACAAGCGGGTTAGGATCGCCGGATTTGGGATAAGAGGTGATTTCGAGGTAGCCATGTGTCATGTCTTCCCCTTCGTGATGGTAGATGGGAAAAGTAGGAACAGGGGCGTCATCGAAGCGCAGAAAGGCGATATTTTTGCTGTCGGGCGACCAGTAAAAGGCGCGGTAGCGCGAGCCACGGCCCAGGATTTCTTCAAAATACACCCAACTGGCCCAGCCGTTGTAGACAGTCTCCGAACCATCGGTGGTGAGCTGCATTTCGAGGCCGCTATTCACATCCACCACAAAAAGGTTGTGGTGACGGGTGAAGGCAACTTTGTTGCCGTCGGGGGAAAACAGCGCGTTTTTTTCTTCGCCAGGCGAAGCCGTGAGGCGACGGAGGACTTTGCTGCTTTTGGCAAAAGTATAGAGATCGTCTTCATGGGTAAAAACGATGCGGTCACCGTCTTCGGAGATATTCGAATTGCTGCCATTGGCCACATAGCCCTTGGGCATCTGGCTGGTAAAAGTGACCGGTTTTTCCCGTTCATGCACTTTTTCCTTGCCCGTTTTGGCATTTACCCGAAAGAAAGACATGGCTTTATCCTCTCCCTGTTTGGCGATCATGTAGTTTTCGGCATCCAGCCATTCTGCATAATTCAGCACCTGGGTCTGGCTGAAAGCGGATTGAAAAAGAAACAAAGAGAGGGATATGAAGATCAGCTTTTTCATTGAAAAATGGATTTTGGGGAATAATTTGGGATAAAAGTAGGGAATTTTATTTCAACTCGCCGCGAAGCGCCTCCTCACTCTCATCTTCATGGATCTGCTTGATCAGATCATGGGTAATGTCTCCGACGAGCTCTTCGAGCACCTCAGCAATGGCGAGGTACTCTTTCCAGATAATCTGGTTCATGGTATGCTCATCGGTGGTCACCATGACGGTGGTGTACTTTTGCCGATAGTAGCGGTAAGGCGTCACGCCGTGTTTGCGGCAAATGGCTACCAGCAGTTTTTTGTGCCAGGTATCGGAAGTATACAATTTAAATTCAACAGGGATTTTTATCTCCTGAATCCTTTTTTGAAGCTTGTCTTTGGCGAATTGGGCGGCCTGTCTTTCACCTTCGGTGGTTGCGCCTTTGAGCAGGGCTTCTACTTTTTTGATTTTTTCGAGTAAGGGATGCATTTTTTTGCTTTGGGATGTTAGATCAGGGAATCAATATTTGTCCCAATTAACTTATCTTTGTTCATAATTCCCATGGCAAATTCTTCCGACATCCTCCTATCCACCTTTCACTACGAGCTGCCGCCGGAGCGCATCGCCTCGCATCCGCTGAGTCGGCGCGACCAGTCCAGGCTGCTCGTCTATCGTGCAGGCACGATCAGCCATCGAAAGTTTTTCGACATCAGCCAGGAGCTGCCCGAGGGCAGCCTGCTGGTGCTCAATGACACCAAGGTCATCCCGGCGCGGCTGATCTTCCACCGCGCCACAGGCGCGCGCATCGAGATCCTGCTGCTGAAGCCTATCGCTCCCAAAGAAGTCAACAAGGCCATGCTGGCCAAAGGCCATTGCAGCTGGGTCTGCATGATCGGCAACAAGAAAAAGTGGAAAGAGGAAGAAGTCCTCAGCCTTTCGCTGCAACTGGAAGACAAGCATGTACAGCTGCTGGCGCGCCTGATAGAGCGCGAACAGCAGTGGGTAGAGCTCAGCTGGGACCAGCCCGAAGTCAGCTTCGCTGAGCTCGTCAACGCCATCGGCAAGCTGCCGCTGCCCCCCTACCTCAATCGCGAAGCGAGCCAGCGCGACCGCGAGCAGTACCAGACCGTCTACGCCCTGCAACAGGGCGCTGTAGCCGCGCCTACGGCGGGCCTTCACTTCACCGACTCCGTCCTCAAAGAGCTGGAAACACGCGGCGTAGACAAGGATTTTGTCACGCTGCATGTAAGCGCCGGCACCTTCCAGCCGGTCAAGCATGAAGTCGCCACGGAGCATCCCATGCACGCCGAGCAGCTGATCATCACCGAGAAAAACATCGACAAACTGCTGGCAAAATGGCCAGATATCATCGCCGTAGGCACGACCTCCATGCGGGTGCTGGAGAGCCTGTATTGGTTTGGCGTTCAGATTCTGAATAATCAGCACCCGACAAGGTCGGGGCAGCCCTTTCGCCTCGATCAGCATTATGCTTATCGCTTCGCCGGGCAGGAACTGCCCGAGGCAGTGGTGGCTCTGCAGGCGGTCAAAAGCTATTTGACCAGCGAAAAACGTGACCACCTGGTCGGCGAAACCGAAATCTATATCTATCCAGGCTACGATTTCAAAGTCGTCAAAGGCCTCATCACCAATTTTCACCTGCCCGAAACGACCCTGATTTTGCTGGTCGCCGCCTTTATAGGCGAGGATTGGCGGAAAGTCTATGAGGCCGCTTTGGAAAACGATTATCGTTTTTTGAGCTATGGAGATAGCAGTTTGCTCTGGCGGTAGAAAAAATGAAAAATATGAAGACATCCTACTATAGACATTTTGCCTATTTAGCCAGGCTGAAGAGAAGATTTAGACAGGATAAGGAACGATGACGAAATAAACCATCAGTTTCATTTTTCGCCAGGAGGTGTCATTTCGACAGCTTGCCCTGAGCTTGTCGAAGGGAGTCTTCGAGGAGAAATCTCCTGAGTTATTGATAATCAGGCTTTTTATAAATGAGTTCAGGAGATTTCTCCTCGCAAAGCCTCGTCGAAATGACAAACTACTTGAAACAAACTGATGGTTTATTTTATCGCTATTCCTAAACATGATTTTCAGGATTTACAAGAAAAACAAATGGCATCCTGTTAATCCTGAAAATCCTGAAATCCTGTCAAAAAAGGAGCTATGACAATTTTGTCTAGTAGTATGATATGAAGAGACCAAGCCGAAATATTTCCCCGCTTTTGTTTTTATTTTCAGCAACAAGAGTAAGCACATTTCCAGATTTGACACCCTGGCAGGAAACCTATTCAAGAATGCTCCTGTATGAAATGGCAGCCTATTATTTCATTGAGGAGATTGTCAGCCAACGCATCAAAAGTAAGATGAGAAATGAGCCGGTAAGTTACTCCTGTCGGCATGGCCTTTTTTACCCTTTGAAAGGCAACAAAGGATTCCAATTGAAAATAGTTACCTCCGAAAATCCTGATAAAAAAGGAGATGAAAAAAGGCCTTATGATATCCTGATTCGGAATCCGTGATTTATTCGCACGTTTCACAATACAGTTGTTTGAGGGAAGGCTCCCTTTTCAATTGAAAATATGTGTTTACCCAGCTGCAAAAAAGCGCCTGGTCGCGCTCGATTAATCGCGTCAGATGTAGGGTCAGGTCATGACCTGACCCTAGCGAGGGATCATCCGTGATAAGCATCAAGGTCTGCACAAAATCAAACAAAACCTGCGTTCGCACCTCTTCCCGCTGCACCCAGGGTTCCAGTATTTCGACGGCCCATTCATAATATTGGTGTTGGTTGAAGTAGAGCGCGAGGCGGTGAGCTTCGGCTTCGTCTACTTCCGATTGGAGGAAGTAATCGCGCACTGCTTGCAGAGAACGCCTTTTTTCGCCATACTCATTCTGAAAATAATGGTAATCCACCGCTGCCAGATGGTAATTGAGCATTAAGCGGTTGAGCAAATTTTCATACTCAGGAATCCCCATCTCACGCCATTGCAGGCTGTCATACAGCAAGGATATTTCTTTTTCTATCTCTTTGGCCGTCAGGCTGGGCCGATGCGCCTCAAAGCCCCAGCTATTGGCGAAGTCGCTCAATTTTTTCACCTGCTGCCGCAGCAGGTGGTAGCGCATGGGCAAGGGCGTCAGGCTGTCATGCAGCCAATGCGTCAGGGTACTGTCCCAATTCAGACGGCTTTTTCCCAAAGTCCAGGGTATGATGTCGCCGTAGGCCTCCAGCATGATGGCCATTTGGTTGTTGAACAAAGGTAAAAAAGGCAGGCTGTCGGGCAGGTTTTTGCCGAGCAAACTCAAAGGGGAAATTTCCTTTCCCTTCATCATGGCCCGGATAATTTTGCTTTGCACAATCCAGCTTTGCTCTGCGTTTTGATGTTCGCTGAGTTGGGACAAAGCAGAGCCCAGGTAGCGTGCAGGCGTTTTTTCATCATAAACACCTTCGATCTCTATGGAAACGATGGCCCGCCGCTGGCGGGAGAGGTAATAGTCCACTTCCGCCTCAAAACGCGGATTTTGAAGCAACACTTTGACTTCACTTTGCGCCAAATCTGTCAGGTATTCATGCTCGGTGCTGTCTATCTGTTCATAAAAAAAGGCCCAGCTTTCAGCGGTTTCATAGCTGATGAGGCTATCGGCGATGCCTAGCTGCACAAAGTAAGCTTTCACCTGCGTCGCCCGCTCTTCCTGCAAGCGTTGGTTGATGGCCGAATCGCCCTCCACGGAGCTAAAAGCTTCGATTCTAACGCTTTTGATAAAAGGAAGCAGGTTGCCCATTTCCTTCAGCAAATCCTGAAATTCATCCTGCTCGTAGGTGCTTACATTTTTTTCAAAACGAACCTGATGCTTCGCCTTCGCCCGGATAGAATCCGCCAGAATTTTCCCTTCTGTCAGCATAAAAATCGGTTCCAGCTCAAAGGCGTCAATATCTCGATGAGGAATATAAATGGAATAGCTGTAGCGGCAGCGGTGGTTGTTTTGCAGGGTGATCAGGTTGATCTGCGTGCCTGACTGGATATGGGGCGGGACGGTCCCCAGGAAGCTGACAAGCCGATTTTTCTGATCGGTCTGGTTGTTTTGAAACAACTCATAGCGATAGACTGGCGGGCGCATGAGGCCGTCAAATACCTCCGAGCCGTGAAAGAGATTGGGCTCGTCGCAGGGCAACTGTCGGGGCTCGACAAAGTCGAGCGCCAGGCCATCATTGGGATGTTTCAACATGCGTTGCAGGTAGGCCTTATCATGGAAAAAGATGAAAACGGAGTCGTTTTTTATTTCCAGGTAGCTCCCCAATTCTTCCGCCGTGCGGCGGTAGGGCGAAAGTCTTTGACAGACTTTGTCGTTGGGATCCAGGACGCCAAAGGCGTCCCTGGGGGTCTGCCCGCCCGTGGGCGGGACATAGGGCTTGCCGCCAAATACCTGCGTCGCAAAGACGCGGGCGTTTTGCCTGTTAACCGCGAAGCGGATGCCGATGGTGCGGTAAGTGGGATGCACCATATTGGCGTAGTGGCCGGGGGAATGGTACCAGGCAATGAAAAAAGCGCGCGCGAGGCGCTGGTAGGACTTGCCGTAACGGCGTGCGTCCACCATTGCACAGTTTTCGCCCACCAGGCTATGCGTGCCGCCATAATAGGCGAGCCTTCGTGAAGGGCTTTCCTTGTTCAGGGTCACCTGATCGTGGGTGACTTTGTTGCTCATGAGCTGGTAGTGCGCCTGGTCCAGGGCGGCATCGCCCAGGATAGGATCGGTCGTCAGCAGCTGGAGGCCGAGGCTATCGCGCAGCTGATTGACCTGAAGGAGGACATATTTTTCAAATATCTGCTGATCCAGCTCGCTCCAATTGATGGGTTGGGCCTGGACGAGAGAGGAGAGCAAAAGGAAAAAGAGGAGGATTCGCATGATTGGGCTATTTAGGATTTCTTTGTGGTATGTAATGAATTTTTCCGAAAAGGTTACACATGGGTGCATTTCATATCAAAGACAAAACAAATGGAAGGATCATGCACTTTCCTTATATTTGCCAATTAACCCAACAACAACTCCATGCGAAAATTTCTCCTCTTTCTCCTTCCCCTGACCCTTGTCTTTTCCCTTTCCGCCCAAAGCACCTACAAAGAAATGATGCACGACATGAGCGTCAATTTCTATGATGTGGTACGAGCTGCCGAAGCGCATTTTGAGGCTAATGGCACAGGCGAAGGCTCTGGCTTCAAAGGCTTTGAGCGTTGGAAAAACGAAAACGAATCGAAATATTACCCTTCGGGCGATCGCTCGAATGTGGATCCTTTCTTTGTGGAGAAAGCCTATCAGGCTTTTCTGGATAACAATCCGCAGCCTGCGGAGCGCCGCACTTTCAGCCGCTGGGAGGACCTCGGTCCTTTTGATGCGAACAATGTGACGCAGCACTATAGCCCTGGCATTGGCCGTGTCGAGGCCTTTTATGTGGACCCTGCGAATCCACAAAAAATCTACCTGGGCTCCCGCAGTGGCGGTTTCTGGCGCACTACCAATGAAGGCCAGACCTGGCAGAATACGACCGATTTCCTCATCGCCTCCGGCGTCAATACCATCACGGCTTCGCCTACCAACTCGGACTCTGTCCTCATCAACCTGCAAAATGCCCGCAACAATGCGTCTCACGGGATTTACCGTTCCACAAACGGCGGTTTCAGCTGGATTCCTACAGCATTTGTGCCCACCAACCTGGGCTGGGGCGGCCTGGGGACCAATGACCGCATCAACAAGGTGGTCTACCATCCCCGCGTACCGAATCTGATTTTTGTATGTACAGAAACGGGAATTTACCGCTCTACCGACAACCTCCAGAACTGGACAAGGCTGTATGCTGGCAGCAGCATCCGCGATATCGAATTTCACCCCACGAACAACAACATTGTTTACCTATATGACTTCAGCAGCAGCAACCGGGATCGTTTTTTAATCTCTTACAACCAGGGCGTGAGCTATGGCCCGATGGCCAATATCTCGGGAAATGGCGGGAGCGAAGGCATTTTGGCTGTCAGTCCGGATTGCGAATCCTGCGTTTATTTCGCTTCAGATAATGGCGTATGGCTCAACGATATTTTGAGTGGTAGCTGGCGCTTTCTCTCCAATCCGAATGAAAGCTGTGATGGTTTTGCGGTGTCAGACATGGACACCTCTTTCATGGTGTATGGCTATGTGAACATAGAAGCGAGCCTCAATGGGGGGAAAAGTTTCAATGAAGTCTGTCATTGGGTAAAAAACAACAATGGGCCTAATGCCTATGTGCATGCCGATCTGCGCACAGCCGAGTGTGTCAATGGCGTTTTTTACCTGGGAACAGATGGCTATTTCGCCAAAAGCCCTTCGAATGGAAATAGCTGGTTTATCCTCAATGACGGAACCGGCATACGGGAAAATTATAGCGTTGCGCTGAGCCAATCCAACTGGAAAGTAAATATGTGCGGCTCACAGGACAATGGCACCAGTCTCACAGACGAAAACGGCTGGATCGAGTGGAATGGAGGCGATGGCATGCATGCCGTTATTCATCCGCTGAATGATGACTGGATGATGGGCAGCTGGCAGTATGGTACACGGCAGCGTACCGTGGATGGCGGCCAGACCCGTGACGGTGTCAGTACGCCCGGAGACGGAGGTGACTGGGAAGCCCCGATCCTGTTGGACCCCAACGATCAGATGCGCGTATTTTCTTTCAAAGACAGCATCCATGTCTCGGAGGAGTTTGGGATTGGCTGGCAGTTTTTGAGTGCCCCTCTGGGAGCGGATGTACGCGAAGCCGCCATCGCCTACAACAACTCTCAGCTGATGATTGTCGCCAGAAATGGCGATATACGCCTCTCCGAAGATGGCGGAGTAAACTTCCGCTCCATCGCCAATGGCCTGCCAGGCCATAGCATCAAGGCGATCGCCTTTGCTCCCCATCGCGACAGCACCATCGCTGTCACCTATGACCGCCATCAAAATGATGGGGAAAAAATCTTCATCAGCCACGACCTGGGTGCCAGTTGGACCAATATCACCAGCAACCTGGGAAGCCTGCCGCTGCGGGCCGTTGTCATCGACCATTCTCCCCAGGCAAATATCTATGTGGGTTCCGAAATCGGCATTTATTACAAAGCGATGAACGCTGCAAACTGGACCCTGTATAGCCTCGGCCTCGCCAATACCGCCATCCAGGACCTCGAAATCCAGATGGGCGCCAACATCCTGCGCGCTGCGACCTGGGGCCGCGGCCTCTGGGAGTACACCCTCGCCAACAGAAATGACTATCCCCGCATTTTATTCACGGAGATCAGCGATGCTCCCACCGAGGAAAGCCCCAAAGCAGGCATCGAGCAGGATGTGACTGCCACGATCGCTTATGATGCGAGCCTGACGAGTGTATTTGTAAAATATTCTGTCGGTACGCCCATTTTCGACCAGACTCTGAGTATGTCCAATACGGTGGATAGCAGCTGGGTGTCAGATACGCCTATCCCCGGTTTTGCGGAAGGGAGCAAAGTCTATTTTAAGGTATATGCCGTAGGCAGCCGACAGGATACGACAGAGACGCATAAATTCATGTATACCGTCAGGGAATTTGATTATTGCGCGGCCATAGGGTCTCAAAATACCACTGCGGACTTCATAGATTTTGTCAAATTAAAAGAACTCGCCCACAGCAGCGGACAGGAATATTATGCCAATTTCACAAATCAATATGCGACGGTCTATACCGATTCGACCTATACTTTGCAGATTGGGATGAATTTTCATTGGGAGCCGGATACCACGGGTGCCTGGATTGATTTTAACCAAAATGCCACTTTCGAGGCATCTGAGTTTATCGAAATGGGGCTGATTGATGCGAATCATCAATCTTTTGGTGATTTTACCGTGCCAGTCGATGCTGTCATAGACACCGTGCGCATGCGCGTGCGCAGCCAGTACTGGAACCAGCAACCCACCCCCTGCGGGGAAAATACAGGAGAAGTCGAAGACTACTCCATCATCATCAAAAAAGGCCCCAACGTGGCCATAGAGAAGGATGTATTTGCGCAGCAAATCAGCATCTACCCCAATCCCAGCAGCGGGATTTTCCTGCTCGAAGTGCCCGTCGGCACAAAGGCAACTTATGAGATCGTGGATGCTTTGGGAAAAGTGGTGGAAAAAGGCAGGATTCACCAGCCCAAAACCCAGTTGAATATTGCTCACATGCCTGCGGGCGTTTATTTCCTGAGATTGATGAAGGAGGGGAAAAGCTATTCGAAGAAGTTGATGAAGGAATAGGAGGATTTGCAGATGAGCAGATTTGCAGATGGGAAAAGGAAAACCGGTCTGTTTTTTTCAGACCGGCCTGATGAAAGGGAAAGAACGGACCTGTGGGGTTTTTCGGCGGTATGACCGCCGGGCCTGGTAGGGACGGATTATAATCCGTCCCTACAAATCCATGCGGCAAAGCCGCATCAATTCCCCGTAATCGCTCCGCGGTTGTCGATCGCCTTGGCGCGTTGCACCAATTGGAGAAATTCCCGGCGGTAGCCGTTGGGGTCGTTGCCGCGGGCGTGGCTTGCCATATCGTAGACCATGTCATAGTCGGCGTCGCCGCTGTAGCGTGAGCCACGCAGCAGCATGCCAAAGGCTGCGACGGAGGCTGCGAAGCGGTAGTTGTCGCTGGTCTCCGAAAGGGTCTTCTCGTTCATCTTGACGACTTCTGTGAGCAATTTGCTTTCATTGCCATCCGGCTCTTTGTAGCGAAATTTGATGGTCATCAGCTCTGCTCCTGTGGAGATATTGGAGGGGGTGATCTGCTGGTATCGCAGCTGATCTATGCCCGCCACGGGCGTATGGGCGCTGTGTGGCACGATCTCGTAGAGCGCAGTGACGGTATGTCCTGCGCCGAGTTCGCCGGCGTCTTTGGTGTCGTCGTTGAAGTCCTGAGCCGCCATGCTGCGGTTTTCGTAGCCGATCAGGCGATATGCTTTGACATAAGTCGGGTTAAATTCTATCTGAATTTTCACATCCTTGGCGATGGCGTGCAAAGTGCCGCCCATCTCCTGTACCAGCACTTTTTGTGCTTCCTGCAGGTTGTCGATATAGGCGTAGTTGCCATTGCCGTGGTCTGCGAGCTGCTCCATGCGGCGGTCCTGGTAGTTGCCCGTACCAAAGCCCAAAACAGACAGGAAGACGCCTTCTTTTCTTTTGCTTTCGATCATTTCAATCAAAGCGCTCTCGCTGCTGGGGCCTACGTTGAAGTCGCCATCTGTGGCGAGGATGACGCGGTTGTTGCCTTTGTCTTTAAAGTGATTGCGGGCAATCTGGTAGGCCAGCTGTATGCCTGCGCCTCCAGCGGTTGAGCCGCCAGCGCTGAGGTTGTTGAGTGCCTGAAGGATTTTTCCTTTTTCACTGGCTGAGGTGGAAGGCAGCACCACGCCGGCTGCGCCGGCATATACGACGATCGCTACGCGATCTTCAGCAGTCAGATTTTCGATCAGCATGCTGAAAGCCTGCTTGAGCAGCGGCAATTTGTTGGCATTGTTCATCGAACCGGATACATCGATCAGGAAGACGAGGTTGCTCGCAGGCATCTCGCTGCGGTCGATCACGCGGCCTTTCAGGCCGATATGTACGAGCTGGTGCTCGCTGTTCCAGGGACAGGAGGAGGCTTCCGTATTGAAGGCAAAAGGCTGTGAGGAGAAGGGCTGACGGTAGTCGTAGTGGAAATAATTGATCAGTTCCTCTATACGCACCGCGCCAGCTGGCGGCAGGCTGCCGCTGTTGAGGTAGCGCCGGGTATTGGCGTAGGCGGCTTTGTCTACATCTATCGAAAAGGTCGATAGGGGCTCGGAAAGGGGCGAGGTGAAATCGTTTTCATCGATGTGGGCGTAGTCTTCGCGCCCCACGGGCTCAGTGGATTGGGTGACGAGGGCTTCCTGTTTTTTTATTTCTTCCAGCTCTTTTTTTAGCTTCTCTGTCTCAGCAGTTTGTTCTGCCGGGGTTCCTGAAGAAGCCATGCCTGCCTGCATTTTAACGGCTTCAATCTGCGTTTCAATTTCGTCTTTTCGCTTTTTCTGATTTTGGATGATTTCCTGTTCTCGCTTTTTGTATGCTGCTTCAGATTTTTCCGATTTGACTTTTTCCAATTCCTCTCTCTCCCGCGCCTGCTGAATTTCTTCTTGTTTCAAAACTGCCCGTTCCTCTATCCTTGCCAGGTCCTGTTGCATCCTTCTTCTATCAGCTTCGTCTCTTCTTTCCATATCTTCCACCTCCCGCATCCGCTGCTGCAAATCCTTCACTTCCTGATCCAGGTTGCGCTTTTCTTCCTCCTTACGCTGGGCTTCTGTAGCATTTTGGGGAGGATCGGCAGCATAATAATCATCATAGCCTCCCGCATCATCTTCGACCACTTCCTTTCCTACCACAGCAGGTTTGGGAGTATATCTATTCACCCCATTTGCATTTCCCTGAGGAGCAGAAGTTGTGGTCACCGAAGAAGGGTTGGGAGGTGGAGGTGGGGTCGTTTGCCTCACAGGAGGCGGGGCAGGCAAATTGGAAATACTTTCCTGCGAATCGTGCTTTTTACTCAAGCTCTGGGTTTTGGAACAACTGACGACCATGCTTGTGATCAGCAAACCTAAGGCTATGGCCCCTATGAAGCGGATGAGACGGATTTTCATGTTAAAGTGGATTTAGGATGAGAATAAATATAATTTGCCAATAAGAGTAGATTTCTCCTCACTTTCCACAAATTTATTTCGTAGTACCCACATCCCTGCCATGCTAGTCGCCATCTATTTCAACATCAACTCTATGAAAAAAGCCATTCGCGGGCGCTCTTCATCGCCCGTGCCAAAGGCATAGAGGCTCATGCCTATAATGCCAAAAGTGTCTCCCGGAAGTATGGCTTGAAGATTTATGTGCGCGAATATTTTGCGCGGGTCAAGGCGGTGCTGGATGTCTATATTTTGAGGACAAAACCTAAATTTCTGGGCAAGAAAGAGGTTCTTATTATTTAAATGAAGAATTTTGACGCTGATCTACGCAGATTATTATGATAGATTATGTAAAAACCTAAGCATAAAAAATCATAAAAATCAGTGTAAATCTGCGTCCACTCTTTTACAACACAACATGCAAGAAATAGAAGTCAAAATCCTCGACATCCAGCCCGAATCCATCCGCCAAAAGCTCAGCTCCCTCGGGGCAAAGCCCCACTTCTCCGGCGAGCTTCACGCCCTCTTCTTCGACTATCCGGATGGCCGGATCAAGGCCAAAGGCGATGTCCTGCGCCTGCGCAAAGAAGGAGAAGAAATGGTTTTGGCCTATAAAAAAAGAGTGAGTAAGGAAGGCACCAAAATCATGGAAGAGCATGAAAGCGCTATTTCCAATTTTGATGAAATACAGCAGATATTGGCGCATCTGGATGTGCGACCCGTCGCTGGCAACCGCAAGTTTCGGGAAGAATATGTCTTAAAAAACAGCAAAATCGTCATAGACGATTACCAGGATGAGATGGCGCATATACCGCCATTTATTGAAATAGAATCTCCTTCGGAAGCCGAATTATACGAGATAGCAGTACTTATGGGATTTCGGCGCGAAGATTGCAAGAGTTGGGATACCCGTGATTTGGCTCGGCATTATGCAGATTTGACTAAGTAAGAATTTGTAGAGATACTGTTCTCATTTACGGGATTATTTGTCTTTTTTGTACTGTCTTTTGCCCAAAACACTAGCTCCTGTAAATTCATGGCACCACAACACTTGAAAATCCTGTTTATCCTGTTGTTCACGCTTCCTTTTGGCGCTTATGCAACACATCCTCCTGTCCAGGAGGTGAAAATCAAATTTTACGATCCGCCTGCAACTGGCTACCAGGTCATGCTGACCCTCACCGCAGAACGCGTGGAAGAAGGAATCCGCAGGCACATGGCGCCTTATGCAGACGCCCCTATGGCCTTTTCCAATCACCTGGTATATGAGACTATCCTGTATTCACCCCTGACAGACGCGCAGGAAGTCACCCTGCATTACCAATGGTTGCCCAAAGGCGAAGGCCAGATTGAACTGACGCTTGTGGCCCTATATGGGGAAGAGAAGTCGGTAAGCATGAAAAACAACCCGGCTTTGGCCCGGGTGCTTCTATACGATTACTCTGCGCTGGTGCGCAGCCTGACGGGCGTGCCACTGGATTTTGAAGCTTTGCTTCAACAGGCAGAAACCACAGAAATTCTGGCTTTCCAGGATACCATCCGCATCCTGAAAGAAGGGGTCTATAGCTACGAGCAACTGCTCGAAGAGCAGCAGGAATTCATCGATACCCTGATGGTGGCCATCAGCAAAGAAGATGCCCGCACCATCCGCAAGCGGACCCAATCCATGGCGACCAAAGGTCGCACAGATATAGTTGAAGATTCGCTTCAACTAATGCGCAACCGGACTTTGGCACAAAGTCAAATGATGCAACGCCAGAAAGGAATCATTGATTCTTTGCAGCGGCTCCTGCAAGATCCCGGCTTTCAGCCCATCGCATCGGCAGAGGAGCGGGATACCCCTTCAGCAGAAAAAGCAGAATATATACAGCAGCTTCCAGAGCCCAAAAGCCGCCAGCTTTACCTGAACTCACGCCTTTCGGGCGTGGACTCTATCGCCGAGACCTACCGCGGCGACATCACCCTGCTCAGTGAGCAGGTACTGTCGCAGGCTAAGCGCCTGCAATTGCTTCAGCGGGAATTGGCAGCGCGCGAAGCCGCGCACAGAGAAGTGAGCCAGAGGCTGGAAGTCGTCTCGCGCGTAGCGCGGGCTACCGGCGTAGACCCCAACCTCAGCAGCTCCCGCAAAAAACTCAATGCTTTCGCCTACCAAAACCAACAGCTCAGACAGGAGATATTTGCTTTGGAAGAAAAGCATGAATCAGCCAAAAAAGAGCTGGATGCGCAGATCAAACAATTGAACCTCAGGCTTCAATTGACCGAAAGCAAACACCATGAGATCCTCAGTTCTTTGAATCAGGAGCTCCGGGACAAAGAATTTGAAAACAAGACGCTCGAGATGCGGATTGAAAGCAAAGACGAGCGGATCAATTTGCTGAGTGATCGCCTCACCAACCAGCAGCAAGGGCTGACACAGGCCCAGGCGCGCATGCGCGCAGCGGAGGAAGATGCCCAGGAAGGCAGTTATGCCCTGAACGCGCGCGTCAAGCAGATGGAAGCCCAGCTTCAGGAAGCTTCCCGCACGGCAGCCGCAGCGGAAAAACGCCTCGAATTTGTGACGGGAGAGTTGAAGGATACCCGCACGGATTTGCAGAAAAAGGCGAAAGCCCTCGAAGAGACAGAGTTTGCATTGGAGAATGAAAAAACAGTTGCACAAGGCCTTGTGGTGGCCCGCAATCGCTATAAAGTAGACCTCAAAGAGGCTAAATTCACGACAGACTCATTGCTCAATCTGTACCAGATTGAACGTGTCCGCAGCCAAAAGCTGCGGGAAGTGCAGGACTCTCTCGAAGCCGAATTGGCTTTGATAGATCCCTATACCGAGAGCGCCCGCGCCCGCAGGCGGGTCTACCAGCAGCAGCTGGCCAATATCACGGAGCTACAGCGCAGACTGCCCAAACTGGAGCAGGCATTGTATGCCTGGGAGAAGCGGCTGGAGCAAAAGGAGAAATACCTCCTGGAACTCGAAAAATCAGGGAGCTATCAGGCCATGGCTGACCGCATCGCCCAACTGGAAAAAGAAAACCGCGAACTCAAAGAGAAGCCAGGAAGCTTCACAGCGCGGGTCGGAGGCCTCGAAGACTTTTATACCGGAGATGCCCTCCGGGCTAGCAAGGTAGTCTCCGCCTTTTGCCTGGATACAGAAGCCTCAGCGCTCGAAGTGCGCACCCGAATCACAGACTACTTCCGCGATCATAAGATCGCCACCCTGAGTCAGGAACCTCTCACCTTTGTTCCTTTCCAGCATAAAGAAATCGCTGAAATGCCCATCAAACTAAGTTTTGATATCAGTGAGCAAGTCAGCACCGGCCAGCGCCGCCTGGCTTGTACGGTACAGTTCAGTGATGGCAGCTACCTCTCGCCTTCCGGCGGAAATGAGGCGCAGCGGAGAGCTGCGCAGAAGCTGATTGAAGAGATTCTGAAGTAGTGGGGGCTAGCCCCCACCCATCTCCTCCAGCAGCCCCTGAAAGCGCTGTTCCTCCCGCATCCCGCTGAAAGCGGGGTCCTTTTCCACAACATCCCGGCGACTCATGCCGAGCTTGACTGCCTTTTCCAGGGCTTTGTAGGCATCTGATGCCCTGCCATCAAGGGCATAAGCCCTCGCCTGCCAGTAAAAGGGAAAGCGCGACTCAGGCTGCGCCAGGCCCCAGATGTCATACAGGCTGGCAGCTGTGCTGTATTGATTCAGGGCCATGCGGCCCTGGCCCCACTCAATGCAAGTCGCTGTGATCATATTGAGTAAGCGGAAAGCCATCAGGCTGTTTGCCTGTTTTTTGCTCTTGCTCAGGCTATTGAGAGAGTTGAGCTCCTGCTTCCACCAGCTGCGTATGCTATCAGGCATGTTGCCGGAGCTAAAAATAATCTTGTCAAATGCCTTAAGGAATATTTCCCTTTCCCCTTCTTCCTTCTCCTTGTTTTTATCCCACAGCTTTTTCGCCTTTTGATAGTTTTTGGAGGCCAAAAGAGTTTGCTGCTCTTTTTGGTACGTAGCCAGATCCGGATGTTGAGGGAAGTCCTGACTGAGGTATTGGTAAAAGCGGGCCGCTTCGGTCCAGTCTTCGGCAGAACGCAGTTTCTGAGCCTGTTGGGCCATTTTTTCAAATTGCTTTTGCACAAAAGCAGGATCATTTTCCAGCAGACTTTTTTCCATGGCCTGTAATTCAAGCCAGGCGAGTGCATCGCTGATCACAGAGGCTGGCGGCCATTGATGGCCTGCGGGAAAGATGCGCAGACAGGCAGGCATGCCCAGGCCGAGCAGTTTTTTCTCCAGATCATGCATCTCCAGGTAATTCATGTCTTTATCGCCTACGAGGCCGATATAGGCAAAATGATCCCCAGCCTTTGGCTGGTATTGGGCGGGAGGGGGCTGGGCTGCGCCGCAGCCGATGACTCCAGCGATCTCATCGCTCAGAGAAGCCACAGCCAGCGCAGCGCGCGAACCACCGGAAAATCCGCTGGTATAGATCCGCGAAGGAAGCAGATGAAAGCGAAGATGCAAGTCTTCCATGATTTCATTATAGCCTTCAAAAGACTTTTGCCAGGGGCCATTGCTGAGCTTGTTGGAGCAAGCCAGGAGGTAGCCATAGCGGGCCGCAGCCTGCCTGAAAGAGTCAATAGGGAAGCGCCCACGGGCCGCTGGCTCAAAGATGAAGATGGCTGGATAGCTTTTTGTCGAGTCAAAATCAGGCGGCAAAAAAAGCGCATAGCTATGGTCTGGATGCTTTTGGCAAAAAACCGAATCATAGACCTGGCCTTCGGGCGAAGAAGTCCACTTTTGAGCATCCATACAAAGGGGAAAAGCCAAAAGCAAGGAGAGAAGAATGGAATAGAAAGAGTTCATCATGTATCGCATGGGGGTAAAAAAGCAATAAAAACAAAACGTCCGGTTTGATTCTCCTGAAAGGGATCAGTAAGTTATGGCATAATAAAAAAATCTGATGACAAAGCTTTTCCTCTTTTTATGTAGTTTTTTGCTGTGTATTTCCCTTCAGGCAAGTGATGTGCGCATCACCCATAGCGAGCTTATGTATGATAGCGATGCAGCTTCTCCCCTTCGCCTGAAGGTCACGATGGCGTGGGATAACGCCTGGAAAAATGATAAAAATCATGATGCCGTCTGGCTGTTTTCCCGCATGATTCATCGCTATGGCTGGGGAGGACTTGTCCTAAAATTTAAGCCGAAAGGCCATTCATTTGTCGCTGACCACAGCGGTCAGGGATTGTTTCCCCATCTGGAAGTGAGCCCTGACAGCCTGGGGGTATTTGTTTCTTTACATAAAAACCACAGGGGAAATGTAAGCTGGACGATTGTCTTTGAAATGGATGAAAGCATCACCCAAAACAGGCGTTTTTCGGTGGGAGGGTATGATGTACGGACCTATGGGATCGAAATGGTGTACATACCCGAAGGTCCTTTTTACCTGGGGGATAAAGACACAACGGCCCAGAGCTATGCCGCTTTTTACCAGGCAGATAACAAAGGCAATCCTGCCGCTTTGTACCGCGTGCAGTCTGAGGCTGAAGCAGAAGTGGGAAAAAAGAAAGGGCAATTGTATTACCACAGCAGCAATGGCTACCGTGGCGACCAGCAGGGGCCGGTTCCGGCCACTTTTCCCAAAGGCTTTCAGGCCTTTTACTGCATGAAATACGAGATCACCCAGGGGCAATATGCCGACTTTCTGAATGCCATCCCAGATCAGGCCACCTCTTTCCGCGCCAATTTTGGCGGCAAGCACTACTACCAAAATCGTGGAACGATTTCCCTGCAAGGCGACAGCTATGTCGCCGCCAGCCCTCAGCGCCCGCTCAACTACGTGAGCTGGGATGATGGCTGCGCCTTCTCAGACTGGGCCGGACTCCGGCCCATGACGGAATGGGAATTTACCAAAGCTTGCAGAGGTCCCGTCGAGCCCGTCCCCCACGAATATCCCTGGGGCAACAGCTCCAAGTCAGGCGTCTTGCGCTACGTCAGCGTAGAAACGGATGAATTGGTGATGGCTCCCGGCATTGACGAAAGCGAATTGACAGACCCAAACAAATTTGTTTTTGCAGCATCCTATTACTGGGTCATGGACCTGGCAGGCAGCCTCTGGGAACGGGTCGTGACCGTCGGACACCCTACAGGCAGAGCCTTTGAAGGCAGCCATGGCGACGGCAATATCTCCGAATATGGTTTTGCCCAAAACCCGGATTGGCCGCGGGGGGACAACGAGCAGGGGGGCTACGGCTACCGCGGAGGCGGATATTATGAACATGGAAAGGCTGCGGGAGCCTTTAACCCCCACAGCCCTGTGGCCTGGCGGCCCTATGGTTCCTGGGCCGGAGGCCCGAGGAGTATTGCTTATGGGTTTCGCGCTGTCAGAACAGCGAAATAGCTGATTGCCCTCGTACCTGAACTCAAACCCAAACTCAAACTAAATGCTCTCCATCCGACTTTCGTCGGTATTCGGTCCATTCTCCAGCCGCAACACGCCGCGCGGGCATACCGCAGCACAGATGCCGCAGCCGACGCAGGAAGCGCGCACGATATTCTGCCCTTTCTGGGCGTAGGAACGCACATCTATGCCCATCTCACAGTAGGTGGAGCAATTTCCACAGGAAATACATTGGTCACCATTGGTGGTGATGCGAAAGCGCGAGAAGAAGCGCTGCTGTAAGCCAAGCAGGCCTGCCATCGGGCAGCCAAAACGACACCAGACACGCGATCCCAACAAAGGATAGAATCCTACCCCGATCACACCTGAAAAGGTCACCCCAATGAAGAAGCCGTACCATTTGCGCAAAGGATAACTTTCCACAAACATGACATGCTTAGCGCCAGAAAGATAATTGATGGCTATCACGCCAGCGGTAGTAACGATCAGGCCAACGATCAAAAATCGAACATCCTTTTTGATATGCTTGAAGCGCTCACGCATAAAAAATACAGCAGCAGCGATCCCCAATAAAAGGGTGACTGTGCCCCAGATAAACATATCTTTAGAAATCCAGAAGGATTCATTTCCATTTTTCTGGTAAAAACTATAAATGACTGCTACGGTCATCAGGACTGCAAAAAGCAGTACGCCATGGATCATCCAGCGCTCAAATTTCCAGGCTTTGAGGGATTTATCGGATAGCTGACGAAAAGGATCCCCAGCTGTTTCGGCAAGGCCCCCACAGCCACATACCCAGGAGCAATACCACCTTTTCCCGAAAAAATAAGTGAGAAAAGGAGATACCACAAAAACCATCGCCAGGCCCCAGATGAGCATAGACAATCCCAGATTTCCGCTTCCCGGGCTCAGCATCGCCTTGATATTGTAGTCGTCGAAAAAATAATAATTCAACGGCCACATATTTTTGAAATCATTGTAGGGGATATCGCTAAAGGAAGCTGTGTTGTTGAGGGAAGACAGGATTTCGGGTATCAGAAAGGCGAAGCCCAGCTGGAAGAACATGACCGAAAAGGTTCGGATTTGCTGGTATCTGTTGTGGCGGTATTTCCAGATAAATTTCACGCCCAAAACCAGGATCGCCAGCGTATAAAAAGTGCCGTAGACAAACCACTGGCTGGCAGGCTGTCCCTTGAGCAAGATGCTCAGCGGATCAAAAAGCGCCACCATGCCGCTATTGCCGGCACCCGCGCTTCCCTGCCCGAGCCACTCGGGAAACCAATAGAGCGCGATGTAAAAGAGCGTGATCACCACGCCAAACACCCAGCCGATGGTCCCCCGGGAACTTTCGCCAAAATGCCAGACACCATTGTTTTTGATGCCTTCCGGCTTGTTCATATACTCAAACCAGGCGTAGGTGATCCCCCCAACGGCCAGGCTGCTCAAAGCCAGCGCAAGGAATAATCCCACATGGGAGCGAAGCCCGCCAAACAAGGCGATCAGCAACAGGACCAGCCCCAGGCCGACGATGCTAAGGCCTATTTTGTGGCCAGGCGTCAGGTTGCGGGGAGAGGGATTGGCGAGGGAAAGACTTTTTTCGATTTGCATGGGGGGAAGAGGTTAGAGTAGAGAGTAGAGATCAGAGAGTAGAGAGTAGAGAGTAGAGAGTAGAGAGTAGAGAGTAGAGAGTAGAGAGTAGAGATCAGAGAATAGAGGGGGAAATGTTGGCTTAAGAATGAGATGTCAGTTTTGAGGTTTTTTGTCAAGAGTCGAGCGTCTCTCATCTCTGCTCTCGCCTCTCCCTCTCACTTCCCAAAATAAGCAAAGACTCCGCTCAGCGATCTTTTACTTTTCAGCTTGACATTCAAGCCACTTTGTTGATTGAATTGCTGAATGATATCCGCTTCGTGCTGGCGGTAAAACTCGGGATCGAAGTTGGCGAGGCTGAGGTTTTCCAGCACGGTCTGGATGGGCGTGGCGCTGTCTATCCAGTGCAGACAGATTTCGCCCCGGTAGCGAACCCCCATCAGGTTGAAGCCTTTGACGGCCTGGCTGCTTGTATCATAAACGATCCGAACGGATTTTTTCCCATCGGGATGTACCCAGATCAGATGCGCCTCATCCTCCTGTGGGTCTTTTGGGAAAAAGCCATAAGTCTGCCATTCGATATCCATGAATTTGGCGGAATTGAACCAGGTTTTTTGCTGGTAGGCTGTGGGCTCTCCGAGCAGGCTTTGGGCCAGGACGGGGCCCATGTGCTTGCCTGTGTACCACACAGCTTCTATCGTGCTTCTGCCGGGGATCGACTGGCGCAACTCTGCGCAATCCCCCGCAGCGTAAATGTCCTTTACGCTGGTCTCGAGGTACTCATCGACGAGGAAACCTCGTCCTGTCTCGATGGCTGTGCCATCGGCCAGCTCGATGCGCGGATGCACCCCGGCCGTGAGGCCGACGAACTGGCAGGCGATCTCTTCGCCATCGGTCGTAACGACAGCACGGGCGCGCCCGTGCTCGTCTGAAAGAATCTCTTTCAATTCGCTCGAAAGCCGCAGATCGACGCCGTTTCGGCGGATTTCTTCATTGACCATGCGGGATTCTTCCGCCGGCATGACGCCATCCCAAAAGCTTTTTTCCCTCACCAAAAAGGTAACAGGAATATGGCGCGAATGCAGCATCTCCACCAGCTCTATACCGATCAATCCCCCCCCCACAATCACGGCATGCTTCAGCCCGGCGGACCATTGCTCCAGGGTCAGGAGGTCCTGGTAGGAATACAATCCCTGCACCCCGTCCAGGTACTGGCCCGGCCAGCCAAAACGGTTGGAAGCGGAGCCTGTGGCCAGCACCAGCTTGTCATACAGCATGCGACTGTCGTCGCTGAAAACGACAGCTTTGCTGTCGGGATCGAGGCGGCTCACATGCTTATTGATCAGCTCAATGCGGTTTTTTGCCCAAAAATGATCTTCATAAGGCTTCGTATGCTCATACTTCATGTGCCCCATATAGATGTACATAAGCGCCGTGCGGGAGAAAAAATGCTCCGTCTCAGCAGAAATGACAGAAATCCGAACATCCGGATCAAGCTTCCGCAGATGGCGTGCAGTGGTGATGCCTGCGATGCCGTTACCGATGATGACTATATGCATGGATGATATCTGGTTGAGGAATAAGTTCTCGTTTTCAATATGTATGAAAGTACCAACTTCAAGGCTGATCTCAAATGCAATGTTGCTTTATGTTTCGAAATTGGGCTGTCAGGCATCAGACAAAAGGGGAAAAGGATGGGAAGGGCGGGAAAGCGGCGAAGTATGGAATGGTACCGGGATGCGGCTTACAAAGATTTGACGATCCGCAACAAAGCCGTATCTTTGCGGCTCAAATCATAAACTCATGAAAAAAATCATTCTTTTTCTTTTTGTAGGCTTATTTGTCTACGCCTGCTCTCCTGATGCTAAGGAGGCCGCCGATGAAAACGGACAAGAAGTAGCAGCAAATACAGAGGAAATGGACGAGCCGGAAGTGGCTACTTTCCCTGCTGATAGCGTAACCGCTGATGGCAGCCGTAGCTTCCACGGTTTTCGCATTTCGGAAGAGGGCGCTCAGCCGGTGACCCAGGTAAAAGCACTGCTTGCCAATCAGGGCGAGATGAACACCAAACTGGAAGGCACCATCGAGGCTTGTTGCCAGAAAAAAGGGTGCTGGATGACCATGAAGCTTGCCGATGGCACAGACATGCGCGTTCGTTTCAAAGATTATGGCTTCTTTGTTCCTAAAGATGCCAGTGGCAAAATCGCAGTGATCGAAGGCAAAGCCTTCAATGATACCACCACTGTAGATATGCTTCGCCACTATGCAGAGGACGCAGGGCAGTCAAAAGAGGAAATTGAAAAAATCACTGAGCCTGAGATCAATGTAGCTTTCGAAGCCACAGGTGTGATCATCAAAAATGATGCAGCAGGAGAAAGCGGTGACGATTGATAGGCGCAAAAAATAACCCTTTTTACACAAGACGCAGGGCTTCATCGTCCTGCGTTTCCTTTTTCCCAAACTCAAATTCGAACTTGAACTCAAACTAAAACTCAAACTATTTTTATCCCTATGGAAGCCACAGCAGTCAACGAAATGTTTAACACACTCGGAATTAAAGAAAAAAATCCTTCTCTCCATACAGGTACCGAAAGCTGGTTCGCCTCTGGCGTTCCTTACCATCCCATCCACTCCGCTGCCGATGGCAGCCTGCTGGGTTCCATCCAGTTTGCTGATCATGATCAGTATGAGATGGCCATCGAGACCTCTCAAAAAGCTTTTGAGATCTGGAGAGAAGTGCCCGCGCCGCAGCGCGGCGAGATCGTCCGCCAGATCGGCGAGGCCCTCCGCAAGCACAAAGACGAGCTGGGCGCGCTCGTCACCATGGAAATGGGCAAAATCTTCCAGGAAGGCCTGGGAGAAGTGCAGGAAATGATTGACATCTGCGATTTTGCAGTGGGGCTTTCCCGCCAATTGTATGGCCTGACCATGCAGTCTGAGCGCAAGCACCACCGCATGTATGAGCAGTGGCACCCACTGGGCACCGTAGGCATCATTTCTGCCTTCAACTTCCCCGTTGCCGTTTGGGCATGGAATGCCATGATCGCCGCTGTCTGTGGCAATGTTTCTCTCTGGAAGCCCAGCGAAAAAACACCGCTTACGGCTGTCGCCTGCATGAATATCATCTCTGGCGTTTTGAAAGAAAACAAGCTTCCCGAAGGCGTCTTCAGCATGATCGCTGGCGGTCCTGACATCGGTCAGAAAATGTCCGCTGACAAGCGTGTACCGCTGATTTCGGCTACGGGTTCTACCCGTATGGGCAAGGCAGTAGCCGAAAGCGTGTCCAAACGCCTGGGCAAATCCCTGCTGGAGTTGGGTGGTAACAATGCCATCATCGTTTCGCGTCACGCGAACCTGCAGCTGGCCATTCCGGCCATCCTCTTTGGTGCCGTAGGCACCTGCGGACAGCGATGCACATCCACCCGCAGGGTGATCATAGACCAGGAGATCTATGACTCCTTCAAGGAGACCGTCGTCAATGCTTATAACTCGCTCAGCTCCCGCATCGGCAATCCCATGGATGCCGATACCCTGATCGGTCCGCTGATCGACAAGGATGCGGTGGCGGCCATGCAGGCCACTTTGGCAGAGGTAAAAGAAGAAGGAGGCGTCATACTCGCCGGCGGCGATGTACTCGAAGGCGAAGGTTTTGGAACGGGTACGTATGTGAAGCCTGCGGTCGTAGAAGCACAAAATGATTTTGCTTCTGTGCAAAAAGAAACTTTTGCGCCTATCCTCTACCTGATTCCTTACAGCAACCTGGACGAAGCGATCAGCATTCAGAATGCGGTGCCTCAGGGGCTTTCTTCAGCTATTTTCACGGAAAATATGAAGGAGTCAGAATACTTCCTGAGCCATCTGGGCTCGGACTGTGGCATTGCCAATGTGAATATCGGCACCTCAGGTGCCGAGATCGGCGGCGCCTTTGGCGGCGAGAAGGAGACCGGCGGCGGACGTGAGTCCGGCTCGGATGCATGGCGCGCATATATGCGCCGCCAGACCAATACCATCAACTGGTCCGACGAATTGCCACTGGCACAGGGAATAAAATTTGATATTTAATGCGAATCAAGAGTTGAATAGCTGGAGCGGATTACGCGCAAAGCCTGCCCTTGGGCCCGAAATCCGCTCCAGCTATTTGTTTTCAAGCTACTTCCAGTAGCTTTTATCCTGCTTTTCAAGAAAAAGCTGGCGTGGATTTCGGCTCGTGGGAGGGCTTGTGAGTAATCCGCGCCATAAGAATTCTCAACTCTTGATTCGAATATTTAAGCTATTTAGAAACAGCAGCCGGATTGCCAGCAACGCTCTTTCCGGCTGCTACATCTTTGAAGACCACAGCCCCCGGCGCTACAATCGCCCCTAAGCCTACTTTGATTCCGGGAAATAAGATCGCTCCCATCCCAATATGAGCTGCATGCGCGATCTGCACATTTTTCCCGATGCGGGCACCGCTTCCTATGTTGACAAATTCGCCTATCTCTGCATCTGCTTCGATGATCGTTCCGGAGTGGACATGGCAATAATTGCCGATATCGGCATTGGCTTTGATGATGGCTCCGGGATGGATAATATTTCCATACCCCAGACGAGCGTGGTCAGAGATAATCGTTTGAGGATGAACCAGGTTGGCAGGCTTACGGTTGTATTGTTCCAAGATATCAGCCACCATTTTTCTGTCACTTAAATCGCTGACAGCCACAGTTAGCTGCACTTCTTCCTCCGCCAGCAGCGCATTGGCATCCTCACTTCCCAACTGGGTAATGACTGAAACATCATTGATTTCTTTCAATCCTTCGGTTTCTTCCAGGCTAAAAAAACCATATACCAGCACATCCAGGGCCAGCGTAATATCGAGTGCGTCGCGAGCTTCCGCGCCATCTCCGATGATAATAAAAGGCGTTTTATTTTCCATTGCTGCAAAGGTAAATTGATTTGATCACATAAACCACACTATCATGTGGTAACGAATCTCTGCCAATTACTTAAACCCTAAAAGGCTATTTTCTTCCCCTTTCACTTTCGTTTTCTAACTACCCTCTACCATGCGAGTTCGAATTTTACTATTTGTTTGGGGCATGTTGCTATTGTCATTTTCCTTGCTGCATGCACAGGAAAAACTGGAATTCGATGTCCAATCCGCTTCCTATTGTAAGACAGATTTGGCGGTTTTGCAGCATATCATTGATGCAAATCGTCTGAATATTGAACCGCTGGAATTAGGGAAACAGGTTTGGCACAAAGGAAGGCTTACCTGGTTTGCCCTCGATGGCAATGATGTAAAAATAAGCTGCCTGCCGGATGACTTTGGCAATCTTTCTCAGCTGACACATCTGTATTTGCCCGCAAATCACCTCAAAGGCCTGCCTTGTTCCATCGGAAGACTCAGCCAGTTGGAAGCTTTATACCTCAACAATAACGCATTGGAGTGCCTGCCCGCCAGCATGGGACAGCTAACCAATCTCAAGAATTTATATTTGAATGGAAACAAGTTAAAAGAAATACCCCTTTGCCTCGAAAACCTCGTTCAGCTCCGTAATTTATACCTAAATGACAACCAGCTGACAACTATCCCTGATGCAGTGGCTAAATTGCCGGCTATTAGGAATTTGTATTTTTGAGAGGAGAGAGCAGAGAGTAGAGAGTAGAGAGTAGAGAGCAGAGAGTAGAGAGTAGAGAGTAGAGAGTAGAGAGCAGAGAGCAGAGAGTAGAGAGCAGAGAGGCGGGAAGCGAGACGGAATGCGAAACCCGAAACCCGAAACCCGAAACCCGAAACTCAAAACCCTCTCCCCAAAACGGTTATTGGTGCTTTTTCAATAGAGTCTGTCTTGAAGACAAGGCAGACAGCTCCCTCTCCGGGAGCAGCAGTTTATTCCCTATCTCAACGAAGCATCCCATAAGGGGTGCTTTTTTTGTTGAATATTTGGCATATTTGTTCATACAAATCCGTTTTTGACTAAGCGTATGAATTTTATGGCTATGATAAATAAAATCGGGAAAAACCTTTTCTTGAGCCTGTTACTGAGTTGTTTCTTTTTGGTAAAAGTGGCCGCCCAGTCTCCCCTCCCCCCCGCCGCCTACGGCGGCAACAGCAAAATCCAATTGGATTTGCGCCAGGGACAGCCCGGCCTGGACAGGCGCACCCCCACCTATGACTTCGTCAAGTTCAACCCCCAATACCGCAGCACCGTGCCGGTCAGGCGCAAGTGCAGCACACTTGAGATGGAGGAAGACCGCAAGGCAAAGCATGGAGGCGAGACGCCCGAAGACTTTGAAGAATGGTTGCAGAGACGGACACAGACAGCCCGTGGGCTACGCAAAAAGTCTATTGATATTTACACCATCCCGGTGGTCATCCATATCATTTACAGCAAGCCTACGGAGAACATCAGCAAGGAGCAGATCATGTCCCAGATGCGGGTGCTGAACCAGGATTATCGTCGGCAAAATCCTGACAAAATCAACACACCTGCTGAGTTTCAGCGGGTTGCGGCAGATATGCAAATCGAATTTTGCCTCGCCTCGGTTGACCCACTGGGGCAACCGACAGACGGCATTGACCGCATTTCCATCAGCGGTTCGCCCTTCAAAGACCGCTTCATCAATGATGTCATCAAGCCCAATACCATCTGGGACCCCAACCGATATATGAATATCTGGATCGTCAATATTGCCGATGGCATCCTGGGCTACGCCCAGTTTCCGGTATCTTCCGGCCTGGCCGGAATCCCGACCGGCCCTACGGGCGAGACCACCGACGGCGTGGTGATCCACTACAATGCCTTTGGCACCATGGGCACCGCCTCTGCCCCTTTCAACAAAGGGCGGACAGCCACCCACGAGGTCGGCCACTGGCTGGGGTTGCGCCACGTTTGGGGCGATGGCCCTTGCAGCGTGGATGATTTTTGCGGGGATACCCCCGCCACCAGCGACCCCAATTTTGGTTGCCAGAATGGCGCGCGCGGCTGCTTCGGGCAGGCCATGATTCAAAATTTCATGGATTATTCAGACGATGTCTGTATGAATCTTTTCACCTATGACCAGAAAGCGCGCATGCGCGCAGTCCTGGAAAGTGCGCCCCGGCGCAGCAGCCTGATCAATTCTGCCGTATGCAGCGATCAGGGAGCGCCACCCATCGCCAATTTCACTTCAGATATCCAAATGGGCTGCGGGCCCCTCATCGTCAATTTCAAGGAATTGTGTCAGGGAAATCCTACTGAGTACATCTGGTCTTTTCCCGGAGGAAGCCCCGCCAGTTCTACCCAAGCCAACCCCCAGATCACCTATACCCAGCCTGGCACCTATGCTGTCAGCCTGATCGCTGGCAACGCTTTTGGCAGGAGCCCCGCCATCGTTGTAGACGGATATATCAAGGTGACCACCCAGGGGGCTGAGCCGCCTCTGATCGCAACTTTTGAAACAACAGAAGTGCCCCCTAATAGCTTTTTCATCAATAATCCCGGTGGAGAAGGTCAATGGCAACACACCCAGCGCGTCAGTGGCAGAGGCGCCAGTTCAGGTAGTTTTTGGTTCAATAATTTTGAAAATAACCTTATAGGCGGCACAGATTGGCTGATTACACCGATCATGGATCTGTCCGGAAGCAAAAAAAGCGTGCTTTCTTTTGACGTCGCCTATGCCCGATTCAACAATAAATATTCTGATACCCTGGCAGTCTTTATCAGCACCGGCTGCGAAAGCCGTTTCAAGGCTATATATTTTCGGGGAGGTAATGAGCTGGCCACCGCCCAGGATTATGGGCGCTCCTATACCCCTTTCCCGGAGGAATGGCGGACAGAAGCCATAGACCTGAGCGAATACGATGGAGAGTCTTTTGTGCAATTGGCTTTTGTCAATATCTCGGGTTATGGAAATAATGTCTACCTCGACAACATCAAGCTGGCGGGGAAAGTCGCCCCCACTCCCGTTCCTGACTTTATCGCCCAGGATGTCGCGGTCTGTGCAGGAAATACCATTTCTTTCAAAGATTTAAGCAAAGGAGAAATAACAAAACGCGCCTGGACTTTCCCGGGCGGGATTCCCGCTTCCTCTATAGAAGCCGAACCTAAAATCATGTATGCCGAAGCAGGCATTTATGATGTGATTTTGACCCTTACAAATGCCTCTGGCAGCAGGACTGAAAGAAAGCCTGGCCTGATCACGATTTCAGCTGGTCCGGATATGAAGGTGGAAAAAGAATCCATCAATATCTGCGAAGGCGGCAGTGCCTCCCTGCGTGCCAGTGGCGCACAAAGCTATCTCTGGGCACCCAGCAAAAATCTCGATGCGAATCGGGGGCCTAATGTGATTGCCTCACCTGAGGTGACGACCACCTATACCGTCACAGGCTCGGGGCCACGTGGCTGCGCCAGCATCAAGACCCTTACCGTTCAGGTAAATAAACCTTCTGCCTTTACCATAGAACCTGCCTTTG
Source organism: Bacteroidia bacterium (assembly GCA_030430205.1). Lineage (GTDB taxonomy): Bacteria > Bacteroidota > Bacteroidia > J057 > J057 > JAUIGE01. The sequence goes on along the minus strand of JAUIGE010000029.1, from coordinate 56,646 downwards.
CGACAGTGTGCAATGGCGAAAGTGTGGTCCTGACAGCCTCAGGCGCAGGCGCTTTTCGCTGGTCTCCAGCTGATGGCCTCAGCAATGTGAAAGGGCCGATCGTCACGGCCAGGCCCAGTCGGACCACTACTTATACCGTTATCGGTTCCAGTGAGGGAGGATGCGAATTCAACCGCACCATCACCGTGAAGGTGGAAGAGGTTCCACCTGTTTATGCCAAAGCAGAAAAGACAGAAATCTGTCCGGGAGAAGCTGTGCGCATACGCGCTACCGGAGCGGAGGCATATCGCTGGATTTCCAGCACAGGACGTGAAGCATTCGAAGGAGAAGAGATATTGGTAACACCCTCTCAAACAACAACTTATACAGTAAGCACAGGCTCTTTGGGTTGCTCTTCGCGAGCAGATGTGACGATTACGGCCAAGCCCAAACCCAAGGTGATCAGCAGCCAAAACGAGTACCTCGTTTGTGCAGGCACCACCACAGAATTGGTGTTGAGCGGTGCCAGCAGTTTCCGCTGGTTGCCTGCCGAAGGCCTGCCTATCACCCAGGGATCTGTCGTTCCCATCAATCCGCGCAGAAGCACTGTCTACACTGCCATCGGCTATAATGCCTCCGGCTGCACGGATACAGCACGCATACGCGTGAAAGTCCCACCTGAAACCAAACTTAATATATCTGTCTCTCATCCCACTCTTTGCCCGGGCATGCGTGCCCAGATCAATGTGGAAGGCGCAGCCTCTTATTCGTGGTTGCCCCGCACGGGCCTCAACACCAATTTTGGGCCGATAGTCGAGGCACGACCTACCCAAAGCACGGTCTACACTGTGCGTGCAGAAGATAAATTTGGCTGCGTGATCAGAGAAAATGTACAAATCAATGTCGCCTCCAACCAACCACCGGTAGCAGGTTTTTCCATGGAAAATACCCAGGCTTGTGTAGGCGAAAGCGTCAAATTTCTCGATCGTTCCCTCAATGCGACCACCTACTACTGGGAATTTGCCGGGGGCATGCCTGCCCGTTCTTCGGATCAAAATCCCGAAATCACCTATTACCTGCCGGGTAATTATGATGTAATCCTGCGCGTGGTCGGCTGCAATGGAAAAGATGAGATCGTGCGCAGAAGTTTTGTCAATGTCCGCAGAGGATCACCGGTTCGGGTGGCAGATTCGGTCAAAAGGATTTGTGCCGGAGAAAAAGTGGAATTGATGGCTGAAGGAGCCAGCATCTACCGCTGGTCGCCGGATGCAGACCTGAGCAGCCTGACGGGTAGCCGGGTAACGGCTTCTCCGGATCAGAACATCGTCTATCAGGTTGCTGCAACAGACGAAAACGGCTGTAAAAGCTCAGCGAAAATCCGTGTTGAAGTACAGGGAACAGGCAATAAAGGAAGAATCATTTCCAAAACAGGCTCTATCTGCGCCGGCGAGCAGGTAAAACTCACGGCGGGGGGAGCGAGCAGCTACATTTGGTTGGATGACAATGATGTCAAAATCGGTGAAGGCACGGAATTGACCATTTCCCCAAAAGCAAGTACCAGTTTTGTCCTTCAGGCAAAAGACGCCTTTGGCTGTATGAGCGAAGACGAGGCCATCATTCAGGTCAAAGCTGCTCCATCTATCAAATTAATAGCTTCAAAAAATAATGTCTGTGCCGGTGAGACAGTCGAGTTGGAAGCGGAAGGAGGTATCACCTATCAGTGGCTTCCCGAAGGCGATTTTACCCGTATTTCTGATCAAAAAATGCGCGTTACAGCCCGCGAAAGTACCCTTTACACCCTTATCGGCAAAGATGGTTTTGGCTGCAAAGGAGAAGCAAAAATAAACCTCAAGGTAAACAGAGGCGAAGCCTTGTCTGTCAGTCCTGCCAGGGCAGATATCTGCGTAGGCCAATCCACCACGCTGGAAGCCAGCGGCGGCAGTACCTATCGCTGGGAACCAGCTGAAGGCCTGAGTACAACTTCAGGCAACAAAATAGTCGCTAGCCCCAAACAGACCACGACCTATACCGTCTCCAGCGACAATGCCGGTGGATGCCCTGCTACCGCCTCTGTGACGGTGCATGTTGGCGACATCAAGCCGTTGAAAGTAACACCTCCTACCCAGCGTGTATGCGCAGGTGAGCTGGTGGAGCTACAGGCTTCTGGCAGTGTCATCTACCGTTGGGATGCCATCCAGGGCCTGACAGAGGTCTCTGGCAGTCTTGCTTTTGTCAGACCCCTCAAGACCACTACCTATACGGTGAGAAGCACCAGCGAGGAAGGCTGTGCCATGGAGGGCTCGGCCACCATCGAAGTCAAAGGAAGCGGAAAGCTCGAATTGACATCATCGGCTTCCAGCATCTGCGCAGGCGAGGAGATCACACTCAAGTTGGAGAATGGCAAAGCTGAGCAATGGCTTCCTGCTGAGGGCCTGCGGCCCCAGACTTCCGGCCCCCAGGCTGCGGCACGGCCGAAGCAATCCGCCACCTACCGCGTCATCGGACGCGATGAGACGGGTTGCCTCGACACAGCAAAGCTGCGCGTGGATGTGCGCAGCCTGCGCGCAGATTTCAGCTCCTCTCTGACCGAGATTGACCTGGCGACGCAGGATGGTATCATCACCTTTAAGGATCTCACAGAAGGCAAAGCCTCTCAATGGGAATGGGACTTCGGGGACGAGGGAACCTCCACTCAGCAAAACCCTTCACATATCTACACCAAAGAGGGCAATTATGAAGTGCTTATGCTGGTATCGGATGGGGTCTGTGTCGCAGAAATGACCAGGACAATCCGCGTAGGAAATAGCAGTGACCTGGAAGAATTACTCGACGAAAGCGGCATCCGCATTTTCCCGGAAACTACCACCACAGGGCAAATAACCATTGCTATCGAAACAGGCAGGGATATGATGATGAAATTCAGGATGTTGGACAAGGATGGAACAACCGTTTTATCTGACTTCCTGGTGTTGGAAGAAGGCAAGTTTGAGCAGACGCTAGACCTCAGTTTTTTCGACAAAGGAAAATACATCATCCAGATTACGGATGGGGAAGGGACCTACAATCGGGAGATAGAATATAAATAAGAATCGTTTTTTAATTCTGGATAAAAGGAGCGACCATCTCAAATTCCGGGATTTCTACCCGGAGGCTCCTGCCATCTGAAAAGCGGTGCATATAATAAAATCCCGCCATGCGGCCGGCAAAGGTTTTAAAATCGCAATAACTCAGGTATCTATGCGATGCGCCGGGCTCCAGTATTGGCTGTTCGCCAATGACGCCATCTCCCTGCACATAGCGCTCGCTCCCTACCCCATCGGTGATGTGCCACTCACGGCTCATGAGCTGTACTTTTTCGGCAGATTCATTTCTGATTTCTACCTCATAGGCAAAGAGGTAATAATGTTGTTGGGGGGAAGACTCCTCCATTTGGTAGGAGGGGCGTACACTTACGCGGATGCCTTCTGTGATTTTTGAGACTGTGTTTTCCATTTGAATGCTATATTCCTGCGAAAAATTAAGAAAAAGCACCCGAATGGCCTAATACTGTCCTGTAGAAAGCATCACCAAAGTACATGCCTCCAGCACTTCTACCCCTGCATTGCGCAGGCGATTTTCAAATTCAGGATTTTCTGTCCCCGGGTTAAAAATAACCCGCTGGGGGTTCAATTGGAGAATCCAATCGTAGAGTGGGGCCTGTCTCTCGGCCCCCACATAGAGGGTGATGGTCTGGATATCTTTATCCAAAAAAAAATGTTGGTCCGTCTCTATGGCGACGCCAGCGACTTCTCCTTTTCTCAGGCCGTAGGCCATGACAGCCTGCTTATGAGAAACCAGCCTTTGAATGGCTAGATAAGAATACCTGGCGGGATTAAGAGACGCACCAACAACTAATGTCGTTTTATTCATGGAATATACATTCCTTTATTCTGTTTCTTCGGGCGCATCCGGGTCCTTCTCTTTTTCAAGCGTCGGACTCTTTTTGGTTTTTTTCTTGCCCAAAGAAATATTTCCTTTTTCTACTTTGATACTCACCTGCTCAGCCCCTTCTTCCATATCTACCAGTAGGGTATCCCCTTCTTTGGCAACTCCTCTGAGGATTTCATCAGCGATGGGGTCTTCGAGGTATTTCTGGAGTGCGCGGTTGAGTGGACGGGCACCATACTGCTTGTCAAAGCCTTTTTCAGCGATGAACTCTTTCGCAGAATCAGTCAATTTTATCGCAAAGCCTTTCTCTTCAATTCGCCCAAAAACAGAGCGCAACTGCAGATCAATGATCTCCATGATATGCTCCATCTCCAATTCATTGAAGATGATGACCTCATCTATTCTGTTCAAAAACTCCGGACGGAATACCTTGCGCATGGCGCCTTCGATGGTGCTGCGCATGGCTTCGTAGGAGGATTCCTGCTTCGAAGAAGTAGAAAAGCCCACGCCTGAACCAAAGTTTTTCAACTCCTTGACCCCCACATTGGAAGTCATGATGATGATACAGTTTTTGAAATCAATTTTGCGACCGAGACCATCTGTCAACAAACCATCATCCAATACCTGAAGCATGATATTGAAAATATCAGGATGCGCTTTTTCAATCTCATCCAGCAGGATGACGGAATAAGGACGGCGACGTACTTTCTCTGTCAACTGTCCCCCTTCTTCATATCCCACATATCCGGGAGGCGCTCCGATCAGGCGGGAGACAGTGAATTTTTCCATGTATTCACTCATATCCAGGCGAATCAGTGCATCATCAGAGTCAAACATGCTGCGAGCGAGCACCTTCGCCAATTCGGTTTTACCGACACCTGTCTGGCCCAGGAAGATAAAGGAACCAATAGGTTTGTTGGGGTCCTTGAGTCCCAGGCGAGAGCGTTTGATGGCTTTTACCAACTTATCAATGGCGGGGTCTTGCCCGATGATGGCACCTTTGAGGTCATCCCCCATCTTAACCAGGCGGCTCATCTCGCCAGCGGCGATTTTGGTTACAGGCACGCCCGTCATCATAGATACTACCGCAGCTACATCGTCATCACTGACTGTGTAGCGCTTATTCTTGGTCTCCTCTTCCCACTCGATTTTGGCTTGTTCCAGCTTTTCCAGCAATTGTTTTTCCTGGTCACGAAGCTGAGCAGCTTCCTCATATTTCTGGCTCTTGACCACCTTGTTTTTCAGCTCTTTTACCTCCTCTATCTTGGCTTCAAGGTCCAGTATGGTTTTAGGAACATGAATATTGGTGATGTGAACGCGGCTGCCAGCCTCGTCCAAAACGTCAATCGCTTTGTCAGGGAAATACCTATCAGAAATGTAACGATCACTCAACTTCACACATGCATCAAGGGCTTCCTGTGTATAATTGACATTGTGGTGATCTTCGTATTTCGACTTAATGTTTTCAAGGATGATGCGGGTTTCATCTACTGAGGTAGGCTCTATCATCACCTTCTGGAACCGGCGGTCTAGGGCGCCGTCTTTCTCAATATACTGGCGGAACTCATCAAGAGTCGTCGCGCCGATACACTGAATCTCGCCACGGGCGAGGGCTGGTTTGAAGATATTGGAAGCATCCAGAGAACCGGATGCCCCTCCCGCACCTACGATGGTGTGAAGCTCATCTATAAAGAGGATGACATCGGGAGACTTCTCCAACTCAGCCATCACGGCTTTCATTCTCTCCTCAAACTGGCCCCTATACTTGGTGCCTGCTACGAGAGAAGCGATATCCAGGGTAACAACCCTTTTGTTATAGAGGACCCTGCTGACTTTGCGCTGGATGATGCGCAGGGCAAGGCCTTCGGCAATGGCGGTTTTCCCGACACCGGGCTCGCCAATGAGGACGGGGTTGTTCTTTTTACGCCGACTCAGGATCTGCGCTACCCGTTCGATTTCTTTTTCCCGCCCTACGATGGGGTCGAGTTTGTTTTCTTCTGCGGCTTTGGTCAGGTCGCGACCAAAGTTGTCCAAAACAGGGGTTTTGGATTTAGGCGATTTACGTGGTCTTCCTTCTTGTGGACTCATCTCTGAAGATTCTGATGGCTCGTTTGTAAGGGACATACGGGGAGACGAAGTTCGCTCACGCTGCTCCAGCTCCCCGCGGATAGTCTCGTAAGATATGCCAAAGCGAGAGAGTATCTGAGCGGCGACATTGGTTTCTTCCCTCAAAATAGAAAGGATAAGATGCTCTGTACCAATGATTTTGCTTTTCAGAAGCTTCGCTTCAAGGCGTGTGATTTTAAGAACTTTTTCGGCCTGGCGGGTGAGGGGAAGGTTGGTGAGATTGATGGTAGTGACTGTGCCTTTGATGGCATTTTCTATATGCGTTTTGAGCTGTGAGAGCTCCACTCCCAGATTGGCCAGCACCTTGATGGCCATGCCTTCACCCTCTCTGATCAGCCCTAGAAGCAAATGCTCAGGGCCTATATAGTCATGGCCGAGACGAATTGCTTCCTCCCGGCTGTATGAAATTACTTCTTTAACTCTTTCGGAAAAATTGCTGGAATCCATAGTGTTTTTTAAAGACTTCCCATAAAACGCATAAGCTTACTGAATGTTTCAGCGGCTTACAACCAGCCATTGTGGACCAAAACAGCAATAATTATCGCGATAACGAAGAGATTTATCAATGCGAGTGGAAGCAATTTCTTCCACCCCAGGTCCATCAACTGATTGTATTTGAAACGTGGCAGTGTCCACCTGATCCACATAAACACGAAAGAGATGGTGAATGTTTTTGCTAAAAACCAACCCACTCCCCAGACTATCTGCCAGGCAGATCCCCAATCGGCTACACCAAGGGCTCCTTCAAAAGGGCCTATGTAACCTCCCAGGAAAAGGGTGGTGATGATCGCCGGAGGAATCACCAGGTGCAAAAACTCCATGACCATGAACATGCCAAACTTCATGGAGCTATATTCTGTATGAAATCCACCTACCAGTTCCTGCTCTGCTTCGATCAGGTCAAAAGGTGTACGGCTCGCCTCTGCCAGGGCACAGATGAAGAAAATAACAAAACCGAGGGGATTTACAAAGATATTCCACCATCCGCGCTGCGCTTCTACGATCGCGCTCACATTGAGAAACTCTGCTCCGCTTTCCATGCGGGCATTGGTCAGCAGGATGACGCTCACCACCGCAAGTCCCATAGGCAACTCATAGCTCACCATCTGAGCAGAAGCCCGAAGTCCTCCCAGGAGAGAATATTTGCTATTCGAAGCCCAGCCCGCCAGGGTGATGCCATAGACTGAAACCGAAGTCACCGCCAGCAAAAACAACATACCGATGTTGATATCGCTGATAACCAGGGTCGTATCGCCAAATTTGGCGAGTGGTATCACCGCAAAAGTGATCATGGCCATGGCCACAGAGATCACCGGTGCGAGGAAATGTATAAAGCGATTGGCTGAGCCCGGTGTAATATCCTCCTTGATCAGGAGCTTCAGTACATCCGCCAGTGGTTGTAAGAGGCCAAAAGGCCCTACGCGGTTGGGACCCACCCTTTGCTGAAAAAGGGCTGCAACGCGGCGCTCTGCATACGATCCATAAGCTGCGCAAGTCAGCATAACGAGCAGAACAGGGAATATGAGAAAAATTTCAGATGTTAAATCCATGAGCCTTCAAACCAAAAATTATAGGCCAAAAAATGGTAAAATGATGACTGGGTAAAGTTACAAATTAACTGTCAAGGCACAACCTAAGATTTCACAGGCTCAGCCATTATGACCTCTTCTCTTTCTACTACCACCATCCCCGGCGGGTCGCCCTTGCGCTTGCGGATGTACTTTCGGGGCGTATAGGTCACCGGCACAAAGCTGTCCATGCGGCGCTTGGAGTAGTAGGCGGCGAGGCCTGCAGCGTATTCCAGCACAGCTTCGGGGATATTTTGCCCGGGCTTTTGACGAATGATGACATGAGAGCCGCTCACATCTTTGGCGTGCAGCCAGAGGTCTTCTTTATTGGCAAATTTGAAGCTGAGCAGATCGTTATTTTTGGCGCTTTTGCCAACGAAGATGTCATAGTTTGCTTTGCAAAAGGTGCGAAAAGGCGATTTTTTATCCTCCTCTTCCTGCTCTTTGGCCAATCTTTTCAATACTTTTTTCACTTCCCTCAGCTTTTGGGTATTAAAGCCATCAGGGGCAAAAGGAAGATTTTCCGGGCTGGGAAGTTCATTGAAGGACTCCCATTCTTCCTGGGCATCCAGCATTTTATCCTCTATATCGTCAAGTTGGCTTTTGAGGTAATTCAATCGGGCTTTTTGCTGTTTTCGCTTCGTATAATAATAAGCGGCATTCTCTGCAGGCGGGAGGTTTTTCTTGAGTTTAATCGTGGTTTTTTCTCCCGTATAAAAATCATCCAGGACCACCTTCTCCTCTCCCATTTTCAGCACATGCAGATTGGCCATCAATATATCTCCCAGTTCACCGGGATCGCGCTCGCCTTCCAGCTGGTCAATATTTCTTTGGTAGGAGGCCAGAATTTTCTGGAATTTCTGGTAGGGTTTGGCAATTTCCTTTTTTACCTGCTGGTAAAAATTCCGGTAGCTTTCAAACTGAAAGTGAGCCGTCATATAGGCTTGCAAGGCCGGTATTACGCCTTTTACGGCGATCATCTCCCCTTCAGCCTCCGGCTGAAACAGGTACATCCTGATTTTATGGTTTTCCTTCCGGATGAAAAAGGTTTCGTCCTGAGCTTCGCCGATCACCTTCCGAAGCGCAGCTTCAAAAGACAGGCCCTCCTCCAGAGAGGCAAATACCCGGGCAGCAAACTGCCTGTCAAAAACAGGCGAAACCTGCCTGAGCTGGTCCAATACTGCTTTCAGGCTCCATGCCTCCTGCCGATCAGCTAAAGCCAATTTTTCCTCCTCAAAAAATCCCGGTATTTCTTCAAATTCCCAATCTTTTTCCCTTTCCCTGACAAACAGCCTGAGCGGCTTTCCCGCCTTAGCCAGGATGACATTGGCTTGTGGGCCATGCATTTTGCAGATCAGCTGCCGGTTTCTATCCAATTCCAGAATCAATACCCGCTCCCAGGGCACGACCCGTACCGACACCAACTTATGACCGATAAGCTCAGGAAAAAGGTCAACTACATTTTTGCGGGCCTTGGTATACTCGCTGACAGGGATGATATAGGTCTGGGGCGTATGGCAGCCGATACGCAGATAAAAGCTGTCAAATTCAATGACAAGCTCGTTTTTGTTTTGGGAAAAACATGCATACACCTGCTCTCCCAAATAGGTTTGGCTCATCGCTGCAGCCAGTTGTTGGAGGGTATAGTGGTGGAAATGCATGGGTTATTTTGGGGATTTTTCTAATCCTGTCTTAGCTTTACTAAACCTTAGAGGTTTAGTAAAGCTAAGACAGGATTAGCGCGAATATACGCTAAATTTGACTTTTGGATATGGCAAAAACAATCGAACATACAGGACCCTTTATCCTTGCAATGGATACAGCCACCCCATTGGGCTCAGTGGCGCTTTTTTCAAAAGATGCATTGCTGGGGCAGATAGAATATCGCCGGGCGAAGTCGCATGCGCGTTTACTCACGACCATGATCCAGGCTTTGCTGGAGGATCTTGAAGTGGAAATGAAATCGCTGGCGGCGATCGCTGTGGCCGATGGGCCCGGCTCCTATACCGGTCTGCGGGTAGGTACCTCCACCGCCAAAGGTCTCTGCATGGCGCTGGATAAGCCGCTGATGGCGCTTCCCAGCCTGGAAGGCATCGCCTGGAAAGTCCAGGGACTCGCCCATCAACTCGACGCCAAAATCATCAGCATGCTCGATGCGCGCCGCATGGAGGTCTACTGCCAGCAGTATGATGCGCAGATGCATGCGGAAACGGAAATAGAGGCGAAAATCATCGAAGATGAGGCTTTTGCTGACTTGCTGGCAGATCACAAAGTGATCTTTGTGGGGGATGGCGTAGCCAAATGCTCGGAGATCCTTTCGGCATCGCCGAATGCGATCCTGCTACCGGAGGAGCTTTCCTCCGCCGCCAATATGGGGCCTGCGCTTTGGCGCAGGTTTCAGGCGAAGGACTTCGCGGATTTGGTGGGCTTTGAGCCCTATTATCTGAAGGCTTTTCGCGCTACGAAGGCGAAGAATCCACTTCTTTAAAAAAAGTTGTTAAGGTTTAGGAAAGGACTTGCGAATACAAGGGCCAAAGAATCCTAAACAATCATCAACTAATGATCCAACTAAAAACTTTTCATCATTTGCTCCTGGCATTGGCCCTTTTCAGTTTTCTCTTTTCTCAGGGATGTAAAGAAGGCTTAAGCCAGTGTGAACGGAATAACCTGGGCTCTGGCAATGGCGAAGAAGAGCCCACCGCCGATTGCCCGCTTACCTATTCAGGCGAAACGCCCATGGGGCCTTCAGGATCTGTTTTTGATAAGCAAAAATTTATTCTGGCACTCGAGGATTCGATCTCATCTGCGGTTGGTTACCAGATCGCAGTAGGCTACAAGGGAGGCATTATTGGTACTGCAAGCGGTGGTTTCGCCAGAAAAAAGATCGATTGTATCTACTTTATGAGTGATTGCAATATTTTTAATATTGCCAGTCAGACCAAGTCCTTCACAACGGCCGCCTTGTTGCAGTTGCTCACGGCAAATAACTTAACAGTGGATGATTTGATCTGGCCTTATTTACCCACAGATTGGGCTTTGCCTGCTTATGTGAAAAAACTCAGTTTTCGTCATTGCTTAGGCCACAGGACTGCCGTACCGGGAACCAACAGTGATGGAAAAAGCACAACGAATTTTGCGGGTCTGAAGCTTAGTTTTACCTCTGCCGCCGTAGACAGCCTGGTGGTGGATGACAATCCAGACAACAATAAATACCGATACCTAAATGCTGATCTTGCCATCATGAGAATCATCATCCCTGCCCTGTGGAAACAGCTTCCTGATGCTGACAATGAGTTAAAGACCGCGCCCGCCATCACAGACGCCCTGAGTAAAAAATACTATGAAAAGTATATGAAAACACGGGTTTTTGAGCCGGTAGGTGTCATTGATGCAGAGCAAAAGGCTCCTGGAGGTGATGTGAAGACCCTTCATTATTTTAGCTCAGGCAATGAGGCTGGTTCTGCATTTGAAACCGATTGGACAAGTCATGGAGGGGGCGGAGGTTGGTTTATGCGTGCCGCGGATATTGTCAAAATAATCATGGGAATGTGGGAAAATGACGAGATCCTCAGCCCCGAAAACCGCATAATCATGATGGATCATCCCACTTTAGGCTGGAAACAGGGATTTACCACGGAACGCAATACCACGCGCGGCAGGGCTTTTAGCCACGGAGGCGATTTAGGTGCATCGGATGGGAAGCAGGTACATGGCGCATTTGCGATTTTACCTGATGGCATCTACGTCGATATGATGGTGAACAGCAACATCCCAGGCTATAGTGGAGCCAATTCCAATACCCTGTTCCGCATCATTTGCAATGCCTATGAGGAGGCCTGGTAGAAAAAAAGCTTGCCACCATAAAATATTCAGGCAGCCTGGGTATGTTTATTTTTTATCCTCCTTCAGGCGCGCAATCTGTTTCTCCGCATAAGCCTGCCCATCCTCATCTCCATACTTTATCACTTTTTTATAATATTTCAATGCCTTTTTCTTATCGCCTTTCAGCACATAGGCCCGGGCGATATTGTTTAGGACAATACCATCCCTGGGATCTATTTTTTGGGCTTTGAACAAAGGCTCCAGGGCTTCGTCGTACTTCTCCGTCAGGAGATAGGTGATCGATAGGTTGGAAAGGCTGGGAACATCATTGGGATAAAAAATCAAGCTCTGTTCGGCGATACGCCTCATATTGCTGAGGAGCGAATCTTCCTCTGTGGCAAATAGTTGATGTTGGTAGCTTTGTATATTGGATAAAAAGAAGGCTTCGCCATCCTCCACAGTTTCTCCATTGGACCAGGTCCATTGGTTGCCGATTTCATTTGAATAGGAAATCGTCTTCAGGATTTCCTGAGTGAAAGATTCCCAATCTTCCATCTGCCCATAGACATAAATTTTGCCAAATCGCATATCGAGCCGGGAGGGATATTTGGAGATGCCCTGGTTAATGTATGAGATGCCTTTTTCTATCGCCTTATAGTCATATAAAATCCTGCTGCCCATAAAGCCTACCACCTTACCGCTCGAATCCTGAAGCTGCAAGCTTTCTCCGCTGGGAATTCCAGCATTGAGAGAAAGAACCTCTTCCCGACCTTGCATAAAATAGTGGTTAAAATAGCTCACAAAGAGCTCTGGATCATCGGGTTGTGCTTGCTCCCATTTTACCAGCAATTCTATCTGTGCAGTAGAATCTTCAGCTTTTAGGTGTTTGAGAAAGGCTTCCCGATAGTTTTGTGCCCATAATAAGGAACAAAAGAAGAAGCTAATTAGGGTAAGGAAAAAATGCTTTTTCATCAGAATGTTAACTTATTTATCTCTAACAACAAGAAACCCAAAACCCAAAACCCAAAACGCGAAACCCAAAACCCGAAACCCAAAACCCAAAACCCGAAACCCAAAACATCAAGCCGTCACCCCCTCCAAATGCGCCAGCATATCCGCCGTCATGGCCGCCATATCATATTCAATTTCCCAGCCCCAGTCTTTCTGGGCGTGGCTATCGTCTATGCTTCCCGGCCAGCTATCGGCTATTTTCTGTCGGAAATCCGACTCATAGCTGCACCTAAAGTGCGGGATATGTTTTTTGATCTCGGCCGCCAACTCTTCCGGCGCGAAGCTGATGCCTCCCAGGTTGTAGGAAGAGCGGATCTTGATGCTTTCTTTGGGAGCGTCCATGAGTTGTAAAGTAGCGCGGATGGCATCCGGCATATACATCATGGGCAGATAGGTTCCCTTGCAGAGAAAGGAGGTATATTGGCCATGTTTGAGGGCTTCATGGAAAATGGCCACTGCATAATCGGTGGTGCCTCCACCGGGAGCAGCTTTGTAGCTGATGAGGCCGGGATAGCGGATCGAGCGTACATCTACGCCGTACTTCTCCGCATAATACTCGCACCAGCGCTCGCCGGCAAGTTTGCTGATCCCATAGACAGTATTGGGGTCCATGGTGCAATACTGCGGGGTATTGGCGCGGGGTGAGTGTGGGCCAAATACAGCGATAGAGCTGGGCCAGAAAATTTGCTCCAATTGGGTTTCCCGCGCTGCTTCCAGGCTGTTGAGCAGCCCGACCATATTGAGGTCCCAGGCCAGGGCTGGATTTTGCTCGCCTCTGGCCGAGAGGATGGCCGCGAGGTTATACAGCCTGCGGATGTCCTCCTCTTCTATCAGGCGAAAAAGCGCCGACCGGTCCATCACGTCAAGAACGCGAAATGGACCGGCCGTTGGGGTTTGTGGATGTCGGATATCAGCTGCTACGACCTGATCGACTCCGTATTTTGTGTAAAGTGCATCCAATAAATCCTGGCCTATCTGGCCTAATGCACCGATGACAAGGGTTTTTCCCTCTTTGTTACGTGGCATCGTCTATGTTTTTTCTCTGGTGGCTATTCTACCGTCACAGACTTGGCGAGGTTTCGTGGTTGGTCCACGTTGCACCCTCGCATCACTGCGATGTGGTAAGATAGCAATTGTAGCGGAATTACCGAAAGCAATGGCTGCAAGGCAGGAGCTGCCTGGGGAATTTCGATCACAAACTCCGCCAGATCGGGGATGGTTTGATCACCTTCAGTGACCACAGCTATCACCCGGCCTTTTCTCGCTACCACTTCTTCGATATTGCTCACTACTTTTTCATAAGACTCATCCTGGGTAGCGATAAAAACGACAGGCATATTTTCATCTATCAAAGCGATAGGCCCATGTTTCATCTCAGCTGCAGGATAGCCCTCGGCATGGATATAAGAAATCTCCTTGAGCTTCAAAGCGCCTTCCAATGCTACCGGAAAATGGTAGCCTCTACCCAGGTAGAGGAAGTTGGAAGCATCCTTGAAGAGGGAAGCAATCTCGATGATTTTTTCGTTTTGAGAAATGATTTTCCGGACTTTGCTGGGGATTTGCAGCAGCCCATCTGTCACCTCTCTTGCCTTGTGGCGGATGACGCTGTCCTTCAATTCAGAGACATAGATCGCCATCAGCGTAAGGGCTGTCACCTGCGCAGTGAATGCTTTGGTAGAAGCCACGCCTATCTCCGGCCCCGCATGGGTATATACCCCTGCATGTGTCTCTCGTGCGATGCTCGAACCGACCACATTACAGACGCCCAAAACGAGGGCTCCTTCCTGTTTCGCAATTTTTATTGCCGCCAGCGTATCGGCGGTCTCGCCGCTTTGAGAGATGGCGATGATCACATCATCTTTCTTGATGATGGGATTGCGGTATCGAAATTCAGATGCATACTCTACCTCTACCGGAATGCGTGCATATTCTTCGAATAGATATTCAGCCACCAGACCTGCATGCCAGCTTGTACCACAAGCAACGATGATAAACCTGCGCGCGCGCTCCAATTGATCGCGCACATCTACCAGGCCTCCCAACCAAACGGTATTGGTTTGAGGATCGATGCGGCCACGCATGCTATCAGCTATAGAAGTCGGCTGCTCAAAGATTTCTTTCAGCATAAAGTGCTCATAGCCTCCTTTTTCCAGGGCCTCCACTTCCATCTCTACCCGCTCAATAAAAGGAGATTCGATCTCCTCATTTTTGATATTGATGATGCGGTGGGAATCTGTAGTGAGAATGGCGATCTCGTCATCATTGAGATAAATGACATCTTTGGTGTACTCAATGATGGGAGTGGCATCAGATGCTACGATGTATTCGCCTTCGCCTATACCGATGGCGATGGGGCTGCTCCGACGAGCAACGATCATCTTGCCATTTTCAGGCTTGCAAAGGACCACTATGCCAAAAGCACCAATAACACGCTTCAGGGCTTTCCTTACAGCCTCCTCAGCCGGGATATCATCTTGATTGTAAATGTCTTCAATCAGCTGAATCAATACCTCCGTATCTGTATCACTTTTGAAGGTATAACCCTTTTCAAGCAATTCTTTTTTGAGAATGGCATAGTTCTCAATGATCCCATTATGAATGATAACAAAGGAATTGGAGGCAGACTGATGCGGATGCGAGTTGATATCATTGGGGGCGCCATGTGTCGCCCAGCGGGTATGGCCCATGCCCAGGCTGCCATGCAATTCTGCTCCATTGATAAAGTTTTCGAGGTCTGCGACCTTGCCTTTCTTTTTGTAAATGGTAAAATCGTCATTGAGCATGGCGATGCCGGCAGAGTCATAGCCTCTGTACTCCAGTCTTTTGAGACCATTGATAAGGATGGGAAAGGCTTCTCGGTATCCGATATATCCTACAATTCCACACATAATAATTTAAAGTTTTCAGTAAGAGAAGTTGGCAGTATGCAGTTGGCAGTATGCAGTTGGCAGTATGCAGTTGGCAGTTGGCAGTTGGCAGTTGATGACGGTGGTTCTATTCACAAAAACTGCAAACTGCCCACTGTGCCCTGCCTACTATCATAAGCTATAATCCGCCGATTAGGCGAAAAAGTCAAGCGATTTTTTTTGCCCTTTTTTATTTCGGTAGCTCTGAGTAAGTCAGGCGAAAGCTCGGTTTGAGCAGCGGATGGTCCTCTCCGCCAAATACAACGCGGTTCAGGCTATAGGATGAGTCATCCGGCATGATGATAAAGCCATTATTGGCTCTCCGCTCACTGATTACCAGTTGAGCCTGAGCCGTCATATTGAGGATATAGGCAGCGGAGTCAATGTTGTAGTTTGCACTGGCAAAAATAGTGGTTCGGCCATTATCCCCCTTCAAAAAGCCTTTGTTTTCATTGGCGAGAAAAAAGAGAATGGTCTCAGGTGGTGCATAGCGTTTGGCACTGCCAAAGAAAGTATTGTCCACCCTCAGCATGAGCTCCGCTCTGTTGACTCCCATGAGAGGCAATGTCTTCAGAGAAGGCACCTGTACAAATGTACGAACCAGGCTGCCTGCCTGGAGAAACTCATATAGTTTTTGCCCATTTGCGGGCTGATTGAGACCATATTCATCAAATACCAATCCGCTCACATTCGAGCGTGTGATGGTATGAAATTTTCGGGCATTGTTGCTAATAATAAACTCCAGCGAGTCAGTTACCCGCCCCCCATCATCTCCTTTTCGCTTATAAATAAGCGTCATAGAGCTGGCGCCACTGTTGAGAAATATATTATAAATAGCACCTGGCTCGCGGGTAGCAAAGCCCACATTTTCTGACTGAAGGGCCAATCCTTTGAAAAAAGAGGTAAAGGCCTCATTGTCAAAAAGATCAGCAGGGTCGGCAAAAAGGATTTTTTCGCCCAGGCTTTTGGAAAGCGGAATCTGCAAATCAGAGAAAGTATTGGCTTCGCTGAAGTCAATTTCAAAGCGGCCGGAGAGCTCATCGCCGGTGGTCCTCAAAGCCGGGTGGTCAGATACCAGCAGGGTATCATTGTCAGGGATGGATTCATCTAATTCGTAAATACCCAACTTTATGGGAGAAGTAAAGCTGCCATAAACGCCCAGGATATCCAGGTCCAGGCGAAGGCCTACAAATTCCAGGTCTTCCCCAAACTCCAGTTCGGAGCCGGGAATCAACAATTGGGTGTAGGCCTGGGCGCTGATCCGGCCAAAGGCCGGGTCAAAATAATTGCCCAGCAATTGCCAGGGCGCGCTTCCTGTCTGGACATGGTCCAGGATCTGACTTTCCAGCTTTACGCTGAGGGTATCGGTATATTTCAGGCCGATGAGGTCATCGTCAGGCAGGACTGACAGCCCGGTTTCTCCGGGCACGGGATTGCAGCTTGCTGCAAAAAGCATGGCTGTAGCCGCGCAAAGCGGATACAGCCATGTTTTATAGGAAAAATTATTTTTAAGTCTAGCCAGCGATATTTTCATAAAGCTGGTGGTACTCCTCGACATAAGATTCTTTGTCATTTGCGTCTATATAGATTTTTTTCTTTTGGGTAGACGCAATGTACTCTTCAAGTGATGCGTCCACCTCGGGATGACCCATAGTCACAACGTCAGAAAGTGCTATTCCGCCTTTGACCATCCCAACGTAATTGTTCCCTGCATAATTGTTAAGCTGTTCTTCAGCTATACCATCGAGGCGAACTTTGTCGAGGAAGTCTTTAGAAAACTCACTTTCAAAGCCATTGTTGTATACCGTATAGACAACCTTTGTATGTTTAAACATGGGGTCGTCCTGGTAATTGGTGCGCAAATATAGTGGAATAAATGACGTCATCCAGTCATGACAGTGAATGATGTCTGGGGGCCAGCCCAATTTTTTTACCGTTTCAATAACGCCCTTGCAGAAAAAGATGGAACGTTCGTCATTATCGAGGTGAAAGGAATTATCCTTGGGGTCCGTCAGGATAGATTTTCTTTTGAAATAATCTTCATTGTCGAGAAAATACACCTGCAGCTTTGCATTCGGAATAGATGCGACCTTGATGGTCAATGGTTTTTCCTCCCCTGCTACCCGGATATTAATCCCCGAAAGTCGGACCACTTCGTGTAAGCGGTTGCGCCTTTCATTGATCACCCCAAATTTTGGCATGAAGATGCGGATGTCATACCCTTTCTCCTGGAGCTTCTGCGGCAGGAGCCGAATCAAGTCAGCAGCCGAACTGATCTTCAGGAAAGGATCAATCTCAGATGTGACATAAAGGATTCTCAGCTTTTTATCCATAAATTTAAATCTGTTAGAACGAATATTTTCAATATTTTTTTGGCAAAAATACAGAAAATAGTTTGTATTGGCAATTTGTACTTAGCTTACTTGTCTTTTGACCTGATTGCACGTCACTTCTATTCATGAAAATATTCCATGACATCTCCTCTTTTCGTGAGGAAAGAAAACAGCTACTGCCCACCCAAAAACTGGGTCTGGTGCCTACAATGGGTGCTTTGCATGCCGGACATGCCAGTTTGGTGAAGCAAGCAGTGGCGGAAAATGAGGTGACCGCTGTCAGTATTTTTGTCAATCCCACCCAATTTGGCCCCAATGAAGACCTCAGCAAGTACCCCCGTAGCCTGGAGCAAGATTGCGCTTTGCTGGAATCTTTGGGAGTGGATTGGGTTTTTGCGCCTGCTCCCAGAGAGATTTATCCTGAAAAAGAATCCGAAATCATCTTCTCTTTGCGTAGCATGGACAGAAAATTGTGTGGCCGAAGTCGGCCGGGCCATTTCAACGGAGTTATTCAGGTAGTGAGCATTCTTTTCAATATTATCCAGCCAGACAGAGCTTATTTTGGGCTGAAAGATTACCAGCAGTTTCAGATCATACGCCAGATGGTCAATGACCTACATTTTCCCGTACAAGCTGTTCCATGCCCCATCATAAGAGAGGAGGACGGCTTGGCACTTAGTTCCAGAAATGTGTACCTTAGCAGCCAGGAAAGAATACAATCGCTCTTTTTGATTCATACGCTTAAGGCTATTAAGCAAAAATTAGAGGACTTTCAGACCGTTACAGACGTGAAAGACTTTGTGCATCACACCCTGGCACAGTATCCTCTGGTAAAATTAGATTACTTCGAATTGTTAAATGACAAGAATCTAGCAGAAGTGGATTCCCTTACCGCTTCTTCATCTCCCAGAGCATTCATAGCAGCCTTTGTTGGAAAAACAAGATTGATCGACAACCTGGCGCTATACTAGTTTCACGCAACTATGACATTAACCATCTTCAAATCCAAAATTCACCGCGTCAAAGTCACGCAGGCGGAACTTAACTATGTGGGTAGCATCACTGTAGATGCCAATCTCCTCGACGCAGCCAATATCCTGGAAGGCGAAAAAGTGCAAATCGTCAACATCAACAATGGCGAACGCTTCGAAACCTATACCATAGCTGGTACCCGAGGCAGTGGCATGGTATGCCTCAATGGCCCCGCTGCACGCAAAGTGCAGGTCGGTGACATGGTGATCCTGATCACCTACGCCCAGATGACCGCCGAAGAAGCCAAAGGCTTTTCCCCTACCATTGTGTTTCCCGATGAGAACAATCGGCTACTTAGCTGATCTTTGATGAGCAGATGAGATAATGAGTAGATTCTTCCATTTGCAAATCCTCTCATCCTCTCATCCTCTCATCCTCTCATTATCTAATCGAATAATTCGGCGCTTCCTTCGTGATTTTGATATCATGCGGGTGGCTCTCCCGCAAGCCAGCGCTGGTGATGCGAACAAACTGCTTTTTTTGCAGGGAAGGGATGTCTTTTGCGCCACAATAGCCCATGCCTGATCGGAGTCCTCCGATCATCTGGTAGAGGACCTCTGTGACAGAGCCTTTGTAGGGTACGCGACCTACGATGCCTTCGGGCACGAGTTTTTGCAGATCGTCTTCTGCATCCTGGAAGTAGCGATCCTTGCTGCCTTCCTTCATCGCTTCTATGGAACCCATGCCCCGATACTGCTTAAACTTCCGGCCTTCGTAAAGGACTGTCTCTCCCGGACTTTCGTCGGTACCGGCAAAAAGGCCTCCGGCCATGATACAGGAGCCTCCGGCTACCAATGCCTTGACCATATCTCCTGAATACTTGACGCCTCCGTCGGCGATGATGGGAACACCATAATGTTGGCAGACCCGGGCTGCCTCCATCACCGCAGAGAGCTGCGGTACGCCTACCCCCGCGATCACCCGGGTAGTGCAGATAGAGCCTGGGCCTACGCCCACCTTCACGGCGTCTACGCCGGCTTTGATGAGCGCTTCCGCGCCACCTCCGGTGGCGACATTGCCTGCAATAAATTGCATATCCGGAAACTGCTGGCGGGCCTCTGCCACCCGGCTGAGGACACCCTGAGAGTGTCCGTGGGCAGTATCAATGACCACAGCATCCACGCCTGCCTGGATGAGCGCTTCGATGCGCTCGAAGGTATCGGCGGTGACGCCCACTGCCGCGCCAACCCGCAGCCTGCCCAGGCTGTCTTTACAGGCATTGGGAAAGGTCTTCTTCTTGATGATGTCACGATAGGTGATAAGTCCTACCAGGACTCCATCAGCGTCTACTACGGGTAGTTTCTCCACCTTGTGGGTGCGGAGGATGCTTTCGGCTTCGCCCAGGGTGGTACCCTGGGGAGCGGTAATCAGATTTTCTGATGTCATCAATTCGCTTACCTGCCGGGCATCCGGCTTTTCAAACCGCAGGTCGCGGTTGGTGATGATGCCCACAAGCATCTTTTGACGGTTGACCACCGGGATACCGCCGATGTGATGCTCCCGCATCAATCTGCTGGCTTCAGTCAGCGTATCGTCTGGAAACAGGGTGATCGGGTCTACGATCATGCCGCTTTCGGAGCGCTTTACTTTGCGCACCTCTTCCGCCTGCTGGCGGATGGGCATGTTTTTGTGGATGATCCCTATGCCGCCATTGGCTGCCATGGCTATGGCAAGCTGGTGCTCTGTCACCGTATCCATCGCCGCGCTGACGATGGGGATGTTGAGCTTGATTTCCCGGGTCAGGTAAGTGGAAGTATCTACTTCCCTGGGCAGGACATCCGAATAATCCGGAACGAGGAGAACGTCGTCATAGGTGAGCCCTTCAAAAGCAAATTTTTGCTCCAGGTAACTCTTGTCTTGGCCTTGTGAGGCAGTGGAATGTTCTTGGATTGACATGGCAAATATCTAAATAGGTAAGCTCAATTTTTACAACCTGACCAGGCTGTGTTGGGGATATTTGCCGGGTAAATTTACGCACAAAAATCCGACTTGTGCAAAAGATTGGTTTTGATGACCTTTGGCCTCCTTTTGGTTTTACCCTTTTTACTGCAAAACGCGCATTTTTATCATGAAACAATTTGCTTTTCTACTTATTCTCCTCGCTTTTGCCTTCGGTTGCCAATCTACCAAGAGCGGCAGAGGAGGTCTTTTTTCAAAAAAAATAAAACTGCTTACTATTGAAGACAGCATGTATTATGCCTTTGGGGCTTTTCTTGTCAAAAGCATGCCGGTAGAAGGCGTAGCCTGGGAAGTTGATCAGTTTGACAGCGGTTTGACAGAAGAGATGGAAGGCAAAGCTAAAATAGACCTGGATTCAGCTACACATATCATCCAACCTTTTGGGAAAGAAATACAAGCTCGCCAGGGCAGGAAGATCACCGAGGAGGATGGCATAGATGTAAATATGGAGGAGGTGTCCTATGCCTATGGGATGTATTTCGCCAGGCAATTAGCAGATATTGAGATGGAAATTCAGGCGAAGCCATTTATTGCAGGCTTTGGAGACGCTAACGCAGGCAAAGATTTGCTTCTCAGCGAAGAAAAAGTAGAACACTTCAGCAATCTATTCAATCAAAAAGCCAGTGAACAGGCACGGACCATACAGGCAGGCAAAGCTGAAGCTGAAGCAGCAGCCAATAAGGAAGCGGGAAAGCTTTTCATGGAAGAAAATAAAAAGGCGGAAGGCGTGATCGAACATGAAAGCGGCATGCAGTACAAAGTCCTGAAAAGTGGAGATGCTGCCGCTAAGTCTCCCTCAATCTCCGACAAAGTAACCATCCATTACGAAGGCCGCCTGCTTGATGGCACCGTATTCGACAGCTCATATAAGCGTGGGGAAAAGGCTACTTTTCCGCTGAATAACCTGATAAAAGGCTGGCAAATAGCGCTCCCCATGATGAAACCAGGTGAAAAATGGACGATATGGCTTCCTTCTGATCTTGCTTATGGAAATCTAGGCTCTCCTCCCAGTATTCCTGCTGGAGCGACCCTTGTTTTTGATATAGAGTATTTTGGAATAGGAGAATAATTGTAGACCTTTGCGGCTCATAAAAATTGATCTTCGCAGATCAACTATATTATTAAAAGAAATAACAATGAAGAAACTGTTTTTTTTGCTTCCCTTGCTGGTCTTGCTATATGCTTGTGACTCAGGAAAAAGCGGAGCGACATCTGGAAAAGATATTAAACTGACTACTGCTGAGGATAGCATGTACTATGCTTTTGGCAGCTCTATTGTCAAGGGGATGAACCTGGAAGGTCTTACCTGGAATGCCGCCAATTTTGAAAAAGGCCTGAAAGACGAGGCTGCAGGTACCACCACAATAGAAATGCCTGCTGTGATGCAGCAAATTCAGGAATTTGGCCGTGAAGCTCAAGCCCGTAATGGCCGTGCCATTACAGCTGAGGATGGCCTTACATCCAATATGGATGAAGTTTCTTACGCTTATGGCGTTTACTTCGTCAGCCAGTTGAAAGACATCAATATGGAACCTGTGCTGGAGCCATTGGCGGCAGGCTTTAATGATGCCAATGCTGGCACCTCTTTATTTGCTGAGGCAGAGAGCCAACTGCTCACTAATAAATTCAACCAGATTGCCAGCAATAACGCTCGCGCAGCTCAGGCTGAAAAAAGCCAGGCTGAAGCTGGCCCCAACAAAGAAGCGGGTAAAGCTTTTATGGATGCCAACAAAGAGAAAGATGGCGTTCAGGTACACGAAAGCGGCATGCAGTACAAAGTGTTGAAATCTGGTAAAGGTGGCGGGGCTTCTCCTACCCTCAGTGACAAAGTCACCATCCACTATACTGGTCGTCTGCTTGACGGAACTGTCTTTGACAGCTCTGAAAAAGGTGAAGGCAGTGAGCCTGTAACTTTTGACCTCACAAGGCTGATCCGCGGCTGGCAGATTGCTTTGCCCCTCATGAAGCCGGGCGAAAAATGGACCATCTGGCTCCCTTCTGACATCGCCTATGGCGATGTAGGCAGCCCTCCCAACATTCCCCCAGGTGCTACTCTGGAGTTTGATATCGAATTTTTCGGTATCGGAGAATAAGAGCGCAGCTCATACATGGATCTTGCGATCCCAAAAGCGTCTGTCGGCATCGCCCGACAGGCGCTTTTGCCTTTTTCTCCGATACGACCGCGTCCTTACATCAGCTTTTTTCTTCATTTAAAGAAGCGAATGTAGCCTATCTCCAGCCTGCAACAATCACGCTTTTTGGCAATGAAAAAGCCGACAGCAAGACGCTGATGCTTCAGGCGATTCGCAGGCACTTCCCCGAATTGGAAGCTCGTTACCAAAAGTATTTTGCCCATGGCTCGGAGATGCCTGCTTATTATCGGGAGGCGTTTTATCGGAAGATGAAGGAAATGAGTGCGGAATATGGGGTTACTCCTTACCCAAAAATAGACCGCCAAAGCCGCTTCAACCAGCTCTCTTCAGGCGTGTTTACGACGGAGTCGGAAACCGTACTGCTCGTAGAAGGCACACCTTCCTCACGCCAGCCAGCGGGTTCCACCGTACCGCGGTTTTCTTCTGTTTCTCTGATAGTTGGGAAAGCTTTTTCATCCAACCCACGGGGAAATACGCTGACATCGCTTTCCAGACCTTTGGTTTTGGGTGCCAACTCAAAGGAGCCGCGCTCATCGGAAAGCTTGCCTTCTTTCAGGTATTTCTGGGTGATGGTAGCTCGCTTTTCGGGATCCGTCATGCTGGATGACTTGCGGATTTGGAGGTATTGGGCGATCAGCTTTCGCTCATCGTCGGTGGTCCAGCTTGCGGGATCTTTGGAGGCAAGGCCTGTCTGGTCCATCGCCTGTCCCAGTTGGGTTCTGGGGTGGGCAGGACGGTTGACGTGGTGGTCAAGAATCAAGGCAGTGCCGTATTCAGAAGTGATGATCTGATCTACAAAATACTTCCCTTTTACCAGGTAATTGGGATGATGGTAAAAAGTGTATAAACGCTCAAAAGCGTGGATCATCTGCACCAGTTTGATCATGGGATCAAGGCCCGCACGCCAGAAGCGAAAGGCCCATTTGTTATCCCGAAATTGCTCTTTATCTGACTCGGCCTCTACACTTTTCCCATTTAAGGTCACCCTTCCATATACTTCATCGGAATTGGCTTCATCTATGC
This sequence comes from Bacteroidia bacterium, assembly GCA_030430205.1. Lineage (GTDB taxonomy): Bacteria > Bacteroidota > Bacteroidia > J057 > J057 > JAUIGE01. The sequence continues at coordinate 32,806 of JAUIGE010000029.1, read as the reverse complement.
CCAGCCCAAAGCGCCCATAATAGGACTGGAAGGTATCCGGATCAAATTTTCTGATTCGGTTGAGCAAGCTTGGCAGCTCGCCTTTTGCGGTGCCTGTGCCCATGGTCCATTGGTACATACCAAAGGAAAGGAAGGCATTGTCCCAGGTATTGATGGCGTCCATGGCTCCTTCATTTTCGGAAACCGGCACCATCAAACGCAAGGCAGAATCGGTCATGCCTTCGGCTTTGAGGGCTTCAGCATAGGTTTGGACAAAGCTTTCTGCACGCTCGCTTCCACGTACAAAAACGCCTTTTTCATGTCTCAGGAGCCTTAATTTAAAGAATTGGTCCCAGGCAAACAATTTGCCTCCGACCTCCTCGACGGTCACATCTGCGCCGCGTCTTCCTGCGGCATCGCTGTTGCCAAAGACCACCTTTGCGCCATACCAAGCTGAGACTTTTTGATCTATGCGCTTCGCGAGCTCTGTACTGAGGGCGATGCCTTCGGTAGGCATATTTTCGGCAAGGCCAAAAGCCTTGACAGCTGCCATGGTAGGCGTATGGTATACGCCTGAGGGGCTCATATTGTCCCAGGCGAGTTGCTCGCCATAGCCCAGAATGAAGAGCAGCCGTTGCAGGCCCTGTATGGCGGCGTTGTCGCCGCTGTCCTGGGAGTATTTGATCATGACATCGTCATCGGCGATGGTCTGCCGTAGGCTTAGCAGGTCGTTTTTGGCGGCGAGCATGGCCAGCATTTTTTGGAGAACAGGCTTCTCCACTTTGGTACCGTCCCCCGAGATGCCGCTTTTTTGTAAAAAAGCTGCTACCGCCCGCGTCGAACCGCCGCCATAACCGCCATCAGCCATGTAGGTATCCCAGTTCATTTCGTCTCCGTAGCCCAAATCCTTGAGGCCTATCTGCAAACATCGAATGGCCCAACTGGCGTCAGAGCCGCGATAAAGGGTTTGACTGACCTGGTCCTGCTCAACAAGAGATTGTAAAGTATCCGTATAAAACATAGTGGGAAGTGCTTTTTTGAATGGAAGGTTCAATATAGCAATTTCCCTTTTATTTCTGCTTATCGCTTTGACATAGGGTTTTTGTTGTCTGCGATGCGCTGAACAAACAAATGAAAAAAATGTTATATCTTTCGAGCCTTAAACAATTTCGCCTAACCCGCTGTTTTACTTCAAATTTCCAACGAACTACACACTTAACATCTACATCATGAAGATCGAAGCTGGACCGCTGCTGTCGCAGGTGAATACACCAGAAGAATTGCGCAAGCTAAAGCCCGAACAACTCTATGATTTTTGCAACGAACTGCGGGATTATATCATCTCTACTGTCTCTGTAAATGGCGGCCATTTTGGTGCGAGCCTGGGCGTAGTAGAGCTCACCACGGCACTGCACTATGTCTATAATACGCCCTATGACCAGCTTATCTGGGATGTAGGTCATCAGGCCTACGGCCATAAAATCCTCACGGGTCGCCGTGAGCTTTTTCACACCAACCGCAAGTTTGGCGGCATCTCTGGCTTTCCCAAACGCACTGAGTCTGAGTATGATACCTTTGGCGTAGGCCACTCTTCCACTTCGATCTCCGCTGCTGTAGGCATGGCCATCGCCAAGACCTATAAGCAGGAAGACGACCGCAAAGTGGTCGCTGTGATCGGAGATGGAGCCATCACTGGCGGCATGGCTTTCGAGGGACTCAATCATGGTGGTTGGGAAAAAGCAGATATGCTTGTGGTCCTGAATGACAACTGCATGTCAATTGATCCGAATGTAGGCGCACTCAAAGAATACCTGACAGATATCACCACATCCAAAACCTACAACAAGATCCGCGATGAGGTGTGGAAGCTTTTGGGTAAATTGAACAAGCTCGGTGATAAGGCCCGCGGCATCGCGGCCAGGCTGGAGCAAGGCCTGACGGCCTCAGCGACCAAGCCAGGCATGCTTTTCGAAGCTTTGGGCTTTCGATACTTTGGCCCGGTAGACGGTCATGATGTGAATCACATGGTGCGCCTGCTGGAGGACATGAAAAATATCCCCGGCCCCAAACTGCTGCACTGTGTGACAGTAAAAGGAAAAGGCTTTGAGCTGGCAGAAAAAAACCAGACCCAGTGGCATGCGCCAGGTTTGTTTGATAAAGTGACGGGAGAGATTCAGAAAAGCAAATCTGACAAACCTTCAGCCCCCAAATACCAGGACGTTTTTGGCAAAACGATCATCGAACTGGCGGAGAAAAACGAAAAAATCATGGGCGTCACGCCCGCTATGCCCAGTGGTTGTAGCCTCAATCTGATGATGGAAGCCATGCCCGACAGGGCATTTGATGTCGGCATCGCCGAGCAGCATGCGGTGACATTTTCGGCCGGTATGGCTACTCAGGGGCTGATTCCATTTTGTAATATTTACTCCACTTTCATGCAGCGCGCCTACGATCAGGTGATCCATGATGTGGCTATTCAGAACCTGAATGTGGTTTTTTGTCTCGACCGCGGCGGCCTTGCCGGCGCTGACGGACATACGCATCAGGGCTCTTTTGACTTGTCTTATTTTCGCTGTATTCCCAATATGGTTGTAGCCGCCCCTATGGATGAGCATGAGCTCAGAAACCTTATGCTGACTGCCAGTCAGGATGATATGGGCCCATTTTCCATTCGCTACCCACGTGGAAAAGGCGTGAAAGTAGACTGGCAAAATGAAATGGAAATCATCCCTGTAGGCAAAGGCCGCAGGATGACAGCAGGCGAAGGCGTCGCCATCCTGACGATTGGCCATCCGGGCAATTTTGCCCAGGAGGCCATCGAGCAACTGCAAGCTGAAAAGCTGAATCCTGCGCACTATGACATGCGCTTTGTCAAGCCGCTTGATGAAGAGATGCTTCATGAGATTTTCCAGCAATTTGACCGTGTGGTCACGGTAGAGGACGGCGCCCTGATGGGCGGCTTTGGCTCAGCTGTGCTGGAATTTATGGTAGACCATGGCTACAGCGCCAAAGTAGAGCGCCTCGGCCTGCCCGATAAATTCATCGAGCATGGCACCCAGGAAGAGCTATGGGCAAAATATGGCTACGACAAAGATGCCATCGTGAAAGCTGTGCGGGAATTGATGGGAGAAGCAGTTTTCGGATAAAATAATAATAAGCTAAACAGAAAGGCGGAGAGGGAATAAACTTCCTCCTCCGCCTTCCTGTTTTATGCCCGCTGATAGCTTTAGTACCTGCGGTAAAAGTTCTGTATAAAGCTCGTCACCTGGTTGTAAATCGGTTGGGTGAAAGCGATGAAAAGATCCTGGGGAGTGGGGTCCGGCACCTCTTTTCTGTTTTTAATCTTGTTTTTGTCAGTTGTACTCAAGGCCCTTTCATCTCCATTGAAATAGCCCCAGGTCTCCCGCCAGGTATGGGTTCCGGGAAATTTATTTTGGGTCAAAATGGCGCCATCTTTTGCATCTATGATTTTAAAATCAAGCAAACCACGGGAAATCAGCTCTTTTTCAAAAATGTGAACTTTTGCCGTAACGGTTCCATAAACGTCCTTTTTGACTTTTTCTCCATTTTCCACCACATCCACAGTACCGACTACAACGCTATCCGCAGTTCTATCCGTAACCGTTTCCTTGATTTTAGAATTGCCTACCTGAAAGTCGTCAAACCACATTTGGATGATGTGATCAGGCTGTCTGTTATTTCCTTCCAGGTCATAAGGGCTATAAAATCGCACGAACTCACTTTTTGCAGAAGAGCGTACATATTCCATGATTTTATTTTGGAAAAATTCATTGCTGAGGTTGTAGCGTTGAGAAACCGGAATCGGTTCTATGACCACATGCACGGTGGCGATGTCTCTGGCCTCGTACATTTTTGCTTCCGCATCGCGGAAACTCGGCTGCAACTCAAAAGCCCTTTTGAAATGCTCGTAAGCGAGCTTGGCCGCCTCGCGGTTTTCGAGCATCAGGCTCTTGTCCAACTCAGTTTCACCGAGTTGGTAGCGGGCTTCAGCCGCACGGGTAAGTGCGTTTTCGTATTGAGAGCGGAAATTTTGGGGCGAAGCCACAACCGTCCTTGCGCCGGGTGAGCGCAAGACTTCATCATAAACGGTATTCAGCTGCTGATACAAATCAGCGATCTGTTCCCATTTGAAAGGATCGCTGCTCGTCTCCAGGTTAGCAGCGAGGTCCCGGTTATAATTGATCAAATTGGGGTAGGCGGTTTTTAGCGACTGAAGCGCAGATTTGTTGGTCGGAGAAGAGCGAAGGCGGTTGGTGGCTTTCATCACCGCTTCATAATAATTGCCTTGCTTAAGGGCCCGTTTGCCAGAACTACAAGCAGAAGCAAGCACCAGAACAAGTAGGATTAGGATAAAGGGTAGCAGTTTTTTCATTGTTAGCTAAAAATAAGAGGTTGAGTAATTTTTATTTCAGGAAGTACGATTCCTTCGATTTTCTGTTAGATTCAAATGAATAAGCGTGTCGCTGGCAGTTTTCAGTCTACAGTTTTCAGTTTTCAGTTTTTTCTAAATATCCTGACAGGACCTTCCAGACAAGTGAATAGGTTTTTTCCCAGGAAAAATTTTCTCTTTGCTTTTTTCCTTTTTCGATCAATTTCTGTCTTTCTGCGGGATTTTCCCAAATCCGCTGCAAAGCTTCTGCGATCGCCTCCGGCGAAAAAGGGTCCACCATGATGGCGGCATCGCCCGCCACCTCCGGCATAGAGGCCGCATGGCTACAGATCACGGCCGTCTCGCTTTGCATCGCTTCCAATATGGGTATGCCAAAGCCTTCGAAATAAGGCACATAGCACAATGCCAGGGAGGCCGCGTAAATGCCATTCAGCTCCTCATCGGACACAAAGCCTGTGAAAATCACATCCTCTTTATGCCGCATCGCTTCATAGGTCTCCATAGCCCCGGCATACTGCCAGCCTTTCCGCCCTACCAATAAAAGCTTCACGGACGAAGGCTGCTGTGTCTTAAATTTATCAAATGCGCGCAAAAGGTTTTCCAGGTTTTTGCGGGGTTGAATCGTGCCAACGAAGTGAAAATAGGGATTTCCGCCGGTATATGTCGAGCGAATGCGGTCTTTCTCTTCTGCTGAAAGTGCGCGAAAGCCATGACTCGCCCCATTGTAAACCACTGAAATTTTACTTTCATCGGTCCCATACTGCGCCATGATATCGCGCTTGCTGAAGTCCGAGACGGTCAGAATCTGAGCAGCTTTGGCGGCATATTTAGGCGAAAAAGTGCGGCAATGCCAGGAGGCAAAAGGGGCGATATCTTTCGGATAGTGCTCATAGGCGATATCGTGAAAGACGGGAATCTGGGGAATATGATTGGCGCCGGTCAGGTAAAATTCGGGTGAAAAGAAGAGGTCTGGCCTGATCTGCCGCATCTTGAGCGGCAGCATCAGGTGAAACCAGCTGTGCCACAGCAGCGGATGCCGCGCCTGCGGCGGGATGACATAGGGGGTGACATTGTCACCCATGACCATGGCAGGGTCATATTTTCTGTCAAAGAAAAAGGAAAAGTGCACATCAGGATTCTCCTGCACCATGCGCGATAGCACTTCATAGGCAAATCTGCCGATGCCTTCCAGCCTGTGGCTGAGGAGGAGGCGTGTGTTGACGGCGATATGGGAAGAGGAATTTCTAGACATCTTTCTTCAGAAACGCTTCAAGTGGATATACCCAAACTCCATTCTTAAAGGGGAAGGGTTGCGGGACAGGAGCAATTATGTATGTTTCATCTGGCTGAACCGTATCTAAAGCAGACCAAAATCCTTTTGTTACGGTTGGCGTAGAGGACGCTTTGATTTCAATCGCAATTTTTTTATTCGCCTTTTCAAGCAACAAGTCTATCTCAGCGCCTGCGACTGTCCTAAAAAAATAGTGATTCCAACGCTGGTATTTATGAATCACATTTTCAATCACCGTAGATTCCCAGGAGGACCCATATACCGGATGTCGAAATAGCTCATCAAATGAAGCAATGCCGAGCAAAGCATGTAATATTCCCGTATCTCTGATAAAAACCTTGGGAGACTTAATTAATCGTTTTTTTGTGTTAGCAAAATAGGGATATATCACCCTTAACTGAAATGTATGTTCCAAAATATCAATATACCGCCGAATTGTATGATGGCTTACTCCTAAAGCGCTTCCTAATTTGCTGAAATTGATAACCTGACCATTTGAATGAGCCAGCATCATCCACAGCCGCTGGAGTAAAGGTACCGTTAGATTTAACCCAAACTGTTGTAAATCTTTTTCCAAAAAAGTTCTGATAAAAAACGCTATCCACTCCATCGCATCCTCATCTGATTCCGCCAACAGACTTTTAGGGAAACCTCCTCTCAATCGATATGTATTCAAATTAGTATGATGACCGACCTCCTCCCAGAGGAAAGGAGTCAACTCATGGTAGGCGATTCTGCCAGCCAGTGTTTGAGATGTTTGCCGAAGCAATTCAGGAGTGGCTGATCCTAAAACCAAAAATTTATTATGATATGTTTCATCATCCACAATACTCCTCATGACTGAAAAAACACCAGGAACTAACTGAATTTCATCAAGACAGATTAATTTTTCTTTATGAATCGAAAAAAAATCTTCCGCATTATCCAGCAGCTGCCTATCTTTTGGGCGTTCTAAATCCAGATATAGGCTATTAGGGTGGGCTTGTAATAAACTTTTTGCAAGTGTTGATTTCCCTACTTGCCTTGATCCAATAATTGCAGTTACAGGATATTTTTGGAGACTTTGCTGGATTTTTTCTGTCAGTTCTCTTTTAAGGAGTTTCATAGAGCATGAAATTACCATTTTTCCTTACCAATCGGAAGTGCCATTTCCAATTGGTAAGGAAAATCACAGCCACCCAAAAATAAAAGCCAGACCAAAAAAGAGGATTATCCCCCCAAACATGATGATATACATCCACATATCCGGAGCGATATAATCTTTGTATTTGTTATAAAATTCTTTGAGCTTTCGCATAGAAAAGACGTTTTGGGTTTCGGGTTTTGGGTTTCGGGTTTCGGGTTTCGGGTTTCGGCTGCCAACTGTAGCCTGCCCCCTGCCAACTGAAGCACAATCTAATACTTTTACAACAAAATCACGATGATCATAGACCTCCGTTCCGATACCCTCACCCGCCCTACGGCGGGTATGCTGAAAGCCATGTTTGCCGCCCCTGTGGGCGACGATGTCTTTGGGGATGACCCCAGCATCAACAAGCTGGAGGCTACGCTGGCCGAGCGCTTCGGCATGGAAGCCGCCGTCTTCTGCCCTTCGGGCACCATGTGCAACCAGATCGCGATCCGCATCGCCACCCAGCCGCAGGATCAGATGATCTGCTACGAAGATGCGCATGTGTACCTCTACGAAGGCGGCGGTGCCGCCTACCACTCCGGCGTGACCGCCCGCCGCATCTCCGCGCCGCAGGGGCGCATGCAGGTCGCGGACATCCGCGCCAACATCAATCCGCCGGATGATGTACATTTTCCGCGTACTTCCCTCGTCTGCATCGAAAATACAGTCAACAAAGGCGGCGGCAGCTGCTATGAGCTGGCCGAAGTGCAAGCCATCCGCGAACTCTGCGACGAATACGGCTTGCACCTACACCTCGACGGTGCCCGTCTGTACAATGCCATGGTAGCCAAAGGCTACGGAGAGGCGGATTTCGGGCGCTTGTGCGACACGATCTCGGTTTGTTTTTCCAAAGGCCTGGGCGCGCCCGTGGGCTCGGTGCTGCTGGGCAGCAGGGATATGATCCGACATGCGCGCCGCGTGCGCAAGGTGTTTGGTGGCGGCATGCGCCAGGCGGGCTATCTGGCAGCAGGCGCGCTCTATGCGCTGGAGCACCAAGTCGACAGACTTGCTGACGATCATGCGATGGCGCTGCGCATGGGCGCGCTGCTCGAAGCGCGGCCATGGGTGAAACAGGTGGTACCTGTGGAGACGAATATCATCATTTTTGAACCGACGATGTCGGTGCAGGAGATGCTGGGCAAGCTGGAAGCTGTGGGCATAAAGGCTGTTGCTTTTGGGGCTACGATGGTGCGGCTGGTGACGCATTTGGATGTGACGGAGGAGATGGAGAGGGCTTTTGTGGAGCGGATTCGGGGGTTGGACGCTGATTAAAAGCATTATTTTCATAGCCAGGTATCTACTGTAGAACTCCCTCCTCAAAATGCCAATGCTCTACTGATGCGCAGGAAAATTTCTCGATAAATCTGGGAGTAGATTGATGAGGTTTTTCAGGTGTGAAATAACCTTTTGCAATTGCCCAATCATATAATCCTATATCAAGAGGCAATTTATGTAACGTTCCACTAAGTCTTTCTTCTACTATCCAGTTTTTACCCACCTCAAATGAGGTGAAAATTCCAGCAGGGACAAATCCTCTTTCGCCCATGAATACAAATAAATATGGGTTCATTTTAATTCATTTTTACTTGAATCGTATAGTGTCTGATCTTTGGGCTTGGACTTTTTGGGGAAACTTAACTCACCACGCTCATTTTTCATCAAGAATAGCTAAATATTACATCAATATTTCCCAAAAGCTCACTTAGACCAGTCTCAGGTTTATATACATCTTTCAAAAGTTTGTTAAAGGAATATTCTATTTCTATAAAGGCTGCAGGATCTTTTTCCGCTATTACGTTAATATCTTTTAAAACAAATTTCAGTACAGGACAATTTTTCAGTTAAGCACCCAAAAGTCCCGAAGGGACGCTATATTTAGCATGGGGCGAAGCCCCATGAAGGGGAACGACTCCCATAGAAGTCCTGAAAGGACGATATATAAAAAAAACGCCTTACCCAATAGATCGCCCTTTCAGGGCTTCAATGCCTGGCGTTAATCGAATGATCGGGCTTTGCCCGATCGTGGCATATGACGTCCCTTCGGGACTTTGGGGTATTCATCTTTCATAGGTTCCATTTTTTTGTCCTGTACTAAAAAAACAAATAACACATTTGGGAAGGAGACCAGATCTACAAAATCTGAAAATCCTCCAAATAGCGAGTCAGTAAAAGCATCCCAAACCACCTGTATTGCCATTATTGGTGGATTAAGGGGAAAAACTTTGGTGGCCGCTTTTAAAAAGCTTTTACTATCCTCAATTGATTTGCAATCCAACACAAAAAGTATTGTCCCTTTATCAGGAGCTTGCTGATTCACAATTTCCTGAATCTTTACTTTAGAAATCTTAATAACCTTTTTCATTTTTTCTCTTTTATGACAACTCTTCCGGTTCCAGACGAACTTTCCCTAGGCCATAATAGGTAAAATCAGCCAAAACAGCGTTTCTGATCATTTTGTTGACGTCAACAAAACGATCAAAAGAAATCGCTGACATCATGCTCACTCGCTACGCTTGTTACCTCATTGCGCAGAACGGCGACCCCCAAAAAGAAACCATTGCCTTTGCTCAAAACTATTTCGCCATACAAACCCGAAAATATGAACTCATAGAACAGCGGATCAGAGATTGGGAACCCCTGCAGGCAAGGGAAAAACTGAGTTTGTCAGAAAAGGAACTTTCCAGTTTAATTTACCAACAAACAGGGCATTAGCGGATTTCTTACCCACGATTACGATTAAAGCAAAAGACTTTGCTACTGAAATCACCATCTTCAATTCAAAAGAGCGAAAGCTCAGTACAGAAAAATCCATTTCAACCGAGCATATCAAAAATAATAAAGGGGTGCGAGATCTTCTCCTTCAACGAGGAATTAAACCTGAAAATCTTCCTCCTGAAGAGGATATTCAAAGATTGAAACGAAGAGTAAAAGGAGAGGAAAGGAAGTTAGGGAAGAGGCCTGGGGGATTGTCGGAATAAAAATTTTTACCATCTTGGGAATAGTAAAAGAATAAGTTGTTATCTGGAACCAAACTGTATGTATGTCCTGGAGGCACCGGATAATGGGTTCGCAAAGCCTCCCCATTTCCGGTGTGACGCCTGTGGCGTTGGGAGGCTCGCATCCCTGGCAGGCAAAAGCCTGCCGAAACCCGTCCATAGCCCCACGGCTCTGCCGTCATGCCGGACGCTTGAGAGGTTTTGGGAACAAGCGATCCGGTATCCCCAGGACATAAACAGCAGGTGTTTCATTTTCACAATTTATTTTTTAATCATTCCTTGGTAAAAAGTTGAATCATGCGACTGCTACTCTATATCCTCCTATTTATTCCCTTATCCCTCCCCGCCCAAACCATCACAGGCATCGTTTTCGAAGATAAAAATGAAAACAGCTTATTAGACGAAGGCGAAAAAGGCATCGCAAACATCAGCGTTTCCAACGGCACACAAGTCGTGCAAACCGACAAGAAAAGCCGCTATAAACTCCCTATCGATCAAGATGACATCATCTTTGTTATTAAGCCGAGAGACTTTCATCCTCCGGTAGATTCTTTGAACCTTCCTCAATTTTTCTACCGCCATAAGCCCAAAGGCTCACCGAAACTTGAATACCCTGGCGTAGCGCCAACAGGAGAATTGCCCGAATCTGTCAACTTCCCTTTGATCAAGGCGGAGGAACCTGACAGTTTTAAGATGCTGTATTTTGGTGATCCCCAGACACCGACGGATGAAACGGTGAGTTTCTTTACCCGCTCGATCGTGCGGGAACTGATCGGAGCAAAAGGCTACGCCTTGGGTCTGACGATGGGTGACATCGTGGAGGACGATCTATCGCTCTATCAGCCGATCAATGAGGCGGTCGCCAAAATCGGCATTCCCTGGTACAATCTCTATGGCAACCATGATATGAACCTCGATGCGACGTACGATAGCCTGGCTGATGAGACATTCGAGCGCATATATGGCCCGGCAAATTATGCCTTCAACTATGGCAACGTACATTTTGTGGTGCTGGATGATGTGATGTTTCCACGGCCTGATGGCAAACCAAGCTATGTAGGAGGCTTACACAAATGGCAGTTGGACTTTTTGGAAAATGACCTCAAAAGCGTTCCCAAAGACCATTTGGTGGTGGTGCACATGCATATCCCGCTTTTCTTGCAGGCATTTTATGGAGAAACCTTTCGCAAAGCGGATCGGGATCGCTTGTTTGAATTGCTGAAAGACTTTCCCTTTACGCTCTCGCTATCAGCGCATTCTCACCAGCAGGAGCATTTTTTCTATGGAAAAAAGGACGGCTGGTTACAGGAAAAAGACCATCATCACTTCACGGTCGGCACGACCTGCGGGGACTGGTGGTGCGGCGAAGCCGATGGCGAAGGCATCCCCGATGCCACCATGCGCGACGGCACGCCCAAGGGGTATCTGGTCATGACTTACCATGGCAATTCCTACAGCTACGAATACAAAGCCTACGGCAAGCCCGCCGACTACAAAATGCGGCTTTACGCCCCCATGGCTGTCCGCCAGGGCAATCGCACCACAGGCGAGCTGATCGTCAATTTCTTTCAGGGAACGGAAAAGGACCAGCTTTCCTACCGCATCGACGGAGGCGATTGGAAAAAGATGACCCGCTTCGAGACCTGCGATCCCTACCTGAGCGCGATCCAATACAAATGGGATCACACCCTCCACCCGCCCGAGGGGCGCCGCCCCAGCAATCCCGTCAATTCTGCCCATATCTGGAAGACGCGCCTGACGACAAACCTGAGCCTGGGGCTACACACGATTGAGGTGAAAGCGGAAGACTTTTTGGGCCGAACATATCTAGATAGAACCGTCTATCGAATCGTGAAATAACAAGCTATAATTGTCTTCACTTCGATATTCGTCATTCCTTGTTCGTCAATCGTCAATCCATCCCCTTTCCTAATTCTCCCCACCCACCCCCACCAGGGGTTTCAATTATAATACGATCTCCTTCTTCAATTTCTACTTTTGCTATACCTGGAAGCGGAAGTGTTAATCCATCCTTTTTGATGAGATACTGACGACCCATCTTACCATTTTCTCCCCCCTCCATCCCATAAGGAGCCACCTCACGATGCTGACTTAGCAGGGTTAAAGATACTGGCTCCAGGAAGCAAAGCTTCCTGACAATCCCATCTCCGCCGCGCCAGCGGCCCGCGCCGCCCGAGCCTTTGCGGATCGCAAATTCCTCCAGGCGCACGGGGTAGCGCAGCTCCATGATCTCCGGATCGGTGATCCGGGTGTTGGTCATGTGCTGATGCACAGCATCAGCGCCCGGGAAGCCGGGACCGGCACCGGTGCCGCCGCAGATGGTTTCGTAATAACCGAATTTGTCGTTGCCAAAGAGCAGGTTGTTCATCGTGCCCTGGCTACAGGCAGCCAGCTTCAGGGCTTTCAGCAGGCTATCTACCAGCCGTTGGCTGGTCTCGGTATTGCCGCCGACCACGGCGGGGCAGGCGGTGGGATCGGCGGGAAAAGGCGGATTGAGAATGCCTTCTGGCAGGAGGATGTGTACATCACGCATCAGCCCTTCGTTAAGCGGCAGGTCTTCATCCAGCAGGAGGCGAAGCACATAGAGCACAGCGCTATTGACGATCGCGGGCGTCGCGTTGAGGTTGCCGGGGTGAACGGGGCTGCTGCCCGTAAAGTCGAATATCAGAATGGGTTCTTCGTAGCGGATGCTGATGCGGAGGATGGTGCCGTCGTCGAGCAATTCCTGCTCGGAGGTGGGGTTAAGAAGAGCTTTACTAAACTTTTGAAGTTTAGTAAAGCTCTTCTTAAACCGCTCCCCAACATAAGCCTTCAGCGCTTCCATATAGCGCTGCACCACGACAGGCGATTCCTGCCGGCAGAGGTTGAGTAAGGCCTGCTCGCCTGCGAGCAGAGAGGCGAGCCCCGCTCGCAGGTCGGCTTCGTTTTCAGCCGGATTCCGGCTGGGCCAGTCGCCTGTCGTCAACAGGCGATGGATGTCCTGCCAGCGGCTTTCGCCGCGACGGATGAGGTACATCGGCCTGATGACGACGCCTTCTTCTGCGAGACTTGCCGCGTCGGGCGGCATGGAACCGGGGCGGGTACCGCCGATCTCGGCGTGATGGGCGCGGTTCGCGACATAGCCCACACATTTTCCTTCGTAAAAAACGCCCCGAATCAAACTGATGTCCGGCAAATGCGAACCCCCATAATCCGGATGATTGGTGATGATCACATCGCCTTCCCCGATCTCGATGGCAGCCCGGACTTTCCGCACACACATCCCCAAACTGCCCAAATGCACAGGAATATGCGGCGCATTTGCCACCAATTCGCCGTCGGCATCCAGCAGCGCACAGCTGAAGTCCATGCGCTCTTTTACATTCACGGAGAAAGCAGTTCGGAGGAGCAAGGCGCCCATCTCCTCCGCTATTGCACGAAATCGATTCGTGAATAATTCCAGTTGAATAGGATCAGAAGATGGTTCTGAGTTTCGTGTTTCGTGTTTTGGGTTCAATTTGCTTATCTGCTCATTTCCTAATTCTCCCCATTCCCCCACTTCTTCATTCGTAACTCCTTGTTCGTCAATCGTCATTCCCCCCATCTTCCGACTTTTCAATACCGCACTTCGCCCTTCATTTAACACAAACTCCCAGCCTCCGTCCACAACCGTCGTGCTATCCGCACTCAATACCAAAGCAGGCCCTTCCATCACAGCTCCAGCCTCCAGTTCAGCAAGCTGAAAAATGGGCAAGGACCGCCATTTAGCCTGAAAGAGGGCCATTTGATGACGGAAAGGAACAGGCGAATAGCTTTGCTTTTCTACCATTTCTACAGCCGTTTTTTTCGCCATATCCGAAGCCCATATCTTGATGGATTCTACTTCGAGCGCCTTTCCTTCGAGCCAGTGACCATAGAGATTTTTGTATTTTTTTCGAAAAAAAGCGATCAAATCTTCCCCTTTTTGCCAGGGGACTTCGATGCTCTGATCCTGTCCTTTGAATCTCAGGAAAATGCTTTTTCGGCGGATTTCGATGTTTTTTTGAGAAAAACCTTCCGCCAGCATCTGTTCAGATGCTTCTTTTTCCAACTCAGCAAAACCCTCCTCCAATTGTCCTTCGCAGGCCTCCAGCAATTGCAGCACCTGGCGCGAGGCAAAGCGCTCGATGCGCGCCTCTCCCATGCCATAGGCACTCAGCAAACCGGCATCGCCGGGGATAATGACCCTTGAAATGCCCAGCAATTCCGCCACCCGGCAGGCATGCTGCCCGCCTGCCCCGCCAAAGGCCAACAAGGCATAGGCCTTCGGGTCATAGCCCTTGCGGACGGAGATGTTTCGGATGGCATCCGCCATTTTTTCGTTGGCGATCGCCAGGAAGCCTGCCAGCAAAGCTTCTTTGCTTTGCCCGGAGGCAGCGCAAAGCGCTGCCAGGGCTTTTTCTGCCGCCTCGACATCGAGGGGGATGCCGAATGCGTCGGGCGCAAGGCGCCCGGAGAGCAGGTTGACATCCGTGATCGTGAGCGGACCGCTCGCGCCATAACAGGCGGGGCCGGGTTGCGCGCCCGCGCTTTCGGGGCCTACAAACAGTTTGTAGCCGTCAAAGCCGCAGATGGATCCGCCGCCTGCGGCGACTGTCTCGATCGCCAGGGAAGGGCTCAGCAGTTGAGCATCTCCGACAGTCGTTTTGAAGCGAAAGTCAAATTGACCATCATAGCGCGCCACATCGGTGCTGGTGCCGCCCATGTCCAGCGTTAAAATTTTGCCATGGTTCAGGCTTTTCGCTTTTACCGCTGCTCCCACTACCCCACCTGCCGGACCACTCAGCAGGCTATCTTTGGGATGAAAATGTCCCGAATCCATTAGGCTGCCGGCGCTGCTCATGACTTTGAGAGAGCCGCCCGCCAATTTGGCTTTCACAGCAGAAAGGTAGCTTTCCCATATCGGAGCGAGGTAGGCATTGGCGACGACGGTGGCGGTTCTTTCGACAAACTTGATCGCGGGGCTGACTTCGGCAGAAGTAGAAATATGCTTTTGAGGGAAAGCCTCCCGGAGAGCTGCTGCCAGCAGCTTTTCGTGAATGGGATTGCGGTAGGCATGCATGCATGAGATGGCGATGGAAGCGCATGCGCTTTTTTCTATTTCTGCAAGTATGCGCTTGATTTCTGAGGGCAAAAGGGCCTTTAGCACTTCTCCCCGCGCATCCAGGCGCTCGCGGATCTCGATGACTTCGTCAAATAAAGGTTTTGCCTTTTGGATATCGAGCGCGAAGAGCTCGGGGCGTTGCTGGGTGCCGATGTGCAGCAAATCGGCGAAGCCCTGGGTGATGAGCAAAAGGGTGGAAGCACCCTTTCTTTCGAGCAAGGCATTGGTGCCTTTGGTAGAGCCCAGCCGCATGTCGAGGGGCGGCAGGGGCGCTGAGAGGGGCGTTTTCGTCGCCAGACGGGCGGCGAGGATGGGCGCTTCTTCGGTAGAAATGAATTCTACCAGGGTCCCGGCCCGGAGGGCTGGGTGCCCATGAGTCAATTTTACCCAGCCTGTGGCTGGGTCATTTTCTGCAATTCTTGCTATTTGTCCTAGCCCTTCGATCCCGCATCTATATCCTACAAATAGCCCTTTAGCCACATGCCAGGCGGCCTTTATTTTCAGCCTTTTCCCTTCCATATCCACCTCCAGCACACTTGCTTTTAAGCTGCTGCTGCTCAGCACTTTTACCCGAATCTTTTCTCCCTCGGGGCTATATGCCATACAATCGGTGAATGTGCCGCCCGTATCTATATGAATTTTCCACTTTTCTTGCATGCGGGTAAAAATAGCGTCTAAAGGCATTGGCTTAACCAAAGTAAAGCGCTTTTTTTGGGGAGATGGTTTTTTTGACGCTGATTCACGCTGGTTTTTATGATCCTTTATGCTTGGGATGATTAATCAAAGGCGAAAATCTGCGTCTATTTTCTTTATTCAACCAAAGCGAGAAACATGAACAAGAAATTACTGCTATTGGCCCTGCTCCTTTTAGGCTTCGCCTTTTCTGCCACAGCGCAGCTGGACATGAAGCGGAACTTCCGCGATGCTTATGAAAAAGGCAGCCGTTCTATGGACGGTAAGCCTGGCAAGGCCTACTGGCAAAACAGATCTGACTACCAGATCAAGGCTACGATCGACCCGGCGACCCGCACTTTGAGCGGTTCTGAGACGATCACTTATACCAACAACAGCCCCGACAGCTTGAGAAGTCTGACCATCCGCCTGTATCAGGACATCATGAAAAAAGGCGGTGCCCGCGATTGGGGCATCCCTGAAGAGGATGTAACAGAAGGGGTGATTCTGAGCCGCGTGGCGATCAATGGAGAAGAAATAGACGTTTCGAACCCCAGCAGTACGCCGAGTCGCTACAGCCGGGGACCTGCGCCCCAGGTACGCCGTACAGGTACCAATCTCTTTTTGAGGCTGGATGAAAGGCTGGGGACAGGCCAGCAGGTAAAACTGGAAATAGACTGGAGCTTTGTTATTCCTCAAAACAGTCGCTTACGCATGGGGACCTATGGTCCGTCGTCCTTCTTTGTGGCTTATTGGTTTCCGCAGGTTGCGGTCTATGATGACATCGACGGTTGGGACCGAAATAACTATATGGGCACGGTAGAGATGTACAATGACTTTGGCGATTTTGAGGTAGAAATCACCATGCCTGACAGCGTGATGGTGTGGGGAACGGGTGTATTGCAAAATGCTGAGGAGGTGCTTGCTGCCACGCAGTTGGAGCGCTATCAGCAGGCCTGGAAAAGCGACGAGGTCGTGCGCATCGTGACGGCTGAGGATCAGGAGAAAGGTGATTTTTTGAAAAAAGGAGAAAAGGGTTTTCTGACATGGAAATACAAGGCGGAATATGTTCCAGACTTTGCCTTTGGCGTGAGTGATTCTTACTTATGGGATGGCTGTAGCATCGAGGTAGAGCCCGGGCGTCGTGTATTTACAGATGCAGCCTATCGCCCTGATGGCGAATATTACGATCAGGCCGCAGCCACTGCGCGCACAGTGGTCAAAGACCTTTCGGAAGAAATTCCGGCGGTCCCCTACCCTTTTCCCTCTGTGACCGTTTTCAATGGCTCCGGCGGCATGGAGTTTCCTATGATCGTCAATGACGGGCCTGTGCGGAGTACTTTTGGTTTGCTTACCCTGACACATCACGAAATCGCCCATAGCTATTTCCCTTTTTATATGGGGATCAATGAGCGTAAATACGCCTGGATGGATGAAGGCTGGGCCCAGTTTATCCCCAATGACCTGACCCAAAGGCTGGAGCCCGAGTCTCCCAATCCCATGATGTGGACAGCCATGGCGCTGGGCGCGACAGCCGGGACGGATACCGAATTGCCCTTGATGACGCCTTCTCTGCTGACAGGCTCTGGCTACGGCAACCATGCCTATTCAAAGCCAGCAATGGCTTATGCTACCCTGCGCGATATGCTGGGCAATGAGAAATTCACTTCTGCATTGCAGCATTATATCGACCAGTGGCATGGCAAGCACCCTGTGCCTTACGATTTCTTTTATTCGATCAATAAAGCCTCAGGCAAAAACCTGGATTGGTTTTGGGAGCCCTGGTTTTTCCAGACTGTGGAGCCAGACCTGGCTTTGACAGATGTCAAAGTGAAAGGGGGCGCGCTCAGCGCGACTGTCCGCAATGTAGGCGGCCTGCCGGTTCCGGCGCATATCACCGTGACCTTCGATGACAATAGCACCGAAGAAATGCACCATAGCGCTATGGTCTGGGAGAAAAGTGATGTGCTGGTCGTCAAACAGAAGTTTGACAAGAAAATCAAGATGGTCGCCGTAGGCGGGCAGACGATACCCGAGTCGAATCGGGAGGACAATATTTGGAAGAAATAGTCCCTGGCGGAAACCTCTTTTCTGAAAAAAAATTCCCTTTCAACCTCTAAAAATAGCCTTTGGTACACTGTAGGTATTACAGTAGCCAAAGGCTTCTTAGTTTGGGGAAGCAATAGGCAAAGGCATCATATAATTTTTTCACATTTCAATCTTTGGTATGTATGAGAATCCTTATTCTTAGCCTTTTGCTTTTCCCTTTTTTTGCTTCTGCTCAGCTACTCCCCCAGCATCTTTGCAACCAGCAGGATTTCCCTTTCCTCCCTGTGTCCTCTGCCTATCAATCGCCTTTGACAGAGTCGATTGATAGTATTGGCACCTTCCAGATCAAACTGTATTTCTTTCGCAACAGCCCCAACTTCAATAATCCCAGTGCACACAGTAAATTCCTGGATGCTCTGGATCAGACCAATCGTTATTTTCAGGGCTCAGGCATGCAGTTTGCGCTTTGTGGCTCGCCTATCTATGTTGACAGCGTATCATATTCATCTAATGGAAGCAACTTCTACGATTGGTTTCAGGCAAACGCTGACCCGAAATATATCCATGTCCTTGATGTTTATGTCCCTTTTGCGGGAGGCACAGCTGTTTTTCCAGGAAATATTCAAACGATCACTATGTCTCCCATCAATGCCCAAACCCTGGCCCATGAATTAGGCCATACCTTTGGGCTATATCATACTTTTAACACCTTCGGCCAGCCCATCACAAGAGAACTGGTCAATGGAACCAACTGTGATACGACAGGGGATCTGGTTTGCGACACACCAGCTGACCCTTATCCACAAAGTAGCTTTGGCAACTGTCAGTACACCGGGACGGCAACAGATGCGAATGGCGATCCCTACCAGCCAGATGTCTTCAATCTTATGTCTTATTATCAGGCAGCTAATTTGGGGTGTGGTCCAGAGCGTTTTTCTTCAGGTCAGGCAGAGCGAATGCAAGCCATTTGGCGTCAGGATTTGTTTTACCTTCATCGGGCAGATTCCAGCCCTGGTTTTAGGGGTATTCCAGCGAGTCTCTGTGTCGGTGATAGCACAAGACATAGGCTTCAAGGCTTTCCAGCGGGAGGCACCTTTTCTGGCCCGGGGGTCAGTGGAAATACCCTGCAGGCAGGAAATTTAGCTGTCGGGGCTTATGATATCACCTATCATCCGCCCGCCCAGGGTCCTGTGCAACCTTACCAAAAATTTGATGCTTTACAGCCCATTTATGGTGGAACAATAGATACGAATAGCTGGTGGCAGGGCTTTAGGGCATCTGAAAATGCGCCTGTAGAGGCGATTCATTTTCGTGCTATCGCAGATAGCAATATTCAATTCCATTGGGCGATCTACAAAGGGTTGGGCACACTGGGGACTCCGCTGTACCAACAAACCGATACGCTCAAGGCGTGGCAAGACATGCGTTGGCATCGCATAGAGCTCCGCGACAGCAGTTTTACCCAAATGACTGATTCTGTATACAGTCTCGCCGTTTGGACACAGGGAGACCCCATACGATTTACGCGCAGTGCGCGAAAATTTACCTTTAACCAACTCAACGGGAGCATGAGTTCAGATCCTACAGGTCCTATTTTCTCAAACTTTACCCCTGCCTACGCGATCGAAATCACCTCCACAAAAGCAGTTTGCCAGGAGGCTGTCACCTATACATTTGCAGTTGTCAATACGTTTAAATTTGAATTCAGCCTGGAAGATCGGTTTTGCATAGCAGATGCTGATCCTGTATTGGATAGCCTGCTTTCGCCCTATACGACCTTGTATTATTATGACAGAAAATACCTTGTCAATCAGCTTCCTGACAGCCTGCTCCGATTGGATCAGCTGGGTACAGGCCAGCACCAGGTACAGATGTCATATAAAGATTATAATGGTTGCTCAGCAGAAAAGTCTTTTCTCATTAGCATTTATGATGTGCCTTCAGTGGTGATTCCAGCCTCATTTTGTGAAGGTGATTCCAGCTTTTTGTTAGCGGGCTTATGGCCCGATGCTCAATTTTCTCTCAATGGAGCTCCTGTCACAGGCATTCATCCAACACAAATCCCTCCCGGTTCTTACCAACTTGATATGTGGCTTCCTCAGGTTTATGATACCTTACAGTATATGGATCAGCAGTTACAACTATCAGATTCTGGCTATAAGTCTTTTTATATCCAGCCTGATAGCTTCTACTTCCAGAGTTTCCGACCTGAGAGTTCAGATCATTTTCAAAAATTAGCCTGCCGTATTGCCCTGTTTGACTCCACTCAGATGGCGAGCTTCCTATATAAAGGCAGTCCCACTCAGGGTCAGCTCCTCTGGACTGATACAAGTTGGTTGGATCCGATCATCAACCTGCAATATCCTGCCTTACTTCAGCGAAATGATTTTCAGTTTCAGGCAGAAAAAGATTCGCTTTATACCTTGGTTTTTAAGCAACTTTCGAAGGGTCAAGGTGCTATCCTTATTGGCGGGATTAAGAATCCCTACCCAACAGGCCAGGCCAATGTGGTCGATACCTTGTATCCGAATATGGATTGGCTTTTTCAGGTGCATTTACAGGCAGAAAAAAATTGTGGAAGTGCCCAAAGTCAAGCCTTTGAAATTCACGCATTGCCTCAGGCTCCTGTAGATTTTTTACTAGGTCCTGACTCTGCGACGGTAGGTACTACCCTCGCCTATTACTGGCCACAAGGCTGGACTGATAGTCTGACAATAAGCCTTACCGGCGGAAGCTGCATGAATTGCCCTCCGACTGGAGACAGCCTGTATATTCGATGGGATTCTCTTGGGACACAGATAATAAGGGTTCAAAGCTGGAATTCAGTTGGCTGTGAAGGCGATCCTGTCATCCGGTCTGTAGAAGTAGGTCCGGCATCGATGCTGGGGCTTGGAGACAAGCAGGCTTTTGCCTTTCGCGTATTTCCGAATCCGAGTAAGGATTATGTATATATCCAGACGGTAGCTCCACAAAATGGAAGGCTGGAGTGGCATATTTTGGATATGCAGGGACGTAGGCTACAGACGCAGTCGGACCGCCTGCTTCAATCGGAAAATTCCGAACAAAAAATAAACCTAAGCACCTATCCAAAAGGGAGTTACATCCTGGAATTAAGATTTGGAGGCCAGCGATGGAGGCAGATTTTGGTAAAAATATAGCCATAAAAAAACCCCGCCGAGAGGCGGGGTAATCTTGTCTAAGTTTGGCTTTCGTTTTCTAAGGCTAAAATCTTATTTGGCTTTCTAATTTGGCGTAATTAATGATTGATACGCCCTATTTATGTAAAGGTTACCCTTATTGTAAAAAAAAGCCCGCACAAGCACAAAGGGAGGTTAAGAACCCACCTAAGACATGGATAAAGGCGCTAAGCTATATCGGTAATCCCTCGTCCCGGCCCGAAGGCGGAGAATCTGCAAGCAGACAGGGCCCGCCCTAAACAGCTTAAGTCATCCTTTAATCGTTTTGACTGTTAGGTTCAAAAACACAGTCGCACTCATGCGGGTATAGTGTGAAAAGCGATTGCTTTTTTTATCTTCAAAGATCAAAGTGATGCGAAGTTAAGCTACTTTGATAGACGACAAAACATTTTTTTCAAAATAGACGCCTTATGAGCCTTCACATCGGAGCAGCAAAAGAAGAGATAGCAGAAACAGTTTTACTACCCGGAGATCCTTTGCGTGCAGAGTTTCTTGCACATGAACTGCTGGATAACCCACATTGTTACAATAATGTTCGGGGGATGTACGGATTTACCGGTTTTTTTAAGGGAAAGCGTGTTTCCATCCAGGGCACAGGCATGGGCATGCCTTCGCATGCCATCTATGTGCATGAATTGATTCATGGCTACGGTGTGAAACAGCTGATCCGCATCGGCAGCTGCGGAGCGATCCAGCCACAACTGGGGCTGATGGACATCATCCTGGCGACCGGTGCCTGCACCGACTCCAGCTTCAATGACCAGCGCTTTGGCGGTCATACTTTTGCGCCAGTGGCGGATTGGGGCCTGCTGCACAAGGCTTATGTGCATGCTGAAAAAGCGGGCATCGCCGTGCATCCCGGCAATATTCTTTCCACCGATCAATTCTACGGCCCCGTGCCCGGAGACTGGAAAAAATGGGCGAAGTACCAGGTGCTCGCCATCGAGATGGAGACAGCGGCGCTCTATACGCTGGCAGCGGAGAATAACGTCGCTGCGCTGGGGATTTTGACGGTGAGTGATCACCTGGAGACGGGGGAGTTGCTTTCTTCGGAGGAGCGGGAGAAGGGCTTTGTGCGGATGGGGGAGTTGGCGCTGTCATTGGCATAAGATGCTCAAAGCCTACCTCCTCCTAACCATCTGCCTCCTCGCAGACTTCATCCTATACCTGACAGAAGGCATCTCTCTGGCAGGCCAATGGAGCGATCAATTGCTTTTCTGGAGTTGGTTCCTTTTCACCATTATCCTCATTGTAAAATATAACCGAAAGAAATGGGCCAGGATTTATGCGGGTTGCTTAGTCGGTCTCATCTTTTTGAGTTGGTTTCCTATGGGAATTCCGATTTTGAGTCTGATAGCTTTTGCAACAGATACAAATCCAGATTCTGAAATCATGGTGGAAGAATATAGCATTAAGTTATATGCTGAAAGTGTGATTGCTACTCCCAAATTGGCTATTATTAAAAGAAACCTCCTCACCGAACGCATCATTGCAAAACCTGTAGCCTATCTGGAAATAGATGAAAAAACATATAGCTTCTCAGATATAGATTCCATTGACCTTCGACAAAAAGCAGATACTTTGATCTTCACTTTCCACATGGAGGGTAAATGGCTTGAAAAGAAAATATTATCTTAATATCAAGTTCAACCTCTCCATGAATCACAACAAATCCATAGAAATCCAGAGCAACCGAGTTAGCGAAAAAACGTTTTCCACGTCAAAAATAAATCATATGAAACTTTTAACTCTCTTGTTTATTTCTGGTCTGGCCCTCTTCCTTTCCTCCTGCGATTGCATTTATGAATATTCCTACGAAGTAGAAAATCAAAGCTCCTCAAGTATCAAAGTAAAATGGGAATCCCATTCTTATACGACTTCCGGCTTGATGGATAGCGTCGAAATTTCTCCCGGAAACACGCAAAACCTTTTCATGAGTGAGCATGGCATTGAAGCCTGTAAGGGCGGGCCATTCTATAGAGATGTAAGTTTTGATTTGGTTTCCATCCAGATCACCAAAGGTGATTCAGTGGGGACAAAGCTGGATTTTATGGCCAATGAGCAATGGGACTTTGAGGAAGGCGTATACCGGGCTGTGGTGACGGATGCTGCTTTTTAAATCACTTAGTTCGAAATATGTCCCTAAGCTTCAAGTCCCTTCCCTTCCTCCTCTTCGCTGCCGCCTTCATCCTCTTCACGGCCATCGGCACCGTTTCTCATGAATGTGGCCACATCGCCGTCGCCAAATACCTTGGCTACGATACCCAGCTCCATTATGGCAGCATGAACTGGGATAAAAAAGAAATGCGAGACATACAGATCGCTTTCTATGAAAAGTATGCTTATGAAATCAAGCATGATCTGCCGTTTCCCGAAAAAACAGTTTATCAAGATCATTTTAAAAAATGGCGCTCTGATGGGTTTAAAGTTACCCTGGGAGGGCCATTCCAAACCATTTTAACAAGTATCCTGGGGCTCTTCATCTTATTCGTCAGGCGCAAAAAAAGGGCACATGCTGGATTTAAAATAATCGACTGGCTGGCAGTCTTTCTGTCACTTTTCTGGCTGCGCATGACCTTTAATGTGATTTATGGGATTGTTCGCTCACTTTGGAATGGGAACCCCATTCTTACAGGAGGCAGAAGTGATGAAATCCGAATCGCTTCCTACCTGGAATTACCAGATTGGACTTTTTCTGTATCACTGGGACTTATGGGATTGGCGATTGCCTTGTATGTCGTTTTTGGGGTTGTTCCCAAAGATAAACGCCTCACTTTTATCCTCGCAGGATTGATTGGTGGAATGAGTGGATATTTTTTGTGGTTGGAAATGATTGGTCCGATACTTATCCCATAAGGTGATTTTTTTGTTAATCCTCCCCTGTCACCTGATCATTTTCCTATTTTTTTATAAAAAGTGTTGATCATGTTCCTCCAACTGCGTCTAATAGGTAAATTTCAAATGGAACCGACTCTCATTTTATCATGAAAAAAAAATACCTCTTGCCCCTCATTTTATTATTCTCTTACAATATCGTTTTCAGTCAATACTATTATATCTCTCATCCCTCGCCCGGTCTTAATCCAGGAGGATTAAATACTGATGATGAGGTACTTTCAGCTCCAGGTTGGACTACTATATTGTCAGGAGGTCTGCTTATGGGCACTACTTCCGCTATCCAAACACTTCCTTTTACCTTCAACTTTAATGGCTCTGCTGTCACTCAATATAGAGTAAGCAATACAGGTATTCTCACTTTTGATGTCGCCAATACCTCCCTAATAAGTTTTGTAAATACGTCTTTACCTTCTTCTCAAATTCCTGACAAATCATTTTGTATATGGGGCCTTCAGGGGACAGGTGCAGATGATCGGATTTTAACCAAAACTTTTGGTACAGCTCCAAACAGACAGCATTGGGTAGCTTTTTCATCCTATAGTTATCAGGGAATCTGGACTTACTGGGCCATTGTTTTAACAGAAGGGAGAGGTAATGTTTATTTTGTAGAACAAAGACACCAGCAAACCTATTCGGGCTTGACAGTTGGCATTCAGATCAATGATACAACCGCTTTTCAAGTACGAAATTCGCCCAATCTTGAGACACACGCCGGGACAGACATTACAGCTATAGATAATGCTTATTATGAATTCATCTGGGGCAGACAAGCTCAATACGACCTTGCCCTGAATCATGTAGCGATGGACCCTTTTGTCAATATCGGAGATGGTCCTTTTGTGATTCAGGGAGAACTGACCAGCCTCGGTTCAGATAGTGTTTATACTTATGATTTGAATTATCGATTAAATGGGGGTCCCATAGAAACAGGAACTGTTTCTGCTGGTATTTTGAGTGGCGATCAGGTACGTTTCCAGCATCCGACTCCCTGGGCACCTACCGTACCAGGTACATATACACTTGAAGTATGGAGCAGCCATATCAATGGCAACCCAGATGCTAAACCAGCAAACGATACTGCAAAAACCAGCTTTTCCCTTTCGGCAGCCATTCCCAATATCATCGACGATTATATATACACCTTTCCCTTACCCCGGGTAATAGCAGATGCCTCTGACCGCCTCAATGCGCCCATGGATTTAGATTTTCACCCTGACCTGAATAAAAATGAATTGTGGGTAATCAATTATGACAATGAAACCAGCGGGGGGAGTACCCTTACCGTTTCCAATCCGGGCAAGGCCAATCAACGTAACCTTTGGCGAAGGGACCAAAATGCATGGCATTTTATGTCATTGCCTACGGGAATAGCTTTCAGTAACAACGGTAATTTCGCGACCTCTCCAGGAATTTTTGATGCCAATCACAATGGTTCCGATCCTTTTACAGGCCCCACTTTGTGGTCTGGTGATTCCAGTATTTATGCACAACCTTCAGGCGGAAATGGAAGCCACCTCGATATGCTGCATGAAAGCCCCACCAGTTTAGGGATCGCAAGCGAAAGCGGAAATGCTTTTTGGGTGGTCGATGGGTACAATAAGCAAGTAGTACGCTATGATTTTGTAAAAGACCACGGTCCAGGTAATGATGACCACGATGATGGTCGGGTACGGAGAGTTACAGATTTCACCGTGAGAATGATTAACAATGAGATTCCTTGCCACCTTGTACTGGACAAGTCTACCCATTGGCTCTATATCGTTGATGGTGGCAACAAAAGGGTTTTAAGGATGGATATCACGAGTGGAACGCCCGGAGGTATGCCTTCATTTGGACCATTTGAAACCTTAGCCGAATATACCAACCTGTCAAATACAACCTGGGAAGTAGTGATTGATTCTGGCTTAATACAGCCTACAGGAATTGAATTGCTTGGCAATCGCTTGCTTGTCAGTGATCATGCAAATGGGGATATCATCATTTATGATATTGGCGGCGCTACTGTAAAACCGCTGAAGCGGTTACATACAGGCTATCCAGGCATAACAGGAATTAAAATCGGCCCTGATGGTTTTATTTGGTATGTCAATAGTCTGCGGGATGAGTTGGTAAAACTTGAATTGGCAGCGGTTCCGATATCCCCGAATGTATCCCATCATTCTTTCTCCCTATTTCCTAACCCTGCCCGGGAAATCCTTTTTTTACAAGGCCATTCCACGCATTCCAGCATCATTAGAATTGTTGATTTACATGGAAAGGTTCTTTTAAAACAAATATTGCCAGCATTCTCCGGCAATACTGCCATCCATATTGGAGCACTTTCAAGTGGTATGTATATGGTCGAATGGGATACAGCAGAGGCAGCAGAGGGGACAGGCGTTCAAAAACTAGTGATACGATGATCAAATGGGATCGTCGGTATACATATAATGTGTCGCCTTCAATATTCAATTCTCTTTAGCGGCAAACCTACCATTCGAAATATGCGTTTTTCGGTAGCACAAATGCTTGAATTGCTTGCAGGAGGTATGACAAGTGAGGAAATTCTTGAAGATTATCCCTATATCGAAAAAGAAGATATTCAGGCTTGCCTAATTTATGCGTCACTTATTGCTAATGCTCGGACCATCAAAAAACTGGTAGCGTGAAATTTATTGTTGATACCCAGCTTCCTCCGAAATTAGCTGTCATATTTCGTAAGGATGAAGTAATAGGATACTAAACTCCCCGCTCCGCCACTTCCTCCGAAGTCAGCCCATAAATCGGTGGGGTCTCCACCCCCAGCATCCCCAGGTACATATACAGCTGTCCCCGATGGTGAATCTCATGCTCAGCCATCAGGCGGAGCCATTTCCAGGTACTGAGTTTGGCTTCGCCCGGTGTGGTACATTTTTGCTGAAGGTCTGTTTTAGCTGAACATTTTCAGCGTACATATAGCGCTCTATACACGCCAGGTGGCGGATGAGATCGCCTATCGTGAATTTGCCTGCGGCATAGCTCCACTCGATTTTATCGGGGGGGATGCAGGCGAAAAGGCGAGTTGTGCGCTTTTTGACTTTGCTGTAGTAGGAGAGGAAATCTTCGATTTTTGTGAATTGCATGCTTGTTCTTTTGACGCTGATGGAGACTGATGGAACTGATGCTTCCCCGAAAGCTTTCATTCCGCAGGAATGGTAGAGGGGGGAGAACTCGAAGTATTGGGCTTCCAAAAAAGCCAGTTGAAAAAACAGGAGAAGGAAAATACAATTTTTCATGCCTGATAGCCCTGTTGGATGGCAAAACGCACCAATTCGGCCGTAGTGCCTGAATCCGTTTTATCCCGAAGGTTTTTGAGGTGGAAATCAATTGTTTTGATTGAAATGAATAATTTATCACTCATTTCTTGTCGATTGTATTTGCCTACAATGGCCAGTATTTCTTCTTCCCTTTGTGAAAAGCCCTTTTGCTGGGAATTGGGTCCTTTTTTGGGAACTGGAGTGCTATTTTGGACTTCTTTTAATAGGGCTTTAGATACATAATCAGGAAAATAATGATCGACTTTCATTACCTGTTGAATGGCCTCTTTCACGATGGATGAGGTTTCATCTTTGAGCAAATAACCATTGGCCCCATTTTGCATCAAGATGACCATCAGGCTCTCATCATAATGCATGGTGAGCATGATCACTTTTACTTCAGGATGATTTTGCCTGACTTTTTTCAAGGTTGCCAACCCATTCATTTCAGGCATGGTATAGTCCAACAGAATTACATCAGGTTGGACATCCTCCAATTGGTCCAATAAGTGTTGGCCACTGTCTGCTTCCATCATGATTTCCAACTCTGGAAAAGTACTCAAAACCAACCTCATGCCTTCTCTGAATAGGTTTTGATCATCAACCAGGCCTATTTTAATCGGTGCTTCCATCAGTATCTGATTCCAGGGTTTTATTCAACAAAGGTATGCTAAGCTCCACTTTTACCCCTTGACCGGGTGAAGTTTCATAGTTGACTTTTCCATTCAAAAAAGCGATACGGCTCTCCATGCTCTTCAGGCCAAAGCTATTGCGGTTCTTTTTTGTCATATAAGCCTGTCGATCAAAGCCACGTCCATCATCCCTATAGCGGATCGTCAACCGATCTGGTTCAAAGTGAAAGTCAAGATTCACCTGTTTTGCCTCCGCATGTTTCAAAGTATTATGGATAAGCTCTTGCAAAACCCTGAAAATGGCCTTTTCGCTATCTTTATCAAATCTCCGTTCTTCATTTGCATGAAAATTTACCTGGACCTGTTTTAGGTCCTTCAGTTTTTCCATCAAATTTCGGGAGGCTATCACAAGGCCTGCATGATCCAGGCTTTGGGGAAAGAGATCATTGGTGATCGTGCGTACTTCGCCGATATTTTCATTCAGCGTCTGCAAGGCTTTCGTTTTGAATAGCTCAAATTGCTCGGGCGCCAGTTGCTGGTTGACATTGGCTACATATACTTTGGTGGCGGAGAGAAGCCCGCCTATGCTGTCATGCAATTCAGTCGCAATGCGCTCACGCTCAGCCTCTTGTGCCAACACCCCTGCATTAATCAACTCCTTTTGGTAAGCTGCTTCAACCTGTTGCGCGCTCAACTGCTGTTGAAGTAATCTTCTTTGGTACACAACAAAGAAAATGATAATAAATGTGGTTAATAAGATCATGCCTACAATTCCAAAAGTAAGTTGAAAGGATATATTTTTCAGGTTTTCGGCTGTATCCATAATGCGGTAGCATAAAATGTATAGAGGAGAATGGTGAAAGTGGAATGTATACCATAGTAGGTATGCCAAAGCTCCTCAACAGGGGTTATATCTTTACTGAATAAAAATATAAAAAAACTACCAGCATTATAGAATAAAGCGCCTATACTGATCCAAAACATAGGCATTCGCTCAAGTCGTTGCACCTTCATTTCCTTCAGGGTTTTCAGAAAAAAGTTCAAGGCAAAAAACATAATGAGAAAAGCACTGATAGAGCGGTTCAGCACATTCATCGTTTGAAGCTTTTCAATCCAGATGCTATAAATGGATGCAAAAGCACTATAGCCGATCAATAGGGGATAAAATATTTTTCGAGGAATTACCGACCGAAAAACAAAGCCCATCAGGACGAAATTAAAGACCGTGTAAATATGCAGCAGGTAGAGGTTGTTATATATCTCAAGTTTTGTCTGGAGATATGCCAGGAGGCCGATCACTGTTCCTCCCCAAACTAAAATGGCCAAAAAACGCTGCGATCTTGTCAGCTTTTTGAGCCTAATAAGTGCGATGATGCCCGGGAGCAAACCCGCATAGGTGGCGATATTCGCCATTAAATAGGATAGCTCTTTGCTCATCTTGATAAAAACTTAAGGGTGTAGCCTACTCCTCTTCGCAGTTGACTGTTCCGGATTCACAATATGGTGGACAAGGTCTGGCGAATTCGAAATACGCATTGGTCGGATTAGTTCCGGCATCATCCAGGTGCAAGATCGTGCGTAGCGGGATACAATTCGCTTCATCATATTGCCCCAGATGCAGATAGAAAAAGCTGTGATTTTCTCCCTCCATCTGATCTGTCATGTAGGTATATATTGAGTCCGTATCCAGATTGTCAAATGCAAAGTACTGTACGCGACAAGCTGCAATGCCTGTCTCTTGATCCTCATAGAGCTGTTTGCTCACGTCATCAACAGCAATATTTTCCCAATTGTCAAACAAAGCTCCATAACAACTCGCGTTGATAGGAGAAAACTGCTCATCTCCACAACCAAGATCAACGGGACAATCTCCGACAGATCCATCAAACTGGGCCAAAACATCCGTTTGGGAAGGTTTCAGCGGATAATACACTGAATCGGCTACCGTATCCTTCATGATGACCAGGAGAGGAGAAAAATTCACAGTGTTTTCTGTTGTCTCACTTGCGCAATCACTCGCGAGCGCCATATATATGTAAAGTTCAATGGTTGAAGAACTTTCCTCTTTATATGCTTTTAGCCTATGGTAAAATGAAGCTTCCTGGGTAGAATCCAGGATCAGCGTAAGTAGCTTTTCAGATTGCTCTATTACCTCATCAAAAAAGAAATTTCTGCCTAATTCACTCTCTGGACAGTTTTTGAAATAATCGATATATATCGTTGCCTGATCTGCAGGTATTGAGTCTGGAAGCGTAATCAATTCTGATGAATTGTTATCTCTGGCAGTTGTTTCTTCAGCAGCATCCTGCTTGCTGGTCTCACCGCAGGCATTCAGCAGGAGCATACAAAGGCCGGCAATCAATAGAGAAAAAAGTGCAGGCAATTTTTTTGAAGTATTTAAAATCATCGCATTAAAAATTTGGGTGATTCGAATGAAACTCAATTTAGGAAATGGCCAGGGAATACAAAAACGAGTGGCGCCATTTTAGGGAAAACCCCAGGAAACCCCAGGGCTAAGCGCAAGTCAACACCTAGGACAAGTACTAGATTTTGTAAAACTAGGGTAGCATTTCTTGGCTTTTCTTTTCATTCCCCTCACTTTTACTTCAGTACTCAGTCAACATCTGATGCACCAAGCTCGAAACACAATGCTCACTCAAAACACGAATATTACCCATGATTCATGTAGCTTTAATCGATGATGAGGTTTTTTTCAGACAAGGACTGAATCAGGCTGTAAATGCTTTCGAGGAAATCAAATTGATCGGAGAAGCCAACAAAGGAACTGAGCTAGTGAAGTCGCTGGCGGCGACAAAGTCTTCTCCCGATATCATACTTATTGGAATTAAAGCAGGAAAGGTAAAATCAATAGAAGAAGTTTCTCTTCTGCTCAAAAAATACCCAAACGTTAAGGTTATTGCCCTTTCCTCCCAATTTTCCTCCTTGTTTATTCTCCAATTGTTGGAGATGGGCGTAGTTGCCTGGTTGCCCAAAAATACGAACCAGGTGGAATTGGAAGATGCAATCCGGCAGGTGGATGAGAAAGGTTTTTTCTACCATGATACCATCCTGAAATTGGTCAAACAGAATTTGACAAACAAGAAGGGATATCAGCTTTCATCTCTGGAAATGGAATTATCTGATAGAGAAAAAGGTATTTTAACGCTCATTTGCGAACAATATACCAATACAGAGATAGCCGCAAAGCTTAGCCTCAGCTATCGTACCGTAGAATGGCATCGGACGAATCTACTGAGGAAACTCCGTTGCCGAAATACGGCCGGCCTGGTAGCAGTCGCGATTATTCGGAATCTTGTCCAAATAGATTTGTCCCAATTTCAGAATTAACTCAGCCCGTATAAAACAGGGGTACCCAAACAGGGGTTTCTGCGGTTGTATGGGAATAAGCAAATTGATAAACTTGTAAAATCCCAAAAATAGAATAATTAAGCTTTAAAAGCCTGTCTTAATACTTAAAACACCGTTCTTATAGCTTTTCTCAATTGTAAACACTTAAATTTTTGTAACACCTAAATAGCATTTGATTATAAGATTCTAGGAGGTTAGTCTTTTTCCACATTTTCACTTTTAAAAACAAAATTATGCGACGATTATTAACAAACTCGTCAGGACATTCTATGCCGAATTTCCTGAGAATGAAAGCTATACTTCATTCGCTCATGTTTCGAATGGGATCGCGAATCAGCCTTTGCGCCCTTTTTCTAGGGATGATGTATGTTCAATCACCTGCTCAATGTGGTAATCAAAATTTTAACCCTGCTACCACGCCTACCCTTGCCTCTTTTGGACAAAGCTTTAAAATTTGCTCAGCAGGGAGCGTATCACTTAGCGAGATCGAGATACTATTGCGAAATGCTGTCTCTGGTGTGAGTGCTACGATAGAGCTTTATACTGGCTCAACCATAGATGCAGGCTCACTTATTTACTCAGAGGCTATTTCTATTACTTCTGATGGTAGTTTGAAAGCACAGATTGATCTAAGTGGATTTTCGACTAATCTCCAGGCAGGGCAGGAATATACCTTCTTTATCAGAGATGCCGCTAGTCTTTTAGAACCCAGAGCCAACTATCAGGACCCTTATGCCGATGGGAAAGCTTTTCTTGCTCTTCCTGATGTTGCCAATCCTTTTTGGGATTTCTGGTTTGATATTACTACGGGTGCACCTATCTCTTATTGCGGCAACCAAAATTTTATCCCTATCGAAACGCCCACGCTTGCCTCTTTTGGACAAAGTTTTAAAATTTGTTCAGCAGGAGTCGTATCGCTGGATGAAGTTGAGATCTTGTTGAGAAATCCGGTATCTGCTGTTAGCGCCACGATAGAGCTTTATACAGGTTCTACCATCGCCCCGGGGTCGATGATATACACACAGCCTATATCCATTAGTACGGATGGCAATTTGAAAGCACAGATTGATTTGAGTGGCTTTTCGACTAACCTTCAGGCAGGCCAGGAATACACTTTCTTTATCAGAAATGCTGCTAGTTTACTAGAGCCCAGAGCCAATTATCATGACCCTTATGCTGACGGTAAAGCTTTTCTGGCCCTCCCTGATGTTGCCAATCCTTTTTGGGATTTCTGGTTTAATCTGGCTACCTCTCCCGCTACGCCACCGCCACCCTCTGCTGAGGATAATGCGCTCCATTTTTCTTCAAGCGACTATGTTTTGGTTGCTAACCCCAACCAGTTTGATGTAGGAAGTAGTACGGATTTTACGATCCAAGCTGTTGTCAAGTCTACCTTCAACTCTCCTGTAGATCGTTGTATTTTTTCAAAAATGTTTGATAACTCTCAAGGCCTATCTGGTATTACGGGCTATCAACTATGGGCAGTAAATGGCAAATTGACACTTGAGTGGAGAAAAAACGGTCAATATGATCCCGATTTTTTCCAGGGAACTTCTATCATCACAGATAACCAATGTCACCATGTTGCAGCAGTAATCAGTCGTAGTACAAATAATGTAAAACTATATGTGGATGGGGTACTTGAGGCAGATGTAACGGATTCCCGTATCTCAGATGATATTGACAATACGGCTCCGGTGTATATTGGCCGTGATAGGATCGC
>JAUIGE010000028.1 GCA_030430205.1 Bacteroidia bacterium | reverse complement strand
CGGCCATCGCAGGAGGAGGTGCTCACTCCCTGGCCATCAACAGCAATGGGGAGCTCTTCGCCTGGGGATTGGATGTCTTTGGTCAGCTGGGCGATGGGGGGGCAGCAAATACCTACCAAAGCAGCCCGGTGCGGGTGGGTACAGCAAGCAACTGGACGGCCATCGCAGGGGGAGCCCTGCACTCCCTGGCCCTCAACAGCAATGGGGAGCTCTTCGCCTGGGGATATGATGTCTCTGGTCAGCTGGGCGATGGGGGGACAAATACCGACCAAAGCAGCCCGGTGCAGGTGGGTACAGCAAGCAACTGGACGGCCATCGCTGCGGGAGCTAATCACTCCCTGGCCCTCAACAGCAATGGGGAGCTCTTCGCCTGGGGATGGGATGTCTTTGGTCAGCTGGGCGATGGGGGGACAAATACCGACCAAAGCAGCCCGGTGCAGGTGGGAACAGCAAGCAACTGGACGGCCATCGCAGGGGGATATCACTCCCTGGGCCTGCAGGGCACTTCCGCCCCTCCGCTCACCGCTACCTGCCAGCCCGCCACCATACAACTCGACGCCAATGGTATGGCTACCCTGCAAGCTTCGGATGTAGATAACGGTTCTTCAGGAACGAATACACCCCTGACCCTCACCCTAAGTCCCAATACTTTTGACTGTAGCAGCATTGCAGGAAATAACCATGTGGTTACCTTACTGGTTACCGATGCGGGTAGCAACCAGGCAGCCTGCATAGCTTCTGTGACTGTAATGGATCAGGTGGCCCCGACAGCGCTCTGTCAGGACATCACCGTCGAACTCAACGCCAGCGGCGCTTACAACATGCTGGCAAGCGAGATTGACAACAACTCCAGCGACGCCTGCGGCGCGGTGACTTTAGCTGCGAATAAAACAGCCTTTGGTTGTACACATGCAGGTAGCAATACAGTCACCCTGACAGTTACGGATATCAACAACTCTACGAGTCAATGCACAGCCGAAGTACAGGTGATTGATCTTTTGACTCCGGGGGCTTTTGCCTCACAAGGCTGTGGCAGTTGCGGGGAAATCCGCTACGACATTTGCCAGTTTGATCCGGCTCCTGACCTGGAAGCATATGTAAAAACCAACAACGATTACGAAACTGGCGCAAGCCTCAACTGGTATGCCGACGCCAATGGCTCACAGGGAAGCTCGCTTCCTGGCGCGCCTGCGGTGAACTCAAACCAGCAAAGCACGGATTGGTACTGGGTGGAGCAACAAAAGGGCGATTGCCCGGGCCCTGTTATCCGGGTGCGGGTACGTGTCAAAAAGCAATTTGCGGCTGAATTCAACCTGCCCACCATCGGCTGTGGGGGCGCCGCCCAGCTTAATCTGGCAGCTTGGGTTTCGGATCCCACCAACAAAACAACCGCTTACACTTTCTATTCTGTGGATCCGGTAGCCAATCCCGGCGCTACGCCTATAGGCACAGCCAATGCCACCAATGGCGTGGTCAACTTTGGCCAGACCGTGACCGTCAATGTAGTGAACGGAAGCCAGACCTACTGGGTACAAAATACCGTCCCCAATGGATGTGGAAGCACCGCTTCGGCTACCCTCTCGGCTTCGGCTACCACCGCCAGTGTGAATTTTATCACCAACAAGAACTTCAGCTGTGGGGACCCGGTCAATATCGCTTTCAGCGGTACCAATACAACCCATATCTTCTGGTTTGATATCGCGGGCTTTAACAACCCCCATATCGGGATTGTCGGAACCATCGGGATGGGAAGCCTTGCCTTCACCGCCACCAATACCAGTGGCACCGCACAGACTGCTACCATCCGCGTCATCCCCTACAATGGCAACTGCGCCGGGCAGCCACAGGACTTTAGCATCACGGTGCAGTCGGGAGCGGGCTGCAGGCAGGCGGCAGGGAATAGTCTTCAGTTGGCAGCCAGCAGGGTAAATGCGCATGATGTCGCATTGAATTGGGAAATTCAGTATGAATTTGATCTCATCCGCTTTGAAGTGGAGAAGAAGCGCAATGATGGCGAATTTGAAGCCGTAGGCGAAGTCGCCTGGGAGGGAAATGGTGCTTACCAGTTTACAGATCAGAGCGGCATGGGCAATGTCAATCTGTACAGATTAAAGCTTGTGCTGGCCGATGGCCGGATTGTATGGAGCGATGTCGTCGAACTGAAGATGGCCTATGTAGCGAACCATCGCTTTGAGGTATCCCCCAACCCCAGTTCGGATCAGTTTCAGCTCAAGGCCTTATTCCCTGTAGAAAAGCGCTACCACTGGCAGCTTTCAGATCTCACGGGCAAGACGCTCATGCAGGGCGAAATGGTTAGCCAGGAAACTCAGATTCAGACCAGAGAACTGACATCTGGTGTCTATTACCTGACGCTGACCTCTTTGGAGGGTAAGAGATATATTCAGCGGATTGTTCGTCAGTAGGGAGTTGATGTAAGATGATAATGTATCACCCGGCAAGGAGCTTTTCTTGCCGGGCAATTTTCGTTTTTACTTTCCTTTTCCATTTGATAGATAACAAGCCTTTCATGCTGAAAGCTTCCCAAAAGCTTGACAAAATGGCCAAAATTTGATAATTAGAAGCATTATCACTTTCCTTTCACCCTTTTTTATCATGGGTAAATCATGGCTTCTGTTCCTTGCTTTTTGGACAATCAGCTTGTCTTTGTTTGCCCAGGCAAAAATTGACAGCTTGCTTGAAACAAGCAAAAGCAGCAATCCGGAAAAGCAGTTGAAAGCATTACTTGAACTGGGCCAGCTGTTTCACAGAAATGATCCCGACTCTGCCCTGGTATACATCAATCAGGGTTTTGAGGTAGCAAAAAAGGAAGACTTTTCCACGGAAATACTTTCACTACTGAATATGAAAGGAAATATCCTGAGAGATCAGGGAAAGTTTGAAGAAGCCCGACAAATTTACCAGAAGCTATTTGACCTAGCATCAAAGCAACAAAATAACAGGGCCCAGGCCCAGCTACACATTTGCTGAATTCAAACGGTAGGACCGACTTATTTGTGGCGAAGTATGACACTTCAGGTGGATTTATTACAGCTTTTAATTTGGGAGGATCATCAGATGATTTCAATGGAAGCCTGGCAACAGATGCCGCAGGCAATTTATACGTTGCGGGTTCCTTTCAGACAAGCAATGTAGATTTTGATCCTTCCTCTGCAACCAGCCTGCTGTCCTCTAATGGGGGAACAGATATTTTTCTAGCAAAATATAATTCTTCCGGGCTGCTACAATGGGTTTTCCAAATAGGTAAGCAGTATTTTTGGGTTGCACAGCAAATTGAAGGCTGTATTAGCGATGCAATCCGCGTATGTGCAAGGGTGAAAAAAATATTAGCTCCAGACTTCAGGCAGTACCTAATCGTTCCGATCAGCAACGGATCTCAGACCTATTGGGTGCAAAGTACTGTCCCCAATGGCAACTTTCTGATATCCAGAGCAAATTTATTTCCTCCGGTGAAATATTTCCTCACGATCATTTCGTCAAATGGCAAACGCTATTTGAAAAAATTGGTCAAACAGTAACTCAGGCTTGTTTTAAGCAATTGATGAGCTTTGTTCCGCGCTACGAATTCAATAAATGCGTGGCTCGTTCTACCCTCTCAACCACTAGTGACTTTCCCATATTTCTTATCATAACAATCTGCATGATCTGCGTCCACTCTTCAACTTAATCAAAAAATGATGGACATCCGCTACTACTGCGCCTGGTGGGGCCTCGATCAGCTCGGCACCGAGGCCATGCTCGCCAAAATCAAAGCCGCCGGCTTCGACGGCGTCGAGATAGGCATCCCGACGGATAGGGCTTCGCGAAGAGAGCTTCGCCTCCTTCTTCAAAAATACAAGCTGGGCTGCATCGCCCACCAATACCAGGCTGAAGGGGATTTTGACACCTACAAAAAAGCTTTTCGAAAGTCCCTCGAAAGCGCCGCTTCCTTTCAGCCGCTACTCATCAATTCCCATACGGGAAAGGATTTCTGGACTTTTGAGCAAAACAACGAACTGGTCGAAATCGGCTTTGAAGTGGAAGACGAATACGATCTTCCTATCCTGCACGAAACGCACCGTGGGCGTTTTCTCTACAGTACTTCAGCGTCGAAGCCCTATTTTGATGCGCAGCAAACATTGAGGATCAATGCGGATTTTTCGCATTGGGTCTGTGTGTCGGAGAGCCTGCTCGCAGATCAGCCGGAGATCATGGCCGAGGCCATTCAGCGGGCAGGACACATCCACGCCCGCGTGGGCTATGCAGAAGGGCCGCAGATCCCTGATCCGCGCGCACCGGAATGGCAGGCGGAAGTCGAAGTCTTCCTGGGGTGGTGGCAGTGCATCCTGGATGCACGGCGGGCAGAAGGGGAGAATTTTTTCACCATCACGCCCGAGTTTGGGCCGATGCCTTATACCTGGCGGCTGCCTTATAGCCAGGAAGCTGTCTCTGATTTCTTTGAGATCAATTGCTGGATGAAGGACTTTTTGAAAAGTCGGCTGAGCTGATTCGAAGGTTTATCCTCCTTTTTACTCCTCCCCCAACAAACTCCCCAGCTTGCTCTGCAATGACTTGCTGTGCAGGTTTTTGGCAATGATGATCCCTTCCTGATCTATCAGGAGATTGAAAGGGACGAAAGTCGCATTATAATCCCGTGCTGCGGAGGATTCCCAGCCTTTGAGGTCGGAGACATTGGGCCAGTTCATCTTGTATTTGGCGATGGCGGCCTTCCATTTGTCGGCTTTGTTGTCGACGGAGACGCTGTAGATTTCGAAGCCTTTGTCGTGAAATTTGTCGTAAGCCTCGTGCAAATCCGGCATTTGCAGCAGGCAGGGGCCGCACCAGCTGGCCCAGAAGTCGATCAGGGTGTACTTTCCTTTTGCAGCCTCCAGGCTGATGGTATTGCCGCTGGAGTCGGCCTGTGCGATGGCGGGTGCTTTGGCGCCGATGGCGACTTTTTTGTAGCGATTGACTTTGTCTTCCATGACAGAAGTCATGGTGAGATCGGGATGTACGGCTTTGAAGTCGCTGACGAGTTTTTCCAGTTTGGCGACATTGTCGTCGCCTGTCCAGCGCAGCATGGAGCCGTAGAGGGCGATGGAGGTGCCTATATTTTTTTCGGTAAAATCTATCAACTCGCTGCGATGCAGTTCGCTCGCATGGGCGTAGGCCTCCACGGCGGCGACTTCGCCCGCCTGATCTTCCGCCGCCGTGGCGGCGCGCATCGCCGCATAAGCAGGCTGTATCAGCCTGGTATTGGATTCCTGCCGAAAGGCCTCATAGGCCTGAAGCTTCTCGGAGTCGGGAGATCCGATGATCTCCACTTTGCCATTGCGTCGGGCCTCCACATGGAGGCTGATTTTTTCCTGCCCTTTGTCTATCGCCAACATCACGCGCTGCCCGCCCGGGAAGTCAAGCTGATACAAATCCGCTTCGCTAAAAATATATTGTAGGTGATACTTCCCCTCTGTAATCTGGCTGGTGTCAACCCCCATTTTGCGCTGAGTAAGGGGATCATAGGTGGAGAGGATCACCTGCCTGACATCGCCTTGCAGGCTGTCTACGGTGCCGCTGATGCTGTATTCCAGCGGAGCTGAGTCGCTGGCCGCCGGGGAACTGCTGGTGCAGCTTGTGAAGAAGAGTGAGAGTGAGAGTGAGAGTGAGAGTATGAAACGTAACATGCTAATATGAATTTATGCGCAAAGATAGCGCTTTTCGATTCCCCATTAATCCTACTCATTCCTCTTCTTCTGCAAACCTGCGCAACAATTTGATCCGCTCAAATTCCTGAAGACAATAGTCAATATGACTTTCGCTGATTGTGCGGTTTTTGGGCAGGTTTTCCCGTATCTGGCTCATGTTCATATTGCGCTTGGTGCCGTCCTCGGTGACCAGGGTATAGAGGACTTCCAGGGGAATGCCATCGGGTTTATCCACGCCCTGCTGGCGCAAGCCAGCTTCAATATTCCCCATTTCATTATCAATGAAATCAGAGAGCACATTCTCCATCTCGCCGACCATGGCGACGAGGGCCGGATCAAAGGTGATTTGGGGCGGATCACCGCCTCCCTGCCTCTCAACATCCTTGTTGAAGAGGCGGTCCAGGTACACCTGGAGATTGGTGAGGTCAATGCCTTCGCGCCTTTTTTTATTGCGCAGGTTATCCAGGATCGCGGTGACCGTGGTCCGCGCTTCCTTCAATTGTATCCCGCCCCACTTCAGCGTACCCGTGATCACACGGGTCAGGTTGCGGTCATTCATCCGCTCAATCCGCAGGCGGTTGTCATAGAGCGGCGGCACCATTTTCTCAAATTCTGACAGATATGCCAGGTATTCCTCCCGGATGATGATCAGAATCTTGCACTGCACACCTGATTGCAGCAGCTTGCTGATGGTGCGGTGAAAAGCTTCCTGCTCCTCCTGGTTCCCCATGATGTAGAGCTCTTCAAACTGATCAAAAATCAGGTAGACAGGACGGTAGTAGTTCATGTATAATTCGCGAACCATCTGGCGCACAGGCGTTTCTGTATCGTGGGCAAAGTCTGGCAGCAGGCGGCCAATCTCCCGGCGAATCGCCTTGTTGATGTCACGGCCCCGCCGGATGAAAATCGGCAGCCAGTCTGTATCGTGAAACTGGTTGGCTAGCCCACAGTTGATCAGGCTGGTTTTGCCTGTACCCGAGCCGCCATACAGCAGGACCAGGTTGGAAGCATGGACCGCATTGTACAGCTGCGCTGTTTCCTTATCCCGCCCGAAAAAGCGGTCCTTGTCATCTTTATCAAAAGAATCCAGAAACTTAAAAGGGTTTTTCATGTCAAGTCAGCTTTTAGCATGTCATATTGATCCTGCAACAACTGGAAGACTTTTACAGCAGCCTCTTCCGTTTCTCCCTTATCTGCTT
The DNA here is from genome assembly GCA_030430205.1 of Bacteroidia bacterium. Lineage (GTDB taxonomy): Bacteria > Bacteroidota > Bacteroidia > J057 > J057 > JAUIGE01. Next base: position 82,834 of record JAUIGE010000028.1, on the reverse strand, counting down.
CTTCCTCTAACCCAAAATCAAAGCCGAAGTCGTCTTCTTCTTTTTCCTTTTTGAGGTTGCGGCCTTCCGTAAAATCTTCCATGCTCATCTGCGTATGGATTTGGTCAGATTCTTTTTCCAAAGCTGTAAAAAAACTGTGTTCAATGGCAGTATAAAACAATTTTTCCTCTTCCTCCCAGGCAAGCAAAAAGATGTGTGCAAGCTTGTCCTGCTCTGTGGTTTCGCTTTTTTTCATCTGTACAAAGGTGTTTTTGTCAATGATAAAAGGCGAAAGATTCAGAGCCTGATCTATGATATTTTCATTGTCGACGAGGATGACGGAAAAGCTGTCTGCGAAGCTTTCCTTGCGGCGGGAGGCAGGGTCCTGGTAAAGATTGAGGTCAATGCCCTGAGCTGCATTGAGCGGGCCCATGTCCAGCTCGTAGGCGAGCTTTTCGAAGCGCGGTCTTTCGACCATGATATTGCGGACGGTCAGCATGCGGTAGGCCGCCAGAAAAGAAGCCGATCGCAAGATCAATGACACGGCCTGCTCGGTTTTTTGGCAGAGCGTATCGAGATCACTGAAAGGAGGATCGGATTGGATTTTGGCGCGCAGGCCTTCGAGAAAAGCATGTGCTTTGTTCAGCGGATTGTCCTTGTCTTTGAGGGCTGCTACCAGGATTTCGTATTCGCTGACAAATGGCACACTGATAGCTGAAAGCTGATCGTAAAGCGGAACCACCTGCGCCAGAAAATCCATGCTGGCATAGTTCTCTTTGCTTTGTTGCAAAGCTTTCCATTTGGTTTTGGCTTCTTTCGCCCGGCTTTGCTCCCACAGATCACTCAGCAAAATGTAATACAGCACCTGGCTGGTGATGATATAGGTGCTGAGCAAATGCTCCAGCCGCTCCACATTGGGTTTGTCGTACAAGCGCAACAACCGGATCTGGGAGCCGATCGGCCATGGAAAATTTTGTATAATCAGGCCCGGATAATGGCGGGAATCCTTTTTCGCCATCTCCTCCCCTCTTTGCTCTATCATCTGTGAATAGATATCAGGATTGTATTTGCACATCTCGTCGAGCACGAGCATGATGTATCGGTTTGCACTGAAGTTTTTGCCAATGTATTGGATCATGTCTTTGGGCAGACCTATGGGGCGATAGTAAGGGAGCTTATAGTTCAGGATTTCTTCCCGATGTTCCTCTTTGATGTACAATCCCCAGGGAACTTCCGTGCTTTCTGTTTTCCCTTTGAGCTTTTGGCTAAAATCGATCAAAAAGTCGCGGTAGCGTACATTCACGCTATCGCCATAGCGTGTCCTGAGGTAGGCTGTCGCCAGGTCAAAGGCCTGGCCTATGGAGCGCTTGTGCGCGAGCCCCTCGTAAAATTGCTGCGCAAATTCGGTCGCTTTCCGATCTTCGATCGGCACAGAAGTAGCAATCACCGCCTTGACGCCTGCGTCAAAGAGTGTCTGCACCTGTCCTTTGGATGAGCATCCATTGAGGAAGACGAGCTTGAGATTTTCCTGCTCGCCCATCAGCCGGGCGAGGCCCCGGGCGTCGCTGGCGCCTTCTTCGAGGCGCAGGTGGGTGCCATTGGCGTGGCCGCCATAGTGAAAGATCGCGATGCGATCCTTGTAGCGGGTGAAGCCGTCGAAGACGTCTTTGGACTGGGCGCTTTCTTCGCGGTAGAGCTTGATATACTCCTTGCGATCCAGCTCTTCCAATGCCCGGAAGAGCATGCGGCTCTCTTCCTTGAGCAGATTGAGGTGCTCATCGGCATCGTTGGCGTAGGCAAAAAATATGAGGGGCGTATCCATGAGCTAATTTTGACTAAAATTGGGGAGGTCGTACATACTGATAAGTCTTTTGAAACGGGACGTATTTTTCACCTTTTCCCACAGGCTAATAAATTCGTCGCTATCCGTATCGTCCTGGATAAGGCGCAACAAAAATTCATTCCATGTGTTTATGCCTTCCCGCTCTTCTCTTTTTGCCGGACTTAGGCCGTTGAGAGTTTTGAAGCCCAGTTTTTGGTACAAAGAAAGCATCTCCTGCTCATCCGTTGCTGAGCCTCTCAACAACTGGAATAAGTGGCCTCTTTGGCTCTCTTCAGATGATTCTATCTCAAAAAACAGCTTGATCAGCGCGCCTTTGACGACCGCCTCTGAGGTAGTTCCCCGGAGTGGGAAAGCATTTTCAGGTAAAAAAAATGTGTCTCCAAACTGTATAAGGGGAATGTTGGAAAAAGTAGGTGGCACTATAGGCAGCACATCCTGCTCATCTACCATTTCTCTGACAAATTGAAAGGTATGCAATACCAATTCATCGAGATAGAGCATGCCGTTGTCATCCTTTTCAGCCCCCATTGAATCTATCGCCTCTACCAGGGCATAGGAAAATACGCCCTGTTTTATCCCGCCAAAATCCCCTTCCTGCGCCTCCTGGTCTACACTGCAGGAACTGATTCCAAAGACATTATGCGTCAGCAAGCTGACGTCTTTTGAATGCCGTGCTTCAAATAGCGGCACGATAAAGTTACCGCCATAGGAGAAGTCGGCTATCAGCACGACTTTGGATTCGAAGCTCCTTAGGGATTCAAAAAAGGCGCCGCCTTGTATCCCCGACCGCTCCGGATTGCCCATAGGGTCATAGGCCATAAAAAGCCCATAAGGAGCCGTAGAGTCACGGTCCGTATCCTGTACGCCCAGGCCTGAAAGGTAGAGAATGAAGAAATCATTGGGTCTGATATCCGCCCGGATTTTTCCGATGGTTTGGAAAATATTCGCGGATGTGGCGGAGCTGTCTGTCAGTAAATAGGATTTCACATCCTCATACAGCATGCCTTTCTGCTCCTTAAATACCTGCTCAATGGCAATGGCATCATTTACACATCCAAAAAGAGGCGAAAATGTGCCTTTATAGGCATCTATGCCTACCGCAAGGAGGTATAGGTCTGGCTTGTAGCCATCTTTGATCGCCAGCAAATCATGGTAATTTTTCTCTTCAAATTTAGCCCGGGTGATAGCCAATAGCCTGGCTTGCTCGGCATACAAAGTCTGGGTTTCTGCCTTTTGCTTTTCTGCATTTGCCCACAAGCCCAGGCTCACCAGGCTCGCCACAAACAAAAACAGCCCTATGCTGACCTGAGCGATTCGCTTGTTTCGGGCCCGTCTGATCAGCGCCCTGCGCCCCTCTAGCAGAAATCTTTCTGTGGCCGCACTCAAAGACACTTTCTGCAAATGCGGAGAAATGTAAATCCAGTCATCTTTGGAAAGCTGAGCCCCCCGCTCCAAAAAAGCTTCATGCCTATCCTCTATATACTTCTGGAGTTTGCGCCTCAGGTGCATCTCATCAGAAGCTTTTTCGATGACCTGCCGTGCAATAGAATCGTGAGAAAGTTCGTAGCGCATCTGCTGAGTGGGTGTGTCAGGGATTATCTTTTCAAGTTAGGTAAATTTTCCTGGGAGCCAAATACACAACATAATCAGGCAGCAAGAAAAAAAATGAAAAAAGACTAAACCTTTTGCTGAGATTACAGTTTAAAGTCTAAACATCAATGTTCAAACATTGATTCAAACACTAACTATATTATCTCAAAAATTATGAGTAAACAAACCGCAACCGCCGCACAGACATGGAGCCTCGACCCAACCCACTCTGAGGTTCAATTCAAAGTGCGCCACCTGGTCATCTCTACCGTAACCGGTTACTTCAGAAGCTTCCGGGGTTCTGTTACTCCCAAGGGGGAAGGTTTTGATGGAGCAAAAGTAGATTTCAGCCTGGATGTCGCCAGCATTGACACCAATGTAGCTGACCGCGACGCTCACCTGAAATCAGATGATTTCTTCAATACAGAAGCATTTCCCCACATCACCTTCCAGGGAGAAGTAAAGCAAACTGCTGAAAACACCTTCAAAATCACAGGTCCACTGACCATCCGCGACTTCACGCATGAGATAGAACTCGATGCAGAACTGGGTGGCATCATGGTAGATCCTTATGGCAATACCAAAGCAGGCTTTGAAGCCAACGGCAAAATCAGCCGCAAGGCCTTTGGGTTGAAGTGGAATGCAACCACCGAAGCCGGTGGTGTGGTAGTAGCTGATGAGGTGAAACTGCACTTCAATGTGCAGGTTGTGAAAGGATAAGATATTTTGTGGCGAATGCCAAAAATCTGTTATTCAGACTCATACTACTGATAAAATTGTCATACCGCCTTTTTTGACAGGATTACAGGATTTTCAGGATTAACAGGATGACATTTGTTTTTCTTGTAAATCCTGAAAATCATGTTTATCCTGTCTAAATCTTCTTTTTAGGTTGGCTAAGCAGGCAAAATGTTTGGTAGGATGATTCAGACTCCATGGGGTACACAAGAAGGAAACTTCCACTCCTCAATCAAATCGCTGAATTCCTTTTTCAAGAAAATAATACAGGCCATCGATTTCACAAAGTATCCTTTCCAGATCCCAGCCTTCCCTAACCTGACTTTTCAACACATGTGAAAAACTATTCAGCATCAAAAATAAACAAAGTACTACTTTAGCCATAGAAGTCATTGATTCATAGCAAGATACAATCTTTATGGCATACCAAAACCGCATCATCCCCTGCCTGCGTTATACGCAGGCCAAAGAGCGCATCGACTGGCTCATCAAAGCCTTTGGCTTTACCCTCAAAGAGATTTTTGAAGATGAGGCAGGCCTCGTGGCGCATGCTGAGCTTGTCTATCATGGCAACATGATCATGATCGGCTCGGCCGAGATGGATACGCCCTTCGGGCAACGGGTGAAGCAGCCCGCCGAGATCGGCGGCTTTCAGACGCAGGCGCCTTATATCTTTGTCGAAGACATAGATGCGCATTATGCGCAGGCGGTGGCGCATGGCGCCGAGATCGTCATGCCGCTCGAAGAGCAGTCCTATGGCGGCAAAAACTATGGCTGCTATGATCCTGAAGGACATTTGTGGAGCTTTGGGAGCTTTGATCCCTGGAGGGAAGATTAGCAGATGAGAGGATGAGTAGATTAGCAGATGGAAGAACCCAAAACCCGAAACCCAAAACCCGAAACCCGAAACTCGAAACCCAAAACTCGAAACCCAAAACCCAAAACATGGAACCAGATCCTCAGATACTCTTAGCCCTCGTCCGCCAGCGCATGCCTTTTGGCAAGTACAAAGGCCAGTTGCTTTGTGACCTGCCCGTGCATTACCTGGAATGGTTTCAGCGGGAGGGCTTTCCCGATGGAAAGCTCGGTATGCAGCTTGCGACCCTTTATGAGATCAAGATCAATGGGTTGGGGGAGATTTTGTATAAGTTGAAAAAGATGAAATGAGGGGAAAGATTAGACACTGATGGAACTGATTTGACTGATTTTTACTGTTAAAATAAAGCTGTTCGAATCAGTAAAATCAGTAAAAATCTGCGTCCACTCTTCTACTTTCTCAAAGCAAAAACAATCCCCAGCAGCAGCAAAGCGATCCCCAAAGCAGGAATCAGCCTCAGCTGATAGTCCTCAAACACCATCGAAATGGTGATCGCTATCACCGGAACGACCACCAGCGCATAGGCGGCTTTGTCTGCACCGATCCTGCCGATCAGCGTCAGGTAAAAGCTGAAAGCGATCACGGAGCCAAAGATGGCCAGGTAGATGAGCGAAAGGATATAGTCCATCGAGGGATCAAATGTAGGCGTCTTGCCTGTGAGCAAAGCGAGTAGAAACATGGAGAGGCCTCCATAGAGCATGCCGATGGCATTGGTGGAGATGACGGGAAGCTTGTGCTTCTGGTTGAAGGCGGAGGCGATATTGCCGAGAGAGGCGAAAGTGACGCCTGCCAGACAGAGCAGGATACCGAGGACGGTATGTTCATTGGCTTCATAATCCATCAGGTCGGGCGCGAAAATCATGATCGTGCCGATCAGCCCCAATCCTGCTCCGAGGAGCACTTTTTTGCGGATGGGCGCGCCCATGATCAGCCGACCAAAAATCATATTGAGGAAGATGATGAGCGAAAATATCAACGCTACCAGGCCACTGGCGATATACTGCTCTGACATATAGGTCAGCCAGTAGTTGAAACCAAAGAGGCAAAGTGCCTGGAGAAAAATGGCGCGGTGCTGCCGCAGGCTGAAACGCAGCGGGATGCCCCGCACCAGACAAAAGCCTATCAGCAGCAAGGCTGCCAGCACAAAGCGGTAGGAGACCGAGAAAAGCGGGTCTACGGTGCCCAACTGAAAAGTGATGGCATACCAGGTAGAACCCCAGATCAGGGCAGGGATGGCGAATAAGAAGCCAGTAGAGGAGGCCGCATTTTTTTGCATGCCGCAATGATAGAGAATGCCCCTGATATTCGGGTAATCCACTCTCCTCTTTTTGCGGTATCCGGCTTTTGCAAAGAACAGCCAACGAAGGGGAATCATGTTTTAATTTGAAAAATCGTATATTGATACATGGAAATGTCCTGCCACACACTTTATTCTTATGTTTAACCAAACTATTTTGTGATGCAAAAAACGATCATTGCTGCGCTGGTAGGCGCAATCATCCTGTTTCTCTGGCAGTTTCTGTCCTGGGCCGCTTTGGATCTCCATCGCGTAGAGATGTCTTATACCGCAGCACAGGGACCCATCATGGAAGCCATAGAGGCTGCCAATCTTGAAACGGGGACCTATTCGCTCCCCAACCACCCTGATGATGCAACAGCGGCAGAGAAACAAGCACATAATGCAACGATGGAAGGCAAGCCATGGGCTCTCATTAGCTATCACAAAGCTTTTGAAAACAACATGGCCATGAGTATGATCAGAAGTTTTCTCATCAATTTTCTTTCCGCTTTTCTCCTTTGCTGGCTGCTTGGAAAAATGGCTAATCTGAATCTTCAGACGACCATCATGGCGTCTTTGGCAGTGGGATTGATTGGATATTTAACCATTGATTACCTCTACTACATTTACATGGGAGGCAATACCCTTCCTGTTCTCATTGATACCATTGTATCCTGGGGGCTTGTCGGAGCCTGGCTTGGTTGGTATTTGAATAGAGGAAAAGGCTAGGATGAATGACGAATGACGAATATCGAATAACGAATTAAGACTATATAAGATGATGCCTTGCAGGCAGTTGTTAGGCGACTGATGCAAGGCATTTTCTCTTTTTTTCCAAAAAATCAAATCATGACGCTCACTTTGCTCTCTCTTACCGATATGCTGGGCCTCGAAGGCTCTACGCTTATCCAATTGCTTTTTTCGCTGATGGTCAGCATTTTATTTATCCAGTCAAGTCTGGACAAATTGCTGAATTGGAAAGGCGAAAAGGCTTACTACGAAAAGCATTTCAAAAAGACCATCCTCAAGCCAACGGTAGCTTTTCTCCTGCCGGTAATCACATTTTTTGAACTGGCAGCGGGCTTTTTGTCTGCCGTCGGGATCATAGCCATATTGGCTGCCGGCAATACAGAAATCGCCCTTTGGGGGATGTTTATGGGTTCGCTGGCTATTATCCAGCTATTCTTAGGCCAGCGTGTGGCCAAGGATTATAATGGCGCTGCGGCGCTGATTCCTTATTTTTTGCTGTGTGGAGCAGGGCTCTATATGTATTTATTTTGGTAAAAACCCGCCTTTTTAAAAAAGGCCACTTTGGCATTTCTAAACAAGCTTTCAGCTTGCTTGTCATCGAGCTTAAATGGATTGTCCATTAGGTCTCCCTCAGCCACTTTTTTATTCCCTGCAAAAGCTTTTTGGGTTTTGGGTTTTGGGTTTCGGGTTTTGGGTTTCGGGTTTTGGGTTTCGGGTTTCGGGTTTTGGGTTTCGGGTTTTGGGTTTCGGGAAATTTCTTTTTGGAAAGGAAAAAGCCTGACTTGCAATGAAGCGAGCCAGGCTAAGGAAAATATTTTCGCTACGTATTTTTAGAAGGCAAAGCCTAAGCTGCCTACCAGATGTCCTTTGGGGTTGGCAATCTGATAATCAAAGCCATCAATGGTCACGAGATTTTGGGTAGCTGAAAGCGGCAGTTGGTATGTCAGGTCCAAAATAACGGGGCCTAAGTCTACTCCGGCACCTAATCTCACATCAAAATCTTTTTTGTCAAACTGACGCTGGTAGCCGTCGAGATCCAACAGGTCTGATTTTTCGCCAAAGACGAAACTGTATACAGGACCTCCCTGGAGGCGGATGGGACCTAGTTTCATGCCGAACATCAGCGGCATGTTTACATTAAAAGCTTTTTCTGTCCTGATAGCAGGCTCCGTATTGGCACCTGGCGACTCCTGGGTATACACGATCGAAGTCGAGCCGATCAATACCTCCGGCTGGGCATAAATGCCCAATAATTTCACGCGGGCAAAGGCCCCCAGCTGTACACTGGAGTTGGACTCTTTGAAAGCCAAAACCAGTTCCTGGGTATTGGGATTGGTGAGGTCAGTAGCCTGGATAGAAGAAGATGCCAGGCTGACACGGGGACCAAATTGGAAGTTCTTTTGGGCGTACAACACTTGACTGAGTATGAGTGCAAGGCTGAAAACGATAAGTTTTTTCATGATTATTTTTCGTAGGTTAGTTTGTATCTGACTGCTAAGTATCTACGTCAAAAGTAAAAGAGAATTGCCTGTCATGCTTTTCAAAGGCAACAAAAGCTCCATTTCGCGGAGTGAATCAGGCCCCATCCGGAATGAATGTGTCAGGGCATAGTCTTTGCAAAATGTTTTAAGCCACCTTATATTTAGGTGATTTCACGTAGATTTTTGTAAAATTCCGATGCTTTTGTAATCTGATGAATTCCTTACAACACGCTCCCAGAATTCTCCTGACCCGTCCGGAGACCTCACATTCTCAGGGAAAACAGATTTCCCGGGAACATACACTCATCCGCGATGTATTGCGGAATCGGGCGCGCATAGGCAGCTGCCGGGTGGACCAGCTTCAAGAGGCGGATTTGCTGACGAGCCTGCGGGAGTATGCTGACAAAGAGCGGGTTTTTCTCCTGCATCTTTATTCGGATGACAAGGTACAATCCTCGCCTCCCTCAGACGATATACTGGAAGATTTCCAAGCCATATTACAGTCTTTCAATCAGCTCAACCTCATCATATTGAGTGGCACGGTGCCTTCCTGGCTGCTCCAGACACTTTTTCGGTCAGAGCTGGCGGCGGTCTGGGTGAGGCGAAAAGGAAGTCTATCAAACCTCAAAAAGTTTTACAAAGGCATCGCCAAAGGTATCAGCCTTCACTCGGCAGCTCATCGGGTTTCTGCCCTGAATTGGGAGGTGATTCCTTTGGGGGAAGAGCTGCCCAATACCTATTATGAAAATACGGAACAGCCTATCTCTCCCGGCTTATATTACAGGGAAGGCCTGCTGGACCGCCTGAGCTGGCAGCTGCGCGACCCCATCAAGATCAAAATCGGCCAGGGCCGATGGAGCCTCTCCCGAAGGAAACGCTGGGGCCTTCGGCTGCTGTTGGCAACTTTGTTGCTTTTTGCCGCCATCCTCGTGGCGCTATTTGTCCTGCCAAATATGAATAAGATTTAATAGCCCTTTCTTTTTGTTGCCTACTTTCCGAAACTTGCGCAAAGGTTCAAGAAATCCAAAAGAAAATTCAATGTATGTACCCCTGTCTAAGCCTCATGTTGGGGAAGAAGAGATTCAGGCAATAGGCGAAGTATTACGATCTTCCTGCTTGGCTCTGGGGCCCGTGACAGAAGCTTTTGAGCAGGCCTTTGCCGCCGCCCATGGCGCACGATATGGCATTGCGGTTAATTCAGGCACTTCGGGCCTGCATCTCGCAGTGCGCGCACTGGGGATCACAGCGGGTGATGAAGTCATCACTTCCCCTTTTTCCTTTATTGCCTCGGCCAATTGCATGCTCTTTGAAGGAGCTGTGCCTGTATTTGTAGATGTGGAGCCCGACACTTTTAACCTCGATCCCGAAAAGATAGAAGCTGCCATCAGCCCCCGGACGAAGGCCATCCTGCCTGTGCATGTCTTTGGGCAGGCTGCCGATATGAAGCGGATAAGCGAAATTGCAGAGAAGCATCAGCTCGCCATCATCGAAGACGCCTGTGAGGCGCCTCTTGCCAGGCATCATGGCCAATATGTCGGCAGATGGGGTGACTGTGCCGTGTATGGCTTTTATCCCAATAAACAGATGACCACCGGAGAAGGAGGCATGCTCATCACGGATGATGAGGCCATCTACCGGCTGTGCCGAAGCCTGCGCAACCAGGGCCGAAGCGACAATATGCAATGGCTCAGCCATTCACATCTCGGCTACAACTACCGCATCAGCGAGATTACCGCTGCCATAGGCCTGGCTCAATGCCGGAAGCTGCCCCGATTTATCCAAAAGCGCCAGGAACTGGCGGCTCAATATCATGCCCTGCTGCATGATGTCGAAGGCATCCAACTGCCTGCCACACGTCCCGAAAACCAGCACAGCTGGTTTGTCTACGCCCTGCGGGTGGAGGCCGGTATACGGGATGCCCTTATTCATAAAATGAATGAAAAAGGCGTGCAGTGCAAAGCCTATTTCTATCCCTGCATACACCTGCAGGAATACTACCAAACACAGTTTGGGTACGAAAAAGGCAGCTTCCCCATCGCTGAGCAAATCAGCCGGGAAAGCCTGATCATCCCTTTCTTTACCCAAATCACCCCCAAAGAAATGGCATTTGTAAAAGCTTCGTTGGTAGCCTGTATGGCAGAAGTAAAAAATTGATACCTGAAAATCGTTTACATGAACATATTCGAAGGAAAAGACATATTGGTGACGGGAGGGTGTGGCTCCATTGGTTCTGAGATCATCCATCAGTTGATTCCCCTGCGCCCGGCGCGTATCCGGGTATTTGATCACAATGAAGCAGGGCAGTTTGCCCTGGGGCAAAAATTGAATTCGCCCCTGCTCCAACACCTGATAGGAGATGTGCGGGACGGGAAAAGGCTCAGGCAGGCGACTGAGGGGGTGGACATGATCTTTCACGCCGCAGCGCTCAAACACGTTCCTCTATGCGAGCATAACCCTTTTGAAACCATCAATACCAACATCACAGGAACGATCCATGTGGTAGAAGCCGCTATCGCAAATAAGGTGGAGCGCCTGATTGGGATTTCGACGGACAAGGCTGTCAACCCTATCAGCATCATGGGTGCGAGCAAGTTTATCAGCGAAAGGCTGATCATCAATGCCCCCAGCGACGGTCCGTTTCCCCTCTTTTCCTGTGTGCGCTTTGGCAATGTGCTGGACACCATCGGATCGGTGGTGCCGACTTTTCGCCAGCAGATACAAGCCGGAGAAGCCGTGACCCTTACTTCTCCCCAGATGACACGTTTTTTCATGACCATTTCGGATGCGGCGCAGCTTATCCTTCAAGCCATTACAGAGATGAAGGGCCGGGAAATATTTGTCCTCAAGATGATGGGCCTCAGGATCATGGACCTGGCGGAGGTGATGATAGAGGAGCTGGCTCCGCTGGTAGGGAGAAAACAGGAAGATATTCCTATTAAGATCATCGGGATTCGGCCCGGCGAGAAGCTGTATGAAGCGATTTTTGCGGAGGAAGAGCTGCCGTATATTACCGAAAAGGAAAAGACTTTTATCCTCCGAAACTCACTTTATGACAATTTTGAGCCCCAGAATGGCAGCCATATTGCTGCCCCGCTCCAAAATTATAACTCCTCCAATATGCAGCTCATCTCTAAAGAAGAATTGAGGTTGATGCTCAAAAAAGAAGGGATTCTTTGAAAAAGCTTTTCACAGGATGAACCCATAATTACTACGGCATGTTATCCCCACAAAATCAATATTACCTGGATGGAGAGTATGAACATCTTTTTGAGCATCAGAAAGACATAGCTACCTTTTCTTCTGTTTACAGTGCAGAAGCTTTTGCAGGCAGCAATATAGAGCTTGATGCTGCGCTACAAAAGCAGATCAATTATCAGAGTTTTGATGAATTGGTGGACTTTTACAACCAGAATGAAAAGCATTTCAAAGAGCTATATGAGGAGCTTCATATAGATTTTTGGTTTCTGGAGCACTTCAGGCTTTATTTTAAGTATCGGAATTTTTCGTTGAAAACAGCCTGTATCCGCCAGTTTTTGGAAAAAGAAGGCAGCAACAAAGTGCTGAGTTCTGACAAAAATCTATTGCATTTTTTTGACGCTTCCCATATTCAACTGGAAGCCGCGGCGGCTTCTCCGAAAAAAGGCTACCAACGCTTTTTAAAGGAAATTCGGGCGATCTCATATAGGCTCAAATTCCCCGGGAAACCGCGCCAAAAGCGCATCATTCTCTCAAGAATGCTCGACAACAAAGATGGCCGTGACAAGAGATTTGGCAGCCTGGAAAGCGCCTATGAAAAGATTCTCACCCGAGAATTGCTCGATGCTTCCAACCCCATGCCTGACCTTCAGGCCATTCCCCGGGAGCTGGCCACCTCAGACCAGATTTTCCTCAGATACCTCCTGCAATTTCGGTGGCCTTTTGATCTGCTCAAATTGAGGAAAAGCCTCAAAAGGCTGAAAGAACAGCTCAGCTCACCGGCCAATCTGGCCTCTGAGAAGCATCGCGTGATGCTGGACTTATTCTGGAAAGGAAAAATGAGCTTTTTCGTTTACTACCTGAGATTCAGGGCTTTTGATGCTTATTTTACAAAAACAAAGATTACGGGCATACTGCTGAGCGACGAAAACAGCCCCCAGCAAAAGGCCATTCAATATGCCGCCTTTAAAAACAAGATTCAGATTTTCGGCTTTCAGCATGGAAATATCCACGACTTGCATCCGGCATATATATATGGAAAATACCATTCCAAACCCCTCCTGCCAGACATCACTTTCACCTGGGGAAAGTATTTTACGGACCTCCTGCTCAGGCAGGGCGGCTATGGCCCCGAACAAGTACGCACGGTAGGGCGTATAGAAGCGCCTGGCGAGCTTCGCTTTCTCAATCCGATTCTCAACGATTTTGATACAAACAAAAAAACGATCATCTATGCCAGCCAGCCGCAACGCGACCCTTTGCTGCGAAAACAACACCTCAAAGATGTGCTGCTTGCGACCCAGGCAAATCGCGATTCCTATCAATTGATCATTCGCCCGCACCCCCGAGAACTCGATGACAACTACTTCCTCAAAATCGGAAAAGAAGTGGGGTTTCAGGACTTTGTGATTGATCGTCAATCTGATTTGAAAACGCATTTTGAGTTCTGTGATCTGCTGATCACGAGTTTTTCAACCGTTGGAACGGAGTTTATTCCTTACTATAAGCCATTGCTGGTTTTGGATTACCTGGATCAGGACCTGGCATCATGGATCAGGGAAAAAGTAGGAATTCAGGTAAAAAAGCCGGGAGAATTGGCTGATAAAATCAGACAGGATACCTTTGTGATAGACAAAGCATCCTATGATACCTTTGTTGAAAATTATTTTTACAAGGCCGATGGGCAGGCATCAGAACGAATAAGGAGCATTATCGATGAAAAATAATATTGGCATAATCATTCAGGCACGGACCAGTTCTACCCGTTTGCCTCAAAAAATAATCCGCCAATTTGATGGAGAAACGGCATTTTTGGATGTTTTGCTCAGCAGGATGAAAGCCTTTGACTGGGACATCCCCATGGTGTTGGCTACCACCACCAATCCTGCTGACGATGTGCTTGTAGGTTTTGGCGAAAAGTACCAAATCCCTGTCTTCAGAGGCTCTGAAGAGAATGTGCTGGAGCGATTTATCGAATGTGCACAATTGCACCAATTTGATGTAATCATCCGCGTTTGCTCGGACAATCCCTTTCTGGACATCCATACGATCCGCGATCTGTATGAGCAATATCAGGGCGGAGATTATTGCGCCTATGAGATAAATGGCAAGCCGAGCATACTGACGCACTATGGCTTTTTTGGCGAAATCGTTTCCCTGGCTGCACTGACTCAGCTGCACGAAGCCGGAGACCGCCATTGCATGGAGCATGTAACCAATTGTGTTTATTCCGGTAAAAACGATTTTGAGGTGCAATTTATCCCCAAAAACATCCCCAATCAGCATATTCGAACCACGCTGGATACAGCAGACGATTTCGAAAATCTTCAAAAGATTTACTTTGATTGGTTCAAAAAACTAAAAGGTACTACCTTTCATTATCAGGACTTGATTCAATACATAGAATCCCAACCGGATTTACTTTCGAAAATGAAAAACCAAATTAATAAAAACAGCAAATGACGTATATAATTGGAGAAATCGGCCAAAATCACAACGGCTCTGTAGACATCGCCAAGCTGATCATAGACCTGGTTAACAAACCAGTCATCGACAAGCTTTTTGACCTGGAGTTACCCCGAATCAATGCAATCAAGCTTACCAAGCGCGATTTGGCGGAGGAGCTCACTCAATCTCAGATGATGGCTCCTTACAACAGCCCGCACTCATTTGGCAAAACCTATGGGGAGCATCGCGCCAAACTCGAGCTGAGCAATGAGCAGCATTTTGAGGTCTATCAATATGCCAAAGAGCTGGGGCTTGACTTTGTTGAGACGCTTTGCTCCATCGGCACCTTGTCGCTGCTTGAGCTTTTTGAGCCTGACTACCTCAAGGTAGCAAGTCGGGACCTGACCAATCTTCCCCTGCTGGACGCCATGGCTCAGACACAGATCCCTATCATCATATCTACAGGTATGGCCGGCAAAAAGGAATTGGACCAGGCACTCGAAGTGATCTCCAAACATCATGGCAATATCTCCATTTTGCATTGTGTGTCGGAGTATCCGACCCAACCGGCGCATGTCAATCTCAACACGATTGATTACCTGAAAGAAAATTACAGCCAATACCGGATTGGGTATTCTGACCATACCATTGGCATTTCGACGCCTGTTGCGGCTGTGGCCAAAGGGGCCGAAGTGATCGAAAAGCATATCACCATTGACCGTGATATGAAAGGCACCGACCAAAAAGGAAGCCTCGGGCCGGAGGGCGTGTGGAGAATGGTCAGAGACATTCGCCTGATGGAAATGTCCCTCGGCAAAAAAGAGATTTACTTTGAGCCTGCAACCCAGGCCGCCCGCAAAAAACTGGAGCGATCTCTTGCCACCAATAAAGAGCTGCCAGCGGGTCATATCATCAGCCTGGAGGACCTGCATCTCCTGTCACCGGGTGACGGGGTAAAATGGGCCGACAAGGACCAATTGATTGGAAAGAAAGTAAAACGTGCCATTCCTGCCGATGAGCTTATTTACCTCCAGGACATAGAATGATGGACATACGATTGATCATCACCGATATTGACGGGGTATGGACAGATGGCGGCATGTACTATACGGAGTCTGGGGACGAATTCAAAAAATTCACCACCTCTGACAGCGTGGGGGTACTGCTCGCCAGGCAAGCCGGAATCAAGCTGGTTATTATCACTGGCGAAAAATCCAAGGCTGTACAGAAAAGGGCGCAAAAGCTGAAAATCGAAGATTGCTATATAGGCATTCAAAACAAGCTCGCGCTGGCTCATAAGATAGCTTCTGAAGAAAATCTGACCCTGGAACAGATCGCTTTTGTGGGAGATGAAATCAACGATCATCCGTTGTTGAAAGCCGTAGGCTTTTCTGGCTGTCCGCAAAGCGCACCCTCCTATACGCGGGATATTGTAGATTATATTGTCCCAAATGATGGGGGAAAAGGCGTTTTTAGAGATTTTGTTATTGAGGTACTCAAGAGGATGGGGAGCTTTGATCAGTATTTTCGGCAGGTGAGTGTGGAGAATAAAGAATAACGAACAAGGAATAATGAACAAGGAAGGGAAGAGCGGTTTTTGAAATGGGCATTTATTGTCTTATTTTCAATTTCCCGTTCGTTATTTTTACTTATATATAGTTCATGCGAATCGCATATTTCCCTATATCATACTAGGGTGATTGCATCAAATAGTCGTAATACTTTGGGTTCTCTTTTTCAGTAGAAACTGGTTCTGCTTTTTTGAATGGAGAATGGACGATGGAGAATGGAGAATGGATAATGGATAATGGATAATGGACAATGGACAATGGATAATGGATAATGGACAATGGATAATGGATAATGGACAATGGACAATGGATAATGGATAATGGACAATGGATAATGGATAATGGATAATGGATAATGGATAATGGAGCAAATGGTCTTACATTGTCAATTTTCCATTTTCAATTGTCCATTTTCTTCATTTTCTTCATTTTCTTCATTTTCCCATGTCAAGAAACTGTATTCAAAGTCAGGCAAAGCTTAGAGCATCTTTATCAGTATAAAATAATATTTCGAAATATTGATGCAATTGCCCTGATATCATACCCCATAATTCCTATTTTTATGTCAAAATTATTCACTTTCGTCGGCATTTTCCTGCTGGGCATATATGCCCTATCTGCTCAAAATCAGATATTTTGGGGGAGCCAAATAGAGCAAAATATTAAAGCCCAAACCGTTGGAAATACCAACACAGATACCATCGTGACCCAACAGGGAAAAGTCAGGCGGATTACCGTCCATCATCCCGATCAGCAAATATATTGGGCCGCGGGAACGGATGGCAAAATCAGAAAATCAAACTTTGATGGGTCTTCAAGCCAGGATGTTTTATCGGTAAGCAACGCCATCGGGATGGTTGCCCTGGATGAAGGGAACAACCTGCTCTACTATACAGAGACAGGTACGGGCAACATCTACAGCGTTAATACGGACGGGACAAATAAGCAAACCCTCATATCCGGGACTGGCTCTGTTCAGGGATTAACCATAGATACGGCGAATAAACACATCTATTGGACAGAGAACGATAGCCGCAAGATCAAAAGGGCCGGGACAAACGGCAGCAATACCGTCACCATCCTGTCAACAAATATCGCTCTCTATGACCTGAAAATTGACCCCGACAATCAGCATATTTACTTTTCCAATAGAACCAACAACAAGATTCAGCGGGTAAATTATGACGGCACCCATCTGGTGGATGTTCTTTCTGTTTCAGGAATTATTGGATCTATCAGCATTGATTTAAGGAATAAAAAAATTGCCTGGATTGAAAGGAAAACCAGCATAGGGAGCATCGGCCAGGCCAATTTGGATGGCACAAATCCCCAGCAAATTGCTGTTGATCCGATCAATTCTATTTCAGGAGCGGCCATATATGTCAATCCC
The DNA here is from genome assembly GCA_030430205.1 of Bacteroidia bacterium. GTDB lineage: Bacteria > Bacteroidota > Bacteroidia > J057 > J057 > JAUIGE01. The sequence continues at coordinate 65,693 of JAUIGE010000028.1, read as the reverse complement.
ATCAGTGATCCTCACATGGATATCGACGACGCATTGAGCAATCCCTACCACATTTTCCTTTCGCCCAATCCTCTGCAAGATCAGCTGCATATTTCCCATGATTCCCAGGCTTCACTCGATCTGCGTATCTACGACATGAAAGGCAGCCTGCTCCATGTTGAAGGGGTTTTCACACAAAAATCCTTTCTGGATGTATCAGCCATTCCCGCCGGTACGTACCTCATTGTCCTTGAGATCAAAGGGAAGCCGGTTTTTTCCAGAAAAATGTTGAAGCAGTAGGGAAATATTTCCTCCTAATTCCGCCGCTCAATCGTTAGGCTGACCTCATTGGTGTTCCAGTCACTCAGGCTGGTAGCTGATTGGGTGCGCAAGCGCAGCGAGCGGGAGGTAGCGCCTCCCAATAGGCCATCCAGGCCACTTAAATCCGTGTCAGCGGATCGCAGGGAAGGCTGAGGTTCGCCCAGGCCTTTCATCTCCAGCAATTCAGGATGAAAACGGTCCGTGCTGGCGATCAGCTTAAGATGCTCTACTGTTTTGGTTACGCCAAATGCTTTGAGGTTGTCCGAGACAAAACCTGGAATAGGGTCGCCATTCATGGCCCAGATAGACTCTCCGGGTTCGAGCCAGCTGCCGCCTTCGGCCAGCATATAGGGATATATTTCAAATTGGGAGGAATAAAAAAGCAGGGAGAAATACAGTTTTTTGGCCCCCTGGTTGATCACTTTTAAGCGAAAAAAAGGCAGACCCTGAGGCTGCGCCTGGTGATCGTAAGAAAATTTGTATCCCGCTGTCGCCAGAGGCAACTTTTCCTCCTTTTCAGGATGCCAGAACTCCATCCGCAAAGCGGCTGTCGGAATCTGACTGGCTGGATTTTTCAACTCCAGGCTGCGCTCCCATTTGGCGATGTGAATGAGTTGTTCCACCACCCTGGCGGCATTTTCGGAGCTGTAGCCAGCCACCTGTCCGACCAAAGGTCGATAATCTATGCCATCCTGCCGGATGATGGCTGCATCGCCCATCCCATCCGCTGCGCGGGAGATGATGTAGCGGTCACGGACCGCCAGCAATTTATAATCAGCCTGCGACAGGTCGCGGATCTCACGCAGGTAGGAGCTATCAGGTCCTTCGACCGACATCTGCCTGCGCAAAGCGCTCAGGCCTATATCCTGCCCATGCAGGTAGATCAGGTTGGGCTCCACCGGCAAGCTCACGATCTTGCATTTGTAGTTGGCGTTTTTGTCGAGCTGGTTGTTATCCTCTACCACCCGCACGATGCTGCGGCCGGGAGCAATGTCGGTCACTTCTACCCGGGCGACCGCCTGGGTCAGATCACTCAGCTCTTTGAGCTTATCGGGAAAGACGGATAGTACGGTCGTTTCATCCCCCCATTCACCCTTGATGATGCCATGCACGGAGCCCCCATCCAGCAGCCAGCCATGTTCCCGGTCAAAATTCAGGTTGAAATAATCTGAGCTTCCGCCTGTAGAGCCATCCAGAAATTGGGTGTTCAGGTCAGCAGGCTGGGTGGCAAACATGGTCGGCGTCTGCTCAAAAGTCCTTCGGGCCACCATCGAGCGCGCACGGCGCATCAGGTCATCATAGGTAAAATCTCCCGTGGAGTTTTGCAGCAACTCGATCAGGGAATAGGAAAAAACACCCCTCCGGTTACCGCCGAGGGTGGTCTCTTTGGCCAACTCGAAAGACTCCGCTGCCGAAAGCGCCACATGGCGCCCGTCGGGGATCACGAGGCTGTTCATGCCTCGGGTGCTGAGGATCGAGCGATCGGTCTTGAGGTTACGTGGCAGGATATAGGAGTCCAGCGGACGCAGGCGCTCGTCCATCGGACTTTGGCGCACAAGATAGTCCTGGATCTGGCTGGGATCCACCACGCCCCGGCTCCCGGAGCCGGAGTGGCAGCAGTCGAGCAGCAGCACGATGTGCGGGTTGCGCTGGGAAACCAGCTGTATCAGCGTTGCCAATTCTTTGTCGGCCATGTCCATGCCGTCTTCTATCCGGCTGTCCCAGCAGACGAGGGTCTCGTTCATGCCGTCAGGCTCCAGATGGGCGAAGAAATCGCCCGCTTTCTCCTGCGAGCCGTGGCCGCTATAGTAGAAAAAGACAACGTCATTTTCGGTGGCTTTCCCCAAATGCTCTTCAAATTGCTTCGCAATATTGCTGCGGGTAGCTTCCTTGCTGAGCAAGGTCTTGACATTCAGGTTGAAGTTGGAACGATTGGTCCGGTTTTCAAGAAACTCCCTGGCGGCCTGCACGTCATTGTGACAGCCGAAAAGGCGATGGGCTTCGATGGGATAGTCGTTGATGCCGACCAGAAGTGCATAGATATTGCGTTGGCTCATGCTTTTTTGATTTATTTCAATAAGCCTCAAGGTATAAAATTTATTGATGCTAATCTGTAAGCATCACTTCAAATTCTATTTCCTGAGAAACATTTCGCACGCCATCGGTAGCTACAAGTTCAAAGGTATAGGTGCCCGCATTTACATTTGCCGGAAAGCTATATTCGAAGTCGTAAAGGAAGCTCTTCCCTTCACTTTCGCTCAACTCTATTTCTTTGGCTTCTACTTCATTTCCGCTGGCTTCTTCATGGTAATGCAGCTTCAAAGAGCCATTTCCGCCTTCGCCCAATGAATAATTATCTGTCAGCTCTCCTTTGAAGCGGATGCTTTCTCCCTTTTTTATGCTAAAGGCGTTTGTAGCAGGCAATTCACTTTCGATCACCGGAGGCTCATAGTCGCTCGCATTCAGGATTTTTATGCTAAAAAACTCCTCAAATAAGCGCTCATTGCCTGCGGCATCTACCACTTTGAGGTCAAAATGATAATTGCCTGCGGTGACATCCACAGGGACAGGTAGCTCTTCTGTCACCTCAACGGAGGTACCGCTTATGTCCCGGATTTTCAAAACCGACCAGTCCTCCGTCTTCTCCGCATGCCCATGGCAGGCAAAGTTTTGGTGTATGTCAATCTTGTATTGAGAAAGGCCTTCATTGTCTTCGATGAGGGCAGTAAAGGAAAGCGTCTCGCCGCTTTCCAGTTGGAAGACCTGATCTTCCATTTCGCCACATACCTCCGCAGCCGAAGGCTGGGGAGAAAAAGCACGAAAAGTGACCGACGGAATTTCGGTATCCACATTTTCCTTGCAGGAAAAGAAAAATAAAAGCAGACCAATCAGGCCCCAAAACATTTGATTTTTCATAAAAATTAGTTGATAGATTAACAAATGCGGACAGCGCCCCCAGGGATGCAGAGCTTAAGAGCCGGATTACGCAGCAGCCCCTTCGACAAGCTCAGGGCAGGCTCTCACAATCAGGAAATCAGGCTCAGATTCAAGGCTCCATGTATCCAACTCTTGATTCGCATACCTTATTCATTTTGGAAACAAAACTGCAAGCTTAATATCAAAATTGCAACACTGTTGCAAAAAGTTTTTTTACTTTTGCCGACCTATGAAAACAAAAATCAGACGGAGGATAAGTATGTCGGCGAACTTTGGGGCTTTGCTACTTTTTCTGCTCTTTTCCTTTTCCACCTATTCCTTCCTGCCTGCCCAGATCAACGGCCTGGTACAGGATGAATCGGGAAGCCCGCTTGCCGGGGCAAGTGTGCTGCAACTCCCCGACAGCAATTTTACCTACACCAATAAGGAGGGACGCTTTCAGTTTCCCATATCCCCTGCGGGTGCCTACCGGTTGCGGGTATCATTTCTGGGATTTGAAAAGCTTGAAAAGAAATTTTTGCCCACGCAAAAAGAGCTGCTGATCACCCTCCATGCGGCCCATCATCAGCTGGATGAAATCGTCATCACAGATGAGCACGCCAAGCAGGAATCCACGCTTTCAGCGGCTCATCTTTCTACCGAAGAGCTTGCTCAAAACAGCCAGACCACTTTTGTCAACAGCATCGAGCAGTTGCCGGGCATCAGCGCCATCAATGTAGGCGTAGGCATCGCCAAGCCAGTGATCCGGGGATTGTCTTCCAATCGCATCCTGCTTACACAGGATGGCATCAAGCAGGAAGGCCAGCAATGGGGCAATGACCATGGCCTGGAGGTGGATCCTTTCGCAGTAGAAAGGGTAGAAATCGTCAAAGGGCCAGCCTCTCTACAGTATGGCTCTGACGGCCTTGGTGGTGCGATCAATGTGATGGCACCTGCCATTCCCAAAGAAAACAGCCTTTCTGGCGGCGTGCTGGCTGTCTACCAAAGCAACAACCAACACATCGGCGGCTCTGCCTATGTGCGGGCAAACCGCAGGAATATCTACGCTACAGCGCGTTACAGCCAACAGGATTTTGGGGATTATCGCGTTCCGGTGGATTCCTTTGTGTATCAGGGTTTTGTCTTTCCTGTTTTTGATCAAAAGCTAAAAAACACGGCTGGCCATGAAAAGAGCGCCCATGTTTCGCTGGGTATGGTGAAAAGCTGGGGGCTAAGCAGCCTGACTTACCGCTATTATCAATTAGCGGCGGGCATGTTGCCGGCAGCGGTAGGTCTTCCGCTGGCTTACAGCATGAATCCCGATTTTAACCAGCGGGATATAGATTTCCCTTCACAGGCTGTGAACCACCACAAAATTGCTTTCAACCAGATGATTTATTTGGGGAAAAGCCATGTGAATATCAACCTGGGATATCAGAGCAACCAGCGGTCAGAATATTCCTTTCCCGACTTTCACAACCTGCCGGAGGTTGATCCCACCCATACGCTCGCGCTTGCGCTTCGCCTGCAAACCCTCAGCGCCAATGCGCATCTGGAGCATCACATCAGTGAGCAATGGAAGGCCGTCATCGGCCTGAACGCCCAACACCAGCAAAACCGCGCTGGCGGCTTTGAGTATTTGCTGCCTGACTTTCAGGTGTTTAGGTCCGGCATGTTCGGCCTGTGCGAATACAAGCCGCAGCCCCGGCTGCTGCTATCCGGCGGCATCCGCCTCGACTACGGTCACAACCAGACCGACTTCGGTCAGCGCTATGTCTATACCAGCAATGGTACCATCACAGATTCGCTCCATTCACCGGCCACCGATGATCCCTTTTTTAACTGGTCGGCGAGCCTGGGAATGAATTATTCCCTCAGGCCGGATCGGCTTTTCCTGAAATTGAATCTGGGCAAAAGCTTCCGCATCCCCTATCCCGCGGAGACGGTGGCCAATGGTGTGCATCACGGCACATTCCGTCATGAGCAGGGAAACCCTGCGCTCAGCTCTGAAAAGGGATATCAGCTGGATGCCAGCCTGCTTTTTCAAAGCGAACGCTTAGAGGCGGAGTGGGCAGGCTACTTCAATTTTTTTGAAGGCTTCATATACCTGGCGCCGCAGGCGAAATTTTCGCCTCTGCCAGAGGCGGGTCAGATTTACCGATATGAACAAAATGATGCGCTTTATAGCGGATTTGAGTTGAGCTGGACTTACCAGCTTAGCCCCCATCTTTTCCTGAAACAAGCCGCCGAATATGTCTGGAACATCAATCTTTCTTCCAGCCTTTCGCTGCCTTTTACGCCTCAGCCTTCGCTGCTCACAAGTATCGAATACCGCAAAGCGGCATTTTTTGCAGGCAAAGATTTTTACCTGAGCCTCAGCGACCATTACCACCTGGCCAACGGCCCCGACCGCGTAGACCGCAATGAGCGGGCAACACCCGCCTATAATCTCATCCATCTTTCGATGGGCTGGAAGCTTGTTGTAGGCAAGCACAGCCTGCAACTGCGCCTGCGCGCCCAGAATCTGCTCAATACGACCTACCTCAACGCCCTCAGCCGCTACCGGCTGATCAATGTGCCCGAGCAGGGCCGGAATATTATTTTGAGGATGGAGATTCCTTTGGAATAAGTTGACCCGATATAGAGAATTGCGTAAGTTTAGGTATGATGGATCAGATTATCATTAAACTAAAAGATCAAAGCAAGCAAAGCTTCTTATTAGAATTGCTGCAACAATTCACTTTTATTGAAGTGAAGATCAAATATATAGTTGAAAAAGAATCTGACGAACCTTATGATTTTTTTCAATCTGCTGGCCTTTTTATTAACCGAGATATTAGTACAGGACAAAAAATGAAAGTCATGAATAATAAACATCCTCAAAGTCCTGAAGGGACGCTATATACTACGATCGGGCAAAGCCCGATCATTCGATTCACACCAGGTCTTAAAGCCCTGAAAGGGCGATATATTAGCCATGGCTTCCTAAGATATGCCGTCCTTTCAGGACTTCTATTGGAGGCATTTACCTTCATGGGGCTTCGCCCCATGCTGAATATGGCGTCCCTTCGGGACTTTGGGGGACTTTCCTGAAAAATTGTCCTGTACTGAAAACCGAGATATTGATTCCGATTCTATAAGGAAAAAAGCATGGCGGATCAAAAAATAGTCCTCTGCTTTTTTAACCCAACACTCCATGCAAAAGCATCCCTTCCTCTTATTCCTCCTCCTCTCCTTCTGTATCCTAAGTCAGGCCCAGCAATCGCTCAATATGCAGCTTTACAGCAATTGGGATGACAACAGCCTGCCCAATCGCTCGGGCATTTATTATAATGACATTTGGGGATATAGCCACAATGGGCGGGAATACGCGATTTTGGGAACGGTGGTAGGAACCATTTTCCTGGAAGTGACCAATCCTTACAATCCCCGGGAAGTGACCCGCATCAATGGTGGCTATCCCCTCTGTCTCTGGCGAGACTTCAAGACCTATGGCCATTACGCCTATGGCGTAGCCGATGAAACGGACCCCAGCACCCCCTCGGGTTTGCAGATATTTGACCTGGCAGATCTGCCCAATCGCGTCACCAAGGTCTATGACAGCAATATTTTCTTTGAGACAGCTCACAATATCTTCATCGATGAAAATGCAGGAAGGCTCTATGTGGTCGGTTCTGATACACGCAGAAACGGCATCATCGTGCTGGATATCTCCAGCAATCCGGCTTCACCGACTTTGCTTGCCAGCATCAACCTGCCCGGAGGCTATATCCATGATGTATTTGTGAGAAATGATACCGCTTACTGTTCACACGGCTGGAATGGGCTGTATGCCTATGATATGCAGGTTCCAACCCTTCCGATCACCCTGATGGCATTTACCAACTACAGCAACCAGGGCTATAACCACAGCAGTTGGCTCACAGACGATGGCCAGCACCTCATCTTCGCAGATGAATCACACAACCGTTACCTCAAGGTTTTGGATATTTCCGACATGAACAATCCGGCTGTGGTAGGCACCATCAAGTCTGCCATGCTGGCTCCCACCGCCTCCAACAGCATCGCACACAATCCTTTTGTCAAAGGAGACTCCGTCTACATTTCCTACTATCATGAAGGTGTGCAGATCTACAACATCAGCGATCCTACCCAACCCGTGAATGTCAGCTACTATGACACAGAACCCAACAACAGCAACTATAGCGGATATGACGGCTGCTGGGGGGTATATCCCTACCTGCCTTCCGGCAATATCATCGCCTCAGATATCACCCGTGGCCTCCACGTGATGAAGTCCCAGCCCTCCATCCTTGCCCTGGGCAATCTCTCCCTCCAGGCTACGCCTGGCCCCAGGGCAGTAGAACTGCGGTGGCAGGATAGCGAATACTCCGACTTCGTCGGCTTTGAGATCGAGCGCGCAGCGCCGGGAGAGGCCTTTGTGGGCATAGGCCAACTTCCCATGGATCGCCCGGGGGCGAGCTATATGCTGCGGGATGAAGCGCCGCTGATCGGCGAAGCCAGCTACCGCCTGGTAGCGATAGATGCTGCGGGCAACCGCCAGTTCTCCCAGGAAGTCCTGCTGAGCTTTCAGTATAGGGAAAATAGCCTGGAAGCTTTTCCTGTTCCTGCACGCAAGGCTGAAGGCATTAGCCTTCGTTTTCACCGCCGGGAGGCGGGCCTGGCCCATCTCAGCTTGCTTTCAGCAAGCGGGCAGGTGCTGCTCCGGCAGCCATTGCAACTCCAGGCAGGGAGCTCCCTGCATCAGCTGGAGATGGGAGAATATGCCGCTGGCATGTACTTTTTGCTCATCGTAGATGAGCAGGGGCAGTGGGTAGAGCGCATCGAAATGCGCTAAGCCCTACCGATTAATCACCGAAAACTTCCCCACACAAGCCCTTTCCCCATCATTCCGCGAAATCAGCGCCAGGTAAATCCCTGAGGCTACCCGGTTGCCATAGAGGTCATAGCCATCCCAGGTGGCGGTGCCACCTTCTGCTGTCAACTCCTTGACGAGCATGCCCGTCACTGTGGTGATGCGCACTTTGGAGCTGGACGCGGAGCCGCGTATGGTGATCAGGCCATCGAAGCTATGGAAGACCGGATTGGGGTAGACGAGCACATCTGTACAGCGCGAAGCGCCTTCTGTCGCATCTCCCTGATAGGAGATCAGGCCTTTGTCGGTGGCGAAGAAGACTTCGCCTGTGCTGCCATCGACTGTCACATCCAACACCTTGTTGGAGAGCAGCGGACTGTTGTCCGTCCTGAAGTTGGCGATCAGCTCATCTCCGTCTTCGGAGACCAGGAAGACACCATTGTTGGTGCCCATCCATTTGCGGTTGCCGCCGTCTACGGCGATGGCGTTGATCTGCTCATCTTTGAGCAGACAGCGCAGGTTGAAGACCGGACAGCTGGCGTCTATCGGCCTCCCCTGAGAGATAGAAAAGGGGTCAAAAAAGACCGTAACGCCAATATCTGAACCCACCCAGATAAAACCGTCTTTGTCTTTGGCGATAGAAAGCACATTGTCTGAGGGTAAAAAACCCTGATTCAGGCCTGATGTCAGGCGGAAGTTGATGTCGTCAGTAAAATCGTCTATGGTACCGTTTTCATTGAAAATCTGGATGCCATTTTTGCGGTTGAGAATCCATTTGGTGCCATAGTCATCTATAATCATGTCAATGAAATTGGCGTTGACAAAGCGATTACCGGGAAATTTCACCCAACTGCCATCTGCTTTCATCGCCACCAAAGGTTCCTGTGCAAAGGACATGCTCACCCAGAAGGTTCCATTTTGGTCGAGAGCCATGCCGCTGACGCGGGTATTTTGATCGTCATTTGCATTGCAGGTGGCGCTTACATGGCTGAGGCCTGAATTTTCGCAGGTATAGGTAGCCAGCGGCTGCCCGTCTTTCAGGAGCATGATTCCCTGCCCCCAGGAGCCCAGGTAAGCCTGTCGGCTGTTTACATCATAATATGCGCGCGCAAATCGCTCATTCATTCCCTCATCGGGCAAGGTGCCCTGAAATTTATTGAGCAGTGTCCAACCATCGCTGGGGTTGTAGTAAAAGATGCCACTGGCATCAGGAGAGGGGTTATAGGCCTCATCGTGCCCTTTGGGCGCGACATAAAACTCCCCATTACCCGCAACAATGCGGGTGCAGTTATTGGAATAGGGACCGGCAGGAACCACCTCCTGCACAGGTACGCCCTTTCCAGGGAGGAGATGGATGCCATTGAAATTGTTGGCAAAGAAGACCGTGTCTGCGACGACAGCACTGGACAGTATTTTTCCGAGTGTGTTGGACTCGCGCTCCTCTCCCGAAATTTTTCGGGTGCGGGTACGGGAGTTGCGGGAAGCAGAGATCGCGCCCTGCTGGGCGCTGAGGTAGTCCCATGTATCATCAAAATAAGCGTCAATCGCCCAGTTGCCGTCCGGGTTACGCTTATACACGGTCGTATCTACCCGCACAAAAACCTCATCGCCCAGGCTGGCAATATCCAAAGCATCTATCATAGGAAGGCCATTTTGGCCATCCTGCCGCTCCCAGACAGTAGGATCGGACAGGTTGATGGAATTGGTAGGCGCGGTATACAGGCCAAATTCGCCCAGCGAAATCCACACCTTGCCATTGCTCAGGCTGATGCTCTGCACAGGCGATTTGGAGGGGTTTTCGCCCATCTGGGTGATGGTAAAAACGGTGAGGAAGTTTTTCAGATCGTAGACCACCACCCCAAAATCCGTGGCGACATACAGCCGGTTTCCGTCACCCGCAAAATCATTGATTTCCTTTTGGGTGAAGAAGTTGTTGCGCCGGATATCCGTCAGGAAGCGCATATCGTCGGGATCTTCAAAGAAATTGATGGTGCCATCTTCAAATCCTACAAAGATGATCCCCGAAACCTCATCGTGATAGATGGTAGATGGATCTGTAGAATGCAATTGCTGGATGGTGGAGAAAGTCCGAATCTCCTGGGAGCTGTGTTTGTAGCTAAACATCCCTCCTCTTGTGATGGTGTAGGTCTCACCATTTCTGTAAACAAGCTGAAGTGCTTGTCTGTGGCTGATATAATCCTGCCACTCTCCAATTTGAAGTCCATTTTGTCCCTGGAGGATAGAGGTAGCAAACAAAGTACCGAGAAGCAGAAGAATGATATGTCTTAACATGAAATAAAAAATTAGAATTGCCCAAAGTTAAACAGGGAAAAGACAAAATGGTATGAACAAATTTTGGGGTAAAAAAAACGAAAACCGCCCGGACTTGTTTGCCCGGGCGGTTAACTATTGTATTTATATGCTAATTTATCGGTGGTTACCTATCTTCTTAGCCTGACAGACATTCCGGCTACTTGTGCAAGAAGTCGAAATAGCAGCAACAAAGCCTACTAGCATAATAACAATGACGATTTTTTTTACAATTTTCATAAGGATGACTTTTTGATTTGACACATGAAGTCGTTATTAGGCAAAAATAAGAAAAAATGTTGACAAGAGACTGCTAAAGATGAGCTTTGAAGAAATCAACCTGCTAAATGAGCCTCTAATTGTAGATTTTATCGAAAAAAATCTCAAAGAAAAGGTAGTAAAACTCGCATTATCACGAAAGGGTAACGCGCAATTTCCAGCTTTAGTTTACGCCCAAATCAATAATCTTCAAAAAAGCGAAAAGAAATTGCCCTCCTATTATGCGGCCAGGGCACTTATCCCATCACGTGCTTTGGAGCAATCCAGCAGTGAAGCGACAGCCGCTTTGAAGGATATTTCAGGGGATCGTTTTCTCGATCTTTGCTGCGGATTGGGGGTAGACAGTTTTTATTTGGGTAAAAAATTCCAATCAGGCATCGCCCTGGAAGCAGATGAAAGACTCGCCGCCATCACGGCGCACAACTTCCAAAAGCTGAAGCTTTTGCAGGTCGAAGTGCGCAACCAAAAAGCAAAAGCTTTTTTGTCTCAGTATACAGGCCCGGCCTTTGACCTGATCTATGCAGATCCCGACCGGCGCGACGCCCAGGGCAAACGTCAGATCTTGCCCGAAAAACTTCAGCCTAACATCCCGGAGCTGCTGCCCTGGATCCGCAGGCACAGCAAACGCCTGCTCATCAAGCTTTCTCCCCTCTTCGACCTGGCAGAGGCCGAAAAGATTTTTCAGCACGAGCTATACCGCCTCGTGGTCGTTTCCGTGGACAATGAATGCAAGGAACTGTGGGTAGATTGCATCTTCGGCCAGCAAAAGCAAAATGCTTTCACCGAGCTAAAAATGCTTCGAAAAGGACAACTCCAAACTTTTTTAAGTTCAAACCCCAATTCGTACTCGAACTCGTACTCGATCCTTCGCAAAGCCTCAGGACAGGTCCTTCGCAAAGCCTCAGGACAGGCCTCAAACTCTCCCTTTCCCTTTCCCTACATACTCGAACCCGACGTCGCTTTTTACAAAGCCCGAAAAACAGCAGAGCTGGCTCAGAGGATTTTTGCCGACCAAAAAGGCGGATTCAATCATCCTGAGGGATATTTTTTTGCGGAAAAAGTTCCGGACAATTTCCCCGGCAGGGTATTTCGCGTATTGGAAAGCTTTCCTTTTCAGCCTAAAAAAATAAAGAAAGCACTTGGAAAAGGGCCTTTGAACATCAGCAAACGATATGCACAATTGAGTGTCAAAGAGATACGGTCAAAACTGGGCATTTCTGAAGGAGGAATACATTTTTTACTCTGCACTACATGGGAGAAAAAAGTATATATTTATCTAGCTGAACAGCTTTATCCCCCTCATTTTCATTCATGAAAAAAAGCCGCAAAAGATGGTTGACAGCAATAGTGGGAATCATTTTCCTGCTGCAATGTCTTTGGTATTACCAGCCTGTCTACCAGGAATTGCTGCTTCCCATCCATGCCTGGGCCCAGGCTGACCGGCTGTCTGTCGCCTTTCAGTTTTATGAAAATGGCTTTCATTTTTTCAAACCCCAAAGCTTTTCTGTCCTGCCCATCGACCAGGTAGTCGGCATAGAATTACCTCTTCAAAGCTACCTGACAGCTTTGCTTGCGCTTCTCTTTGGCAAGGCCCAGATTCCGCTTTTGTACAAGCTGATTACCCTCAGTTTGTGGTTTGTGGCTTTGCTGAGCCTTTGCAGGCTTATTTTTGATTTTTCTAAAAATATGTGGCTCAGTCTGCTGCCGCTTTTATTTGCCTTTTGCTCTCCTTTGCTGATGTACTACAGCTTCAATTATTTGCCTGATATCGCTGGCTTTTCCCTGTTGGTTATAGGCTTTTGTCAGGCTGTGTATTTTGCAGAAAAAGAAGAAAGCAAGCTGAAAAAGGCGCTCCTGGCGCTTTGGATAGGCGTTTTTGCAGCCCTGACCAAACTGTTGGTCAGTTTTTATTTACCCTTTTTGGTTGTCTTTCTTTTGCATGCGATGTATCGGAAAGGCGGTCTTCACTGGAAAAAACACGTTGCTGTTTTGCTGGCGCACGCAGCCGCAGGCATGGGGAGCATTTTGGGCTATTATTTTTACATCAAATACCTTCAAAAAGCTTATGACAGCTATATTTTTCTGAGTAAAGCCAATCCACTCAGCGGGAGTTGGGGGGAGATAAAAAGCTATCTGCTTGACCAGGTACTCGCCGAATGGCAATTCGATTACCTCAGCCTGCCAGGCTATGGCCTGGCCCTGCTATGCCTTGCAGGGGCATTTGCGGGCGGATTTTTTTTCCGAAAAAAAGCAGGAAAGTACGCCCTGCTCGCGCTGGGATTTCTGCTTGGCGGCCTGGCAGGGATTTACCTGATGGGCAATCAGTTGATCGCTCATGACTATTACCTCATCAATATTCTCTTTCCGATCCTGATGTTTGCCCTTGCAGCGGCGGCCATCATTTGGGGGAAAGTCTGGGCAAAAATTACCATCAAGCTGAATGTTTTTCTGCTGCTCGCACTGGCTTTCTGCTTTTACCTGGGAATAAAGCAGGCCGAACAGCAGTACCGCCTGAGGTGCAAATACAAAAACATAGTCAAGGGACCCGAAAGCAATTGGTTGAAGGAGGCGATGATAGAATCGGATAGCCTTCCCCTGGCCCGTGATGAAGCCATCCTGCTCCCCGCAGGCCTGGCTCCCAATGAAGGGCTGGTTTACTTTCAAAGGAGAGGCATTACTTTTCCATGGAAAAAGTACCTCGAAAAACCCGATCAGCTGCTGGAATTTACAGAAAGTAAAAAGGTCAGGCATCTTATCCTTTTCAAAGAGCAGCAGGTAGCGCTCGCCCACAAAAAACCCTGTTTTTTTGACTATTTTGAACAAATCTATGAAGGCAACAATTACCTGATTTACAGGCGCAATAGCCTCATAGGATGGCATCAGGAACGAGAGGCGGACACCATCCGCTGGTTTACTTCCTTTGAAAATACCCAGCCTTGTGACAGCAGCCTGTATCTGTCAAAATCCGGAAAAGGAGCGACCCGACTGGGTGAGAAAAAAAGATTTAGCCAGGGGTTCCTGCTGCCCGTCCGCGACCTGGGCCTCATAGATACAGAAAAACCGTGGAAAATAAAGGGCGAAGTCTGCTTGTTGGCACATCCCGATAGTTGCTCAGGAGCCCGTGAAATAAAGCTATGGAGCTTTCTGGGAGATCGTTATACCGAGCAAAATCTCCTCTCTTTATCTATGCAACTGGCCCCGGATGAGAAATGGCAAAAAATGCTTTTTGAGTTTTCGCTGCCTCAAAGGGAAAAAGCGAAGGAATACCTGAAATTATTCTTCTCCTATCCGGATGAGAAGCCAGGAATCATTTATATAGATGACCTCAGCCTCAGCTTTTATGAAGATGTTTTTTCACCTTAAAATATTCTTGCAAAAATCCCCTATATTTGCAGCTTTGATTATTGGAGAACAAAAAATATATGTCAACTATCACCCCATCAGAGAACTTCCAGGCTGTCAGCAATGACCCTGTTTTTGACTTTATCTCAAAGGAAGAGCATCGCCAGGTCGAAGGCATCGAGCTGATCGCTTCTGAGAACTATGTGAGCCCTCAGGTGCTCAAAGCTCAGGGCAGTGTGCTGACCAATAAGTACGCCGAAGGCCTTCCGGGCAAGCGTTACTATGGCGGTTGCCAGTTTGTCGATGAGATAGAAAACATTGCTCGTGATCGCCTGAAAGAGCTTTTTGGTGCAGAATGGGTCAATGTGCAGCCGCATTCGGGTGCGCAGGCCAATGCAGCAGTCATGCTGGCTGTGCTTAAGCCGGGAGATACGATTTTGGGGTTTGACCTTTCACATGGCGGTCACCTGACCCATGGTTCTCCTGTCAACTATTCCGGAAAACTCTACAAACCCGTTTTTTACGGGGTGCATAAGGACACAGGTCGTGTGGACATGGACATGGTCCGTGACCAGGCGCGCAAGCATCAGCCTAAGCTGATCGTGACGGGAGCGAGTAGCTACTCGCGTGATTGGGATTATAAGACCTTCCGCGAGATCGCGGATGAGGTGGGTGCCGTGCTGATGGCAGACATCTCCCATCCGGCGGGCCTTATCTCCAAGGGCTTGCTCAACGATCCGCTTCCCCACTGCCACTTTGTGACGAGTACAACCCACAAGACCCTGCGTGGACCACGCGGCGGCATCATCATGGTGGGCAAAAATGTGCCCAACAGCCTGGGGATCGCTACCCGCAAAGGGACTGTGCGCAAATGGGGCAGCATCCTCGATAGTGCCGTTTTTCCCGGCACACAGGGAGGGCCTCTCATGCATGTGATCGCAGCCAAGGCCATAGCCTTTGGGGAAGCGCTCACACCTGCCTATGCTGACTATGTGCAGCGTGTGAAGAAAAACGCGCATTCACTTGCCAATGCTTTGGTCGAAAAAGGCTACCAGATCATCTCTGGTGGCACCGACAACCACAGCATGCTCATAGACCTGCGCAACAAAGGCCTGACAGGCATGGTAGCAGAAGAAGCGCTGGTAGCGGCCGATATCACCATCAACAAAAACATGGTGCCTTTCGATACAGAAAGCCCCATGGTGACCAGCGGTATCCGCCTGGGCACACCCGCTCTGACGACCAGAGGCTTGGATGAAGCCGATATGAGAACCATCGCCGAGTTCATTGATCGTTGCCTGCTCAATCCGGGTAGTGAGGCCAATATACAGCAGATTAGAGGGGAAGTAAACGAGTTTATGCGGGTATTCCCCGTCTTCAAGGCGTAATAAAGCGCCAGTTAGTTCGTACTAGTTTCCGATTCCTGATATACAGTCATTCTGCCTGGACCAAAAGCTAAACGTAAGACTTACTCTGACGTGCTTAATGTCCATTCTATGAATTTAATTCACTTGTATTCTCGCGCCGCTTTCAGCCTTTTGCTGCTAATGGCCGCATTTTTCTTTGCTCCTGCTCAGCGAATCCTCAGCGAGCAGATCATCCCAGTAAGCGGATATGATGTCTATGATGAAGGCTACCCTTTTGGGGTGGTCTCCGTAGGGAGTGGCCGCTTTGCCTATGTCCAATACCATACAAAGAGCAGCATGTATCCTGCTGACAATTTCTATCTGCAATGCCTCAACTACAATGATTTTGGGGGGATTTGGTATAAAGAGGTGATAGAATATGGCCGGGAGCGCTTTCGTATGGGAAAGGTTCACCGGGTAGGAAACAGCATTGTTATCTCCGGGACTTTATTTCTGGCTCAGGAAAAAACCTACCAGACGGTTTTCCGGTATTTTGATACCGATGGCGAGCCCCTGCACAATGGTGCAGTGCAAATATCCCATTGGGAGCAAAAACATAAGATCAACGAAAATGAGCTTTTCCGTAATTCTCCCAACAACAAGAAAATCTTTTGGATGGGAAGGGAAGAGAATAAATTTCATTGTAGTGTCTGGGATGATCAGGGAAACAAGCAGTGGGAGCAAATCATCAAATTGCCTCACCTGGGCAAGAAATATGGATTCAAGGATGTCCTTATTACCAACGAAGGAAATCCAATTTTTTTGTTGGAGCAAGCCAAGCCCCACTATAGCCTGAAGGATACTACCTATCCTCCGCTTATCGTGCGCTATCACCCCAAAAGGGAGAAGTTTCATACCGACAGCCTATGGCTGGATAGTGCCTTCTCCTACCAGACCAACATGCAGTTGCTCAATAACCAGGAACTCATCGTGGCAGGGGTATATGGCAGGGAAGACCCTCATGGCCTGCTCAATGGCGCAAAAACGGAAAGAAAGGAGCAGTTGTGGAATGGCTTTTTCTTTAAACGCCTGTTGCTGGTCAATACAGACTCCATGCGCATCATGGCAGACTCGCTCACGGCTATACCCGAAGACTGGATCAGCCAATATGGCGAGGAGGGGAGCAATTTTTATAACTTCAAATTGCAGGTGCAGGAGGACCGAAAGGGCAACCAGGCAATTTTGACGATGGAGGAAGTCTATTCAGACAAAAAAAGAATTTTCTTTTATGATGTGGGATGCGTGGCATTCAACCCGGACAATGCCCACATGAAGTGGGCAAACCGCATCAGCAAACGCCAGAGAGGCGAAGGAGGTGCCAGTTTGCTTTCGTATTACTCAGACCTTACCTCCAACAATGTTCATTTTGTGTACCTGTCCGAGCGAGGGGCCCGGGGCAAACTCATGATTACCTCTTTTGAACTGGAAACAGGCAAGAGGCGCGATTTCAACCTCGCCTCCAACGAAGCAGCAACCTATCTGTTTTTCCCAAAAAACTCCGGGAAAGTGGCCAATGGGACAGCTGTTCTGATCGGGATGGGCAATCCCGGGCAAAATGATTATAAGTTGATGACGATTCGGCTGGAGTAAACAAAAGATTGTTTACTTTTGCCAAACGCCCAGAATTAGAGCATTTCAATGAGCATTATTTCGAAATTTAAGCGCTATAAAGATAGCCAGAAGAAGCAGGCAGAGGCTCAGGCTAAGGGTAGCAATGGCCAGGAAAACTCAACTGATTCATCCCAGAAAAAAAAGCCAGAGAAGGAGATGTCCTTTCTGGATCATCTCGAAGAATTGCGCTGGCACCTGGTGCGATCCTTCATCGCTATCGCGGTCATAGGTATAGCCATCGGCTTCAATGTCAAGTGGTTGATGGACAATGTGATGTATGCGCCCTTCAAGCTGGATTTTCCCATCAATGCCCTTATCTGCAAATACACGGATACTTTTTGTACCGATATCAATGTTGATATCATCACGACCAAGCCATTTGAGAAGTTTTTTCTCATGATCAAGATGGCAGTCATGGGCGGCTTTATCGTCGCTTTCCCTTATGTGATCTGGGAGGTATGGCGCTTTGTGAAGCCGGGCCTGCACCAGACTGAAAAACTGCGTTTTCGCGGAGGTATTTTCGTATTGACTTTTCTCTTTTTCACAGGCGTACTCTTTGCCTACCATATCATCCTGCCGCTTTCCTTCCGCTTTCTGGCTGACCTGGATATAGGTGGAGAAATCAACAATATGTGGGGAATCGGTACGACCATGGGGACAGTTATGCAAATTCCGCTTGCTGGCGGAATCATGTTTGAGCTGCCTGTCTTTGTATATGTTTTTTCCAAACTTGGCCTGGTGACACCCGAGGCCATGAAGAAATACCGCAGGCACGCAATCGTCGTATTGCTTATCATCTCAGCAGTGCTTACCCCTCCTGACGTCATCAGCCAGGTTTTGATCTTTATCCCGCTTTATTCTCTATACCAAATCAGTATCGGCATTTCCCGTCGGGTGAATAAGAAGCGGGAGAGGGAGATTTTTGGAGAGGCTAAAGAGTGATTTGCAGATTAGCAGATTAGAGGATTTGCAGATGGAAGAACCCGAAACCCAAAACCCAAAACCCGAAACTCAAAACCCGAAACCCAAAACAACTTTCTAACTAGCAATATTTATGAAAATCGGCATAGCTTCTGACCACGCTGGATATGAGATGAAAGAGATCGTGAAGGCTTATTTGCTGGAAAAAGGCTTTGATGTGACGGATTTTGGCACAAACTCAGCCGAATCGGCGGATTATGCCGATTACGCCCACCCGCTGTCGCGGGCTGTAGACCAGGACGAATTGCCACGGGCAATCCTCGTATGTGGCAGCGGCCAGGGCGTCTGCATGACCGCCAATAAATACCCGCATGTGCGGGCCGCCCTTGTCTGGAACGCCGAGCTTGCGGCGCTTACGCGCCAGCACAACGACGCCAATGTCCTCTGCCTGCCCGGCAGATTTATGGAAGAGGATGTCGCCAAAGCGGCGGTAGACGCTTTTTTGGAGACGGAATTTGAAGGCGGACGCCATTTGAGGAGGGTGGAGAAGATTAGTAGATTAGCAGATTCGTAGATTTGCAGATTAAGAAATTAGCAGATGGAAGGATGATTCAGATTATACAGGAATTGGAGGTCCTAAGCGACCATGGGCGCTTTCGAAGGATCAGAGAATACCTGAACGAGTGGGAAGTAGATCACCAGATACAGCGCTATGAAAGCGGGAATAACATCTGGGTTCCTGCGAAAAAACGCCCTTTTGTTGGCATCAGCAGCCATTTTGATACGGTGCCTCTCTCTCCCGGCGCCAATGACAATGCCTCCGCAGTAGCGGTTTGCCTGAGCCTTTTGCAAAGACACCTTATCCATCCTTTTGCCAATATGGATCTTCAGTTCTTCTTCTTTGATGAAGAAGAAAAAGGGCTGCTGGGTTCACAGGCTTTTGTGGAAAAGGAAAGCCTGTACGGCATGATCGGCCTCATCAATATGGAGCTGGTAGGCAGTGGAAATCAATTTGCGCTCTGGCCTCTGGAGGCCCATTCTGAGAGCAGGCTGCTCACCGCAGTAGAGCAGGCAGGCCGCCGCCTGCATGTCCCCACCCACAGGATCGGCTCCCTGATCATGCATCAGGCAGATCATGACTCCTTTCGCAAGCAAAAGATGGGTGACAATGCTTTCACCATCAGCAGCATTTCCGATGCAGATCTGGCCGTGGCCGCGCATTATTTCAAAGCGCAGGAATTTGAGGTTTCGGAGCAAACCCTGATGGAAATCCTGCAGCAAGCGCCCATCTTTGAGCATTACCACCAACCTTCCGACCTGAGCATACAGCTGGATGAATCTTCGCTACAGCGATGCACCGATCTCATCTGGACTGCGTTACAACAACTGGACATGCAGCTTTGATTGTAAACCATGAAATACTATTTCCTGATTTTTTGCCTTTTTGCTTCCTTGAGTAAGCCTTTCGCCCAAATCAGCAATGAGGCTGCCTACCAGCAACTTCTCAGTGGTTTTCTACAAAAACAAGCGCAACCGATTCTCTCCCTGGAGGCCGAATGGCCCAGTGATTGGCGGCCTGAAGTCAGGCTGGACAGCAGCGCCAGCCTCAAAGTCACCGTCGGTGAATTAGATATTTCTTACGCGAAAATTTCTCCCCAAAAATATAAACGCGAGCTTGCCTTGTCCGTCAGCATGCAGGACAGCAGCTTTCGATCCGAAATTTTGATATATACCGATAGCCTGAGCAAGGCGCAGCTGCGGCAGTTGCGAGCGAAAAGCAAGGCTGTTTTTAAAGGAGATGCTCCCGGAACACTGGCAAATGTGGTCAGACCCATTACTTTTGTAACGGGCAGTTTAGCTGCCTTATTTAGCTTGTTTTACATTCGTAGCAGGTGAGAAGATGAGAAAATTAGCAGATTTGCAGATGAGAAGATTAGCGGATTATAGGATTATTGGGTTTGGGTGTTTGGGAGTCATAGCGATGCTCCTTTTCAGCTATTGTGCGCAGCCGGGAACGCCAACCGGTGGGCCGCAGGACAAAGAAGGGCCTATGATAAAGGATACACTTCCTTTGCCTCGCAGCCTGAACTTTCAGGGAGATGAGGTCATCCTGAAATTCAATGAATTTATCAAAACGCCTACCTATGGCAAGGAAATTTTCATTTCCCCTTTTATGGCGGTGCAGCCGGAGGTGAAGGTGGTGGGCAAAAAACTGAAAATTCGTTTCAAAGAAAGCCTGCGCCCCAGCACGACCTATGTCATTTCCATGATAGACATCAAGGATGTCAATGCCAGCAACAGCATGGAACCGCCCTTTACGCTGGCGTTCAGCACAGGCGCTGTCATAGACAGCATGGAGGTGGCGGGCAAAGTCGTCAACCGTGAGAAGAAAGGCATGCCCGAGTATACCATCATGCTGTTTGAGGCGGACAGCATCGAGGGCCATGATTTTATGGGAAAAAGGCCCGCTTATCTTACCAAAACGGACAAAAGCGGCAATTTTACCCTTTCCTACCTTCGGAATATTCCTTACCGCATCTATGGCATTTCAGATATTGACAGGTCCAATACCTACAGCATGGTGACCGAACCGCTGGCGCTGGCAGCCGATCCTGACATCCTCTTTTCAGATAGCACGGAAGCCAGCAGCCTGGAGCTTCAGGCTTTTTCCCCAGATGTAAAAGCGCCCGCGCTGAGAAGTTATAGCTGGCTGAGTGACAGCGTTTTGCTGTGCCATGTGACCCGCGGCCTGCGCGCAGACTCGCTGCGCCTGAGCGTCAGCGACACCCTGGGCCAGGACAGCCAGGCTGTCACGCGCTTTTCCTACCTCAATCAGCAACTGCTGATAGAGATGCCGCGCAAGCGGGAGACGCCCGGCATCCTGCATATACATGCCATGGTAGACAGCCTGGGGCATGCTGCTGACAGCAGCCTGAGACTGCGGGCGAGCCGCCCGCAAAAACCGGAATTTTATCCCCTTTTCACCAAAGTGAAAATCGAGCCTACAGAAAAAGGCTATGCCTTTTACCTGCCGCGCACCCTCGAAGAGGCGGATTTGCAAGCTGTAAGCTTGCGGGATACCGGCAACCGACCGATCAGGGTCAGGCTCAAAAGAGAAAATTTTCGCCTGCTAGTCAGGCCGGATACAGTGATGAACCCGAGTTTGTTGTACAAACTTTGCCTGGATGGCAAACTTTTTGGCCAGGTTGACACGATTTTCAGATACAAAGTAACTCCCTGGGAACCAGAGTCCTACGGCTCTCTCTCTGGCAAGATAAAGATCAACGGCTATCAGGGGCCTTTTGTGGTCTTTTTTAAAGGACCTCAGAATTTTTCGCTTACAGACAGTGTTTTTCAGTATGCACATTTGCCGGCTGGGGACTACAAGCTGTCTCTCCTCCTCGATAAGGATGCTTCGGGAAGCTGGACGCCCGGTTCGCTTTCCCCTTATACTCTGCCGGAGCGCATCATCAGCCTGAATGCGCCTATCAGCATACGCGCCAACTGGACGATAGAAGATCAGCTCATCGAGTTTGATACCCGCATAGAGGCTGTGCAGGATAGTTTGAAGAAATAAAAGGGCGAACTTTTCTTTTTTTACCTGTAGCCAAAGCCCAGGTACACGCCTACGCCGATAAAGGGAATCAGCCCCACGATGGCCGTCCAAAACCACTTTGTGCCCTTATTTTTGCGCTTGTCGCTCCAGATGGCAACGAGGGCCATGGCCGTAACGATCACCCATAGGAGCGGGAAACCGAATTTGATGAGTAAATAAAGCGGATGGTTTTCCATTAATTTTTTTGTCTGGAGACAAAGGTAGGCCTAATTTTAGAAAACGGAAGCTATAGCTTCAGGACTTCTGCTTCTATGGGGTGCGCATCGAGGGTGCGCCTGACAAAGGCATAATTGCCTCTGGGAACGAGCAGGTAAAACTTGCCATGGCGCAGCCTGGCGAGCTCACTCAGCAAGCGCCATTTGCTGATAATTTCCTGAATTCTGCTGGATTTGACGGCTATTTCAAAATAGCTTTTTCCGCCCCTTTTCACCGCTGTAATATCAGGAACATAAGAGATATCTTCCTGAGGTTTGGTGAGCCGGGAGGGGGTGTCAAAGCCTTCTATATTGGCTCGTACCTTTTCAAATCCTCTCAGTTTGAGGACTTTATTCAGAGCCCTACGAATGGTCTTTTCTTCTTTTATATCGGTTAAAACGCCTTTTTGCATCATTGTTTTTGGAGTTAAAATGGGTGAATTAATATCTGAAAATAGCGGCTATCGGAGCCTTGGAGCTGACGGGCATCTGAGAGGTCGGAACATTGTACACCTTGCCTCCCTGCCTAAGTGTCTCAATGGTGGCCGCATTGAGCAGGCATTGGCTCTCGCCTGTGCGCAGAGGATGTATCTGAATATACCTGTTCAGCGGGTCCCGGCTTCCCCAGAGGTTTCTGTCGTCGCGTGTAAAAATACATTCCACACGCCCTTCCATGCTTGCCCGCAGAATAGCATCTATGCTTGTAGAAGTTCTCATTTGCTGCCTCAATTCATTATAAGAATTGAAGTACGTTTGGCGCGTGCTGTCAAAATGGAATTTGACTTGCTCCCAGGCGTGCTCTTGCAGGCTCACAGCAGCTGTTGAAAAGGGGTTTCCGGATATATTCTCATCCACCAGATGAGGGTAACTATTGATCTGCTTGTAGGAAGCAAACAACTCATCCACGCCCGCAAAAACGAGTGGCGGATTTTCATCATGCAACATTTTCATCAGGCCTTCATCGATCGCACGGAGATACTTCTCCAGCGCCACCTCCTGCTTATCCTTTTTGGAGCCATGGCCGTGAAAATGAGGGGTATGACCTACCCCAGCGGAATGCAATTGCAGGACTTTTTCCTCTTTTTCTTCGTCCATCTCTTTCCTACCCATAGGCAGAAGATCGTCAATTTTTACTGCCGTGATGCTATGTGCCGTTGCTTCATAAAAAGCTACCTTATTTTGGCTAAGGCAAAGGATAAAAAATCGGCTGGGAGCACCCAGAAGGGGGCTGAGCGGCTTGATGTAGAATTCATTGCCCAGGTAGACCATGTTCTCAAAGTGAACCGGTAGGCGGTGAATCTGCTGCTCACTTTCAGATAGGAAGATGGCCAGACCATCAGACTGGTAAGGCCAGAAACTGTCATCTTCCAATAGTTCTTTGGCCGGTTGTAAAAAGTTTTGAATTCTGTCCTCTTCCCAGTTCTGCATTTTGAGTCGCTGTCGCGCCTCTTTCAGGTTGGTTTTGAGGGTCAGGGCATCATGTCTCTGGATCACTTTGTGACCATAGCGGTGGGTAGGCCCCAAAATAGAAATGCGTGTTTCGTTGGATGGTTCGAGAAATTGTTGAATATGTTGTTTGCTGAGCATATATGTTGAATTAATAGTTTGAAATGTGTTGAGCGAAACCATCGGTCTGCTTGCCTGACAGCTGCTGGCTGTTTGTGCTGAGTTCGAGGGTTCTGATAGGGAAAGGAATGGTGATGTCATGTTCATCAAAAGCAGCTTTCACGCGTTTGATTCCATCACTTTGGGCTCTGAAAAAATCCTGTTGCTTGCTTAAATCTATCCAGTATAGCAGCAAAAAGTTGATGGAGCTATCGCCAAAAGCAGTATAATGAAGTTCGACTTCCCTGGTCTTGCTGATGTAGGGAATGGCAGAGACAGCCTTTTTGGCAATTTCCTCCACTGTGGGCAAATCGGAACTGTAGGAAACACCAACCCCCAGGTCAATTCTCCTTTCGCCTGTGGCATAATTTTTTATCGCCTTTTGAAAGACATCTTTATTGGGAATGATCACTTGTTGCCCCTGAGGTACCCGAATGATGGTATTGCGCAAGTCCATACCGATAACTGTACCGAAATAGCTATTCGTTTCAATCAAATCTCCTTTCTTAAAAGGCTTTCGGACTGCAATCATGACACCAGATATGAGGTTGGCAATCATATCCTGAAAGGCAAAACCAATTGCCAAACCCACAATACCGGCACCTGCAAGGAGAGAAGTCACTGTTTTGTCCAGCTTCAGGATACTGAGGATCACAAAAATCCCGATCATCATGGTCAGAATCTGGATAAATCTTCCCAGCAAATGATTGATGGCATAGTTGTCAGAAAGTTGATTTACGACTTTCACAAAGCCTTTGCGGGCAAATTTTGCGACCAGCACAAATATCACCAACACAATCACTGCCAGCAAGGTATTGGGAAGCATAACGATCAGATGTTCTATCCAAGACGTCATTTTTGTCACTAATTTTTCCCAGGATGTATGTAAATCGAATTTCATTTGGTTAATTTATGGTCAATATTTATTCTATCTGTAAAAAAAAGTTTCATGAGTTTTTTTTCCAGCAACCTTCGTTTCCTTCGCAACAGCAAGCACCTGAGCCAGGACGCATTTGCCAGAGCTGTGGGGATGAACCGAGGCAATATTGCCTCCTATGAGAAAGGGCTTGCAGAGCCCAGCTCGGCTCGCCTGCTTACGATCGCCCGATTTTTCGGTGCGCCACTCGAAGCCATAATTGAAGATGACTTCAGGGAGACGGGGCTCTATTTTCTTGAAAATCAAGCCAATACAAGGTCTGCGCTGACTGCGGCTGAATATGAAGAGCTAAAAGTGGAGGCACTGCGCCTGGATCGGATTATCAGCGGTCTGAGGGAATTTCAGCTGATCCGGGAGGCTGGTGAAGAGCTGAGTGCCAGAGATATACAGAGCCTGGTGGTTGATCACGAGCGATTGCTGGACGCCTCTCTCAGCATGCAATCGCTTATTCGTCGCCTTATAACTTGATTCTGTCTTCCTGTTGTTTCAGGTAAGCACGCAGCTTCCATTGCTTTTTCTCCATCCCCTTGAGGTAGGTAGAAAGCATATCTACTGTCCCTTCATCTCCTGCGGCGTTAAAGGACGTATCACTTCTTTGACCGTGGCAGTACTTAAATAGGCGTTTAAGGTCCCTAATGGCCGGGTTCCCAGGATCAGAATGCGCTCGGCGATTTCATCTATCTGGACTTTGGCTTCGTTGTACATGCCTTCAAACTGGCGATGCAACTCGAAGAAATTTTTGCCATAAACCGTCCAATGAAAGTTTCTCAACTTCTGGTAGTGGACGTGGTAGTTGGCCAGTAGCTGGTTGAGTTTATCGGTGATGGTAATAATGTCTATTTGTCTGATTTGTGTCATCATATAGGGTTACAATTAAATTTTATCTGTTTTCTTCTTCAAAAGTGATTTTTAGGACCCAGGTAATCAAAAGTATTGCTACTCCTATTGCTAAGATATTCATACTTGTTTGGTCAAAATGTAAAAAAGGGGATATAAGGGTAGGGAAAAGCAAGCTGCCCATCTAAGAACAGCAGGATTTAGAAAAGGTTCTTTTTTTATCAATCATTGCTTATTTTTACGCACAAATGGTTATTATTGTTACGTAAATGAATAAAAAAATAACACAAAATTGTTACTTTGGATAATTGTAGCGATTAAATGGAACTTCATTTACCCAATGGAAGCCCCGATTCAATAAGCCGAAATTGTCCGCTATATATTCAATAAGATACAGTAATGCGGAGAAAAGCGGCTCTAATCTCCGCATATTTTGCGGAGATTAATCAACCTATTCTCCGCAAATCAGTATATTGGGGCCATGTATATCTACCAAAGAACAGCCTGGCCTCAATTTTCCTGGGATGAAAATGCAGTGACGAAAGCACTGGCCAAAACACGTCATCAGCAAGGATTGCTGTTGGGTAAAATGAAAGCAGTAGGCTTTCCCTTGCAGGAAGAAGCCGAATTGCTTGTATTGACACAAGATGTGACGCAATCCAGTGAAATAGAAGGGGAATTTTTGGATCATGAACAAGTCCGTTCTTCCATCGCTCGTAGATTGGGCATAGATATAGGACCACTGAAAGCCAGCGACAGGCATGTAGAAGGCATTGTAGAAATGATGCTGGATGCCAGCAGGAATTATGTGCAGCCATTGACCCCTGAGCGGCTTTTCGGTTGGCATGCTGCCCTTTTTCCGACAGGCCATAGTGGCATAATCAAAATAGAAGTAGGACAGTGGCGCAAGGGTATTATGCAGGTGGTTTCGGGCCCCATGGGCCGGCAAAAGGTGCATTTTGAAGCACCCGCCGCGGCAAAGGTTGCCGATGAAATGGCCGATTTTCTTGATTGGTTCAACGAAAACAAGCTCCTAGACCCCGTTTTGAAAGCTGCCATTGCCCATCTTTGGTTTCTGACCATTCATCCTTTTGATGATGGAAATGGTCGCATAGGCAGGGCCATCGCAGATATGGGGCTCGCCCAATCCGAAAACAGCCCGCATCGCTTTTACAGCCTTTCCGCCCAAATCATGAAAGAGCGAAAAAGCTATTACCAATTGCTCGAAAGCACCCAGAAAGGGGATCTTAATATCACCGAATGGTTGTTATGGTTTTTGGCTTGTATGACACGCGCGATAGAAGCCTCGGAAGAGATCATGTCCTCTGTCCTTTTGAAAGCAGGATTCTGGAAGACACATGCAAAATCTTCCTTCAATGATCGCCAGTTAAAAGTGATCAATCGCTTATTAGACGGTTTTGAAGGAAAAATAACGAGTAGTAAATATGGCCGCATGACTTCCTGTTCGCAGGATACTGCCTCCCGTGATCTCAAAGATTTGGCAGAGAGAGGCGTTTTGGTGAAGGCTGAAGGTGGAGGGCGGAGTACGGGATACACCCTGCCCTAATAGCCCAACAACTCCTCAAGCTTCGCTTGTACCTTTTCCGCATTTGGAACCATCGTCTCTTCGAGCGTCGAATTGAGCGGAATGGCGGGTACATTCTCTGCGCCAAGCAGGTGAATGGGAGCGTCCAACTCACGGAAACATTCGAAAGAAATACGTCCTGCCAGCGACTCCGCAAAAGAATTTTGCAGGCTCTCCTCGGTGAGGACCAGCACCTTGCCGTGGCGTTTTACGCCCGTTATGATCGCCTCCCAATCGAGGGGCTCAAGTGTACGCAGGTCGAGGATCTCGACCTGACCGGGAAATGCTTTGGAAGCATTGCGGGCCCAATGTACGCCCATGCCGTAGGTGATGACGAAACAGCTTTCGCCATTCTCCACCGCCTCATCAGAAGCTGCCTGATAAATGCGGGCTTTGCCTAAGGGAATGATGTAATCATCACTTGGCTCAATCGTCTTGGCCTCTTTGCTGCCTTTTACTTTCGCCCAATACAGGCCCTTGTGCTCAAACATGATCACTGGATTGGGATCATAGAATGCCGCACGCATCAGGCCTTTCATGTCCGCCGCATTAGACGGATAGACGATTTTCACTCCTTTTATTGTCAGGATGGCAGACTCCACGCTGGAGCTGTGGAAGGGGCCACCGCTGCCATAGGCACCGATCGGTACGCGGATAACGGACTGCACCGGCCATTTGCCATTGCTGAGGTAGTAGGAGCGGCTCACTTCAGCATAAAGCTGATTGAGGCCCGGCCAGATGTAATCGGCAAATTGAATCTCTACAAAGGGTTTGCAGCCAACGGCTGACATGCCCACGGTGCTACCGATGATGTAAGCTTCCTGTATAGGTGTGTTAAAAACGCGGTTAGAACCGTATTTTTCTGTCAATAAAGCTGCTTCCCGAAATACGCCCCCCAGTGTTCCCCCCACATCTTGCCCATAGAGCAGGGCTTCTGGATGTTCGCGCAGAATGTTGTCCACGGCATGCAGGGCCGCATCCACCATCATCACTTCTTCGGCCCCTTCAGGCTGGCGTTCGCCGCTTTCTTCCGTGATGGGGGTAGGCGCAAAAACATGGGTAAATAAGTCTTCAGGCTCGGGATCTGGGGCAGTTTTGGCCTTTTCATAATCTGCAGCGACCTTCGCTTTTGCTTTTTCCTGCAACTCATCCAGTACTTCTTCCTTCAGGCCCATCTCTTTGAGGGTGCTGTGAAAGTGTACCAAAGGGTCATCCTTTTTGTCCTCTTCGAGATCGTGACGATACCACTCTTTGCGTACACCCGAGGTGTGGTGGTTGAGCAAGGGCACCCTGGCGCGTACCAAAAAAGGGCGGCGCTCTGTACGCATCACCTCCAGCACTTCGCGCAGGCAGGCATAGCTGGCGAGAAAATCACTGCCATCTATATCTCTTGTTTCGATCCCGTGGAAGCCTTTGGCAAAGCCAACTGCATTTTGGGCATACATTTCATTTGCCTGGGCAGAGATGCCCCAATCATTGTCCTGTACCAGGTAGAGGATCGGAAATTGGTGCAGGGCTGCCATTTGCAGGGCTTCGGATACCTCCCCTTCTGTCATGGCACCATCACCGATGGAGCAGACAGTGACAGGCGCTTCGCCTGGGGCGAAGTCTGCAAGCCCTTCTTTTTCACGGTATTGCATGCCCTGGGCGATGCCGGTGGCAGGGATAGCCTGCATGCCCGTCGCTGAAGACTGGTGAATGATCTTGGGCATATCATCCCGCCTGAGGCTGGGATGGCTGTAGTAGGTACGTCCGCCGGAAAAAGGGTCATCCCTTTTCGCCATCAACTGAAGCATCAGCTCAAAAGGCTGCATGCCGATAGACAGCAGGATGCTGTCGTCCCGGTAGTATGGCGAGACGAAGTCCTGGGCTTGAAGTTGGAGGCCCAAAGCGATCTGAATCGCTTCGTGGCCTCTCGATGTAGCGTGAACGTACTTGGCCGTTATCTCTTTTTTCTCTTCGAAAAGCTGTGTCATCGCTTCTGCGGTACACATGAGTTCGTAGGCCTGGAGCAAAATGTCAAGTTCGATAACGGTATGTGTTGCTGGCATGCTAGTGGCGGAATATCTATTCTTTGAAAACGGATGCAAAGCTAAGAAAAAAATATGGAGAAGGCGAACGCTTGTTAGCCAGATAATACCTTCTGAAACCCATAGGGGCCATAGCCGTTACTTTCACATGAAACCGGGTTAACCTCAAAATACATTCTCATGAAAAAGCTTCTTTTCATTGGCCTTAGTCTCTGCTTTCTTCAGCTTTCAGCTCAAAGGAGCCTTCAGCATGTACAGGCAAAGCCCGTTAAAATCTTCAACATGTACATGCACCCGCTTCCCAGCCTGTTTAAAATGGGAAATAATACCGCCAGCGATTCTCTGCCTGTAAAGGGAAAACCCTATCTGTCCCATCAATACTGGTTTAACCAGGCGGGTTACCTGGATTCCGCCTACATCTATAGCCCGGATACCGTTGCAGAAAAGCGTTATACATTCTACGATTCCCAGATGCGTCCTGTGCGCTATGTCGTCCAGTTGACCAACGGAAAAATCCTGCAGGATACTTATATGGACCCGCTGCCACAGGCTGGCTGGCGCTACCGCACCTACTCCAATGGCGGGCTTTTCAGAGAAAGCTATATGCGGGAGGATAGTGTCATTAGCTATTCCAAAACCTACTCTGGCGACCGTACGGTCATATATGAATATGACTTCGAAAAGGAGATCGCCACAACCACTTCCTCCAATGACCGATGGCTGACCCACCAGTTTCGCTATGAATGGAAGATTGGCGGCGAGGAGCCTGACAGCATGATCTATACTTTTTCACAATATGCGCCTGGCAAAAGCCGTATGCCATCCCACCAGTATCATATCCCAATCAATGAGGATGGCAGGCTGGAGATTTTACCTGTGCATCAGCACAGGAGCATGTGGAAAGACAAAACCCTTGAAACGCGCATGGCACGCTTCAAGGGCATTGACAGATTTCATTTTACCGATTTTATTCCCGGTGACCTACCCGAAAAATCTGGGGTAAGTGAAAGTCCGGATTATGAGGGCTGGGTACATCGGCATTATCTGAGCTATTCGTATGTGTTTTGGTGAGTTAAAACTTCACCATCTTCCTCGACGCCCGGTATTCACCGGCCTCGATACTGTAGTGGTAAACACCACTGGGCAGCCCACTCGCGTCAAAAATGACGCTATGCTCGCCCGCTGCGCGGTAGTCATCCACCGGAAGCGCTACGCGCTTGCCAAACTGATCGTAGATACTCAGCTTCACCTGCTCATCCTGCGGCAGGATGAAGCGGATCGTGGTACGCGAATCATAAGGATTCGGATAGTTTTGCTCGAGGTAGTAACCTGCCTCTGGCAGGGCGAGGCGCTCGAAGAGCACATAAGGGTCCAGCATTTGGCCCAGGATGCGGTCCGTGATGTATATCTCGGGCTCATTGTCCGGGATAAATTGCTGACCGCTGTGGGTATCGTAGAGTTTGAAGGTGACAGGACGGCCAATGTCCGATGAATTGCCATTCAGGCTAAAGATCACACGGTATTCATCCAAAAACTCCACATACTCCAAAAAGCCATACCCCCGACACGTATCGTCGATAAACGCTCCTACGAGCAGTCTCTCCTCTCTGATCTCGCCTCTCGCCTCTCCTACCCCCACACTCCCAATCAAAGTCATGCTGCTCTCATACTTCGTATGGTCCACGGCAAAGTCCTTCAAGCCGAGACGGCTGTATGTCAGGTCGTTATAAACCACCCCATCTTTCAATTTCAGCTTATAGCCTTTGCCCGGCTCCATAAACTGGAGGGGACCGTACCAGGTGGCAGAACCTTTGTGGTATTCGCTGAAGGCTTCCTGACTTTTGAGCAGGTCGCGGTTGCGCAGGTTGACGGTGCTGAGAGCATCATTGAGCAATTTGGGTTCCTGGGGCTGGTAGCCAATCCAGTTCCAGCCGCTGATGAGGTCTATGTTGTCAAAGTTCGTGATGGGATAGCCCGGTACCCGCAGGGTATCAGCTGCTTTGGACAGGTGAATCAGGTATGCCTGCTTATTATCCAATTGAGAGAGCGTGCCCGCCCATTGATTGGCGTAGATGAGCGGCGTAGCGATCTGTGTATAGGTGGCCGTTGCCATGTCTTTGCGCTTGACGACGATGTCGTTGCCTACTTCCGGCGAAGCCAGGGAGTTGAGCAGGTTGTGGATGGTCATGTCACTGTTGGTGACATGGAGGGACACCCAGTTCCAGCCCTGCTTCAGCGGGATGACCTGGTAAATGCCGTCGGCATGTAGAATCTCCGGATCACCGATCCTGCCATAAATCGCTTCATCAGCGAAGTAAAAAGTCTCCGCTGCGCGATGCTCCACGCCGGTAGCGGCGCGCCACATGCTGAAGGAAATTTCCTCATTGGCAGGGATATTGGAATAGACCGTCAAAAATGCCATGTATTTGTTGAACTGAGCGACATACTCCAACTGGGCTACGCCCCTGACCTCACCATTGTAGATGGCGGCCACCCTGTCGCGATCGTCGCGGGAGAGGTTGGTGTCGGTCTGATCCAGGCTGAAAGCCAGAACCATGCTCATGGAATAGGTGTGTTTGCCGGGATCTACCTTCCATCCTGGCGGTACTGCCAGTGCCTCGTAGCTGATGTCGAGGTACTCTGGCCAGCCATCAATCATGGCGACCACGGTATCGCGGTAAACGCCTACTTCCAGATTGGGGCTCACGAGGAAGCTCATGTCAAACTCTCCATCGGAGAGCACGGTGCCTGCCAGGGTGCTGGGCGTCAGCCAGCTGGGATAGTCTGTGATGGTAAAGGCTTTGCCGAGGACGGAGGTATTCTTCAGCTTGCTGTTGAAGACATGCGAACGGCCAGCGGCCAGTGCCAGGTTCAGGCTATCCGCATCCCAATATACAGGACTTGCATTGACCACAAAGCTCCACTCAATAGCATACTCCTGCACATTTCCCTGATCATCCTGCATGCCTTGCACAGAGGCGATCAGCGGTACGCCCTGTAGTTCGGGCATGCTGAAGAGGTTCAGCGTGGGTACGAGGATGATGCGGTCTTCATTCTCCGAGCATTGTACGACCAGCGGGATGCTGGTATTGTCGTCCGTCCTTGTCAGGCTGATGACAGGCTGATAGGTGGGGATGACATCCGTAAATCCGCAGTCGATGTCTTTGTCAAAGGTGACAGAGATGTCTTGTCCCAGACGGAGGAAACCGTCTGAGGGCGTAGGCGTGCCAAATGGCCCGATAGAGTTGCGGTCGATCAGCCCGCTGAGGGTGGTGGAATAGGTGGTGCCTTTTCCCTGACCACAATTGGCTCTTGCCCGCACGCTATATGCGCCGTCTGCCAGGCTGCTGACATCCCAGAGGTAGGTTTTGATCACATCCCATGTATTGTCTCTGGTAAGAGTGGGACCATCGAGCCAACCTTGTCCATTGCGTTTGTACTCAAGGGTGATGCTTTCAAAAAAGCTGTTGTTCAAGTCATAGCCCGCAAAATCAAAGCGCAATTGGTTGTTGCTGCTGGCATTGACCAGCCAGCCTTGTACAGGTGAGTTGAGGGCGATCTGCGTACATTCAGTCTGGAAACTGGCGGAGATCCAGACGGTATCGCCGTTGATCAGGTTGCCGTTATTTTCCCATAACTCATACTCACAGGGCGGGTACATCATGATGCCGATATTGTCATAGGTGGCAGAAAGCGGACCTTGTTCTATCGTCAGGGCAATATCTATAGTCTGAAAAGGATCTATAAAGAAAGATGCCGAGCCATTATTAATCAGCTGCCCACCGATGCGGATCTGTGCGCCATGGGGGTTGGTTTGCGGGATGACCCGCACATGGTACTCCCGGGCTTCCTGGCTTTCGCCGGCATTGCCAAGGGAAGCGACAAAATGACCTGTTCCGCCAATGGGAATATTGGGACGGGTGGGGGGATAAATATTGAAAGCTGCCCGATCCCGGGACTGCGTCCCCTCTTCCTGCGGACAACTGCTGGTGCCGCCAAATATCTCAAAGGCAGGCACACCAAAAGTGTTATCACTCAGCACATTTACACTGAAAAAATCACCGATATCCTTGTCTTCCAGATGGTAACCCACCTTGAAGAAGTCAGTATTGGTATGTCCTTTATCCCGGGTAAAAGAGTGTCGGAAATTGGCAGCTACACCACCTGTATTATCACTCCAGACACCCGCTTTTACTTCAACTTTTAAGCCTACAGAAGTCTTGATGTCAATAAAGTCTGTATATACCCAGCTATGGCCATCGGTCGTGTTATCTTCTGTCAGTTTATCATAACTGGCTCCTGCACTAAAAGAAATGTTTTCAATATAATCTGCATCAATACTTCTGGCCTTTTCAACCTCAGTCAGGATCATTTTCCAGTTAGACGTGTCTCTTTGAAATAATCTGGCTTCTTTTATCAGCTCCTCTTGTTCAGTCGGATTGGTGGTATTGGCTGCCTGTAGCCGGTACAGTTTTTCCAGGTATTCCAATTGGGGGATTAAAACATTTTTCACATGCTTTTCGGTAAAGATAAAAGAACCATCCAGGGCCCTGGATACATTAGGTTCTTCATCCAGGTTGGTCCAGCAACCATTGCCATCCTTCTCATAAGTCAGGACTTGTGCTACAGACCATTCCTGGCTTGTAGCTTTTCCAAAATAGACATCTCCATCATTCCCGGTAAAAAGCGGGTCGGCTGAGGTAGAGAAGGTCTCAGAAAAGGAAACCGTGGTTTCATACACATTTTTGTCAAAGGTATTTTGTCCGCCCAGCCATTCCAACTTCCACTGAATACCAGCTGTAGCTTCAAAGTAGGAGGTCAATGTCGAACTGCCTATGATCAGGTCACTGTATGTCCCGGCTGATCCGGAAATTTCATAAGCGGTATTGTCAAATGAATGGTATGAAGAGCCTTTTTCTATCCAGGAAAAGCTGTTGTCTCCGGGAGGATCATGCACGACCAGGGTGGGGATTTGCGGTGAGCGTGTGGTTACAGAAGGCGTCAACTGGTACACCCCTTCCACAAATGCCCACCATTCATGTGCTTCATCCCGACGGGCTCCGGCAGAAACCTGGGTGTAGAGGTATTTTTGGTGAGGATAGGTGCCTCCACCTAAGGTATTGGGTAGGCCCGGAATCAACCCATAGTAGGCATATCCATTTCGAATAGGAATTTCGAAGGGGGTTTTTTCCTTATCCGAAATAAAATCCCAAATTTTGATAACGCCTGTATCTACGAGACAACCCGCCGACAAATCACTTATTTCAAAACCCAGCGGATAGGTCGCGGGGCTTTCGATTACAATCACCGAATCTCCAACAGAAAAGAGTGTATTATTGGTATGGCAGTCTTTAATGATTTCTGCGCCTGCATCTTCCCATAAAGCCACCACTTTAAATGGCCCGTAATACACAAAATCAGCCAGCCAATCCAGCGCTTTAATGGAAGTATCCTGATTGACCACAAAGCTTGTATCTCCGGGAATGATGATGGGATTTCCATTGGGGTCCAGGTTTGAGGTGACGATATGGGGGATTCTTGTCCAAACCGTATCTGGACTGAACGTTTGTATGCTATCCCGCAACCTCATGTCAAATTCATAGCTAATGGCATCTAATTGAGTCTTTTGAGTTCCATCAGATACCTGATGATTGGTGCTGGAATTGTCCATGCTCAGGCTATAGCTACTTGCTGGCAAAACGAGGGTAGCCAAACCATTAGCGTCCACATCGTAGCTGCCATCAAAGCATCCCGTACCTACCTGGCCCTGCACGCGTATCCGTGGATAAAATACTCCCCCTCCGACCGTTATGAGTGGATTTTTACAGGCATCCTGGACCTTTACCCGAATGGAGTCCACTTGAATGTCTACAAAATCAATGTCCTGCTTGTCCTCATTGATGAAAAAACGAAAAGAATCCTGCTCAAAAGCATGGTGCAGGTATGCCACCTTGAAGTCATAAGCGCCTTCCACCGACAATGCGTAAGACCATGTGCCATTGGGCTTTGTCCTGATTTTGAAATCAGTCCCATTGATTGTGATTTTGGCACCTACTACTGCACATCCAGCTCCTGATGCATTAAACAAAGCGGGGTCCAGAAAACTCACACTCCCCCCAACCGTAATGGCGGTAGTATCTGTAAAATCAACTCCATTTTGGGTTTTGGCATTTAAATCCAGGATGCGATATGACTCAGTTGGGTCAAAACCATGATCGGGAAAGCTGGGCCTAATATGGAATTTGGCACTGTCACAATAATAAATATTGCGCAACTCATAGTATCCATCCACATCCGTCAGGACGGTATATGGGCTATTGTAGTCAGTAGAGGCGGAAGCCTTATTGGCTGGCAGGCCCGGGCTTACCGTCTCTACGGTTATCAGGACATTTTGCACACCTGCACCTCCCCGGGAGAGGACTCTGCCTTTGATCGTGCCATTGGGGCGCATCCAGCCGGTAGCAGCCGGCTCGGGGGACTGTAATACATCGCCATTGGGAGCCAATGGGATCACCTGGTAGGTATAGGCATAGCCTGGGATCACATCTGTATCCTGATACGACTGTGCATGCTTGTTGAGAATGGCGATTTCTTCAAATCCCCCTCCTTCAAATGTAGGCTTAGAACGCATCAAACGGATGTTGTCTACCACACTGGAAAAACTGTTCCAACTGAGCTTGATTTTGTTGCTGTATGTGCCCTGTGTAGCAGTAGGAGTTATGCCTAATGTACGGCCGAAGGCAAACACGCCAGAAGATGATACATTTCCAAAGCTTTGTGCGTTCGCAGGACGAAAGGATGTATTAGAAATGGTTTCTATGATAAAACCATATTGCTTATCCGGATCGAGTCCCGTCACTGTAAAAGTCCGGGCAGAGCCATTTACGACTCCATATATTTTACTATAATTATTGGCGACCGGATCTGGTCCATATATCCTATAATTGGTCCAACTGTCAGGCATATCGGTTCCTTTGAACCAGGTAAGCTTAATACTACTGAAAGTAGAACCTTCTGATTCTGTTACTGATGCTTTTGCATTTACCGGATTTTTGAAGGGTGCTGTGCGGACGTTTATGCTACTGTTAGTAGAATAATTGGTAGAATGGTGGGTCGTGTTACAATCAACAATACAGCCAATTCCAAAGTCATTCCAGCCTTCAGCTGTGGCATATATATACCATTCCTGGTTGTAGCCTGGCCCTACCAGAACATCACCAGTTCCCTGTCCGGCATCTGCAACATCATTGTTATGCCACCACTTCGTCCCAGAGCCTCCAATGCTCCCTTCCCAAAATTCCGTTTTGCGGGAGGCGTTGCCAGCGTTGCAATCGCAACCTCCTCCAGACCAACTGGCATGGTAGCTTCGATCCCAGTTGACCTCAACTCTATAGTCGGAGCCACTGTTTGTAGCGGTATAAGTGCCTCCAATGGTCGCATTTGTATACGTATCTGTATACGTCTGCCCCCAAAGCAAGGGCCCCGCACTCACAAGGAGTGCAAAAAGAGCAAGCATCCTAAGCCCATGCTTAGGAATCGTAGATTTGTCAAAAAGCGCATGATACATTCGCATAAATCAAGTGTTAAAGGTGAAAAACAGGCGAATAGCCTCAATACAAAATTGAGCTACATAAGCGGGAAATAAGCAAGTGCTTATACCCCTTTTGAAAAACAGGTAGTACTACCTACTGGGCAGGATTATATACCTGTCTCATGCTACAAGAGAAGATGATCTCCGTAATCGAAAAGGAATAGGGTCAAGGAAGATATTCTTTTGGGGATGTCCAAGAACCATTGATCCTGCGGTCATCTCATTGTCCTATCGGTAAAATTTGCGGGCCTTTACCGTTGGATCAACCGTTAGGACAATGCTTTTTCATTATCTTGTCAGATTGAGTAAGTTTCCATTCAGGAATCGGAATATACCCTATAAATTCATCGGATCATGCAACATGATTGGAACACCCAATATATCAGTGCCCGGAATATCAAGCAGATATCTCGGGGAAAGCAAAAATTGCTAACAAGTACCTCCAACAGTTTCAGCAGCTTATTCCCCCAAAAGTAGCTTTGCTGAAGCAGGCTCTGGCCCAACAAGACCGGCAAACGGTCCGTCAGGTCCTGCATAATATCTGCCCGCAACTTCAGTTTTTTGGCATTCCGGGGGTGGTTCCCCCTATCAGGCAGATTACTTCAGATTTTCAAAGTATGGATTGGGATGAGTTGCAGGGAATGGCAGCAGAAATCATGGAAAAACTGGAAGAGGCATTGGAGGAGGTCGCGGATGTCCTTGCGACTAAATTTTGAACGCTTGTGTGAGGACTTTTTGATTACAAATCAACGTGACAACTAAATTTACTTTTCCTTAATCAAGGCTTACCTGCGAATAGCACTTCTGATGTCACATCTGTGTTATCCAGGACAACCAATCCGCTTCCCTTCATGCTAAATTGAGGTCTTTCAGCGGAAAAGTCTTCCATATTGAGCATCGTGATAAGACCATCATTTAGCAGATTTCCGCCAAGGTTCACGATCCCTTCTGTGTATTGGTTTTCTCCATCTATCAGCACGCTGCCTGTGACAGTCACGGTCAGGCTGGCACCTGCCTGAATCTCGATAGAAGCTACTTCTACTTCCTGATCGATAACAGGCTGTGCAAAATGGCCGGTATTCAGCACCTGGATCACAACATGAGAAAACTCATCCGGCACCTGGTAGTTGCTCCAGTTGCGGGGCTCATTCCAGCTTGTCTCATGGCCTGGTGTGCCGCCTTTCCGTGTTATGCTTTGCTGAGCGAAACTTGAGGTCAATGCCAAAACGAGGAGAGAAAGGATGAAGGTTTTCATGGGTTTTTCCCGATCATCGCCATGACGGCGAGTCTCTTGAAGTCAGAGGTCAACCTCCGTCTGGAGGCTTGGATGGATAATTATGTGCCGAAGCCCTATGAGGCGGAGGAGTTGGTGGAGACGATTTTTGAGGAGATATAAAAGCCTGACTCCTCCAGAATCAGAACTTTTCCATCCAAAAACAGACTACCCCAAAGGATAGCCTGCATACGTCAACCTCATCAAAAAGCCTTCCCTGTTCCTGAAAAGTTTTTTGATCGGAGAGGTGACAAATCTGGCATTATGCAAATAATGCTAGTTGGATACGGAAATAAATTCCGACGGATTTTGAAGACTGACTAAAGGACAGCAAGAGGTCCAAATAGAGCTGGTCGGAAGCAAAGAGCCACATCCTGATCCTGCAAACGATGGAAAAATGACCAATGTGTTTGAGTGCTGGTCTATTCCTCCATTCGTCCCATCGGCATTATCTTTCACCATAAAATAGAGAATATTTCCCGGATCAAAAGGACCTCCAGGAGGGAATGGGCTACTAAACACCTTTGAAATTGTCCCACCATATACCAGGGAAGAACCATCTATTGTTACACACTCTGCATCCAGATAAAGATGTACATCACCGAAAGGTAAGGATTGCCTGAATTCGCCACTCCCTGAGATTTGTCCCTGCCTTACCTGACCGGAAAAGGAAATATTCATATTTCCTCCATTCATGGAGAAGTTGCCTTTCGTATATCCGTCCCGGATTTTTTTCGAAGCTTCGCTTTGTACCGGGTTCGCCAGCAATTCCTCCAAAGGAGTCGTGATGGGTTCATACACAGGAATGCCATCGTTCATGCTTAATACATAAGCAGTGATACGTGTTTCTTCCACCTCCTGACCTTTCTGGTCAACCGGCAAAGAAATGATGTCTTCTCTTTGGCAAGCAGACAAAAAGATAAGGACGCAGGAAAGGATGATAATTGACTTTTTCATGATTTGAATATTTAAAAGTTATGGCAAAATCGCCGTTGACTAAGGGTAAATTATTTTTGAAGTTTTCTGACTATCCGCAGGTCTCCCATTTCAATATGAACCAGGTAGAGGCCTGTTGGCTGATTTGTAATATCCATTTCCAGGGAGAAATCCTGCATCTTTCCGGGATGCCAGGAAGATATCTTCTGGCCGGCAAGGTTGTACAGGCTGACGCGGATATCGCGTGCTTCGGGCAGGCTCAGGTTGAGTCTGGCAATGCCATCGGTGGGATTGGGATATAATTCTACCTTATTCACCCAGCTTTCATCCACCCCCACACCCTGCCCGCTGAATACCATCTCTGCTGTATCGGTACACTGGGTAGTATAGCCCCTCATTTTGGCAATGGCTTTCACAGTTACTTCCCCGCTTCCCGAGGCGAATGCATGGGCTACCCTACTTCCCGTTACCACCGAGGTCCCATCTCCAAAATCCCAGCTTGAGCTGGGATCAAAACTCCCCGTGAAATGCTTATAAAAAGCATTCAAATTGAAAAAGCGACTTGAAAGCAGCTCCGAATGAGCAGAAGTAAAGGTATAGTTCGTGTTGTACTGGAAAGGGCCATTTATATTTGTGGTCATGCCAGCAGATAGGTCATAGCTTACTATAGGTGATATGATCATGTCCGTATCAAAATTGGATGGTTTGTACCATGCACCTGAATAAAGAACCAAATTCAATTCTTCTCCCCGTCCGTTGACCCTGATTGATTTTGAATCATTGCATATAAATGCAGTTCTAATATTAGAGTCCAACATTTCTGCTGCAAGGACAAAATTTTGAGTGACAGTTACAGGAGAAGAAAAGTTGGCGAAGTAATCCCTTGTGGTGGTAAACCTCAGCGTGTCAGCTGCAAGAGCTGTCCCTGATGGCTTGCCTGTTATGGGATCTGCCAAATAAATAGCACATCGAATCAAAGGGACACTCCCTGAAAATCCACTGCCCGCAATAACAAAGCCATGGACCGTCACAGGTGTTCCTGTTGGAACTTCAAACCGCTGGGCTGTGCCTTGATAAAGCCCAAAATATACAACCTGGCTAAAAGTCCTGTCGCCCAGATACGACTTGGCAATGGTATAGTAAAGTGTGTCCAGACCGCAATTAGCTGTCCTAAAGGCTTCCTGGGGGTCCGTCTGCAGATCTTTCCGAGTGAAAGAAGGCGTATAAGAAACGGGGCCTAATTCCACTTCCTGCGCAACAAGAAGAGAAGAGAAACTGAGGAACATGAGAATGATGAGTAAATTTTTCATGATAATTATTTGATGAGGTTAAACATGTCACAAATGTGCAGTTCAAGCGCTCATCGGCCTTTGAATCATGTTCCAAAGGCTTTGGATCATGTTCCATAGGACAAAAAAATCATGTGTACTTGTAGCAAAACAAGTACAAACAACGCCACAACGAACTGACTATCAGTTAATTTCTCATCTCGCTGGGCGAAACCCCAAATTCTGCTAAAAAACTCGTGGAAAAATAGGCTGGATCCCGGAATCCTACATCGTAGGCAATTTCCGAGACATTGAGATCGGTGCTTCGGAGTAATTCTTTTGCTTTTTGCAGGCGAAAGGAGCGGATAAAATGGGTAGCGGACATATCCGTCAAAGCCTTTAGCTTTCGATGCATTTGGGTGCGGCTCAATCCTGCTTCTGTACAAAACTGAGGAATACTGAATTCTGAGTCATCCAGATGCGCCTGTATGATGTCCTTCAGTTTTACCAGAAAAACATCCTCTATATCCGGGGAAGCTTCAGGCCTCAGAGCCGGATCAAACAGGGCGGCCCCGCTGTAGCGTTTCTGCAGTTGCAAGCGCAACTCAATCAGCTTTTGCAGGCGGATAAATAACTCCTGCTTATTGAAGGGTTTGATCAGGTAGGCATCTGCGCCTTTTTGAAGGCCGGTGAGTTTATCCTCGATCGAGGCTTTGGCCGTCAGCATGACGATCGGAATATGGCTGGTCCGCTCATCATGTTTGAGGAAGTTGCATACTTCAAAGCCATCTTTTTGAGGCATCATCACATCTGTGATGATGATATCCGGCACCATTTCGATGGCTTTGTCGATCCCCACCTGCCCATTTTCTGCTTTCTCGATTCGGTATAGGCCTTCCAGACAAGTCTCTATATAGGTGGCGACATCTGGGTTGTCTTCAATAATAAGTAATAAGGGAAGCTCATCTTCAGGCAAAATCTGGTCGTTAGCGATCGCTTTTTCTTTAAGGGGAAAAGAAGGTTGATCCTTCTCTGCTTGTATCATGATTTTTCTGGAAAGAGGCCTATCCAGGACTTGTAGATCAGCTTCTCTACTTACCGGCAGGACAACCGTAAATTCTGTTCCTTTTCCGATTTCACTTGTTACGGAAATAGTTCCCCGCATCATTTCTGCCAGTTCTTTGGCGAGGGCCAGTCCGATGCCCGTGCCTTCCCCTTTGTAGCTATGAGAATTATCTACCTGATAAAATCGGTCGAATATATGGAGTAAGCTGGATGGCTCAATCCCCATACCCGTATCTTTGACTTGCAGGATCAGTTCCTCTTTTCCATTTTGGTGTTGGGCCTTGACATGTACTTTGACCTTTCCTTTTTGGGGAGAAAATTTAATAGCGTTTGAGAGCAGGTTGGAAACAATTTGTTGCACTTTTTCCTCATCATAATCCATCACCAACTCCGCTACATCCTGGTAAAAAAGCAGTTGAATATCTTTCGTTTCTGCAAAGGATTGAAAGGATTCACTTAGGTATTGTATATAGGGAATAATATTAGCCTGGATGAGGTTGATGCCTAGTTTTCCAGATTCGAGTTTGGATAAATCCAGCAATTGGTTGATCAGACTGAGGAGGTTTTCACTATTGCGAAAAATCATTTTTTTGGCTTCTTCCGGGCTTTTCTCTAGTTCCTCT
Source organism: Bacteroidia bacterium (assembly GCA_030430205.1). Classification (GTDB taxonomy): domain Bacteria; phylum Bacteroidota; class Bacteroidia; order J057; family J057; genus JAUIGE01. Next base: position 24,172 of record JAUIGE010000028.1, on the reverse strand, counting down.
GTCATACCCATGATCACCGTAAGCGGGGTGCGAAACTCGTGCGAAATATTAGCAAGAAATTTCTCTTTGTACTGTTCACTCTGCTCGACAAGTTGTTTTTGGGCTTCTATTTCCCGCTTTTGCCGACGGCTAAGCTTCAGGCGATTCCAGATTATGGCCGCAAATACCAGGCTGAGCAGCAAGACCAGGCCTATGCCGAGCGAGATGAGTCTCTGTTGTTCCTTTTGCTTTTCAAAAGCCAGGTCATCCAGGGCTTTTTGTTTATCATATTCAGCCTGTACTTCAAAGCGCATCATGGCTTTGGTGTTTTCATTTTTTCGACTGCTATCCTGGGCCTGATGATAGTTTTCATACATTTCCAGGGCGAGTGGGTACTTCCCCTGTGCCTTATAGGTCAAATATAGATACCGGTAATCCTCCTTTTCCATGGGAGCTTGTGGATACTTTTGACTGATTTCCTGTATCCTGATCCATTGGGGAAGGGCCTCATCCAGCTTTCCCTGCGCAAAATAAATTTTGCCTAAAATACGCCTTACAGCTGTTGTAGCGAATTCAGGCCCCCTTTCTTCAAATATCTCAAGGCTTTGTTTACAATACCGGATGGCCTGCTCCTCGTCTCCTTTTTCATAATAAATGGTAGCCAGTACCTGAAGCGGCTGCGCCCTGGCAGGAGAAGCAGGAAATTCCTTAAAAGCCTCCAGGCTTTGGAGATTGTATGCAATGGCCTGGGCCGTATCACCCAGGTGAAAATAAGCCTGGCCTATAGTAGAAAGTAAGGATGCGACAACATGCCATTTGCCGTCTTCTTCCTTGAATTTCAGTGATTTACGAAGATATGGCAGGGCCTTCTCAGGCTCTTCCACACTTAAATAACAAGTGCCTATGATATAGTTTACCTGATCTATTTGATTCTTCTCCCCTGATTTTTCAAAAAAGCTAAGCGCCTGCGAATAAAGCGGAATGGCCTGAGGGAGTTTTCCCTGTAAAAAGTACAGGTTTCCAAGATTATAATAGGATCTGCCAATCAATTTCTTGTCTTCTTGAGCTTCATAGCACTTCAGCCCCTTCTCCTCATATTCGATGGCTTCGGCAAACCTATTTCTGTTTTTGAAAGATTGACTTTGTAAGGTTCGGGCATAGCCCATCGAGCCATACCGCTTTTTCTTTTCAGCTAGGGTGTATGCCCACTCAGCATAATAAAAAGCACTGTCCGGCAGGCTGTTGAGGTAGTTGTCCTGAATAATGACCTCTATTCCATGGAGTCTGCTGCTATCTGCCAGTGAGGGATCATGCCAGACATCCCATAAGGAGTCCAGGTTTATTTGTGGTTGTGGGAGTATAATTAAAGGCAAAAGGCACAGCAGGAAAAAAATGGTTACATTTCTCATTGGAAGTGATTACTTACCGGAATTTAGAAATAAAATGTAGCAATTAAAACAGTAGCGAGCCCAGGAAAGGGTCGATCACAACGGAGCATGTGCCGCCTTTTGGGTGGGAAAATCCATACTCCATCTTGCCCAAGCCCCCTATTTTCCGTTTATTCACCCCCTAAATCCAAAACCCATGTTAAAACACCTCCCAACTCTCCTCCTCCTTTTTTGTCTTCTTTCCAGCCCTCAGGTGCATGCTCAGGAGCTAAGCTGGGGCCATGAATTCAAGGTACATCCTGCTTATGGATTCCCTACCTACCTGGGTTCGAAGGGGCAAAGGCTATACTTTAGGCAAAGCCGTTTTACTAAATCTGAAAATCAGCCTTTGAGCATTCACCTGAGCTCATATACACAGAAGCTGGAATTGGTTCGGCAAACGGAAGAAGCTTTTAAACTTTCTGGCAAGGGGCCGAGGTTTTATATAGAGACGGTTTGGATTAAGGGCCACCTTTTTATCATTTGTCTGGACAAGTTTCCCAAAAAGAAAAGCTACCAAATAGTGGCGATCGAATATGACCTGGAAAGCTTATCAGCTCAACATGAAAAAGTTATTCATGCATTTACTGCCGACTCGGAGCCCGACTCAGAGGCCTTTTTATTGGTTTTTTCGGAAGATTCTTCCAGGGTCTGTATCGCCCATACTTTGAGCGAAAAAGGAGTGGATGAGCATGCGATCGTGCAGGTCTATGACCAGGAATTTGATAAAATCTGGGCTGGTGAAATTGATTTGCGAAGCCAGAAAGGAGATTTTTTGTTCAAAAATCTTGTTGTAACGGATCGGGCTGAAGTCTTTTATGGTGGCTTTCAATTTGTGGGGAAGCAGAAAAATCTATTTACTGCTGATCGTGTGCCCTCCTATAAGTACCGTGTCTTTTCTTTTTCGCAAAAAGGCCAGGACTCCACGCATTTTGAGTTTGGCTTAGCAAAGGCGAAAGTCTTTTTGGGAAAAACGATGCTGGCGGTAAACGCAAAAGGGGAGTTGATTTGTTTCGGAATTTTTGAAAATGCTACGGGATTAAGTTTGCGAAGGGAAATGCAGGATGGCATTTTTCTGGTAAATGTCTTAGCCGAAAAGGAAGCCACGCAGGATGTGGCCTTATTCTCCTTTTCAGACAAGTCCGTTTTCCAGGAAGGCTGTGATCACTGGAATAGAAATGAGAATGGAACCATCAGCATCGATTTGAGGTACTTTGCGCAACAGCCAGATGGCGGAATAACGCTCTTATTCGAAGAAGTATTCCGCAAGGTTAATGGTTCTATGGACGAATCAACAACAGAGTATTTCTCTGGAGATATCAGGATCATGCATATTTCTCCATCTCAACAAGTGGAGTGGGTGTCCTGTGTAGGAAGAGGAGAAGCTAAGGGAAGTTTTTTTTCTATGGTAGGAAATCGCGGCCTGCTGATTTCTTTTGATGAAAGAGTGAGCGATGTGAAGGGCTTAAAAAAGCTGGAAATATTTGAAGACAACCTAAAGCACCAGCTTTCCATTGTGGACAGCGATGGAAGCATCCGACCTTTGTTGGAATTGGATACTGCGGAGTATGAGGCTTATGCGTATCAATTTTTCTGCAAAATCTCTCCGGACCTCCTCCTCATGTACAGGCACAAGGGCAGAAAGCTGTGGCAGCCGGGCATATTGCGTTTGTAGGAGAAATAGCCCTTATTATTGCTGGAAATGGACTTCAGTTTCTGTTGAAATGTAAGGGTCAATGAGTTTTGGTCGTCAGCCGGCTGACTGTGGCGGGGGAGTAGGAAATATCTTTTTAAACCGCTTCGGCAGCTCATCTTCCAGGTAGATTTTTTCCTGCGTAAAAGGGTGAATGAACTCCAGTGAATAGGCATGTAAATACAAGCCTTTACCGTTTAGAATCAGCTTTTCCATCCCATATTCTTTATCTCCCAGGATCGGATTTCCGATGCCTGAGAGGTGCTTGCGCAGTTGGTGCCTTCTGCCCGTATGGGGGATTAAGCGGAGCAGATTGAGGCGGCCAAATCTTTGGGAGGGCACGGATTGAATGAGGGTATAATCTGATTGAGCCGCGCGGCCATCAATTTCCGAAGAAATGCTTCCTTCCGAGGCCATTTCCCCTATGGTAACAGCATAGTAGCTTTTCCTGATTTCTTTGTCTTCAAACAATTTGCTTAAAGCACGGATGCTCCTGCTCGTTTTTCCGACCAGCAGTATGCCTGTGGTGGGATAATCCAGGCGATGCACGGGTTGGGGTCTGATCGCATCCGGAAGCGTGCTTTCCGTAAGATTTTGCGGCAAGGCATGGGCAATTGTTTTGAAGCCATTGCCATTTACCAAAATCCCTCCTGGCTTGTGGACCACTGCCAGGTATTCATCTTCATATAATACCTGCAGGGGAAAGATCAGCTTTTTCCGGGGAATGGGTTCTTCAGGAATCGAAAGACAGATGGTTTCTCCTCCATGTATGAAGGTCGCTGAAGTGGCCAGTGCCCCATTAACGGTGACATACTGTTTCTTCAGGGCTTTCTTCAAAGCTGAGCGGGTGAAAGCGAGCATGAAAATGCCTATGCCATATTCCTGCATGCGGATAGGCTGCGGTAAGTTCGGAACAATATGGGTTTCGATTCGCTTGATTCGTTTTTGATGCTAATGTTATTCAGACAATAATTTCATTATCTCCACCAGACCGATAGCCTCGGTATCAGGAGAAAGTGGGAAACGTTCTTTCCCCCCGTAAACCACAAATTTTTTTGTGGCCTGCACATCTGCACATGCTTTGTGGAAGCCGGCGCGCACTTTAGGAGCGCCTGTGCGCTTGATTTCAATTGCCCAGTATATTTTCTATAACAAATCCTTCCCATGAATGACCCAAAACCGGATGGCCCAATAGGTCATCATATTCAGAAATAAAATCAGAACGCCATTTCCAGCTCTCCGAATTGTCTGGCGCCAGATAACTCTGTGGAAATCCCCCTCTGAACCAGAGCTTTTCGGGAGAAAATCCCAGAGAGTCCAGAGCCTCGATCTCAAGAACGTTAAACGGTTTCAACTCAATATATCGAATTCGCCCTGCCAATGTCTCCGAAGATTGTTGAAGCAAATCCCTGGAAGCTGATCCTACAAGCAAAAACTGTGCGTTGGATTCCCCAGCCCGTTTTCTCATATCTATTAAGCCCCTTAATACCCTGAACAAATCAGGCTTAAGTTGAACTTCATCAATGATCAAAAGCTGATTTGCACATGTTTTTAAATACCCTTCCGCATCTGTTAGTTTGGCCAAATCCGTATCCAGTTCTAAATCCAGGTAGGATACAGGCTTTTTGAAATGAGCTTCGACTATCTCATGGGCTAAAGTCGTTTTGCCAACCTGTCGCGGCCCCAATAGGGCTACCGCGGGCATATTTCGAAGAGCATGAAGAAGCTCATTTGTTATCGTACGGCCTAACATTTTATGCAAATTGAAAGTTGTGTTTTCAATTTGCATAAAAAATCACCCTTTTGCCAACAAACCCATCAGCCCGCCAATGCCAGCAATTTGTTGATGGTATTCCAATTTCTTGCTGTCATCTCAACATCCGGAAAGGCTTTCCCTATTTTCTCCACCAGTTTTGAGCGGCCAATCCCGTCTGGTGCATACAGATAAAACACCTTGTCTATGAGCACAAATTCTTCAGAGGCCGCCTGGAGAGAGGTCAAAAGTGCTTCATCTACCGTTTCCGGTTCTTTGTCAAAGAAGAAAAAGTGGAGCGTTTTACCGATATCGGTTGGATAGGGATTGTTTGCGGCAGCCCGTTGGAGGTCTTCGACGCTCAAAATAAAAACGGAAGGTTTGAAACCAAATTTTCCCTCAATCAGCTGGCCGATTTCGTCCCGGGGCCTGGTGGCATGTTGAAAAACCACATTTCCACTTTGGATATAGGTTTTCACTTGGGCAAAGCCTGCTTCTTCCAGAAGCTTGCTGAGTTCTTTCATCGGAATAATGTGCTTGCCGCCCACATTGATCCCGCGTAATAATGCAATCCAGGTTTTCATATTTCACTTGCTATCAGTTGTTTCTCAAATAAAGCTAAAAGCCCAATAAATCAATACCGCCTGTAATGGCAGGCGCAACAGGGTAGCGGCTACCATTTTCCCTTTTTGCCTCGCCTTTTGATGATGATATACATTTGCCGGAAAGACCGCCAACAGCAGGACGATGATGCCAATGGCTGCATAAGATCGGGTCTCCGGAAAAAGCAATGCAACTCCCAGCCCTATTTCCAGGATACCGACCAGGATATTGACTTTTTCGGGATAAGGAACCCATTGGGGGGTGATTTTGAGGTATAGGCCTGGCTTGGCAAAATGGGTTATACCCGCAAGGATGTACAGCGAGGCCATCAGGATGATTGAAATCAGGTCGATCGTTGGCATAATTTTTTGCTTAAAAACAGGAGTATGTGATCAAAAATAAGCAGCTCTCCTGTCAATTTATGTGTTCCTCCTGAAATCTTTCCCCCAAATCTCTCCCCTGATTGAATCCGCAAAATAAAGCCGCAAACATATTTGCCTGCCATTCAGTATTTTGTCAATTTCATTGCCTGAAGGGCAAACCCATATACTGACATTCAAATGAAAACCACACAACTTATCATAGAGCACCTCATCGCTGGCATCCAAATGATGATCTGGCTCCTGCTGCTGGTCCTTAGCGTGACCGGAATGGAAGGCTTCAGCTTATCTGAGCTGGGTATCAACGATACCGTTGCCCTTTCCATTGCGGTGGCTTTTGTCTACCCTTTGGGTATCATCATTGACAATATGGCCGATCTGCTGCTGAAAAAGCAGGAAAAGAAAATCCGCCAGTCTATCCCCGGGGGAGCCCAGTCCATGAGACGTCTCCTGATCCTACTCAAAGATGCCAGCACAGAGGAGCAGTTTAGCTATATCAGGATGCGAATCCGCATCAGTCGCTCAGCCTGCCTGAATTTTTTCATGCTTTCACTCGCCCTGCTTGCCTTCACCATTTTCCAATTGGGAGATCACGCCCATTTTTCAAATCTCATTGTTTTGGAACTTGTCGCGGGTGCTGTGCTCGTATTCCTCTCCTATTATTCCTGGTATCTGTTGACAAAATCCTGTTATGGAAAATTAGCCCGGAGATATGAGGAGATAGAAGCAGAAAAAACGCAAGCATCATGAGGGTAAGAGCTGCAGCCATCATCTCCCAGGATGCACGCATCCTCTTGCTCAAATACCGCTACGGCGGTAAAGACGTCTACAACCTGCCCGGCGGCAATCCCGATGCCGGAGAGTCCCTGCCCGCATGCGTACAACGCGAACTACTCGAAGAACTCAACATCCATGTAGATGCCCAGCAGCTTGCGGTTGTTGCCCAGGGCGTCGGCCAAAGGGCCGGCAAACTGGATTCTGTGCTGCATACCGTTTTTCAGGGAAAAATCCTGTCGGGAGAAGTGAAAATCAATCCGGAACAAACTTCCGCGCTGGAAGCAGTTTGGATACCTTTTGATGAGTTGGAAAAAATCATTTTGTACCCCGCCATCAATGAGCAATTGGCCAAAATCGGGAAAGAAGCCATTTCAGAAACGGTATTTGTCGAAAAATTTGAGCAAATCTGGTATTAGCAAAAACCCCAATCTCATGCATAACAAAAGCAGAAGAAAATTCATCAAACTCTCCGCCCTGAGCGCGGCATTTTTAGGCCTTCCCTTCTCCGATAGCCACGCCAGAGATGAGGTGGAAAGGCGAATCGCCAGCATTACAGAGCAGCCATTGGCCAGGGGAAAGAGCGTTATGGGCCTGAAGTTTGCCCCCATGAAGGAGGTAAAAGTCGCTTTTATCGGCCTCGGCATGCGCGGTCCCAACCATGTGGAGCAAATAGCCGGTCTCCACGGCAAAGCCCGGGTGACGGCCATCTGCGACATCCGTAAGGAGAAAGTCGATGAGACCCTGGCTATGCTCAGTAAAAAAGACCAGTTCCCGGCCTCCTACTCAAGCTCCGACTTTGCCTGGAAGGAAATGCTACGGAGAGACGATATAGACCTCGTGGTTATTTCCACACCCTGGGCTGACCATGTCCCCATGGCGGTCTACGCCATGCAGCAAGGCATGCACGTAGCAGTCGAAGTGCCTGCAGCCATGACCCTCGAAGACTGCTGGAAGCTGGTCAATACAGCAGAAGAAATGCAGCGAAACTGCATGATGATGGAAAATGTCTGCTACGGTGACGAAGAACTCTGGGTGCTTAATATGGCACAAAAAGGCGTTTTTGGGACGCTCACCTATGCAGAAGCTGCCTACATCCACGACCTGAGGTGGTTGATGTTTGACAAAAATAAAGGCTATTACGATCAATGGCGGATCAGGCACCACATCGAAAACGATGGCAACCTCTACCCCACCCACGGCCTGGGCCCCGTGGCCCAGTATATGGGCATTTCGAGAGGAGATCGCTTTGAGCGACTCGTCTCCATGAGCAGCCTGGAAGCAGGCCTGACAGCGCACAGCCTCACGGTCGAAGCCGACAACGAATTTTACAACCGCACCGACTTCGTTCATGGCGACATGAACAATACGCTCATCAAAACGGCCATGGGCCGCAGCATCCTCGTGCAACACGATGTCGTCACCCCGCGCCCCTACAGCCGCATCAATGCGCTCGCGGGCACGAATGCCTACCACGAGGGCTACCCCTCCCGCCTCTCCATCAAAGGCAAAGACAGCCACAACTGGCTCAAAGAAGACGATTACAAGGCCATGCGTGAGAAGTACAAACACCCGATCTGGGATCGCCTCAAAAAGCAAATAGCAGAAAACGGCGGCCACGGCGGTATGGACTTCGTGATGATCTATCGCCTGATAGATTGCCTGAACCGCGGCCTGCCGCTGGACATGGATGTCTATGACGCCGCCGACTGGTCGGTGGTGATACCGCTGTCGAAGCTTTCGGTGGAGCTGGGCAGCTTGTCAGTCGCTTTTCCCGATTTTACACGGGGGAAGTGGGAAGGGAAGCGGGAGCTGGGGATCATGGCGGAGGTGTAGCTTAAAAATAAGACGAAACCCCCATCTGCACACCCCCGATAACCGCAGGCGGATTGCCCAATATATCCTGCTGCTGCATATAGCGATAATTCAGGCGAAAGACACTCTGGGCCGTAGGCCGGAAACTGATGCCCGGCACGATGGCCCAGAGGTCATCGGAGATGTTGCCGCCGGTCTCGCGGAAGGTGCCTACATTCCAGTCTACATACTCCAGCCGGCAGGAGATATTCAAAACGGCTTTGTCAAAGCCCAATAAGGACCGCCGGAAAACCGGCTGCACGATGTCCACAAAGCCGCCCTGCTGCCTGTCGCCAAATTGCTGGATGTAGGTGTCGGGTACATCTACCCGGACCCAGGCCCATTCCCCTACGATGTAGGTAGAGATGCCCGGCAGGCTGGTATTGGCATCCACCGCAAAAACGCCCAAACGCCGTTTTTCATCCAATACCAGGCCATCCTTTTCAAATGTATTGTAAACGCCTCCCATATAGGAAAGGCCGATTTCGCCTACTTTTTGGTGGCGAATGGCGACCTTGGTCGTCAGCAAAGGCTGACCGTTTGCGCTTTCTTCAAAGCGCTCTTTATTGGCTTTGGAAGCAGGCAGAAAGGTTCTGTTTTCGCTATTGCTGATGATCGAATTGTCAAAACCATTGGTCAGGTAGAGTTCGTAGCCCAATGCCCAGTCATTGACATATTGCTTGCCATAGAGGCCGAAACCTACATTGCTCCAGGTCGCAGGCAGCATCTGCGTCATCGCGATGGGGCGGTCTACATACTCCCATTTGGGGCCGTCGTGATTTTGGTTAAAAGCGCCGATCGGATTCATGATGACGCCTCCGCGCACATTGAGCAAGGGATGCAGGCTGAGGTCCAGCGCAGCAAATTCAATGGCGATTTCCTTTCCACCCTCTTCCAGCTCTATTTCTGTCAGAAATTTGATCTTTCGCTGAAGAGAAGAAGCGATAAAGATCGTCATCCGGGGGATGCGAAAGCTGTGGCCATCGGTCACGCCATCTTCGCCTATGTATTGATAATCGGCTTCGATATAGCCGCCCACCGTTACGGGTATTTTTCCGCTTTGCAGAAAAGGGCGGTTGTAAACGGCATCCATATTCATGGATTGCCGGAGGCTCGTATCGACCGGCGTCCGGCTCAGGAGCGAACTGTCAATCTGTGCCGAGGCACTCACGCCAAAAATGAAGCATACGCTTCCTATAAGCCACTTTTTCATGCCAAATGTATTTTGAGGAGGTGGTTTTCAATTTGTGTTGGAAAGGTTCGCAAAGGCTGGTCTGCGGGTCCATTCTGGACCTTGCCATCCTGTGTAAATTCGCTGCCATGGGCAGGGCATTGCAGGCGGTCGCCATAGGCGCGCAATTCTGTACCCTGGTGGCTGCATTTCATCCACAGGGCCTGGTAGTTATCTTCTGCCAATCTGTAGACACAGATCGGATATTGCAGCTTTTCATGTTGGACGACAACATATTTGCGCAGGCTCTTTTTGTCCTTTTTCACTACTTCAAAAGCGCTGAGCGGAAGCTCCAGAAAGGAGCCTGAAAGCGTAGCTTCCAGGTACCTGACACTGAGACAACTTTGCAGCAGCATGCTGCTGCTCATCAGGCCCACACATCCCCAGCCGCAAGTGCTGATAAATTTTTTCCTGTCCATCTTTACCATTTAAAGGGATTCTAAAAATTGGATCAAGGCATCTTTATCCGCCTGGCTGAGTGCCTGATAGGCTTCTTTGCTTTGCGCAGCTTCGCCTCCATGCAGCAAGATCGCCTCTTCGATGCTTCGTGCCCTGCCATCGTGCATCAGGTAATATTCTCCACCCTGTGAGTTGGGAGAAAGCCCCAGTCCCCAAAGCGCAGGCGTTTTCCATTCGTAGGTCTCGGCGGAGCCTTCGGTGGCTCCATCATCCAGCTCTGCGCCCATATCGTGCAGCAGCAGGTCGGTATAGGGAAAAAAAGTCTTGTTGGACAAAGCAGCAATATCGGATTGCAGCGTGGTCCAGGAAGGCGTATGGCAGGCGCTGCAGCGGAGGGTTTGAAAGAGGGCTTTGCCCTGCAGGACTTCTGCATCATCGGTCTTGCGGGGCAAAGGCGCTTTGAGCGTGCGGAGGTAAAAGACGATGTCTTTCACTGTCTGATCGCTCACCTCAGGATCGGTGATCAGCCCTGTGGCCACATCCACCGGCTCAAAAGTCGAGGTGATGCCCATGTCCTGGTTGTAGGCTCCGACCGTCTGCTGGAGCAAATCTATGGCTGCGCCCTTTTTGCCAAAACGGCCGATATATTTTCCATCTACTGCCTGGTGGTTGTTTTGAGGAATAAAATAGGGAGGCGGAGAAATATAATTGGGAATGCCCGAAATCCCGGGATTATCGGCATTTGCCTGATCGGCCTGCGCCAGGATCTGCGCATCTGTCAGGGCTGCAAGCAGCCCCAGACCGGTGACAGCCGGCGGATTGAATTGCATGGAAGGCACGCCTGCGGGCACTTGCTCGGGCTCATAGCCCGGAAGGGCTCTGTGCTGCAATTGCGGCCCCCCGATCGAGCGATCGGGTGCCGTATTGGGCAGCGTCTGCCCAAAGCGGGTAAGCGTCGTGAAAGGATGGCCTTTCCCATCACCTATGTGGCAACTGCCACAGGAGGTCGCTACAAAAAGCGGCCCCAGGCCCGTCTGGGTAGTGAATACTTCCTCATTGAAGGCGATGTCGCCTGCGAGAAACTGAGCCTGCTCAGCATGTGTCAGGCCCTCCATAGGGCCGTCCAGTAAGCTGTTTTCGGCGGGAGCCGGAGGGATGATTTTTTCGCATGCAAAAGAAAAAACCAGGACACAGGCCAGCAGGATTATAGGAAAAAGACGATAGGTTTTTTTCATTTTTAGCTTTGCTCTTTATATATGATTAAGTAATCAATAATATAAATTTAGACAAAGCTAATAATTTTCATTTTTCTATCAAAAAGCAGCTGCAAATAAGGCATGGCTTAAAAATAAAAATGCCGGAGGCCTTCTGAGTCTCCGGCATTTTTTAAGGGAAATTGCCTGTTAATCCCAGGCTATTAATCCCCGAAGAAAACTGAGCAAAAAGGGCAAATGGAGTCATAAACAGCAAGCAGGCTGTCAGCATTTTTTATAAACGCATCATGTAAAAACAATTAAGTAGGTTGAAACAATTTGCCCGGATTTGTCTTTTTAACGTCAGTTATCGAGGTGGAGAAAAGCTAATTTGGTGTCAAAAATTCGCCATGCGAAAATTTTTACCTGCGGGTGCAGGCTTTTTTACCTCGGCTGGCAACCTTGATTTGTTTAAATTTGTTTATTCGTTACAAATCAAATAAGCATAGACTCATGCGATATTTTACTCTCATTCTACTCACAAGTGTATTTTCTCTTTCCTTTATGTCGCTCCAGGCACAGCGTACTTATACCGAAGCTTCTGTCCTGACGGATGGGGATTGGTATAAATTGGCGGTGCTGAAAAACGGCATTTATCGCCTGGATCAGGCTTATTTGCAAAGCCTGGGCATCAATACTGCTTCTGTCAATCCGAAAAAAATTCGGATATATGGCAACGGAGGCGGCATGATGCCGCAAGCCAATGCCGATTTTCGGCATGATGACCTCGCCGAAAACGCCATCTGGGTAGAAGGCGAAAGCGACGGCACATTTGATGCCGGGGACTACGTCCTTTTTTATGGCGAAGGCCCGCATGCCTGGGAGTATGAGGCAGACAAAAACAATTTTAAACACGAGCTGAATCTGTATTCGGACACCAACTTTTATTTTCTTCATATCAGTCAAAACAATGAAGAATCGGGTAAAAGGATAGAGAACCGAACGAGCACGGCTACGGCGACCTATACGCCTGCCAAAGGCACAGGCATCGCTTTTTATGAGCTGGATAAGGAAAATCTCATCAAGTCCGGTCGTTTTTGGCTGGGCCAAAAATTTGATTTGATCACCACAAGAAGCTTTGCCTTCTATACTCCTGATGCTGATCCCAATGGCAATATTATCATAAAAATAAACCTCGCTGCCCGCTCCGATGTGACGAGCAGTTTCACTATCACTGCCAACAACAGCAACCTGGGCACCCTCGCGATCAACTCTGTGAATGTCACCAACAATGAGAGTATGTACTACAGGCCGAGATCGGCCACTTATAGCGTCCCGGGCAACCTCGTTGCCAATGACTCACTGCGCATCACGCTGACCTACAACAAAGCGGGCTCCAGCCGCTCGGAGGCATGGCTCGATTGGATCGAGCTCCAGTACGACCAGGCCCTGCATACCCGCAACCTCAATGTGCTCGACATGCAGCTCACGGAGGGCATAGCCGCAGGGGCCGTAGCCGATGTCAAGATTGGCGGCGCCAATAGCAACTACAAAATCTGGGAAGTATCAGATCCTACCCAGGTGATAAATCACAACTATACCATCTCCGGAACTCAGATGGGCTTCAAAGTAGAAGCGGCTGAGCCTAAGCATTTTGTCGTTTTTAAAGGTGGCTACCTCAGCCCGGTCCGTGCGCAAAAAATCGCAAACCAAAACCTGCACGAACCGACCCTCTATGATTACATCATCTTTTCCTATCCTGACTTTGGAGAGGAGGCGGAGCGCCTCGCGGAGTTTCACCGCGACCACTATGGCCGCACAGTAAGGGTGGTATACCCTGCCGAATTGTACAATGAATTTTCCTCCGGAAGACAGGATGTCTGCGCCTACCGCGACTACCTCAAAATGATCTATGATCGCTCCGGCGGAAGTCATCCGCAGTTTGCCCTCTTTTTTGGAGATGGCTCTTATGATTTCAAAAACATAACCCAGGCACCTACGGTACGCAACTTTCTGCCGACCTATCAAAGCCGTACGTCCAACAATCCCACCACTTCCTATACCAGTGATGACTTTTATGCCATGCTGGACGAGACAGATGGTTTTTGGGGAGAGGGCACCGGCGGTGGCGATACCTATAGCCGTAACCACATGGATGTGGCCCTGGGCCGTTTGCCGGTGGAGACGGTGGAAGAAGCCAGGGGCATCGTGGACAAAATCATCAATTATGTCACCAACAAAGAGAGCTTTGGGAGCTGGCGCAACAGGGTCGTGCTGGTCGCAGACCATAAGGAAGGCGAAGGCTACACCCATGTCAGCCAGGCTGATGCTTATACTGCCATAATCAACAAATATGAGCCCTGTATCAACCTGGAGAAAATCTATATGGATAACTATCCCGTGGATCAAACCGCAGGAGGTACCTTCTTCCCACAGGGCCGTGAGGCCCTGATGGAGCAGTTCAGGCGGGGAAGCCTGATCGTCAACTATACCGGCCATGGCGGTGAATACGCCTGGTCCAACTCGCGGATCCTCAATCTCTCTGATATTCAGAGTATGGACAATGGCAACCGCCAGCCCGCCGTCATCACGGCGACATGTGAGTTTGGGCGTTACGACGATCAGGATCGTCGCTCGGGAGCGGAGCTCTTTGTCATGAAGCCGGACGGAGGCGCTATCGCGCTTTTCACCACCCTGAGGCTGGTCTATTCTTCCCCCAACGCCACCCTCAACCGCAACCTATACAATGAAGCTTTTGCTTACGATAGCGTAAATCAGCGCATGCCTACCATCGGAGAGATCATGATGCGTACCAAAAACAGGACTTTCCCCCTCGGCCAGACGACCGATATCAACTCCCGCAACTTCACCCTCCTGGGCGACCCGGGCCTGATCCTGGCCTATCCCGAGATGGAAGCGAGGATCACAAAAATCAATGATTTGCCCGTAGACCTTTCGCTGACTGATAGCCTGGCTTCTTTGTCCAAAATCAAGGTTTCGGGGATCATCACAGATACGGAAGGCAATCAGTTGACGGATTATGCGGGCGATATGGCAATCACTGTTTTTGACAAACCCTCAAAATTCATCACGCGTCTCGCGCCTTTTCCCTTCTACTGGCAGACCAACCGCATTTTTAATGGCAACGCCAGCGTGACAGATGGAGAATTCAGCTTCGAATTTGTCGTGCCGATCGATGTTTCCTATGAAGATGGTCAGGGGAAATTCAGCCTGTATTTCAACAACAAGGAACTCGACGGCCATGGCTGTTACAACAACCTCTATATCGGTGGTACCGATGATACGGCTACGCCAGACCATGAAGGTCCGAAGATCAGGCTGTATATGAATAATGATGCATGGATAGACGGCGGTCAGACAGGCCCCAGCCCTTATCTCTATGCAGTTTTATTTGATGAAAACGGTATCAACCTTGTCGGTAGCGGCATCGGTCATGAGATCGTGGGGATTTTGGATGAAGATGAAGGCAATGTCATTATCCTGAATGAGTACTATACCGCGGAGCGTGACGACTACCAGCGCGGCTCGGTTTATTATCAACTGAAAGACCTGGAGGATGGAGAGCACAAGCTCAAAGTACGGGTCTGGGACATCGCCAACAATTGGGCGGAAGCCAGCACCCACTTCATCGTGGGTTCCGATGCGCGCCTGGTATTGCATGAGATCCTCAATTACCCCAACCCGATGAAAGACGAAACGAGCTTCCTCATAGGCTTTAGCCAGACAGGCAAAGACTATGATGTGACTGTGCGTATCGTGGCAGAAACCGGTCAGACCGTCAAGGTGCTAGAAGGCAGCTTCTATGCCGACGGCAACTACTACCGCGGCCTTAGCTGGGATGGCTTCACCACCAACGGCAATATCGTCAACAATGGCATTTACGTCTATCAGGTAAGCCTGACCGACAAAGAAACCGGCCAGACGGTGTACAAGGCAAATAAGCTGGTCGTATTGCGGTAGGAAGATGAGTGGATGAGCAGATTGAGTAAATTATCAGATGCTTTATAGATAGAATCGGCCTTCGGGCCGATTTTCTTTTTAAGCTAGTCGATTGACAAAGGCTTTTCGCCAAATTCGCAGTATCTTCATCCTATAACCCCAATAGTTCTTCCATCCTCTAATCCTCTAATCTTCAAATCTGCTAATCTTCAAATCCCCCATGGAATCTCTTCCCCTTCCTCCCACAAACATCCTCATCCTCATTCTCGCTGCGATAGGCGCTTTGTACCTGATTTTCAAGGTCGGTTCCAAAATCATCAAGACGGTCGGCATGGTTTTGATACTGGCCCTGGCCGTGTTTTTCTGGCAAGGCGGCACGGTAGACGAGCTGAAATTGAAAGGCGTAGGGACCTTATTTGGCGATACGCACATCTCGGATTTTGAAGCAAAATATTGCCAGGGCATCAAGGAAGATGCCAGCATGTGTGATTGTGTGGCTCAACCGGTCTACCAGGACCTGAAGGCGCGCTATAGCAGCGGTGAGCTGAGCGAGATTGATTTGGACAAAAACCGCCGAAAAGAAGCCATCAAAGAAAGCCTGAAGAATAAACAGGGCGAGATCCTGCGCTGCCTGAAAGATCGGGGGATTGATAGTGTGAAGGAATTGGGGAAGTGAGAGAAGAGAGCAGAGAGAAGAGAGAAGAGAGCAGAGATGAGAGAGCAGAGAGAAGAGAGCAGAGACGAGAGAGCAGAGATTTGAGAAGTATTTTTTTGTAGATTTCGTTTCGAAACCTTCAAATATATTATCTCATGTCTCCTTTTTTGGCTGAATTTTTAGGAACGGCCTTGCTGATATTGCTGGGCAATGGCGTGGTGGCCAATGTGGTTTTGAAAGGAACCCATGGTCATAATTCGGGTTGGATTGTCATTACGATGGGTTGGGCAATGGCCGTTTTTGCGGCGGTTTTTGTAGCCTCATCGGGCTCCGATGCCCATATCAATCCCGCTGTGACGCTTGCCATGGCCATGGTTGGCTCCTTTGCCTGGGCAGATGTGCCTACCTATATGCTGGCACAATTTCTCGGCGCTGCTGTAGGCGCGGGCCTCGTCTGGCTCATGTATGGCGATCACTATCGCCTGACCGAAGACCCGCTCACCAAAAGGGCTACCTTTTGCACCACTCCAGCGATTCGAAATACCTATCGGAATTTATTTTCAGAGGCGCTGGGCACCTTTGTGCTCATGCTCGCAGTCTTCTTCATCTCTGGCGCTGAGGTCGGCGGCGCATCGGCCTCGCTGGGTTCGCTGGATGCCTTGCCCGTGGCACTGGTCGTGCTGGTGATAGGCTTGTCGCTGGGCGGCACGACGGGCTACGCCATCAATCCCGCCAGGGATTTGAGTCCGCGCATCATGCATGCGCTTTTGCCTGTGGCAAATAAAGGAAGCAATGATTGGGCTTATAGCTGGATTCCGGTCGCAGGGCCCTTTTTGGGCGGGGCACTGGCGGCGGCGGTCTTTATTTTGCTGAGTTAAAAGAACTTTGTAAAAGTTCAAAAATGAGTAACTCCCATTTGAAGAGGAAGCGTTGACAATGATTTACGCAGATTAAGCTGATATGCTATGGAAAGAAAACAGGCATCAAAAACAAGCCTCTGTAACAGAGAAAATCAGTCAAATTACATGCATAGTTTATTTGTTAAGGTACAATACTTCCCCAGTACCTCCAAAGTCGTTTTATCTTCATCATAGACTGAATACCATCCCTGCCGCTCATGCGGCGGATCGCCGATGAGATCATCGCCTGTCTGCCAGATCGCGCCGGGCAGATGCGGCCGACCTTCGCCTCCCCAGGCCCAGATATTGGCGCCAGCCAGGGGAGCCTTGCCCACCTCTGCCAGCATTTTTTGGTAAAAATGATTGCGAAAATCCGTGTCGCTCTCAGGCGCATAGCTGCCCTCATCCCTTGCCATCCCAAACTCCTCCAAAACCAGCGGTTTGTTCAGCTTTTCAGCATAGGCTATATGCTTCTTCAAATAGGCAAGCGCCTTTTTTTCGGCTTTTTCATAGGAACGTATTCCTTTTTCAGGCTCATACCAGCCCCAGTTTTGCGGCCAGATATGGCAGGTCATATAGTCTATCAGCTCGCTGGCGTGGTCCTTCAGTGGATGGGTGCCGGCAAGTTTGCCAAAGGCGGTATCTCCCTCGCTGCCGAGGCTGATGAGGTGATTGGGGTCGAGTGATTTGATGAGGCTGGCGGTCCGCAGTATCCAGGCCCGATAGGCTTTGGGGCGGAGCATACCTCTGGCTTCGTTGGCGAGTTGCCAGGCCATGATGACCGGCTCATCGGTATAGGGCCGCTGGTTGCGGTGGTTGGTGCGGCTGAGCAGCATGCGGATGAAGGCATCACTGGCGGCCATGGCCGCTTCATTGCGGTAAAACTTTGCCGCGAAGAGGCTGTATCGCGTCCAGCTCCCGCCTGTGGCGGGGGGAGGATAGGGAATGCGTTTGCCTGTTTGCCAGGCGACATATTGGGCCATGCCGCCCGACCAGGGCCAGAAATTGTTGAGGCAGATGACGGCCGTCATGTCGCGCTTGCCCATTTCATCGAGCAGATAGTCCAGGCCTCGCAGCAGCTCTTCGCGCCACAGGCCGGCTTCCGGCTGGAGGGTCGGCACCAGCCGCCAGGGGGCATCCTCAGGGCCTTCAAAGGCCGCCATGATGCGCAGGTTGCGCATGCCCAGGGCCGCGAGGCGGTCAAGCTCGCGGATCAGCCGCGGGCGCTGAAAAGCGCCCAGGTGCATGCCAATCCAAAAATTGGCGCCTATAAAAAAATAGGGCCGCCCCTTGCGGGTAAACTGATTTCCTGCTACTTTGACAAAATCTGACATACAAAATGTGTTATTCAACTAAAAAGTTGTGTTACATTAATATTTTTGCCTATATTTACATTTATTAATCAATCATTCCTCATCCCTAACCAAGTTATGAAGAAAATACTGTTTTTCCCCCTCTTTGCCCTGATTCTCTCTACCTTTAGCCAGGCCCAGGATGCAGTCCCACTGATTGCCTATTGGCAAAAAAATGAAGTCAAAAAATTTGAAATTCTCAAAGTCCGCTATGAAGAAAGAGAAGGCGTCGTCTCGCGCAATGACAGCAGTTGGCAAATGGTCACCCTGACCGTCACAGATTCTACAGAAGATGGCTATGTGCTTTCATGGAAAGTAGAGCTCGAAAATTCAGAAGAATTGAAAGCGAAAGTCGGCCAATCCTTTTCCATGGATGGAAGCTGGACGAGTTTGCTCAATGGCTATACCCTGGAGCTGGCGACTTCTGAGACCGGCGAGTTTCTGGATTGGATCAACTGGGAAAGCTACCGCGATATGATGTATTCATTTATGGATGAAATGACTGCTCAGATGGGAACCGGCAACGGCAAGGTGGACACCAAAGCCCTGATAACCCAACTCAAACCCATGTTTGCTACCAAAGAGCAACTCACTTCCATTGCCTTGCAGGAAGTACAGCTGCTTTTTGGCTATCATGGCTATGAGTGGGAATTGGAAAGCGTATTTGAATACGATGAAAAACTGCCCAACCTCATGGGCGGCGAGCCGATTGATGCCAAAGGAAAAATGAAATTTTATGACCTGGATGAAGACAACGCCACTTGCAAAATGCACAATGAAGTGCAGGTAAAGGAAGACGCTGTCAAGCTTTTTGTCAAAACATTTGTCCAAAAAATAACCGCAGACCAGGACCTGGACGAAGCAGAAATCCAGAAAATGATGGATGAAATGGATATGGACATCCAGCAAAAATTCGACTACGCCTTTGACCTCGAATGGGGCTGGGTGACAGATTTTTCCTTTGAGAAAATAGTAGAGATGAAATTGGATGGTGAGACGGCTACCCGCTTAGACCATACTGTGATTCGTATGGTGGAGTAGTTAGTCAATAGTATGCAGTGGGCAGTGGGCAGTGGGCAGTATGCAGTATGCAGTATGCAGTTTCTGCTGATCCACATTCAGAACTCATTGCGCACTGCCCACTGTAGCCTAACCCCATGCTGCCAGAATTTCCGCTTCTCGTCCCATCAGGGCCTCTGGCCCTGCAAGCAACTTCTGGCGCCTTTCTTCCGAAACGGCATCTGAATGCCACCATTCATCTATGTCCCAGACTGTCCGGGCCAATGGCCTGAAAGTCAGTCCCTGGGCGATGGCGCGGGCATTGCTGACGAGAGCGGATCCCGCGTTTTTGCCTTCCGGCATGATCCAGGGGACGATGTAGTGTACATGTTGCTTTTTGAGGAATTCATAGTCGTCGATGGCGACGAGCTCCAGGGGCGAGCTAAAAGCCGCATGAGCGGCATGGATAAAGGCATGCATGCCTTGAGCGGAGGCCGGGCCTACGGCATTGTAGTCGCCTGCGGCGCGCTGCTCGATTTGCCGAATCATAAATTCGGCCACATCACGCACATCAATGTACTGCACCGGATCATCGGCTTTGCCGGGAACCATGACTTTCCCCCCACGCTTGAGCCGTACCGGCCAATAGATAAAGCGGTCCAGCCGATCCGCCGGGCCGACCATATAGGTCGGTCGAACGATGATCGAGCGATCTTTGCCAAAGGCTTTGCGCACCTCTGCCTCTGAATTGGCCTTCATGACGCCATAGTCATACTCGAATTTTTCCTCCCCTTCTGTTCCTGCCGGAGTTTCTGTTACAAGCTTTGTATCTTCCCTGATGTCCTTTCCCCAATAAGGGTAATACACACCCGTAGAGGAAGTATAGAGATACAGATCTACATGGTCTTTCAGCAGCTCAGCTGTGTCTTTTGTCCATTTGACCTCACGGCCAGAATTATCAATGACAGCATCCCACTTGCGGTTTTTGAGCGCTTCCAGATCGTTATTGCGATCGCCTACCAATTGCTCCACTTTTTTAAAAAGCTTTTTGTGGACAGTCGGCTCGGTTTTCCCCCGGGTAAAAGTGCTGATGGAATGGCCACGCCCCAGCGCATAGGCGATCTGATGAGGCCCCAGAAAACTGGTGCCACCCAGGATGAGGATTTTGAGGGGATGCAATGGCTTTTTTTCAGAAATAAAATCCGCAGACAAACTTTCCTTTCCCAGGCTCAAATGGGCTGCGCCAAGAAAGGGAAGGAGAGCGCCTGCTTTGAGGCTGTTTTGAAGAAACTGCCGACGGCTGGAAGTGGATTTTTTTTTCATATTGGGTTCGTTAGTAGGAGAGTTTGATCTGTGTCTGTTTTTGATTTCTTTTCTGTAATGAGATTTCAAACAAAAGAATGCGGACGAAGAAAACAAGGGGGATAGTTGCGAAGATAGAGGGCTGTTGGAATGCCTGGATGCTGAAAAGGGAGGCAGTGCGACCGATTTTTCAGTGTCACGAACCAACAATTACCTACCTCATGAAATGTCAATTTTTACCCCCACCAGCTGCCCGGCTATGGGCTGCGATTCTCCTCCTGGGCATCTTCCCTTCCCTGGCACAAGCTGCCGATATAGGCATCAGCCAGGTGGATTCGCTTTCCAAAAGCATTTCCATCACCGAGGGGAGCCATCCTCTGAGCGTCACGCTCCAAAACCATGGAACCGATACGGTGACCCCTGCCCAAATCTATTGGCGGCTCAATGGGGATAGCCCCCAGCTCGTCAACTGGAGCGGGGCAAGCTTGCTGCCAGGCGCGACCGTGAAAGTCCTGCTGGCTTCGCCACAGTTTGACAATGGGAAGGTGTCTGACGGATGAATTGCTTGGCATTCGCAGCGGTGGCATCGCGCTGGCCGCAGGAGATTCTATCATCCGCCTGATCGAAGGGCCTGTCAGGCAACTGGATTCCGGTTATTACCATGGATTGGTGTTGACCAATACCCTGAATAGCGTTCCTGAAATTAACCGCACGCCCCGCACCAACAATTTTGATTTTTGGTTCAGCATGGAATTTCCATGCTGGCCGTGTTTTTTTGTATTTCCTTTAAAAAGGATTCTCTGTTATATTAAGAAAATATGATTGAAAAATTGAACCACCAACAACGTTCCATTGCAAAGCTTATCTATGATGTCTTTCAAATTTCCTATCCTGTCGAAGCAGCATTGATTGGGGTTGATGACTTTCCACCTTTGCAGAGGACGGTAAAAGATATCCAGGGAAGTCATACTTCCTTTTATGGATTTTGGGTAGGTGAAAATTTAGCCGGTGTAGTAGAAGTGTTACAAAATGGCTCGATTACCGAAATTTGGAGCCTGGTTGTGGTACCCATCTTTTTCAGACAGGGCATTGCAAGTAGCCTTCTGCAGTTTGCTATTCAACTCTTCCCATCAGAGATCGGAGTAGTCGAAACAGGCGCCGCCAATAGCCCCGCGATTAGGCTATATCGTAAGTTTGGATTTGAAGAAGAGAAGCGGTGGAAAATGGAAATAGGGATTGAAAAAGTAAAATTCATATTGAAAATATGATTTTCAGAGAAGCTATAATTCAGGACATTCCCCCCATTCAATGGGTTCGGAACTCAGTAAAGGAAAACATCTTGTCAGATCCCAGTCTGGTGACAGATACCGATTGTGAAGTGTTTCTGACACAAAGAGGCAAAGGCTGGGTCTGTGAGGCAGACCAGCAAATCGTCGGATTTGCCATCATTGATATGCAGGAACGCAATATCTGGGCATTGTTTGTTCATCCTGATTTTGAGAAAAAAGGCATTGGCAAAAAGCTTCATAGTATGATGCTCAAGTGGTATTTTGATCAGCATTCGCACAAGCTTTGGCTAGGCACGGAACCTGGTACACGGGCTGAAATATTTTACCAAAAGCAAGGATGGAAAGCTATTGGCGTGCATGGAAAGGGGGAAATCAAATTTGAAATGAGTAGAGAAGATTTCTCTCCTTAATCCCTGTTTTATCCCTGCTTATACCAAAGCTTAAAATCTTCTTTTCTCCTTCTGGAAATAGGAATTTCTGTCCCGTCAGCCATATTGACAAAGAAGCTGTTGGGCACAGCCTTAATATGCATCCCATGTACCAAATGGGATTTGTGGCAGCGGTCGATTTGGGCGATGGGACAAGGGGATTTATCAAATAAGCCTTCATCAGCACATCAGAAAGTCATTTCGTCGCAAGCTCAGGTCACTTCGTCGCAAAGTTCTGTTTCGACTTTTTAAAATATGCTATTTAGCGATGTTTTGAATTTTTGGTAAACACGCTTAACATTTTTTATGAGACGATTTCTTTCCCTTTCGAACTTGCTTTTGAATTTAAACTTGCAGAAAACCCTACTAGCCTTATGCCTGTCTTTCGGAGCCTTGTCAGCTTCGGCGACCACCTACTACGTCAAGACGACGGGCAGCGACAGCAACAGCGGCACGACCTGGGCGGCCGCCTTTCAGAGCGTGCAAAAGGCCATAGATGTAGCCACCAATGGCGATGAAATCTGGGTAGCTGCTGGCACCTACTTCCCGACCCAAGATAAGTCTGGCAATGTCTCTCCCAGCGATCCCCGCACCAAAACCTTCTACATAGATACCGATGGTATCAAACTCTACGGCGGCTTCGCCGGGACGGAGACGGCCAAAAGCCAGCGCGTAGCGGGCAATGAGACTGTCCTGAGTGGGGACTTCAATGGGGATGACCAAATCAACGGTGCCGGTGCTACCCTGTCGATTCTCAATGACGCTGAAAATGCCTACCAGGTGGTCAATATAGATGGCACGACTGCTCATGGCAGTATCACCTCCGCTACCTTGTTGGAAGGCTTGACTATCACTGGTGGGAATGCAAACAACCTGTCCACTATCCCATATGGAGGCGGAGTATTCCTGAATGGAGGTATGACGGGTCGGGAATGCAGCCCAACCCTTGAAAAATGTATAATCAGAGGTAACTCTGCCAAAATTGATGGGGGAGGTCTCTGCTGCGCGGGAAGGAAGGGAGCGACTAACCCGCACCTATCCTATTGTACCTTTTCCGCAGACTCCGCAGGTAGAAGTGGAGGGGCAGTAATGGTCGATGCAGGAGAAAGTGAGAGTATGCCTGATTTTACTTCTTGTACGTTTTTGGGAAACTATGCATATCAAGATGGAGGAGCCTTAGAATTCGGATTGGAATCATATTCAATACAAGGTACATTACAAGTTGGTCTGAATAGGTGCATGTTTTCGAATAATGCTTCTGGATCTCAGGGGGGAGCCGTAAGAATTGATGCTGATGGTTTCTCTTTTTCAGGAGGAGAAGTCAGTTTTTTATTTTCAAACTGTTTATTTGATGGAAATTCTGCTGCTCAATCAGGAGGGGCTGTTTCCGATTTCCAATCTAACGGGTTCGTGTCAAATACCATCAAAGGAGATATTAAATTTGCCAATTGTACCTTTGTGAATAATGAGGCTAGAAGTCTTTATGGAGGAGCAGGTGGAGCTATTCGGGCTCATTCAGAGTCAAGCGGTTATTTTACCTATATCAGCAATTGTATTTTCGGGCAAAATAATTCGGTAGCAGGCAATGATCATGTAGATGTTGAACCCGGAAGCCAGGTTTATGTAACAAACTCACTTATTCCTGGCAGTAAGCCTGGCGGGATTTGGCAATCTAATCAGGGTACAGACCAGGGCGGTAACCTCGACGCCGATCCCTTCTTCAACAGCCCCGCCAGCGGCGACTTCAGTTTGAAGTCCTACTCCCCAGCGATCAACACAGGCATCAACGACAGCATCCCCGCCGGAGTCACCACCGACCTGGCCGGCAATCCCCGCCGCTACAATAGCGGCACCGTGGATATGGGAGCTTATGAGCTTCAGGGCGTATTTGTGAGTTGCGGGCCGACGACGGTATTTGTAGACTCCGCCGCCACGGGCGTCCAGGATGGCAGCTCCTGGGCGGATGCCTTTACTGATCTGCAGGATGCCATAGACCTGGTAG
>JAUIGE010000027.1 GCA_030430205.1 Bacteroidia bacterium | reverse complement strand
GCTTTAGGACCTGGTGTGAATCGAATGATCGGGCTTTGCCCGATCGTAGTATATAGCGTCCCTTCAGGACTTTGAGGATGTTTATAATTCATGACTTCCATTTTTTGTCCTGTACAAAGATGATTTGTTTAAAATTTATCCCGCCGTCTCGCCTCCCGCCATCCCGCCTCCTCTCCTCACAAAATTATACAAACTCTGCTTTAGCAGCGAAGTAATGCCCGCTTTTTTGGTGTCAAAAAGCAAACCGTGATACTGACCGACACTGCTGATGCCTCGGATGGCATTGGTCAGAAAGGCTTCATCAGCCAGCTCCAGCTCCTTGCTTTTGATGCCTTTTTCCTGGATGGGAAGCTTCAATTCTTTGCAAAGGTGAAAAATCTGCTTGCGCATCACGCCATCGAGACAGGCATGGGAGAGGGGAGGAGTGATGACTTTTTTGTTTTTGACAATAAAGATATTGGAGCTGCTGGCTTCGGAGATAAAATCTCCGGCATAGAGCAATGCATCGTCAAAATCGTTTTTCTTCGCATGCAAGGATGCGAGTATATAAGGCAAACTATTTGCCGTTTTGAGGCCGGAAAGGCTGTTGAATTGAAGTTTTACTTCATGGAAGTCCGTCAGGCTGACGGGGTTATTTTCTTCAAAGGGATCCCCTTTAAGGGAGTAGCCTTCGAGCAGATATAAGGGCCGATTGTCGATCGGCTGGTAGGCCCCCGCGCCCGCGCGGTAGACATGCAGGCGCAGCCTGCCGTGTGCCTCAATGGCGTTTTTCGCCAGCATTTCCGCCAAAGCGGCTTTCAAAACAGCCTGGAGCGCAGGGCCATCAAATTCATAATACAGGCGTTGCATACCTCTTTGAAGGCGGTTCCAATGGTCCTGCCAGAAAAGCACCCTGCCATCAAATACGCGCAGGCTTTCAAAAAGGCCATCTCCATACTTAAAACTGCGGTTGAGCAGGCTTAACTCGGGCGCGTTGGGGTTGATCCATTTTCCATTTAACAAAATCATAAGCAATGATCAGCAATTAACGAACTCCTTTTGTACCCTGGCTCTCAAAAAAGAAAGAACAGGATAACAGGATTCACAAGATTTACAGGAAAATTATCAAACTGCTTAACATGTATTTTCAAACGATGACTCATATATTCAATCAAACCAAATACATCCTGTTAATCCTGAAAATCCTGTCATCCTGTCAAAAAAATACAGGTAGATGGAAACATCTATTTTTCCTGTTAGCAAGCAAAGCTAAACAGAATCCAATAAAAGGAATAAATCCTTAGCTTTGCGCCATGCGAATTATTTTCATGGGAACTCCTGATTTTGCGATAGCTTCCCTGGACATACTGGTCCAAAATAAATACGATGTGGTAGGTGTCATCACAGCACCCGACCGGCCTGCCGGCCGCGGGATGAAGCTGCGTCCCAGCCCCATCAAGCAGTATGCTGAAGAGAAAGGGCTGAAAGTGCTTCAGCCGGTAAAATTGCGCGATCCGGCCTTTTTGGCAGAGTTGGAGGCCCTGGCACCAGATTTGGCTGTCGTAGTGGCATTCAGGATGCTGCCTGCGGCTGTGTGGAAACTGCCGAAGCGAGGCACTTTTAACCTACACGCTTCGCTTTTGCCCAACTACCGGGGCGCAGCACCCATCAACTGGGCCATTATCCATGGCGAAAAGAAAAGTGGGGTAACCACTTTTTTGATAGATGAAGAGATTGATACGGGCAACATTTTGTTGCAGGAGGAGGTGGAGATTCCAGAGGATTGGACAGCGGGTGACCTGCATGATGCGCTCATGGAGGTGGGAGCAAAGCTGGTAGTGAAAACAGTTAAGGGGCTGGAAACGAATGAGTTAAAGGCGAAACCACAGGATGATAGCCAGGCTTCCCGCCATGCGCCCAAAATCTTCAAAGAAGATTGCGAGATCAATTGGGAGCAGGATGTAGACGATGTCTACAATTTCATTAGAGGGCTTTCGCCCTACCCGACTGCCTGGACGACTTTGGATGGAAAAATCATGAAGTTGGTCAAAGTGGAGAAGGCAGAGCGCGAGGAAAAAATGCCAGCCGGAAGCCTGATTGCCGACCCCAAAAAAGGATGCCTGGAAGTTGCTTGCCAAAATGGATGGATAAGCATCCTGGAATCGCAGCTTCAGGGAAAAAAACGGATGCATACAGCTGACTTTGTCAGGGGATATAAAGGCGAATTGGATAGATTGGGGTGAGAGCCGGGAGGCGAGACAAGAGATCAGAGACTATCGAATTACGACTTGCAAAAAAACATAAGCTTAAAACTTTAAACGATAAACTATCCCCCCATGAATCGAACAAGCTTCAAAAGCAACCATTTTCCCAAAAACCGCAATAAACTGGCGATCACACAGGAATATGCGATGCAATATTATGCCATCTTTACCATCGTGGTGATGATGGGTGTGATGATGACCGTTGCGAATGGGAATGGAGGCCGGAGCCTGTTGTTTTGGGCGATTGTTGGCGAGCTTGTCGCCCTGTTGTTTGCCAATATGATGGCTTTCGCCAAGCTCAAGCGGCATTATGCACAAATCCAATTTGTGAATGACCACTTCTCCCTGATCTCGGTTTACGACATCATTTACGAAAATGAACACCACGCTTTTCCCCTTCGCTATGCGAATCCCAGCAGGAATGGCGACAACATCCAGTTCCACTACAATGATCAGATCATTGACCTGAATCAAAAGGATTGGGGCGATGATTTCGACCTGATCTGGAATTGGCTCGTTGCCCAGCCAAATGAAAGCGCCAATCTTTGGAATTCAAGCATCAGTTAGCATATTTGCATATGATTATTACCACAACAGAAACAGTTCCAGGCCACGAAATCACCGAAATCCTCGATATCGCCCGGGGTAGCACCATCCGTGCCCGTCATGTAGGCCGCGACATCATGGCAGGTTTCAAAAACCTGGTCGGTGGGGAGATCAGTGAATACACCAAATTGCTGGCACAGGCCCGCGAACAAGCCATCGAGCGCATGATCTTTGATGCAGAACAACTCGGCGCAGACGCCGTGGTAAATGTTCGGTTTAATACCTCGGCGGTCATGCAGGCGTCTTCAGAGATTTTGGCCTATGGGACAGCAGTGAAATTGAGGAAGAGGGAGGCGAGAGGCGAGAAGTGAGAGGCGAGAAGCGAGAGCCGAGACTAGAGACAAAACCCGAAACTCAAAACGCGAAACTCAAAACCCGAAACCCGAAACCCAAAACCCGAAACCCGAAACCCAAAACAAATCACCCTCTTTATGAAACTATTAGAAGGAAAAGTAGCACTCATCACCGGAGCCACCCGAGGCATTGGAAAAGGAATAGCCGAAGTATTTGCGGCACATGGCGCTAAAATCGCCTTTACCTTTCGCTCATCTGATGATGCAGCGAAGAAGATGGTAGAAGAATTGCCTACGGAGGCAATCTATTTCAAGGCGGATGCCGCCAGCTTTGAAGACACCCAACGGGTCGTTGATGAGACGGTCAAGCACTTTGGACAGCTTGACATCATCGTCAACAATGCGGGCATCACCAAAGATACCCTCCTGCTTCGCATGGGAGTAGAGCAATGGCAGGATGTGCTAGACACCAACCTGAACAGCGTTTTCTTCACCACCAAAGCGGCCATGCGCACCTTGCTCAAGCAACGCAGCGGCTCTATCATCAACATCAGTTCGGTGGTAGGGTTGCAGGGAAATGCCGGACAGGCCAACTACGCCGCTTCCAAGGCGGGGATCATTGGTTTCACCAAGTCAGTGGCACGTGAGATCGGCTCGCGCGGTATCCGCGCCAATGTGGTCGCCCCAGGCTTTATCGCTACTGAGATGACAGATCAGCTGCCAGAGAAAGAACTGGCTAGCTGGTTGGAAACGATTCCCCTTAAAAGAGCCGGACAGGCTGAGGATGTCGCAAATCTGTGCCTGTTCCTCGCCTCCGATATGTCTACCTACATTACCGGCCAGGTAATGAACGTGGATGGCGGTATGGTCATGGCCTGATAGAAAATACATATGCATGTAGCTTTTAAAACCGTCTTTGCATGGCGGTTTAATTTTTTCCTTTTTTTTGTGAACTTCGCTGCCCTATGGAATTGATATTTAGCCATTCTCCCTGGTACATCTTGCTGATTGTGGTGTTGGCTGCAGCTTTGAGCTGGCTGATGTACAGAGGAACGCGTGACCTCTTGCCATTTATTCCCCGCTTTTTGCTGGGCGTTTTTCGATTTGTCGTCCTGACTCTGATCGGCATTTTATTGCTGGAACCTTTGCTGAATGCCAGCAAAAAGATCACTTCACAGCCTATAGTGGCTGTTTTACAGGACGTATCGGAAAGTATAGTGGTGCAAAAAGACTCTGCTTTTGCCCGCAATGAATACCCCGCTTTGCTCAATAATTTTTTGGGAGCATTTGATGAAAAAGACTATACGCTGGATTATTATACCTTTTCCAGTGAGCTGGATTTGGATGCAGATGCTGATTCGCTGGATTTTGCTGCCACAGGCACCAATATCTCCAGCGCCATGGAGCGCCTTCAAAAGCTCTATCAAAACCAAAACCTGGGTGCTATCGTCCTCGTCAGTGACGGTATAAGCACTGAGGGTGCCAACCCCCTTTTCATCATAGACCGCTTCAAACAGCCTGTACATACAGTTTTGCTTGGGGATACAACCCCCCAGCAGGATTTGCAGATCAGTGAGGTTTTGTTCAATGAAATCGCCTACCTGAAAAGCGAAACACCCATACAGGTGAAAGTCAGGAAAGAAGGGTTTCAATCTGCTGATATAAAAGTGACTTTGCTGGGAGGGGGAAAAGTGATCGGGACCCAGGACCTGAAACTGAACCGCAACCAGGTACAGGGGCAAGTCAGCTTTTTGTTTGAACCCAAAGAGCCTGGCGTTCAGCAGTTTGAAATCAGCATCACCCGGCTTCCTGGTGAAATCACCTACCGCAATAACCAGCGAAAGATTTTTATCAATGTGCTTGAAACACGGGTAAAAATCGCCCTTTTCGCAGGTTCTCCTCACCCCGATCTGGGTGCTTTGAAGCAGGCTTTCAAACGCGAAGATCGCTACGAAGTGAGAGAATTTGTTCATAAAGGAACAACGGACTATTATACCGATCCGAGTCGCTACGATCTGGATGAATTTGATTTGGTCATCCTTCACAACTATCCCCTCAGCAGTGCTGACAAAGCGATGGTTGAAAAGATCGCCAAGCAGGTAGAAGATAGAAAATTGCCTGTTATGCACTTTGTGGGCGGTTTTACAGACCTGCAGACCTTGCAGCCGCTGTATAAGGAAATGGCTATTACGCCCAAAAATTTTAACAATAAATCGGAGGAAGTCATTGCCAATTTTGATAAAAAGTACCGGGATCATTCGACCTTTACCTTTCCCGAAAACTGGCTGGTATGGGCCAATTCTTCTCCGCCTATTTTTCGCAACCGCTCCAATTGGGAATCCAAAAGCAATGCTGAGGTCTACGCCACCGCGCGTATCAAAAATATTCAGTTGGATTATCCCGTTTTTGCTTTGCAAAATCAATTGGGAAAGAAAAACTTCGTTTTTCTGGGTGAAAATTTCTGGCGCATGCGCGCCCATGCCTATGTCGAAAATGAATCTTTCGACTACTTCGATGACTGGCTTTTCAACAACATCAAATGGTTGATCGTCACCGATGACAAACGCAAGTTTAAGGTCAACCCCTCCAAACGCTTATACACTGGCAAAGAGCCGGTTATGTTTAGAGGCCAGGCTTATGACGACAGTTACAATCCTATCCCCGGAGTGGAAATCAAGCTGGAACTCAGCTCTCCCAATGGCAAGGAAAACATCTACTACCTCAATGAGACGGGGCAGTCACAATACTATTTGGAATTGTACAACCTGCAGGAAGGGACTTACAGCTATGCTGCCGAAGGCAGGAAGAATGAGCTTGTGATAGGCACGGACAAAGGCCAATTTTCCATTGGTCAGTCCAATATCGAGCACCTCCGCCTGCAGGCGGACCAGGGACTCATGCGCCAACTGGCGCTGAGAAGTGGCGGCAAATTTACGCTTGCCCGCGACCTCAACGGCTTACCTGCGCTTATCAAAGCGGATGCAAATCTCAAGCCTACGGTTGGCTTCAAAGAAAGCCGGCAGGATTTCCACCGCTTTCGCTGGCTTCTCATCCTTTTGTTGAGTTTGTTGGGGGTGGAATGGGTCGTAAGAAAACTTTATAGTTTGCTTTAGCAGACCTTTTCTTTAACTTAGATGAGGGGAAGTATTGGGTAAAGGAATAAATTGTTTTCGCACGAAATAAAGGCAAAATGGTAGAAGAAAAAGTAAGATTGCTCCTGGTTGATGATCATCAATTGTTTATTGATGGGATACGTTCCCTGCTTTCCCGGGAACCGGGAATTGAGATTGTCGGTGAAGCGCTGAATGGAAAAGCGGCCATGGATTTTTTGCAGGATAATGAAGTTGATATTGTCCTCAGTGACATGAGCATGCCACAGATGACAGGCATCGAGCTTGCCCGTAAAATCCGCCAAAAATTCGAAAATACACAGGTTATCGTCTTGTCGATGAACAAGCGCAAAGCCCTCATCCAGGATGCCATGCATTCAGGGGCTTCGGGTTATGTGCTCAAAGATGCCACCAAGGAGGAATTGGCGGAGGCTATCCGCTCCATCGCCTCCGGCGATACCTACCTCAGCAAAGGCGTCGGCAAGATTTTGCTCAGCATGAACCAGGACCTCAAACCCAATGAGGACCTCGCCTCCCTGACAGACAGAGAATTGGAGATTCTAAAGCTGATCGCCACGGAGCTTTCTAATGTGGAAATCGCCACCCGGCTGGACATCAGCCGACGCACGGTGGAAACCCACCGCAAAAATATCATGAAGAAAGTAGGAGTGAAAAACTCCGTTGGCCTGGCGCGCTATGCCTTCAGCCATGGGCTGATGGAGGGATAGATTTTATTCAAAAATCTCTTCTACCCGCACAAACTTCTTCCAAAGTTTGGGAAAATGGTCTGGCAATTCTGCCTCCCGCCATTTCCTGGGCGGGATTTTTTCAATTTCGTCTATGGTCTTGCCTGTCTTTTTATGAAAAGCGATTTTGGCACATTGGCCATATCCTTTCCATTCGGGATCATCTGTATACTTGAGAAAAGAAGCCATATAATCAGGGCGGGAAACGGAAAGGAAATAGCGTTTTTCGCCCCGTAGGACCAGCCAGGCCCGCAAATTATAATAGTATTCCTCATCATAATCGCCCTTGATGACCTGGGTTGCGCCTCGCATCTCCTCGGTGTCAGCCATGCTGATATAGTGCTGCAATGTTTTTTCAAACATCATGATCTCCCGCACGGATTTCCTGGCAAGTTGCCGCATCAATAATTCACAGCGGCGCTGTGGAGAACGGGCCGAGGGGCTTTTAGCTTTTTTGATAAGCTTCCAGAATTTATCAGATTTGAGGACCTTCATCTATTAATTAGCGTAAAAGTTTGTAAAATCACTTTATTTTAGGCAAAATAAAAAAGCAAAATTCCAGTTTACCAAAAACAAACACTTTCATGAAAAAAATTTGCCTTGTAGCCCTGTTCAGTTTGTTGGTCCTGTATGGTTTGGGACAAAACAAATTTATCACCTTAAATCCCCAATTTGGGATCAATTCTTCCCGTCTTTCGACCGATCCGGATTTCGCTGAGCCTACAGCCCGGGTGGGCTATCAATTGGGTGCAGATGTGAGGATAGGAGGAAAAACCTATCTCGAGCCGGGTTTGTATTGGTACAAAGTCGGTAGCGATCTGCTGTCAGAAGACC
Organism: Bacteroidia bacterium; assembly: GCA_030430205.1. GTDB lineage: Bacteria > Bacteroidota > Bacteroidia > J057 > J057 > JAUIGE01. The sequence continues at coordinate 86,515 of JAUIGE010000027.1, read as the reverse complement.
AGATCACATCCCAACCTTTGCAAGGTCAGGTAAAAATAAATTACCTCAAAGTACCTATTTGTATTGGCCATAGCTTCGTTGATACCCGTTTATTCAAATTGAGAGGAAGCATGGGATTTGTTCCAAGTTTTTATTCTGGAATCAAAGACAATATTCTTAATTTGAGGAATGAAGATTTTGAGAAGTTAGTTTTGGGTTTTCGCTCAGGTATAGGCCTCGATATTTTTCTTTTTACGATTGATCTGGATTACGAGCACGGCCTGGGCAAAGCCCTCGCAACCCACGAAGGTGCCAGAAACCACGTTTTATCTTTCTCTGTAGGATTTAAAATCTAGTTTTTTGTAGGGGCTCTCTGTTTCATTTATTTTTTCGAATTACCCCATTTTTTTTCTTGGCCTTGAAACAGTAGAAAGATGAAAGTAACCTTTTACGGCACCCGTGGATCTATTCCCGTTTGTGACACCGAATTCCAGGAATTTGGGGGCAATACTACTTGTATTGAAATTTCTTATGAAAAGAAGGGGAAAAGACATGCCCTGATCCTGGATGCTGGTACAGGCATTCGGAATCTCGGGAAAGAGTTGACGAAAAAAAGCCACCAGGCTACCGAAGACTTATATATCGCTTTTACCCATTTTCACTGGGATCATATACAGGGATTTCCCTTTTTTCAACCCGCCTTTGACAAGGATCAACGCATCCACATCATCGCTATCGGACCCGATAGAGGGATCACCAATCTCCGTGAGATATTTGCAACCCAGATGCAGGAAAGATACTTTCCTGTAAATCTGGACAATATGGGAGCAAAGTTTGACTTTGTGATGACTGAAAGAAGTACCCGCGTATTCAATGGTACCACCATCTCAGCCCGTCGCCACCAGCACCCGGGAGGGGCTTACAGCTACGCTTTTGAGCGCAATGGAAAGCGCATTGTCATCTGTACAGACATCGAGCATGGGACTGAGCTGGATCCACATACCATTGAATTTGCGCGAGGCGCAGACCTGCTCATCCATGACGCCCAATATACCGAAGCAGAATTGCTGACAAGGCGCGGCTGGGGCCATAGCAGCTTCAAGCAGGCGGTGGAAGTGGCCATACAGGCCGAGGTAAAGTCGCTGGTGCTCACACACCATGATCCGGATCATGACGATGCTTTTCTTCGAAATATGGAGAAAGTCTGTCAGGAACGCTTTCCTAACTGTATGCTTGCCCGTGATAAGATGGAGATTGAAGTGTAGGGAAAAATCAAGTTAAAAAGACTGAACAAAAGCCCCCCAGGCTTCTTCCCATGAAGCCAGGGCTTTTTTCTTTTCCGCTTCGCTCAATGCGCCATACAAAATGCCATTTTTGGAAATTTGCTTCATGTCCCGCAAATCCAGCCCCCAGGCCATATAGACCGTCCAATAATCATAACTCAATCCCTCATAGCCAAAGACGCTGGGATCATCAGAACTGATACTGATGGGAATTCCTTTGCTGAGGTAGGCCAATCCGGGATGGATGCGGAGGTCAGGGGTGTATTTGAGAATCTGGTTACTCAGGGGACAGATCTCCAGGCAAATATCATTTTCCATTACTTTTTCCTCCAGATAAGGAAAACGGAAGAGATTGATTCCATGACCAATCCTTTGGGTGCGAAGCAGCAGCGCATCGTAGAGGTTGGTATTGTCATGCCAATTGCTTTCGCCATCATGCAGAAAAAGCGGCATGTCTACCCCATATTCCCGGCTTAGCGAATCCATATTGTCCCAGCAATCGAGGTGGTAAAGGGTCGGATACCCGCCATCTTCTTCTCCTACGAGATCATAGCCAACTACCAAATCCGGGTTTGCTTTTTTCGTGCGAAAAGCCGCCACCAAATCCGCACAAATGATAGGTCTCGGCAAAAAGCGCAAGCCCGTATAAATCAGTTTGAGACTGAACTGAGGCGCTTTTTGCTGAATGCGGCGGAGGCTTTTTCGGAAAAAATTGACCATGCTGTCGCGGGGATAATAGCCCCCTTCATGCTCCAGATCGTAGATCGAGGGAGAAATGATAGACCGCAGTTCAACATGCTGAATGTTGTCTTTCAGCAGGCTGTCAAAAGCCGCATAATAGTAATCTTCGAAAACGGCTTTGTAGTTGATATAGCCCAGCCGCCGCTGGAACATCGGCTCAAATTCTTTCCAGATGTTGATGCTGTCAGGCGTGGTCCACGCATCAAAAGTGAGTAAGTCGTGCAATTGCTGCCGGAAATCAGGCTCATTCTGAGCCATTTCTCTCACAGACTGAAAGCCTTCAGGCACATCATTTTCCGCAAAAAAATGCAATTGCCCTTTTATATACTGCTCTCCCTCTTCAGCCCAATAAACATAACAATGCTCCCGCGCGATGGCATCATCAACGATATACCAGGCCGATCCGAGTGCCAGGTCATGGGCATGCAGCAGTCCGCCTTTGGGCATTTTCTGAAACGTTTGAAAAAGTTCCGTCTGCTCTATTTCTGATTTTACATGGTAAAAATTGCGGGCCGTAGGGTAAAAATTGTTGTCCCGGTAGGATTGAAGGAGTTTGCTCCTCATGTCGTCCAGGCGCTTGTCCAGGGCTTTTTCCGCATCGGAAAGTGTCATTTCAGCAGAAAATCGCCTTTGGCGATTTTGGTCCTGCCAGGAAGAGCGACTTTCGCTATAGGTTGTAGTAGATACTTCCTGCGTCTGGCAGGCAGACATAAAACACATAAGAGCGAGCAGACAAAAACAGACAAAAGAAAATCGTGAGAGGCAAATACTTTTCATAAGGTGTGTGTTGATCCTACAAATAAAAAGAAAAAAATAAAGCCGCCAATATCACATTTTTGGGTAATTTCGCACTTCTTCGTAAGAAAGCCTGTGGATCACCGACACATGCATCATTAAAAAATTCTTTCTATTTGAAGACCTATGAGTGGAATAGCCATATTTTATTATTCACTTTTTGCCATATATATTCTCGGGAGCCGCATCGGCTTGTACAAGCTGTTTGAAAAAGCAGGAGAAGCAGGCTGGAAGGCTTTTGTGCCGATTTACAGTGATGTTATTTGGGTAAAATTGATCGGAAAGCCGATTTATTGGGTCATTTTGACCCTGATTCCTATCCTCAGGACATTGGTCAAGGTTTCGATGGATATCGAAATGGCCAAAGCCTATGGCAAACAAAAATTTGGCCAGCAGGCCTTCGCTGTCCTTTTGCCATTTGTCTTTTATCCAAAAATCGGCTTTGATCCCCAGACAAAATATGTCGGTCCTCCACTTTCTTATGAAGAGGCCTGGAAAAGATACAACAAAGAGGAAAAGGGGAAAGCCTTGTCAAAACCCGCAAAAAAGGCCAAGAAAAGCGATGTGCGGAAGTTGGAAAGCAAGAATTACAAAATTCTTTCCGGCATTTTCCCCAACGTCACCCCGCCCAAATCGGGCGGTAGAGAGTGGGCTGATGCCTTCCTGTTTGCTGGCGTAGCTGCCCTGATTATCAGGACTTTCTTCATTGAAGCTTTCATGATTCCGACCTCTTCGATGGAGCGTACCCTCATGGCAGGGGATTTCCTCTTTGTCAGCAAATATCATTATGGCACACGTATGCCGATGAACCCGCTGTCTATCCCTTTTATTCATAATAAAATCAAAATCAAGGGTGTTTCTGTCCCCTCTTATGTGGATGGAATCCAATTGCCTTATTTCCGTTTGCCGGGAATCGAGAAGATAGAACGAAATGATATCGTTGTTTTCAATTATCCTTTCCACGACATACACGACCTGGGCGATGGTGCGGGCTTTGTAAAAGTAACCAGCCTGAAAGAAAACTACATCAAGCGATGTGTAGGCATCCCGGGTGATACCCTGGAGCTGAGAGATGCAGATTTGTATATCAATGGCGAAAGGGCGTTTCAACCGGAAAAGAAGCAGATAGGCTACCTTGTCAGGTTGAAAGATGGGAAGGGCTTCACTGAGAAGGAATTTACCGATATGGGCTTTCGTACCGAAAGGGCCGAAAACGGCCAGATTGGACCTGCCTGGAACAATAATTTGAACTGGTATCCCGATCGTCAGCATCCCCAGGTTTTGGTCATGCATGCTACTGAAGAAATCCGCGACAAGCTGATACACCACCCTAGTGTGGATACGCTTATTCCGGAAATTTATGAATCCAAATTGAGAAACCCTGGCGATCCCTTTAACGGCGATCGTTCCCGAAAATATCGGGTGTATCCCAATGATTACGAGATCGCTCCTTTCAACCGCGATAATTACGGCCCCATCCTCATCCCGAAAAAAGGCATGACCGTGGACATCACGAATCCCTTCAATTATGCCTGTTTCAGGCGTGTAGTTGCCGATTACGAAGGCCATGAGCTGAAATTGCAAAACGGGAAAGTCTTGATTGACGGAAAGGAAACAACAACTTATACCTTCGAAAAAGACTATTACTTCATGATGGGTGACAACCGCCATAATTCAGAAGACAGCCGTTTTTGGGGGTATGTGCCTGAGGATCACATCGTTGGGCGACCATTGCTTGTGTTCTTCTCTTACGAAAGCAATTTTGGGGTGCGTTTGAATAGGATTGGGACGAAGAATATTAAGTAGGGAGGCGAGACAAGAGAACAGAGAACAGAGAACAGAGAGGAGAGAACAGAGAACAGAGAGGAGAGAACAGAGAACAGAGAACAGAGAGGAGAGAATTTTTCTATGAAACCAGATCTTAATTTTCGTTGGAATGAGCTGCAAAACAGGCTTGTTCAGCAATTTCAGAAAGAGCTTAACCTGGAGGCAATCATTTTTCTGATTGGTCTTCGGGAATTGGGCGAAGGCCCACATAGGGAATTTTCCAAAGAGGAAAAGGTAGATTTGATGCATATTTCCATTTGTCGCCTGCTTTCGCAATCCGGCTATTATGAATTGCAGGGAAAGGATGAAGACGGTTGGCCTCATTGGAAACTGGTCAAAGACCTGCCACATACCGATATATTCTCTCAGGAATTTATCCTGAAGGAACATATCTTAACCTATTTTGAAGAGGAAGAAGTATTTGGGTGAGGCTCAAAAACCCATTTCATCCAATAATTCCTGCATCAGATCAGGACGATCTGTGATGAGGCCGTCGGCCCCCATCTCAATTAACATCCGCATTTCTTCTTTATCATTGATGGTCCAATAGTGGACCGCCATATCCCGCCTGTGACAGGCGTTGATGATGCGGCGGCTGGCGAGATTGATCCCGCTGTTTTTGGTTGGGATTTGTGCCGCGACAGCGGAAGGGCTGTAAAGATAGTCCGCGGCCGATAAGCCCGTGAAAACCAGGTCTTTGGTCTCTTCTTCTGAAGTGGAAATGGCAATTTTATCATCGCTTATTTCCCTGAAATAATCCAGAATTTCATCGCTAAAAGAAGCGATAAGTACCCTTTCTTCCAGGCCATATTTTTTCACTAAAGCGGACAGCAACTCTGCTGCACGCTTTCCGTTTTCTCCTCTGTTTTTCAATTCAATATTGAGGAAATAGCGACTTCCAAATCGCATCATTATCTCTTCCAGATTTGCCAGGTGAACAAGACTGTCCTGATAAGGTAAATCCCCATTCAAATCGCGAAAATTTTCGCCAAAGTTGAATTGAAGCAATTCTTCAAAAGTAAAGCTGATCAGTTCGCCGCTCCCATCGCTGCTCGCATCGATGGTGAGATTGTGATGAGTTACCAGGACTTCGTCCTTAGTCATGCAGACATCCATCTCCAATGCGTCGATGGGGTATTGCTGTACCTGCTCAAAGGCGAGCAGGGTATTTTCGGGAAAGAGGTCCTTCGCGCCCCCATGGGCGATGATCCAGGGCTTATCGCCTTTGGCGATGCGGAAGACGTTGGGAGCAAGTGCATCTTGCTTCGGGACGCAGCCTGCCAGCAAAAGGCTGGCTATCAGGATGTAGAAGAAATTTTTCATACAAATTAAAAGAATATAACAAGCCCCAAAATGGCGAGAAAAAAGAGCAGGCATAAGCCGCCCAGGACAATGGCCAATCTTGCCCAAAGTTTTTTCTCCGTTCTTTTTCGCATCATCCAGCCCAAAATCAGACCTCCTAACCCCAGGATCAGTCCCAGCAGGCTTAGGTAGGGGAGGGCAATGATCAAAGCCCCAGACAAGCTCGCCACAAATGCAAGGATGGAAAGGGTTTTGGGGTCTTTCAGGTCTATTTTTCTCTCTTTTTTCCTTTTTTCAAGAATAACTGTTTTTGCTTTTGCCGATGCCAAAACGGGTTGGTGGACATCCTTTTGGCTTCCTTGTACAGATAAAACAGAAGCTGTAAGAAGCAAAAAAACGATGAGATAGCGCATGATTTCCATAGAATAAAGATAAAGCAATCAAGCTAAATCTAATCTCCTAAATTGCCAAAGCCTTGTCCCTTTAGTGGGATATTTGTTACTTCAAAAGCATATTAATTCCTGTTCCATGCACAGATTTATTCTATTCGTTTTCAGTTTTATTTTTTCCTGGCAAATCCAGGCTGCGAATGATCCCCCGCCTTCCGTAGGCGCACGTGCTGTTGCACTTGGGCATGCGTATCATGCTGTAAGAGCAGATTTTTGGAGCCTGTACCACAATCCCGCAGGCATCGCCAATATTGAAGGTGTCACGGCTGGCGCCTATGTCGTGCGCCGATTTAACCTGAAGGAATTGACTTCAGGCAGTGCCGGGCTTGTCCTTCCTTTTTTGGAAGGAGATCATAGCCTGGGGCTGGATTTTACCACTTTTGGTTTTGCTGCTTATCGGGAAAACAGGCTGGGGATTGCCTATGCGACGACATTGCTGGAGAAAGTAAGCCTGGGCGTAAAATTCAATTATGCCAATGTGAGCATTCCCAATTATGGCAGCGAAAGTAGCCTCTACCTGGACGTAGGCGTGAATACTGCTATCAGCAAACAGCTAAGCCTGGGCTTCTCCGCCACCAATGTCAACCGGGCAAAGCTCGGTCATGACCCGGCGGCCGAAGAGCTGCCTTCCGTCGTAACAGCCGGCCTGGCATATCAACCTTCGGCGAAGGTATTGGTCGTGGCCGATTTGCAAAAGGACATCGACCACCCTCTTTCCGTGAGGGCGGGCCTGGAATATTTTTTAAACGATGTCATCATCGCCCGCATGGGTGTGAGCACTGAGCCTTTGAGCTGGCATGCAGGTCTGGGCCTGCTTACCAATGGCCTGAAAATAGATTTTGCATTTGGGTATACCGAAAGATTGGGTTACAGCCCACATATTTCCCTCAGCTATGGATTTTAAGCCCCCAATCATGCGGAATAAACTAGCCTGGATGATGGCTATCTGGCTCCTGCCTGTTTGGGCTTTGGGACAAATTGATAGTCTGGACAATGAGGAGTATGACCTCATCCCCACCATAGAAGACCTGATCAGCAATACAGAGACCGATGATCAGGTAGATTTTACCTACCTGACAGACTACCTGGCAGACTTGCGTTTGCGTCCTCTCAACCTCAACAAGGCAACGCCTGACCAGCTCAAAACCCTTCCAGGGATGGATGACTTGCTGGTGAGCTCCCTGATGAATCATATTCAGCAGTTTGGTGAGTTGGTCAGTATCTACGAACTGCAGGCTGTGCCGGGCTTTAGCCCGGATATTTTTGACCAGATCAAGGCATATATTTCTATTTCAAGCGGAAGAGAGGATCAAAGAGGGCCACCGCCCAGACAGCTTTGGGAAGGCATGAAAGGCGATGTGACCCAGCGGGTGGTTTTTTTGCTGGAACAACAAAAAGGCTATTCTCCTAAAGAAGATTCAACGGATAGACGGTATTTAGGCCCTGGCTATCAGGCATATACCAGAATTAGGTTCAATTATTACCCCAACTTCAGTTTTGCTGTGACGGCGGAAAAAGACCGGGGAGAAGCCTGGTTATGGGACCCCCAAAGGCAATATTATGGCTATGATTTCACTTCGGGCCATATCATGATCCGGGAGTATGGTAAAATAAAGCGGCTGGTCATTGGGGATTATACGATGGAATCCGGCCAGGGGCTGCTGCTGTCGCGGGGCCTGGGTTTTGGAAAAGGTGCAGAGGTAATTCGTTCGGTAAAAATGCCGGATCGCGGCATCAGGCCCTATTCCTCAGTAAATGAAAATACATTTTTACGCGGAGCCGCAGCTACGCTGGGCTTTGGGAAAATAGAAATTTCCCCCTTCTTTTCCCGGAACCGTCTGGACGCTTCGGTGCAAGCCAGAGACACCCTGACCGAGGAAGCCGAAATCGTCGGCAGCATACAGCTGGGCGGTTTGCACCGCACGGAGTCCGAGCTAGCCAATCGCAAAGCGATTGGAGAAACCGCCTTTGGCGGGAAGCTGGTCTACCAGGAGCGCCGCTTCAAAGTGGGCTTTACCCACTACTGGCAGTATTTTGATGCACGGCTCGAAAGGAGCCTCAATGCATACAACCAGTTTGATTTTCAGGGAGATAAAAACTACCTGAGCAGCGTAGATTTTGATTGGATGATATCCAATGTTAACCTTTTTGGAGAGTTCGCGAGGAGTCGCTCGGGAGGCCTTGCCGCCACAGGCGGCCTGATGGCGGCGCTTGCGCCGACCCTGGATATATCGCTGGTAGCGAGGCGTTTTGAAAAGGATTTTCATAGTTTCAAAGGCTATGCCTTTGCTGAGCGGCCAACCGCCTTGCGCAATGAGCAAGGCATTTACCTGGGCATTCGGGTGAAGCCCAATTACAATTGGACGATCAGCGGCTATTTCGATCAATATTATTTTGACTGGAACAAATTTGGGGTAGGCTATCCTTCCAAAGGTTATGAATATTTGCTTCAGATGGATTTTAGACCGAGCCGCTATTCCAATTTTTATGTGCGCTTTCGCTCAGATAACAAAGAGTCCAATGGCTCCTCTCTCTTTGATGAGCCTTTTGCACCTGAACTGCAATACCTGGCTGCTTCGCGCAAATTGCAGTTGCGGTTTCACTATAGTACAACGATTGACCGCAAGCTTGGCCTGCGTACCCGACTGGAGTTTTCACATTATACCAAAGAGGATGAAAGCCAGCGAGGCTTTTTGCTGTATCAGGATCTATCCTGGAAGCCAGCCTTCAGTTGGCGCTTCACGATGCGTTATGCCATTTTCGATGCCCCGGATTATGACGCCCGGATTTATGCCTACGAAAACGATGTGCTCGGTTTCTTTTCTATCCCGGCTTATTATCGGACGGGTAGCAGGTATTATTTTATGCTGAATAAAAAGCTGGGTCGCAAATGGGAATTTTGGGCGAGAATCGCCCAAAGTCGTTACAGGGACATCCGATCCATCGGATCTGGCCTGGAAGAAATCGCCGGGGACCGGCGGACTGAAGTGAAATTGCAGCTGCGATTCAAGTTTTAGTTTTAGGATGCAACCCTAAGCTCCATTTGTTTGTCTTTTCAGCACATAATCACTGCCATGTTAAGCTACATTTACCCACAATCCCGACGCCTTTCTTTTCCCTTATTTATGCTGCTTTTTGCCTTGCTGCTTTCAGCCTCTGCCCAAATCGCAGATTCCGCACCCAATGCCCCTTATTCCACTTTTTATACAGAATCGAATGACCCGGAGTACCTTGCCATTCTGGGATATAAATCCCGTGGAAAAGTATTGCTAAACGAAGGATTTGAACAATTCAGGCTGCTTTCTGACTCCAAAGGAAACGCCCTTGTAGAATATGCCCTTTCAGGCCGCTTTGGCTATTTGCATATCCGAGCGGAGGAAAATACATCCCGGAAAAAACTGGAAAGAGCCATTTCTAAGGCTTTTGAAGTCTTTAAAGATGTTGATGGGGTCATTTTGGACCTAAGATTTAACAGGCTTGAAGAAGCCAGCCAACATAGCTGGTTGCAGTATATTTTGGAAAAAGAGTTTTCAGGACCTGGGGTTCTGATTTCCTCTTATCCGATTTCCTTACCACAAAATTGGCATTTTTTATATACAAGCAATGACAAAATCATTCAGGCCGCTTTGCGCAAGTTGAGGGTACCGCAGGCAGAAAAAGATTTTGACCTTATTTGGGGCAAGTGAACACACGTTTATCAGGAATCTGCACGTTACTAATGGGTATAGCCAAAAACGACCTGTAATCCTGTTGTCTTGTTCCCAATTTTCACTAACACGAGTCGGTTATGTTCACACACTTCCGTGTCAAGCTCATGGTCTTGGCACTCATCCTGTTGTCCCAATCCATCTTTGCCAAAGAAACTGAAAACCGTTCATTAGCTCCATTTGAAAGCATTTCGTCCACAGCAAGTCTTGATATAGAGATAGTTATCGGTAGCAGTTATGCTGCCAGGGTAGAATCCGAGAATATTGATTTGCAAAAAATCCGGACGGAAGTAAATAATGGCGTTTTATCCATTTCTATCAGCAAAGGAAACTATTGGAATGTCCGTGCAAAAGTCCAGGTGACTATGCCTAAGATCCGATCCATCCAGCAATCCGGTTCCGGAAATATCAGCACCCTCTCCCCCCTGGAGGGTGAAAGCCTGGATTTACAGCTCAATAGCGCCGGAAATATCACCATAAACCTGCTCATCGTAGATAACCTGCATGTCAGGCTATTTGGAACAGGAGATATACAGTTGGGAGGGAGTGCCGATGATGCCTATATCAAACTTAGTGGTTCAGGGGATATCGAGGCTTTTGGGCTAAAGACACTACGCTGCCGTGCGGAGATTATAGGAGCGGGGAATATCAAGGTGCTGGCATTGGAGTCAATTGAGGCAAGGGTGTCTGGTTCGGGAGACATCACCTACAAAGGAAAACCCTTTAAAGAAAAAACAAGCAGTTCCGGGCCTGGAGGCATTATCGCCATAAAGTAATTACTCGCTGTATAGAAAATGGCACAACTTATGTCCATATAAGTAAATAGTTTGTCCATTTTTTGACGCGTAATTCACTTCCTTGCTTGTAATTAACCCCCATAATCGGTTTTTTTTGAGCTATTTATAGCCATTCACACAGGGAGTACTAAAAACTTTCCCTGTGTCGTTTGCTTTATTGGACAATTATTGAACATATTTGTACACAATAAAATACATTGAATATGCCTAAAATACTAATCATTGATGACGAAGAAGTAATCCGTTCTACCCTGGCGGAGATCCTTGAATATGAGGATTATGAAACCGAACAGGCAAAAGATGGAAAAGAAGGGCTTGATATGATCAAGAAAAACGACTACGATGTCGTGCTTTCAGATATTAAAATGCCCAAATTGAATGGGATAGAGGTGTTGGAGCAGGCATTGGATGCCAAGCCTGATACCCAGTTTATCATGATTTCCGGCCATGCCGATATAGATACTGCTGTAGAGGCCACAAAGAAAGGAGCCTATGACTTTATCCAAAAGCCACCCGATCTTAACCGTTTGCTGGTCTCCATTCGCAATGCGATGGACAAGTCCGAATTGGTTGTAGAAACCAAAAAACTGCGTCGGAAGATCACCAAGGTGAGGCATATTATTGGAGATTCACCGGTAATGACCAAGATCAAAGAAACGATCAAAAGAGTTGCTCCCACAGAGGCCCGGGTGTTGATTACCGGTAACAATGGTACAGGTAAAGAGTTGGTAGCCAGATGGATACATGAGCAAAGTAACCGTGCTTCGGGACCTTTGGTAGAGGTCAACTGTGCCGCTATTCCTTCGGAATTGATCGAGTCCGAACTTTTTGGCCACGAAAAGGGCTCATTTACCGGTGCTTATAAGCAGCGGATTGGAAAGTTTGAGCAGGCAAATGGCGGGACGCTATTTATGGATGAAATCGGAGACATGAGTCTGTCAGCCCAAGCCAAAGTGCTGCGTGCTTTACAGGAAAGCAAAATAACAAGGATTGGCAGTGACAAACAGATCAGTGTGGAAGTACGTATCGTTGCGGCCACCAACAAGGATTTGCTGGCTGAGATCGAGGCCGGAAACTTCCGGGAGGACCTGTACCACCGCCTAAGCGTGATTCTTGTTCACGTACCGCCTTTGAGAGAAAGAAGGGAAGATATTCCAGATTTGGTCACCAATTTCCTGGAGGATATTTCCGCTGAATATGGCATGAATGTCCCTGAAATCACCGAAGGTGCTATAGCAGAGCTGATGAAGCTGGACTGGACAGGAAACGTGCGCGAACTGCGAAATGTGGTAGAGCGTCTGACCATCATGTGTGACAACAAAATCACGGATCAGGATGTGAATGATTTTGCCGTGCCTCAGCGTCGCAAGCGCAGTGGAGGTTCTATCTTCCAGCAATACGAAATATTTCAGGAATTTAAGGATCACGTGGAGAAAGAATTCATTACCTCCAAATTGGAAAAACACAATTGGAATATCTCCAAAACGGCTGAAAGCATGGAGATCCAGCGTAGTCATCTATATAACAAAATGCAAAAATATGGTATTCAGCGAGAACCTGCTTAGGGATGTCCCGCTGAGCATATTTTTGGTAAAATAATAAGGGATAATGAGGGCTTTTTGCAACTGCGGAAAGCCCTCTCTTATTGGTTTCTTATTAATCCTTTTTAACTTGCGTTGAACTAAAAATAACCCCAATCGTCTTGTCGCATTTTGCTCGAAATCTCATTTATTTTCGCCAACAGAAGGGCCTTAAAGTAGAGGAAATGGCTCGCTTGCTGGGTATTTGGGACAATAATCTCCGTATGTATGAGCAGGGAAAAGAAGAACCTGATTTTGATGCATTGGTACAAATTGCAGAAAAGTTGGCGACGCCCATTGATCATTTGCTCAAACGCGACCTGGACGGCCAGTTGCAGCGGATTCGAAGGCAAAAAATCCGACTGATTTTATTCGATGTAGATGGTACCCTCACTGATGGAGGGCTTTACTATGGTGAAGGGGGGGAGCAGCTGAAAAAATTTCAGGTAAAAGACGGAATGGCTATTTCCCGTGTTTTGAAACATCATCCGGTGAAAATAGGTTTTATCAGTGCAAGCTCTACAACGGAGCTGATCAGAAAGCGCGCTGAGGCCCTGAAAGTGCCTTATGTGTATGCCGGGGATCGGCCCAAGATCAAGATCGCAGAAGCCTGGATGGGTGAAATGGCGATCAGCTGGAAACAAATAGCCTTTGTCGGAGATGACCTATCCGACCTGGAAATCATGGGAAAAGCAGGCTTTTCGGCCTGTCCGGCAGATGCCGCCACCGAAATAAAAGCAGCCTCAGACCATGTATTGAGCAAAAAGGGCGGCGATGGTTGTGCAAGGGAGTTGCTGGAAGAAGTTTTGGGGTACAAATTGATATTTTAAAATAGCTCAACATTTAGATAAACGAAAATGAAGGAAATTCTCGGGAAGTATGGAAAATACTATTTGCTGGCTCTGGTAGTGATTATTTTGGATCACTGCCTAAAGCTGTGGGTGAATTTTAATATGGAATATGGCGAAGAGCGCAACATGATAGGGGAGTGGGCAAAACTTCATTTTGTGTTGAATAATGGCATCGCCTACGGCATTGAAATGGATTTTCCCTATGGAAAATTTATCCTGTCACTGGTACGGACCATCGCGGTTTTTGCCATCGCTTATCTAATTATTTACCTGGGCAAAAAAGGCGTGCACAACGGCTTATTATGGACCATGGGCCTTATTCTGGGAGGCGCATTGGGAAATATGGTTGACAGTGTTTTTTATGGTATTTTACTCGAAAACAATGTAGCCTATAATGCACCCTTTCCCTTCTTTCATGGGAGGGTGATAGATATGCTGTATTTCCCCATCCTGCATGGCACTTTTCCGACATGGTTCCCTTTTTGGGGTGGTGAAAGCTTTGAGTTTTTTAAGCCTATTTTCAACATCGCAGATGCTGCCATTTCCCTTTCTTTCTTTATTCTTCTTGTCCGACAAAAAGCTTTCTTTGGGCACCCTAAAAAAGAGGACAGCAAGAAAGAAGAGAAAAGCGAAGAGAAAATCGGGGAAAACGAAACTGCAAGCACTTCTTCTGAAGAAGAAAAGTAATGGAAAAACTGCCTGAAAATGTGATCATTTTTGATGGGGTTTGCAATCTTTGCAATAGCTCTATTGACTTCATCTTGCGTCATGATCGCAAATCGGTTTTTTCCTTTACTGCCAACCAACATCCTACAGGGAAGGAGATTTTGACGCATTTTGGACTTCCTGTAGCAGAAGTCGGAACCATTTTTTACCTCGAAAAAGGAAAATTATATAAGAAGTCTACAGCAGTCCTGCGCCTGGCCCGACATCTCCATTTCCCCTATAACCTAAGTTTTGCCTTTTTGATCGTCCCGCGATTTATCAGAGATGCCGTTTATGGTTTGATTGCGAAAAACCGGTACAATTGGTTTGGAAAAAGGGAGACTTGCAGGCTTCCTTCGGAAGAAGAAGCCGCCAGATTTATCTGATTTACAGCATATCTGAATAGGATTTTTCCAGCAAATCCTCTTCAGCAATCCCAAAGGCCCTGCGGTAAAAATTGCATTGTTCCAATAGCCACCACTTTTTTCACGCCCAACGCTTGGGTCAGCAGTAATTTGAGTTGGGGATCTGAAGGCGGGTGGTACAGAAAAACCTCAGAAGCTTTGGGTCCGGCCTGGTCACTTCGGCGGTAAAAAATCAGGCTGTTTTCGATATTTCCCTCTCTCAGCTTCATTCTGCCTTCTTTTACTTCGAAATAGCTATCTACCTGATGGTCAATGCCTTTAAAAATGGCATTTTGTTTTTTTAGGTAAGCTCTAATAGCTGGATTCTTTGAGCTCCTGGCCTTGATCTCAATATTCAGATGCATAATGTCTAAGATTTCAACCTTCCAAAATGGCAGTTGCTTCTATTTCGACAACTAAATCGGGTTGTATAAGTCCAGCTACTTCGACCATGGTCGTGGCAGGCTTGATGTGGGCAAAAACTTCTCCATGGGCTTTGCCGACTTCTTCCCATTTGTCAATATTGGTGACATAAATCCGGGTCCGTACCACATCTGTGATAGACGCTCCGGCATCTTCCAAAGCCTGCTGGATTTTGAGCAGGATATATTGGGTTTGGTTGTACTCATCAAAGGGAAACATCACTTTATCTCCTTCCACAGCTGTGGTGCCGGCCACTTCAATGATATTGCCTACGCGTACGGCCCGGGAATAGCCTACTATATCTTCCCATTTTGCACCTGAAGAAATGTTTTTCCGCATGTTTTTTTGTGTAATTTAAGCTGCTAAAATAAGCTATATGAAATCATTATTTAAAGTCCTGTGGGAATTCCTGCGATCTATTTTTGGTGGAAAAAAAGATAATGAAAGCGGGAATGGCAAAGATAAAGACAAAGACCCCACCCAGGGGCCAGGTGGCCAGGGAACAGTCAATCCATCTACCAGGGTAGAACTGGTCAGATTTGACATCGGGGCAGTTGATACGCTGGGCAAATTGTATTATGATGGCGATTTTGTCTGCTTTACCCTTGAGCAAACCACCGATAGAGCCGATCTGGGTGAATATCCGCTAATCCTTCGTAAACAAGGCGGTTTACATGCTACTTATGGATTCCGATTCCAAAAAATTCATAAAGGGGTCTTGCAATTGGATATCCCTGCCAGCCAGCAGTTTAGGTTTATCCGGACAGGCAATCTGGCGGCCGATTCTGGCGGAGGGATGGTCGTAGGAAAAGTAATCCAGGGACAGAATAAACCCCAGGAGGCCCGGGAAGTCTGGAATAGCGAAGACGCTTACCTTGATTTTTATCCTAAAATTGCGAACCGGGTCGAAAATGGAGAAAAAATGACGATCAGGATAACGTTGGATACAAATGGCTAGGTTTTTCAAAAATTAAAAGCTGGGTTTGCTACATTCTTTCAGCCAGTCATTTACCTGCTGTCGGGATACCTCAGCTCCCTTATTGCCCCAACTATTTTGGATAAAGTTGATGAGCTGCTGGATCTGGGAATGCGAAAGCCGGGCTAAGCCCAGCTCATCGAACCCCAAACCAGCCATAGGCTGGTTGTAGGTGATGCCATTTACCTCAATGGGACCTTCGATCCCATATAAGATAATACAAGGGAGTTTGTCCTGGTTTTGTGCCAGGAAATCGGCGCCAGCCAGGGGCGGCACCAATTCCCCAAATCCTTTTCCCTCCTCGCCATGGCAACTTGCGCAATAATTTTGGTAAATTTCCCCCCCTACCTCTGCCTGTGAACCACCCAATAAGCCACGCAGGGCCAGCAAAAGCACAAGGGCTGCTACAGGCCAGATAAAGTGAATGGAGATAGATTTGCCGCTTGCCTTTTTATTCATTTCTGAGGATCCGAATGTCTTTCATCAGGCGATCAACCTGCTTTTCATCCGTACCCAGGTAAAGGCCACGGATGCGTTTTTGTTTATCTACGAGGTAAAAATAGCCACTGTGAATAAACCCTCCCGGAGCATCCGGGCTTGCAGCAGCATTTTCGAAATATGCCTTTGCCATCTCGTAAATATGATCTTTGTCACCCGTGACAAAATGCCAGCGTTGGGCATCGATGCTGCCCGTTTTGGCGGCATATTTTTTGAGATGAGCAACGCTATCGCGTTGAGGGTCAATGCTATGGGAAAGGAGGACGACGTCGTTGACGTCCCGGAGGTCTTCGTATAAGCGATGCATCTGTATCGTCATCACCGGGCAGATAGTAGGGCAGGAGGTAAAGAAAAAATCTGCGATATAGATTTTTCCGTCAAAAGTGTGCTCCGTCACAACAGAACTGTCCTGATCCCAAAAGGAAAAAGAGGGTATGTGGTGATACAGGGTATCCACATATTTTTGTCCATTCTCTTCCCGGACCTGGGTGTCTTTTTCTCCTAGTATAGGAAGGGGGCCTCGCCCTACTTGTTGCTCAGGCATGCTGGAGCAAGCCATAAGTAAACTGAGGATGAGTAAAAAGTAAATACTATTTCTGAAGGAGATTTTGTGCATCCTGAATACTGCTTAACATTTTCACTTTGACCTCCTCCACTTTGCTTTTTTCAGTCTCAAGGAACTTCATATAGGCATCATGGCTGATTCCTTTCTTTTTCAGGTAGCCATCATATTTATCCTTACCCGGAGGTGCCATTTGATCTGCAAATTCACGCATCCAGCTCATCATGACATGATCTGCCTCTTCCAGCGCTTGTTTTTTGGTGAAAACCTGGAGGATCATTGCCGTATCCATCCGGCTACTATCCTGCTGCAACTGCTGCATCTTTTCGTTCAATTGCTGCTTGAGTTCGTGGATGTCCTGCATTTTGGGCATGACCTCATCATGAACAAGCATTACCTCATCAAATAAAACTTTTTGTTCCTCATAAGGCTTGGTACAAGCCGTAAGAAACAGGACAAAAAGCGACAAATACAAGTATCTTACTGTAGACATAATCCAATTTTACTTTTGCTCGTAGGTATGAGCCTGGGGTTTTGTCCTGCAAAACAACTATATTTCTCATCAAAATCACAGCTTAAATATGCGTTTACAATATAACAGCCCCGTTATCCTGACCTTTACCATCCTGGCAGCGATTGTCACCTTTTTTACAGGAATGGATGCGACAGGTCCTATCAGTTCTGACAGCCTGCAATCTTGGTTTGCTGTCGGAAGCCCGCTTGTTAGTTTCTCCAACCCGCTTACCTGGCCTCGCCTCTTTACCCATGTCCTGGGACATGCCGGTTGGGAGCACTATGTTGGAAATTTTATGCTCATCCTGCTCATAGGCCCTATTTTGGAAGAGAAATACGGTTCGAAAGATTTATTGCTGATGATTGTTTTCACAGCTTTTATCACAAGTATCCTTCAAATTGTCATCTTTCCCAACCAGGTCTTGTTAGGAGCAAGCGGCATCGTATTTATGCTCATCATATTGGGTTCCATCACCAACTATCAGGCAGGAAAAATTCCAGTTACCTTTATCCTGGTTATGGTCCTTTACGTCGGAAAAGAGATTTATTCATCCTTTGGGGCAGATCAGGTTTCCCAATTTGCCCATATCATAGGTGGGATTTGTGGAGCCATTTTTGGCTTCGTGATCGAAGGCGGAATGAAAAAGAAAAAGAAAGCCTGATAAGCTAATTGGCTGAGGTGCTGATGGGGAGATGTGCAAATGCATTTTCCAGATCACGAATCAGGTCTTCAGGATGCTCCAATCCTACGGATAGGCGTATGAGGTTGTCTGTGATGCCAGCGGCATCTTTTTCGGATTGAGGCACCTCAATGTGCGTCATGCTTGCAGGATGCTCTGCAAGGCTCTCTGTGCCTCCCAGGCTTACAGCCAGTTTGACCAGCTTCAGGCTGTTAAGGAAGCGGAAAGCTTCCGCCTCTCCACCATACAATTCAAAAGCGAGCATCGCTCCGGCATTTTCACATTGTTTGTGAAAAATAGCTGCCTGCTGGCTGCCCTCCTCCAAATTTCCGAGATAGTGCAGTTTTTTGACTGCGGGATGTGCTTCCAGGTACTCGGCAACTGTCTCGGCAGTTTGAATTTGTCTCTGCATTCTGACCTCATAAGTCTCCAGACTTCTGCTCAGAAGCCAGGCATTAAAAGGACTTAGCATGCTTCCCAAAAAAGTCCGCATAGCTTTAATTTTCCCTATCATTTGGGCATTCCCCAGGCAGGCACCTGCAAGCATATCGCTATGTCCTGAGAGGTATTTGGTGGCAGAATACAAAACCAGATCAGCTCCATGCTGGAGGGGTTTGCAGCCATAAGGCCCCAGATAGGTATTGTCAACCAGGACTTTTACCTCTTTTTGGGTAGTGGAAAAGGCTTTTGCCAATTCAGAAGCCATGGAAAGATCAAACAGATCATTGGTGGGATTGGCCGGTGACTCTATGTAGATGAGGGCAAGTTTTGCAGAAAAACCCTGGTCTACCAGCCGATGGCAGATACTATCCTTGTCATCTTCAGGATAAAAAGGCATGCTTTCGACTCCCCATAAAGGCAGGATTTCTTTCAAAAAATGATGGGTTCCACCATAAATGGGAGAGCTATACAGCACCACATCACCAGGCTTTAGCAAAGCAAGCAAGCTTGCACTGATCGCGGCCATGCCGCTGGCAAAGGCAGCAGCGGCTTCAGCTCCGTCCCAAAGGCAAAGCCTTTGTTCCAATATCTCCAGGTTGGGGTGATTCAGGCGGCTGTATATCAGCCCGGGAGATCCTTCTGCCGCGCCTTCCAGGCCGTAGGCTTGCTCAAACCAGGCTTTGCCGGTCTCGGCATTGGGAAAACAATAAGTTGAGCTCAGGTGAAGGGGAGGCTTCACGGCACCCTTTTCAGTTTGCGCATCATAAGCATGGGACATCATGGCACTGGCAGGAGAATAATATGACTTTTTCATAGGTTGTTTCTTTAGTTGTACGCATAGTTATGATAAAAGTCTATATATTGTCAATTGAATAGAAAATAAAACTATATATTGGGTATTGTGTGGTATGCGTGTTTGAAGCGGAGGCTTTGTTTTGCCTGAAACAGAAAAATCAACTTTCACCTGAAAAAAATGAGCGAAAAACGACTGGACGATATTGACAGGGGAATCCTGGAAATTTTGCAGGAGGATGCAAAAAGCAAGCACAAAGAGATCGCAGATCAGCTGGGCTTATCGATCACGCCTATCTATGAGCGCATCAAGCGCCTGGAGCGCGAGGGCTATATCAAGGGCTATGTAGCCCTGCTGGATGCAGAAAAAATAGGAAAAAAACTGACTGTTTTTTGTGCTGTTACCCTCAATCAGCATGTAAAGGAAAAACTGGAAGAGTTTGTCGAAAAGGTGAATTCCTTTCCCGAAGTCATGGAGTGTTATCATATCACCGGCCAATATGATTATATGCTAAAAGTGCTGGTTGCCGACATCAGCGACTACCAACACTTTTTAATCAACAGTCTTTCAGCTATTAGCAATTTGGCTCATGTTGTCAGCTCCTTTGTGATGGGCGAAGTGAAGCATGAGACGGCATTGCCGGTATAATTTTATTTGCTATCTACCTTGACTCCCAGGCTTTTCAGGTGTTTTTCTGAATTGGCTTTTACATTGGCCGGAGGGTTCATAGAAAGGGATTTTTTGAATGCTTTGATAGCGGCTTTCTTGTCACCATCTGCCATACGGGTTGTATAACCCTCGCCCAGGCTGTCCCACACATTGGGATCGTTGGGGTTATTTTCACAATTCAATTTGAAAATTTCAATGGCTTTGTCATGATTGCCGCCTTGCAGCAGTTGGTAGCCGAAGGCATTCATTTCTGCATTGGTGGCCACTGCCATGGCTTGTTCCATCACTTTTTCGGCTTCTTCAGCCCTTTTCAATTGGGTAAGGATTTGAGCTTTGGTACTCAGATTGGTGAAATTGGCCTGTGATCCAAAACCGCCAGCAATCGAGCGATCTGCCCACTTGAGGCCCTGTTCCAGGTCTACATTATTGGCGAGGCAATATTGGGCAGCCGAGTTCCAGCCTTGCCAGGTGAAGCCGTTGGTATTGCGGAGTTGATTGCTAAAGCTTGCCAATACCTGCTTCTGGAGATCAGGCACACTTATCCGGAAAGGAATCCGGCGATCAGCCCAGCTCAATGCGCAAATACCTTCCCCTTTTTGAGGGTCATAGCCCACAAAATCATAGGTCAACAACTCATGATGCTCACAGGATTGTGGCTTTACTTTGACCCTGAGGACATCTTCACTGGGATTGTAGGAAAAACTTCCCCAACTGCTGGAGTTGGAAGAAAAAATAATCGTCACTTCATTTTCCGCAGGAATCATGTGCAACCCATAAGTCCCGGCAGCAATCGTTTTGCCCTCCACTTTCACTTCCTCGCTGAAGCTGATGGTGGTATTGTCATTGGCTCCTGCGCGCCATGGGAAAGGTTTTCCGTCATTGTAGGCGACCAATTCGCCCCATATTTTGCGGTTCTTCACCTGAGGCCGGTGATAAACAATCTTGACTTCTGTCAAACCAATCATTTGCTTGACAGCAGCTTTGGGACTAGCCTGAGGGGTACTAACAGCCTGAGCAAAAGCTGTTTGTGCAAAAAAGACCAAACAAAGGCTCAAAACGATAGAAGGTAAAAATCCTGTAAATTTCATGTTTTAATTGTTTTGGTTAAAAAAGCAATTACAAGGTATTGATATTCAGGCTTTTCCGCCACTACATGAAGTGGGGGATTTAGCCCATGCAACGCTTTCAGCGCAAGAATTGTCTTTACATGAAATACCGTCTCACAATCTTACCCTTCAACTTATGCTAAAAAATTACCTGAAAGTAGCCTGGCGCAATATGATGCGCAGCAAAATCTTTACCCTGATCAATGTCATGGGCCTGGCAGTAGGTATGGCGGCCTGTATTTTGATATTGCTGTTTGTGCGGGATGAATTGAGCTATGATGGTTATCATGAAAACTCCGATAATATCTATCGGGTTTCGCGGGAGTTTTTCGACAGAGATGGCGAAAGCAGCCTGCATCTGGGGCATTGTGCCCCTCCCTATTGCCCGCTGCTGAAGCAGGATTTTGATGGGATCATTGAAAAAGCGGTTCGCTTTCGGGAAGGCTATCAGCCTCTGATGACCTATCAGGATAAACAATTTGAAGAAGAAAGGTTCTTTTGGGTAGACAAAGATGTCTTTGACATCTTTAGCTGGGAAGTTCTTGCGGGAGATCCCCAAAAAGCCCTTTCAGAGCCCAATACCCTTGTACTGACCCAGAGTACGGCCCGTAAATATTTTGGGGAGGAAAATCCCATCGGCAAAACCATCAATTATAACAACCAGGCGGACCTGATGGTGACGGGTTTGATAGAGGATATTCCCCACAACTCTCATTTTCAGATTGACATGTTGGGCTCATTTGTGACCCTGGAAAACTTTATTGGCCGTGACAACCTGATGCAAAACTGGGGGAGCAATAACTATTCGACCTATTTGCTTTTAAAAGATGGATATGATCCTCAAGAGTTGGAGGCCCAATTTCCAGATTTTCTGGATCGCCACATGCAGTTTCCCAACGCGACGGTGGAACCGCATGTATGGACTGCGCTGCACCTGATGCCCCTCAAGGATATTCACTTGCATTCGCAACTGGATTCAGAGATTGAAGCAAATAGTGACATTTCTCTGGTGTACATTTTCACCATCATCGCCCTTTTTGTGCTCATCATTGCATGTATCAATTTCATCAACCTGAGCACAGCTCGTTCGTCCAGGCGAGCTAAAGAAGTGGGTTTGAGAAAGGTCATTGGCGCGAATAGAAGCAGCCTGATTCGGCAGTTTATCTCAGAGTCTATGCTGATATCTGTTATTGCGCTGTTTCTGGGCATATTACTGGTAGAATTGAGCCTGCCCTTTTTCAATGATTTCATAGAAAGACAGCTCGATTTGGATTACTTTGGAGATGCCTATTCCCTTTTGCTATTGGCAGCAATTGCTTTGATAAGTGGGCTGGTCGCTGGCAGCTATCCAGCATTTTACCTTTCCTCTTTTAAGCCCATTTCCATTTTGCGAAAAAACAGCCATACCAGCTCCGGTGGAAAATCTCCACTGAGATCTGTATTGGTGGTTACTCAGTTTACAATCTCCATTGTGTTGATTATTGGGGTGGGTATCGTCCAGCAGCAACTCGATTTTGTCAGAAACAAAGCCTTAGGCTTTGAAAAAGAGCATCTGTTGGTTTTGCCTCTGAGTGATCAGATGTATGAGAACTATGCCCAAATCAAGCCCCGCCTGCTTCAGAATCCAGGGATAAATGGGATTAGTATAGCCAGCAGGGTCCCATCAGGCAGGCTGCTGGATTCTCAGGGAGGAGACATCGAATTCAAAGATGAAATCGTTGACATCAATTTTCGCCTTGCGGATGTGCATGTTGGCCACGACTACCTCCAAACCCTGGGAGTACAATTGATCGCGGGTCGCGATTTTGATATCAATCTGGCTACAGATTCAGGCGAGGCATTTATTTTGAATCGCGCAGCGATTGAAGGGATAGGATTTGAAGACCCCGAGCAAGCGCTCGGCAAGCGGATGAATTATGGCGGCCGCACAGGCCGCGTGGTGGGCGTTACGGAAAATTTTCATTTTGAATCCCTCCACCAGCCCATCATGCCTGTTATTTTTATGGTGACCCAGGGGAGAGCCGGTTCCATGCTTTTCAGGATAAATGAAAAAAACAGAGAGGAGGTGCTGGCCTATCTGGAAGATGAATGGAAAAGCCTTCGGGCTGGCTTTCCCTTTACCTACTACTTTATAGAGGACCGCTTTAGCGAGCAGTACAATGAAGAAGACCGCCTTTCAAAGGTGGTAAACTACTTTTCCATGCTTGCGATAGTAATAGCAGCTTTGGGGCTGCTGGGGCTGGCTTCATTTACCGCTGAGCGCCGGTTTAAGGAAATAGGCATACGCAAAGTACTGGGAGCCAATGTAGGGCAGATCCTTTTGCTCCTCACGCGCAATTTCACCTTGCTGGTCTTGCTGGGTTTTGTCCTGGCTATCCCCATCGCATGGTATGCGATGTCAGGTTGGCTGGAAAGCTTCGCTTACCACATAGAAATCAATGCAGCGCCCTTCCTCTGGGCGGGTTTTCTGGCCGTGCTGTTAGCATGGATGACCATCAGCTGGCATGCCTATCGGGCTGCTACCCGAAACCCTATTGACGCTTTGCGTCAGGAATGAGGCTTCCCATAAAAAAAAGCTCACCCCATGGGGTGAGCTTTTAATATTCAAAATAGCTATCTTTTAAAGTAGGGGATCATCAGACAAAGATTGTGCTTTTTGTTTGATTTGATCCAATTTTTGATTGAGGTCCTGTGCATTCCAGCTAATATCCGTTTGCTGGTGCGATTCAATTCTCACCTCATGGACGAGGGTAGGAACAGGTAAAGGCTCAAAATCCAGCATCACTTCCTGAGATTTAGCCTGTTGGATATTATTTCCCAGTCTGGCAAACATAAATAATGTCAGAAAAGAGGCGGCAGCAAGGCCTACGCTTATGGGAGAGCTGGTCAATTTCCGAATGCGGAATTTACGTTTACTAGCTTTCCCTTCCTCTTTTACAACTTCCATGACAGCCTGTACGGATGCAACAGACGGCTCAAAAGAAAGTGTATTGATCTGATCTGTGGTAAGTTGGAAATACTCGTAACGTTCCCAAAGATTTTCATCTTCAGTTAACGCATCCAAAAACAACGTACTTTCCTCTTCCAGCATTTCGTCGTGGAGGAAGCGCAGAATGTCATTATCGTTGAACTTTGTTTTCATAGCTCTGAGGAACCGATTTTTCCTGAGCTAGTTTCTTGAGATTAAGCAAAGCATAACGCATGCGACCCAGGGCGGTGTTAATGCTAACATCAGTTAGGGATGCAATCTCTTTGAAGCTCAGGTCAGCATAACTACGCATGATAAGTACTTCTCGTTGTTTATCAGGCAGCTGCTGGATAAGTTCCTTTATATAACGGGTATTTTCTTCACTTATTATTTTATCTTCAGCACTTCCCTCCGAGCGAGGAATGGTATTGAAAATATCATAATCTTCACTTTCATGCTGGATGGGATTCCTTTGCACTTTGCGGAAGTGGTCAATTGCCAGGTTACGGGCAATTCTTACTACCCAGGGGAGAAATTTCCCCTCTTCGTTGTACTTTCCAGAGCGGATCATTCTTACGACTTTGATCATCACTTCCTGGAAAAGATCTTCTGCGATAGAACGATCTTTTACAATGAGGTAAATCGTCGTAAAAACTTTAGTTTTGTACTTTGAAAGGAGAACCTCGAAGCAACGGTCATTTCCTTTCATGAAACCCTTAATCAGGTCTCGGTCTTGAGTTTTGTTTAGCGCCTTGTCCATGACTGATGTTTAAAAAACAGTTTAGTAATCTTTAAGAAAGGTAAAATTTTTGATCATAAACTTTGGCGGAGAGGTTTAATGAAAAAAATAAATTAAAATTGACTAGCTTCTCAGTACAAAAGGAATGTTGTGTAAAACAATGCTAACAAATATAAGTTTGAACGGATTCTTATCCAAACTCAGCAGTTAATTTTTATACCCTAACAGTTACATGAAAGGTACGAACAGTATTTATATTAAGAACGCCAGAGTCAATAATCTCAAGAATGTATCGGTAGAAATCGGTAGAAACAAGCTCGTGGTCATTACAGGTGTCAGTGGTTCAGGAAAGTCATCTTTAGCCTTCGATACTTTGTATGCTGAGGGGCAACGTCGCTACGTGGAATCACTCAGCAGTTATGCGCGGCAGTTTTTGGAGCGGATGGAAAAACCAGAGGTCGATTACATTCAGGGTATCTCTCCGGCTATGGCCATCCAGCAGAAGGTAAACACCTCAAACCCAAGGTCTACCGTTGGCACAACGACTGAAATTTACGATTTTCTCAAGCTAATGTTTGCCCGGATAGGCAAAACCTACTCCCCCAAATCGGGTACCTTGGTCACGCTTGATAGCGTCACAGACATCGTTGATTTCATTTTGGAACACGAAGAGAAAACAAAGGTACACATCCTCACAGAAATCAAAGTTAGGTCAAAAGGATACCGTGCAGAACTGGAATTGACACTTCAGAAAGGCTTTAGCCGGATATGGGAAAATGGTGAAATAAGATATATTGAAGAGGAGTTGTTGCGGGAAGATCTTCCGGAAAAGGAGCACTTTGTTATCCTGGTAGATAGAAATATTGTCTCCAGGGCAGACCGGAATAATTTGAGGAGCAGGCTGGGGGACAGTGTACAGACAGCCTATCAGGAAGGACTTGGCGAATGTCTTATCCAGATAAACGAGGAGGAGGTCAGGCGTTTTTCTGAAAAATTTGAAGCTGATGGGATACAGTTCGAAAGACCATCGGTTGACTTTTTTAGCTTTAACAATCCTTTTGGAGCCTGTCCCAAGTGTGAAGGCTTTGGCCGGGTGCTGGGGATAGATGAGCAATTGGTCATACCAGACCAGACAAAGTCTGTCTATGATGCAGGGGTAGCTCCATGGAGGGGAGAAGTGATGAGTGAGTACCAAAAAGCTTTTATTGCCCATGCCGAAGCGGCAGATTTTCCCATTCATAAGCCCTATTTCGAGTTGAGCCGCAAGCAAAAAGATCAACTTTGGGATGGTATCCCCGGAGCAGAAGGCATCAATGAGTTTTTTGAATATATCGCTTCCAAAACACACAAAATTCAGTACCGGGTGATGTTGGCCCGATATAGGGGATATACGACTTGCCCGGAATGCAAAGGCAGCCGCTTGCGAAAAGACACCAACTATGTCAAAATCGCTGGCTATACCCTTTCGGACTTTCTCTTTATGCAGCTGGATGAAATGGAAACAACCATCCAGGGCCTTCAGTTGGATGAAAGGGAAGCGCAAATTTCACGTAGGCTTCTTCATGAAATCCGCACGCGGATCGGCTATCTGAACAAAGTAGGCGTGAGCTACCTGACCCTCAACCGCAAAATCAACAGCCTTTCAGGCGGAGAAATGCAGCGCATTCGGCTGGCCACTTCCCTCGGAAGTGGATTGGTAGGCTCCATGTACATACTGGACGAGCCCAGTATCGGCCTTCACTCCCGCGATACAGATCGCCTGATAGACATCCTCAAATCCCTGCGCGAGCAGGGAAATACCGTCATCGTCGTCGAGCACGACGAGGCCATCATGCGCAACGCCAATCAATTGATTGACCTGGGGCCAGGAGCCGGCGAGCTCGGCGGAGAGGTCGTTTTCAACGGGACTTTTGAAGAAATGGTCAAGACCCCAACCCTGACAGGGGATTATCTGTCTGGCAAGAATGAAATTGCCGTTCCTGAAAAAAGAAGAAAGATTCATAGCCGCATTCAGCTTTCAGGGGCCTATATGCACAACCTGAAAGGCATCAATGTGGACGTCCCGCTCCATGCCCTTACGGTGGTCACGGGAGTAAGCGGATCAGGGAAAACCACTTTGATTCAGCAAATCCTTTATCCCACCCTGAAGCGCCATATAGAGCAACAGGGAGATGGGATTAAGTTTGCTAAAGAATTGGGAGGAGATTTGCATTTGGTACATGCCATAGAGATGGTAGACCAGCGCCCCATTGGACGCTCTGCCCGATCCAATCCCGTCACCTACATCAAGGCTTATGACTTGATCCGAGACCTTTACGCCAAACAACCTTTGTCCCATATCAAGAACCTGAAGCCCGGGCATTTTTCCTTCAATGTAGATGGCGGAAGGTGCGATGAGTGCAAAGGCGATGGCTATACGGTAGTCGAAATGCAGTTTCTGCCAGATGTGAAGTTGCTGTGCGAATCCTGTGGGGGAAAGCGATTCAAGCGCAACATCCTGGAGGTGCAGTACAAGGGCAAAAACATAGACGATGTCCTCAATATGACCATCTCCGAAGCAAAGGGCTTTTTCGCAAAGGAGAAGAAAATCCTGGAAAAACTGGACATACTGGAGCGGGTCGGCCTGGGCTATTTGCGGATGGGGCAAAGCACCAGTACCCTATCAGGCGGCGAAGCCCAACGGATGAAACTGGCCTCTTTTCTCGCCAACTCAGGCGGAAAGCAAGGCACGCTGTACATCTTTGATGAACCTACCACAGGCCTTCATTTTGATGACATCAAGAAGCTGCTCCGGGCCATGAATGAGTTGATAGAGCGCGGAAATACCATCCTGATTATTGAGCATAACCTGGATGTGATCAAGACTGCGGACTGGATCATTGATCTGGGTCCTGAAGGGGGAGATAAAGGGGGCAGTTTGCTATTTCAGGGCCGCCCTGAAGAATTGCTTCTGGTGGAAGGGAGTTATACGGCGAAGTATTTGAAGGATAAGTTGTAGGGATTTTGAACGAGCAGCCGCCAGGCCCGGAATCCGCTTCAGCTATTTGTTTTCAAGTTACAATACTACTAGAAATCTTCCATCCTATTCACATTTCTTAACTGCTCGGGATGAGGGGATTTAATCAATTCCACTTCACATGTTGCCATAAATTCTCTGGCAGAGTACGCTCCTTGTTTTAGCGCTTTGTCAATTTTTGATAAGGCATTTGGAGCCCAAATTGCCAATAAAGGCTCTGCTTTTTCATCAAAAGGCGAGATATAGGCCGTAATTTCACAAGAAGAACTTTGGTGGTTGATGAGCCAGGATAGACTCTCTTTTTGTAAAAAGGCAAAGTCACATGCGACTACCAGCCAACTTGCCTGAGGATGAGCCTGATATGCGGAATATAAGCCCATAAGTGGGCCTTTATTATCTTCCTGATCTAAAATCAGGGGCATATCTATCTGCCAGGCCTCTTGTTGCTTTTTACAAAGAGATAGATAGGCCTCTATCTCCAAGCCCTCCAACAGCCCCGCCAAATACGCATATTGCGGCACTCCATGATAAGATATCATCGCCTTATCACGTCCCATCCGCCGGCTTTGGCCGCCGGCGAGGATCAGTCCGTTCAGCTTATTTGTGCTCAAAATCGCTTTTCCCTCCACTTTTTGCCAGCAAACGTGTGTCCCGAATGACGATCTCATGGCTGAAAGCCTTGCACATATCGTAGATCGTCAGCGCTGCGATAGATGCGCCGGTGAGCGCCTCCATTTCCACACCGGTCTTGCCGGTGACTTTGACGGTGCATTGGATCACCACCTCCCGGGCCTCATTTACAGAAATTTGAAATTTACAGCCTTCTATGCCAAGTGGATGACATAAAGGAATCAAATCATGCGTTTTCTTTGCAGCCATGGTGCCTGCGATGATGGCTGTCTGGAAGACAGGGCCTTTTTTGGTTTGGATTTCGCCATCTGCGAAATGCTCCATCACCTCAGCAGGCAATGTCACGATGCTTTGCGCACTGGCTTTCCGATGGCTGATTTGCTTGGCAGCGACATCTACCATGCTGGGGTTATCCTGCTCATCCAGATGGGAAAAGGTTTTGCTCATGAAAGGGATTGCTTAGATATTTGTACTACATGCGAAAATGGGCAAAAATATTGACTTTTAACCTCATCCTATTGATGCTGGCTGTCCTGTTGATGGAAGCTATGCTGAGGCTTCTGGGTGAAAAAGGCTATGAATCGCCCCGGGTAGAAACCCGGGTAGAGCCAGCCAATTACGGCTGTTTCCATCCCCAAATGGGCTTTTCGCTCAATCCCGGGAAGTATTGCTTCCATCTTGCCGGAGGCATTCAGTTTTGTGCGACGCATACGGAGGATTCGCTTCGGGCGACTTCCAATGAACTGCCCGATAGCACTTCCCGGGAAGTGCATATCTATGGCTGTTCGCTGGCTTACGGCTACGGTGTAGCCGATAGCCAGACCTTTGCCTGGCGCTTGCAGCGCCATTTTCCGCATTGCGAAGTTCGCAACTATGGCGTCAGCGCTTACAGCCTCACCCAAATGTTTGAACGCATGAAACATGCCTATGCCAAAGGTCGCAGGCCCGATCTGGTGATCCTCGCCTATGCGTCTTTTCATGACGAACGAAATGCCCTGCTTCGCCATTGGCGTAAGTCATTGACTTTCAGGGAGAATGACTTCGCCAGCGGAAGCGAAATACAGGTTCCTTTTCACAGACTGAGAAGGAGGAGAATGTATCAGGGATGGAAAAAACTCAATTGGGAACCCTGGCCTTTGATGCAAACATCTGCTTTGGTACATACGATGGAGAAAAGCTGGGATGAGCTTGAATTCAGTTTAATTGATACAAGAATTATATCTTATGCCCTGATGCTGGAGATTCAAAGATGGTGCAGCGAGAGAGAAATTTCTCTCCTGCTAGCGGGTATGGATCACAATGTTTTTAGCTTGCGGGCTATGGACTTTTTTGAAAAGCAGGGATTGAGGACAGTGGACCTGGCTGTAGACGACCAGCTATGTGGAATGAATTTTTTACCACATGATCCGCATCCCTCAGCTTTGGCGCATTTCCTTTTTTCGGAAAAGCTAATTACCTATATAGAAGCAAATCTTTTTTAATATGATTAGTGTTCAGGAAGCAACTGAAATTATTGCTCAACGAATCAGGCAATTTCCCTTTGTTGAGCTGCCGCTCAATGAATCCAGAGGCTGTATCCTCTACGAGGATGTGCATGCTGATCGGGATTTTCCGCCTTTTGATCGCGTCTCTATGGATGGCATTGCCTTTCGCTTTGATGCCTGGAAAAGCCTGGAAACACGCTTTTGGGTGGAGGACATTCAGCATGCGGGAGAAGCGCAAAAACGGCTGAAAGAGGCAGAAAATGGCTGTATCGAAATCATGACCGGAGCTGTTTGCCCGGAGGGCGCAGATTGCGTGATTCGCTATGAGGATGTGGATTTTGGGGAAGAAAACGGCAAACGCTTTGCGCGGCTGACGGTTTCTCCTGAAAAAGTATTTCAGAATATCCATAAGCAAGGCCTGGACAGAAAAGCAGGCGAAGTCCTGATGAAAGCCGGCCGAAAAATCGGCCCTCCCGAAATCGCCGTCGCTGCGACGGTAGGCAAAGCCAAACTCAAAGTTTGCCGCCCTCCCAAAACCGCCATCATCTCCACAGGAGATGAGTTGGTAGAAGTGGAGCAAACGCCCCTTCCGCACCAAATCCGCATGTCCAATGTACACGCCTTGCAGCAGGCAATGGCGGAAATGGGCATCAAAGCCAATCGCTACCACCTCAGGGACAACCTGCAACAGATGCGGGATACCCTCGAAATGCTGGTTGAAAGCTGCGATTTGCTTATTTTGAGTGGAGGCGTTTCCAAGGGAAAAGCGGACTATGTGCCGCAAATCCTGGAAGAACTCGGCGTTGAAAAGCACTTTCATCGGGTGATGCAACGGCCCGGCAAACCTATATGGTTTGGCAGCAAGGAAAGAGGGCCCGTTGTTTTTGCCTTACCCGGAAATCCCGTTTCTACTTTTATGTGTTTTCATCGCTATGCGAAAAGGTGGATCGAAGAATCCATGGGCCTTCCTCCTGCAAAAGCGGTGTATGCCATGCTAACGGAAAGCGTCTCTTTTCGCCCTGACCTGAGTTATTTTATGCAGGCAAAAACCTTTACGGCAGCAGATGGGCGCCTGATGGCCCATCCCATCCAGGGGCATGGATCCGGCGATTTCGCCAATCTGCTGGACTGCGATGCATTTGTCGAACTCCCCCAGGGGCGCGATGTCTACCCGCAAGGAGCCGTATTTGAAGTCATAAAATTTAGGAATATATGAAAAGCCTTCGCATAAAATTTCTCAATAAGAAAGGCCAATACCTTGCGGCTCGTCTCGATTTGCCGGTAGATCAGGAGCCCAGGGCCTGTGCTATTTTTGCGCATTGCTTCACCTGCAACAAAGATTTTAACGCGGTAAAAAACATCAGCCTGGCGCTCACGCAGGAAGGAGTGGCCGTTTTTCGATTTGATTTCACAGGGCTAGGCCAAAGCGAAGGCGAGTTTGCCGACACCAATTTCAGTTCCAATATCGAGGACTTAATGGCCGCAGCGGACTTTATGTCAAAGGAATATGATTCGCCCCAGTTGCTGGTGGGGCACTCGCTCGGTGGGGCTGCGGTCCTGCTCGCAGGGCTCAAAATTGACTCTGTGAAGGCTGTAGCCACGATTGGCGCGCCAGCTGAGCCTGTGCATGTTACCCATTTATTGGATGGGGGAAAGGAAGAAATAGAGGAGAAAGGCGAAGCCAGCATCAATATCGGAGGGCGTGCATTTAATTTCAAAAAGCAATTTCTGGAAGACCTTCGATCCACTGCTACCGATCATATCGGCAAACTCAAAAAAGCACTGCTTGTATTGCATTCGCCTCAGGATGAGGTCGTTGGGATAAAAAATGCTGAGATGATCTACAAGGCTGCCATGCATCCAAAGAGTTTTATTTCGCTTGATGGCGCAGACCATCTGATGACCCACCCCAGGGATGCCCAATATGTAGGGCAAATCATCGCCTCCTGGGCGCTTCGTTACCTTGATCTGCCTGAGCCCACTCAATTGGAAACCGATAAACAGGTAGTGGTACGGACAGATGATGATGGATATTTGACGGAAATAAAAGCAGGCCCTCATGCCTTCCTGGCCGATGAGCCTGAATCTGTTGGCGGCACGAACTTAGGCCCATCGCCATACGGCTATCTCACTGCTGCGCTGGGTGCTTGTACTTCTATGACCTTGCGCATGTATGCGGACCGCAAAAAGTGGGATTTGCGGGAAGTACGGGTGCATCTTTCGCATAGCAAAGATTATAAGGAAGACAGCCTGGCTTCCGATCAAAAAGGCTCAAAAATTGATATTTTTGACAGGGAAATAGAGCTGGAAGGAGATTTGGATGATGCGCAAAAGGCGCGTTTGTTGGAGATTGCGGATCGCTGTCCCGTTCACAGGACCTTGCATTCAGATATCAAGGTAAATACCCAGCTAAAGGCTTAGGACTAAGCCCCAGAATCTCTTCAGCAAAGCTGAAGGTAGCCGCCTGTACCTCCTCGAAGGCCTTCGAGGAATTGGGATTGCAAATCACATGGCCTTCGGCCTCCGGAAAAGCCTTCACCCATTTTTGGGTGGCAGGGGTCCCAAACCAATTTTGGGAAGTCAGAATCGAAGATACAGATATCGCATCATCCTGATGCTGCTCATCCTTAAAATAATAGCCTATGAAAACAGGCTGTTTGAGCTGGCTGAACAATTCAGGTTTGACACAATGGTCCAACAGAGATTGTAGCTGTACGAGGCCTTCCAGGCGGTATTCGGTGGTCCAGTATTTTTGCCCATAATCATCTGTCTCCCAACGGTAATTATTGCTGCCGGTAATCCGCCGGGCTATTTGCAGGCCCCAGGGTTTGCTCAGCCATTTGGCGTTG
Source organism: Bacteroidia bacterium (assembly GCA_030430205.1). GTDB lineage: Bacteria > Bacteroidota > Bacteroidia > J057 > J057 > JAUIGE01. Next base: position 53,748 of record JAUIGE010000027.1, on the reverse strand, counting down.
GGGTCAGCCAGCCCAAAGTTGGGAGAATAAAAGATAAAGGAATGAATATCAGGATTTTGTGCTGCCAGGGGGAGGGCGAGGGTCGCGCCAGTGGAAGTCCCCATGATGATGACCTGTTTTCCCAGTTTTTGGGCGATTGCTAAGGCTTGTGATGCAGATTGAAAGAGTTGGTTGGCATCCATATTGAGCATGGGCTCATCCTCTGTCAGGCCATGCCCAAATAGCCTGGGCAAATATACATTGCAGTGATAGCGGCGGGAAAAAGCAACCGCCATATCATAGCCTTCTTCAGGAGAAGCGCTGAAACCGTGAAGATAGAGGAGGACAAAATCCGTTTTCCCCGGAAAAGAATCCGCCCAAATGAGTCGGCTGGCGTTGTTGCTTTTGAGACCGGGCGTTTTGGCGTCCTTGTCAACCATTTGCTCAACGAGCGCCAGGTCTTCAGAAAGGCTGAAAGCTTCTGGCGTCAATTGCAGTTTGCCGGGCTTAGGGCCCAGCATATACACCGCAAAAAGGATAAGCAAAATGCAGAGGATGGCCAGAAACATTTTTTTGAGGATTTTCATGCACCCTTTAAGAATCTTTTGAACCCGTTTTTTCCTCCAAAATAAAAGGCTCGGAATCGTCTCCCAGCTCTAAAAGATACTCACCATAGCGGTCTTCGAATTCAAACTTCAGGCGAATTTCTTTTATAGAAGTACCTTCTTTTGCCATTTTTTCGATCACATAGCTTTTTTTCGCAGATGTGATATTTTGGCAGGTTTCCCTGGCATAATCTTCTTCCCACCATTGAAAATGTCGCTTTTTTCCATGGGGATAAAATATGTGAATGCCTGCTGCATAGTCTTTGGAAGGATCACAGACTTCCATTAACAGGATGCTTTCCATGGCATCTGTATAATAAAGCGGGCAAGCTGCCCCTTCACATTTTCCCAAAGCCACAAACAGCTCTTTCCAGGCTTCGCCTTGCAAGTCAGTACCTTTTTTCGATGCCAGGGGCATGGGAAGGCTTAACTTCATGGTCTGAGGTTTGTCCTTTTTTAAGGCTCCCCGATGAATCCAGCCGATCTGGCCCCGGGGCGTAAGGACAAGGGCATATTGGTCAATGGCCACATGCTCATCCAGCATGATGCCGGTGGAGTCACCACCCAATTCCCCTGCAAAGCGCAGCCCTTCGCCTAAAGTGACCTGATCCACCTCAGCAGATGCCTGATTGGGTTCCTGACGGACACTCACGAGGCTAGCGCTGCAAAAGTAAATGGGCGCTTTTTCCAATTGGGCTGTCAAACCCGTGAGGCGGTCGGCTTCCCGCGCCTGGATAATGGCCAGCGAATCCGCGAGGCTTTCCTCGGGGGTTTTGGCTGTTTCTTTGGAAGCTTCTTCCATACATGCTGCTACAAGTAGCAGGAGAGAAACGAGCAGGATGATGTTGCGAATGGTAGCGAGATTACGGGTTGCTGACATGGTTTTTGTCTACTTCTTTTTTATTTGCAGAATGAATACAGTCTAAGTCTTTCTCTATCAGTATGTTAAGCTGCTTATTTTCAGCTATATCCTGATTGTAACTTATTCCTATTTCTTCAGATTGGGCCCAGCTTTCTACGAGCTTAGGGGAGATAAAAATGCATATTTCGTTGCTGGAAAAGCTGGCGAATAGCTGGCCGTGTGTATCACTTTTTCGAAGACAGTATTTCAGCATTTGGTCAGGCCCAAAGACAATTTGCTCTGCGACTTCTTCAGCTTTCAGCAGCTTTATCACTTCGGCATCTTGTAGCCGAAACCGAATGTTGTTTCCTTGTATTCTGATTTTCATAGGCCTTCGAAACTACGTATTTTCCCCTAAGAATGCTAACCTCCAATGGTGGACATGGATTCAGAAATTTTGCCTCCTTTTTTGCGCTTATTTTCTGCATCGAAACCATCTTTTGCCCTGTTGCTAAAGGCTGAAAGAAAGGCTTTTTTGAGCTCTTCATCAGAAGCGCCTGCGCGCATCAAGGCTTTGATATCGAGCACGCCTTCATCATAAAGGCAGGTCTTTAGCTGCCCTTTCGCCGTGAGGCGAATGCGGTTGCAAGAGCCGCAAAAAGTGCGGCTGAAGGCAGGGATAATGCCGATTTTCCCCTGATGGCCAGCTAGCTGATACTGGCGGGCGGTAGCGTGAGCCTCAGCCTTAACAGGCTGAATGTCAGGAAACTGAGTTTTTAATTTATCCAGAATGGCCTGCCAGGTCCATTTCAGTTGGGTATAATGTGCCCCTTCACCATTGAAGGGCATCTCCTCAATAAAACGGACATCCAGCGGATGATCTTTGCTGAGCATAGCCAGGGGAATGAGGTCTTCCTCATTTTGCCCATCCATCACAACAGCATTGAGTTTGGTGGGGATTCCGGCCTCCAGCAGGGCGTCGAGGGTGCGAAGCACTTCCGGCAATTCATCCCTGCGGGTGATCCGGGCAAATCGCTCGCGATCCAGGCTATCTATACTAAGATTTACGGACTTGATTCCCAATGCTTTAAGCTGTGAAATATATTGACCTGTGAGGACGCCATTGGTGGTCAGGTTGATGGCTTGCAAGCCCTCTATACTGGAGAGACTTTCCATAAAATGGATCATGTCTTTTCGGACAAAAGGCTCACCGCCGGTGATACGTACTTTTTGGATGCCCATGCTCACCAGTAGCCTGACGAGCCTTTCCATTTCTTCGAAACTGAGCAGCTCTTTCCTGGGAATATATTGGATGCCCCCGGCTGGCATACAGTAAAAGCAACGCAGGTTGCATCTATCTGTCACCGCCAGGCGGAGGTAGGTGAGGGGACGCCCGTGGTTATCAAATAAGGTGTTGTTCATGAATGCTAATTCTTTCGATCCCCGCATATACGTTGAAACGGTCCTGTTTGACGAAGCCGACCAGGGTTTGACCAAATTCTGTGGCAAGGTCCACGGCCAGGCTGGAAGGCGCGCCTATGGCGAGCAGGACGGGAATGCCTGCTACCAGGGATTTTTGAACCAGTTCAAAACTAAGTCTGCCACTGAGTTGGCATATAAAATCATGCAAAGGTAACAGCTTTTGGAAAAGGGCTGCGCCAATCAATTTATCCAGGGCATTGTGCCTGCCGACATCTTCTCGGACAAGCAGAAGCCTGCCTTCAAAATCAAAAAGCGCGGCAGCGTGCAGGCCGCCGGTATAGCGAAAGCTAAGTTGCTTATGCTGAAGGCTTTGCGGTAAGCGGAGGATGGTTTCGGGCAAAAGCTCGGGGCTTTTGGAAGGCAGGCTTGGGCAAGCCCCCATCTGAACCGATTCGATAGAGGCCTTTCCACAAAGGCCACAACTGGAGGAGGTGAAAAAGTTGCGCTGCAACTTATCCCAGTTTACCTGGACTTCCGGTTTCAATTCCACCCGGATGATGTTTTTTCGAGCTTCTTCCTCTACATCCTTATCGCTGCAATGCTTGATGGAAAGAAGCTGATCTGCATCAGAAATGATGCCCTCTGCAAACAAAAAACCCGCTGCAAGCTCAATGTCGTGACCTGGCGTGCGCATGGTCACAGCAAGGCTGCTCTGCTGTCGGTCCGTGGGCGGACCATAGCCCAGACGGATCTCCATCGGCTCTTCCTCCGCCACCAGATCTGGTGTATTCACCAGCTTTTTATCTTCATACCGCCAAATCTCTTTCGTTTGCATTTCTTCCTTAAGTGAATAGCTAAGTTAGTCAATTCTCCCGATATGGATGTTTGATTTTGCCCTATCCATTTTATGCTTATTTTCGGAATCTGGATTTTGAAATAAGTTCCGCTAACCTTTAAAAAAGAATATTTTGGCAGGATCAGGAATTACACCCGCAAGTTCAATAAGAGATAATAAACCGCGATTGAGCATTATCCAAATTATCAACATGAGTGTTGGTTTTTTGGGAATTCAATGTGGTTTTGGATTGCAGAATGCAAATGCAAGCAGAATCCTCCAAACCTTTGGAGCAGATGTGCATGAATTATCCTGGTTTTGGCTTGTTGCGCCTATAACAGGGATGATTGTACAGCCTTTAGTAGGGCATTATAGTGACAAGACCTGGGGGCGTCTAGGCCGTAGACGACCTTATTTCCTGATTGGAGCAGTACTGGCCGCAATTGGAATGTGTATTATGCCAAACTCGGCAGCCTTTGCTTCTTATATCTCTGCATTATGGGTAGGAGCAGGTATGTTATTTATGATGGATGCTTCCATCAATGTCGCCATGGAACCATTCCGGGCGTTGGTCGCGGATAAATTGTCAACTGATCAAAGAACAGCAGGTTTTGCCATTCAAACCATTTTAATAGGCCTTGGTGCAGTAATTGGGTCAAAGTTGCCTTCTCTTTTGGTGAAGTATTTTGGTGTTGCAAATACAGCAGGAGAGGGGATAGCCCCTCCCAGTGTTGTTTTTTCTTTTTATATAGGAGCCGCGATATTGCTTGCGGCTATTCTTTGGACGATTATAACTACTTCAGAATACTCCCCAGAAGATCAACTCAAATATTCAGGAGCAGATCCAGCCCTGGAAAAGGAAGCAACGAGCGGTTTAGGGCAAATTTTCAAAGACTTTGCCTCCATGCCCAAAACAATGAAACAGTTGGGCCTGGTTCAGTTTTTTTCATGGTTTGCGCTTTTTTCCATGTGGGTTTTTTGCACACCCGCTTTAGCTCAGCATGTGTGGGGCCTACCTGTAGGCGATACACATTCAGAGGCATATAATGAAGCTGCGAATTGGGTGGGAGAAATTTTTTCTGATTATAACCTGGTCGCAACTGTTTATGCCTTCCTTCTGCCATTTATCGCAGGCAAAATTGGCCGAAAAAACACACATGCTTTCTCGCTTATTTGTGGAGGGATTGGTTTGATGTCCATTTATTTGATAACCGGGCCCGAGAATAAAGAATTGCTGAGTTATAGCATGATTGGTGTTGGGATAGCCTGGGCAAGCATTTTGGCAATGCCGTATGCGATCCTTGCCGGATCCATCCCACCGCTGAAGATGGGCATTTATATGGGGATATTTAACTTTTTTATCACAGGTCCCCAGATATTGAATGGTCTTATTGGCGGGCCTATTGTGAAATATTTTTATGGTGGAGAGAGTGTTTATGCATTGGTTGTTGCAGGCATTGTATTGATTGTGGCGGCTGTTTCAGTAATCTTTGTTGATGATGTAGATGAAGTGAAGAAAATTGCCTAGATTTGCGCCACTTATGCTGAAGGCACTGAATCCATATTATCTCCTTGTATTGCTGGTAGCGATCACTGCTTTGGTCTTTTCGAAGATCAACAAGCACTCGTTTTACCATCATTACTTCAAGGTGATTGAAGAGGTGGAGGTGCGCAATTCTCAGGCGCTTACAGCGCCCAGCATATCCAATTGGATGGACCAGGTGGTCCAGGAAGTGAGCCAGGCTGCCCGGCAAATATTTGCCGGTTTGTTTGCCCTCTGGGCCGCAGTGACTCTCCTTCCCCTTTTCCGCTTTCAAATAAGCTTTCGCCCCGAAGTATGGCCACGCCTTTCCTCCCGGCTATACCGGCGCCTACACCCTGCCCTTGCTCCATAGTTTATGTTGTCTACAAAAAATGTTGCTTGACCTCAGGTATGTACCCGAGGCAAGCATACTCTTTATTTATATATACACCCGAACCGCGAAAGCTCGAAGGTTCGAATCAATAAACATTCAATTAATTTTTTACCATAATGAGAAATAAAAGTACCGTTATAGCGCTGCTGATCGTATTCTCGCTGATCTGTGCCTATAACCTTTTTTGGACCTACCGCCAGTTTTCCCTTGAGGGCGAGCGCACGGAGTGGATAGACCTGAAAAACCGTTACGAAAGGACGGACTCCACGGCGATGGCCAATATGGACTCAACTGCACGTAAGTTGCGTCAGGATACCCTGAATATGATTCAGGATTATTTTGGTGATCCGGAAAGAGCCGGAGCTTATAACAAAGCCATTAAAAACTCCTTCACCCTCGGTCTGGACCTTCAAGGGGGGATGTTTGTTACCCTGGAGGTAAGTATTAAGGACCTGCTGAAGCAGATGGCCGGGACTTCCCGCGGAGATGACAATTTTAAGGCAGCGCTTGTGCGTGCCGATGAATTGGCCACCACCAATGAGACTCCTTATGTAGAGCTCTTTGTTCAGGCAATGGATGAAATAGATCCAAACGCCAACTTTGGTGCGATTTTCAACAACCGTGCGAAAGGAATCAGCCCAAGTACCAGCCGCAAGGAGGTATTAACTATCCTCAATACAGAAGCTGAGGATGCCATTGACCGGACATTTGAGATTATCCGTAAGCGTATTGACCAGTTTGGTGTGGTATCTCCCAACCTGCAGAAGCAGGAGGTTACAGGCCGGATTTTGCTGGAGCTTCCTGGCGTAAGAGAGCCAGAGCGCGTACGCCAGCTGTTGCGTTCTACTGCTCGTCTTGAATTCTGGGAGACACATACCATTGCTGAGATGCAGGGGACCCTCATTGAGATCAATGAGAAATGGAAAGAAATCGAAGGCCTCAAAGCCCTTGAAGAAGTAGATACAACTGCTACAGCTTCTGTAGATGGAGCAGATCCGGTTGAGCCAGACACCAGCTTGGCTAGCATTGATACCACTGCTGAAGACAGCACCATCGGTTTGTCTGAAGCAACTGCTGATACAAGCAGCGCGCTGCCTGAAGAGGCGCTTTCAGATGGAGAGGCTTTGGATAAATATCGCAGTGAAAACCCTTTCTTTCGCTACCTGCAGCCTCCCTCCGGCCAGATCAATGGCAACCTGCCAGTGATGGGCTACGCTTCTGATACAGATACTTCTCGTATCAACAATATGTTGAAAGACGAGCGTATCAAGCCGCTCCTTCCTAGTGATCTGAAATTCGCATGGACCTTCAAAGCACTTGAAGGAAATGAAAGCGTTTACACCCTGTTGGCACTGCGTCCCAATCCGCGCAATGACAGTTCGTCATTGGATGGTGGAGTGATCACAAATGCCCGCCAGGACTTTGACCAGCGTAACCAGCCTGTCGTGTCTATGGACATGAACCAGCGTGGTACCAAAGACTGGGCGCGCATCACGGCTGCCAATGTAGGCAAGAGTGTCGCTATCACACTGGATGGTAAGGTTTATTCCTATCCTACTGTGGAGGAGGAAATTCGTGGAGGTAGCTCTCGTATCAGTGGTAGCTTTACCATTGATGAGGCCAAAGACCTTGCAACCGTATTGAAAGCGGGTCAGTTGCCTGTAGGTGCCAATATCGAGTCTGAGGACGTAGTCGGTCCTACCCTGGGTGAAGCGAATGTAAACAGTGGTTTGCTTTCATTTCTGGGGGCATTTATCATTACCCTGATTTTCATGGCCTTCTATTATGCCCGCGCGGGTCTGGTGGCCAATGTGGCCCTGCTGGCCAACTTGTTGTTCATCCTGGGTTGTTCTGCAGCCTTTACCATTGTGTTTACTCTGCCGGGTATCGCTGCGGTAGTACTGACTGTGGGTATGGCGGTGGACGCCAACGTGCTGATTTTCGAACGTATCCGTGAGGAAGAAGCCCGGGGCAAGACGCTCAAAGCCAGTATCAAATCTGGATTTAGCAATGCCTTCTCTTCTGTAATGGACGCCAACATCACCACCTTCCTGACAGGGGTAGTTCTCTACGCATTTGGTGTGGGTCCTATTCGTGGTTTTGCAGTTTCATTGATGATCGGTATCGTTACTTCTTTGATTTCTGCCTTGATTATCACTCGCCTGATCATGGATAACTATGCTAACCGCGGCAAAACATCTATGAGCTTTGGCTTCTCTTTCACAACAGGTTTGTTTGACCGCATGAAGTTGAATATGGTGAACCGTCGTAAGACTTTTTACACCTTTTCAGGCGCATTGCTAGGAGCCTTTATTCTATCTTTTATCTTCATCGGTTTCAAAACCGGTGTCGATTTTAATGGAGGCCGTCAGTTTGTTGTAGTATTTGCAGAAAATGCTGCCAATCAGAACTATAGCAAGCCCATCAACCTGGATGATCAGCAGATAGAAACCTTCCGTGCAGACCTTACGGCTGCTTTCGAGGGACAGGCACCTGTTGTAAAAACTCTTTCGAGGGATAACAAACTGCAGATTACAACCAGTTATCGTGCAGGAGACATCGGCCAGGAAGAAGGTAAAGAGAATGCGACAGACGATGTAATTAATAAGTTGAAGGAAGGCCTGGGTGTCTCTTTCGATAAGAATACATTTGACATTGAGGGTTCCTCTATGGTTGGACCTACATTGGCGCAGGATATTCAGCGTGCTGCTATTTATGCGATCATTTTCTCATTGCTCATCATCTTTTTCTATATCCTCCTCCGTTTCCGTAAGTGGCAATATAGTGCCGGCGCCATCGCTGCACTCTTCCATGACGTGATTGTGGTATTGGGTGTATTTTCTATTTTGAGCTTGTTTGATCTGCCATTCAATGTCGAAATTGACCAGGCGTTCATTGCAGCCTTGCTTACGATCATCGGTTACTCCATTAACGATACCGTGGTTGTATTTGACCGTATCAGAGAGAATATTGGAGAAATGAAATCTGCTACGCTCAGCGAGATTTACAACGTCTCTATTGACCAAACGATCAGCCGTACTTTGATTACTTCTGTAACCACCTTCCTGACAGTATTGATCCTGTTTATCTTTGGTGGAGATGTGATCCGCGGTTTTAGCTTTGCACTGATGATCGGTATCATCATAGGTACCTATTCATCTATCTTTGTGGCGAGTCCAATTTCTTTGGATTTGATCAAAAAAGGGAAAGAAGAAGTCCTGGCTAAAGAGGTATTTTAATACAAAAAACTTTCCTGAAAAGTTTTCAGGATAACTACATGAAATAAGGGTATAAAGTCTAACAACTTTATGCCCTTATTTCTTTTTACCTTTGCCCCCTTATACAAATGCTTTTTACTTTATGAAGCCTGGGACAAAATATCGGCTGACAGTAGTTTTTCAATATGCAGTGCTTTTCCAGCTACTGACGTTGTTTTTTTACCTGATTCATATCCTGATATTGCCGATCTCTGATGAGGGACGCATCGTATTGTACCTGGATCAACGACTGCTGATCGCCATATTTCCAGGTGCTCTGGTAGGCTTTGTGGATGAGTTTGTATTGAGGCGATCCTTCAAACGCTTTCGTTTTTGGCTGGCATTACTTATCCGGACGAGCATACTGACCTTGCTGCTCGTACTTACCATTTGGCTATTCAATTTCCTTTTTGCCATACTGGCAGGCATCAACCTGTTCAGCGAACTGAATAATGCCGGCAATGGCTGGCTCCAACCCCTCCGGGGAGAGGAGTTTTTGCAGTTATTGTTGTTTTATGCAATGGAAATCATTGTAGCTCTCAGTGTCCTTCAGGTCAGGAGATATATCGGAAGGGGACGCTTGTTCAATTTCATTACAGGAAAATACATTCACCCCACCTGGGAGACTAATATTTTTATGTTTGTGGACCTGAAAGCTTCTACGACCATTGCCGATCACCTCAATAGCAGCATCTATAGTGAGTTTATCCGCGATTTCATCAGCGATATTTCGGAGCCTATTTATGTGTTCAATGGCCGCATTTACCAATATGTAGGGGACGAAGTGGTGGTGTACTGGCCATTGAGCAAAAGCAAACGCAAAAATACCAGGCCTATCCATTGCTTTGTGGGCATGCTTCAAATCATTGAGAGCAAGGCGGATCGGTATGAGGAAAAATATGGCGTGAGGCCCCAGTTTAAAGCGGGCTTGCATGGAGGGCCTATCATTGTGGCAGAGGTCGGCGAATTGAAAAAGGAAATTGCCTTCCACGGCACGGTTATCAATACAGCTGCGCGCATTCAACAAAAATGCAATGAGTTGTCCACCAACTTTTTGATATCTGAATTTGTGCGCGAACATGCCGCGCTAAGCCCTGATTATATCCCTTTTTCCGAAGGGAAATTTTTGCTTAAAGGCAAAGTAGAAGAGATGGAACTCTTTTCTGTCGAAAAGGCGGCAAAAGTTTCTGTCCTGTAAGCAGTGCATTACAGGAAACAGAGGCATCGATCTTTTCCAATAGGTTTTAGGAATCTAAATTGAATACAGGAATCAAAGGAGTCGCGAATTGGGTAAACAAATTCCCGATGGTTTTGATGATTTGCTTAGGCTTTTGTGGCAGGATTAAACATGCATCTATGAAAGACTGAGAAGGGGAGGAGATGATGTTGCTAAAGTCATTGGTAGTCAGGCAAAGTACAAGGGTATGCCCTAGCTTAGGGTTCTCTTTGATAGCCTTTCCTATACGCCTTTTTTCCTGGTCATCCGTGGTACTTCCCAGAATAACCATATGCGGTTTTCTTTGGGCAGCATGAGAGAGTATCTCATCTGAAGCTAAAACGGTCGGATGGTATCCCGCTTTTTTTAGATTGTAGACCAGAAGCTCGGCATGGTCGGCATTCTGCTCACAAACCAAAATGTGATAGGGTTGCATGTATAAGTTATTGACTTATTAAGTCAATATTAATAAAAAAGGCCCAAAAAAGGTTGAGCTTTTAGGTGAAAGTTAGGGTGATAATAGTCACATGTTTTTTATACACATGCTTTCCACAAGTCATTTTTCAATTTTAAACAGACCTTTTTTCAATCCACTATTGATCTTTAACTCAGATGCTGTAAGTTCAATTCTTTGAGGACCAACAGTTTGTACGATTCTGGAAGGAATTTTTATCCCATTTACATCCTGATAAGCGAGTATTTCTGTGCTTTGGGTAAAGTGTTGCCCATCGGGTGTTTCGACGCTTGTTTCTTTTTTTACCAGGAGACCACTTTTCGCTTCAAAGTACTGTATTGAAGTATTGCCAAGGCGGTCCTTTACTTCCAGTTGATATAAGTCTTCTCCCTTACCATTAGCCTGAACCCCCATCAATTTAAGCTCAAATCCATTTGTGAGGTGGTCCTGCAAGGGCATGATGATCGCTTCCAATTTAACCTGGTCGAGTTCCTTGCCAGCCAGGGCCTGCTTGCCCGTCATATCGCTTTTCATCCCGTTTTTGCCATCAAAGATGGTTTTTTGCGAAAAGCCTCCGGCATCCATCTGCTGGAGATACATATTGGGGACCTTTTGGTAAATACGTAGCTCGAGGTCCTGGTCCATGACCTTTCCTGTGTATACCCGGGTGATGTCTTTTATTTCTGCGAATGCCGGTTTCCCCCCCCTTGCAGCGATGTAACGCTCGATGATTTTGGCTCCGGTCAGGCCTTCAGGAATTCCCTTCTCATCAGGTCTATAGGCTTGTGCCTGGGTGTCATAGTAAGTCAATTCACCTAGAGGCTTCAACTTCTCAGCGACTTCACTTGCCTTGCCCACAACGATGATATGTGCCTGATCGGGGCGAATGTATTTTTTCGCGGCCGCCTGGACATCTTCTATGCTCACCGCCTCAATATGCTTGAGGTAATTTTTATAATAGTCTTTTGGCAGGCCAAACCTCTCAACCCTCAAAGCAAAACGAGCAATCGTCTGGGGATCTTCCAGGCTGCGGATAAATTCGCCTATCATGTTGTTTTTGGCGAGGCGGAGTTCTTCCTCCGTGATGAGCTCGTTTCTTATTCTCTTCATCTCATGAAGGATTTCGGTGATGGCGCTATCTGTGACCGCATTGCGGACAGAAGCTGAAGCGGTAAATGATCCCACCCATTTGTCATTGTCAATGGAGGAATAGGCACCATAGGTCCAGCCATGCTCCTCGCGGAGGTTGCTGAACAAACGTCCGGTGGACCCGTCTCCCAATATCATATTGGCCAGGAGCACTGCAAAGGCATCTTCCGCTCCAGGCTTCAGGTCAATGGGATAGCCCACCACAATCACCGATTGCACAGCATTCGGAAAGTCCACCAGGGCCACCTGGGGCATATCGGGAGCCGAAGGCATTTCATAGCTATGAGAAGGAATATCCTTCTTTTTCCATGGCCCAAAATATTGATTGGCTTTCTTTTTCACTTCCTCAAAAGCCATATCTCCCACGACTACCAGATAGGCATTGGAAGGCCTGAAATAAGTCAGAAAGTGATTTCTGCAATCTTCCAATTGGATATTTTGCCAGCTTTTTTCCGATTCAAATTCTCCATAGGGATGAGTCTCTCCATAGATCAGTTTATTGCTGAGGATGCGCGAAATGGCGTTGGGATTGGCATTTCGAACCTTGATTTGAGAAAGGTTTTGATTCTTGATTTTATCCAGCTCTTCCTGGTTAAAATTGGGCGTCAGGATAATCTCTGACATCAGCATAAAGAGGGAATCATTATGCTTGCTGAGGCAAGAACCATAGATGCTATTGGAACTCGTATAAAGGCTTGCGCCTATAAAGTCAACGGCTTCGTCGATCTCTTCCTTGTTGCGGCTAGCCGTTCCCCGGCGCATCAGCTCCCCAACTGCGGAGAGATAACCAGCCTTGTTTTTTTCGAAAACAGGGTCATTGTCGACAAAAAGGGTGAAGCTCACACGGGGAAGTTTGTGGTTTTCGACCACAAAAACCTGAAGGCCGTTATCCAGACGAAAAGTCTGTGGCTCGCCCAGCCGCACTTCGGGCGCAGGGCCCGGCTCGGGCATTTTACTTCTGTCCAACTGCCCCTGGACCGTTGTGAAAAAACAAAAGGAAAGGAGGATAAAGAGAAATTTATAGGTATGCATTTCCGGGATCTTATTTAGGTAAATAGTACAAAACAACCCGGTTTTCACGGGTTAAATACTTTTTGGCTACAGCCTGCAAATCTTCCCTGCTCACTGCGCGGTAGTTGCTCAATTCGGTATTGATGAGGTTGGTATTTCCCATAAATACCTTGTAATAAGGCAGACTTTGGGCCAGGCCCTCCAAAGAACCTTTGGAAGAAATGAAATCATTTTCAATCTGATTGAGCAGTTTTTGGTACTCTCGCTCCGAGATCAGATTTTCCCTGATCTTTTCAAGCTCCTCATTTACAGCCACTTCCAATTCGTAGGCCTTGGTTCCATTGCTTGCGATGGTAAAAATCAGCATCTGGCTGGGGCCTTCATTGGACCGGAAAAAGCAGGATGCCTGTATGGCTTTTTGCTGCTTGTTGATGATTTCTGCGGAAAAGCGTGAACTTTCGCCTCCGTCGAGCAAATTGGAAATCATTTCCAGGGCATAATAATCTTTGGTACCGATCCCCGGACAGCGGTAGGACATGAAAACGCCCGGCAGCTGGATATTATCCAGCACGGTATCTCTTACTTCGCGGGAGCGAAAGGGCTCATCGGCCGAAGGCCGGGGGATGGTTTTGCCACCCCTGGGGATGTCCCCAAAATATTGAGCGATCAGTTTTTTCGTTTTTGCGGGTTCAAAGTCACCCACGATGGTCATCGTGACATTTTCCGGGACATAAAAAGTTTTGTAAAACTTCATGAACTCCTCCAGGCTTGCCTGGTCGATGTATTGGGCTGAGCCGATGGGCTCCCATCTGTAAGGATGCTGGGTGAAAGCCCGTTTGGAAAGCTCTTCTATGGCGGTGCCATAGGGGCGGCTTTCGTAGCGCATGCGCCTTTCCTCCTTGACTACTTCCCGCTGGGTGGCCACGCCTTTTTCGTCAATTTTGGCATGCAAAAGCCGCTCTGACTCCAGCCATAGCCCCAATTCGAGGTGGTTGGAAGGGAAAAGATTAAAATAATAGGTTTGGTCTTTGGTGGTAAAAGCATTGGAGTAGCCACCGGAGCCATTGACTATTTTGTCAAATTGCCCGCGGGCAATATGCTCCGAACCCTCGAACATAAGATGTTCGAAAAAGTGGGCGAAGCCCGTGCGTTCAGGATCCTCATTTTTTGACCCAACATGGTACAACATGCTGATCACAGTGATGGGCGCGCTATGGTCCTCATGGAAAATGACATGCATGCCATTGGGAAGGTCGTATTCCTCAAAAGCAATCTGCACATCCTGGGCCCAAAAGGCAGCGGGTGCCCATAGAAAACACGTCAAAACAAATAACTTCCACTTCATTTTGTCTGCTATTATGTTCATTCACAAAATATTAAAAGATCAAATATACATTCAAATTTGACGAAAATTGTTGGCCGAAATTGTGATTCCTATGGATTTAGGGATTTTTCGCTTTATAAGGATGGGGGAAAACCCGCCAATGATCGTCCAAATAGACAAAGACATCAAAACTTTCACCAACCCTTGCACCATTTTCCACAAACTGCAAACGATAAAAGGAAACATCTGACAGCAACCAATCTGCTATTTCCAGATAACCTCCGGGGAAATGTACAGCCTCGCCTTTCCTTTCAAGAATTTCGGATTTTTGGGTTTGCTGGCAGATAATTTTGTCCTGTAGCTCATAGCGAGGACCAATCGTGGGGCTGACAGATCGGTACCACCGCTTGTGGTAGCGTTGGAGTTTCTTTATCACATCTTCCTGAAATACTGCCTTATACTCTCCCTTTTTGGGAAGAAGCTCATAGGTAAGTCTTTGCCTTTCCTGTATATCTGCCTGCACCAGGTAGTCTCCCAGAGCCTTTAGGCCTTCTTTTCCGGGAGGAAAATCATAGGGACTTAGTTCCTGGCACAGACTTATTGCAGAAAAGGAGAGACAGAGGATAAGAAGAAATAGTTTTTTCATGGCATCTTTGTAGAGAAAGAGGAAGCAGAATGATAGACAAAAATATATTATCGGAACGAATAAAAGCGCAAGGAACTGCATTAGGCTTTGATTTGGTGGGGATTTCCCGTGCGGAATTTATGGAAAAAGAAGCCCGTGATCTCGATCAGTGGCTCAAAGAGGGGAGGCATGGCAGTATGCAGTGGATGGAAAATCATTTTGAAAAAAGAGTAGATCCGCGATTGCTTGTGGAGGGGGCAAAGTCTGTGATCAGCGTGATCCACAACTACTATCCGCAGGCGGATTGGAAGCAGCCGGAAGGCTCTCCCAAGATCTCCATCTACGCCTGGGGCGAAGATTATCACAAAGTCCTGAAAAACAAGCTGTATCGCTTATTTGAATTTATTCAAGAGGAAGTGGGAACGGAAGTTCCCGGCAGGATTTTTACCGATTCAGCACCTGTGCTGGACAAGCACTGGGCCAGGCGAAGCGGCCTGGGATGGATTGGCAAAAACACCAACCTCATCAACCCCAAAAAGGGTTCCTTTTTCTTCATCGGAGAGATCATCATTGATCTCGACCTCAGCTACGATGGCCCCATCAAGGACTACTGTGGTACCTGTACCCGATGCATAGACCATTGTCCCACCGATGCATTGCAGCCCTATCAGATGGATAGCAATAAATGCATTTCTTATCTGACCATTGAATTGCGGGAGGAAACACCTCCCGAATTTAACAGCCAGATGGAAGGCTGGTTTTATGGCTGTGACATCTGCCAGGAGGTATGCCCCTGGAACCGCTTCTCCTCGCCTGAAGGCGAGACTTTCAAGCCGCTTTCCTTTGTCTCAAGCTTTCAGCTTGAGGATTGGGAAGAAGTAGAAGAACGTCAGTTTAAAAAACTGACGAAGCGCAGCGCGATGAATCGCGTCAAGTGGGAAAAACTCAAATCCAATTTGAAAATTTGGAAGATCGGAAATGAGGAAGCCTAAGCCTCAAAAAACCAGCAGTTTTTGGAGTCCCCTAAATTCATTTCCCCTGATTTCCACAAAATAAACGCCTGGCTGTAGCATATAGGTGTCAAAACGGAGTTCCGCCTTTCCGGGCCAAAGTTTGTCATGGAAGAGCTGAGCCACTTGCCGGCCTTGCAGGTTGAGAAGCCGGACATGGTACACATCAGCTTTTTCAATGTTGACTTGTAGCTGGAAGCGATCTTTTGCCGGATTGGGATACAGGAGAAAGGGAATGTCCCTGTCTTGCTGTGTTTCATGCAGATTGAGCAGGGGATTGTTTCCTACCTTTATTTGAGAAAGCCAACTGCTATTAAGCCCGTCAGAACGGATGTAATAGCCTGAGGTCCAGATCTCTCCCGGCCATCTGCTGGCTATGCCCGTATAGTCTCCCCAGCGAAAAGGCTGGTTTATATCTCCTGTGCCAGTGGGACCATGGCTTTGCTGATTGAGGGAAAAATCACTTACCCGCCCACTGGTGTCCACATAGACCAGGCCATTGCCAGGGTAGTGAAAAGGGGAGGAGTAGTTGAAAGTGATGGCATGGGCATGCTTTCCGCTAGCTGAGCAGTAGCCCGCATAAGTCAAATTGGGAAAGGCAAGCTCCAGGCTGTCATGGGCGATAACGGAAGCCGTAAGCTGTGATTGGCTGAGTCCATTGGGGTGCAGCTTTAGCTGCCCCAGGTAAATCGCAGGGCGATTTTGAGCCCGTGTACTCAGGACAAAATAGCAACTGCTATCTATCCGATAAGCCGCCTGCAGGCGGCTGTCACCATTGTTGAGCAGTTGCAAACTGCCCTTCTGGCTGTTGTCGGGAGACAAATAATAATTTGTCCCGGCGCCCAGTGTGACAGGGCTGGCCATCAGGCCACCATTGGACAAAGGCGTTCGGATTTCATAAAAAGTGAAATCATCGGCATGTTGAAGCTGGCTTTTTCTGATGAAATAAAAATTATCTGCTGATGGCTGCGCCATGCTTGTGATCGGGCAAAGCGAGTGCTTTCCGGGAAGGCTATGCGTTTTCAGCAAAAGGCTATCGCCGGCAAAACCTTTATCTGCCGCTATTTGCCAGATGCCTGCGCCAAATAAATCGTCATTGTCGCCAAAAAGATTCAGGCTGATAAACAGCTCCGAGGCAGAGAAGCCAATTTGCGGATAATCCGCATAGACGGCTGCCCCCAGGCCGGGCATATTGCCCGGAAGGCTATAGAGGTGCCAGGCACCTTCTGGCGCTGCTGTGGCCGAAAAGGCCAGGACCAGCCTTGAATTCACGGAATTTCTTCCGCTGAGGAAAATCACCACAAAACGATCCGCCTGCGGATGGTAGAGGACCCGGGGGTCATATTTGCTGGCGCCTGTGCCGATGGTATCGGCAAATGCCTGTAAGGAGCTTTTTTTCAATAAAGCTCCATCTGTGGCGTAGACACATATTTGGCTGTTGGTCAGGCTGACGATTTTGCCAGAGGTCGAAATGGCAATGTGGTTGTCGTTCGGATGGGCACCATTGTAGTCATTGCCGTGAAACCCGGCAAGCATCTCAGGAGAGGGTGCCAGCTCTCTCGAAGAGATGGATGGTGAAAAAGGTGTTTCTTTTTTTGCCTGGTTGGCGAGGGCTTTCAGCCTGCTGATATAGTCCGGGTATTCCGCCTGTGGCGGAGGGACTCGTTTTCGGTTGGCAATTTCCACAAAAAAATCTGTGCCGGGAAGTGCCTGATGGGTACTGATTTTAGGCAAATAAAAAATGTCAGAAGATGAATAACCATCGACTGTCTGCGCATTTGTCCACAAACAAAAGCATAAACCGAGCAAGAGGAAGCAACAAAATAGGCGGCCCAATGGCAAACTGCTTTTCAGGGATGTTAATCCGTATATCTCATCCTGAGTTGCCAAGATCATACCAGAAAATGAGAAATACCGTAGGATAGCCTCATCTTATTAATTCGATGACCTCTGGCTATACAAGCCCTTATCTATTTGCGATCGGGCCAGCATATACAGGTCCTGGTGGGTGAGTATTTCCCTTTTCTCTTCCTGGGCTTGTTGAATAACTGCTTTGAATGTGGCAAAAGCTGTTTCCAGCTTTTGGGCCTCCATGCCCTCTGCCATGCGGCCCTGCCAATAGGCCAAAACTGCCTGATCGAAGCTCAGGTGATGGTTGGGCGCTTCGATTTCCGTCAGGTCATAATAGAGGGCTAAATCTGCGATTTCTTCCTGGCTGATATGCGTCTCGAAAAGCGAGAGCTCTTCCGCTCCCCATTGCTGACTCAGCAAATGGATGCCCGGAGCTATCGCTCCAAGAATGAACAATATCAGGGCATAGCCAAACATGCCTGCCACACTCAGGCGAATCGGCCTGCCTGCCGGGATCGCTTCCAGAACAGCCGGAAGCTGAACAGCCTTTGCCTCTTCTATTTTTTCTTCACTTGCAAAAGATGCTGCATGCTCTCTGTTTTCTCTGCCCTGGATGGCACCCAGGAGATGCTGGGCAAGTTCTGCCAGCTCTTGCGGGAGGTGAATGGGGAGTGAATTTTCGAGATGGGCTAATATTTCTAGCAATTCGCGGGTTGCGGCATGCTGAAAGCGAATGCGTTCGCTCGGTGTGATATGGCTGTTGAATTCAATCTTTTTAAAATGCTGCTGCACAGCCGAAAGCTTAACAATACGGGCATACAGGGCTTGATTGCAAAATTTTGTGAATTTTCGGAGCAAGGAGATACTTAACTCTATTTCGTTTTTGGAAAGCAGATTTTCCAGTTGTTTGATAAAATATTGCGTTTGCATTGCGGTATCTTTTTTCAAAGATACCAATAAAATTAGATTTTGTGCAAATTTTTTGAAGCTCTTTATTTGGAGTGAAACACCCCATGTCCCGGACAAGGGGTGTTCCATGTTTTCTCTACTGCTCCTGCCCCTTAGACTGGCAGGCAGTTGAAGGCTTCATGCAGTTGGTGATTTTGCAATCCGAAGGCTTACAATCTGCAGGCTTGCAGTTGGCGGGATTGCAGTCGGCAGGATTGCACCAACTGGGGAGGTTGGCAGGGGTGGTTGCATGGGCTGTGGCCGTGCTGGCTTGCTGTGAGCAGCTCACTTCTGTTTTGGCTTTTTCCTTTTTGACAGGAGGATTGGTGGCCATGGCAAAACCAACAAGGAGTAGCATGCTGAGCATGATGCTTTTGATCAAAAGATTTTTCATAAGTAATGGCATTTAAAGATTTAAAGTGAAAATTGATTGAACAACCCTTCAAAAGTAAGCGGGAATGAGGTACGAACTTGTTAGTCGACTGTTATTGACTTGTTAATGAGTTGTTATTTTGATGAAATGGCTATATTTGCCGCTTAACAAAACTTCTCCTAAATCCAGATGCAAAGCGCCTTTATATTGCTTGGAGCCTGTGGTTTTTCCTACCTGCTCACCATTTTCCTGATGCGGTATTCCCGCAATTTCGGTGTGCAAAGCCGCCAGGGCCAGGACAAGCTTGTCCGCTGGGCCAGCACAAGCAAACCCACCATTGGAGGGTTCTCCTTTTATATCACCTTCCTGGTCGGAGCCATAGTTGTGATGGTCACCCATCCTGAGATGCTCCTCTCTCCCAACAAAGTGTTGGCGCTGCTCCTGAGCGGTACGCTCGCTTTTTTCATCGGCCTTGCCGATGATGCTTTTGGGATCAACCCCCGCCTGAAATTTTTAGGCCAATTGGCCTGTGGCTTTATTCTCCTGGCCTTCGATGTGCGCATTCATTTCTTCGAAATATGGTCCCTCGACGCCATGCTGACCATCTTTTGGGTCGTAGGGCTGATGAACAGCCTCAATATGCTCGACAATATGGATGCGGTCACTTCGACCACAGCTTTGTCCATCCTCACCGTGACCATGGCCAAAGTGATCTGGGACGAAGGCACTTCAAATTTATTTTTCCTTCTGACCGCTATTTGCGGCGGGTTTATTGGATTTCTTTTCCTCAACTGGAAACCCGCCCGTGTGTATATGGGAGATACCGGAAGCATGTTTATAGGCCTGGTTCTGGCCTTTTTTGGCATCATTTTCTTTTGGAATATACAAACCGCCCCCGACAATATTTCCTATATCCGCAGAGGATTGATTCCTCTGATCGTATTCATTGTGCCCATCATGGACACCACCTTTGTGACCATTTCGCGCCTTTCCAAAGGAAAATCTCCTTTCGTGGGAGGCCGGGACCATCTTACCCACCACCTTGCCCATGTGGGCATTCCCGAGAGCCTCATACCTGTGGCATTAGGGATGATCTCCATTGTTTCGGGAGGGATTGGCATCCTTTTGTTTATCCTTATTCCCGAGTGGCAGACCAACTACCTCATCCTTTTTAGCCTATATCCACTGGGGCTATTTACTTTTTTCACCTTTCTCTACCTGCGCGGAGGCAAAATCGCCAAAGTGAAGGCCCTGATTGAAGAGAGGGAAAAGTTGAAAAAATAGCCCAGAAACGGATGACACAGATTTCTATCCTTATGGTTTCTGCCTTTGATCCCCTACCAGGGGAGGGGAGGGAGTTGATTCGCTATCCGATACTGGCGGAGGCTTTGGTCAAAAAAGGCGTGAAACTGACCTACCTGACTTCATCTTTTGAACATTTTTCCAAAAAGCCCAGAATTCAATCCCAGGGAAAAAACCCTTTTTCCGTCCATTATATCAGTGCTCCCGCCTACCACAAAAATGTAAGCCTGAAGCGCTTATGGAGCCATGGGATTTTTGCCCGAAATCTGATGCGTTTTTTGAAAAAAGAAGACGCAAAATATGATGCAATCATAAGCGCTTTTCCACCCATAGAGGCGAATGTGCGCCTCAGTATATGGGCCCGGCAAAAGGGAATTCCCTTTTTTGTGGATGTGCAGGACCTTTGGCCGGAGGCCTTTGAAGCAAAGGTGCCAGCCTTTTTGAGCGGCTGGCTGTTGAGGGCCTGGAAGGCCCGGAGAGGGGGCGTTTTGGAACGCGCCAAGCGCGTTTTTGCTGTGAGCGAAGATTATCTGAAGAGCCTGAATGCAGAAGAAAAGGGAAAATGTTTTCCTCTGGGAGCACATTTTCCTGAAAAAATTCCCCCTGCCTTCCAGGCCGATTCTGAAAAAATCCGCCTGATTTTTCTGGCGGGCTCTGACCAGCTTCCTTTTTTGCCGGCTTTGCTTCAGGCATTTGAAAAACTCCCTTCTCATTACGTTCTGATGCTGGTAGGGCGCTCCAGACATTTTTGTGGTAAAAAAGATACAGATCGTATTTCTTACCATCATGATGTTTCAGAAGAAGAAAAACAGTTACTTCTATTGAAAGCTAATATAGGACTGGTAATCAATGAGTTATCTCTATTTAGTCGTTTGCCCAATAAGCTGTTCAGTTACCTGAATTATGGATTGCCCATTATTTCCAATCTTAGGGGAGGAGAGTTGGAAAAGCTTTTGGAGAAAGAAAGCTGGGGAAAATGCTGTGCGGGGGATTTGTCTGATTTCACGGAAAAAGTGTTGGGTGTGGTGGGGGAAAAAAGGCATGAGGAGAAAACTCAAATCTTTGATCGGGCAAAAGCCCTTTTTGACAAAAAAAATCTGTACAACAGCTATGCAAATGAAATATTGGACGATATTTCCTGAATGGAAAAGCCTCCTGGGAGCTTGTGTGATGGTGTTTTTTCTGCCTTGCCTGCAAGCACAGGAAAAGCTTTCTACCCAGGATAAGAGGGAAATAGTCGGGGAAGTCGGCCGGCTTCTGCGGGCGGAATATGTGGAGGAGGAGTTGGGCGAAGCGATGTCTGATTTTATAGAGAAAAAATACCGCGAAAGCGCCTACAGCCGGATCACCGATCCGGAAGCCTTTGCCGACAGCCTGACGGCTGATTTGCAGGCAATCTGCCATGATTTCCACCTGAAGGTGTATGCCGGCAGTTCTGTTTTGGATGTTTTTTCAAATGAAAGCAGCAAGGAGACAGACCGCTATTATTATAGCTTTGACAAAGAGCAAAACTTTGGTTTTGTAAAAGCAGAAAGCCTGCGCGGCAATATCGGCTATGTGCGTTTTGACGATTTTTCGAGCTGGGAAGAAGGCCTAAAATCCGCTGCGGCGGCTTTTTCTTTGGTGCGGCATGCAGACGCGCTGCTGATTGATCTGCGCGAGAATACCGGCGGCTCGCCGGAGATGTATGAAAATATTGCCAGTTTCTTTTTCGATAAAAAGAGCAAAGCCGCCCTCAGCAGCATCTACTTTCGCTCCTCCAGGCATACTCAGCAGCTGAAGATTCAAAAAAAGCTTCCCGGTACCCGCCTTCCGGGCATGCCACTTTATCTCCTGATCGGAGCCAAAACAGGCTCCGCCGCCGAGGCCATGGCCTATGACTTCCAGCAACTCAAGCGCGCAACGCTTGTAGGCCAGAGGACCCTGGGCGGTGCCAATCCCGCCCAAAGCTTTGCCCTGCCGCAGAATTTCCGCGTGATGATCCCCATCGGCAAAGCCATCAATCCCATCACCGGCAGCAATTGGGAAGGGAAAGGGGTATCCCCTGATGTGGCATGCGAGGAGGATTTAGCTTTGGAAAAAGCCTACCTCATGGCCCTGGAGCAGGGCTCATCGGAAGTAGAAAACCTTGAATATGAGCGCCTTCAGCTCATAGAAGTGCAAAAGCTCAAGCTTTTTCAGGCAGGGATTCCGCTAGATTCCCTGCAAGCTTTTGCAGGAAATTATGAAGGGCGGGAAATTCGCACCTGGGAAGGGAGGTTGTATTACCGAAATCCCGCCATGCGGGATGATTTTGTGCCTTTATTTGCCACATCAGATGGTTATTTCGTCTTTGACAGCCCCATCCAATTTCCTTCAGAATTACCCAAATTTCACTTTATCAGGGAAAATGGGGAAGTGAAGGCTTGTGAAATGATATTTGTGAGTGGGAATACTTCTCTTTGGGAGAAGGGGGAAGATTAGCAGATGAGCGGATGAGCGGATTTGCAGATGAGCGGATGATGCGCGACCTTTGCGCCTTCGTACCAACCAACAAACGAACAAACCAATAAACCATCTTCATTTTCATGCCTTCAGCAGAAATTTATAAAGAGTTTTCCATGGACTGTGCGCACTTTTTGCCCAATGTGCCAGCGGATCATAAATGTGCGCGTATGCACGGACATACCTATTATGTCAAGATTTTTGTCCAGTCGGAGATAGATCCCTTTTCGGGTTGGGTGGTAGATTTTGCAGACATCAAAGATGTCTGGCTGCCGTTGGAGGAGCGATTGGATCATTTTCTCCTGAATGATATTCCTGGCCTGGAAAACCCCACCGCGGAGAACATAGCCATCTGGCTTTGGGATCAGATCAAGCCCAAGCTTCCCCAACTTTCCAAACTGGAGGTAAAGGAAACACCCAATACGGGAGTGATATATCAGGGCGATTGATCCAAAAAATGGTATCTCCTTTGGCATTGTAAAATAATAATTGTTTTTTTGCGGCGAATTTTCGCTAGCCACTTTAAAAACGATGTACAATGTCTATTAGAAATCAAGTTGATGCCTCTCTCAACGATTGGCGCGAACAGGAAAAAACGGCGCTAGAGCTCCTGCGCATTACCGGTGAGCTCCGCTTTAATCGCTCTATAGAGTTGATTCTGTTTCGCAGAGAAGTATATGATTCTCGTCCGAGTACCTTGTTGAATATCCATAAGTTTGCCCAAAATTATTCAACTCACCCTCTTGGGGTAGAAACCAGCCTGGCAGTTGCAAGCGCGCTCCAGCAAATGGAAGGTCTCGCTCCTTGCAGAGTAGATATCGGTCACCTGGGATTGGAATGGATAGAAGGCGGTAAAAAAGAGCCGATTTCAGATTTCCTTAAAATCCAATTAAAATCAATTCTTGGCGCTGCGCCCAAAAATGAAGAACACAAAGATGTTGTTCTATATGGCCTGGGCCGTATCGGCAGATTGGTGGCGAGACGCATCGTCTCGATGACAGCCAAGGGCGAGCAGCTTCGCCTCAAGGCGATTGTTATCCGCCCTCAATTGGCGGATCAATATGAGGAAAGCCTCAAACGTGCATCTTTGATGCAATCTGACTCTGTTCATGGAGATTTTCCTGGGAAAATAGATGTGAATGAAGATGGATCAGAGTTGATCATCAATGGCAACCGGATTCAGATGATTTATGCTAAAAATCCTGAAGACGTTGATTATACAGCCTATGGCATAGAGGATGCCCTGGTGATCGACAACACAGGCGTATGGCGCGATCGCTCAGCATTGAGCAAGCACCTGCGTCCCGGTGCCAGCAAAGTATTGCTGACAGCTCCCGGCAAAGGCGATGTCCCTAATATCGTTTATGGGGTAAACCACGAATCTTTTGACCTCGACCAGGAAAGCATTTATAGTGCTGCTTCATGCACCACCAATGCGATTGTGCCTGTTTTGAAAGTGCTGAATGAAAAATTGGGATTGGACAAAGGCCATGTGGAAACCATTCACTCCTACACCAACGACCAGAACCTGATCGACAACTTCCACAAGAAGCCACGCAGGGGCAGAGGTGCGCCCCTCAACATGGTTTTGACATCCACCGGTGCAGCTTCAGCAGTGGAGAAAGTACTTCCTGAATTGAAGGGTGTATTGACAGGTAACGCCATCCGCGTACCGACCCCTAACGTTTCGATGGCTATTCTTAACCTAAGCCTGAAAAACGCGACAACAGTCGAAAAACTGAATGAGATCCTGCGTGAAGCTGCGCTTCATGGAGAGCTGGTGGAGCAAATCCATTATTCCAGCGATCCGGAATACGTTTCCAGCGACGCTGTCGGTATGCCGAGCGCATTGGTTGTAGATGCACCTTCGACCATCGTGTCAGTAGACGGAAAAAATGTAGTGGTATACTGTTGGTATGACAACGAGTTTGGCTATAGCTGCCAGGTTGTTCGATTGGCAAAGCACCTGACCCGGGTTAGGAGACATTGTTATTATTGATGAGAGGATGAGAGGATTATTTATTTTCTGATTTCCATATTTTGTAGAGTTGCTCTTGCGAGGGCCTGTCTGCTGGAATCTCTCTTAAAGGTTCAACTTCCTTTAAACTGTTATATAAATCGCGTGGGAGGCTTTGGTACAATTGGGTACCCTGGGTCTTCCACGCGATCATTTCATCGCTTACTTCTCTGACGACTTTTGCCGGATTTCCGGCAATGATACTTCGCTTCGGGAATCGCATGCCCGCCTTCACAAAACTCAAAGCCCCAACGATAGACTCGTCCTCGATCACGGCATCATCCATCACCACGGCATTCATGCCGATGAGCACATTGCGACCGATGGTCGCGCCGTGTATGATCGCTCCATGCCCTATATGGGCCGCTTCCTTCAGCAAAACCGTAACTCCCGGAAACATGTGAATGGTGCAGTTTTCCTGCACATTGCAGCCATCTTCGATGATGATGCCACCCCAATCTCCACGTATCGCGGCACCCGGGCCGATGTACACATCTTTGCCAATAATGACATTGCCTGTAACCGCAGCCTGGGGATGCACAAAGGCCGTTGGGTGGATGACAGGGATGAATCCTTTAAATTCGTAGATCATGGGGGGAGAGTAGAGAGTATAGAACAGAGAACAGAGAACAGAGAACAGAGAACAGAGATAGGAAATAAGGCCTAAATATAAAAGACGGAAGACATAGAACAAAACGCTCTTGTCTCCCGTCTCTATTCTCGCCTCTCGCCTCTCGCCTCTCGCCTCTCAACTCTACTTAGGCCCTGCAGCCACTATCTCATCATTTACGCCCTGCTCAAACTGGGTAAAGTTTTTCTGGAAAAGCTTCACCAGTTTTTCGAGTGTAGCATCAAAGCTGGCTTTGTCTGACCAGGTGTTTTGGGGAACCAAAACCTCAGCGGGAACATCGGGGCATGAAGTTGGAATCTCCAGACCGAAACGAGGTTCTACGATGGTCTCGACATTATCAAAATCGCCATTATGGATAGCGTCTATGATGGCGCGGGTAAATTTCAGTTTGATACGTGAGCCTGTGCCATAAGCACCGCCTGTCCATCCTGTATTGACCAACCATGCTTTGGCACCGTGTTTCTTCATTTTTTCGGAGAGCAACTCGGCGTATTTGTTGGGGTGCCACATCATAAATGCTGCGCCAAAGTTGGCGGAGAAAGTAGCCTGTGGCTCTGTAACGCCCATCTCTGTGCCGGCAACCTTGGCGGTATAGCCAGAGATAAAGTGATAGCTGGCCTGCTCAGGAGTCAGACGGCTGACAGGTGGCAATACCCCAAAAGCATCACAAGTCAGGAAAATGATGTTCCTGGCATGACCTGCCACACAAGGAATCTGCACATTTTCGATGAAGTGAATAGGGTAGGAGGCACGTGTATTTTCGGTGATGGAAACATCGGTATAGTCAACTTTGCCAGTGGCTTTGTCGAAGCCGACATTTTCGAGAACCGTACCAAAGCGAATCGCTTTGAAAATATCCGGCTCCTTCTCAGCGCTCAGGTCAATTGCTTTGGCATAGCAACCTCCTTCAATATTGAAAACGCCATCATCTGTCCAGCAGTGCTCATCATCACCGATCAGCTTGCGCTGGGGGTCAGCACTCAAAGTGGTTTTTCCTGTTCCTGAAAGACCAAAAAGCAAACTTACATCTCCTGCTTCGCCTACATTCGCTGAGCAGTGCATAGGCAATACATTTTTGTGAGGCATGAGGTAGTTCATGACCGAGAAGATGCCTTTTTTCATCTCACCGGCGTACTCCGTACCCAAAATCACAATCTCCTGACGCTCCAGGTCCAGGTCGATGCTGGTCTTGGAAGTCATCTTGGAGGTGTAGCGGTTGGCGGGGAAAGCGCCACCATTGAAAATGGTGTAGTCTGGTTCGCCAAAGTTGGCGAGCTCCTCTGCCGTAGGCATGATGAGCATGTTTTGCATGAATAGTGCATGATAGGCACGGGTACAGATCACGCGCACTTTGATGCGGTATTTGGGATCCCATCCGGCAAAGGCATCCACGACGAATACGCGCTCACGGGTATTGAGGAAGTCAATAGAACGCTCCCGGTTGATCATGAAAATATGCTCGTCCAATCCGATATTCACATTGCCCCAGTCGATGTAGCGGCTGGACTCAGGATGAGCTACTATACGTTTGTCTTTTGGGCTACGTCCGGTTTTCTCACCAGAGAACACCAACAGCGCGCCGACATCTGACATGGCAGTACCTTTTTCGGATACAAGGCCGATTTCATACAGATTAGGAACACTTTCGTTTCTGTGAATTTTCTCCACATTAATACCGTACTTTTTCAGATCAAAACTCATGTCTTGTTGATTTTGAGAAGTTTTTGGGGTTTGTGTGATGGTCATAAGGTATCACGGTTGTTTGAGGCCGCAAAGAAAGTAATATTTCGCGCAATTAGCGAATATTCGCTTGAAAAGTACATTGACTTTTGGCAGAATTAAAACTAGATTTTGTCATACCATGGAAGCTAATTTGAATGTATTGCTATGAATAGGGTCAGGTCGTTAACAACTTGTTAAACTTTAACCTCCTGAAGTAAAGAATTGCGTAATTTTCGTTGTGAAACAAAATTATATACTGACGATAGTCGCCATTTCAGCCTTTGCACTGATCGTGCTGACTGCCTTCCAGGTGAACTGGATTTTGGAAGGCAAACGACTTCGGGAGGAGCAATTTGACCACCGTGTGAGCCTGGCACTTTGTTATGCCGTAGGGCAGTTGGAGGAAAATCCGTTGAGTTGTATGCCCGGCTCAGCCAGTTGCATGCCCAGTTCAGTCAGCTGCATGCCCGCAGAAAGCCCCAAAGGCTTAAAATTTGGAACATTTCTTTCCAATATGCCCGAAGAGGCCGTATTGCTTGAGATGCTTGAAAATGCCATCAGGCGCTATGGCCTTCCTTCCGAATTTGAATACAGATTGATCCAGCGGGCACCCATGCCCAGCCTGGGACGTTGGACCCAACCGTCCATGCCCACTTATTCCTGTGAGGTGGGCACGGCCTCCAATATTCAGCTTGAGCTTTTTTTTCCTGAAAAAAGTCAAATCATCCTGGGACAGATCGGCTTTATGCTGGGATCTTCCGTGGTTTTGATTTTGTTTATTTCGCTTTGCTTTATCCTGACCATCCTCACCGCCTGGAGGCACAAGCGCCTTGCCGCCCACAATGTGGCCTTTTTCAACCACCTCGCGCATGAGTTTCGCACGCCCTTAAGCAACATCAAACTCGCAAGCAGCATGCTTTCGAAAAGCGAAAAACAGGAGAAGTCTGCACAGGAGCAGCGCTTCTTAAGCGTAATAAAAGAAGAAAACCACCGCCTGATCGAGCAAGTCGATCGTGTGCTGGACTTTGCCCGCATGGAGCGGGGAGAACAGCCCCTGACATTTGAGCAGGTAGATTTGCACAAGATCCTGCAAGAGGCCTCTGATAGCATCGGACTTGCCCTTCAGGATAAAGAAGGCGAGTTGAAAACAGATATTCCCGCCAGTCTTCCACCAATACAGGCAGACGCCTTTCACCTGAAGCAGGTATTCATCAACTTATTGGAAAATGCCATCAAATACTCGGATGAAAAACCCCGGATCAGGCTGACTGCGATTGAGCAGGGTAGACATGTAGTGGTTTCTGTTAAAGACAAAGGCCGGGGCATGTCAGCTGAAGAGATGAAGCATGTTTTCAAAAAATATTTTCGGGTAGAAGGAAATGTTGTACATGAAAAACGTGGCTTTGGGTTGGGTTTGCCCTATGCGCGCATGGTGGTCGAGGCACATGGCGGTTATATCCGCCTCAGCAGCAAAGAAGGCGTGGGCAGCCTGTTTAGCCTGTTTTTTCCAAAAACTACACCTCAAAAAACATGAAAGACAAACAGCATATTTTCCTGGTAGAAGATGACGGCAATCTTGCGTTCCTGTTAGAATCTTTTCTCATGTCTGAGGGTTTTGAAGTGACTCTATGCAAAGATGGCGCTGAGGCTCTCCATGCCTTTCGACTTCAGGCTTATGATCTGTGCCTGCTGGATGTGATGCTGCCACAGCTGGATGGTTTTAGCCTGGCGGAGCAAATCCGCCACATAGATGCGGATATTCCGCTGATCTTCCTGACCGCCCGCTCTCTAAAGGCGGATCGCCTGAAGGGCTTCCATTTAGGCGCTGACGACTATGTGCTCAAGCCCTTTGATGAAGACGAATTGCTTTGCCGGATACAGGCTATCCTGCGGCGCAGCCAGGAGCAGGAGGAAGAAGAACTTCTTCCTGAAGTCTGTTATCTGGGTTCCACGCGCTTCGATTTCGCGCGGCAGACTCTACAGGTCGGCGACAATTGTCGCCGCATCACCCCCCGCGAAAACGAAGTCCTTCGGCTGCTTTACCAAAACAAAAACCGCATCCTGCGGCGGGAAGATGCCCTCCAGGCCATTTATGGCAAAAATGATTATTTCCTCGGAAGGAGCTTCGATGTTTTCATCACCAAAATCCGGCGGTATTTGAAGGATGAACCCCGCGTGCGGATTGAAAATGTATTTGGGGTGGGATTTATGTTGGTGGAGGAAGAAAATTAGGAGATGAAATCAGGCTGGTAGAAAAGAAAAAGCCTGCAAAAATGTATATTTGCGGCTATGATTATTATCACAGGAGCCGCAGGATTTATAGGCAGTTGTATTGCTGCCAGACTCAATCGGGAGGGTTTTTACGACCTTGTGTTGGTGGATGATTTTTCCAGGGAGGACAAATATTTCAACTACAAAAGCAAGCGCTTTTCGAATCAGGTAGACCGCAATGCCCTGTTTGATTGGCTCAAAGGCAAAGAACATCTCATCCAGTTTGTCATACACATGGGTGCCCGCACCGATACCACGGAGCAGGATGTGGCAATATTTGACAGATTGAATGTCCACTATAGCCAGCGTATCTGGCGGTTCTGTGTGGAACATGCCGTTCCGTTGATATATGCATCAAGCGCAGCTACCTATGGTGGGGGAGAGCTGGGATTCGAAGATTCCCATGATATCATCACCGATCTGAGGCCGTTGAATCCTTACGGCAGGAGCAAAAATGATTTTGATATTTGGGCGCTGGAGCAGCAGCAGGCGCCTTTCTTTTGGGCAGGCTTGAAATTTTTCAATGTCTATGGCCCCAATGAGTACCATAAAGGCCGCATGGCCAGTGTGGTATTCCATGCTTTTACCCAAATCTCACAGACCGGTGGCATGAAACTTTTTCGCTCGCATCGGGAAGAGATTGCAGATGGAGAACAGCAAAGGGACTTTATCTATGTGGAGGATATATGCGATGTGGTGTGGTTTTTGATGAATAAACGCAAGTCTTCAGGTTTGTTTAACCTGGGGAGTGGGAAAGCCCGTACCTTTTTAGACCTAAGCCGGGCAGTATTTCAGGCGGTAGGCAAAGAGCCAAAAATCCAGTTTATTGATACACCAGAAGACATCCGGGATACCTACCAGTATTTTACGGAAGCTCCGATGACAAAATTGCGACAAGCTGGCTATGACAAGGGCTTTACTTCTCTTGAAGAAGGTGTCGGCACCTATGTTGATAAGTTTTTGCTGAGGGAAGATTATTTATAAGTCAGAAGACCAATTTTCACTTTGCCGAGGCGTTATTTCGTTGTATATTTATTCAGTTGTTTTTTTTATAGATAAGTTCAGTTCGAAAAATGATGCTTTTAAATGTTTTTGCAAGCATGTTTTTGAATGCAGGGTTGCTCGCCGCGCTCCTCTTTGCACCCTGCTTACTACTCATGGCTTATTGGTATCGCAAGCAATTGCCTTCCACGCTCATGGTTTGGAAAAAACCAGAGTTGGTGATTGTTACCATAGGTTTTGCGGCAATTACCCTTGTCCTGTTTGTGGTGGGGATATCCAGCTTTTTTACACATTTAGGCTATCTTCGATCAACTCAAATTGATTCCGCTACCCGCCAGCAGCTTTTTACCGTAGGTATTGCCTGCTTTTTAATGGCATGTGCTTTGGTAATGATTTATATGGCTATTCGCACCCTTTTCGTTCAGATTATTACCCAAAAAGGAATCGTTATCAACGACCGAGTTTTGCGCATCCCTGATATGAAGCAGGTTATACCCTGGCATCAGGTAGTGGATTATTATATTAAATCAGACTATCCCAACGTGGTTTTTTCCCTGATTATTCAACCCGAACCCCTGAAATTTGAGCGTGTTAACCTCAAAGTTCCGATATATACCCGTGATTCATTTGAGGAATTGTTGGAAAATAAAATGAACGAGGTGGCAATCCAATTTGCTGGGTCTGAATATCCCTCTAAAAGATTTTATGAGAATTAACTGGAAGATGGAAATGAGGAATATTCATGGGAATTCAACGCCTCCGAAATAAAACATTTTACTTTATTGGCTTTTGTATAAGTGTGCTTTGCCTCCTGGCAAGTTTGCTGGTGTTTTTGTATGACAAAAGCCTGGATCAGGATGAGTTGCTGGAGAAAGCTCAGCGGACCCTTCAGGATGACCTGAATCGTTGTATGGCCAAGTATGACTCCAGCTTACCCTATGAGCCCTCTGAATCCAAAGATTGTGTTGCCTGTGAACTTACCTACAGCGAAGCGGGTCGGCTTATCAGTTGGACTCAAAGTGAATATCTTCCCCCCAAGGATCGAATCGAGCGATTGAGTAAAATTCAGGCGGCAGAAGATGTCCTCGAAACTTCCCGCCGTTTTTATGTGCAAATGCTTTCCGAAGAAGGAGACCGCAAGCGTGTCATCCTGATTCCGATTTATATACAGTACCAGGTGAAAAACAACTTCCTGGTGCCTTTTGTTTTTTTAGGCAGGTATTCCAAGCTCTTTACCTATGAGGATAGAAAAAATGTCAAGCCTTTTGACAGGGTGACAGGCAGCAATTTTGTGCGCCTGGAGTCACCTAAAGACGGAAGTTACCTTATAACCTATAAGGGATTGCCTGTCAATAGATTGCGCGATCCTGTCAGGAGGTATACGCTGACATTGTTCACCCTGGGATTATTGGGGCTTATCCTGTTTTCGAGGCTTTATAGCCTCCGTTTAGATCGATTTAAGTATAAAGATCTGGCATTTTTTGGAGCGCTTCTGATTATTCGTGTTGTATTGGGAGTCCTGGATATTCCCGGCGATGACTATGTGAGCCTGGAGTTGTTTTCTCCGGGAGTAGCGGCCATGCATGAAATATTTGCGCCTTCCCTCGGAGACATGAGCCTGAATATTACCCTCTTTCTGTTGATGACATGGCTGATTTATAAGAACTTTTTTCGCCATGCAAATATCTACTACCGGAAGTTGTTGAAGCGTAAATGGGTAAGCTTTCTGGTAGCTGGGCTCACGATTATCATTAGTAGTTTCCTGATTCGCCTGCATTTTGACTTGTTCAGGCAAGTGATAAATAGCTCCCAGGTACCCATTGAGTTTACCAATATCTTTCAGACCAACATCTTCTCCTTTATTGTTCTCCTGGATATTGGTCTGTTGTTGCTTTCTTTTGGATACCTGATAATCCTGATGCTACGGTTCAATCTGCTTTTGGGCAAAAGTCAGGCTTATTCATGGCGCTATATGCTGTTTAACCTGGCCACCCTTTTGGCTGTAAATGGGCTGCTTTATTTGCCCAATTTTAGCCCCTTCCTGGCGACGAGTGGCGCCCTCCTGGTAGGCATGGCCATGATCTACCGCATGCCCAATGAGCGAATCTATAAATACGATTTGCCCAATCTCCTTATCCTGCTCACTGTGGCAGCGGTTTTGTCTGCGCATATTGTCCTCATCGGCATCAATAACCGAAATGCCAATAAAGTGGATAATATTGCTGATCGCGTTTTGGAAGACAGAGGCAATAAGGCTGAATTGGGCTATGCTATTTCAGCCAGTACCTTCGAAAATAAAACCGATGAGCAAGACATCATCTGGCGAAAATACCTTGAATTTGACAAGGATATAGGCAGGTTTATTTATTGGTTTCGGCTGGAGTACCTGGATAAAAATTTTGAGGTTTTTGAAACAAAAATTTTCGCATACGATCAGTATGGCAACAGGCTGGATCGAAATCAGCAAATCATGCCTCAGATGAATCTCAATCTAAGTAATGGGACGAGTGACCTGGAGAAAGTTGGGGTCACCCTGGTAGATGGAAAACTCTATCAGATTCCCAGTCAGAATGAGCGTTTTATCGACAACTATATGGCAAAATTTGAGCTGCAACTCGATACATTGGAAATAACTATGTTTTTGCAGCTTTCCTCTAATCCCTACGCCAGAGGAACGATTTCACCTATTATCCTGGTGAATACCACGACCTATGAAGAGGAAGAAGCCTCTTCCAATTACGATTATGGGATTTTCATTGACCGCAAACTCAGCGCTACCAATGGCGATGACGCCTTTCCCCTCAATCTGAAAGATGAGTTGATACGAGAGGAGGCCTTTTTCAACTTTGAAAATCCTGTTTATATAGAATATATCAAGTCCAAAGCTCTGATAGAAAATGGGGCGGAGCAGAGCCTGGGACAGTTGCGGACGATCATTGTGCGCTATCCGCGCCAAAATATGACAGAAGTTTTTACAACTTTTTCATTTGTATTCTATTTCTATGGACTGATTGTCCTGCTTTTCCTGGTGCTGCCGGCCTTGTTTAACAGGCTGTTAAAGAGTGGTTTCTCCTTTAGTTCCTTGCCCATACGAACCAAAATCCGGGTGTCCCTGGTGCTTGTGAGCATCCTGCCGATTGTGGGGATTATCGTTTTTCTATATCCCTATATTGATACCCGCTTTAACAACCAGGCCGATACCGAGATCGTGGAAGAAACCAAGCGTGTGGCCAAATTGTTGCGCGATGAGATGCTCCAGCAAGTATACCCCTTGCAGCGTTCGGAAGCGATAGAGCGCATCAAAACGAGGCTTGGCTCCCTTGCCAATACCCTGCCTTATGACATCAATGTCTATGATGAAGATGGCCGATTGATCAGCTCCACGGAGCCGGCTTTGTACGAGTCTCAGATTCGCTCTGGCTTGATGAATAACAAAGCTTACCTGCATTTGCGTTACGGAAATTATTCCAATCTCGTGCTCGAAGAGCGCATTGGCAACCTGGACTTCCTCGCAGGCTACCAGCCTGTGGTAGGCGACCGGCAGCGGCCAATAGGCTATGTAAACGTGCCTTTTTTGAACAAAAAGGAAGAACTGAATGAAGAAGTCTATGGCCT
The DNA here is from genome assembly GCA_030430205.1 of Bacteroidia bacterium. GTDB lineage: Bacteria > Bacteroidota > Bacteroidia > J057 > J057 > JAUIGE01. The sequence continues at coordinate 19,888 of JAUIGE010000027.1, read as the reverse complement.
GTTGGCCTATTTGGCAAATATCTATCTCTTTGCCTTCCTGTTGGTAGGGGTGATTGCTGTATTGGTTTCCAATGCCATCACCAAGCCCTTGCAGTTGATTCAGCAACGCCTGGCGACCATCAGCCTGGGTAATATCAACAAACCCATCAACTACAAATCCAAGGACGAGATTGGCGCCATCGTCAATGCCTATAACAACATGGTCGAAAAATTGGCGGTGAGTGAGACCAAGCTGAAAGCTACCCAGCGGCAACTCGCCTGGCGGCAGATGGCGCGACAAGTGGCGCATGAGATCAAAAATCCCCTCACGCCCATGCGACTGGGCATTCAGCACCTCAATCGGGCATGGTCCACCAATGCACCCAACCTGGACAAAATGTTCCCCAAAGTCATGAAGACACTCATGACACAGATTGATTCTCTGGTTACCATCGCCAACTCTTTCTCCCAATTTGCCAAAATGCCCGATCCGGTCAAGAAGCGTATTTCCCTCAATGAGATCATGAGAGGTGTGGTAAATCTTTATTCAGAGACTGAAGGGGTAGATTTTAAAGCATTGATTTCGAAAGAACCTTTTCCGATTTTGGCGGATAAAGACCAGTTATCCAGGGCTCTGGGAAATATTGTCAAAAACGCTATCCAGGCTTTGGACGATGATGAAGAGGGGCCTGGAAAAATTCGCTTAAAGATGGTGCATGATAACCATACCGCCTATATCGAGATTTCAGACAATGGCCGGGGCATGACGGATGAAGTGAAAAAACGGGTTTTTGAACCCAACTTCTCCACCAAATCCTCAGGCATGGGCCTGGGGCTGGCCATCGTAAAACGGATCATCGAGACGACGGGCGGAAGCATCAATTTTGAAACGCGGGAAGGCGTAGGAACGACATTTTATATCACCTTGCCCAGTGTGGAATCAAGTGATGTAGCGGATTATGAGCATGTGTATGGGGAAAGATAAATGAAGCTTGGGATGCAAAGGAAAATACCTCTTATTGTTCATGCTGCTTATTTTGCTGGGAGGGCAAAATCTTGCACAAAACCGCATTTCCACCGCCGATAGCCTGCACTTTTCCCCAGGAGAAATACTCCAACTGAGCCATACCGATCTGGTTCCTTTTTCTGAAAAAATCTGGTTGAATCAGCAGCAGCTTGACCCCTCATCCTATGAGATTAATTGGGGAAATGGCCAGCTGTCACTTAGTGCGAATCAAGCCGGAATTTGCATCGTACACTATGCCTTTTTCCCTGACAGCCTGCCCCAAAGATTGGCTTTTCGCTCCTGGCAAGCCATTACGGATTCCATTGATAGCCTGGGCTATCAGCAGATTTTCATCCCTCCGACCCAGTCAGACAATCTTCCTTTTGAGGAAGAATCCGGTCTGCGAAAAAGCGGAAGCCTGAGCCGGGGCATCACCGTTGGAAACCAGCAGGGCTTGTCTGTCACCAGCGGCCTGCGGCTGCAATTGGAAGGCGATCTGGGCGATGGGTTGCAGATAGTCGGCGCTGTCACAGATGAAAATCTGCCCATACAGCCCGATGGGACCACCCAGCAGATCTCCGACTTTGACAAAATTTTCATCAAACTGTCCAAAGACGATTATAGCCTGACCGTAGGCGACTACGAAGTCAACCACAAAGGGACAGCCTTTGCCAATTTTTACCGCAATGTGCAGGGTATGCGGGTGAATGTGGCCGAAAAAAACACCCAGGCCAGCATGAGTGGGGCAGTGGCCAAAGGCAAATTTTTCACCAATTCCATCAACGGGCAGGAAGGCGTTTCGGGCCCCTACCGCCTGCGCGGACGCAATGGAGAGCAATTCTTCATCGTGCTGGCAGGAAGCGAGCAGGTTTATTTGAATGGAAAACTGATGGAGCGGGGAGAAAACCTCGATTATGTCATCAACTACAATACCGCTGAAATTTATTTCACGCCTAAACAGCTGATTACCAGCGTGACACGCATCGTGGTAGACTTCGAGTATGCGGACTTCGAATTCAACCGCTCGCTGCTCTTCGCGCAGGCCTCCCATCAGATGATGGACAAGCGGTTGAAAATTGATTTCTCCTACGGGCGCGATGCCGACAACCCCAATGCGCCGATCTCAGATCCGGAGGCTTATAGCGCGGTGCGCGACAGCCTGGCAGCAGCCAATGACTCCAGCGGTCGCGCATTGACAGAGGGAGCCGTGCTGGCGGGTTTCTCCGCTACACAGACCCGCTACGAAAAGCGGGATAGCCTGCTGGCCGGAAATCTATACAGCTTGTATCAGTGGTCCCAGGACTCAGTCCTGGCTGTCTACCAGGTCAGTTTTTCTTTTGTCGGAGAAGGGCAGGGAAATTATGTGCAGGACCGCTCCGGCCAAAATAGAACCATCTATCGCTGGATGGCGCCCGATAGCCTGACGGGCCAGCCGCAAGGGGATTATGAGCCGATTCGCTCCTGGGTATTGCCGCGTTTGTTGCAGGTGGTAGATGGGAAAATACAGTTTCAGCTGAGCAAAAAACTGAGCCTGTATCACGAAACCGCTGTCTCCTCTGACGATAAAAATCGTCTCTCTACCCTCGGAGATGAAGACAATTGGGGCCTGGCGACCCGCACGGGCCTGCAGCTTCAGAAAATCCGCGTGGCGGATTCTTTGATGTTCTCATCCGACCTGAGCTATCAGTTTGTCAGCCAACGCTACAGCAACCTCGACCGCATTTACAAGGCGGAATACAACCGCGTATGGGATTTGGAAAATGTCGACCAGCGGGTCGATGAGAAAATCCTCAGCGCGAAAACGCGCTGGGACTACAAAAACCGACTCCGTCTGGAGACGGAGACAGGCATCCGCAATGCAGGCCCGGGAAGCACAGCTTCCCGCCAGGTCTACACCCTGCGTAGCAATATGTCCAAAAGCCTGCAGGGCTTTTACAGCTTCACCCACATCCAAAACCGCGATGCGGCTTTAGAAGCCGCCAGCCGATGGAATCGGCATGAGGGAGATGTGTTTGTGCAAAAAGGTTTTTTGCGGCCCGGAGTGGAGATATGGATGGAAGATCGCCTGAAGGAAAAATCAGATTCTCTGAGCGGGGGTTCTTTTTCTTTCATTGACCTGAAGCCCTATCTGCGGACTGTGCAAAATAAAAAGGTCGAAATGGACCTTTCCTATAATTACAGAGCGGAAAAGGAGTTTTTGTCGGGACAGATCCGCGATAAATCCACCGCTCATACCGCCTATGCGCGTTTCGGCTGGCGTCCTTCCAGTGTTTTCAATTTGCTGAGCACGACCTCTGTGAGAGATTTTCGGGTGGAAGACAGTTTGTTTAAAGGGCAGGGAATAGTGGATACGCGCATCCTCAATACGAATCTGCAAAGCAGTATTCAGCCCAAAAACCAATGGCTGTATGCCAATTTTGTGTACGATGTGAGTTCTGAGCAAACGGCCCGTAAGGAAGTCCGCTTCATCGAAGTGAATCCTGGCCTGGGCCAGTATATCTGGCTGGATTCGCTATTTAACAATGACGGCATCCAGCAGGTGGATGAATTTCAATTGGCTGCCAATCCGCTGACAGCGAATTTTATCCGGGTGCTGGCTCCCAGCAGGGAGCTTTTTCCGACGACGCGTGCGTCGCTGACGGGCGTGTACCGCATGGACTTTGGCCGGGTCGTTGCCAACTCCGGGAGTTGGCCGAAGGAGTTGCTGCGCAACTTCCGAACCAGCACCAACTTCCGCATTTCGCAAAGCAAAAGCCGGGACAATCGCCTGGGAACTTACCTGATTGACATCGTCAATATATTTGAAGACAGCAGTTTGCTGGATGCTACCTACAACTTTCAGCAAAGCTTCAACTTTTTCCCCAACAGCAAAACAGGCAATTTTCGCTTCAGTTACCAGGAAAACAGAGCCAAGCTCTTTCTGACTACGGGTGATGAACTTCGTTCTTATGGATATTGGAGCGCCGTCCAGCGGATCAATTGGGGCAAAAATAAAAGCCTGGAGGTGGAAAGCCGGCTGGGGCGAAAGTTTGTGGATGCATCAGCCTTTCCCACACGGAACTATGATATCAACTTTTTCGAAACCAACCCGCGCCTCAATTTCCAGCTCAACCGCAAATTTCGCCTCACCACCGGCTACGAATACAAAAACAAACTCAACCAGCCCGATACCACGCGCATACAGATGCACAAAGCGCTGATAGATGCCCGCTGGAACCTGAAAGGCGGCAATAACCTCTTTGGCAAGCTCGAACTTGTCAATGTGACCCAACAGGGCGAGACAGGTTTCGCCGCCGACTACGAGCTCAAAGAAAGCCTGCGCAGCGGCTTCAATGCCATCTGGCAGCTTTATGTCACCTACTATATCGTGAAAAATGTAGAGCTGAGCCTGACCTACGATGGACGGCTCTCATCGGAAATTCCGATTATTCACACGGGACGGGTTCAGGTGCGGGCTTTGTTTTAGCTAGGCGCGCTTTTTACCCTTCCGCCTCCCAATAACCTCACTGCCTTTCACCTTTCCCAGCAAAGATTCCACCATGTCTTCGCGACCGACTTTGGTCAGTTTGCGGCGGATTTTTTCCTGGTTTTCCTTTTTGTACCAAAAGAAGAAAAGGTGCTGGTTTTCCTTGTCTTCCCGCGTTTTGGCCGTGTAGACGGGTTTGAGGGTGTAGGGATGAACACCGGTATAATATATGACTGTAGCCACAGTCATGGGAGTCGGGGTAAAACCCTGTACCTGTTCGAGCTGAAAGCCCATGTCCTTGGTCTCGCAGGCGAGATTGGCCATGTCCTGTTCTTCGCAGCCGGGGTGGCTGGAAATGAAATACGGAATGAGCGGCTGCTCCTTGCCATGTTTTTTATTCAGGCGGTCGTAGGCCTTTTTGAATTCGTGAAAATATTTGAAAGAAGGCTTTCGCATGACCTTCAGCGTATTGTCTGAAGTATGTTCGGGCGCGACTTTCATGCGGCCTGAGAGGTGGTTTTCCACCAACTCGTCCATATAGTTTTCCAGATCCGCGGGATCTGCTTTTTTGTTGTAGCTGCTGACCAGCAGGTCATAGCGGATGCCGCTGGAAACAAAGGCCTTTTTGACGCCTTCATGGGCATTTACCTTTTGGTAAATCTCTGTCAGCGGCGCATGCGTCGTGTCCAGGTTGTGGCAGATCACAGGATGGATGCAACTCGGAGCAGAGCATTTATCACAAATGCTTTGAACCTTGCCTTTCATCTTGTACATATTGGCGGAAGGACCGCCCAGGTCGCTGATATAGCCCTTGAAATCAGGCATTTTTGCCATTTCATCCACTTCTTTCAGAATGGATTCCTCCGAGCGCGACGCGATAAATTTGCCCTGGTGGGCCGATATGGTGCAAAAACTGCATCCCCCAAAACAGCCCCTGTGCATATTGATCGAAAATTTGATCATCTCATAAGCTGGGATAGCGCCGCGCTTTTTGTATTTGGGGTGGGGGAGGCGTGTGTAGGGCAAATCGAAAGAATGGTCAATTTCGTTTTCCGTCATCGGCGGAAAAGGAGGATTGATGACCAATTTCTTTTTGCCCACCTGCTGCAAAATGCGCCTCGCCTGGACCTTATTGGACTCCTGTTCAATGATCTTAAAATTGCTCGCAAATTTGATCTTGTCTTTCAGACAGACTTCATGGGAATGGATTTCCACATCCTCCCAGTTTTTGTTTTTGGGCAGTTTGCCTCCTTCCTCTATCATCACAGCCGTCTGTTTGATGGTGGAGAGGGATGAAAGGGGAACGCCTTTGTTGAGCAAATCGAGGATCTCCCGCAGGGGCTGTTCGCCCATGCCATAGACGAGCAGGTCTGCGCGCGAGCTTTCCAAAATCGAAGGGAAGAGCCTGTCATCCCAATAGTCATAATGCGTCACCCGACGCAGGGAGGCCTCTATTCCGCCCACAACGATGGGCACATCGGGATAGAGTTCTTTCAATATATTGCAGTAAACATTGACGGCATAGTCGGGGCGAAAGCCGGATTGGCCGCCTGCGGTATAGGCGTCGGTGGCGCGTTTGCGCTTATTGGCGGTATAGTGATTGACCATGGTATCCATGCAACCCGAGGTAACGCCAAAAAACAAGCGGGGCTTGCCCATCTTTTTGAAGTCGCGCAGGTCATCCTGCCAGTTGGGCTGGGGGATGATCGCCACACGGTAGCCCGCATTTTCAATGATGCGGCCTATGACAGCCGGGCCGAAGGCCGGGTGATCCACATACGCGTCGCCCGAAATCAGGATAACATCCAATTCCTCCCAGCCACGCATTTCTACTTCTTTCCGGGTAATCGGTAACCAATCTGTGAGAGGTCTATTCATAATTTTAGTCTTCAGTCTTTAGTTAACAGTCTTCAGTCTCTGCTCTCTACTCTCTCCTCTCTGCTCTCTACTCTCTACTCTCTGCTCTCTACTCTCTACTCTCTACTCTCTACTCTCTACTCTCTACTCCAAAAAAACTATCTTGTATGCAAATTTAAACAAAAGCTATGTACCGACTCAGATTATTTGTTTTAACGGCTTGCCTGCTCAGTATTTTCTTTTCCTGTGAAAATGAGGCAGAACCCCAGGGGCCGACGGCCATGGATGTTTTTTCAGCTTCTTTTCCTTTGATTTCGCTGCCTGATACCTTGTTTTTGGGAGGGGAAGTGAACAAAGGAAAAGACAGCGTGCTGGCTTTGAAAGATGTCCTGGCAGTGATAGATGAAGCCATGTTGATGGAATCCAATTCTTATTTTGACACCATGGTGACGACTTTTCATGCCTTTTATCGCTTTGAGCTGGATACGGATCTGGAGGCCTATTATATGGGGCAAAGCGATTCCTGGATTTTGCACAACAGCCTTTTTCTCTACAGCAAATCCCAGCAAAAATTCGTCAAAAGCTATGCGGTAGCGGGTATTGATGGGGGAGATGGTGGCCAGCAATTGCTTGACAGCTGGGTGCTGGACTGGAATGCCGATGGCAAAAAGGATTTGCTCACAAGGATCCACGACCAGTGGATCACGATGGACCCGGATGCCGGGGATGTCGTCCAGCATGTGCATGACAGCTGCGTGGTGAATGTGAAATTTGCGGGTGCAGATGAGGTCAAAGGCCTGGACAAACTTCCTGCATTTCTGGATCGTTATCCTGTAAACTGGTAAGTCGGAGGGCTAGCGAAAATTCGTTTTTCCTCCTTACCTTTGTAGCGCGACGCAATTCATAAAACAGAAATACGAAATGATCAAAATTGACGGAATCACTTCTCAGGAAGCCATGCTGCTCGAGGACCGCTATGGTGCTCACAACTATCACCCGCTGCCCGTAGTCCTTTCCCGTGGGGAAGGTGTATATATGTGGAATCCTGAGGGAAAGCGTTATTACGACTTTCTCTCAGCCTATAGTGCTGTAAATCAGGGCCATTGCCACCCGCGGATTATCTCCGCGCTGACGGAGCAGGCACAACGCCTGACACTTACTTCCCGGGCATTTTACAATGACCAATTGGGTCCTTTTGAAAAATTCATGTCCGAGTTGTTTGGCTATGATAAAATCATGCCGATGAATACGGGAGTGGAGGCAGTAGAAACTGCGCTCAAGCTTTGCCGCAAATGGGCCTATGAGGTGAAGGGCATCCCCGAGCACCAGGCAAAAATCATTTTCGTCGAACACAACTTCCACGGAAGAACCCTCAGTGTGATTTCCGCCTCTTCTGATCCTTCCAGTTACAAAGGATATGGTCCTTATATGACTGGCTTTCAGGTGATTCCTTATAATAACCTGAATGCTTTGGAGAAAGCATTGGAAGATCCGAATGTAGCCGGATTTTTGGTGGAGCCTATTCAGGGAGAGGCAGGGGTTGTTGTGCCGGAGGAAGGATTTTTGGCAAAGGCGCATGCGCTTTGCAAGTCGAAGCATGTGCTTTTCATCGCAGATGAGGTTCAGACGGGCCTTGCCCGTACGGGCCGTATGCTTGCATGCGACTATGAGGGCGTACGCCCTGATATGGTGATTTTGGGCAAAGCCCTTTCGGGCGGGGTATTTCCTGTATCCGCCGTCCTGGCGGATGATGAGATCATGCTCACCATAAAGCCGGGCGAACACGGCTCTACCTTTGGCGGAAATCCCCTGGCTTGCGCCGTGGCAAAGGCTGCGATGGAAGTTTTGGTGGAGGAAAAACTGGCCGAAAATGCATTTGAAATGGGCAAGATTTTCCGTGCCCGCATGCAGGCAATCATCGCCAAACGCCCCGATCTCGTCACCCTCGTGCGAGGTAAAGGCCTGCTCAACGCCATCGTGATCAACGATACAGAAGACAGCAAGACTGCCTGGAACATCTGCGTCCAGCTCGCCGAAAACGGCCTGCTCGCCAAGCCTACGCATGGCAATATCATCCGATTCGCTCCACCTTTGGTGATGACTGAAGAGCAGTTGAGAGACTGCTGCGATATCATAGAACATGTTTTGATCAATTTTAAAGCCTGATGAAATTTCCCGTCCTCTTCTTATTTCTTTTTATTCCAGGTTTTTTTTTCGCCCAGGAACCCCAGGATTCAAGCAGGCATACAAATTTCCCTCCCACCGAAAATGCGCTCTTTTGGGAAATTTCAGGCAAGGGCCTCAAGAAGCCCAGCTATCTTTTTGGCACCATCCACCTGATCCCTGAGGACTCCTTTTTCATCCCCGATATAGTGACGGAGAGGATGCCTGAGGCTGATCGTTTGTTGCTCGAAATAGAAATGAACATGGGCAGCATGATGAGTGCGGCCATGGAAGCTTTTATTCCTTCTAAAAAGAGCCTGAAAGAGCTTCTTTCCCCCGAAGACTATGACCTTCTGAGATCTTTTGTGGAGGACAGCCTTCCCAAATCTTCAGGCTTTTTAGGCTTAGGCGGGGTCTCTATGGAATCCATCTCCCGGCAGAAACCCATATTCGCTGTTCAGCAGATTTCGGCTTTGTACTGCCAGGATAAAAGTGAAGATGAGGGAGAATCGGTCATTTACGAAATGTACTTCGCGGACAAATTCAAGGAAACCGAAAGGCCTGTAAGTGGCCTGGAACTGGCAAGCGACCAGCTTGCTGCTTTTGACGCCATTCCACTCGAAGAACAGGCCCGGCAGCTTGTAGAAAGCATCCGGCATCCAGAAACTCTCTGCGCCGGCACAGGGGAACTCGTGAGCATTTACCGCTCCCAAAACCTCGAAAAACTCATGGAAGCCACCACGGCAGACCCCCTGATGGGAAACCACCTGGATGTGCTGCTCTATCAGCGCAACAGGAACTGGATTCCTGTGATTGAGGAATATTTGAAGGAGGAGGTCGTCTTTATTGCGGTGGGAGCAGGGCACCTGGCGGGAGAGTTTGGCCTGGTCAATTTGCTGCGCAGGCAGGGCTATGTTGTGCGGGCTTTGTCGAAATAGTTACCTTTATTTCATGAAAAAGAAAAGGAATTTTCTTATTGGCTTTGCGCTGGGACTGCTCCTTTGTTGGGTAGGAAATGTGCTGATTTCCAGGCAGAATCGGGCCTCAATGAAGCAGGAAGCATTTCAACAAAAGCTGATTGAGCAGCAGGCCGGGATGACGGAAAGCCTGAGAAATAACGGTTTGATGCTTTTGATGACCCAGATTTTGGATAAAGTCGATGACGAAATAAAAAGCCATCCCCATGAAATGCTGAGTGACGGCCTCATCTCCAGGATTGTGGCATTGAGTTTTTCTTTTCAGCCTTATACCCAATTTTCAGCAGACAGCGCCTCGCCCTACAAGCTGAGTCCGGAAAGGGGGCAGTTGTTAATGGCATTGGCGAATATGGATATAGATTCCCTTTCTATTTTTGAAATCAATTCCCGGGCTACTTTTTCGAATGCAGATTTGAGAGGGGCGGATTTGACAAAAGCCAATTTGAACGGTATAAACCTGCGATGGGCGGATTTGTCAAAAGCGAGCTTGTTGAGAGCGAAATTGAAGGATGCCAATTTGAGAGATGCCAGATTCTGGGGTGCCAATTTGCGGGAATCGAAAATGAATGAATCGGATTTGAGGAGAGCAGATTTTACCTGGGCTGACCTGGATGGGGTAGATTTGAATAAAGCGGATGTAAGCGGGGCAAATTTTACGAATGCAAAATTGAGGAAGGTGGATTTGCGCGATGCAACCATAAAATGGACGGAATTCCATGGCGCGCTTCTAATGGGGGCAGACCTGACAAGGGCGATGATGTTAGGCGCGGGCCTCAGCAAAACAAACCTGAGCGGGGCCATTTTGAATTATGCAGATATGAGGCGGACAGATGTGAGCCAGGCAAATTTTGCCGGAGCAGACCTGGTCAAAGCGGGGGTCGAAGAAGCTGACTGGCTGGAAACATTGGAAGAAAAGGGCGTTACAGGCGCAAATGAGGTCAAAGAAGCTTACAAGCTTGTAAAGGATCTCTATGGCAATTCATACTACTGGATAGAGAGAAAAGAGGAGTAAATCACAATCCCGATACATTGTCCATAATCCTGTTTATTTTATCCGAAAACCTTATAATCAGGTCATCCTCAGCGCTATAAGGCCTAAAACCGATTTGCAAAGCCCAGCTGTAATAGGCCAGCATATCATTCATATAGTGGGTTAATAATTCGGGTGTCCAATGGGTTTCCCGGCTGATGTTATACTTTTCCTTGAGCTCCTTGCCCAGCTCCTGTCCCCATTCATTATTGACCAAATCCACATAATTGTCAATGGGGCCATCTTCAACATCGTTTAGCTCCTCTTCGGTAAAGTTCCCCGTTATCAAAGCAGGCAGGTAAAAAAGCTCATGCGCGTCAGCGATCAAGTCTGCCAATTTCTCCGAAAAGAGGGTTGTCACCAGAGCTTGTCCATTGATGTGGTTAAAGGTATTGATATAGCCTTTTTCCGTCAGGTCATCGATAGGTTTGGAGGCAATGTCAGCGCCGCTGATGTTGCAAAACATGGTTTCAGCAAAATCAAAAAAGGCTACATCGCCTTCGCCAAAGACTACATAGTTTCTTTTTGCCAGGGTATTGACCCTCAATAAATTGTTTCTGTTTATGGCTGAATAGGGCGTTTTAAAGCCAAAGCTCAGGCGATCCCAAAAATCTCCATCCCGCGCTTCCCTGAAATCATGTTCACTTATACCCGATTGCAACATGGCTGTCACTTTGCGGCCATTGCTGCGGTGCGTGATGCGGACCTGGTATTTTTTATCCTTCGGGTCTGAACCCGAAAGCTGAGTGAAATATTCAATGTGAACGACCTTTTTGAGTTCTTCCAAAGAATGGAACCTGGTGGTAAGCAATGCGCAGTTTATCGCCTCAGCAGGCCTTTTTTCCAGCAATGGCATAGAGTCTACAGGAAGCAGCTCAGGCTTGTTTGTCGTGCTATTCTCTTTCCCTTTTGCCACAAGAACCCAGCCATCTGGTGCATTCTTTTCCATGAGCAAAGAAGAAAGCAGTAAAAGCAAAGCAAAAAATCGGAGCATAGGCACGGCTGGCTTTAGTTTATCATTTTTTGGAATAGCCCACCATCCTCCAAAGAGAATGATGGGCTTAATATATTGAAAATCAAGATCTTTTCTATTCTACTTTCACAAACATGCGTGTCAGATGCCCGCTTTCGGCGCGCAAATCCACCAGGTAAGTCCCTGCGCTCAGCTCACTCACATCCAGCTTGAAGCTGTTGGCACCGCTGTTTATCCGGACCACTTCTGTATGAAGTGTCCTTCCCATCATATCCACCAATTGAAGCTGTACGGCTTCCATCCGCTCTTCGCTGCTCAATGAAATAACGATTTCATTTTGCGCGGGATTGGGGTAGAGCTGGACATCGTTCAGCGGAAGGAGGGCCCCGAGGGCCATACCAGGCTCCACGCCGACGATGGCGGTATCCCGTACCCGGCAGATGTTATTATCTGAGACAGTGATCAGGTACATGCCGGCAGATAGCCCGCTGATAGTCTGCTGGTTAGGGCCAACGGACCATTGGTAGCCGGTATAGGGCGGCGTGCCTCCTGTGGCTGTAGCCGTCACGGATCCATCCATAGCGCCAGCGACGCTCTCATTGGTGATGGCAAAGCTTACCTCCAACTGAGGGGGTTCCACGATGGTGAAAGATGCCATGGTGCTACAGTTTTTGCTGTCAGAAATCGTCACTGAATAAGTGCCTGCGGATAGATTACCCTGAAAGGAGGTAAAGGAACCCGTGCTCCATGTATAGAAATATTGGGGCGATCCACCTTGTGGAGTAAGGAAGATGCTTCCATTTCCAAAGCCAAAGCAGCTGATGTTATTCACCTCTGCTCCTGGCTGGATGGGTGCAGGGTCACTTACCCTCACATTATCCTGAAAACTACATCCCCTGGCATCAGTAACGGTAACGGAATAATTGCCCGGGGCAAGATTGTTGATTGATGCCCCTGTAGCTCCATTGCTCCAGTTGGCAGTGAAACCGCCATTGCCACCCAGGAAGGTCGCATAGATAGCTCCGCCGGAAGTATCGCCATGACAAGGCACATCATCCACCACAAATTGTGCAGTGATAGGAGTCGCTGAGCGAACGATATAGCCTTTATTTTGGGTGCAACCCGTTGTGTCTGAGATAGATACCTGGTAAAAACCAGGGGCAAGGTTGGAGAGGGAAGAGCTGGTCGTGCCATTTGCCCAGGCAAAGGAAAGCGGACCATTTCCGCCTGAAGTTGCCAGACTGATGCTACCGTTGTTTTGACCTGAACAGGCCTCATCCAGCACGGTAGGATTGACCTGAAAACTGGTACAGGTATCTGTGCCGGCAAAGAGGATATTGTCTATCGCCATGTCACTGGCAAAGCCATTGCCTGTGGTGCCAATGATACGCAGCGCAAAAGTACCGCCCATATAGGAACTCAGGTCAATCGAATCGCGGATCCAGTTATTACCCTGGTCACCCGATTTGGACCAGATAGAGGTAGACCAGTTTTGGCCATTATTGGTCGTGACCTGGACTTCCATGCTTCCCATATTGTTGCCCGACATATTATAGGAGAAATACATTTTGAAGTCACTCAAGCCTGAAGGCTTCAGACAAGGGCTTCCCAGGATCGCGACCCGGTTGGGGTTATTGGGGCTGGTTGCCTCTGTATAAAGATAATAGGTCCCTTCATCGGCGCCCTGAGGGCCTGTATTGGCTGAAGGCGTACTTCCCCAGGAGCGGGTCCAGTCAAAATGATCATTTCCAAAATTACACCAGTTGCCCAATCCATCTTCAAAGCTTTGAAAATGCGGGAAAGCCGTGATTTGCTCGTTACAGCCTTCACAGACACTTGCAGGTGCAAAGCTGAAAAGCCTGGCAGTCGATCTTTGCCCGACGGTTCCATCATTTCTTCTCGCCCGAACGGCCAGCCATACATCTTTTCCTGCTACCAGGTTGCTAAGCGAAAAGGTGGTGCCTGTGGTGGTGCCTATGCTGTCCATGTATTTTGCACCCAATGTGAAGATATCATAGACATCCGCACCGGTTACAGCATTCCAGCTTAAATCTGCTGAGCTAAGTCCTGTTGGCTGGAATTGAAAATTATTCGAATTCGGCTGGCGCATGATATTGAATACCTCGGAGGCATCGCTTTGCGCTCCGCGCGTTACCCGAACCATGGTATTTGGGCCAATATTGGCGGGTACATTCCAGTCAAAATAGCGCCTTGCTGCGGCTACCGTGGCGATATTGATCCAGTTTTGTCCGCTATCTGCGCTATATGCCAGGGAAAATGGAGTGCTCACCCCAAAGGCATCCCAACGGATGACTTCATTTCTGCCGGGGATAAAATGCTCTCCTCCATACGGATAGGTGACTACCAGCTCATCCATGATGAAGGAATAGATCAAATGGTACTTCTGAGAATTGCTGGGAATAGCAAAGCCATTCACATCTACGATATATGTTCCTACGGGAGGATTATCCAGCGTCACCTGTTCCATATTATTGATTCTGTCAATGCCTCGTGTAGCGATTGCCTGGACAGAGTCAATATGGGCTGCTGTCTTCAGCACCCAGGGATTCAATACACCCAGGTTGTTGGGCATAGTAACGGTCATATCCAGGTCATTGACCAGGGCTTTGGAGGCTGCAGGAGATCCTGCAGGATCGAGCCATAGCACCATGACTTTCAGGCGTTTTACGCCTGCGGGAACAATGATCTCATGTGTATGTGTGCTATCCTGCTGGATAGTCGCATCCACATATTGATTGTTTTTCATGGCCTCATAGGCGCTTTTGGCATTTACCCTTCCCCAACCATAGTCAAAGTCTGGACCGGGACGACCCATGTCATCGGCTGTATTCAGCATCAGGGCTTTGATGAAAGAACCATCAGGGTTGTTTCCCCCATGGCTTTCTTTATAAGCCTGATACAACATGGCAGATACGCCACCAATACCTGGTGAGGCAGCGGAGGTTCCGCCTCCATCCTGGTAGGTATTGAATTCTCCCGTACTTCGCTGGTCAGTACCATGAGCAGAGATATCAGGCTTCAGCCTTCCGTCTTCGCAGGGACCGCGGGAGCTTGAATTATCTCTTACATCGGTATAGAGCAGATTCGCCGTTGCAATTGAGTTTTTAGCGGCTTTTCTCCCTCCTGTGATATTTCCATAATACCGTCCATCAGGGTCAGTGAAAGAGCCATATATATTGCTACAGCTACTGGTGGCGCTGTTACCTGCGGAGAAAACGTGGAGGATTTCATTCTCTGTGTACAGGTCTGCGTCCAGGTCTGTAGCAGTGGCTTCATATTCTCCACCACATCCCTGGCTATAAGAGGTCGTTGTCACTACCGTCCCCAGGTTGTGAAAATTGGAGATCGCATCCACAATTTGTGGGTAAGTATTGATATCATACAAAATCAAATCAGCGCCTGTTGCCATTCCCGGTACGGTCGGGTCGAGGTTGGCTGCGCCACCTGCAATCCCCAGCGTCATGTCGCCATGATCTCCACCCGGATCTCCATCGGTCAAATCCGTGAGGCGACCATGAAAATCAATATGGATAACGCTGCCATCATCGGCATCTGCGAGGACCACCCCTGAACCGTCAAATCCTACACCCGGGCGCGGGCTCAGGGTATTGGCACGGTGAGAAGAACGACCGCGAATACCATCCGGTACGGGTGTGCCTTCTATAGGCTGGATGTACATGACAGGGGCGAGAGAAGCCAGTTTGTTTAACTCTTTGATGGGAATAATGGCTTCCAGGCCATTATGCAAAAAGACAGAATTGCTACTCTCAAAACCCTGAGAAAGAAGCAGTTGCGCCAGTTGAGCACGCGTAACGCTTGCATAAGGCAAAATGCTGACAGCAATATGGTCTGCATCAAAAACGGCATGAGCCGGAAAATCTGCCTTTGCCAGGGCAGGCGCCAGTTTGTGTTGAGCAGCAAGTGGCATCGCCATGCGTACCCCAAAAGCTTTCAACTGATTGACTGACACATTTTTGTTGACTTGTGCCAGGAAGCTGAAATTGGGGATGTAGTCCAATAAGCGGATACCCGCCTGAATCATTTTCTCCTTTGCCTCCACAGTAGGCAGGGTTTCAAACTGTAACAGCAAATAGTAATTGCCATTAAAAAGAGAAGCCTGAAACTCAGATAGAGATTGAGCAGGAAGGCTGGGAAGTTCTTTCGCTGGGATCAGGCCTGATTTTAAATGCAGGCTGTAATCCGTTTGGGCGGTGAGTTGCATTCCCGCTAACAAGCTGGCTGTCAGCAGGAAGAGTGCACGTAAAAATCTTTGCATAAATAAAAAAGTGATTAAAGAGTGTTGAAAGCTTTTGGTTAAAAAAAATCAATAGAGCAAAATAACAAAGATTTCTCAATCTTTTGGTCTTCAGCCTTACATCGGATACCAAAAGTATCCATGCTGCCGTTTTCCTTTCAAAACCGGGAAACCTTAAACACACATTTACCATGAAAAAGCTATTATTCACTTGTGTACTTGCTGCTTTGACGCTGGTTATCGGCTGTCAGACGGAGATTTCAGCGGACGTAAACCAGGACCGAATTCACACAAGCTATGAGTTGTATTACAACCAGAATGAAGATGTCACCTATGCCTGGGCGCGCTTTCGTTTTGGCAATGCTTTAGGCACTTTGTTGGAGCTGTCGGACCCCAGTACTGTGAGTTTTGAAGGGCAAACGATGGTCTGGCGACCTCTTTTGGCATATTATGAATTGAAATTGCCAGGCAAGGTTGTGAATGGAAGTTTCCATTTTGAGGATACGGAGGGGAATGTATTTGACAATAGCCTGGAAATCCACGAAATCGCCTACAACGATACCACCAGCACGATTGACAAAAGCGCTGCTTATGCCTATTTCTGGAAGGGCGATGCCCTTTCAGCAGACGAAAACGTCACTTTTTCCATCAATGGAAATGCAGAAGGCGATGCCCGCGTCTTTGTGACGAATGCCCTGGCGGCAGAATCTGTGATTTTTGAGGTGAATAAAATGGAAGCTCTGCCCGCCGGTCAGGCGGCCGATTGCTGGCTGGATCGCCGCTACGAGCCAGCGATACAGGAAGCTCCCGCCGCAGGCGGCAAGTTGATAGGACGCTATCGTCCGACCAATATAGAGTTGACCTTTCAGTAAGGAAAGCAAGCAAAATAAATATACCTCTTTTTTTGACAGGATTACAGGATTTTCAGGATTAACAGGATGCCATTTGGTTTTCTTGTAAATCCTGAAAATCATGTTTGTCCTGTCTAAATATTCTCTTCTCACATTACCCAAAATGCGTCTTCTGTCGTTAGGTGTGCATGACCTCCATGAACCAAAATTATTTGCCGATGATTATTAATTTGTCTGTGTAGACTTTATTTTCTTCCTTCAGATGAACGAAATATTGTCCGTTTGCTAAATTGTCAAGGGAAAGAATAACTGTCTGCCCCGAAATGTTTTTTATTTCCGCTACTGTCTGCCCTAAAGAATTGTAAATTGTCAAGGTTGCGTCTTTTAAAATTTCGTTTGCTTGTAATGTTGTTGAGGAAGAAGCTGGATTAGGAAAAATCTGAATGGTTGAATTGTATGATAAGTTATCAATGCCTGTCATACTGCTGCCCAGGCTCGTTACAAAAAGAGAACCTCCTGTATTGGTTAATGTAGTAGCTCCTAAAGTAATGGAAGGGCTGTAAAAATATCCAGTCAAGAAAATATCTCCGTTTGCACCCGTGGCAATTCCCAGACCCGTTTCGCTATCTGTCCCGCCCACTCCTTTCGCCCATAAGTCATTCCCGTTAGAATCGTATTTCACAACAAATATATCCGAATAATAGGTACTACCAGTTTTGGTTAAAGTATTGGTTCCGAACGAAATGGAAGAACTATTAAATTGGCCTGTTACATAAGCATTTCCGTTTGCATCGGTGATAATGCCGTTTGCAATTTCACTTTCATTCTCGCCAGCTCCTTTTGCCCATAGGGCATTTCCGATGGAATCGTATTTCACTACGAATATATTAAGGCTACCAGTGCTCGTGCCCACATTCATCAATGTAGTCATTCCAAAAGTAAGGGAAGGGCTCTTAAAATATCCTGTTATGAAAACATTTCCGTTTAAATCAGTGGAAATGCTCCTTCCAGCATCATTATTTGTCCCACCTTCGCTTTTTGCCCACAAAACGTTGCCACTGGCATCGTATTTTACAACATATAAATCCGATTCAGATGAGCTGGTTTTTGTTAAATTAATGGTTCCGAACCAAACAGAAGAATCATAAAAGTGTCCAGTTATATAAGCATTACCATTTGCATCGGTGGTAACACTGCTTACGCTTTCAGTAAGAGGCGATTGTCCTCCTATTTGCGCCCATAGGGCGTTCCCGTTAGAATCGTATTTGACAAGGAAAATTTCTCCGGCAGGCGAACTAGTATTAATTAAAGTAGTGGTTCCGAACGAAATGGAAGAACTCGAAAAATGCCCTGTTACGAAAACATTTCCGTTTAAATCGGTGGCAATGCTTTTGCCATCCTCATAAGCAGTTCCGCCTTCGCTTTTTGCCCACAAGACATTACCATTTGCATCGTATTTAACCACAAAAATATCATCAGCAATGCTCGAATTCGTTAAGGTAGTCGTGCCGAAAGTAATGGAAGGGCTATAAAAATACCCTGTTACAAAAACATTTCCGTTTGCATCAGTGGCAATGCTTTGTCCAACATCGTCTTTTGTTCCTCCGGCACCTTTTGCCCACAATATATTACCGCTTGGGTCGTATTTCGCAATAAAAAAATCAAAAGTGCCCACTTTGGTTAAAGTAGTGGTTCCGAAGGTAATAGTAGGGCTCTGAAAACGTCCCGTCACATAAACATTTCCGTTCGCATCGGTGGCGATGCTATTGCTCTCATCATTATTAGTTCCTCCAGCTGCTTTTGCCCAGAGGAAGGAAGGGGATTGTGCGTTTACATTTGCGAAAAGTGCAATGGATACGATCAGTAGTGTTATTTTCATTTTGCTAAATTACAGGATTTTCAGGATGCCATTTGCTTATCTTTTAAATCCTGAAAATCATGTTTGTCCTGTCTAAATATTCTCTTCTCACATTACCCAAAATGCCTCTTCTGTCGTTAGGTTTTCATGAAACACCCCTCGCGTCCTGGTCAATGGGGCTGACGTTGATTGAAAGGTGTTAAAAGGCCTTCTGGGCAGCGCTAGCCCCTTGAGAGCCTGCCCCGAGCTTGAGGTGGGGAGGCGATTTTGCGCAGAGGGGGTAAAATTCAAAAGCTTCGTTTTTTGAACTCCGTTAAAATCCTCCATGAACCACTTTTTTCAACAAAAGGGGAAAGAAAGTCTTTCAGTGATGGGCTTTGATATGGACTACGTATTTCATTTTTTATAATTGTTCAAATTCGTCTTTATCCACAAACTTTTTCCATGATTTTTTTGCAAAAGTTAAGAAAACAGAAGGCTGATTTTTAAAGTCATTTTCGTTTGAGTAGCGGCCAAATAATTCATTTATTCTCTCGTATTCAGATAAACCAGTGGTATCAACTTTTGATAAATCATACTCAAAATCATCCGAAATTCGGCTTTTATCCATTTCTAGTATCATTGTTCCACGTAAAGCCATCTTTGTATCATTTTCATGCATTATTAATTTCATACTTGAAGGGGATACATCACTTCTGCAAGTTAATTTGTATGCAATAGTGGTTTCTGTAATCCCATCATCATCCAAATCAGTTATTTGTGTCGAATTAGGCAAATTTCCTATCCATAAATCAAATGGACAATGTCGTTCGAAATCATAAATATCCCAAAGGAGTTCAAACTCATTACCCTTTTTTAGATATTGCTCACCATACAATTCGGCGTAGCTCTCATCCCCTGAAAATTCAACTTCATATTCGGTTTCTTCAATCGGTCCCTTTCTTGAAAGGATCAAAATATTTTCTCCATTATTATCTTTCCATCTTTTCGCGATTAAAAGGGCACCTTTAATTTCAATCGATTCCGGAATCTCATTTTCCGATATGTCACTAACACGAAATTTACCATGAGTATTTTGAGCAGGCACATTCTCCTCTATTTTACCAGCCTGATCACTTTGTTCATTGTCTTTAGGTGTGTTATTACATGAAAACAACACGCTAATCGTCAATATGATAAAAGTAATTTTCCTCATGCAATTAATATTTTCAGATTCATCGAGATCATTAAATGATGAAAGAATAAGGTTTCGGTTTATGCTATCAAATCATGCGTTTTCTTTTAACATGAAGGAATTAAGAGGCATTAAGGAATAGCGATAAAATAAATCATCAGTTTGTTTCAAGTAGTTTGTCATCGTATGTTGCAGAGGCATCCTAAAAAGCTAAAAAGAAGTGAAAAAAGGCTAACTTCATTAGCGGATAGAGATAAAGCCGAGCTGTCATAGGTAGC
>JAUIGE010000026.1 GCA_030430205.1 Bacteroidia bacterium | reverse complement strand
AAGTGCTGAAAGAAAGCCTGATGGCTTCATCTGAAGTGAAACTGGATGTGGCACATTTGCCGCAGGCTATATATTTGCTTTCAGTAGAAAGCGGCGATCGGAAAATGGTCGCAAAAATTGTTAAAAAGTAAGCGGACCTAAATGGAAAAAATGTAGGTTTATGACCCTTTTCATAAACCTACATTTTTTGTTGCTTGATGATTGATACAACCTTTGATTCCCCTTTTTTTGTTTCCCCGGCTGTCAAAAATGCCCAAACCCTGCCTGCTTCTTTCTATCGCTCTGCTGCTGCTTTTGAAGAGGTGAAAGAAAAAATTTTTGCCAGAAGTTGGCTGTATGTCGCTGATACAGATGTCTTTACCGAAAAGATCAGCCAATACCCTTTTAAATTGCTGCCAGGTGTTTTGGACGAGCCGCTGCTATTTACCCGCACCCGGGATAAAGCCATTCAATGCCTTTCGAATGTGTGTACCCACCGCGGCAAGTTGATTGTCGAAAAACCGCAAGGCGGATCCAAACTTGTTTGTGGGTACCATGGCCGATGTTTTGGCCTGGAGGGTGATTTTCTGCGTATGCCCGGCTTTGAGACGGCTCAGAATTTTCCGACGGAGTCGGATAACTTGCCGGAGATTCCTTTTAAGGAATGGCTCAATATGCTTTTCGTTTCCCTTGATCCGGCCTACGATTTTGAAAAAGCCATTCAGCCCATGGTGGAGCGTATGCAGGGCTTTCCCCTGGATGAAATGTTCTTCAGACCGGAGTTCTCCAAGACCTATTATGTCAATGCCAATTGGGCATTGTATTGCGACAATTTCCTGGAAGGCTTTCATGTGCCTTTTGTACATCCGGGCCTCAACGAGGCGCTGGACTTTCAGAATTATGACTATGAACTTTTTCCGCTCTGCAACCTGCAGGTCGGTATCGCCAAGGAAGGGGAAGCCTGTTTTGATTTGCCTGAAAGTTCACCTGACTATGGCCGCAGGATTTTTGCCTATTACTTCTGGCTGTTTCCCAACCTGATGTTCAATTTTTATCCCTGGGGATTGTCCATGAATATCATTGAGCCCCTTTCTCACAACAAAACGAAAGTCAGTTTCCGCACCTATATCTATAAGGATTCTCCCTATAAATGGGAAGATAACCTGATAGACATCACCGAATTGGAGGATGAAGCCGTGGTTGAGAGTGTGCAGCAAGGCGTGCAATCCCGTTTTTATGACAGAGGGCGATTTTCGCCGAGCATGGAGCGCTGCGTGCACCATTTTCATTCTTTGATCAGTCGCTTTATGTAAAGCGGCACAATTCCCAGAGATGAGGGGGCATTTGCAAATGCCTCCCTACCTGTATATGTGGTATTTGGGTCTGGTTCGTAATAAAGTTCTGCAAATTAGTACTTTAGAATAACAAACCATTCATTTCCTCATGTTCAAAAACTACCTGAAAGTCGCTGTTCGCCACCTGCTTCGGCAGCCCCTCTATGCTTTTCTCAATATCATGGGCCTGACCATCGGTCTGGCAGCTACGCTGCTGATTCTCCTGTACCTTTCACAGGAGTTGAGCTATGATAGCTATCACGAAAAGGCTGATCGCATATACCGGATCTCATCAGATATCCAGGAGCCAGACAATGCTTTTCGCTGGGCGGTCACCCAAATGCCGCTGGCAATGGAAGTAAAGACACAATTTGGAGAAGTGGAGGAGTATGTGCGATTTATCGACAATGGGCACACACGCTTTCAGCGGGAGG
The DNA here is from genome assembly GCA_030430205.1 of Bacteroidia bacterium. Taxonomy (GTDB): domain Bacteria; phylum Bacteroidota; class Bacteroidia; order J057; family J057; genus JAUIGE01. The sequence continues at coordinate 94,650 of JAUIGE010000026.1, read as the reverse complement.
GAAAAGATGATTCCTTTTATGAGGAAGAAGTTTATTTTGTTGACTCGACTGTTTTCGATGTTTTTTCTTACCATCTGTTGAAAGGGGATAAAGAAACAGTCCTCAAGGAGCCCAACACCATTGTGTTGAGTCAATCAGTTGCCAGTCGATTGTTTGGAGACGAAAACCCGGTAGGGGAGGTGCTTACAGTGGATGAGTTCACCCTGAAGGTCACGGGGGTATATGAGGATCAGCCGATCAATTCACACATCATTGCTGATGCTTTGATCGCTGCCAGTTCCAACGAACGATTTAACCGCGCTGGCGGCAATTGGGGGGGATTTGGTATTTACAGCTATGTGCTGTTGCGGGAAGGGGCAGATCCCGTCGCATTTGAGGGAAAACTGCAAGGCATTATTGATCAGCATGTTAAGCCCATCTTTGAGCCCATCGGCATTACCGTCAAATATGAAACGATTGGCATAACAGATATTCACCTCACTTCCACTTTTGAAGGAGAACCTCAGCCGACGGGAAATATGGAATATATTTATATTTTCTCTGCAATTGGCTTGTTTTTACTTCTGATCGCCTGCATCAATTATATGAATATGGCGACCGCCCGATCCTTCAGCCGTTCGCTGGAAGTAGGCATGCGCAAGGTGCTGGGAGCACAGCGCGGCTCACTGGTATGGCAGTTTCTAACTGAGTCTTTTCTGCTAAGTATCATTGCGGCAGGCCTGAGTTTGTTGCTGTTGTGGGTGAGCATTCCCGCTTTCAATGGCCTTTTTGACATGCATTTAAGTATGCATGCTTTTTGGCAGACCCAGCCTTTGCTGATTTTCTTTTCCATCGTCTTGTTCACAGGTTTTTTGGGAGGTTCCTATCCCGCATTCTTTTTATCTTCTTTCAAACCTATTTCTGCTTTGAAAGGGGGGCGCGGGAAAAAGATAGGCGGTAAAAACCTCCGCCGAGTGCTGGTCGTCGTGCAGTTCATGATTTCCATGTTCATGTTTGTGGGCACGGCCGTCATTTATCAGCAAATGGAATTTGTGCAAAATAAAGACCTGGGATTTGACAAAGAGCAAGTCATGCGTTTTGGCTTTGCAAGCCGGGAAGCTCGGGAAAAATGGCCCGTTTTGCGGGAGAAATTGTTGCAAAGTCCCAACATTCCTATTGCATCTACTGCATCCTCGGCACCAGGCTATGGCTTTGGAAAGCAGATCATGAATATAGAAAGCAAAGAAGGCCTGATGGAGCCGAAGGGCGTGGACAATTATGTGGTAGATTACGATTACTTCCCCACTTTGGGGATGAGTTTTGTTGCAGGCCGAAATTTTTCGCGTGAGTTTGCTACGGATTCTTCATCGGCTGTCATTGTCAATGAAGCCATGGTGAGGCGGATGGGCTGGGATGACGCCATTGGGAAAAAATTCCAATTGGATGGGTCAGACTCTTCCGCATTTTTCTATGTCATAGGTGTGGTAAAAGATTTTCACCAAAAATCCCTTTATGACCCCATTGAGGCATTGCTGTTTATTCCCAATTCTAATAATGGGCGGGTTTTGGTAAAAATAAAAGGTGATTTGGAAGAAGGGATTGCTTTTGCCAAATCAGCCTGGGCTGAGACTTTTCCGAATATCCCCTTCGAATATGAATTTTTGGATGAGAACTTCCAGGAGCAATATGAGTCTGATCAGCAAAGAGGGCAGCTCTTTTTGGGCTTTTCTATCCTGACAATCCTGATCGCCTGTCTGGGCCTTTTGGGCCTTGCTTCCTTTACGGCTTCACAGCGTTCCAAGGAAATCAGCGTCCGCAAGGTGTTGGGGGCGGATGTGCCAGGTCTTGTAAGCCTATTGGTCAAAGATTTCGTCTGGCTGGTAGGTATCGCCGCTATTCCCGCTTTTGCCACGGCCTATTTCTTTATGAAAGACTGGCTTACCTCTTTCGAATACCACATGAGTCTGGGAGTGGGTTTGTTTGTATGGGTATTAGGGCTCACCTTATTGGTGACCATTCTGACCACCGGTTTTCACGCCTATCGGGCAGCCGTAGCCAATCCTGTGGAGAATCTGAAATATGAATAAGAAAGGCAGGGACGCAAGCAGCGCCCCTGCACTTTTTCACAACTACTCTTTCACAATTTTTTGTATCCATAACCCAGACCTTGTCTGGATCTGGGCCAGGTACATAGCTGGGGGCCATTCGCTGATGTCCCAGTTTCTGGCATTGACACCTTGTATTTTTTCAGAAAAAATAAGATTGCCATTCAAGTCATAAAAACTGATGCTTTCCGCTTGCTCTTCCAGTACCAGAAATAGCTGCCTGTTAGCAGGATTGGGATACAGGAGAAAAGGCTGGTTTTCCGCTTCTATATCTGAGATAGCCGTGGTACTTGATCTCTCACAGCTGTGTGAGGTGCTGTCATAAAAAGCATGTACCTCTTGTATGCGTTCCTTGAGTTTCAGCACACTGTTGAGGTTATTGCCGGTATCAGCACGGGCAAATACAATAGCCATATCTACGCAAATTTCTTCGCCAGCCTGTAGCGCAAATGGCCCTGTGGATCCGATACCTCTCCTGTCCCCAGGACCGATGCTGGCAGTTACTTCTGACCATCCCGAGCTATCGAGGGGATCTCCCGGGAAGATATAGCGGCTGGGGCTCGTGCCTCCCATACCATTGGCTCCGTAGGTCATGATGCTCCCGTCTTTCCAGTAATTTTTCAAAAAGCCATAGTGCTCTGTCGGTGTTGTCGGGTTTCCACTCGCTCCAAAATCATTCACATAGGAACGGAAATAATCCATTTTTTGATTGAGGTAGACAAAACCTACCGCTGGAGGACGGGTTCCATATCCTGCAAGGCCTTCATCGTCATTGTCTCCGTTATAGACGAAGTATGCGTTCAGGCTGGTATCACAGCCCAGATAATCATCCCGAAAATTCCCTAAATCCACATCCGTCCACTGGCCGATCATCAGTTCCTTGTATTCTATGCCCAAACGATTAACAATGCGGTGATTGAGGAAAAGAGTTTGATCCAGGGCTTCGCCCGGCAAGGCATCAAAGACATAGGCAAGGGTATGGATTTCCAATCCGGTTTGCTCCCCTCCGGTTTCGGTATTGGGTGAATGAAGGTCTGAATAGACCAGGTACAAGGCCTGATCCCCTGGAAAATCCGGATAATCACCTACCTGAGGCTCATACAAGCCATTTTGGTTGACATCTACAAAGGGAGCCAGGAGAGCAGCTTCTCCATTTGAGGCATCCCCGTTGCCAGGCCACTCTGCGATGGCCACAGGCATTGTGTAGCCAGGCTGGTTGTAGTTGGCGATATGCGCAAGTACCTCGCTCTTATTGGCCTTCCAGACCCGTATATAACGAGAGAAGTAGGCGCTGTCATAGTGTGTGGCTACAGGGCCAGGCCAGAAATCATGGCCTGTTTGCCGGTAGGTCTGCCCCGCCAGGCGGAGCTGGCCGCTGTTATCGATCCCGCCTATCCAGGGAGACCCGGCAAAGATGCAATTCTTGCCACTGCCTTTGGGGACTTCAAAGCGCGGCTCACCCAATAAATCCCAGCTGAGGTCACCTCCAGAATTGATATATACTTTCATGTCATTGGCATCCAAAAACTCAGCCTGTGAGCGATAGGGGGGAAGACCTTGCCCTGCCAACAAATAAATGCAGAGAAAGAAGGCCGAAAAAAGGAATGTTGCTTTGTTCATGTTTTGTTTGTTAGGAGATGAAAATTGAATTATACATCAATATCCTTTCCCCTGGCCTGATTTCAAGGGTAAATGAAGGTGATAGGTTACACATTGAAGGCATTTGTATGGATGTGCCTACATGCAAAATCACCTTGCAGAAACAGAATTATACCTGAATGCTACAAGGTGAAAGGAGATTAAAAAAAAGTCTCTGTTTCTTACTTGCCCGTTATTTAACAGAAAATTTCTGCTGACCGATCAACTGATCGTCGGCATATACATTTACAAAATGATCGCCTTTTTGGTATTTCTCACCATCAGATCTTTTGTAAGGGATACAAACTTCCTGTGTGGTGAGGGAAAAATTGATGTCCGTCCGGGCAGAATAGGCGCGATCAGCGCCAGCTGCTCTGAAAGTGCCACTGTAGCCTTCTGCATCATTTGTAGAAACAGTGCCATCTGGATTTTCAATCTGCAAAAAGAGGGTTCTCTTTCCCGATTTCGCCTCTGAATTGGCCAGGATGTTGAAGCAGATTTTTATTTCATCGAGCCCCATTCGGCTGAATTCGTGGTCACGGACTTCCTTTCCAGAGTTTTTTACCCGGAAAAAAGTAAAATCCGCAGCTTTCAACCTGGCTGCAATGCTCAACCTTCGCTTCTTTTCCTCATTGGATTCCTGCAAATTGTTGATAGAATCCTGTTGCTGGACGGTCAAATCCCGGACTTCGGAAAGGCTATCTGCCTGGAGTTGGATGGTCTCTCTGAGCCCTGAAATGGTCTGCTGGTAATCCTGTACCTGGGTACGCATAAGGGAAAGGCGACTTTCCAGGTTTTTGACCTTTTCCTTCATGGTAGAGTTTCCTCTATATTCCTGCAGGCGGTTTTCGAGTTTCTCGATCTGCTTCAGTTGCTCACTGATCAGCTCGTCTTTTTGGCTTACATCGGTATTCAAATCCTTGATCTGAGTATTGAGGCTCACGATTTCCTGCTCTTTTTCCTCAATTTCAATGATCAGTTCCTGAATTTGTGCATCGCTATCCTCCAGCTTTTCCTTGGTACTGAAATATCGGGTAGCGAAGTAGGCGAGGGCAGTTAAAACGAGTATGCCAGTGATAACAAGGATGATCCTGGCAGTAGATTCATTTTTTGTAGCCATAAGGTGTTTGTGAGCTATTGTTTTGATTTATATTCTATAATATAGCAATAATACGGATTAGTCTCCTTTTTTGTGAAAAATTCTGCTATTTGTCCCACTTTCATTGGGCGATGAATCGAGCAAATACATATCAGAAAAACCTCAGGATTTATTTCCTGATGCTATTTGTCCTTTTTATTCCAGGGGCTATACTTTTATTTCAAATGGGATATAATGAAAGCTTTCTGCTCCTGAATGCTTTCCACCATCCCTTCCTGGACAGCCTGATGCGGCATCTTACCCATATAGGTGAGGGCGCCTTGCTGACGGCTATTTTTGCTTTGATTTGGCGAAAAAAAAATCCAGCTCTGGTAGCTTGCCTGGGCATAGCTATGTTGCTTGTATTGGTCCTGGTGAGCCCGCTCAAGCATCAGCTTTTTGAATCCTGGGCAAGGCCTTTGGCCTATTTTCCCAAAGAAAAAATTCACTATGCAGTCCAAATTGATTTGTATGCACATGCTTTTCCTTCGGGCCATAGTGCTGCTGCGGCTTGTATGCTGGCATTTTTTGCTGTCGCTTTTAAAGATCGAAGATGGGCAATCTGTATGGCATGGGTAGCCGCCTTTGCGGCTTATACGCGGGTGTATGTGGGCGCCCACTTCCTGGGAGATGTGCTTGCCGGAGGCTTGCTGGGGATGGGAATCGCCGCTTTTGTATTCTATTTCCTCTATGACCGTCTGTTTGCCTATTTTGAAAAGCCTGGAGCGAAGAACCCCAAATGGCAATTGTTTTTCCTGCTTGCAGCTCTCTTAACCCTGGGCATCAGCCTTTATGAATTGATTCGCACCTATTACCTTTGAGCCATGCTCGAATACCTACAGCAAATGGATCTGGCAGTTTTTAAACTGATAAATGGCTTTCACAGCTTCTGGGCTGATGAATGTATGTATTGGCTGAGCAATAAGTATGTTTGGATTCCCGCTTATGCGTTGTTGTTATTTGTGATTTACCGCAAATGGGGTTTAAAGCAAACGCTGTACATCCTGCTTGCAGTAGGTATCCTGATCCTGTTGAGTGACAGGCTGTCATCGGGCTTGCTCAAGCCCTGGATCGCCCGCTTTCGTCCTTGCCGGCCAGAGGCCGGGCTGGGGGAGTGGGTGCATCTCGTCCACAACAAATGTGGTGGGAAATACGGCTTTGTCTCTTCGCATGCTGCGAATTTTTTCGCCATGGCGACTTTCTTTTCTTTTCTTTTCCGAAAGAAAAGACTAAGCTTTTTGTTTATGGGATTGGCCCTGCTGACGGCATATAGCCGGGTGTACCTGGGTGTACATTACCCCGGCGATGTCATCGCCGGGGCTATGTTGGGAGCCTTGGCAGGCTATTTTATTTTTGCTTCTTATGCTTCTTTTTCCGCACGAGGCGCTTGATCAGGTTGCCCGTGATAACGAGGAAGTCCGATTCTGTGATTACTCCTACCAATTCGTCATTGGAAACTACAGGTAAGCAGCTCACCCGATTTTCGCGCATCATATCCATCGCTTTGACGATGTTGTCATTGGGAGAAACGCACAGGGGGTTTTTGACCATGATTTCGCTCACCTGAGCGATGGAGCCGGGATCTTCTTCCAGGGTACGCTTGGCAAAATACCGCATAACCTTGCGGGCAGAAACAAGCCCTACCAGCTTTCCCTTTTTATCTTCCACCAGCACGTGCCGGATTCTGCGCCAATCCATCATATTGGCCACCAGGTCCAAAATGTCATCCTCATGAACCGTGATCAGGTCGGTATTCATGAACTCTTCCACCGTCAGGTTGGTAGGTTCGTAATCGACATCGTCGAGGTCGGCGAGCTCCCATTCATGCACGGGGGTGCCATTGTATTGATTTTTGACAATGGCAGCAGTAATGGCTGATGATATTTCATCGCGAGGCGTGCCATGAGCTCTTAATTTAGAAAAGGAATCTAAAGTCCAACGCGCTCCCGTTTTGCCTGAGGCAGCCCTTTCCTCAATGATACCGAGGTAATAGTCAATGTCGTTTTTGTCAATATTGGCTTTCTCAAGTCCATGCTTTGCAATAGGTATCAGCTTTTTGGGAATCAATTCAGCTGAAGAAAGGCGCTCTCCATTGATCCAGCGGAATTTGGTGTCAAGACCTAATCTTGCGGCAGCAAAGAAATTGGTTTTGGCATCGTCAAAATGCATGGCTTTGGTGATATCCGAAACTTCGTCTTCCATGCCGTTCATCAGGCCGAGCCAGAAAGCTGCATTGGCAAATGCATCGGGCAGGCTGGGGCCTGCCGGAAATACGCGATTCTCAATCCGCAAATGCGGAATCTCCTTCCCATCGACATGGGAAATGCCATAACAAGGGCGATTCCAACGGTAAACCGTGGAGTTGTGGATATTGAGGGCGCGCAAACGAGGCGTTTTGCCTTCGCGCATCATTTTGAAAACATCCTCGTCGATCTGTGAACTCAGGATGACTTTGAAGCGAGCAATATCTTCGTGGTAAATTTCTACGATAGAATCTTTGAGCCAATTGTTACCAAAGGTAACCCGGGGCGAACGCTCACGCATGTGCTCGTTGAACACGCGGATATCCAGCGATTGCTGGAAGAGAGCGATGCGCGTCTCATGCCATAGGCGACGGCCAAAGAGCATGGGAGAGTTGGCTGCGACAGCCATCACAGGGCCGGCCACGGCCTGGGCGATGTTGTATTTGTTGACAAAATCATCCGGGTCCACCTGCAGGTGCACCTGGAAGCTGGTGTTACAGGCTTCCAGCATAGCGGTAGCCTGCTGTATGTTGATTTCATCCAGGCCTGCAAGGCGTAGCTCAAACATATCGCCTGCCCGCATTTCTTTGAGGGCATCCATCAGCGCATGGTAGCGCGGGATGGAGGTGATTTTGCTGATGTCTACATCAAACTTGCGGATGGTAGGCAAAATGCCCGCAAGGGCGATCTCCAGGTCCAGGCCTTTTAATTTTTCGATGGCTGCCTCCAGGTGCACCTTGAGGCTATTGTGCATCTGGGAGATCGCATCTCCCTTAAACTCCAGCGGGTCGAGGTTCATCTCGAGGTTGAAGCTTGCCAATTCGGTCGTGAATTTAGGGTCATCTATCAAAGCAAGCGCTTCGAGGTTATTGTAAGCGGGCTTTCTGTTAGGATCTATGATACACATTTCCTGTTCTGCACCGATACGGGTGATGCCCGTTTCAAACCATTTTTCCTTCAGCATACGCTCAAGGGCATGCACATCTTTGAGTAGATGTTTGGTGAAAGCTTGTAAGTCTTTCTGGTCTTGTACTGCTTTTACATTAAAGTCGCCCATTTCCTTTTCTTAAATTTTACTTCAAGTTAAATTTTTTTTTGAACGCGGCAACGGAAAGCGTACAAATTAGGTAAGGGAGAGCAAATCTCCTGGGGTTTTGCCTTTATTCAAAGGCAGAACCGATATAATCTACCAGGATTTGGGCAGCTTCGGGAGCCAGGATAACGGTGAATACCAGTCCCGCCAGGGCACCCCATAGGTGGGCATCGTGATTGATTTTGCTATGCCTGCCGCTAAAAGTGGCGTAAAAGCTATAGGCCAGAAATCCCAGGCCTAACAGCCAGGCTGGAAAAGAGAAGAAAGGAAATATGATGAAGGTCATGCCTGCACCGGGTTCGAAGAGAATGAAGGCCATAAGAACACCGCTAATGGCTCCCGAGGCACCCAATGTGCGGTAAATGATGTTGCCTTCCTGCCGGATCAGGGTAGGAATATCTGCTATCAGCAGACAGGCGATATACAAAAAGGCAAATTGCCAGTGACCAATCAGTATTTCCACTTTGAAAGCAAAAAAGAAATACGCCAACATATTGAATATCAGGTGATATTGATCTCCATGGATCAGGCCACTGGTCAGCAGACGGTAGTATTCTTTTCGATCGGAAACCAGTACAGGGTTAAAAATCAATTTGTTTTTGAGCGTACTGTCCCGAAAAGCCATGAAACTTGTCGCCAGGGTGATGATAAAGATGACCAGGGCAACCGGAGCATGAGGGATGTCTTGTAGCATAATATAGCTGATGTTTTTTGTCTAAAACTTCCTGTTGGCGATGAGTTCAAGATAAGCTTTCAATGCTCCAAATTGGGTATTTTCTGCCAATTCTTTTCCCAAATCATCTGCTTTTTGAAAATAGGTATCAATCAACTGCTGGCTGAGCTGGGGAATGTGGAGGTCATTCATGATTTCCAATACCCCCGCAACCTTGCGGGCATTGTCTTCATCCCTGCTCAGCGCCAGAAGCGCTGCCAACTGCTGCTGCTGCGCAGTATGGGCCAATTCCTGCGCCTTCAGCAACAAAAAAGTCTTTTTGTTTTCGATGATGTCACCGCCTACCTGCTTGCCAAATCCCGCAGGCGGGAAGGCGTCCATCAGGTCATCCTGAAGCTGAAATCCGAGTCCCAGGCTTTCGCCAAATTCTTTGAATTTTTGCTGGATGAGGGGCGAAGCCCCTCCTGCGATGGCTCCCATGCGCATGCACCCGCCGAGGAGGGCAGCGGTTTTTTTGCGAATCATTTCCAAATACATCGGGATGTCGGCATCCTCCTGCTCGGCCATGTCCATGTCTTCCATTTGTCCTTCGCAGACTTCGAGTGAGACTTCGCTATAAGCGAGGGTAAGCTCAGCCGCTTTTTCCGGAAAGTCCTTCACGATCATTTCCATAGATAAGGCAAAAAGGGCATCGCCGGAAAGAATCGCAATGTCTTCATTCCACCGGGTATGGACCGAGGGCTTCCCCCGACGAAAAGGCGCTCTGTCCATGATGTCATCATGCATGAGGGTGAAATTGTGAAAGAGCTCGATGGCGGTAGCCAGATTGAGCGCTTCGCGGGGATCACGGCCCGAAACGGCCTGGTAGGCCAGCATAGTGAGCACAGGACGGATACGCTTTCCTCCCAGAGAAAGCAGGTAATCCATGGGCTGGTAAAGGTGGGTTGGCTTGCGTTCTGTTAAGGCTAAGGTCGCTATATGGGTGTTGATAAGAGATTTTAGGTCAAGTTCCGTTTTTGTATTCATGAGAAAGTTTTGAGATGAAAAACAGGATAAAGATAGCAATTGTTACCTTGCATTTATATTTCTGAAAACCCCATTACATGGAAAAAATCATTCATTTAGTCATTCTGTTCGCGCTGTTAAGCATAATTTCGGCCTGCGCTGGTGACGCCCGAAAAACCGAATCCGACCAGGAATCAGCGCATAGCATAAGCCCCGATCCTCAACCTCATGGCGAAAAACGCCAAAGAATCCCCTATTACCGCTTTTTGACAGGACATATCAGCGACGATCTGTATATCTCTATGCACCTTCATGTGCGCAGCGACAGTTCTGTGGACGCCTCCTATGTCTACCAAAATGTCGGCAGACCCATCGGGCTGAGCATGCAATCCCTCAACAGGAAAACAGGCAAAACTGTTTTGGTAGAGTATGATCCTGAGATGCCTTTTGATGACCAAATCAGTGGCAAATTTGAGGGGAATTTTTTCGATCAGGGATTGATACAGGGAAGCTGGTCAAATGCCGATGGAACGGCTTTTCTGCCCTTTCTCCTCAATGACGCACAGCCACAGGATAAGGCCGAAATTGGTTTCAGCTACCTGGACTATACTTCCAAAGATTGTGAAAATCCGGAGGATTGTATTTCCCTGAATATCATGCAAATGCAAATTTCCGGGATAGCAGAAGAAGCTGCGCGCAAGATAAATGAGGACTTGAATAAGGATTACATCCGCTTTTTATTTTCCAATGATGAGGGTGAAATATTACCCCATATCGAAGCGGCTGTAGATTCACTTGAATATTGGATGGGGCGTGAGCGGGAGGAAATTGAGGAGAAATATTTTCAGAACTGGGAATACCATGCTACTCCCTATATCATGTATAATGAAAACAACATCCTCAGTTTTCAGGTCCATTTTTGGTCCTATACGGGCGGAGCGCATGGCAATCCTTTTACCCTTTGTTATAATTATGACCTGAAGACAGGGGAAAAATTGAGTTTGAAAAAGCTATTGCCTGGCAAAAACCTGACGGCATTAAAAGCGGAAGCCCTCCGCAGGTTAAAACTTACCTACGAAGGGGCTCCTTCAGATGACCTGAGCGAACTCGGTTTTCTTATTTCGGACGGCGAATTCGAGCTGAGTGAAGAATTCTATTATTGTCCTGCCGGTGTCGGCTTTGTGTATTCGCCCTATGAAATCGGGCCTTATGCAATGGGCACCATAGAGGTATTTGTGCCTAATTAGCTTTCACCACCTTCACGCTTTGCGAGAAGCCATTTTCTCCTTTCAGGAGGATGATGTACAATCCCGCCGGCAGATCCTGCGCATCAAAAGTCTTTTGATAGGTTCCAGCTTCGCTGTAGGTAGGTCCCTGTAAGATCTGGATTCGCTGACCCTGGGTATTGAATACCTCCAGGCTGAGCTGCATGGGCATATTGATGCTGAATTCAAGCTGCGTGCTGCTGCTGAAAGGATTGGGGAACGCAAGGATATCTGCCTTGAATATATCTTCAGGCTGTGCCTGACGGTAGTTGGGACCATGGGGCAGACCCTGTGGATTGCCACAATCTCCACCAGAGAAGTCTATGCCCAGGCTACAGCTGCCGAGCACCCAATTGCCTGTGCTGAGGTTCAGCCCTACATCGCTCATCGGTACGCAAACTGTCTGGTGAGCCGTGGCTCCCTGATAACACATCTCTACCGCCGGCTCGCCGCTGGCAAGGCGACAACTGATGTCGATGACATGGACGGTGTGTATGGCTGTGGCCTGGCACCCCTGAGCATCGGTAACCGTGACGCTATAAGTGGTCGTGGTCGCAGGATCTACCAGGATTTTCTTTTCTTCCACTCCTGTGCTCCATGCAAAGTTGTATGGCTTCTGGCCACCCTGGGCATTCGCTTTTATCTGAGCTACACTCCGGCCTTCGTAGGTGCTGGTGATATACTGGTCAGGACAAGTCGTGACCTGGAATGAAGTAGGGCAGTCCGGCTGCATCAGGATGTCCTTATTGCGGGGGCTTTTGCCATTGTTGCGGAAGCGGAAGACATCCGAGTAGCTCGTCAGGTAACCGGGAGCTGTTGCTTTCACGCGGTAGGTGCCTCGCTGGAAGATAGACCAGCCATAAGCACCTTCACGTGAAGAAGCGTCTGGGTTAACTGTCGGGCTGATGTTTGCAGAGGACGGGCGTACCGGATCAAAGCCACCTGCAGCGTTTTCCATTTCCAGTTCTACAGTGGCCCGGGGAACCGGTTGATGGGTGGTCGCATTGAGCGTCAGACCCATGACGCGGCATGACATGAGGGCATTTCTGAACTCATCCCGCAGCAACTCTGCTGCTACGGTGCGAATCGAAAGATTGCTGCCCGTATTTTGCTTGTCGCGGGTGGTGGCGCGATCCCAAAAGGTAGAGAAAACAAACTGCTTTTGGCTAAGCCCACAATAGTAGGGCAGTTCTATCCAGCCACCAATCGAGTGGTAGCCATTGCCAATATTTCCTGCTTTGTATACCAGGCGAATACCACTGATGAAGTCGTTGATCTCTGCATTGCTCAGGCCCAATTTATTGCCTTCACTTTGAATAACCGTGCTAAGTTGCGCGCCTAAAAAGCCATTGCCCTGGTTGAGCATATTTTGGATAAAAAGGTTTTCCAGCGCCGGGTCGAGCGCATTGGGGTCTGAAAATATTTTTTCATATAATTTGTTCAAGTCTTTCAAAATCAAGGTGTTAGGAGAAGCATTGGTGACATTGCCGCAGTTGAGTTTGTGTTTCAATGCAGAATTGTTGCTCCAATCCAACACATTGTAAGCCAGTGTATTCATAAACAGTCTGCCCAGGGCCGCATTGCCATTTCCTGCAAAATCCTGGATGGCGTTGGTGGCCTCATTGTCAGAATTTATCATCATCTGGCGCAATGTCAGCCTCAGGCTTTGCTGGGTAGTACAGCCTACGCTGGCGTTGGAATTGTTTGTACAATTGGTGCCATCCGTAGCATTTTGACAAACGCCCCAGTTGGTATTGTTCAGGATATTATTGGGGTTGGGCGCTCCTGTTAGCATCGTTCTGTAGGTGTACCAATATTCCTGCACTTTGATGGTGCTGGCGGGATAAAATTTGCGGGTAGACTGGAGCGATGCCTTGACGCCTCCCCCGACTTCTTCCAGTCTTAGTCCAACGGTATATCCCCTTTTGCTATCATCATCGTCATAAGGAGCGATGTTTCCATCTGTATTGTTGCGGAGTATATTGCCCACCCGTGTGGTCAGGGCATTGCTGTTATCCAGCATAACCAGGTCAAAATAGCGTTTTCCATTAACGATATAAGGTTCAATGTCCACGATACGCGCACCAAAATGATTGGCTACCTCGGTAATATTATCTGACACTTCGCCCGCCCACAGGACAAACTGATCCTGAAAATCAGAATTGGATGTGCGTTCAATGACAGCACAATAGTCATTGTTTCCCCTTCGCTCCCAGTCTACCACCCGTGCGTTTTTCTGATTACAGAAATCGAGTAATTCCTGAGCGGTCGCTCCATTGGCGGTCCACCATTTTTTGTAATTTTTGCCTGTATTTTTGATCAGGAGCCCACTGTAATAGCGGGTGCCATTTACCGTATAGGTATCCAGATCCGAAATCCGGAAGCCTAACTCATCTGCCTTGTTAAGCAGAAATTGGTAGGAGCGGTCTGTATAATAAGCCCAATCAGCATGCTGGTTACCTGTGTTTTTTACATAAACGACAGCCAAACGCTTATTGCCATTAACCCGATATACCTCGATATCTATGGGGCGGAGGTTGTATTTGTTGGCGGTATCCTCTACCTGAGGAGAGGTCAGTCCGTACCACCAGCCTGATATTTTGTCGTGTACCCCGTCATTTTTTACCATGGTACCACTGAAGCGATAGGGGCTTGTATCAACCACTTCTATATCAATTAAACGATAGCCGTTGGTGATATAGCCATTGATGGTGTTTTCGCTTTGGCGATGAAACCACTTGTATTTGGTCGTGGGATTGGCTTGTGAGCGCTCGTTGTCAACGGGTTGTGCGAGCAGGGCTGGGAGGGTGAAAAACAGACTCATACCCAGGATGAGGATGAGTTTCATGTGGGAGATGTGTCGAGTGAATGACATGGCTTATTTTTTTTATTTAGTGAATGATGTATGCATGTATAAAGTATACATGACAAAGGTGGCAGCCATGCCGGTCTAATTTGGTTAAAAGGGCTTAAAGAAATATTAAAAAGGATTAAAAAAAGGGATCACCTTAGGAGCGTAATAGCTCCTTTGAGGGTATTGAGCCTGCGCTCATCCTGACGGAGAAAACTGTCTTTCCCCTGGTAGGAAATAACATAAAAATAGGTCCCATTGGGGCAATACAGCTTTTTCGATGAGCCGTCCCAGAAGTGTTCAGGATTTTCGGTGTGGAAAATATGCTTTCCCCAGCGGTCAAATATGTTGAGTTGGAAGTATTTGAATTCGCAGGGATAATGTATGACAAAGCGGTCATTCACACCATCATCATTGGGAGTGATGACATTGGGAATAAACAATTTACAGTCACATGCTTCCAGTGAAGCTTTTACTTCGATGGTGTCAGTGACTACACCACAGCGATTGCTCAGGCTGACTGAGTAGAAACCACTTTGGCTGATTTTATGATAGGGAAATGTGCTTCCATTTTCCCAAAGGTAGCTGACATCACCGGCAGAACTGCTCACGTCCAGAGTGAGCGGGTAGTGAATGCAGATAAGGGTATCTTTTCCCAGGTCAAGTCGGGGTTGGCGGTGTACTTCAATTTTGACTTCGTCATAAACGGTACCGCAGCTATTGCTAGCCCTTACCCAATAAATACCTGTATTTTTGGCATATATGGAAGCGCTCCTGGCACCATTTTGCCAGATGTAGGTACTTGCTTCACCGGATGCGTGAAGCATCAAAGGCTGCGATGCGCAGATGATTGTGTCTTTTCCCAGCTCAACAAAAGGCAGGTTGCGTACATGCAAAGACATGCTGTCTTCTGCCGAACAGGCCTGGGAGCTAACCATTACTTTGTAGGTGCCCGTTTGGTTGATGTGTCTGATTGCGCTGGTTTCACCATCATTCCACAGGTAGTTATAAGCTATATTTTGGAGGGGGCGGGCATCCAGTTTGAAGGATTCTCCTTCACAAATCAGGGTATCTTTCCCCAGATCGAAGATGGGTTTTTGTTCAAAAACCACCTCGATGGTGTCTTTATCGGAACCGCAGGCGTCCTGAACATATACCCAGTAAGTGCCCGACTGATCTATATTTCGCCAGGAACTATTTTGCCCATTGTCCCATAGATATAGTGAGGGATTTTCGGTGGTTATTTCCAGAAAAAGATTTTCTCCTTCACATAGCAGTTGGTCTTTTCCCAGGTCTACCTGGGGCAGTTTTCTATAGGCAAAATGAATAGAATCGCGGTAAGTGCCACAGATATTGCTTGCTTCCACCCAAAACCAGCCTTCCTGATCTGCTATATGAACACGATTTTGGCTGTTGTCTTGCCAAAGGAAGTGTGTCTGTAAAATGCTTGTACTTGCATGTGTTGCATCGAGTTCGAGCACTTCTCTGGGGCAGATCGAGGTATCTTTGCCAAGATCAACAAATGGTTGGGGCAGTATATCAATTTGCTGGTATAATGTGTCAGCATGCCTGCCTCTGTAAAAAATCATCCTGGCCTGATAAGTGCCGGGCTGAGTATAGGTGTGAAAGGCTCTAAGCTCTTTTGCCACATTTTGGCCGGAAGTCGGGTCTCCAAAGTCCCAGATAACAGAATCTACTGCAAAGAGATTTTCTGCGAGGAAGAAAGTGCTGTCCGAGGAGCAAAACTGGTCAGCCAGGATTTGGGGAGCAGGCAGTATCTTGCTCTGGATAAGGTTGGGTAAGCCAAATTGGCTCTTTTTTCCGCCCAGATAAAAGCCTTCATCAGTAAAGTTACAAGCGCTTCCGGGAGCATTAGGATTCTGGATGACTCCCAGGTAAAAAGCATTGTGTCGAGCCAGATAAATTCTGCCATCAGGTCCCAACTGCATGGCGCCAGGATGCTGCACGTTGATATTTCCAATCAATGTAACAGAGCTGACGATATCCCAGGCAGAATTACCTGTCAGGTCCAGCTGGAAGAGCTGGCTGGGCTGAGCATTTTGCTCAATTCTACTGGAGTGTATGTACAATTTGCTGCCATTGGGTGAAAACTCACAGCCATAGCTTTGGTAAAAAATGGCAGGTAGATTGATAGCATTGGAGACTGTGCCAGTGGCAGGATTGAAATCGTAAATTTCATAGAAATGCTGATTTCGGAAGGCCATGGCCAATTTTTTTCCATCCAAAGAAGCCTTTAAATATCCCACAGCGCTCGAATCCGGGCTTCCTACCATGCTGCTTACAGGCATGCCTTGGATACCTCCTGCATCTATGAGAAAGGCGAGAAATTCATTGGTGTTTTGTCTGTGGGCGAGCAGCCAGTAATCTTTTTTGTTGGCATGGGCGATCACGGCCATTCTTTCAGAAATATTGGATGCCAGGCTTACATTTTTGGGTCCGATGGTGGATCCCAGGCCGTTAGCCTGGTTCATATCTACGACAGAATATCGCAGGCCGACATTTTGGCTCCACTCGCCCGTGGTTACCACATAAAAAAGGTGTGGAAAGGCGGGATGGGGGATAATAGCGGCTGATTGGGTAGCAGAGACATCTCCATATAGGCCCGAACCATTGAGCATGGGCGCATGATTTTTGTTCCAGATATCTATCCCATTGGTATAAAAAAGCAAATGCCCTGATGAGTCGGATATAGAAGCACAACCTTCGGTTGTATTGAGTTGACCGGAGACTAGGGCGAGGGTGCTATTGCCCTGGAAAAATAGCCCGGCCTTTTTTCCGAAAAACCAGTTGGGATAGCCTGTTTGTGCTTCAAGCAGGCTAATACAAGCAAGGAATAGCAAGCCTGATATGGTAATTACCCGAATCATTCAAGCATAGTAATCAAAGTTCAAAAAAATAAATAATGCCTGTTGCTCAGCTGCAAATGTACGAAAAAATATTTAGTAACTTGGAGGTTTTTAGGGAGGCGAGACAAGAGAGGCGGGAGGCGAGACAAGAGATAATTGGAGAGCGACTATTAAAAACTAAAAACCCCCATGATAGATTTTTTGAATCATTCCGAGACACGTCGAATCATCAGAGAAGGTCTTGAAGAAGACATACACGAAGGCGATCATACCAGTCTTTCTACTATTCCTGCCGGTACACAAGCCACCGCTCGTTGCCTGATTAAAGGAAAAGGGATACTGGCAGGTGTGGCTATCGCTGTAGAGATTTTTAAAAAGGTAAATCCTACCTTAAGAATGAAATTGATGCTGCAAGATGGCGCAGAGGTCGAGCACGGTATGGTGGCTTTCACGGTTACAGGCGAAGCCCGCGACATTCTGATGGGTGAGCGCCTTGTGCTCAATATCATGCAGCGCATGAGCGGTATCGCAACCCAGGCCTGGGAAGTCTCCCAAAAACTAAAAGGAACAAATTGCAAGGTGCTCGACACCCGCAAAACCACACCCCTGGTGCGCCATCTCGAAAAATGGGCCGTTCATATAGGCGGAGCCGTCAACCACCGTTTTGGCCTATACGACATGATCCTGATCAAAGATAACCACATAGATGTGGCCGGAGGCATTGGTCCCGCGCTCGACTCGGCCCGGGCTTACCTTGCCCAGAAAAAACTCGATCTCAAGATCGAGATCGAAACCCGAAGCCTGGACGAAGTCCGGCAAGTCCTCGACAATGGCGGTGCTCACCGTATCCTGCTCGATAATATGAGCCTTGACGAGCTGCGAGCCGCAGTCGCCCTCATAGGCGACGCCTGTGACACAGAAGCCTCCGGCGGCATCACGCCCGAGACCGTACGCGGCGTAGCCGAGACAGGGGTAGACTATGTCTCCATGGGTTCATTGACTCATTCGTATGAGAGCCTGGATATTAGCCTGAAGGTGGTGGTGGAGAGGAGTGAGTAGAGAGTAGAGAGTAGAGAGTAGAGAGCAGAGAGCAGAGAGTAGAGAGTAGAGAGTAGAGAGTAGAGAGTAGAGAGCCCATTTTGATTTTTCTCTCTTCTCAGCTCTCTATTCTCTCCTCTAAATTTGCATTATAAAAACCCGCTTCCTACTTTTGCCATCACTTTGAAAAATCGTTCTTCAAAAGTAGGCCCAGATGGCGGAATTGGTAGACGCGCTGGTCTCAAACACCAGTGAGGTAACACTCGTGTCGGTTCGACCCCGACTCTGGGTACATCGCCCTTTATTTGTATCATAATTTACTTAAAATCGCTCCGAGACTTTTTCTTGGGGCGATTTTTTGCTTTTCCAACTACATGATGATTTCTATCTATAATGTTGAATCCGTAATCTTTTCAGCATTTTTTTATTTGTATAAATTGAAATGGATGATCATGCGGGTGTTTGATGTTGTTTTTTTAGGGCTTTAAAAAAGTGAATGCGTAATAACGACTGACTATTTGATTGTAGCTCCTTTCTTAATCCTCTAGTTTTAGTTCTAATACTTAAAAAAAATTGAACCATGAAAAAAATTAGTCTTGTATTCATTTTACTGTTAAGCTTTGCACTAGGTGCAATAGGCCAAACGGCAACAGGGGTTGTTACGCAGGTGCCTTGCAATAACAACGGCATTTATACAGTCACCACATCAGGCATACCTCTTCCCATTACCTATACTTATTATGTAAACGGGACCTCTATTGTTCATTCGAACGTAAATTCGACGACCGACCAATTGACAAATTTTGGAATGGATAATAGTGGCTATTTATACTGCCAGGTTACAGGTGGTGGATTAAATGCATGGACACAGAACACCTATACGCCTTCATTTACATTTTCTGCGGCTGGTACTTCTCCGGTATGCCCCGCAACCATGGGAACGCTTACGGCTACACAGCTAACAGGAACTACCGGACCTTTTTCTTTCAATTGGACAAACAACCAAACTTTAATTTCCTATACTGGTAATAATGCAACGGTGCCGATAGGAGACTATCGTGTAGAAATTACAGATCAGACTACAGGTTGTGTTTTGCAGGTAAATGATACGGCGATATACATTCAGCAAATATCCAATATCACTGGTACAATAAACGTAACGCCGGCAAGTTGTACGAATGGAACTGCCACCGTAGTGGCATCTGGAGGTATGGCACCCTATACTTATCTTTGGGTGACTGGTGCTACGACAACCACCATTAGTGGTTTGAGTCAGGGATACTACCCCGTGACTATTACTGACGCTCAGGGTTGTCAATCGACTTCCGGGGCTTTTATTCAGCAAAACCCCCTTATTACGGTAAATCCAACGATTACAAATGCAACCTGCCTTCAAACAGATGGCAGTGCAATCGCTTTTGGATCGGGGGGAGTGGGGCCTTATACCTATGCCTGGAGCAATGGACAAACGGGCAATACTGCTATTAATCTATCTGGTTCAACTTCCTATACGGTGATTGCAACAGACGCAAATGGCTGTACAGGACAACGCAATGTATTTATTGGCACCAATACGCCGATCAACGTAACCTACACCTCCACAGCCAGTCAATGTACTTCACCAACCGGATCTGCTACTGTGTCCGTGACAGGAGGGACAGCGCCTTACACCTATACCTGGATAAATAATCCATCGGCTTCGGGCGCAACGATTACGAACGTTGCTCCGGGGAGCTATGCTTTTCAGGTCACAGATGCAGTGGGCTGTATCAGAACGGGAAGCGCAGTAGTAAGTCCTATCAGTACGATTAATGCTAACGCGCAGGCCTCAACAGTGGTTTGTCCAAATACAACAGGTACAGCAACTGCTGTGGCTAATGGTTCAAATCCACCTTTCACTTACCTGTGGAGCAACGGCGCAACCACTAACCAGATAACAGGCGTGGCATTGGGAGGCTACTCATGTGTAATCACGGATGCATTGGGTTGTTCGGTTTCCAAATCAGTAACTGTAAAATCTGTTTCGCCTATCACTATTGGTATTTCAACCACAGCTGCATCATGCCTTTATAGTACAGACGGAACCGCAACGCCAACCGTGACAGGCGGCCTTGCTCCTTATACTTATTCCTATACAAATGGCACTACTTCAGCAAATGCTACGGGCCTGGGAGTGGGTAGATATTGGCTGACTGTAACGGATGCAAATGGTTGTCGCACTTCAAAACATTTTAACATTACGAATGCCGCTACGAGCACCAGCTGCTATTGCACGATTTCAGGAACTGTTTATGTTGATGCAAATGGAAATTGTACCTTGGATGCGGGTGAAACAGGCCTGGAAAATATTAGGGTTAATTGCTCCGGCCATGGATCTACCTTTACAGATGCAAATGGTAACTATAGCTTCCGGGTGCCGACCGGAACATATATCATTTCTGAACAAATCCATGCTTATTATCCCCTGACTGCTTGTCAAAGCAATAGCAATTCCGTCAGTGTGGTTGCTGGAGCGGGATGTAATACCGTTGTGAACATGGCTAATGACGTGAATGTCATCCATGACCTAAAGATCCTAACTGTAAATGCGACGCTGCCACCCATTCCGGGGAACAATTACCAACAAAAAGTGATCGTGAGAAATGAGGGTACAGTAGCAGAAGCAGGCGTTCAAATGGGATATGAGCATGATGGCCAATTGCCTTTTGCAAATTCATCCTTAGCGAGCTTCACACAATTGAACCCTGTGGGTGCGCCTTATGCCTACAGCGTACAGTCAGGCTTCCCTTCGCTCAACCCCAACAGAAACAGCGTTATGCTGCTGAACTACAATACCCCGACAAATATTCCTTTAGGAACCGCTGTTAACTTTTATGATACAGTTGCAAATGTAGCGCCCATTGCTGTCAACTGGCTACTGGACTATACCCCATGGAACAACGTCAATACCTACCAGCCAACGGTAATTGGTTCGTATGACCCGAATTATAAGGAAGTATCTCCAAAAGGAACCGGACCGCAGGGAGAAATCCCAAGCGAGGTAATGGAATTTAATTATACCATTCATTTCCAAAATGAAGGATCCTATTTCGCACAAAACATTGCTGTGACCGATCAATTGGATCCTGATTTGGATTGGACAACCTTCAGGCCTGGGTATTCGGATTACGCATACACGACAACCATTAGCGAAGACGGCCTGGTTACTTTCAACTTTGCAAACATTCATTTACCCTGGAAAAGTGCTTATGGTGATGCCTTGAGCTCAGGATTGGTTAATTACAGCATCCAGCGCAAATCGACAAATCCTCAGGGAACGGAGTTTACCAACTATGCAGATATCTATTTTGATTACAATGCACCGATCAGGACCAACACAACGGTAAACACCTTACATGATGCAACAGGTGTTGATGACGTCACAGGGAATCTTAGTGATGCGATAACCATGGAATTGTATCCTGTTCCTGCCAAAAATCTCATTACAGTTCGCATAAACAAGGTATCGAAAAATGAGGTTGCCACGCTCAGCATCATCGATATCGTGGGCAATGTGCTTATGTCCGACAAGCTTGATCTAAACAAAGGCACGACAACTGTTAATCAGGATGTGTCGCGTTTGGCGCGGGGGACCTACTTAGCAAGAATTCAATTCGAAAACGGATCGTATATAACCAAAAAAGTGGTTTTGTATTAGGGATTTGAATGAAGATACTTTAAGAAGGAAAACGGCTCAATCATTGTGATTGGGCTGTTTTTTTGTTTTGGGGAGGGCTGGGTGGGGACTGATTATGGGCTCTGGACGCCCCCGAACCCTTCTTTGTTCTAGCCAAATATGTCCATTAATCCATTGATCATAATGATGAGCGAAAAGACACATGCCGCAAGCAGGATGCCGTTGGTTCCCCACCGCCTTGCAGGCAGGCCTGCATGTTTTCGGTTCCACAGCAAGAGGAAGCTAATCACTACGAGGGGTAGGGCAAATACATTGAATACCTGGGTAAATATCTGCCCCTGGATGGGGTTAAAACCAAAAACCGGCACACTGAGCGCGAGAACGCTTGCGACACCGGTTATCACCTTAAACCTCTTTGAGGTAACATCGAGTTTCCCCGAATGATAATCTCCCAGCATCAGGGGCACAATCATCAGGCATGGGAAGATAGAGGAAAGTCCGGCGCTCAATGTCCCGGCAAAGAATATGCTGACAGCAAATTTTCCGGCGGAGGGTTCCAGAGCTGCTGACATGTCCAGGACATGGGTGATTTTGGTTCCCGTTCCATGCAGGCTTCCACTGGCAACCGCCATAATGGCCCCACTAATCGTGAATATCAACAGGGCAGCAATGATGGAATCGTTTCGCTGAACCTTAAAATCCGCTTTCGTCCAGCCCTTTCCCTGAATAAACAAAGGCCGTGACAGGAAAGTGGCTGCTGCCATGGTCGTTCCCACAAATGCGGCAATGAGAATGCCTGCACCATCCACTTCAGGAATTTTGGGGATCAAGCCGCGGATGATTTCAGCGGGTAGGGGGAAAACAAAGAGGAGAGTAAAAATGAATGAAATCCCCATTAATGTAACAAAAAGGGCAAGTACTTTTTCAAAAATGGAATAATTGCCTTTGATCAAAAGGAGATAGAAAATCCCAATGATCAAAATGGCCAGTCCCAGTACAACCCCATACTTATAGCCTTCAATTCCGGGGAAATTGATGAGCAGGATTTCGAAAATCACATGGGATGTGATGCCGAGTATGCCGATCAGGGAATTCCACTGGCCTATGCCCACGGTGATGATAATAGTGATGGCAAGAAGTTTTCCCCAGGGCAAATGCTTTCGCACAGCGTAGAGGGCTGTTTCACCCGTAGACAGGTAATAGCTTCCGGAAACGTAAATCAACACACCCGAAAAAAGACAGCTAAAAAACAGTACCCAGAGCAGGTCCATCCCAAAGGAATTACCGGCCACGATCATAGCGGTCACGCTGCCTGTGCCGATGGTATATCCTATGGCGAATATGCCTGGTCCGAAGGAAAGGAGGAATTTTAATGCCTTTTTCATAATGTGTAGGAAAGGGTTGTTATCTCTGGTGGCGGCAGTATATTACCACAGATTTTCACAGACTCAAGTTAAAACTGAATCTGTGAAAATCCGGGTAAATAGGGGGAAATGATCCCCGAAAGGCTAATTAATAGCCCTCATTTTGCGTAATTACACCAAAGCTTGCCAGTACTTCTGAAACAGGAATAGGAAACAAATGATAATTACTATTAATCGTCTGTCCCATCTCAGCGTTTACAGTGCCTGTTCTCACCAGGTCAAACCATCTCTGACCTTCAAAAGCCAGCTCCAGTCTTCTTTCTTTCTGAATGGCTTTTCTCACCAAATCCTGGTTGTTCAACACGCCATGATCCAGTACAGCGACTCCAGCTCTTGTCCGAATAGGATCCAATAAATCAAGCACGTCCTTAGCTGAAGAACCATTCTCATTCATGGTTTCTGCATACAAGAGGATGACATCTGCCAGTCGCAGCTCTATCCAGTCGTGATTCGGGCCTCCCGTCTGAGGGAATTTAGGAGATTTCATAAGGGTATCATCAATGGTTACCGCTCTTCTTAAATCACCAGGACTCGCATCAAAAGCATCCACTAAATCCTGATCCAATGGCATCAGAGATTTTGTATCCAGTCCACCATACCATGACCAAAAATCTGAAAAGCCATATTCATCTGTGATGGAGCCCGATATCTGGGTGGCAAATATGATTTCTGAATTCAAATCATTTGCTTCGCCAAAAATATCTGCAAAGTTGGCCTGCAGGCTGATGCCTGCGGCACCAGCTCCGTTTACAACAGCTGCGAGATGTGATTCAGCGGCGGCAAAATTGCCCATTTGAACATACACTTTACCGAGCAATCCCTGAGCAGCGAGTTTAGAGGCTCTGCCATTTTGTATTTTGGTACCCAAAGCTGCTATGGCGTCCTGCAAATCGGGAATGATCACATTGTTATAAACATCAGCTGCAGCTTGTCTTTCCAAAATGGATCCATCCTTTACACTGGGGGTAGCAGATAAATTCACAGTAACATCACCAAAGACGCGGACAAGTTTGAAATAAGACAATGCCCTCAAAAATTTAGCTTCTCCTACCTCGATAGGGTCTTCAGATTTTTCAATTACATTATTCGTACTTAAGATGGACTTATACATGGCCGTATAGAAGGGGCCAAAGAATTGGTCCTCCATTGCCGTTAAATTGGGGCCATATATATCAAATTCGGTATAAGGAGGCTCCAACATTAGGGCATTGTCTGCTCTGAAGTCGCCCATCACTGCCATGGGCGTGACAGAGCCCAGCTGATAGAAATAAGCCGCATTTAACACGCCCTCATAATCTGTCAGGGAGTTGGAACTGGCAAGATTTGGCGGAAATTGTTCCAGGTCTTCACATGCCGTAAAAAGCAGCAATGCTCCAACCAATATCAGATATATTTTTTTCATTATGTTTTGAGTTATGATTTGATTAAAAATTAACATTTACCCCCACTGTAAAGCTTCTTATTACCGGGCTTGCGCCTACCTGTACACCATAGGTTGTCGGTCCTAAATAATCACTTTGGGTAATCTCTACACCCTCTGGGTTCAAAGAGGTGTAATCATTCGCCATGATATATAGCAAATTGGTAGATGCAACATATACCCTCGCAGATCTTAGGCCTAGTTTGCCAGTTAGTTCAGGGCTAAGATTGTAGCCAATGGTCAGGTTTCTCAAGGCAGTATAGGAGGCATCCTGAACCTGCGCGTCCAATTGATTTCTAGACTGTGTATAATGCTGTCCGTTATGATCGGCAATACCATCATTATTCGCATCAAAGCTGGATTTTAATCTTCCACCAAACTCTGATCTCCAGTAAATCTCGTCGATATTAAAAACCTCTCCTCCCTGTGCTCCCTGAAGCTGGAACGACAGATCAAAACTTTTATATGTAAACTGACTATTCAGGCCCCAGTAAAAATCGGGTGTATTTTGACCTATTTTGACCAAATCCCCACCATCTTCAACTGTTCTTGTTCTGTCAATGATACCGTCACCATTTTGATCTACGACATAATACTCTGAACTGCTGAGTCCAATGTTACGGGAAGGATCAGACATGTACTTCGTTTCAACCATTCCAATGGTTTCCAGACCCCACATTTCACCAATCTCTCCTCCTACATAATTTCTAAACACAGGACCTCTACCAGACTGACCATAAATTACCTGTGGCAATTCATCCAGTCCACCCAGATCCGTAATTTCTGTATTAACCGTAGATAGGTTGGCATTGACAACCCATGTGAGATCTTTCTTTGTCAACAAATGTGCGCCCAGCTCAAACTCCAATCCTGAACTTTTAACATCACCAGAATTAAGTGCAACAGAAGTAGTACCTAATACTTCAGAAACACTTTGGTTAATCAAAATGTCTTCGATATTGGATGTGTAGTAATCTACTCCCAATCTGATTCGGTTATTCAGGAAACCTAAATTGATACCGTAGTTTGTCTCAGTATTGGTTTGCCAGGTTAAATCCGGGTTTGCTACATCTGATGGGATGAGAAATCCCGTTCCAAACACCGTTGCCTGTGGGTTCAATAGGCTTAATGAATTGTAAGCACCTAAGAAAGAGGTTGTTCCCAAAGATCCTGTGCTGAATCGCAGTTTTAACAAAGTCAGAAAATCTGAATTGAAAAAAGATTCATTGTGCACATTCCATCCTAAAGAAACTGCCGGGAAGGTTTCGAATCTGTTATTGGCTCCGAAACGAGAATCACCGTCTCTTCTGACGGATACGGATGCCAGGTAACGATTGTCATACGCATAGTTAACTCTTCCAAAAACGCTCCTTCTTGCTATCGTCTCGTTTCTTTCTGAAACCGCAATATCTGAAGGGTCCAGGAACGCATAATTTACAGGAAGGCCATAGGGCACATTTGTGCCATTTAGTGAGATTCCTGTGATATAGAAATTTTGAAATTCTACCCCAGCTATTGCTGATATGTCATGATTACCCAGCGTTTTGGCGTAATTCAGCGTCGTTTCGCTCAAAACGGACGCTCTTTTTATCGTCGCTTGATCCAGTTCTGTCTGGTTGGTTCTTGCCTGAGAATCAAACTCAAGACCTCTCCAGAAAAAGTCCTCCGTATCCCGGATATCTGCGCCCAGAACAGTTTTGATATTCAAGGCATCTGTGATGCTGTATTGCAAATAGGAACTCAGGTTTCCGAAAAGGGTTTTTTGCCATCTGTCAGTGTTGTCAAGTTTGGTTGCAGGACCTGCGTCTCCTGATCCGCCAATACCATTTCCGCTTCTTCCATAATGCCAGTCCTGAGCTGTCATTCCTGGCTCTAAGGTATAGATGCTGTTATTAAATGGCGCATCACCTCCTCTATAACCAGCATCAAAATCCAGCCATTCCCAGTGCCTGGGCCTGCTGATCCAGTTGTTGCACGAAAGCAATAGATGCTTCTGTGTGATAAATAGGGTGAATGCTATATGCTCTCAAAAGGTCCCTCATGTCATGAGCCACCATGTCTCTATCTCCTACAAATCCATTGATATTTAATCCCGTCTTGAATCTGGCTCCCAGCTTAGCATCGACATTCATGCGTGCGTTATATCTTTCATATCCCTGAGTCTGGACTATGCCCTGTGTATTGAGATAACCAAGAGAAGCAAAGTAATTTACATCCTCGGAGCCTCCAGCAATGCTGAAGTCGTGGTTCATGCTATTTCCTGTTTGAAAAAGCCAGTCCTCCACCGCTACCACATCGGGAGCGTTTTTATAGGCATTTAGCCTGTAATTAAATAACTCCGCATCAACCTCAGAAACATCAAAAGTGCCATTGGCGATGCCTGTTTCCAATTCATTTGCCCATTCTCCTGCTGTCTTAAGTTGCTCAACGTCTTTGACATACCTGCTGGAGGTACTTACATAAGCATTGTAACTGATGTTAGCTTTCCCTGATTTTCCTTTTTTGGTAGTAACGAGAATAACGCCATTTGCGCCCCTGGAGCCATAAATGGCAGCTGAAGCGGCATCCTTCAACACCTCAAGGCTTTCAATATCGTTGGGGTTAACCGTGGCCAGACTTCCTGAAATCGGATAGCCATCCACAACGATGAGTGGGTTGGAGTCTCCTGAAATGGATGAAGCTGCTCTGATTTGAATCTTGGGATCCGCTCCCGGTGCGCCATCCTGATTTTGAATAAGGACACCAGCCAGCTTGCCTGCCAGGGCATCATCCACGCGGTTGGCTTGAATGGCTGCTACCTCTTTGCCACCTACCTGTGAGATCGCGCCTGTACTGTGTGACTTTTTACGTGTGCCATATCCAACCACTACCACTTCGTCCAAAGCTCCGAAGTCCTCTTCCATGGTCACATTGATGGTGGCATTGCTTCCTACCGTAATCTCCTGGCTGCGGTACCCAAGATAACGGAAAACCAATACCTCACCTTCTGATGCTTCTATTTCATAGCGTCCCTGGTCATCAGCAAGTGTGCCTCGTTGCGTTCCCTTCACGACGACAGTCCCTCCTGCAAGTGGAGAACCATCCTTGGCAGTCATGGTGCCTGATACCATCATGGCGGATGGTACTAGCATTTCATTTGTAACATCGGTAGGAGAATATCCCCATACCTGCCCGGAAAAGGCACACAGTATGGTAAAAAGGGATATTACCCATTTGATACAAATACTTTTGTGAGTTAAATGCATTGTCATAGTTTAATCATTAAAAAAGGTTAATAGGCCATCATAAATTGGTCGGTCTTTAATTGGTTCACTAATAATTGGTGAACCAATGATTGGTGAACCAATTTACATATATATATAACAAATTCAAATCGCGGAAAATTTTTTTTTACCGGATGAGAGAGAATCTTGATTACTCACTCCTCAAACCCGTATCAGACCGGCAATGCGAAATTATTTGATGATGGGATGGCTAAAGGATGGGGATTAGGTAGGAATGGAATGGGTCGGCTTGGTAACACGATCGCCCAGAGGATTGACATTCTGTAAGTAGTGCCAATCTCTCTGGTCGATTAAGGATTGCTGGATTAGATTCCCAATCCTTGTCCTCCACCTACCTGGATGGTTTCAGCTGTCAGAAAAGCAGCATCATCGCTCACCAGGAAAGAAATGACCGATGCCACCTCTTCCGGTTGGCCCAACCTCCCCAGCATGATGTTATTCTTCCATGAAGCAAAAACCTCTGGTTTTGTGGACTTTATCTGAGCATGAAAGGGGGTGTCAATGGTGCCGGGAGATACTGCATTTACCCGGATTCCATATTCTGCCAAATCTTTCGCCAGGGCTCTCGTCAGCGTATGCACGGCTGCCTTGGATGTACCATAGATACCTGCTCCCGGGCCGCCGGCATTCCAACCAGCATTTGAGGTATAATTAATGATGGATGGATTGTCTCCTTTTTTGAGGAAGGGTATGGCTGCTCTGGAAGCAAAGAAAGCTGAATCCAGATTCAATGCCATCACAAATCTGTAGAACTCGGTGGTCATTTCTTCGAATCGGGCTCTCCCGCCAAGACCGCCGGCGTTATTCACCAGCACATCAATCTTACCATATTTCTCTCCTATTTTTGTAATATTTGATGTTACGAGTTCATCTTTTGTCACGTCAAAGCCATAGTATTCTGCCTGAATTCCTTCGGCCCTTAATTCTTCAACTTTTTTGGCTCCCTGCTCATCATCTATGCCATTCAAAATCACTCTAAATCCATCCTGACCTAATCTTTTGGCTACTGCAAATCCGATCCCGCCCGTTGCTCCAGTTACAATTGCTACTTTTTTTTCTGACATGATTATTTGTTTTTTTTGTTTAAATAATGGGAATATTTCAAGTTGTAAGCTTCTTTTTAAATTTAGTAGAGTATCTCAAGCTTTTGCTGAGCTTCCACCTTGATCTGTCCGGATTGAAGGATGGTATTATTGCTATGGTGATTATTTTTCTCGCCCCATAAGATGGCAACGTATTTTACCGGATTGTTTTGGAAAGTATTGTCCGAAATAAAGACATTGATAATGCCTCGTGTCTTGACCAGGACGCCGCTTGCTTCCTGTCTGCCACAAGCGGTAAAGGAGTTTTGGGTCAGGGTCAAAAATCCCCCAATGGTGGATTCATCATATCCCCCCCGATAGAAATGAATCACATTTTGAGGGATGTTGGCGAACTCACATTTGTCAATAGTGACCATCTCGGCATTGTAATCGCCTTTCTCGTCGGCAGCGAGTACGAAGCCGTTTTCACAATTGCGGATGCTTGTATTGCTGAAAGTAATAGAATCTGCAAAAGAGCCTTTACTGGCTCTCAGCACATAAGCAAAATCCTCTATCACACATGCGTCGATAAATAGCATATAAGCTGAAGCCATATTTTCATCCAGCGGAGCAAACGTCAGCTGATTGTTCTGGCCTTTGATGGAAAGCTTCTTCAGCCTGAGGATTCCATTTGGATTCATTTCAAATGCAGGGGTATTTGCTGCGCCGGTATATACAAGCTGAGCTTGCTTTGGCCCCGCGGAGCGGAGGGTGATTTCCTTGTCGATTTTGAGGGAAGTACCAATGGAATACAGTTCATCTGGGAGCTCAATAATATCTCCGGATTGAGCCTGCTCAATGGTTTTCGCCAGATCTGCTGAAGAAGCAGTAAAGATCTGGGGTTCCCTGGGCGCTTTGTCCGGTGAGAACCATTCCGGCCCATATTTTTTCCTGTCAATCTTAAACTTTTCGGCTGCCGCCAGTTGGGTAACCGCACCCACCCTGTTTTTTGCAGCTCTTGGCTGCCCAAACAGGTCCTCCTTGATCCTGCCGAAATCATAACCATCATACACTTCCCTAAGCCCTGCATTTTGTTCCTCCACCGGCACAAATAACCATTCATTGAGCTGCTTCATGTTTATTCGCTCGTTTTTAAGCACCTTATATTCAGTGTATTCACTGCCATGATTGTCAATGATATTTTGCTTAAATAAAATGCCATCCATGTCATCATGATTGATGATGGGAGTTTCATCTGCCTGGGTATTATAAATCAGATTATTGGCAAGAGTTGTCCGGATAGGAGGAGCAGAGCGAATCTCGCTTCGGGGAAGTACATCGGCACTGGCTTTATTCTGTCCAACGCCTATCTGCAAGGGCGATTTGCAATCAACCCAGGTGTTATATGCAACCACTGCATCTGTAACCTGCAGATATCTGTTCAAGGATGTTTTGGGAATGCCGTTCATGATGGCGAGGGGGCTTCTGAACGCTTCTCCTTTTATTTTGTAGAGATAATTGTTGGTAATCCAGTGGCCGGTGTTTACAACCCGGATGCCACCGTAAAAATCGGACTCGTCTCCTCCGATGAAGATATTGCCATCCACAGTGGTATAGTTTCCATGCCGCATCACCAGGGAGCCCTCACATTTGTAGAAAATATTGTTGGTGAAATAGTTGAAGTTGGTCTTATTTGAAATGATTTCAACCTCCCCATTGCATGCCTCGAAATAATTGTTCGATACATGTACCTGGCCAGGCGTCATGGAAGTTTCACTCCCTCCCAGGCGCATGGTCTCTGCGCGGGGGCCGCCTTTTCTGGGTCGTGGACCGAAGTAATTGTTGATTATTTGGTGGTGGCTATTGGTATGCTCATTTCCATTATGGTAAACCATTAGGGTGGCGCCATCGTTGGATTTTCCTGCCAGATAACAATGATCCAATTGGTTGTGCTTGCCATAAAATTCAATCCATTGGTCACTTTCCCACCTGTTGGGTTGTGTGAAAGCTGTTATGACACAGCTGCTCACCCGGCAATGATGGGCGGTACTATCTCTGCCAATCTTATATCTGATAATTCCTCTGGCTGGTGTAAAGCCGTTTCGGAAGTGTAAGTCTCTGACAAGCAGGTATTCTCCCCCCAAATGCAAAAAAGACTGCCCTTCTATAAACACTTTCCCCGGCGTTTCAGCACGAAGCGTGATAGGAGCTTCCTGGCTTCCCATACCAAAAAATTTGATTCGAACATCTTTCCAGACGCCATTTGCCAGGACGATTTCATCGCCGGGAGTTGACGCCCCTATTGCTTGATTGAGTTCTTCAATATTTTTGACAAGGATACTATCTTTTGGGGTTGAATTTTTGTCACATGACAGTAACATGAGGAAGGCACAGCAGATCAGTAGACTATTTTTCATGCTAATTTTTTAAAAGTTTTCTTTTCAACTGGTTGAATAGAATATACAAATTGGACAACCAATAATTGGTCAACCAATTCACAAGGTAGATTTTTTTTTGGAAAAACTAGAATTTTTGGGAGGATTCCTGAATTAAGGTGGCTGGAAGGGAAGTATTATTGCGAGGGTGTTGTTTACTCTAATGCACTGAGAAGTTTATTCAGGATGGCACGAGATCGTTTATGAGCGTATCTTTGGCCATAGGCAGTAGAAGTCAATGCAATGACCATATTTTTTTCAGGAACGACCACCAGGTGATTCCCGCCATTTCCGGAAGCCCACAAATAGTCAATTTTTTTACCATTAAAGACTTCCTGATTTTTATACCAGAGCATTCCGTAAGTATCCCAAAGAGACGAAAATTGAGAGATGTCAAAAGATTTTGTTGAGATTATCTTTTCTATATAATCTGATGAGATGATAGGGGTATCGCCCCATTTACCCTCGTTTGCAACCAGCACACCCAACTTAGCAAAATCCAGGGTAGACAGGTATAAAGTTCCGGCAGCTACAGTCTGATTTGAATCATTCGTGTACCAATAGTATTTCTTGATTCCCAATGGGATAAATACTTTCTCTTTAGCAAAATCATTCAGGCTCATCCCAGATGTTTCTTCTATAATGGCTCCTATCAGCGCAGCGTTTATATCTGCATAAACCCAATTCCTGCCTGGTTTATCAGCCAGGGAAATGCCTAACAAATAGCTGACCCACTCATCTTTACTCATCCATTGTCCGGCATTACCAGGGGTTTTCCAATCATCTGAATCTGCGTCCAGGCCAGAAGACATATCGAGCAGGTGTCTGATTTTCACTTGCTTATAGTCTTCGTGGACTGAAGGATACTTTTCTTTTGGGAAGAAAGAATATACGTCCTGATCTAAATTTTGAACCAGCCCCTCATCCAATGCAATGCCTAATAGTAATGAAGTAAAACTTTTACCGGCAGACCGTATGTCGTTAATGTCGGCTCTTTCGGTGCTATTGTAGAAATACTCAATGACCATTTTATGGTCTTTGATCACCACCATTCCCCTAAAATCATTTTGGTCGAAATCAGAGATAATATCATCCAGGGCATTTATTGAATCTCTGTTGAAGCCAGCTTCCTCCAGGCTCATGGTGGGAAGGTGGGGGATAGGTGGCCTTTGAGCAATGGAGAAGATCGCAAAGAAGAATAGACTTAATATTAGAATATTAGATTTCATGTATTTCTATTTGGTTTTAAAATCAATGAGGTAAGGTTTCAAAGGAATTCCACTTTCGGATAAAAAACGATTTGTAACCATGGATTGATATTGTCGGTTTTTATCTAGTTTTATTTCAAATGAAAAGGATTTGCCATCCTGTGAAAATCCAATTACTTTTTGAAGCCTGAGTACATTCTCTTCTCCTAATGGGCCAAAATCAAATCCCCTTGTTTCTTTATTCATAGGTTCCGAAAAATGGAGGGTTAGCTTCTTCAGTTCTGGGTTTACATTTTCACTATGGTTTGAAAAGCCATCAATACCTACAATTTTAGGCCTTCGGGATTCAAATTCCTCATTCATCTTAGCAAGGGTATTGCTGAAAAAATGTGTGCTATTGACCAATTTTGCCACTTTTGATTCATCACTAAAATCCAATTCTATTAGGCTCTTTATGGCTTCATTTTTATTGGCCGCGTTATCATAATACAGGGAGGCAATTCTATAGCCGATGTAATATCCCAAATCACTTGTTTGAAACTCATTTTCAGGAGAATTCCATAGCCAATTATATATCCGATTTGGCACAAACATATCCTGTTCAAACCTCTTTTTGATTTTTTCTTCATGTTCAGGACCATAGGTAAATGCTTTCCAGGGTGATTTTCTGCCTGTCGCTATTATGGCTGTGAATTCTGCGATGCCTTCATACAGGGTAAGTGATAAAAGATTGTGAACCATGGGCTTTTGCTGGGTATGAATGTATTCGTGTACAGTCAAAAATTGCAAATGATTAATGGGATTAATTTGATAATATTTTTGAAGGTGTTCCGGAAGCTCGGAAGTTATCGTCGTTGAATCTCCCAGGGCAAATTCAGTCCCTAGCAGCACGAGGCTGTCAACGCCTGTCCCGGGTGACCGATGAGCGCCTATCGTATAATATATTTTGGAAGGATTTAAGGATGGATATATCCGTAGCAATTTATCATAGCCTTTCCTTATTTCTTCATTAAATGGGTCAAGATTCTCTGTGTTTTTCCTGAGGGAATTCCAAAATTTGGGATGGTTTTGAATAGATGCTACATATTCTTCAGCGGTGTACCTTCTCGCCTCCATCATCCTTTTTTGACCAACAGATGCTTTATCTATAAATAAAGCCTGCAAATATTCCATTTGCTTTAAGGTGTCGTTTGTATCCCAAATGGCGTCGTAAGCTTTCCAGAAATTTGACAAATCGTCTGAAATAATTATTTGCCTTTCCGGATGTGAATTCTTCTCTTTATTTAATTGGCAGGCGGTGAAAAGGAGTAGGGGGAAAAGGATAAGTAGGGTGTTTTTCATTTTTGAATTTAAGGAATTTCCCCGGCTTTTATGAACTAAAATTCCTTATATGGCTCAATTCCCCCCTCTACCTAAAACCACATCTCCTGTGCCAACCGAAAAGTATTGCAATGCGCATTCACAATATCCCGCAGCTGAGGCGAGTATCCGCCTCCCAGGGAGACAATCACCGGCAAGTCATTCGCCTTGCAAGTCTTAAAGACAAATTCATCCCGGGCTTTGCAGCCCTCTTTGGTCATGCCCAGCTTGCCCAGTTTGTCCGTTTTCAAAACGTCTACGCCAGCCAGGTAAAAGACGATATCAGGCTCGACCTGCTGGATCAGTGCGGGCAAGGTGTTTTGCAAAAGGTGCAAATAGCTTTTGTCGTCCGTATAGATCGGCAAGCCGATGTCCAGGTCCGACTTCTCCTTTTTGAGGGGATAATTGGCTTCGCAATGCATGGAAAAAGTAAAAACACGGGGATCGTGTTGAAAAATGGCGGCTGTGCCATTGCCTTGATGTACATCCAGGTCTACAATCAGCACTTTGCTGATTTCTCCCAGATGCAGCAGATAATTTGCCGCCACGGCAAAATCATTGAAAAGGCAAAAGCCTTCGCCATGATCACGGTAGGCGTGATGCGTGCCGCCGGCACTGTTCATGGCGATGCCATGCTGCTGCGCGTAGCGCACATTCTGAATGGTTCCCATGCAGATATGCCGCCCCCGGCGGATCAATCTTTCCGAGTAGGGAAAACCCGTTTTTCGGATCTCTCTGGCCGTAAGGGTGCCATATTTCAACTTATGCCAATATTCCTCGCTATGTGTCAATAAAATGATTTCTTCCGAAATCATCTCCGGCTCATAGAGATTCGCTTCTTCTATCGTACCCTCATAGAGCAGCTGCTCCGGGATGAGCTCGTATTTTTCCATGGGAAAACGATGCCCTGCCGGGAGCGGGTGTGGGAAGAGGGGGGAGTGTGAGATTTTTAGCATGGGGGAGGGGAGAGTAGAGAATAGAGAGCAGAGAGGCGAGACCCAAAACTCGAAACTCGAAACCCAAAACTATTTCTTATACTTCACCTGCCCGCCGACTATCGTCATCATCACCTGGCTTGCCAGGATTTTATCCTCAGCAACCTGCAGGAGGTCCTGGTCAAAAACGGTGAAGTCTGCCAGTTTGCCGACTTCGATGGAGCCTTTGATATCTTCTTCAAAAGCGCCGTATGCTGCGTCCAGGGTGTAGGAGCGCAGGGCTTCCTCTCTTGTCATGCGCTGATCGGCTTCGTAGCCACCTTCAGGCTTGCCTTTGAGTGTCTTGCGGGTGACAGAGGCGTAGAAGCAGGGGAGGGGATCGACGGGCTCCACGGGTGCGTCTGTGCCGTTGATGACTTTGGCGCCGCTTTGCAGCAGCTTTTGCCAGACGTAGGCACCGTCGAGGATGCGGTCCAGACCGAGGCGATCAATCGCCCAGGGACGATCCGATGCCATGTGTATGCCCTGCATACTGGCGATCACCCCCAGCTCCGCGAAACGCGGAATGTCTTCTCCATTGATATGCTGCGCATGCTCGATGCGGAAGCGGTGATCCACCGCTTTGTCGGGCATCGCCTGGAAGGCGGCTTCATACTGATCCAATACCTCGCGGTTGGCGCGGTCGCCGATGGCGTGCACACACACCTGGAAGCCTCTTTCGAGGCCTTTTTGGGCGATTTTGCCGATGCGCTCCATCGGCTGACGCTCATGCCCCAGGTCTTTGGGGCTGTCGGTATAAGGCGCGAGCAACCACGCACCGCGTGAACCCAATGCGCCGTCGGCGTAGAGTTTGATGGCGCGGATCGTCAGGTAATCGCTGATCTGGGGCCCTTTGGGATACCAGCTTTGCAGCAAGGTGCTGTCCCAGCCGTCGAGCATGGCGTAGAGCCGGAGGTCGAGTTGGTCGGCCTCCGCGTACTCCTGGTAAAGGGCGATTTCATCGGGGCCAGCTCCTGCGTCGTGGAAGCTGGTGATGCCTTTGGAAAGGCACTCCTGCATGGCCAGCTCGAGGTATTGCTTTTGCAAAGCCTGATCAGCCTCCGGGATAATTTTGGTGATAAGGGACATGGCATTTTCATTGAAAATACCGCTGGGATCGCCGGATTCATCCTTCATGATCTCGCCTCTGGCGTTGTATTCGCTATCGCGATGGATGCCTGCCATCTCCATGGCTTTGGCATTGGCGAAGCCTGCATGGCCACTGGCGTGGCGGAGATATACCGGATTATCCGGTGAGACGGCGCTCATCGCATGATGCGTTTGAAAGCCGCGCGCCATGCGCGCGGGCATCTTGTCCCATTTGCTTTGGTGCCAGCCACGGCCCAAAATCCACTCGCCCGGCTTGGCGGTTTTTACCGCTTCAGCCACCAGCGCCACCATGTCATCATAATTTTTGATCTGGGTCAGGTCCAATTGCTTTTTGAATTGGCCTACCCCCATGAAGTGTGCATGGCTTTCAATCAAGCCCGGAGTCATCGTTTTTCCCTGAAGATCAATGACTTCTGTATTTTTTGCTATCAGGGCTTCTGCACCTGCTTTATCCCCTGCATAGATGATCTTTCCATCTATGACAGCTACGGCTTCCACCGTTTCTGCGGAAGTTACGGTATAGATAGTGCCTCCATATATGACCATGTCAGCGGCCTGTTTGGGCTTTTCCAGGCAGCCTGCTGCAAGCAGGGAAAGCACAAGAAGATAGAAGATGTGTTTCATAAGTAAAGGCGATGTTGAAGGGGTTTGTATTTTTGAAATGAAGAGTGGACGCAGGTTTTCGCTGATTATTATGTTTTTTTATGTTGTAAGAACTGATAGCTTTCATCCATTTTTTAACATAATCTTATCATAATAATCAGCGTAGATCAGCGTCAATTCTTTCTCATCTATGCCAAATATTGGCCTAACACATTCTCAGCTTTTACTAAGATCTTATCTGCAAAACAATCTTTCCCTGATTCCGATTGCTTTCCATATAAGCATGTGCCTGGCTGGCGTCTTTCCAGTCAAAGGTACTATCAATGATGGGTTTGAGCTGATTTTCTTTAAATTTTTTTGCTGCAAATGCCCAAAACTCCTGATTGAGTTGAATTTTATAAGCCAAACTTCTGGCTCGCAAAGTAGTTCCTATCAGGCTCAGTCTTTTTCGCAGAAAATGAGAGAGATTGAGTGCTTCCTCCACTTTTGCTCCGCCCATCAGGGCGATCAGGATGAGCCTGCCATCTGTTCGCAGGCTTTTGACATTTTGGTGAAAATAAGGTGCAGCGATGAAATCCATGATGACATCTACGCCCTCGCCATCGGTCAGGCGGAGGATTTCCTCCGCAAAATCCTGCTTTTTATAGTCAATGGCGGCTTTTGCGCCCAGGTCCAAACAAATCTGATGCTTGGCGGCAGAAGCCGTCACAAATACCTCCGCGCCCATCTCCCGCGCGATTTGAATCGCGGCTGTCCCCACGCCGGATGCCCCGGCGTGAATCAATAGCCGCTCGCCGGCTTGCAGCTTCGCAAGAAAAACCAGCGCCTGAAAGGCGGTGAGGAAAACCTCCGGCATGGCTGCCGCCTGCTCAAAAGTCCAATCTGCCGGTATCGGCAGGGCCAGGCCCTCATGGATCAGCGCGTATTCGGCATAGCCGCCGCCACCCAGCAAACCGCAGACGCGGTCGCCCGCTTTCCACCTGCTGACGCCCTCACCGAGGGCGACAACCGTTCCGGCCATCTCCAGCCCGAGTATCGGGCTTTCGCCCGGCGGTGCCGGGTATTTCCCCTGCCTTTGCAGGGTGTCGGCCCGGTTGAGGGCCGTAGCGGCCACCTTCACCAGCACATGCTGGGCTTGCAGTTCGGGGCGAGTTGCCTCGCCGATGTAGAGGACCTCAGGTCCTCCGGGCTGGTCAAAGAGAATGGCTTTCATGGGGTGATTTATTTCTTGAGCAAAAAATACCCAAAACCCAGCGAAAGGACCAGATGAAGCCCGACAAAGCTCCAGGTCCAGGCATTGACGACCCCCTCTATGGTAGGGATGCCCACAGTGACGAGGTCAATCAGATGGTACACCATATTTCCGATAAGAACTGCGCGAATTGCCTGTGACGGAAGGTCTTCATTTCGGGCGAAATAATTGACCAGGCCCAAGCCTATAATGGCTGCTCCCACGACCCGGCCCAGGATCGCGCCAGCTTCATTTAGTTCGAAGCCATAAAAACCGAATAGTTCAAGGGGAAAAAGCAGCATCATCAGGCCAAAGGGGAGGTAGATGATGGCGGTGAGGAGGAGGAAGGATTTGAGTTTCATGGGTATGAGGTTTTGTAGGTAAATGAAAATCTGAAATTTCTATTTCTTCAACAATTTACTATAAAAAACCTGACCACCGCTATGCAGGCTAAGCAGATATATCCCCGTTGGCAAAGTGGAAATATCAAGGCTACGCCCGGCATTTTTCATGTCAAATTGCATGACCATTTTTCCGTGAATATCAACGATGTTGCCTGTAGCAGGGAATGAATGAAAATGTTGAATGTACACGCTATGACTTGCCGGATTGGGGAAAATATCCAAAGCCTGAACAGGCTTATCTATGGCCAAAGCCTCCTCCAACATGACATCCGCTACCAAAGGCAAGTGATCTGACGCAATATCCGTATCGGATTTGTTGAGGCCCCATTGAGCAAGATTGGCGGGATGCATTTCATCCGTATCCAGGGTATAGGATTTTTTTAGCTCCATCACGCTGCCCGAATAAAAAATATAGTCCAGTTTGCCGGGGCCAAAAGGGGATGTGGGGCTTCTCCAGGTAAAAAACATGGGCGTTTCTGTATGCAGGCAGCTTGCATCTTCCATCTCACTGCCGTCCCAATCCATGGGGCCTCCGGGGCCATAGGTGCCCGTATTTTGGATGTCTCCTTGCAGGAGCGTCTGCAATTGCTGTCGCCAACCGACCAGGTTGAAGTCGCCGACAATGGCGATGGGAGTTTGGGGAGGGACATTGACCCGGCCTCCGGGGCTTTGGGCGTCGAGTATATAATTGACGATTTTGTCAATTTGCTCCTGACGCGCAGCGTCATTGGCGCAGCAGGAGGGATGGGCCGCGATGAACAAAAGGTCTTTTGCATACAGCCCGTCAGGCAGGTCTATCAGTCCTGCGACCGCCCGGCTATCGCCGGGATATACTGCCCCACTGAAAGTGAGGGGAAATCGCGAAGCGATCATGTTCCCGCCATTGCTGGCGGTATGCCAGCCTCCTCCTGTCGGTAGCCAGACATCCATCAGTTTTTTGATCTCTGGGGCTGTGCCCTGGGTTTCGGTGAAACCGACAAGGTCCGGGCCAGTGGCCTGGAGGATTCTTTCGAAGCTTTCGTCACGCGACTGATCTATCAGGCCGCCTCTTTCCACATTGTAGGAAAAAAGCCTGATGTATTTCGAATCATCTTTTGTCAATTCAATGGGAGAATAGCTGGGAAAAGGGCCGTTTTCGAAGGTATAGGTGAAAAAACTGCCGCTGTTGGGCATGAAATCATTTCCGGTGGAATAAAAATACAGCCGCAGGCTATCGCTTCTGAAGAGGCTGTTTTGGCCGTCAGGTTTTGCATCTCTGCGAATGGCGATTTCGAATTCATTTCCGGTGACGGTAGGCCCGGCCCGCATGCCTATATCGTATAGGCTTCCACTATATGCGCCCGCCTGGGGGTAATGAAATTGGATTCCTTTATCCCCAAAAATCACCTTGAGCTCAGCGCCGAGATTGCCAGACTGATCGCCTGTCGCGGCATCATGATCAGTGTCTAAAAAAAGGTGAAGCTGGCTGTTGGTGTAGGGCGGATTCATCAGGCCAAATTCTTCCGCTGTTTTGACCCTCAGAAAGAGGTATTCTGCATCGTTGGTGACTGAAAATTCCAATAAATCCAGATTACTGGCATCACCAGATGGATCTGTTTGTATCGGAATGCCCTGCCAATCGTCATATTTTGCATCTATGGTGATGAGCTGGGCAAAGGAAAAACTGCCTGAAAGCAATAGAAAAAGGAAGAATAATTGTTTCATGAAACCAAGGTAGAAAAAAAACCATTCTCCTTTTTCCTTTGATGATCACTGTGTTTTTATACATCACTGCCATGCAATACCAGCATGGGGTATTTGAGGCCTTCTAGCAACTGGTAGGCGGGATCTGGATGGATCAACCTGCCCCAGAAACCCTGCTCGTCTGCATGCAGGGCGATGCCATCCAGTCTGTAGATTTCCTCTAATTGCTCAATCACCTCTACTGGATTTTCTTTGTTGTCCAGCATGGCTATTTTCAGGCTGGAATCCGTTTGCTTGACTATTTCATTCAGGAAGGTCATTTCCCTGACGGAAAGGGGTTTTTCTGTTTCAGAAAGGAAAAGCATGTGCTTTGGCAAAATGGCATAGTTTGTATCCGGAAGGATATATGCAGCAGGGGAGGGGCCGCCCAGGATGTCCTGGGAGTTAGATCCCATCAATCTGTCGAGAATGTTTCTGTGATCAGCCGAGCTGATAACAGGGAAGAAGTCCCGATGTTCCTGAAGCAGTTCGTTGACCTTTTCGGTCTCGAAACCTACCTCAACCCGAACACTGCAGCTTATACCAAATTCCTTTTCGATTTTCTGGCTTCTTTTTTCCAACTTTTCCCGTGCCTTTTGAGCGGCATTTTCCATATTTCCGTCATAATGTGCGATGAAGGGGGCATGGCCGACGACCATCTGGCCGTCCATCAAATGTGGTACACCTACTGTTTGGAAGATAATGAGCTTTTTTCCAAGCTTTTGGGCCAGTTGCGCACTGAATAGAATGACTTTTTCAGCATCTGTTTGCAGGTCAATGATGGCGAGAATATTGTGTATGCGGGATAATTGTGATGGTTGGTTTTTCATAAAAAAAGAGTGAAGGTTTAGGGGAAAATGATGGAGAAGAGAAAAAAGCAAGGCTTGTTGTGAGATTGTGATTGTGCCCCAAAAAATCTTATGGTTTTTTCTGAAAACTGTTTACCTTTATTTAAACAAACAGGTCCCCAAAACCCTAAAAATTAAGTTAACCTGGATTGAGTCATGCTTAGCTATTAGGATTTCTTTGTGGCCTTATTATCAACCTAAGCTATTAAATCCTATGACCAGATCTCACCCAATTTTTTTGTTGTTGATTTTCCCTGTTATCCTTTTTTCTCAAAATGAAAATGGAAAGATCAAGGAAGATTCTCTTCCATCCCATGAGCTTGCTATTCAGATTCCCTATGGGGAAATTCAGCGAGTAAATAGCCCCCTGACGCTTCATCAGCTGACATCTGAGCATTTTTCCGAGGGGGCGATTACTTCTCCTCTGGAAGTGCTGATGGGAAAAATACCGGGAGTTGAGGTTTTTCCAAGCCCGGAGCCTGGTGGAGTTGCTAGCTTGAGAATAAGGGGAGGAAGTCCCTTGAGTACTTTTAATCAGCCGCTTATCGTCCTGGATGGTTTTCCGGTAGATCCGGTCTGGCTTGCTGGAAGCAGAAATTATTTAAGTCTTTTGAACCCCGATGATATCGCCTCCATCACAATTTTAAAAGACGCTGCAGCCCTTGCTCTGTATGGATATAGGGCTCAAAGTGGCGCTATCCTGATTACGACACATCAAGCCGAGGCATCGCCCTCTTTTCGTCTTTCCTACCACGGAGGCTATGCCCAAAAGGAGATTCGGCAGCAAATACCGGTGGTGAGTGCAGCTGAATTTCGGCAGGTGATAGGGAAATACTATGGTGTAACGCACCCAGCCTGGTCCTTGCTCGGAGAGAGTCAGACCGATTGGCAGGAGGAAATTTTTCAAACCGGAAGCTGGCAAAACCACCACCTGAGGTTTTCCGGAGGGATAAAGAAACTTCCTTATACCATCGGGCTGGGTTTTACTGATGAAATGAGTGTTTTGAAACGGGATAATGGGCAACGGATGACTACAGATATCAAAATAGCGCCAAGCTTTCTGGAAGATAAACTCAAATTTAATGTGGGCTTAAAAACGCTTCATGAAAAAAACAGCCTGGCAGAAAAGGGAGCAATGAATGCAGCGCTTTCTTTTGACCCTACCCAGCCAGTCTATGCCCCAACTGACGATTGGGGTGGATATTTCACCTATTTGAATTTAATAGGGGATCCCTCGCCCCTTTATCCAGCCAATCCTTTGGCGTTGTTGGAGCAAACGGATTACCTGGCAAATAGCCAGGAAATCCTGTTTCAAGTGGGAGCGGATTGTGCTTTGGATTTTTTGCCGGGATTACACTTGCAGTTGAGGACTGCCATGGATAAAAAACAGACTCAGGGAAATGTGCTTGTCACCAATGAAGCTGCCTTCATTACCCAAGGACAGGGATACAGAAGCAATTATCAGCTTGAAAACCTAAATCAGTTGCTGGAAATATTTTTAAGCTACCAAAGAGAGTGGAAAAATCTAAGTCTGGACGCGGTAGGAGGCGTTTCAGGCCAAAAGACCTCTTATTTTTCCCATGAAAAAGTGAGTGCTTATGATACGACCAGATCGAGAAGGGTTTATACATCTGGAAGTGAAGAAATATACAAGGGGTTTTGGAGCCGGGCACAGTTCAGTTGGAAGGATCGGTTCTTGCTGAATCTTGGAATTCGGGCAGAGGAACCCTTTTATTATGGAACCTCCCAGGGCTTATTTCCTGCAATTTCAGCTGGATATCACCTGCTAAAAACCGGGGATTCCCGTTCAGGCAATTTGAAATTGAGAGGGAGTATCGGGTCGAGTGGTCATGCCAATTCTTTCTTCATAACGGAAGGATTTATTACTGGCGAAATTCATCGTTCTGCCAATATAGGCCTTGACTTTTCCCTGCTACAGGAGCGGCTGTGGGGCTCCGTTTCCCTTTTTCGCCAGCGTATTTTTTCAGCCCAAAACCTGACATACATTGGAGGGTCTATCAATATAGTACCCTTTGGCGATATGCTGGCAAAGGGTACAGAATGGGATTTTCATGCTTCAGCCATCCAGACAAAAAACCTGGATCTCGAGCTGGGGCTGAATGCGAGCTTTATTCAAAATGAAATCACGGCATTGTCTTATTTCTTTTCTTCTCTTCCAGATGGAATACGCCTGAGTTATTTGCCCAATTCCCTGGGAATTCCCGTCCAGCTTCATACGCCTGATTATCCGGCCTATTCTTTTTCCCTGTTTGAGCAGACGTATGACTCCCGCGGGTTGCCGCTCGAAGGTGAATTCACTGACCAGAATGAGGATGGGGTAATTGATCAGGAAGATAAATTCATCATTGCTGCTTCGCCTATCCGGCGGATGAGTTTTCATGGCCGCCTGAGATATAGGCATTTCGAATTATCCTGGCTAAGCAGCGCAAGGTGGGGCCATCAGGTGTATAGAAATGATATTGCCATGGGGGTGCCTATAAACAATGCTTACCAGGAGCAGGGATATCTGGTAAATTTGCATGCCGACTATTACAAATATAAGTTTAGAAATTCTCAGGTCGGCAGCGATATTTTCCTACAGGATGCAGCTTTTCTTAGGCTGGATAATATCCGTCTGGCATATCAGATCAAAAAAACGGCTAAACTCCCTTTTGGAATGCAGTTAGCTATAATCGCCCAAAATCCTGTGATAATCAGTGCATTTGATGGCCTCAACCCGGACATTCAGGATGGATTGAATTACAATCTGTACCCTTTTTCAAAGAACTGGGTGATTGATATATCGCTCAATCTGTAAGCCGATTGCCTAATGGTAGGGGGCTGTGGCATTTCCTATGACTTCTCCTTCAACCTCCCCGTCCGGCGGTAGCTATGAAATGTCAGTTCCTGCTGTGCCAGGAAAGGGTCCACTATGTCAAGCCGATATCCCAAAAGAGAAGGATACAGCTTGATGTAGTAGCTCTTTCCGGCTTCAACCTGCAAATATTCAGGAAAGGCATCACCTATTTTACGTTTGAGGCAATATTTTCCCGGCAGGAAATAGAGGGTATCTTTCGCATTGTTGGGAAGCAACAATTTCGCTTGCTTGTCTATATGCATGCGCATGGAAGCCAATATGCTGGTATATCGCCAGGGACGATAAACGAATATCCGCGCATAATCCTGCTCGTTTTCGTCCGCAGTCAGCTGTGACAATACTTTTTTGTTGGGCTCATCCTGAGCCGGAAGAGAACTCAGGGAAATACTCAGAAACAGCAAGATGAAGAGAAAGACTTTCATGTTGATTGATTTTGGGTTTTGTTTCATCCATGACAAGTTCAAGTGAAGTTTCCCCTATATGGACGCGCCCAAAAATTCGCTTCAAACTTTCCCGGGAAAGCTTGTTTTCTTTCCGCAAATCTTCCTAATATTGCTCTTGTAATAGCCACCATAGCTCAGTTGGTAGAGCGATTCACTCGTAATGAATAGGTCGCTGGTTCGACTCCAGTTGGTGGCTCAAATAATCTCAAAGCCGATGGCTTTGGGATTTTTTTGTATATTGAATACTCAACCCTTAATTCAAACCCCATGCGCCAAACTATCTTATTTCTCCTTGCCCTTCACCTCTTTCCCTTCCACCTGTTGAGTCAGGAAAAGCCTGCCGAAAAGGCCGATAGCCTCCGTTTTCAGCGTCTCGCTGAGGCAGATTTTAATAGGGGGATGATCTCCAGTCCGCTGGAATTGTTACTGGGCA
This sequence comes from Bacteroidia bacterium, assembly GCA_030430205.1. Taxonomy (GTDB): domain Bacteria; phylum Bacteroidota; class Bacteroidia; order J057; family J057; genus JAUIGE01. Next base: position 50,281 of record JAUIGE010000026.1, on the reverse strand, counting down.
GGCTGCCCGGTGTGGAGCTTTTTCAGGTTTATGAGCCAGGTGCCGGCCCTGAACTGAGGATTCGGCTGGGCAGTCCCCTCAGCTTTTTCAATCAGTCGCTTATTGTCGTGGATGGTTTGCCGATGGCAAATGACGAATTCTCAGGAACCCGAGACCCTTTGGCATTTCTGAATCCCGATGATATCGCCTCTTTCACCATCCTCAAGGATGCCGAAGCCACAGCGATCTATGGCTATCGAGCCAATAATGGCGTCATTCTGATCCAGACAAAGTCTGCCGAAGCAGGCGAAAAACTACAGCTGAACTATCACGCAGGCCTGGGCCTGAGCACGGCTACTCGGCTGACGCCGGTACTTGCAGCGGACGATTTTCGCGAATTGATTCGTGAGAGATATGGGGATAATCACCCTGCTGTGCAGCTTTTGGGCGATGCAAATACCGACTGGCAGGATGAAATCCTGCGCCATGGCAGCTGGAATAACCATCATCTGAGTTTCTCAGGCGGGGTGAAGAATTTGCCTTATCGGATTGCGATTGGGTATACCCATGAAAATGGATTGCTGAAAACAGATCTTTTTCGACGGGCTACCACAGATATGAAGCTTACTCCTACCTTTTTTAGGGAAAGTTTGAAGCTTGAATTTGGATTTCGAACCTCTTTCGAAAATAATCGCTTCGCGGACCAGCGTGCGTTGAGAAGTGCGCTCGTTTTTAACCCCAGTATGCCCGTATATGATCCCGGAAATGACTTTGGAGGCTATACCACCCACCTTCAACCCAATGGCAATCCCAATCCACTGGCTCCTTCCAATCCACTTGCTTTATTGGAACAACGGGAAAATAATGCAAATGCCCAGAGGCTCTTTTCCTTTGCCAGCCTGGAATATGCACCTCGATTTATTCCAAATTTGAAATTTCATACCAGAAGCATCTATGATGAATTTCAATCTGATCGGAAAGATGTTATTTCTCCACTGGCAGCGAGTTATTCCTTTGATCCTGGATTTGTGGGAGCATATTACCAACGCAAATATAATGTATTGCTGGAAAGCTGGCTGGCCTATGAAAGAGCGGGTGAAAATTTTTCCCTCAATCTCATCGGTGGAGTTTCCTACCAGAGGTTATATCAATCCTTTTCAAAAGGGGAAAGCAACAGCTCTGGGACCATAATGTTCGGTTTCAGTGAAAATTGGCAGGTTTTTGGAAGCTATTGGGGAAGAGCTACGCTAAATTGGCGGGATCACCTGACGCTGAACCTAAGTTATCGAAGGGAAGCATTTTTTTACACCACCCTATGGCCGGGCGGACTGCCTGCGGCTTCCCTGGCCTGGAAGCTTTTTGAGCGGGATACAGGCAAGCTGAATTTTCTGAAAATCCGTGTGGGTCAGAATATGACAACTTACCGTGCTGAAGGCATCACTCCTTTTAGGGATGTCCTTCCAGAGCGCCATAACGTGAAGAACATCGGGGCAGACTTTGCCTTTTTTCAATATCGTCTTCAGGCTTCTGCTACATTTTTTCACAGGAATATAAACGATTTGATAAACAAGATTCTTGTTCCGACAGGAGTGAATTCATTCGGTCTTATTTTCGCCAATATCGGTAGCATGCAGCAGAGCGGACTGGAATTGAAGCTGGATGCAATTGCGATACAAAAAAAGGAAAGCTCCCTGACCTTCGGACTGAATTTGTTTTTTACCCAAAACCGTATAGTAAATCTTTATTCAGGCCCTATCACTACGGATCGTGTTATCTATACTGGAGGCATTACTGGCGCTGTGGGGAATACGGTTCAGATTCATGCTGAGGGACACGCTACGAATTCATTCTATCTGTATGAGCAGGTATATGATGCGGAAGGGATTCCGGTGGAAGGTTTATATGTTGATCAAAATGGAGATGGTCAAATCACCCCAGGCGACCGATATGTAAAGGATAAAAAAGGGCCGGATACCCGGATAGGCCTTAATGGCAGTTTTTTCCATAAAAACATAAGCCTTTCTTTTGTCAGCAGCCTGCGGCCCTGGAACCTGATGTACAATCAGGAACTCTCTCAAACAAGTAATAACTTGTATTTTTCTACCAACTACCTCATCAATACACATGCGGAGCATGCCAGCCTGGACTTTAACATTCCACAATATATTAGCGATCACTTCCTCCAAAATGCCTCCTTTTTCAGATTGGATAACCTCCGTCTGGCATATCAGTTTCCGGATGGGGTTGGAAAAAACCGGCCCCTGAGTTTGGCTTTCATTTCCCAGAACCTTTTTACCCTCACCAACTATGAAGGCCGAAACCCGGACCTCCCCTGGGGATTGGACAACAGCCCATACCCTGTAGCGAGGAGTTGGGTGTTGGAGATAAAAATGAATTTGTAAACCCTGAAAAATACATCCCCATGCGCCATTTTATCTTATTTCTCCTTGCCCTTTATCTCTTTCCCTTCCACCTGTTGAGTCAGGAAAAGCCTGCCGAAAAGGCTGATAGCCTCCGTTTTCAGCGTCTCGATGAGGCAGATTTTGCCTCCGGGATGATTTCCAATCCCCTGGAATTTCTGATAGGGAAGGTGCCGGGGGTGGAGGTATTTCCCTCTGCCGAACCAGGCGGAGAGCCTGAACTTAGGCTGCGCCTGGGAAGCCCGATGAGCTTATTTTCCCAGCCTTTGATTGTGCTGGACGGTTTGCCTTTGGCGAATGAGGATTTTCCGGGTCAGATGGATGAATATGATGATTATTTGCAGGCGATTCGCCAGCCCCTGGCATTTTTAAATCCGGCAGATATAGCTTCTGTTACGGTATTAAAAGATGCTGAAGCCACAGCCAGATATGGCCACCGCGGCAGCAATGGCGTCATTCTCATTGAGAGCAAGGCTGCTCAGGGCAGCAAGGAATTTCGGGTCCGCTACCAGGGAGGAGCGGGGATCAGTCAAGCCAGCAGGCTGACGCCTGTGTTGAGTCCCGGCCAATTCAGGGAATTGATTCAATACAGATATGGACCAGATGACAATGCCATAAATAAGCTGGGATTGGGCTATACAGATTGGCAGCAAGAAATATTTCAGACTGGAAGCTGGAACAATCACCATGTTTCTTTGGAGGGAGGGCTTTATACTGCGGGAGGAAAATTGCTGCCTTATCGCGTTTCGGCGGGTTATACGGATGAAAGAGGGATGTTGAAAACCGCCCGATTTCAACGATTAAGTACGGATGTCAAGCTGGCTCCCAGCTTCCTACAGGATCAACTCCAGCTAAAGCTGGGACTTAGAACTTCCTGGGATCAAAGCCGCCTCGCAAGTCCAGGTGCGATGTATTACGCCCTGCGTTTTGACCCCACCCAGCCGGTTTATGATCCAGAACCGGATCACCCCTGGGGCGGCTACACCACCTATGAGCGGATAGGAAGCTCTCGTCAAATTAATACCCAGGCTCCCAAAAACCCGCTTGCATTGCTTGAGCAAGTAAACGACCGCTTACATGGCAATCGCACGATTTCCCAGGCAGCGCTGCATTTTTCTCCCGATAAACTGCCTTTTCTTCGACTGAATTTCAGGGCTTTTTATGATGAATATACCGGAGAGCAATTGGATACCATCCCTAAGGATGCTGGCGTCCTGGGATTGGGGGTTATTTATACAGAAGAAACCCGCCATAAGAACCAAAATCTCTTTTTGGAAAGCTGGGTGGATGTTGAAAAAAAATGGGGAAATATGAGCCTGAAGCTGACAGAAGGGGCTTTTTACCAAAAACAATCCCATAAAATAAATTACTTCTCCTTTGGAGGTTTTTCTTCCAACCGAAGATCGACGGATTCCCATGGCTACCTGAAAAATAAAGCTCTCTGGACGCAGGCCTCTCTGGCGTGGAAAGATGTGCTGACCTTATCGGGGAGGAGGAGTTTTGAGTATCCCTTTTTCCCATCCAATAGGGCAGGAGGCATCAGCTCTTTGGGGTTCAGCTGGAAGCTGTTGGGTAGTCCTGCGGCTCCATCCGCTTTTCTGAAGCTGCGGGCAGGCTACAGCCTGACGAACTCTCACCACAGGCCAGATAGCGCACGCATAAATCTCTGGGCAGAAAAGCATGAAAAGTGGGATGTAGGGCTGGATTATGCTTTTTTCCAGCAAAAGCTTTGGGGCTCTCTTTCTTATTTTCATCATGATATGTCCAATTTGTTGAATTGGAGAACTTTTTTTGGGGGACCTGGCACCCCTTCCTTTTACAATTTTGGCGGGGATATGAAAAAAACAGGTGTTGAATTGCAGCTGGTAGCCACGCTTATTCAACAGAAAAGCAGGAACTTCTCTTTGGGGATCAACCTGACTGTATACCAAAATGAAGTAACACGGGTAGCCGATTCCGTTTTGTTTGCTGATGCCGGCTTCCCCGAGGGTATTCCTACAGGGCCATTTTTGCCTTCAGCAACAGGCGGAGTTTATGTTCAAACACATAGTGTGGGGCATCCGGCTCAGTCCTTTTACCTGTCCGAGCAGGTATATGATGCACTTGGCTTACCGATAGAAGGGGTTTATGAGCCGCCACAGGCGAACAGCAGCCAATATTCGTATGTGAGGAAAAATAAATGGCCTACAAACCGCATTGGCTTTTTTGGCAACCTGGCTATCAAGAACTGGGAGCTTTCTTTTATCAGCAGTGCCCGCCTCAATTATTTGATATACAATCAGGAATTAACCCAGCAAAGCAACTCCCTCTACCATAACTCAGGCTTTTTGCTCAATACCCATGCGGAGCATGAGAGCGTTAACTTTTTAACTCCTCAGTACCAGAGCGATCATTTTCTCCAAAATGCCTCCTTTTTCAGATTGGATAACCTGCGTCTGGCATATCGGTTGCCCAATGGAATGGGGCAAAACCGCTCAGTGAGTTTTGCTTTCATTTCCCAAAATCTTTTTACCCTCACCAACTTTCAGGGTCGTAATCCAGATATTCCCCGGGGGATAGACGAGAGCCTCTATCCGGTTCCGAGAAATTGGGTTGTGGAGGTGATTATAACACCCCACCAATGATATTTGTCAAACAATTTCAAGACTTTTTACTTTGGTAAAAGCCGATATTTTCCCCTCATTTTTTGTGCAAAAGTCATCCCTTCAACAAATTTCTGTTTTTTTGTGGCCCGAAAACGTTTACGACTTTTTTGTTCTTGTTTTTCCCGCTAAAGCCATATATACTTGTATAATGTAGAAATAGCTATATGCTGATTTTTAGATAAAAAGATAGATTTTTCTCCATAAAACGCCACGTAAACGCCAGAAAAAATGGTTTCAACCTATTCAACAACCATCTACTTAGTTTAGTAATTTTTTAATTTTATTTAATCAAAAATTCACTTTTATGAAAAAGTTGATTTTTTCGATTTTCCTGTTAGGATGTATGCTGCTTTTGCCTGCAATGATGCTGGGGCAACGTACCATCACGGGTAAAATCACAGACTCCGAAACAGGAGATCCTATGGCAGGTGCCACGATTATCGTGGTTGACCTGTTTCAGGGCACGTATTCCGATGCAGAAGGAAACTACAAAATAGTTCTTCCTGAAGGCTACAACAAGTTACGGGTGACCTATGTAGGATATCCTGATGACACAAAAGAAATCGGCAGCTCTGATGTCCTGAACTTTTCCATGAGCCCGGGAACCACACTTGATGAAGTGATGGTGATCGGATATGGTACAGTAAAGAAAGAAGACGCTACAGGTGCAATCCAGACAGTAGGAGAGGAGTATTTCAACAAGGGAGCTATCACAGGCGCCCAGGAATTGCTCTCCGGTAAGATTGCCGGTGTACAGATTACCACCGGAGGGGACCCCGGAGGCGGAGCTACCATCCGTATCCGTGGCGGATCTTCTCTGAGTGCAAGCAACGATCCTTTGATCGTTATTGACGGAGTGCCCGTCGCCAACGACGGAATCTCAGGTGAGCGTAACCCACTTAACATCGTTAACCCCAACGATATCGAGACTTTCACTGTGCTGAAAGACGCTTCTGCAACCGCTATCTACGGTTCCCGTGCTTCCAATGGTGTTATCCTGATTACCACCAAGAAAGGTAAATTGGGCAAGAAAATCCGCCTCAACTACAACGGTAGCGCAGCGATGAGCAATGTGGCCAAATCCATTGATGTATTGAATGCAGATGAGTACCGTGCGCTGATCGAGTCTCGTTTTGAGGAAGGCCATCCCGCAAGAGGTTTGCTCGGAAATGCCAACACAGACTGGCAGAGTGAGATATACCAGACAGGTATGCAGCATGACCACAACCTCAGTGCTTCTGGTGGCATAGGCATCCTGCCTTACCGTGTTTCTTTGGGTTATACCAACAAAACCGGTCTGCTGAAGACGGACGGTTTCAACCGTACAACGGCTGCTGTAAACCTGAACCCAGGTTTCCTGAACAACACCTTGCAGGTGAATTTCAGCCTGAAAAGCGCCCTCACTTCCAACCGCTTCGCGGATCATGGAGCTATCGGTAACGCTACGCGCTTCGATCCTACCCAGGAGGTGCTGGATGCAGGGAATGCCTATGGTGGATACTTCACCTGGCTGCAGCAGAATGGCAACCCCAATCCGCTGGCTGCTACCAACCCCCTGGCTCTCCTGGAGCTGAAGGAAGATGTTTCTGATGTGCAGCGTCATATCATCAGCACACAGGTAGATTACCGTTTCCCATTTATGCCTGAGCTTCGCGCCAACCTGAACCTGGGATATGATATCTCTAAAGGGGAAGGAACCATCACTGTTCCGGTAAATGCAGCATTTCAGTTTGCTGATACAGGCCTCAACCACCAGTACAACCAGACCAAAAGAAATGAGCTGCTCGATTTCTACCTGAACTATGTGAAGGAATTCAACGGCTTGAATGTAGATGTCATGGGCGGTTATTCCTGGCAGCATTTTTACAAAGAAGACTATCGCTTCGGTACCAATACTTCAGGAAACAAAATCATAACCCCAGAGATTACCGAACCCAAGGAGTATTTCCTCCTTTCCTGGTTTGGTAGAGCAAACCTGAGCTACGATCGTTTTCTCCTGACCCTGACGGCAAGAAATGACTATTCATCCCGCTTTGGTCCGGGAAATCGCTCAGGCTTTTTCCCTGCGGCAGCTTTGGCTGTTAAGTTGATAGAAGACAAAGAAGGCAAGGTAAATAACCTCAAACTGCGTTTGGGATATGGTATCACCGGACAGCAGGATATAGGCGAAGACTATTACCCTTATCTCGCTGTGTATCAGGGCAGCCAGAGCACGGCTCAGTATCAGTTGGGTGACGTTTTCTACCAAACCCTCCGCGCCAATGGCTATGACGCCAATATCAAATGGGAAGAGACAACCACCTATAACGTAGGTATGGATTACTCTCTATTTAACAACCGTGTCTACGGTTCTATCGAGTACTATCAGCGCTATACAACAGACTTGTTGAACTTCATCCCTGTGCCTGCAGGTACCAACCTGACCAACTTCATCACCACCAATGTGGGTGATTTGGAAAACAAAGGCTTTGAGTTCATGGTTAACGTTATTCCTTATGAAAACAAAGAGAAAAATGCTTTCTGGGAAGTAGGCTTTAACATGACGATGAACAACAACAAAATCACAAGACTGACTGCAACAGAAGATCCCAACTACCAGGGCGTAGCCACAGGCGGAATTTCTGGTGGTGTGGGCAATATGATCCAGATTCACTCTGTTGGCTTTCCTTCCAACTCTTTCTTTGTGTATGAGCAGGTGTATGACGAAAACGGCTTGCCGATTGAAGGATTGTATGTTGACCGCAATGGAGATGGACAGATTTCTCCTGATGATCGCTATCAGTTGGAAAAACCTGCACCAGATCTGTTCTTCGGTTTGACCTCTCTCCTTTCTTATGGCAATTTTGACTTCTCTTTTGCAGGACGTGCCAATTTTGGCAACTATATGTACAACAACGTCCTGTCAGAAGGCGCTAACTACAATAACCTGTACGCAAGTACCAATTACCTGAGCAACATCAATTCTGGTTATACAGGAGTTGATTTTACCGTGCCTCAGTACCTGAGTGACCACTATATCGAAGATGCTTCGTTCTTCAGATTGGACAACGTTACATTTGCTTACAACTTCCGCAACCTATTTGAGAAAGAGAATAATATTCGCGTTTCTCTGACGGCTCAGAATCCTTTGCTGATTACCAACTACAGCGGTATTGATCCAGAGGTATTTAGTGGTATTGATAACAACATTTATCCACGTTCCAGGACCTTTTTGCTTGGTGTAAATGCTAATTTTTAATCGCTCGAAACAATGAAAAGAATTTCAATCACGCTTTTATCGCTGCTCTTTGTGGGCTTGTCAGCTTTCCTGACATCCTGCTTCAAAGACCTGGATGTGGTGCCTTTGGGCAATTCCGTCACAGCAGCTACTGTATATGACGACGTAGATTCTTATAAGAAAGTACTTGCAAAACTCTATGCCGGCCTGGCATTGAGTGGACAGGAAGGCCCTGCCGGTCAGCCCGATATCTCGGGTATTGATGAGGGTTTCTCTACTTATCTGCGTCAGTATTGGAAAGCGCAGGAGCTTACCACAGATGAGGCGGTAATCGCCTGGAATGATGGTAACATCCACGACTTCCACCAGCAGGACTGGGATGCGAACAATGAGTTCATCACAGCCATGTACAACCGTATTTTTTATCAGATTGCTTTGGTTAACGAATTTATCCGTGAGACCACTGATGAGAAAATGACGGCCCGTGGTGCTTCTGATGCCATCAAAGCTGAGGTGGCTACCTACCGCGCAGAGGCTCGTTTCCTGCGCGCATTGAGCTACTACCATGCTTTGGACATGTTCAGAAATGTGCCTTTCGTTACCGAAGAAGATGCCGTCGGTAGCTTTTTCCCAACCCAGACCAATACAAATGACCTTTTTGCTTATGTAGAAAGTGAATTGAAGGCTGTTGAAAGCCTGCTCGTTGACGCACGCGCCAATGAGTATGCACGCGCAGACAAGGCTGCTGCCTGGATGGTACTCGCCAAATTGTACCTCAATGCAGAGGTGTATCTGGGCGAAGGCCGCTATACAGAAGCGGCAGAGTACTGCCAGAAGGTAATTGATGCAGGCTTTAGCCTGGATGCTAATTATGCAGACGTTTTCAAGGCAGATAACCACAACTCTACCGAGATGATCTTCCCGATTGCTTTTGACGGGACGCGTTCAAAAACATGGGGTGGCATGACATTCCTGGTACATGCAGCTGTGGGTGGCTCTATGAGCCCTTCTGAATTTGGGATTGATGGCGGCTGGGGCGGTGTCCGCACCACCAAAGCGATCGTTGACAAATTTCCTTCTACAGCAGGAGGATCTGTTTTGGTAGCCCCGAGTGAGGGAAATACAGCTTCTTACGCGAAGCTTTATGTACCTGGCAGCTACCAGGGATGGGATCCTGCAAACGAGTCCACCACCGTTACTTCTCCTAACAACGACAGCACCTATGAAGGCTATTTCTGGTTTGCTGCGGGAGATAAATTCAAATTTGCCCCTGAGGCCAACTGGGACAATGCCTATGGCGACGATGGCGGCGCTTTGAGCTTATCCGGAGCAGATATTCCTGTGGCTGAAGCTGGTTTGTACCATGTAGTGGCAGATATCAAAAACCTGACTTATACCTTGGAAAAAACAGAGTGGGGCATCATCGGTTCTGCCACCCCAGGCGCATGGGACAATGATACAGATATGGCTTATGACACCACTGACAATTCAGTGAGCATCGTCATCGACCTGGCTGCCGGAGAGATAAAATTCCGTGCAAATGACGACTGGGCACTGAATTATGGTGATACCGGTGCTGATGCGATTCTGGAAGCTGGTGGCGATAACATCGTTGTACCGGCAGGAACCTACCGCATCAAGCTTTTCCTGGATAAGCCAGATTATACCTACTCTATTGAGTTGGTTAGCTTTGACAAGCGCGCTATGTTCCATACAGATGGCCAAAACCTGGAGATCGAAGATATCGCTCAGTTTACAGAAGGCTATGCTGTAGCCAAATACTTCAATGTAACTTCTACTGGCCTTGTAGGCTCTGATGTTACTTTCGTAGATACCGATTTTCCTCTTTTCCGTCTGGCTGATGCGTACCTGATGTATGCAGAAGCAGTAGTACGCGGAGGCGGTGGAAGCATGGCTTCAGCTGTGAATTATGTAAACACAGTTCGCGAAAGAGCTTATGGTGGCAGTGGTGGAAACATCACTCAGTCAGAGCTTACCCTTGACTTCCTGATTGACGAGCGTGCGCGTGAGTTGCTCTGGGAGTGTCACAGAAGAACTGACCTGATCCGTTTCGGCAAATTCTCTGAGTCAAGCTATGTTTGGCCCTGGAAAGGTGGAACACCCGGGGGCGTTTCTACTGACAAAAAATACAATGTATTTCCGATCCCTGCTTCAGATATTGGCGCAAACCCCAATCTCCAGCAGAACACAGGATATTAATTTTTAATCTTGAGAAAAATGAAAAAATATATCATAATAAGCTTAATAGCAGCTTTGTTTTTGACTTCGTGTCAGGAGAAAGTATTTGATCCTGTGCTGCAAATCGGCGCTGCTGCCGCCATCAGCACCCCTGCTGATGGTACCAGCTTTGTGCTCGACGAAGCCAATGCTGCTGACATACTTACCAAATTTGAGTGGGCTGCTGCCGACTACGGCTTCCCTGCCGGGGCAAGCTATACCTTGGAGTTGGACCTGGGAGACGGCAGCTTCGCTGCGCCTATTAATTTGGGAACAGTCAATGGCCTCGCCATTGAGAATGTCACCGTAGGGGGCTTCAATACCACCCTGCTCGCCAATGGCGTGCCTGACAATACGGAGAGCGATGTCTATGTACGCGTAGTTTCAAATGTGGCAAGTGACGTAGATCCGGTTGCTTCTGAGAAAATTACCCTCAAAGTAACCCCATATCTGGTTGTCATTGACTACCCTATCCTGCATGTACCTGGTAGCTACCAGGCCTGGGATCCGGCAAACGATTCTACCGTTGTTTATTCCCTCAAAGGGGATGGTTTTTATGAAGGCTACGCCAACTTTACCGCTGCTGATGACAAATTCAAGTACACAGATGGCCCAAGTTGGGATACCAACTGGGGTGATACAGGTATGGATGGCATATTGGACCCGGGCGGCGATGACATTGCTATCGGTGCTGAAGGCTTTTACAAGCTCAATGTGAACCTCAACGACCTGACCCACACCTTTACCAAAACGGACTGGGGATTGATTGGAGATGCTACGCCCACAGCATGGGATAGTGATACTGATATGGTCTTTGATGCAGCTTCAGGCACCCTGAAACTGACCATTGATCTGACTGCGGGTAAGATCAAATTCCGCGCAAATGATTTATGGGACATCAGCCTGGGCGATACCGATGCCAATGGCTCTTTGGAGTACGGTGGCGATGACATTGTCGTCGCTGAGGCCGGTAACTATACCGTGGAGTTGATCCTGAACAAGGCGATCTATACGTATCGACTGACGAAGAACTAGAGGCAGTCGGCAGTCGGCAGTCGGCAGTATACAGTATACAGTATACAGTAGGCAGCTGGCAGTAGGCAGTTGTTTGTTGAGACTGGAAAGAGCACTTGTGGAAACGCAGGTGCTCTTTTGTATTTTTTCCCCTAGTAAATCACCTTTAGCCTGATCAAACTCCCCTTTTCGACCCGAAAACTAACCTCTTCAAAGTGAGGCGCTCTCCAGACCGGAACATAGTTCCGGGAGAAGCCATAGCCCTCCTTGGGGATGCCCCAAAAGCTCAGGTTGCAAACGGAATCCTCATTTTCATCATGATAAAAAGCTACAGAGTACTCTCCCGGGGGCAGCCTTTCCAGGCTGATGCTTACTTCCGGGGTCTGGGCTGCTATGCGAAAAGCTTTGAAAGCTTGTTCTGTGATGAGGTGATCCTCTTTTTGATTGTACACATAAAGCTGAATTTTTCCTTTCGCATTTCGAATGCCTTCAATGCTAATTGTCAAGCTTCCCTGCTGAGCCTGGAGGGGCTGGCAAAGCGTGAGGAGGATTAAGCCTATCCATAGTTTCATCTTTTGTTTTAACTTGTGAGAGAAATAAATCCAATTTTTGCTACCATGACAAAACAGCTATTGCTAACGATACTGACCCTGTTTTTATTCAGTTGTAAGCCTGATGAAGGGACTGATCCTCAGCCGCTTGCTGCCCATTTTACCATCCAGAATGATAAGTGTATCGCTGCATGCAATATAAGCTTTACCAATAGCTCGGTCAATGCAGTAAGTTATTTATGGGACTTCGGGGATGGCCAAAGCAGCACGGAAGAAAATCCGGTGCATGAATACCTGTTTTCAGGTGAATATCAAGTCCAACTCACAGCCAAAGCAGCGGATGGAACGGAAGCAAAAGCTTCCAGGCTGGTGAAAATAGCAGCTCAAAATCCCTTTATTACAGGACTCGACCTGTCCTATCAGCCCTTTCTGGAAAGTCGAAATGTTGCCTACAAAGATGAAGCCGGTCAGGCGATCGGCGATTTGGTCAGCTGGACCCAGGCCAATGGCGTCAACCTGGTGAGGCTGAGGCTGTTTCATACGCCTACCAGCGCAGATCCGGGCGTAGCCTTTTCCAATCTGGAGCGCGTATTGGCCTATGCAAAAAGGGTAAAAGCCAGTGGCAATCCATTCCTTTTGGACATTCATTATTCCGATACCTGGGCTGACCCCGGCAGCCAGATCAAGCCTGCAGCCTGGTCGGCCTTGTCATTTGAAGTCCTGAAGGACAGCGTATATGCCTACACCCGCCGGGTGCTGCAAACATTTGAAAAGGAAGGCGCTCTGCCTGATTTCATGCAGATAGGCAATGAGACCAATCCCGGTTTTATCTGGCCGGAAGGCCGCCTGGATTGGAACGACAACAGCAGCTGGCAAAAATATGTAGAGCTGGTTCATGCTGCCCGCAGGGCGGTGCTGGAAGTAGAGCAGGAGAGTGGAAAGGATATTCAGACCCTGATCCACTATGCCGGGATAGAAAATGCACCTGCATTTTTTGAAAAACTGAAGACCGAACAAGCCCTTTTTGACATCGTTGGGCTATCGCACTATGCCTATTTTCATTCCCAAAACATGGCCCTGATCCAGCAACGCCTGCGTGAGTTGGCGACTTCGATACAAAAACCCATCCTGATTGTTGAGACCAATTATCCCTTCACCTTGAATTGGAATGACTGGACCAACAATGTGGTAGGGGAGGAGGGGCATTTGGTAAATGGCTATCCCGCTACGCCTGCTGGCCAGAAGGCCTACTATGATTTCTGGGTTCAGATACTGAAAAATGTACCCGAGGGTCTCGGAATGGGCTTTGTCTGGTGGGCACCAGATCTGGTGGCATTTGATGGCGCACAATCTCCCAATGGCTCTGCCTTTGAAAATGTCTGCATTTTCGACTTCGATAACAAGGCTTTGCCGGTGATGGATGTTTTCAGGGAAAACTAACCTCAACTCAGCACCCAAAATAAGATTTGGGCGATGACAATTTTCATAATTAAAGCGATCGGAAACATCATCGTAAAGCCGTATTCAGGGATGCGGTTTTTGCTGCGGGATGTGGCGAAATCGAGGATGGCAGGCTGGTTGGCAACCATGCCCATCAGCAGACTGAAAGGGATTTTGATCAGTTTGTAGCCGATCAACAGTATGCTAAATGCGGCGAAAAGGCTCAGGAAGGCACTGGCCAGAAATATCCAAACGCCATCCACTGAAAAACTGTCAACAAATGCATTGCCGGAGCGCACGCCGATGGCGGTGAGAAGCAGGATCAGACCGATCTGCTGCAGGGTGACATTGGCACTGTAGGGCAAAGCCCAACTGATAGGGCCCGTCCGGCGCAATGCGCCCAGGATCAGCCCCATGATAAGTGGGCCCCCGGCATAGCCGAGTTTGAATTGCAGGCCGGGCACAAATGCAAATTCAATACTTCCCAGGATCAGCCCCAGGCCGATCCCCAGACCAAATGAAAAGAGGTTTACGCGGCTCGAAGCCCGATAAGAGTCCCCGAAAAAGGTAGAAAGCTCGTCCAGGTCTTTCCTTCTCGCTACAAAGCGGATTCTATCTCCCAGATCCAGGATCGTTTCTGGCTTGGCCAGCATATCTATATCTCCCCGCCGGATGCGGGTGATCACAGCATCATATTTTTCATTGAGGTTGAGCGAAGCGATGCTGCGGCCGGCGACATTAGGATTGGAGACAAAGATGCGGCGCGCATCAAACAGCCGCCTGTCAAAGGCAAACTCAGAATCGCTTTCCTTTCCCAACAGGGCGATCGCTTTTTGCAATTCTTCCTCACTGCCAACCACCATGAGCAGGTCGCCCATTTCAAAACGCGTATCAAAATTGATCAGCTCAGTCTCTCCCTTTCGGTACAGGCGACCAAAGCTCACCTCCAGCTCATTTTCCCTCAAAAGCTGACGCAATTGATACTTACAAACCTCTGGATTGCTGACTTCAATGGTTGTTTTGTCAAGTTTTTCACCGAGTGGATACTCTTTTTTGAGAGATTTGGCTTCTGCTTCATAATTGATCTTGAGCCACTTAGCTGCCAAAACCATGGCGATCATGCCTCCCAAAACCCCCATGGGATAGGAATAGGAATAGCCTACGACTGCATCGCTCAGGCGACCCTCCGCATCCTGTTCATTGAAAACCTGGTTGATATTGTCGAGCACAGCTGCCAGGGCGGCAGTATTGGTGGTACTTCCGGTGTAGATTCCCGTGAGGGTAGCGGGGCTAAAATCAAAAACCAGCCAAAGCAGCGCCGCTCCCAGGCCTGTCAGGACCAGCATACTTAGGCTAAAGAGAAAATCCCTGGTGCCATTCCTTTGAAAGGATTTGAAAAATGCAGCCCCGGAACTCAAACCCAGGGAATATACATAAACAGAAAGGCCAAGCTGGAAGATAATAGCCGGAATCTGTAGCCTGTCATCTGCGGCTCCAAAGGCCAGGCCCGTAAATAATATCGCCGCCACCCCAAGGGAACTCCCTTTAATCTGTATATTACCGATAAGGTAGCCCAAAGAGGCAACAACAAATAATAGCAGAAGTGGATATTCGCTGAGCAGTTGAATCATGGATGCGAAGTTGGGAAAAATATCTATTTCTTCATTCTAGCTGTTTCAAAGGGATCAACTTTATCTCTAAAGGTTTTTTGTCCTCTGCATCTGTACCCTTGTCGATGCTGCGCAAAAAATAGTTTTTCCCCTCTCCCTTGACAAAGCACCAATGGCTGCGTTCATTGAGTTGAAATCTCCATGGGTCTCTGGCCTTTTTGCGCCTCGATCTTGCGAGGTTGTTATTTTTTCTGTAATGCCTTTTGGGCGTCAGGCTAAAGGTGCTGTCATTGACCCAATTGACTCGGCAAATCATGGTATACTCAAAGCCATAGTTCAGGATGCGGTCCGTCTTGAGGGTGAGCTTTTTTCCACTAAAACGGTACATATTGGGAGAAAAGGATTCGATTTCCTGTAGCCAACCTTTGGGTAGCTCATTTTTTTGAGCCTGGGTGAGGTAGAAGCTCAAAAGAGCTAACAGGAGGAAAATTGTGGTTCTCATGAGATGATTAATGTTTTTTTCATACAAACAGCCGTATCCGGGCAAAGCGCCGAAAACTCTGTGGTCTGTTGGAGTACCTCAGGGGCATTTGCCCGGTGGAGGGTCTGGTAGCCTTTTTTATGAAAAAAGGATTCGGCAGTAGTCGTGAGCAGATAAAGCTGCTCTATACCTAAATTTCGTGCTTTTTCCTCCAATAAATCTACCAGGGTGCTTCCATGCCCTCGCTGCTGATGGGAAGGGAAAATCGCCACAGATCGGATCAATGCATATTTTTCGTAAACTTCCAGTCCTCCGATTCCCTGGATTTCATCTTCCTGATGAAGGGAAAATAACAGCAGCTGCTCCTGATCAAGATCAGTGAAAGGCAAAGATAATTGCTGTAGCAATTGATGGGCGGTGGCGTGGTCTGCGGCTTGCAGTTTTCTCAGTTCCATTTTCATGTTGATTACATATTTTCAAGGAAGGAGAGAAAAATATTAACTTCTTCAATGGTATTGAAATAGTGCAAACTTGCTCTGTTGACCACAGCCAGCTTTTTGCTTTGCATATCCAGCAAACTGCTCGAAGCATAGCTCACAGATGTCCTGACACCTAATTTGTTGAGCTCTGACTTGATCTTTTCGGGATCCAGGTCCTTTTTGCTAAAGCTGACTATGCCTCCGAGCTCGGCGCCTTTATCATGTACTTCTACCGAAGGATTGTCAGCCAATCCCTCGCGCATATAGGCAGCGAGTGCCTGTATATGCGTCCAACAGCTTTGCTGATGCAACTTATTGGCGTAGGCTGCTGCCGCACCCAGTCCTACAATGAGGGCATAGGATTTTTCCCATTCCTCAAACATGCGGATGCTTTTTTCCAGCTCATAGCTGCTTTTTCCCGTCCAGCGTGCTGCATTCATATCCAGAAAAGGCGCACGCAATTGAGGCAAAACCTCCTTTCTCACATAGAGGAATCCTAACCCGCGGGGGCCGCGGAGGTATTTTCTGCTGGTAGCGCTGAGAAAATCACAGCGGATTTTTTGCACGTCCAGGGGGATCTGCCCCACGGTCTGGCAGGCATCGAGCAGAAAGAGGATGCCGTGTTTGCGGCAGATTTTGCCGATGGCCGCTGCCGGAGAGACCACACCGCTATTGGTCGGCATGTGGG
Organism: Bacteroidia bacterium; assembly: GCA_030430205.1. Lineage (GTDB taxonomy): Bacteria > Bacteroidota > Bacteroidia > J057 > J057 > JAUIGE01. Next base: position 33,519 of record JAUIGE010000026.1, on the reverse strand, counting down.
TTAGCGCAACCAATTTCACCCGATCATCGAGCGCTGCGGCTATCGCTTCCGGCTCCGGCACGCCATGCGCCCCATGTGCTACCACCTGTATGTCAATTCCTTCCTTTTCCTTCAAATACAGAAAGTGGAGGTAATTATTTCCGTACTCCAGCTCGGAGGTGAGCAGCACATCACCCTTTTTCCAGGGGATGGAAAGCAATGCCCGGAAAAAGGAGGTAGAAGCATTGGTGGTAAGGGCTATTTCCTGCTCATCGGCATGGATGAGCGTGGCTATTTGCTGGTAGGTATCCCGGATGAGGGCTTCGCTTGCATCCTGCATATAGTAGCCTCCCTTCTGGGCTTCCTGTTTTAAATAGAGGCTGATGCTATCCAGCGTATGAAAAGTGGGAAGTGATGCGCCCGCATTGTTGAAGTGAATGTGGTCCGCTACACCGGGGGTATGTGATCTTAAAGTTGTGATATCCATCCTAAAGTGCTTCGTAAATGATGTCATGCATCCGTTGCCGGACCCTATAGGTATTGAGCCGCCAGTTGTCGCGGGAGGGGTAGACCCTGTTGGAGAGAAAGATGAATACCAATTCACTTTCGGGATCTATCCACATACAGGTACCTGTAAAGCCCGTATGCCCAAAGGTTTGCCTGCTGGCATGGCTGCTGCCAATATAGCCACTATTGCCTGGCGGCCTGTCAAAGCCGAGTCCCCTAAAGCCTTCGGTTTGCTGGCTAAAGAGCCGGACGGTTTCCGGCTTGAGAAATTGCTGCCCTCCATAGCTGCCTCCATTGAGCAGCATTTGAGAGAGGATCGCCAGATCATTGGCATTGGTGAAGAGGCCGGCATTGCCGGAAACTCCGCCCTGAAGGGCGGCGACTTCATCGTGCACATAGCCGCGCAGCAATTGCCCGCGCCAACCCCTGTCCAGGGAGGTGGGCACAATCCGCTTTCTGTCAAAGCGTTCCAGGGGGTGATACCCGATCGTTTGGGTACCCAAATCCTTGTAAAAAGCAGCTTCGAGGTAGGTGTCCAGGCTCGCCTGGTTGATGCTGTCTATGGCCCATTGCAGCAGGACCATATTGATGTCGCTGTATTGGTAAAGTCGCTTGCTGTATTTGCGCAGATGTTTGACATCTTTCCAGAGCGAATCGCGAAACTCTTTGCCCAGGTACATATTTTCAGCCACCTGTATCGGAAAACTATCACTCTTTGTTCGGGCAAAATAACGATCATACCTGCCTAAGCCACGCTTGCTGTAATTGAGGTAGGGCAAAATCGGAACGATAGGCTGTATGCCTGAGTGGTGAGTGAGCAGTTCTTTAATTTTTACCTGAAAAATATTGGAAGTAACTGACAGACTGAGGTTTACAGGGTAAAAAACAATTCGTTGGGTATCGCCAAGCGGCGCCATCCAGCGCATGCGTTTGTCCGCAAAGGAATCCCTCAGGATACTATCTCCCCAAAAGGGTAGGCTGTCAATGCGCCACCTCAGCAGCGAATCTGCATACTGCTGGCTGTTTAGGGTGTCAGCCAGATAGGTCTGCTCGTCAGAGGCATTTTCAATTTCGATAAAGGTATCGTTGAAATACTCTCCCAGACTCGCATGAATGTTCAATCGGCCAGTTTCATACATTTTCATGCTGGCCAGGGTGGTAGCCGCCACTTTGGTCAGAGATGCGATATCGTAGAGATCACTTATTTGCACGGCCTGCTCCTGGCTGTAGGTATGGTGGCCAAATGCTTTGGAGTATATCACGACGCCTTTGCGTACCACAAGTACCTGGCAGCCGGGCATCGCCCGCTTTCGGATGGCATAAATGGCCACTGAATCGAGCATGCGGAGTTTATCACTGTCCATGCCCACGGACTCGGGCAGGTCGTAGGAAAGCCGTACTTTCTCTCTTTTCAGGCCAGTCCCTTTTGGGAAATAATCAGCAAAATCTACCGGAAACCTGCCATTTATGGAAATGCCACCATAGACTGCCTGTGCCGGCAAGTCCTGGATAGAGGCATGTGATTCATAGCATTGTAGCAGACAGGGCAAGCCCAATAAGGCTTCGATTTGGTTGGGAATGCCAAAATTCACAACGATCACTTCGGTGAGTTGGGCAAGTTGGTAAAGGGATTTGACAAAGCCGGAATCCCTGACGGCATCTATTCGCTCTTCATTCAACGCAAGTATGACTGGGCTTTTGTAGCGGTATTTGCGGGAATCAATGGCTTCCAAATAACCCGTATCATTTCGCGAAATAAGCTGACTGCCGAGGGGTGCATAATATCGGGCAAAAGCCTCAAATCGGCTAAGGGTCTTACCGACGGTAAGCAGATAAGGCGTTCTATTGGCTAAATCCGATAAGGGAAGGTAGTTTTTTTCATCCTTCAATAAGGTCAGGGCTGCTCTGTGAAATTGCCTGCTGAAAGTAATATACCGCAGGCTATCAAGCTGGGAATCAGTCTGGCGGGGGTGGCTCCAATCCTTGGCAAGGAGAAGGCGTCGGAGGCCGCTGCGGAGCGCAGCAGGGTTTTCATTGACATAGGCCATCATGGTTTTATGCACCCTTCTTGCATGACTTCTCACAATAAAAGCATCTGCTCCAGCCTGCACATAGCGCTCCAGCCATTTGCCCTGCGAAGCGCTGCTGTCTGCCAGATCCACCAGGATCAGGCCTTTGAATCGTTTCCGTAGACCCTGCAATACAGAATCGGGAGGATGTTGAGGATCGACCTCCACCGGAGGTCTGTAAATCACGCATGTAAGGCCGTTTTCGCCCAAAACCTGGAAAAAGCTTTCCGTGGTATCCAGGGATGCTTGGTCCTGCGGACAACGAATCTGCATGCCGCTGAGGATACGCCGAAAGGCGAGGGGAGGGTAGAGGCGCAGGGATTTGCCCAGCAAATCACTGTCGTAGCTGTTGCAATTGAGCGAAGGCGTAGCCAGAAACTGGATGCCCAGGGCCTGGGCCTGCTCAGCGAGGCCTTCACCAATAAAGGTGATTTGGCTATCTGAAACGACAGAGGCCAGCGCGATAGGGTCAGGAAAGACCAGCCCCTGCCGCATTTGCTCCATCCCCATCAGAAAGGGAACTTTGGCTTGCGATTGCAGCTTTTCTATGCAGTCTTTTTGCTGTAGAAATGAATAATTGTTGAAAAGAAATCCTCCTGGCTGCAGGCTGTCGAGCTGCCTTGACATACTATCTGCGGAGATAGTTGAAGGTGAAGAAAGAATCATCAGCTGAGCTACCTGCTCTTCTGTCGTCATTTCTCTGATTACAGAATCTGCCCAGGCAGGAGAGATGTACAGATAGGCTACCGGGGTAGGTTTTTCGTCCTTCCCATCATATAAGAATAAAGAAATACCCAGGATGAAGATGCTCAGCCCCAGGCCGATAATCATGTAGTATTTGGCAGCCATCCATTTATGGATTTGCTACGATAGTCAAGGATCGGTTCTTGAGATTGAAAATGGAAACATACTGATCCGAAACCACATAGTGTTCATGTACATTGTGATAAGGTGAATACAGCAGTAAATTACAAATTTCTGTTTGAGAAATATGCGGAACCTCACTTTTTGTCAATGACTGAACCGTTTTGAACATCCCCTCTGAGTCTGGTCGCATCTTGCTGACGTCAACTTCCTGAAAGTCAGTGTGTATAGCTTCATAATCGATGAGCTCTCCTCCTTTGGTAAAGTTGATGATGAAATCATTTCCCAGCGGAATAAGGCTGTCTTGTATGGTATAAGGAAGAACAAATCCTTTGATTCGATCATTTCCACGGATAAAGTGAATATTCAGACGCAGACCGTTTGGGGCATTAAACATTTCTGCATCTCCCCGGATATAGGTCAACGCCTGCATTTTCATATCATAATATTTTTGCTCCGTAGGATTCATTTCTCTTCTTTGGTTGGAAACGCGCAGCAAGGTATCATCTTCCGGATCGGAGGTCGAGAAGGCGTGGATCACTTCGAGGTTGTCATAGGCGCCATTCCAATAAATACAGTGAAACACACTATTTTCCTTAAAGGCTACATAGCCTTTGAGGTTGCGCATATCTGCATTATCCCAGATATAATCTGCCGATGATTGTACAAGTTTTTCCAACTGGAAAAGCGTGATGCCTTCATAGGCTACCTGTTGGATGATTTTGGGTGTTACCTGGATTTTGGTTTGAGAAAAAGCCGAAAGGCTAAAAAAGGCGGCTAGAATGAGTGAAAGAATTGTTTTTGATTGGGTCATTGTGTTTAGGTTACGTTCAAGTCTTTTTTAAATATGCCAGTAGCTCTTGCCGGAGATTTAAATAGCCTGCTTCATTAGGCTCATAGATGATGTGTGGATATTTTTTGAAGTCAAAAGGAATATCAGAAGGATTTTGCGTCAGAAGAATAACTTCCCTCCCCAGGGTATGGGCTATGCCCAAGGCGTAAAAAACCTCCGCAGATTTGCTGGTCACATCAGCAATAACGATGCCTGCAGCATTTAATTTTTGCCAAAGGCGTTCCATCACCAAATACCCAAAAATCGGCTCTGCCGCTTCCACTTCCAGGCCGGCAGCCTCCAGGGCTCTTTGCATCTCGGCGAGCATGCCTTCGGCAGGGGCGGGCTTATCCGGCAGGATGAGCAGACACAGCTGGGGGTTGAAAACGATATCCTTGCTTTCGAAAAGCGGCTTGATCAATAAAGGAGAAGGCGGCAGATTTTCGGAATATGCTTCAGATTTTCTGTCTTTGGGTTCAAAAGGCTTTAGCTCAAGACTGTCCCAGATGAGGGCACTTAAGCTCTGCTGAAGGCTATCTACGCCTGTTTGAAGGGCCATGCTACCAGAATTCGAGCTGAACTCATATACCAGGTTGACGGTTTGGCGGGTCATGGCCCGGCTGATGTAGAGGGAAAGTACGTGGATGTTTTTTTGGTACAAATAAAAAAGATCCTTGAGCTGATCCAGGGTGACATCATGGTACAATACGCCTCCTTTATTGGAAATAAAAGCGGTGGCCTGCGCCAGGGGAAGCTGGTCCCGGACGATATTTTCTACCAAAAAGATGAGTTTTTCTATTTGAAAATGGCCTGGGCTGTAGGAAAAATTCATTTTGAATGGCAACAACCTTGCCTGTGCATTTTCTTCTTCTAGGGCAAATTGTTTTTTGACGAAAGCAAGGATTTCCTTGTTGTTATCCGTTTTTATTTTGATTTCGCTATCAGCTTCCTGCGGCAAAGGTGCAAAGGAAAGAATCAAATCAATCTGGCGACCATCGGCCGCTTCTAGCATCACGTATAGTTTTTGGATTTGTCCATGGTGCTGGTGCAGGTTTTTGCGGAGATCTTCCACTTTGATTCCCAGGTGAAGGTCGCCTGTCCAGCTCAACAAGCGGATGTCAAAGGTCGCATCATCCATAAATCGGATGAAAAGATCGTAGATGCCATCTACCAGTTCGTCGGGCTTCAACTCATGCTGAAAGTAGAAAGCGTCTTTGAGTAAAGGGTATTCCTTTTTGTTGATAACACGCTCCGGTGGCATAGGAGATGAATAGGAAAATGCTTCTTCCTCTTCAGGAAGGTCCATGGGTTCTTCTATCTCCTCCTCTTGTATTTCGACTTCCCGTTCTTCCCAGTTTCCCAGCAGCATATCTCTGATCTCCTGGTTTTCCAACTGGCTGCCAGCCACAATGACAAACTGCCCATCGCCGGTTTCGGCGCCTTTTGCAAAGCGGATATTGATATTGACGCCCTTTCCATTGACTGTGCTACTGGAGGCGGTGATGGTATGTATCGCACCCAGATGGACCTGGAAAAGGCTTTTGAGCTCTTCATAACTCAGGCCATAGTGGCTGTTTCCCTGAGTTGTCTTGAGGTAGGAGTTGAATATGCGGTCTTCAAGAAAGCGGGTGGAAACCTGCTGCATGCGCGCAATCAGGACAAGGATGTCCATATCCTTGCCAAAATTGAAGCTTCCATATAGAGGGCGGGTTTTGTTGAGCATGCAGACAAAATTTCTCTCAAGTTATAAATAAGTAGAAATAGCTTTACTAAACCTGAAAAGTTTAGCAAAGCTATTTCTATAACTATACCAAAAACAGCCTGGCGACTATTGTTTGATTATTTTTCTAAAAGTACTGCCCTTCTCGGTCTGAATCTTCATGATATACATGCCGTTGGCAAGCTCCCTGAGGTCCAGGCTTTCCTGAAAGCGATTTCCTTTTTCATAAGCTTTTGTCAGGACCTGCCGCCCCTCCATATCCCAGATTCCGAGTTGAAGCGCAGAAGCGCTTTTGAGTTGTGCCGCAAAGTTAAAGATTCCATCACCTGGGTTGGGATAAACCCCCATGCTGATGCCCATCTCTTCCTCTATACCAATGAATACCAGGAAATTACCTGCCTGTTGACAAACAGTATCATTGCAGATTCCATCTGACATAATCAGGCATACCTTGAAGGTATCGAGTGATGCGTAGGTATAATTTACCGTTTGGCCGTTGGCTCTGTTTCCATCTCCAAAATTCCACCTCCAGGAATTGGTTCCTGCTGGGTTATTGGTTGAAGTAAAAGTGATGGGGCTGCCAAAAGGAGCGGTCCAGGCAGGAGTAAAGCCTATAGAGGCATTATAGGGAGGACGTTGGGTGATGGTGATAGAATCACTTTTTACACACCCCAGGGTATCTGTCAGGACTACGCCATATATGCCACCAGTTGAGACACGGATGGAGGGAGTCGTAGCACCTGTATTCCAGCGATAGGTCGCTCCGGGGATTTCTGCATTCAACAGCAGGCTTTCTCCATCACATAAAAAACCATTAGGTCCTAAATTGACCTTCAGGCCAGAAATGGTAATGTTCACCGTATCGGTTCCTATACAACCATCCGTATCGGTCACTTTGACGCAGTACTCACCTGGTTTCGTTACCAGATACGATTGCTGGAACTGCCCTGTACACCACAAAATGGTGGATCCGGTAGGTTGAGGACCTGGATCGAGGATAATGCTTGACTGGTCACAAAGCACCCTGTCTCCTCCCAAATTGGGTGAGGGCGGGGTTCCCGCAGTGATGATGATGCTATCCCTTGCTTTACAACCCAGGTAGTTGGTCACTTCTACCCAGCCCGTGAAGGGAGGCGTAACCGTAATGGCTTGTGTGGTGGCTCCTGTATTCCAGAGGAAATCCGAGCCTGCATTATTGGCATCCAGGGTAAGTTCATAACATTCCCTGGAGTCAGGTCCCAAATCGACTACGGGGGCAAGCACCACCCCAAAATTGACAGAGTCTGTCTCCTGACAACCCGCAGGGGTAATTAATGTAACCGTATATTTTCCCGGTGCTGAAGCAAAAATGGTCTGGGTGTAGGCAAAGGGATTGGTAAGCGAATTGAGTCGCCATTCATAGGCAGTGCCCGGAGGGCCGTTAGGAGCCGTAAATATTCGCGACTGTCCAATACAGACCGTATCACCAAGCCCCAAATCTATAGGTGGTGTTTTTTCAAGCCTCGCTTCTATGGTATCCGAAAACCGACAACCCACATGGTCAAATACAGCATATATAAACACAGCAGATGTGTCTGTAATCAACGTTCGGCTACCATTAATGTAGACAAAGCTTGTACTTAAGGAATCGAATGCATGCCAGCTCCACATCGCTCCGGGGTTTCGCAGGTCATATTTGATAGAATCGCCCTCACAGAAGGTAGAGTCAGTAATGTTGGGGGGAATAAGGAGGGAAGAGTTAACCAAAACGGTATCGCAGAAGGAAAATCCCAGAACGGTATCTGTCACGCATCCCCTGATGATTTGTGCCAGACCTGAAGGGTTTGTCACCACCGTATAGGTCTGCGCATTATAAGGAGGCTGGTTGAGGCCTTGCCAGGAATACTTGCCATTGGGCACAAAACCCAGGTTGTATATCTTTTGATCACCCAGACAAAGGGCGGTATCTTTTCCCAGAGAAGTAGAAGGTTTCTCGACGATGGCTACATCATCAAAAGCAAAGCCCTGAAGTGGCGAATTCTGTAAGAAATCAGAAGCAAAAACAATTCGGAAAACAACAGAGGGTACACCACTAAGGAACTTTAGGTCATATTGTGCCCATTTCCATCCTCGTGACCAACCTCCCCAAGCATTTCTATTAGCTGGAGAACAAATTCGTCCAGGAGACGCAAAAACCTGCCTCATGTTATACCAATCGTTGTTAGCAATTCCTATTCGAGTCCAGGTCTTTCCTGAATCAACTGAAGCCTGCAAACAGGCTCCATCAACATTATTTTCTGTATCGTAATTCACCCATAAACCTATAAAAGGATTGTTTAAGGTCGAAAAATCAAATGGAGGACTCATAACAAAAGAATGTTCCTGATTCGGGTAGTTTCCTGATAATCCTCCTGTTACCCAAGCACTATCACCAGAATGGGCTCCGGAAATTCGAGTTTTGCTTGGGTTTCCAAAGGCCCAGGAATTTGCTACAACAACACCAGGGAAATAAGGCAACTGTGTTGATGGTAATCCTGCTGGGTTAGGATAATTGGATTGAATTTTTCGGCTGAACCATCCATTTTTGCCATTTTCAAAATCTTCTAAATAAGGATAGGAATTGATAATAGGAGAATTGTTGAAGACAGTGTCCCCGCATTGAGCCCTTATCTGATTGCTAAACATCAATACAAAAGAGATAAGTATAAATGCCCTGGGTAAAAAGGTTAATAGAATATTCATGAACTGTATATTATAAATTATGGGATTAATTGATATTCTAAACAGGTATTAATTTCTGAAAACTGCTAAAAATGTAGGTTTTATTTTTTAAGAAAAACCCTAACCTTCCAGTTCAAACGTTTAAATATACCAGATCAGTCCGAAATGTATTTGGTCGAAATTTAGTATAATTCCGAAAAAATGTAGTAGTTGTTTGGGAAGTGTTATTTCAAATTTAATATTTTATTATTTTTATTGTTTTGAGAATAAATCCTTGTGAAAATAGCGACACGAAAAAGACACCTTTAGGAAGGAATGATGTATTTAACACTCCTTCTTTTTCAAGTAATTCATTCATTATTATTTCTTTTCCGGAAGGATCCACAATTGATATTTTAGGTTTCTTAATTTCTTCTAAATTTAAATAATATGAAACTTCATTTCGGTAGTTATTGTAATTTAAAGAATAATAATTGAGTGACGAGATCGAAGAAAATCGAGAAGTATAAGGAGTCTCATCGCATGGATATTGCCACATATCAAATATTGCTGCTTCTACCTCCGTTTCCACCTCAAAAGTGTAATTACTAAATGGAAGAGGAGAAGAAACCGATGTTACATTTCTATTAACAGCAGTGAAGTGGAGTGGATAAAGGCAATCATAATCGCCTATGGAGCCATTATCATAAAATCCTTGTACAATTATCATGTTATTTACGGTCCCACCACTTGAATTTGATTCTCTTCGAATTCCAAGGGAACTGAATAATAATGGATTTGGGCTAGTAATGCTCACGAATGATTCATCAACTATAGAATTGCTAGTTGAAATATTAAAATCTGCATAAGTTTTTGCCCAATGAAAACTACCGTTGTTCCTGATTTTAACTGTTATAGGATAACCTTGCATGCCGTTACTAGAGTTTAAAAGATTTAAACCTTGAGCATTACACGAAAAGATATACCCTCCTTCAACCCATGAAATTAAATCATTTACTTCTTTTTCAAATGGGGAATTTGAAGTTAATGGAATGCTTGAGTCATATCTGAAATACCAAGAAACACTTCCACTAAAGTCAACTTCTAATACACTAGGGGCAATGATATTTGAGGATGGTTGCTCAATAAAAGCTAAAATACCAATCTTGTTGTTGACTTCATCAATTGCGAATCCATTTACTGAGTATAAAGTATCAGGTGTTTGAACAAAAAGAGACCACATGATAGTTAAGCTAGGATCAAATTTAGATACGAAAATTTCATCATTTCCTGAAGAATTATTATACCTACTAACAACATAAGTTTCACTATTAAACACTTTGATGTGCGGCTTTATTAATCTCCCTATTGAAAATGAAGTTCTTTTAGCATTCAAAAGGACACCCGTTAAGGAGTATTGGAAAATAATTAACTCATTTCCATCTTCTGCTATGCCAATTAGCGAATTACTATTAGAATCAAAAATCAAATCTATTACCTCAGTTCCTAACTCTTTTGACCAAACAGGCAATCCATCTGATTCGTTTGATTTAATTACAAATCCTCTAGAAGTGGTTTGATTGAGTCCACCAAGAAATACAGCATTATCCGGTTGAGGGCCGCTACAAATTGTATTTCCAAAATACCCAGTCAAAGTTAATCCTAAGTTGTAAGAAGTAACATCTTTATAATAAACACTCCAGGTGACTTGGCCAATCGCATTTGTTTTTAATAGAAAGGGAACTGGCACTGCCTCCGAAATGGTTATATAGGTTCCCCCTACAAGTTTTTCATCAAATTGTAATCCTGGGTTTTTAATAGCTTCAATTTTTTTTGGAAAAAAAATATTAGAAATTCCTAATCCAGAACCAACATAATAAGTTAACTTATTCAATGGTGGCTGACTAACTAAAAGATTAGTGGAAAGGATTATAATTAAACAAAAAAAGGAAAAAATTTTAATTTTCATAAAAAGTTAAATAAATGTGTTAAAAATTTACAATACTAAAAACTTAAGTCAATAAAAAATAACAAATGGTCCTTATTATGCAGGTCCAATCTATAAAAGACCCTTATCCAGGCAAATATAAGCCTTGGAGCTATTCTTTCTATGTAGTGTCCATAAAATTACAACCTAATTTCTGACCCACAGCCTACATAACGTCCGAACGGACGCTTTTCTTGGCTCAAGCTCAAAAAAGCTTAATTATATTGGTAATCCTGCAAAGCTTTCTGGGGTTATTGCTTCATAATCTTTCTGAATGTGCTGCCTTTTTCGCTTTGAATCTTCATGAAGTACAAGCCCGCAGGAAGTGCCGTCAGGTCCAGGCTCCCATGAAAATTGCTGCTTTTTTCAAAAGCTTTACCGATGATTTGCTTGCCTTCCATATCCCATATGCCGATGTGCAGCCTGGAAGGGGAGTGGAGCTGGGCAGCAAAATGAAAAATGCCATCAGAAGGATTGGGATACACCCCCAAACTCATCCCCAATTTTTCTTCCATGCCTGTGAAATCCAGGAAGTTTCCGGCCTGTTCACATACTGTGTCACTGCATACCCCATCCGACATGATCAGGCAGACAGTAAAAGTGTCGACGGAAGGATAGGTGTATGTAACCGTTTGGCCGTTTGCCTTCACTCCATTGCCCAAATCCCACTTCCAGGATTGGGTACCTGCCGGATTTTGGGTCGAGTTGAAGGTGATGGGCTTACCAAAGGCTACAGCCCAGGCAGGCGAAATGCCAATGGCGGCTTCATAAGCAGGAAGTAAATGGACGGTGATGGAATCACTTTTTACACACCCCAGCGCATCGGTGAGGACGACGCCATATACACCAGCACTGGTGACACGGATGGAGGGCGTTTGCGCCCCGGTATTCCAACTGTAGGTTGCTCCGGGACTTTCTGCATCCAAAAGCAGGCTTTTCCCATCGCATATAAAACCATCAGGACCTAAGTCCACTTTTAGACCAGAACGTGTGATTTTTACCGTATCTGTCCCAATGCAGCCATTGGTATCGGTCACCTTGACGCAATATTGCCCTGGTTTTACAACCTGTAAGGACTGCTGAAACAGGCCCGTACACCACAAAATGATGGAACCCATAGCTTGTGGTCCCGGGTCCAGCAAGATGCTGGACTGGTCGCAGAGCACCTGATCCCCGCCCAGGTCCACCAGAGGAGGCGTGCCCTCCGTGATGACAATCGAATCTCTTGCAGAGCAACCGAGGTAATTGGTCACCTCTACCCAACCCGTGAAAGGGGGGGTGACCTGGAGGCTTTGGCTTGTAGCTCCCGTACTCCAAATAAACTGAGAACCCGCATTATTGGCATCCAGCGTCAGCGCATAGCAGGACTGGATGTCGGGGCCCAAGTCTACGACCGGCGCCAGCACCACCCCGAAGCTGACAGAGTCTTTTTCCTTACATTGGGCAGGCGTGATCAGGGTCACGGTATATTTTCCCGGGGCGGAGGCAAATATGGTTTGGGTATAGGCAAAAGGGGTGGATAGGGAGTTGAGACGCCACTCATAACTTGTGCCCGGAGGGCCATTAGGGGCGGTGAAAATACGTGATTGACCGATACATACCGTATCTCCCAGGCCCAGATCTATGGGAGGTGTTTTTTCAAGCCTTGCCTCGATGGTATCCGAAAACCGGCAACCCAGATTGTCAAATACGGCATAAATGTAAACCGCAGATGTGTCTGTGACGAGGGTCCGCATTCCATGAAGAAAACCAAAGTTTAAGCTTGCTGAATCATAGGCATGCCAGCTCCACATGGCGCCAGGATTTCGGAGGTCGTATTTGATAGAATCCCCTTCGCAGAAGGTAGAATCCGTGATATTGGGCGGGATAAGCAGGGAAGAATGTACCAAAACCGTATCACAAAACTCAAAGCCCAGCAGGGTGTCTGTAACGCAACCTTTTATGGATTGAGTCAGGCCCGAAGGGTTGGTGACCACGGTATAGGTCTGAGAATTGTAGGGGGCGATAGTTGAATTTTGCCAGGAATAGCTGCCATGAGGCACAGCGCCCAGGTTGAAGACCTTCTGGTCTCCCAGGCAAAGGACGGTATCTTGCCCCAGGTCCTTGGATGGCTTTTCTACGATGGCGACATCATCAAAAGCAAAGCCTTGATTGGGGATAGTTTGCAAAAAATCAGAAGCAAAGACCAGCCTGAAAACAACCGAAGACTTTCCTGCCAGGTGCTTCAGGTCATGCTGAACCCATTTCCAGCCACGGGACCACCCGCCCCAGGCGTATGGATTTGCAGGAGAACAGATCCTGCCGGGAGATGAAAAGGCCTGCCTCATATTGTACCAATTGTTGTTTGCACTTCCCAGCCGGGTCCAGGTTTTGCCCGAGTCAACCGAGCTCTGCATGCAGGCACCGTCCACATTGAGCTCCGTATCATGGTTGATCCATAAGCCGATGACAGGATGGTCCAGGCTGGAAAAATCAAAGGGAGGACTCATGACATAGGAATGTTCCTGGTTGGGATAGTTTCCACTTAAGCCGCCGGTCACCCAGGCGCTGTCGCCTGAGTGGGCGCCTGCTATCCGGGTTTTGGTAGGGGTCCCAAAAGCCCATGAATCCTGTACGACAACGCCCGGGAAGTAGGATACCTGCGTGGAGGGCAATCCTGCAGGATTGGGAAAATTGCCTTGTATTTTTCGATGAAACCATCCTTTTTTCCCATTTTCAAAATCCTCCAAATAGGGAAAAGAATTGATGACAGCCGAAGAAGTGAAAACAGTATCTCCACATTGGGCGGCCATTTGACTGCTAAATATGAAGAGAAAAGATAAAATAAGAAGAGCGGGTGCGAAAGAAAGGTACAGTGTGTTGAAGTTTTTCATAAAATAGGAGCTCAAGGAATGTGGGGAAAACGTATCAACTCAAAAATACCATCGAATCCCTGCCTTTGGTGTGGTTTAAAGTCTGAACGGGCGCTATTTGGGGGCCAGTTCTGGCGAAGGATCATTTGATCGGTTATAACTTATTTCTGCTCATTTCTTATTCTAAATTGTAATTTTAATTTTTGTCAGAAAAAACATGAACGATCAAAAGCGAAAGACCCGATGGCGGATGCTGCTGGGGCAGGAATCGGCCGAGAGCCTGGATGCTCCCTTGCAGGGAGATCTCAAGCAAATGGACCGCGTCCTGGACGCCCTATATGGTGATTCCAAAGAAGGCCGCAAAGGCGGCCTCGGCAGCTCCAATCCCCAGGTCAACCGCTGGTTGGGCGATATCCGAAGGTATTTTCCTTCGTCCATGGTGCAGATGATGCAGAAAGACGCCTATGAGCGCCTCGATCTGAAGCGCATGCTACTGGAGCCCGAGCTCCTGGAGTCCATGGAACCAGATGTGCATCTGGTGGCTACGCTGATCAACCTGAAGGATGTCATCCCTTCCCAAACCAAAGCCACCGCCAGGATGGTGGTACAAAAAGTCGCCGATGAGCTCATGCGCAAACTGCGCCTGCCTACCGAGCAAGCCGTGCGCGGCGCGCTGAGCCGATCCATCCGCAACCGACGTCCCAAATGGAACGAGATAGACTGGACGCGGACCATCCGCGCCAACCTCAAACACTACCAGCCTGAATATCAGGCTATTATTCCGCATATCATGCACGGCATGGGCCGCAAGGGAAACTCCCTCAAAGATGTGATCCTGTGTATAGACCAAAGTGGTTCCATGGCGACTTCGCTCGTTTATGCGAGTGTATTTGGGGCGGTTTTGGCCTCCATACCCGCATTGCGGGTGCGCATGGTGTTTTTTGATACGGCTATCGCCGATCTGACAGAAAAACTCAATGATCCGGTAGATCTGCTTTTCGGCGCCAATTTAGGCGGAGGGACAGACATAAACCGCGCTTTGACCTATTGTCAAAGCCATATCCGTCGGCCACAGGATAGCATCCTGGTGCTGATATCCGACCTCTACGAGGGCGGCAATCGTGCCGAACTGCTGCAGCGCGCAGCGCGTATTCAGGCCAGTGGTGCGAAGTTTATCGCTTTGCTCGCCCTGAATGATGAAGGAAAACCCTTCTATGATCATGAAATGGCGCAGGAATTTGCGACCTTGGGCATCCCAACATTTGCCTGTAGCCCGGATCAATTTCCTCGGCTCATGGCAGATGCCTTGAAAAGGTAAAAATATGAAGATTCAAAAAGGAAGCACATTTTATATAGATGCAGATCAGTTTGACCTTTCCCAAATCCGGGTAGGCCTGGGCTGGGATATGAGAAAAAAAGCCCAATTGGGATTGCTCAGGAAGATAAAAGGAGAGAAAAAGCCCAAAGATTTTGACCTGGACCTGCTGGCTTTTCTATTGGATGAAAAAGGAAAATTGAGAAACCTTGGCCATACCAAGGAAATGAAAAGAGGCTTCAAAGTACCTTTATTTGGCAGTGACATCATTCACTTCAACAACCTGAAACTACCGGATGAGACGGTCATCCACAGTGGTGACAATCCCAATGGCGAAGGCCCCGGCGATGATGAGCAGCTTATCATCCACCTGGATAAATTGGCACCACGCTATCATCAGATTTTGTTTTTCGTCATCATATTTGAAGCGCAGGAACGTAAGCAGCATTTTGGCATGGTTGAAAATGCATTTATTCGTGCATTGGATGCCAATCAGGAAGAAATACTTCAATTTGACCTGTCAAATGACGATTCCTATACAGACAAATGCTCTATGCTTTTTGCCAGGATATTCAGACATGGAGATGGATGGGATTTTGAGGCGATAGGACAGGGCTATAAGACGGATTCATTTGTTGACCTGATGCGTCAATATGTGGATTTTGAATCCTGATTATTTGTAATAGCGCACCCAATTGATGAGGGCTTTCATCTCATTGGGATGCCCATTCAGCCATTGAGTTACCTGGTAATCTTCCTGTGACCTGCTCACATGATATGCAAAAGCCTTGGCATGGCCATTGGCGGCCATGGAGGAGAAAAATCCTGTATACATTTTTTGCCAAAAATCATGCTTTCCCCCTTGGCTACCGCCCAAAACGGAGAAAAAAGCCTGGGTATGCTCGGCAAACAGTTCTGTTTCAGACTTGTATTTATTGGCCTCCAAAGAGCGCGAAGCGCTCAGAGTGGAGAGCAAAAGCTCTGCATTGCCAAAGTCGGGCTGTTTGCCAGCCTGAGATATATTGATGGTGAGCTGCTCTTTGGTGCGTCCATTTTTTACGCCCTTCTGCTGCAAATTTTTCAGCATTTCAAAAGCCGAATTGGAGCGCCTGCTCTCTGGCTCCAACATAAGGAAATAGTACAAAGCCATTATGGCCTGCACGCGGCGCTCTGTCTGGGCCATCAGATGCGCCAGCAAAAGGTGGCTGCTGGCATGATTGGGGTTGCGCTCCAGTGCCCCCATGATGGCAGGCTCTGCCTTGTCAAATTGCTTATCATTGAATGTGCAAAGGGCGAGGTTGTAGTGGAGCAGGTAATTGGAAGGGTATTTTCTGATGCCTTCTTCATACACCTGGATAGCAGCTTCTATTCTGCCCAGGTTGTCGAGGGCCGAGCCCTTGATGAGGTAGGCGCCATTTTGATATTCGTTGGATGGCTGATTGAGGACAGCGTTGCTGTGGTTGAGCGCAAGGCTGTAGTCTTTCATAGAAAAAAAGGCGAGCGCCAGCTCGTAATGTGCGCGTGGATGTTGAGGGGAGGTTTTCAGCACTTGCTGGTATTGTTGGATTGCCTGGCTGTATTCCCCTTTTTTCTGTAACTGTATCCCCTTGCTGACAAGGCTATCGGGATTGTGCTGGGCGTAGATAAACGTCCAGGTCATGAGGATTCCCAATAATATGCCAAGCTTTCTTTTTTGCACGGTTCTTAAACGCAGCTTGATCTGCTTTTAGTCTTTCACTCACAATCAGTTACAAATACCTTTTTTGCCTTTCCTGCCCGCTTTATAATACTATAAAAGGATTTATAATAATCCAGACAGTACTTTTTATCTTCTTCTTCCAAAAATGGGCTGTTTTCATACAACGAAAAAATCTCTTCCTTTTTATCCAAAAAGACAGAAAAAACAGCCTGAAACTCTTCGTCTGTCCTGCACAATGGCTTAAATCTTTGTTTGCTGTGCTGGCTCGTTTTGGTGGTTTCACCAGTAAGTTTGGTGTAAGGGGCATCCACCACGCCAGACCAGTCAAAATCGTAAGGAACAGGAATAGGCGCTTCACCTCCATGAAGATGACCTATTACTTTGGTATTTTTAAAGCGTTCCACGCTGTGATCAGGGTTGCCTATCATATATTGAAACACATGCACAAAGGTCAATTGATCCCGGTCCAGGATCTCGGCTTTTATGCGGGTCGTATCAATTTCTTTTCCATTTTTTCGCTCCCCAAAGTGCTCCATGTCTTCAATGAAAAAAGCAAAGTGCGTCTCTGGCTCCATTTTTTCATATTTGTCAATATAGGTAATTCGGCAAAGGCGCACGCCTAAACTCCATTCTGAGAGCACATTATAGGTTTTATAAACCATATATTCCCGAAGGATAAAGCGCTCCTCATCACAATGCGTTACAAGCTTTAGCTTGCGATCCGCTTCAAATGGGCCCAGGGTGTCATTTTTGGAAAAGCGGACCCGCAAAGGTGGAAACTTACAGGTAAGGTCAGATCTGCGGAAATTCCCTCTTGCTTTAACCTGCACTTTCATTTCATAAGTAGACCCATCGGCATTTTTTCCGCTGAGCACAGCATCATGATATTCTGGTTCCATGCCTCTATCGGCTTGAAGTTCAGTTAAGTCACAGATGAGCTCAAGTTCCAGTAATTCATCACTGTCAAAGAGTTTGGGGGTCTGACCTAAAGAACTACCATAAAGAAAAATGCAACAAAGGAAAATAAAAATGCGGCTGTACATCATACTCATGCTTTGGAATTGAATAAAGGCTTAAGTTAGAAAAAAGAAGGGAAAGCTTCTACATGGAGCTTTTGATCAAAGCGAGCTTTGGACCAGTCCTCCATCGACGATCCAGCTTTGGCCGGTTACATAAGCTGAATGGGGCGAAAAAAGCCACAGGGCCAGGCTTGCCAATTGGGCAGGGTCGCCCATTTTTCCGCTTTTGATTTCTCCCTCAAAGCGTTTTTGCGCTTCTTCAGTAGAGATGTCCTGCAGCTTACTCATTTTTTCAAAAAGACGGCCCATGGCCGGGGTTGCATGATAACCCGGGCCAATGATATTGGCGGTGATGCCCTCTGCGGCTACCTCCTGTGAAAGTGTTTTTACAAAACCCACAACGGCCATCCTGAGCGAATTGCTCAGCACCAGGTTGGGGATGGGTTGCTTCACCGAAGCACTTTCTATGTAGACTAGGCGGCCATATTGGTGAGATTTCATTTGCGGTAGCAAAGCCTTTGTCAGGGCGATTTTCCATCGCAAAACAGTCCTATAGGCCTCATCCCAGGCTTCCAGGCCTGTTTCTTCAAAACTGCCGGCAGGCGGACCGCCCGCATTGATAAGGGCGCCGTGTATTTGTCGGTCACCGACTTTTTGCAGAAGTTGATCCAGCACTTCGGGCTGGCTGAGATCGCCTGCGAGGGTTTCCATGCGCGAATAGGCGATGGCCATTTGCTGCAATTTTTCCCGTCCCCGGGCGATGGCGATTACCTGTGCCCCTTCCTCATATAAGGAAGTCGCCACGGAATAACCAAAACCGCTGGTTGCACCACCAACGATGAAGAGTTGATTGGAGAGTTGTAGATTCATAGAAGGGCAAAGAAAGGAAGTTTGCAGATGATTTCAAGGCCTAATCTTTTGCCGCAGGCATTTCTTTTTTTCCGTCAACCAAAAGCCTGACCGCTTGTGTCTTATTCAGGTCACTCGCCAGAAAAACGGTCTGCCGATAGCGATCATCTATGATGGTCATCGCTGCGGTATTGGGGTAAATGGCCCCCGTGTTTTCGGCCTGAAATCGAAGTTGAAAACTTTGTCCCGCTTCTAAGCTGAGCTTCAGCCGTGTGCGGTCATGGTTCAGAGGGTGCCGGGAAAGGATGCACTTCTCATTGCAAAAAAGGCTGATGGTGTCTCCGTCAATTTCGTTGTTGTCCCAGAGCAAAATCTCTATTTCGTTGCCGTGAACGGCTATTTCGGCCCCTTCTTCCAGGAGGCGGTCAGGGTCAAACTTAACGAGGCTGTCTGGGGTGGTAACATCCGAAAAAAGAGGCTCCAGCTGCGGTTTGAGTTGCGCGACAAAGATATTGGTGCCGCTCATACCGGCAGCCTGTATAGGGCCAAACTGTGTCTCGGATTCTTTTTGGAAAGTGCCGGTGGTGGCCAGATTTCCAGCTAAATCTACGCTCAGGTCACTCACGCTTTCTTTATGAATGCCTTCGCTGCTTTCCTGCCACTGTAATTTTCCATCGGCTGAAAGTTGAATCCAGAAGGCGTTCACATCCCACCAGGAAATATATCCATTCCCTCCAAAAGGGCGGCTGTGAAAGCCTGTTGTATTCAGATTTTCGGAATGATTGAACCATTTCCCCAGAAAAAAACCAGCTGCATACAACTGCTGATCCGGGCCTACGGCCAGGCTCTGGATGGCCACACGCCCCCAATGGACGGAGAGAAAATGCTGCCAAAGCAGCTTGCCATTTTCATCCCATCGCAGGACGCCTGTGAGTGCCTTGCCGCTTTTGCGCTTTTGATGAAGGCTATCGCCTTCCCATATTTCTATGCCGGCTTTGCTGGCAAAACTCAGGTTGATGCCATCAGCCGACTGGGCCAGTTTAAGTGGGATACTTGCATCCAATGCACCCTTCAACTGCCTGGTCCACAGTAATTTGCCTTTTTTATTCATCGCCAAAAGCAAGCCTTCCTCTGCAAAAGGAGCCGTGCGAAATAGCTGGCCCTGGTAGAACCAATCGCCTGAGAACCTGGCGCTCAGGTATATTTTGTTATCCGCTCCCAGGGCGATGTCCTGCATGCGCAATTGACTTTTGTTGTTGCCAAAAAACTTCACGCCCAAAAATTCCCCCAGAGAGCTATACATAGCCAGGTAGCCAATTTTCGCCTGGTAGCGGAGGCTTGCCTGCACAGGGGTAAAGGTAAATGCCTCCCCCCGGGCATTTTCAAAGCTGACAGCGCTGCCTGCCAGCAGTTCCAGGTCGCCTGTGACCAGGATCATGTCTTCGGTATATTGCACGGCACGTGCATAGCTGCGGCCCTCGGTGCGGGCCAGGCCCGCGATCCAGGCCAGATGTGCATCTGCCTGATAGTGAGCCAAAAAGGCCTGCCCGACTTCCCGGGCATAGAGTACTTTGGAAGATCCTTTAGCTTTGTCAAAGCTGACTTTGCCATGGGCATTGCCGCAAACAAAAAGGCCGTCATTGCGGCCGCTGCATATATCGGTGCCTTCGGCCCGACCGCCGCGACTGAGTGCTGCCCATTCCAGTTTTCCTTCCGGCGCATACTTTGCCAGAAAAAAACGCTGTTCTTTGTTGACCTGATTGATTAGGGAAAATAGCTGTTGCTGTTGGGGATAAACTGACAACTTGAGTACGGGGTGATGGTATCCTGTAACGATAACATTTCCCGACAAATCATGACAGATAGCTCTGCCCAGATTGTTTTCGTGCTCATTTCCGGCTGTTTGCAGCCATTGCCATGTCTGGGATTGCGCTAAGTGGAACCAACATGACAGCAATACAAGAAGCAAGTTTTTTACATTCATCTTTACTAATAGCTTTCCGGGCTTGCGGTGCAAGAAAAAAGGAAAGGGGCATGAAGTTCAATGACTTTACACGCGAGAAAAATTCGAGTAAGAGAATAATTTAGTTAGAATAAAAAAATATATATGGAAAATAAAAGAATGAATGTCAGTTTTCCAAATTGAAATTACAATTAGAAAACGAAATTTGAGGTTCTATATTTTGTCATGCTTTATTTGGAGAAAGAAATCATGCTAAAAATGTTGTTACGCTTATGTTTGGGGGGATGGCTTTTTATGGGAATGTGGCTTTCGGCCATGGGACAGGGAGTGGTGCCGGACGATCCTCTGTATGCCCGTCAGTGGCATCTGCACAATAGCGGCCAGTCAGGGGGCAATAATGGCTCCGATATAGGCGCACAAGTCGCCTGGGAAATCACAACAGGAGGGAATACGGTCCTGGGGGACAGTATCGTTATTTGTCTGATAGACAATGGAATAGCCAGGAATCATCCTGATTTGCAGGCCAATATCTGGCACAATATCCTTGAGATTCCACACAATGGAAAAGACGATGACCAAAACGGTTTTGTAGATGATTTCCAGGGGTGGAATGTATATGAGAAAAATGACCAGGTGGAAGCGAGCAAACACGGCACTCCTCTGGCAGGCATCATGGCCGCCTGCGGCAACAATCAAATCGGGATCAGCGGCATCAATTGGCGGGTCAAACTCATGCCCGTAGTGGGAGGATTTCTCAATGAATCTACCGTTGTAGAGGCCTATCTTTACCCTCTCATTATGAGACGTTTATATGATTTTACTTTAGGTGAAAAGGGCGCTTATGTGGTGGTGGTCAATGCCTCCTGGGGCAGACGCAACCTGCGCGAAGCGCAATTTCCCGCCTGGTGCGGAATATACGACAGCCTGGGAAAGGCTG
The DNA here is from genome assembly GCA_030430205.1 of Bacteroidia bacterium. Classification (GTDB taxonomy): domain Bacteria; phylum Bacteroidota; class Bacteroidia; order J057; family J057; genus JAUIGE01. Next base: position 12,248 of record JAUIGE010000026.1, on the reverse strand, counting down.
GTATACTCAGCGTAGGATCGGTGGTCAATGACCGCCTGGATATAGATCAAATGGGCGATATGCCCACTTCCTGCTCCAGCCCCTTTTTGATCACGGTGAGCAATAGCGACCATCATGATAATCGGGTTCCCTTTGCCGGATTTGGCAAATACAGCGTGGATTTGGTGGCACCCGGAGAACAGGTGTTCTCTCTATCTGGCAGCCAGAGCTACGCCCTGACGGGCGGCACATCTGCGGCAGCGCCGCAGCTCAGTGGAGCCATCGCGCTGCTCTACAGCGCCCCACTGCCGGGCCTGATGGCCCTCCAGAAAGCCAATCCCGCCATGGCGGCCCTTCAAGTCAAAGATTGGATCATGAGAGGCGTCGACAGCCTCCCTCAGTTTCAGGGCATAAATGTCAGCGGGGGCCGCCTGAATATCGGAAAAGCCATTTTGTTGGCTTTGGCAGAGGACAGCCTGCTGGCTTGTCCCGCTCCGCTGGGCTTGCAGTTAAAGGAAGCCAAAGACGAGCAGTTTGTGCTCAGTTGGTATGATGAAGGAGCGGATTCCGTTCAGATCCGTTTTCGGAGAAAAGGGGAGGAGTGGGGCGAAAAAACGCTTTCCCAAACCCACGAAACTATCCTTTCACTCCAGAAAGGAAGCGAATATGAAATTCGGATGCGTGCGCTGTGTGGAGGGGAGAAATCGCGATGGAATCCTTTTTTCGTCAGTACAAAGCAATCTTAGTTTCCTTTGCTCCCAAAGATTCCAGGTATTCCTTTACCTCCGCAGCCTCCTCTCCGCCGCGAATCGCGTGGTGAAGCAAGGTGAAACCATGAGGCCCTTTGGCATGTAGCGAGTGGGGAAAGAACTCCAGCATAGGCTTGATGATGTCCATTTTCCCAAAAAGGGCAGCTGTGAAAATGTTGGCCTGTGCGCCCTGCTCAACCAGCCATTGAGCCAATTCTTTGTAGCCCACATGGGAGGCTGCGCCGAGCACCGTTTCAAAATCGCCATATTTCCAGTCATGCGCTGCATTGAGCAGGGTGGGATGCTCGGCGAGCATACTCTTTACTTTTTCCATATCACGATGCCCTGCACCTACACATTCCTGCACAAGTTTGGGGTCAAGCTTGGGCTCATCCTGGCTCAATGGCCTGGCTATCAGAGTGGTACTGCCCAGCATGATGCTGCCGAGGCTGAGGGTTTTGAGAAATTGTTTTCTGTTGATGTGATTCATGGGATGTGAAGTTGGGATGATGAATAATTGACGCTGATATTCACTGATCTTTATGATAGGAATTATGTTTTAGAAGTGGGCAAACATATTGGTGTGGTTTTTTCTGAAAACCCCGCCTATCAGCTAAAATCAGTTTCCCTTTTCTGCAAAAGCAGGAATCCCCTGTTCATTCAGCCAACGGGCATACTGTCGGGTATAGCCATGTGTGAGGATGACGCGCTCGGCTTCCGTAGCCCGAATGGCCTCATTGAGGCCATCCCAATCGGCATGATCTGAGAGGACAAAGCCTCTGTGTGCGGCTCTTCCCTTGCGCATTTTGCGCAGCATCATCCAGCCGGAAGCCATGCCGAGGGCAAAGTCTCCCAATTTGGGTGCCAGCGTCTCATCGACGGAAGTCCCCGGCGCAATGATCAGCGCCCGGGACAGTTCCTTTTTGCTCACATTTTCTGTGAGAGGGAGGTCCTCTTTGAGGGCTATCCCGTGCTGTCGGAATGCTTTATTGACAGCTATAGTCGAATGGTGGCTGTAGATCGGGCCGATGCTGTGGTCCACAGCCTGGAGGATGCGCTGGGCTTTGCCCAGGGAATAGGCCGAGATGAGGCTGGGGCGGCCTATGGCCGCATTTTGCGCCCACCAGGCATCGATTTCATCGATGACACTTTGCTGGCTTTGCCAGCGGAAGACGGGCAGCGCGAAGGTCGTCTCCGAGATAAATGTATGGCATTTGATGGGCTCAAAAGGGACGGTGAAGCCGTCATCTTCGATTTTGTAATCGCCTGAGGCGACCCATATTTCCCCTTTGTGCTCCACACGGATCTGGGAAGATCCGATGATATGGCCCGCAGGGTGAAAGGAAACTTTCACACCATGGATGTCAATTTCTTCGCCATAGCGAACAGTTTGAGCGGAAATCTGTTTGCCCAACCGCAATTTCATGATAGGAAGAGAATCTTCATGGGCCAGATAATGCTCCATGCCCCAGCGGGCATGATCGGAATGTGCATGGGTGACAAGGGCTTTTGAAACCCTTTGGGTGGGATCTATGTAAAAGTCTCCGGCAGGGCAGTAGATGCCTTTTTTGGTAAAGCGGAGCAGTTCATTTGTCGCCATTATTTCTTATGTTTATTTCCTCTATTTCAATCTATGCCTAAGGACAGAAAAGACTATTACAATTTTATAGCAAAAAATGCCCTGAGGGCCTTGATTTGGTTTGCAGCCATCATAGGGCTGTACCTGCTATTCAATTATACCATCGGTGATCATTTTAAGGAATGGGCCAAACCTTTGGAAAATAAGCCTTTGCTGATTCTGGGGATATTTTTTGCTTCAGAAACGATCTTTGGGATCATTCCGCTTGAGTTTTTTGTGATTTGGGCGAAAAACATTTCGGCCCATACAGTTGAAAATTATGGTTTGCTCATTTTTCTACTTTCTGCCCTTTCCTACCTGGGCGGTATGATTGCATATTATTTCGGCAGGAAAATCAAAAACTTTCCCCGATTAGCCAAATTCTTCGAACGTGAAAGTTTTCAGCAATACAAAACCCTGTACAGGCGCTATGGCGGTATCCTTATCGTTCTTGCAGCGCTCACGCCCCTGCCTTTTGCTGCTTTTAGCATGATCAGCGCGAGCATGGGCTTTCCCCTCAATCGCTACCTTTTATATTCCTCTACACGCTTTCTCCGATTTATCTATGTAGGCGTTTTTGTATGGTTGTCGGGAATATAATTTCCTAACTTCGCCTCCTTATAAACGCTCAAGCGTTGTTGAGTTAAAAGGAAAGTATTCATGTTCAGATTTTTTCTATTGATCGCCTGCCTGGGATGTATGACCATCCTCCATGGCCAAAATCAGCAAATACCGCAGGAAATCCTAGGCCCTGCTTTTCAGGGGAGAGCCAATACTGCTCCCCCTATCCTGACTTACAGCCGGGCTGGCGGCAGCAAAGACACCCTTTTTATCCAATCCAGCAATCCCTTTTTTGATGATTTTTCGGCAGGAAGCCTGCCTGACAGCAATCTTTGGGACCTTTGCGCTTCCGATCCGCAGCGCTATCCTACGGTTATGCGCCATGCGGCGGTAAGACCGCCTAGCCTGGGTGCCGCCATGTTTGATGGCGTGAGTCCCGGCAACAGGCCTTATGAGCGCAATTTGCTCAGAGGAGGCTGCGACCGCCTGGAAAGCCACTATATAGATGTTTCCAATCTCGATCCTGACAGCGATGTTTGGTTGAGTTTTTTTCTGCAACCGCAGGGATTTGGGCATGCGCCCAGTAGCAGGGATTCCTTTAGGGTTTATTTTAATGCAAAAGCGAAAAGCGATCCCGCCAAAGATTCTTTGATAAAAGTATTTAGCCAGGCAGGAAGCAGTCAGCACAGCTTTCGCCAGACCACCATTCGCATCAGTAACCCCATATATTTCCACACCCGTTTTTACATGGTATTTGAAAGTTTTGGGTACCAAAACGGTGTGTTGAATAGCTGGCACCTGGATTATGTCAATTTGGGCCTGGAGCGTACGCCTTCTGATACGCTGTACCTGGATCGTTCTCTTTGTTACCTGAAAAGTTCTCCTTTTCATCCCTATACGGCTATCCCGTATCAGCAATACCAGGCTGGCCAACTGGCGAAGCCATTTGAGATCATAGCCAGTAACCTGACAGGCCAAAGTACCTCTGTCAATATCCAGGCTGAGATAACCGATCCCGTAGCGGGAACGCTCTTTTCGCCACCCTATCGGCAGAATTTTTCTGCTGCACTGAGCGCCTATGGCGCTTCGGGACTTGCTGCCAATGCTTTTGCTGATAACCAAAGCCTCAATAACCCCTATGCCGTTACTTTCCGGCAGGACATTTCCCTGATGCAAAATGTAGACAAATGGGCTCCCAATGACCGTTTTGCCTATGATTTTCGGATAGATACTATCATGGCTTATGATGATGGAGAAGCCGATACAGGCTATGGATTGAACAAAGCCCGGGGCTTTGGGCAGCGATTTGATATCAGAAGCCAGGACTCGCTGATGGCTGTGTGGATTTGTTTTGCTCCGCAAATAGACTTCTTCAATGGCGGGACCATGGAAGGCGAAAGTTTTGAGTTGACCATCTGGCATGCCGGGCATCCCGATTCCATCCTTTATTCTCAATCGGCAGATATGAGAGTAGCCTATGGCGACAGCAACAACCATTTTCAGCGATACCGGCTGCTCAAGCCAATCTCCGTTTCGGGAACCATCTATGTAGGCCTTCGCCAGCTATCCACCACCTCAGTGGGCGTGGGGATGGACTGGAGTTATGATAATCAGGACAAAATCTATTGGGATTCTTTGGGCATCTGGACCCGGAGTCGCTATCCGGCGACTTTGATGATCAGGCCTGAGCTGCGGAATATCCTTTTCAATCCGCCGCCTTTTACGGCTGTGGAGGACTTGCAGGCTTCCTCAAAACTGACATTTTATCCTAATCCGCTGGATGGCACTCGTCTTTATTGGCGTTTTCCAACGCCATTCAGAGAGCTAAATGTTGAGCTGATTGATATGCAGGGGCGTCGTTTTCCCTGTAAAACGGAAGAGGAATTCCAGCAGATCAGTATTCCGTCCGGACTCAGTTCAGGACTTTATATTCTGAGTTTTCAGGCTATGGACAGGGCCGGAAAAACGCAGATGGGGACTTCGAAGATTTGGATCCGATGAAGATAAATCAGGAAACCTTATTTTTTAGCAGAAAATAACTTAGGCTTGATCGTAACCATCAGCCATATCCAGCTATTGGTAATGTCGCTATTTCCGCCTTTTAAAACCTCCATGGTTTCTGTGGCAAACATCTGGGAATAGCCGCCACTGATATCCACATCCTTATAGAGATCATACTCAAAAAGGAAATCTATTTCCGTGCCCAGCCTTGCGTCCATTTCGGTTGTGCCTTGGATCACAGCTCCTCTTGCGGAAAAGAAATGGGGAATTACCTTTAGATGGAGCTTGTCTTTTTTGTAGGCTAAATGGCCATAGAAATCATTCAATCCGACCGAGTTGGCATGATTTCCTACATAGAAGTAGTCCATCCACCCATTGAATTTGTGGTTGGTGCCGAAAAGGGGAGCAAAGGATTTTATATCCGAATCAGGGTCATTCATGTCCTTACCGGACAGGAGTTCCGCTCCTGCTCCGATGCTGAAAAAATTTCCGATTTTATAGTTCAGGTTTCCTCCTACATAATAAGCGTTTACGCCTATATCTGCAGCCGGAGCGCTGCCGCTTTGGATATAGGCTGCCAGGTCGCCTGAAAGCCGCTCAGCCTTATAGGTAAGCCGGGGGCCAAAGGTTTGCATATAGGCAACGGATCTTTCTCCATTGGGGACTTTTTCATTTTCCACACCTGTATTCAGGGCCAGCATACTCAGCTGGAATTTGTTGAAATTTCCATGATACCAAACATACTGGAGGGTTTTGTAGCCTGCTATATTGCTATATAGGGAAGTGTCTACGCGGGATTGGTTGTCCGCATTGTAGGCAAAACCTACATCCAATCGATGGTTGGTGTGGGGATTGAATTTGAGGAGGAGGGCGTCATGGCTTCGGGCCTGTTGGGCCCATTCGACATTGCCAAAGATCCGGTGATCGTCATAGACGATTTCCTGCCTGCCCATTTTTAGGGAGGTTTTTTTTGTAAGCAATAGCTCAGCCCAGGCTTCCTGCAAAGAAGTGGCATTGTCGTCTCTGGCGAGGGTGCTCATATCTCCCCAAACCCGCACATTCTGAAGGACGATCTTCAGTTTTAGGTTATCTTGTTTCAGGTCGAAGTTTAAGCGGGACCGCTGGGATATAAAATGAGCGGCTTCCGCTCCTGTGATTCGCAGGCTTTGATAGCCGTAATTGTTTTCGTAGCGAGGTCTTATTTCGGCTGATAAGTCGAATTGCTGGGCAGTCAGGGTTGTGAGGCCAAGGAGGCCTGCTAACAAGGAAAGTAATATGTTTTTCATTATTGCTTCAATTGATGGGGGCTGGGTACTAGCTGCCAAGGGTTTCTATTATTTTTGAAACCGTCTCTTTGTTATCAACCCCTAATCCCTCCTGCTGATGAACCATTTCTCCTTTTTGGGTAAAGACACTGATGATATTGGAATGCGAAAAATCAATGGGAGAAATCTGTTTGTACTTGACGGCAAGCACATTTGCAAATTCTCTCACCCCTTCTTCTGTTCCTTGCAGGAAAGTCCAATGCTCTCCATCCATCAGATTTTCTTTGGCAAATGCCTTCAATCGGGAAGGCGTATCTGTTTCGGGATCGATACTTACGAGCACAAAGTTGATTTCCGGAAGGAGATTCCGGGGAATCTGGCTTTCAATGTTGCGCATATCTGCCACCAATCGCGGGCAGGCCGCCTGGCAGCTTGTATAAATCATAACCACAACCAGGGTTTTTCCATTCAAATCTTTTAGCTCAATGCGGTTTCCCTCTTCCGTATTCCACTCGGTTGTTAAATTGAAAATGGAGGTTTCAGAAATCTCATTTGACTCTGTCGAAGTCGTTTCTTCAGCGGATGAATCCTTTTCAGAGCAGGAAATCAGGCTGAAAAGGCTGAAAAAAAGAATGGTTAAATAGGAATTGATTTTCATTTGGGGGGAATTTTATCTTTCACACAACGGAAACCCAGGTTCTTCATATTGTTATTTGCCTTCAGGCTACCCCTGATGGCATATCTCATAAAAGCAGCATAATTCATGAGGTCAGTAGCGCCTACTGCGGCACTCCCACAGAACAAATTGCTGTCTTTGTCCACATCTTTGCGGGACTCGCCTGAGATCAAAACCGAATTGAAATCGTATGTCCATTCCCACACAAGTCCGTGTAAATCATACACTTGCCAATAATTTTTGAAAGTGGAGCCTACTTCATTCCTGAAGGTTTGGGGTTTTTCGTACCAACTCAGGATATAAGCATTGTAGGCTTCCGTTCTTCTTGCATCAGCAAGGCTTTCATTGGCCATGGCCACGTACTCCCATTCGTCTATGGAGGGCAGTCGCTTCCCCTGACAGGCGCAATAGTCATTGGCTGCAAACCATGAAATATGCGTAACCGGTGATTGCAGGGACTGCGATTTTCCGATAGAGGTATCCGTTTCCCAGGCCGAAAGGTAATTTTCATCTGCAAAAATGCGCTTTACCTGAGATTTTTTCCACTTGGGATGCTCCTTTACAAACTCAAGATAAGCCTGATTGGTGACGGGATATACATCCATGAAAAAGTCCGAAACACTCACCTGCAAGGAATCTCGCCCATAGAGCGGGGTATAGGTACTGCCTTTGATAGGCACCATTTCAGATTGGCAATATGCATTGCCTGTCCAAAGCATCAGTATACATATCGTCAATCTGAAAAGGGTTGCCATCTGTTTTTTTGTTTAATGAACTGCACCTCTGATCTTGGCTACATCAGCAGGAGACACCTCACTCTTGTTATTGCCCCAGCTGTTGTAAACATAAGTCAATACACTCGCTACTTCTTCATTCGTGAGCGTTTGTCGGGTCATGATGCTGTTATACTTTGTGCCATTAACGGTGATTTCGCCTGATTTTCCATTGAGCACGATGTCAATAGCCCGGTTTACATCTTCATTCAGATAATCTGAATTGGCAAGAGGTGGGAATGCATTTGCAATGCCTTCTCCACTTGCCTGGTGACATGCGAGGCAGGTTCTGCTATAGATATTTTTTCCGGCTTCCATCTTTTCCGCAAGGCTCATGGCTTTGGGAGCTTCTGTTGACGCAGCTTTGCCATCAGGCATATTTTGGATCGTTCCTCCCTCAGGATGGTAAATACCTTCCTGGATGACACCTGAATATACTTTTTTGTATTCTTCTCCTGTGACGTTCAGCATACCCAAAGCACCTTTGTTGAAAGCCCTGAAGATCGAGTGATCTACCAAAATGAAAGTTCCGGGGACATCTACTTTAAACTCTACAATGGCAGCACCGCCTGCAGGGATCAAAGTTGTCTGTACATCTTCATTGATGGTGCTTCCTCCTTCGATATATACCTTGTCAAAAATTTCTCCGATCACATGGAAGGAGGATACCAAATTGGGACCACCATTTCCTACAAAAAGACGAACTGTCTCGCCTACAGAAGCGGTGATGGCATTATCGCCGGTCAAAGCATCTACACTGCCGTTGAAAACGACATAATCAGCATCTTCATCTACCGCTTTTTGCATATCAAAAGGCTGTAAACCTGGCTCTCCTGTTGATCCTTTTGTATAAAAATCGCCCTGCATGATGTAGTATTCTTTATCAACCTTTGGCAGGCCACCTTCTGGCTCCACCAGGATCAACCCATACATACCATTGGCGATGTGCATGCCCACAGGCGCTGTGGCACAGTGGTAGACATAGAGACCGGGGTTCAGGGTTTTGAAGGAAAAAGTTTTGCTGTATCCGGGAGCTACAAAAGAGGATGTTGCTCCACCACCCGGACCAGTGACGGCATGCAGGTCAATGTTGTGCGGCAGCTTATTGTCAGCATGATTGGATAGGGTAAATTCCACTTCGTCACCTACTCTAGTGCGGATAAAACTTCCAGGCACAGAGCCTCCAAAAGTCCAGTAGACGTACTTTACGCCATCAGTCATGGTGCCTTCTTTTTCAATAATCACCATTTCCAGCTTGATGTTTTTGGCACCACGGGCTCCAACAGGAGCGGGCACATGGGGAGGGGCGGTCAGTTCAGCGGCAATCGTGCCGGTTGTTTCTATCTTTGTGGGATTCTTTTTGACCGCTTTTTTATCGCCGTCACAGCTTACGAGAAGCATGGATGAAGCCAGGAAAAATAATATTCCGATAGGGATAAATCTTAATTTTGTCATGAGAGTTTTTTTGAGGTTATGTATTAATCAAAAAAAAGCCTTTTTCCAAACAATAACAAAAGACCTTTTTGTCTTTTATTTGGCAAATGTAATTAGGGGGAAATATTGCCTACATGATATAAATCATCATCTTAAGCCACAAATGGTATTTGAGGACAATAGTCTTTTTTGGTGCCCTTTTTCTTATATGTTTGTAGCGGAGTTTGACTTACTTATCAACCAGATTTTCATGCAGCAAGTAATAAAACTGGATATTTTAGCTATCGTTGCGCATCCCGATGATGCGGAACTTTGCAGCGGAGGCACCCTGATCAAGATGTGCAGGATGGGGAAAAAGGTAGGAATTGTGGATTTGACAAAAGGGGATTTGGGGTCACGCGGGACACCCGATATCCGCATGCAGGAAGCTGCGGCTGCTTCCCGGATCATGGGCCTGGCGGCCCGGGAAAACCTCGGCTACCGGGATGGTTTTTTTCGCAATGACGAAGCCCATCAGATGGGCGTTATCCGCATGATCCGGCGCTTTCAGCCCGAAATCGTCATCGCCAATTCGCTCGCAGATCGGCATCCCGATCATGCGCGGGCGGCCCAATTGGTGAAAGAATCCGCTTTTTACAGCGGCCTGCGCATGATCCAGACCGAGTGGGACGGCCATGCCCAGAAGGAATGGCGTCCCAAAAAGATTTTTCACTTTATCCAGGATCAATACCTGGAACCCGATTTTGTGGTAGACATCAGCGAAACTTTCGCTGACAAGGAGCGCGCCATGCGCGCTTATGGCACCCAATTCTTCAATCCCGATGATACATCGGATCAACCCGTCACCCATATCTCCTCCCAACATTTTTGGGACTTCATGGAGGCACGCGCCCGGACCATGGGCCATAAGATCGGCGTTACTTTTGGCGAAGGTTTTCAGTCTGAAAGTATGCTAAAGGTAGACGACCTGATGGATCAGGTGTAAGCGGCATCCTCTCTTAACTTATGGACAAAGAACTCAATATAATCTACCAGGATGAGTACCTGGTGGCTATCGAAAAGCCAGCAGGCTTGCTTGTGCATCGGAATGAATTTACGATGGATGAGACAGATAATTTGCTGAATCGGCTGAATCAGCAACTAGGGAAATACCTGTTTCCTGTGCACCGCCTCGACCGGCCTACGGCCGGTCTGATGGTCTTTGCCCTCAGCAAAGAGGCCTCTCAGGTCCTGGCAAAGGCCTTTGCCGCGCGGCGGGTAGCCAAATATTATTTGGCGGTGGTGAAAGGCACAACCCCTCCACAGGGGGTGATGGATCGGCCTTTGCGGCAGAAACCCCGCCCCAACTACCAGGATGCCCTGACCCACTATGTCAGCCTGGCTCACAGGCAGGTGCCTGTTCCCATTGGCCCTTTTCCGACTTCCTCCTATTCACTGGTAGAAGTGCATCCCATCACAGGGCGCTGGCACCAGATCAGGCGTCATCTGTCGTATGTCTACCATCCCATACTGGGCGATAAAAAGCATGGCCACAGTGAGAATAACAAAATATTTGAGGAGCAAATGGGCCTGCCGGGATTGATGTTGCAATCCTATCGCCTGGAGCTGGAACATCCGATTACAGGCGAAGCCTTGAAGCTGGTCTCACCCATTGCGCCGCATATACAAGCGGTCTTCGACCGCTTTGAGTGGAGCTTGCCGGGTTTATAGGCCCGCCGCATGCGCCTCCACCGCTTCCCATACCCGGAAGACATTTTTATAACAGATTTTCTCGATGTCCTCGTCCGAATAGCCTCTTCTGATAAGTTCAGCGATCAGGTTGGGATATTGAGAAACGTCTTTTAGACCCACGGGCAGAGAATCTCCCACACCATCATAGTCGGAACCCAATCCGACATGGTCTATTCCCGCGAGTTTCACGACATGGTCTATATGGTCCGCCACCACCTGTACCGTGGCAAATTCACGTGGATTTTCCTTCCGAAAATTTTCTCTGAAGGCTACGGTCGCAGAATCTTCCCAGGCGGCATCATTGTCAAACATATAATTCCGGATGGCTTTTCGGTAGCGGTTATCAAAATCGCGGTAGGGTTCATGCAGAAAAGAAGAACCAAAATTGATTTGGATAACGCCTCCATTTTGCCCCAATCTTTTGATCATGTCATCATTCATATTTCGCTCAAAACCAGGGGTATAAAAGCGGCAGGATGAATGGGAAGCGATGACAGGTACTTCCGTGATATCCATCACCTGGTAAAAGGTGCTGTCCGAAACATGGGAAATATCCACCATGATACCGACGCGACTCATCTCTTTTACCACTTCCCGCCCAAAAGGGCTGAGGCCATTCCAGGTGCGGGTAGTATCGTAGGAGGAATCGCAGATCTGGTTGTCCTTACCATGGGTAAGGGTGATGTAGCGGATGCCTCTTTTGTGGAAATAAGCCACATTTTCGATGCTGTCTTCGATAGGTGCACCATTTTCCATGCCCATCGGCAGGGCTATTTTTCCGGCTTTAAAAGCCTTTTTGACATCTTTGGGAGAGGTCGCGACCATGAATTGGTCGGGGTATTTTTCCTCAAAGCCATAGACCAGGTCTATCAGGCCATCGGCATATTTTTTGGCACCTCCCAGCGTCTGGTAGATCGACGGAACAAAGATCGACATAAAAGGCGCATCCAGCCCCCCTGCCCGTGCGCGCACAAAATCGAAGTCACCGCCTTCTGTCCGCTGAGAGATATCGTCCGCTTTGTTTTCGCGCTTCATCTGCGCCGCCAGGCGGTAGGGGATGTCCACATGACCATCGGTGATGATGTATTTGTGAGCCAGACCCCAGGCACGTACTTCCGGATCACTGGATTTGAGCGACTTTTTGATAATCGCTTTTTGGGCAAATGTCAGGGAAAAGGAAAGCAGGAGGAGGGTAAAAATGATTTTTTTCATGTTGGATACATTTTTGGGTTGTACCCTGCAAATTAGCAAACGAGGCTGGAAAGCAAACAGCTTTTGGAAAGCTGGTTGAAACGATGAAGAAATAAACTGGTAGTTATATTTCAATCAAGGAGTTGTCATCGTATGTTGCAGAGGCATCCTAAAAAGCTAAAAAGAAGTGAAAAAAGGCTAACTTCATTAGCGGATAGAGATAAAGCCGAGCTGTCATAGGTAGCTTGATACCGTTCGAAATGTTGGCTC
>JAUIGE010000025.1 GCA_030430205.1 Bacteroidia bacterium | reverse complement strand
TCCACGCTGCTGAGCGGTTCCGCCGTCGAAGCGCCGGCGGCCCGACCCCGCGCCGGGATGATGGCCCGTCTGCTCCGCTGCGCTTCGCGCCGGACCATCATCCCAGCGCAGGGCTTAAGAACCGTTTTCCTCAAACGGAAAGTATGACTATACATAATTTGCAGTTAATGGAATAAATGCCTAACTTAGTCCCACGGCCTAATCTGGTCGTGGGATCGTTGTATCCCTATCTTTTATTTTTTCAACTGAAAAAGAAAAAGCCCCCAGCAGGGCCGTTAACCCTATTGCTGAGGGCAAAATTGTGTAAAACACATGGCAAAACTACGCTATTGGCTAAGCGTCTGCAAGGCAGATGCTGGCTACCGGAAAACTTTATCTTTTTGTTCCACCGATCAAGGGAAAGGAGGGCGTTATGTTTGAGTTATTCAAATCAGTCGCTGCGGCCTTTGGTGGTCGCCTTTCGGAAGCTCCCGAGGCCAGAAAACTGGTCTGGTTGATGCTGGTGACGCTTTTCTTCTCAGCTTGCTGCGTGTTCTTTGTGGCTTATGTGTCCTACTCTCGCTATCGGGCTGTTGCTGGTTTTTTGCCTGGTGCGGATGGGGTGGCGCTGTGCTTCACGGCTGGGATCGCGCTCTTTATGTACTATGCTTCGAGTCATGTATCGGCATTTGCCATTGAATTGTGGTTGCGTGGGGGTAGCCGTTTGGCCTGGCAGGGTGCGGTGCTGATTGCGCTGGCGGGGATCCTGGTGGGGGTGATTGATTACCGGATGAATCTGGATGGTGCGGAAGATGTGGCCGCTTCGTCAGCGGGCAGCGTGGCCATGGTCGATGAAGCTGCGATCGTGAAGCCCTTTGCTGAGAGTATCACAGCTTTGGAAAAGCGTAAAGCGGCAGTACTGGAAAAGTACCATTGGAAGGGGAAACTCTACTTTGAGCCTTATCCTGTGACTCGGCACAGTCAGGCGACCTGGTCGCTGGACACTGCGAAGGTGAATGGGTTGGATCGGCAGATTGCTGTGCAGGAGGAGTTGAAAGCTGCTGCTTTGGGGGATGCGGATGCAGCTTTCCTGCGGAAATATTGGAAGGTTTAATTACAGCCGTTTGAATGTAATTAGAACTTATACCCAATTCTAATTACCTGTAATCTCAGGGAATTAGAATTTAGGATTCAGTACAGGACAATTTTTCAGGCAAGCCTCCAAAAGTCCCGAAGGGACGCTATATTCAGCATGGGGCGAAGCCCCATGAAGGTGAACGACTCCCATAGAAGTCCTGAAAGGACGACATATCTTAAAACGCCATACCCAATATATCGCCCTTTCAGGGCTTTAATGCCTGGTGTTAATCGAATGATCGGGCTTTGCCCGATCCTGGAATATGACGTCCCTTCGGGACTTTTGGGGTGTTCATCATTCATAGGTTTCATTTTTTGTCCTGTACTAATAATTTAGGAAGGACAAGTTACTTTTTCTTCCAGCCCTTCAACTTCTTGCCCATTTTCTTCTCTTCTGAGGCAAGTCTTCGTTCCAATTTTTTGAGGTCTTCCTCTGGTGGCAGGTCTTCGGGCTTAACACCTCGTTTCAGTAGCATATCGCGTACCGATTGATTATTTTCAAGATGCTCTCCGGTGATGGCCATTTCCCCCTGTAAATCTTTCTGTTCTGTATTGTGGGCGGTCAAGGTAGCTGCAAGTGCCTTGGCGTTAATCACAATCAGCGAAGCAAAATCTGCTAAAGGTCGGTTCTGCGGGCTGCCCCATTTTGCTTTCATTTCTTTGGTTGTGTATCCCCCAAATAGCACTTCATCTCCTTTTGACCGAATCCGTCCAAATCCTCTGTCATCTACCCCTCTTTCATAAATCACCCGAGAGAGTTCTGTCTCACTTTCCCGTAGCAGCCTTCTGGCTTTTATCCGTTCTTCGAGGGCAATCCTATCCTAATTAAGCTCCTGTTTCCGTGTCTGTAGTGCAAAATAGGATTGTGCAAATGCAACCACTTCTTTGCGTGGATCTCCATTCTGAGCAAGGAGGTAACATGCATAACGTGTTAGCATAACATCTTCAACCTGACTTTCGGCTCCTGTTGGCTGTTTTCACAGGCTTCGATGGCTTTTTCGATGACAAGACGAGATTCACAGGATTGAAAACCTTGTTTTCGCCCGATCATCAACGAATGTTCGTTGGTCGTTCTTTCCCCTAAAACTTATACCCATAGCCCAGTCGGAGCACCTGCGTCTCATAATAATCCACGCTGGTATAGCTGAAGGTATTGCCTTCAATGCTTTTGCGGATGACCATGGTATTGAGCAAATCTTTTGCATTGAAGAAAAGCTCGCCTTTGCCTTGCTGAATGCCTTTTTTGATTCCCATATCCAGGGAAAAACGGGAACCAATCGTTCCCTGCGGGATGATGTCCGGCGCCAGGTAGATGGCGCTCAGTTGGGCATCGAGCTGCCCTGCGAAGTGAAAAATCGCATTCAGCTTCAGGTTACCTGAAAATATCTCCTGCTGAGCCGCATGATAGAGGGTGGGGATCGGATACTGGTTCAGCACGCTAAAGGAGTCTATCTGGTTGTGATAGGCGTTGATGTTCAGGTTCAGGGAAAAATTTTCGGAAAAATCCTGAGAAAAGATCATTTCCACACCCGTTTGGTAGCTTTTGCCTGCATTCTGAGAAATATTGTAGATCAATTTGCTGCTTCCCACCGTGCTCGCAATCCGGGTGATGGTGCCCTTGGAGATGCGGTGATATGCCGCAGCATAGAAGTAGCCTTTGTCCCAGATATTTTTGTATCCCAGCTCCAGGCTATTCGTGAATTGTGGACTCAGGGCCGGATTGCCCACTTTGATGATTTCGGCATCGTCGTATTTTGGAAAAATGCGGATGTCCACCTCGTCGGGCCTGTCTACCCTGCGGTTGTAAAAAGCGGAAAGCTTGTTCTTATCGTTCAGTTTATAGGTGATCCGGGCATTGGGGAAAGGCTGAAAATAGTTGTAGCCATCACTGGAATAGGTGTTGTGGTTGGGATCCACTTCGTAGGTGAGGTCCACATATTCGATGCGCAGTCCCAGCTCTGCCTCGAGCCGCTTGATTTCGAAGGTGTAATTGCCATAGACTGCGGGAATCGTTTCCTTATAGGTCGCCTTTCCATCTGCATCCGGGTCCAGGGGTGAGTTGATGCCAGGGACAAACTGCATATCCGTGGGGATGGTTCTCCTGCGAAATTTCAGGCCTGTTTCCAGCAGACCGTGTCTGAGGGGACGGGTATAATCCAGGTTGAAATCCGCGACCTGCTGGTCGGCGATCAGCATAAAGGATTCTTTCCCTGTGTAGGTCGGCAGAAAATTGTCAAAAAAGTATTTTTCATCCTCCCTGTCGAAGGTGTAGGTTAAGCCAATATTCAGTTTATGACCGGGTTCTTTGAACCTATGTTCATAAGCAGCGGAGGCCATGGCAGCCGTCAGCACCTCATCTTCCAAAAACTGCCACAACCTCAACTTTTCGCTCAGGTCATTGTTGTAAAACGGCTGATCGCCGCGATCCATGATGATTTCCTGGCTAAACAGACCAGAAAGGGTCAGGCTGTTGTTGTCATTGATAAACCAATCGACGCCTGCTTTGGAGGTGAAGAAATTGGTATTTCTGTTGCGCTTCAGCTGCTGCTGGATGACCGTCCCGTCCTGGTAGGTTCGGGTCACAAATTCGTTTTTGTTGAGGGTCTGGGTGTAGAGGTTATCTGCCTGCAAAAAGAAATTAACTTTCTTTTTTCGGTAATTCAGCGCGATGGAGGGATTCAGCTTAGGCGTAGCCTGGTACTGTGGCCGGATGCCGGGCAGGTTTTCCCTGCGTACCCATAAGGCTCCCAGGCCTATGCCCAGACCCACTGTTCCATTGAAACCCTGCTGCTCCTCCTTTTTCAGGATGATATTGATGATGCCCGCATTTCCGTTGGCGTCATACTTGGCGGAAGGGTTGTTGATGATTTCGATTTTTTCCACCACGGAAGCGGGGAAATTGTCCAGGCCATTTTGGTTGCCAAAACCCGTGATGGCGGTTTGTTTGCCATCGATCAGGACCATGACCTGCTTGTTGCCCCGGAGCTGTACCTGCCCATCCTGGGTGGTGACACCCGGCAGGTTTTGCATGGCTTGCAATACGCTTCCGCCATTTTGGCTGAGGTTGTCCTCTACGGAATAGGTCTTCTTGTCCATTTTGCCACTGACAGCATCCTGTTGGCCCGTAATCAGGACTTCCTTGAGCTGCACAGCATTTTCTTCCATCCCTATGATACCCAGGTTCAGATAATCAGAACTGGAGCCAACGAAAAGCGCTTCAACATAAGGCTTATAGCCAATCTGAGTTGCCTCCAGTACATAATCTCCGGGCTTTAAAGCGATGCGAAACAAGCCTTCTTCGTCCGTGATGGTGCCCGACACAAAGGCCGAATCGCTGGCCTTTTTGATGGTCAGTACAGCAAAAGATAAGGCTTCCTGTGAAGCCTTATCTTTTACAATTCCAGAAAGGGTAACCGATGATTTCTGCGCGAGCAGGGCTGCGGGTAGCAGAAAAAATAAAAGTCCCAGTACAAAATTATTCTTCATCATTATCGTCATCTTCTTCTTTTTCCTTTTTTCGGGTGATTTTACCCTGTGCATCAATTACGACTTCAAATTCTTCTTTTCCCTGCTCTATTTCAAATTCGTAGGATTTCCCGGTGGGAGTTTCGGCCACTTCGGCCTCTTCAATCTCATAATCGGTGTAATTGGCGTCGAGTATCGCCTTGATGTTAGCAGGAATGTCAGATTTCTTGATTTCATACTCTGTCTCAGCCCAGTCGCCATTGGCGGTGAAGTTGGCCGAATATTCTTTTCCATTCATCTTAAATTCGGCTTCCCATTCGTTTGCATTTTCCTTTTCCCACTTCACTTTTTTGGCAGCAGGAAATTTTTGGCTAAAAGCATTTTTTACGGCGGCAGGGGCTTCCTGGCTCGCTTCATCCTGCGCGCAGGATTGCGAAAAAAACGCGATCGCCAGGACAAGGATGATTGATAAATTTCTCATGATAGATTTTTTTGAAGTTTTAATTTACCCCACAAACTTCTGCAATGAATTAGAAGAAATTTGGAATTTACAGCTCCATTGAGATTTTATTTCCCTCATTTTCCTTCCGCAATCGCATATAGGCAATAAAAATCAACACCACCATCAAGGCCATAGAGACAGCGGAAGCGGCCAGCGTTCCCAGGTCCAATCCGCCTTTAGCAAGCGGTTTGGTAAGAAAATCGCCAAAGGTGGCGCCAAAGGGTCGCGTAAAAATGAAGGCTAACCAGAAAAGCAGAATCGCATTGATTTTGGTAGCATAGTGCAACACCACCACCACGATGATTACCAAACCCGTCACCATCGCCCCCTGCAAATAACTCAAGCCCGCTACATCGCCTAAAAAATCCCCAAATGCCGTTCCCAGGCTGTTTGAAAATAAAATCGCAATCCAGTAATAGCTTTCTTTTTGCCGGTCTATGATGGGAAATACTTCCAGGTTTTTGAATTTTTTGAACCAAAGTAAAAGGGTCAGCAACAAGCCACTAAACAACAAAGTACTGCCCACGGCATAACCCAGATGCAGGCTTCTGTCTATAAAATCGGAGATTTCTGTCCCCAGCGTGGTCGTGGCGATGATAACCAGCCAAAAGATCATCGGATTGTATTTTTGGGAAAATAACTGGAGACCTAATATCAACAAAAAGGCAATTGCCGTAATCGCCAGGCTGATCGCATATCCATAATTGAGGGTCATGGAAATATAATCACCGAAGGTCTCTCCCAGCGTGGTGGCGATGATCTTCATGAGCCAGAACAGCAGCGTAATTTGAGCCACTTTATTGAATTTTTCCATCATTAGATTTTTGCGCAATACTATTTACAGATTTAGCAGAAAAATAGAATTTTCAGCAGATCACGGAAAAAACATGCATTTCATCCTGAAAGGTGTATTGCACATCCCACCCATATCGATGGGTGATCTCCTTCACGATGGCGAGCCCCAAACCCGTGCCTACGACTTCCCTGGAAGCCGTGGAAAAGCGTTTAAAAAGCTTATTGGCGTCCAAAGCCTTGCTTCCGCTATTTTTAAATACCCATGCATGTGGCTGTGCATGGATGAAAATCTGACCGCCATCTGGCGTATATCGGATTGCGTTTGACAACAAATTGTTGAAGAGGGTTTCCAGCAGGAAAGGATTGGCGCGCACAGCAGGCGCGCCTTCCAGCGAACTGCTGATGCTCAGCTTTTTATCGCTGGCATAATCTTCAAAAAGCCCCATGGCGTTTTTCAGGGCACTTTTTGTATCCAGCATTTCCCATGCTTCAAACTGATGATTTTCTACCCTTGCCAGCAGCAGCAGGTTCTTGTTGATTCTGGACAGGCGTGCCAGCTGGGCTTCCATGCTGTGGAGCATTTCGGAGATTCGGGGGGTGACTTCCTGCTCCTGGAGCAGGAGATCGAGCCTTGATTTCAGCAAGGCGATGGGCGTTTGCAGCTCGTGGGAAGCATTTTCTGTAAATGCTTTTTGCTGCTGGTAGGTTGAAATATTGCTACCAACCAGCTTGGCCAGGGAATCGTTTAGCTCCTGAAATTCATAGATGTCGGACTTTTCCAGTCGGATCTCCTGCGCCAGCGAGAGGTCAAAAGCCTTGAGGCTTTCGAGGGTGGCATAAAAGGGCTTCCAGCTCTTCAGAGCGATCTGCCTGTTCAGGAGGATAAAGCCCAGCATCAGCAGGATGAAAAAGAAAAAAGTCACCAGCGCAATGGCAAGCAGGGTCTCATCGGCTTCTTCCACATTGGTTTCAATGGTCAGGCGGTAAGGCTGCCCATGTATGTCGATATAGGCTTGCAAGACGCGAAATCTGTCTTCTTCCTGCTCATCGGCATAGTCTGCTATCTTGTAGATTTCATATATGCTGTCTTTCTGGCTGTTCGGCAGTGGCAGCGGTTCGAGTGCTGTGCCTGGCTGCAGCGTATTCCAGGCGTCAAGGACGTTTGCCAGTTGCGTGGCATCGAGCTGCTGCTGTTCAAAGCGATGTAGGATGCGGTTTTTGATGATCTGGTTGTGCTCATCAAGTTCGCTGATCCAGATGGTGTCCACCACCCAAAAGTAGGCAGGGATGCTGACCAGCAGGATTACGAGCGAATATATCGCAAAGGCTTTCAGCGGTTTGGAGAGGAGTCTGTTCATATTTCCCATTTATATCCCGTGGCGTAAATTGTCTTCAGATAGTCCCCATAGCCGCTTTCTTTCAACTTCTTTTTTAGGTTTTTGACGTGGGCGTATACAAAATCATGCTTGTCAAACATGTCCGCAAAATCACCGGAAAGGTGTTCTGCCAGGGCTCCCTTTGAAAGGACCCGGTTTTTATTGCCCATAAAAAACAACAGCAGATCGTACTCCTTTTTGGTCAGGCTGACCGATTCATCGTTTACCGAGACTGCTTTAGCGTTCAGGTCAATCCTGAGTTCATTTTGGGAAATGATGTTGTTGCTGTCAAATTGCTTCCGCCTGATGACGGAAAGAATGCGGGCGGAAAGCTCCGCCAGGTGAAAGGGTTTGGCGAGATAATCATCCGCTCCCAGTTTCAGGCCAGCGACCTTGTCGTCGAGGGAGTCTTTCGCAGAAATGATGATGAGGCCATCCTGCCGGTTTTGTTTTTTGAGCTCGTGTAGAATCTCCAGGCCATCACCGCCGGGAAGCATGAGGTCCAGCAAAATGCAGTCATAGGCATAGGCCGCAATCTTTTCCATGGCTTCCGCATGGTCTGCGGCCAGTTCACAGCGGTACTGCTCGCTGCCCAGATATTTCGCTATATCCTGCGCGAGTTCCCTTTCGTCTTCGATGATCAGGATTTTCATTGCCTCAAATTAAGGAAGCAATTTGGAAGAAAATTGGAAGGAGGGAAAATGAAGGACTTGATGCACTTTTAGGACTCAAATGGATTATAAACGATTAATTCTTCAATTTTTTCAAAATCTTTTACATTTCTCGTTATGAGCGTCAGGTCATTAACAAGTGCCGTAGCCGCTATAACTGAGTCAGGTAATTTCAAATTAAGTAACCTCCGAATTTCAATCGCCTTTTCTTTAATTTCTTGATCAATATAAAAAACGGTAGCAGTAGAAAGCACAATTTTAATCTTTTCGATTTCTTCTGTATTTAATTTTCTCCATCCCAATAATTCGATTTCTGTGATCACCGAGACATTAAAGGATTCTGTTAATATCCTTCTTATTTCTGGTTTTGCATCGAGCGGAATATCACCCGCTAAATGATAAATTAGAATGTTGGTGTCTATTAAAAATCCCGTTCCCATTCGTCTCTAAGTTGCTGAGCTTCAAATGCTGCGTCAATTTTTTTACCAGAAAGCATCCCTTCCAAATCAAGGATTGAAATGGAAGACGTAGGAGCCGGTTCTAGCAGAGAGGAAATTTTTATATGAGCTTTTATCCGTTCCCAAATATTAATTGGGATTATTACCGCTTCCTTTTGTCCGGTAGAAGCATAGATGTATTTTAATAGATTCATCGTTTGATCAATTTCTTTCTCTAAAGTAACGATAATTATTGGGAAATAATCAATTCCCCAACTCCTTCAAAGCCAGCCAGGCCATCAGGCCCGTAGAATGCCCAAGGGCATTCTCATCAATATCAAACTGCGGCGTATGCACGCCGTGCACAATCCCACGCGCTTCATTGCGCACGCCCAGGCGATAGAAGCAGCCCGGCACTTCGTGCGTATAATAGGCGAAGTCCTCCGCCCCCATCCAGATGTCGAGTTCCTCGACATTTTCTTCTCCCACATAGTCCTTGATAAAGCCTCGGGCGTCATCGGTGAGCTTTTCATCATTGAAAAGGACGGGATAGCCGACGCGCAGGTCGAGCTCTGCCTTTCCGCCATACATGGCGGCGGTATTATGCACGATGTCCCGGATCAGCTTATGGCAATAAGTGCGTTTTTCTTCATTCATGCAGCGGAAGGTGCCTTCCACATAGACCTCATCGGGGATGATGTTGGTAGCGCCTACGGCTCTCAGCGTGCCAAAAGACAGCACGCTGGGGATGCGCGGATCGGTGCGGCTGATGACTTGTTGCAAGGCAACAAGTGTCTGGGCGGTGATCATCACCGGATCGATAAAAGCTGCCGGATTGGCGGCATGGCCGCCTTTTCCTTTGATGGTGAGATATATTTCATCGGCCGAGGCCATATACATGCCGGATCGGATACCGATCTTGCCCACGGGCATCTGCGGCTGCACATGCTGCCCAAAAATGGCCTGCACATCGGGCGCTTTGAGCGCGCCGTCTTTGATCATCAGGGAAGCGCCGCCCGGCAGGCGCTCCTCTGCCGGCTGGAAAACCAGCTTGATCGTGCCGCTAAAATAAGGCTTCAATTCGCTCAAAATGCGGGCCGTGCCCAGCAGCGAAGAGGTGTGCACATCATGCCCGCAGGCATGCATGATACCGGGATGGGTAGATTTATAGGCGACCTCATTCGCCTCGGTGATCGGCAGCGCATCCATATCGGCGCGTAGCGCCACGACTTTCCTTACTTCTTTATTCGTAATTCCTTGTTCGTCATTCGTCAATCCCTTCTTCTCTCCTCTAACAATTCCCACAAGGCCCGTATCCGCAATATTATCCTGCACCTCGATCCCAAAAGATGTAAGTTTATTTTTAACAAAGCGGGAGGTTTCGTATTCTTGGAAAGAAAGTTCGGGATGCGCATGCAGGTGATGCCGCATTTCTACAACTTCTTTATGAATGTCCTGAGCTTTTTGTTGTATTTTTGCACGTAAGTCCATGAAGCAAATTTCGCCTTTTTTTTTACATTTGTAGCAAAAGAACTCAACCGACAATGAAATACAGATCTACCTTACTTATTGGGCTCCTCGCTTTCAGTTTACTGGCAATCTATAGCTGCACGGGTTATAATGATGGCCCGGTGATGAGCTTTGTGGCTCCTGCAAAGAAAATGGCCAGAACCTGGTCTTTTAAAGAAGTTATCCTGTATCAAACCGAAGTGACGCATGAGTATGCGGCAGATTTTATGGAGTTTGAAGAAGATGGCGGCTACAGCATACTGGACGCCGAGCGCGTCGTTTCGCTGCCTCCTTTCACCCGGCCAGATACGCTTCCTGTTCTGGGAAGAGGCGATTGGGACTTTTTGGATAAGAAAAACAGAATCGAATTATTCTTTACTTTCAACTATCAGGACAACTACAATGACACCCTATTCTACCAGGACGAGCAGTACCAGCAATGGACCATTACCCGCCTGACCGAGGAGGAATTTTGGTTGGAAAACGACAGCCTGCGGGTGAAGTTGGTGCCCAAGACGCAGTAAAAGCATTCGGAAATTCGAATAGAGATAAAAATATAAGGCTTCGTTTTGACGAGGCCTTTTTTGTTTTTGCAAAAAAATAGGGAGCAGCAGCAGATTGATGGTTTATTTCGTTTGATATACAAAACCCAAAGCCATGCTAAAATACTGCATTACTCTTATCCTGCTGGGAATCTCCATTTCCAGCCTTTTCTCCCAGACCACAGATACAAACTTCGGCCAGGGCGGCTTATTCTCCCTTCAAAGCGGCAGCAGCGGTATGCATGCCACTGCAGTAGCCACGCAGACTGATGGCAAAATCGTTCTTGCCGGCTGGCAAACACAACTCACCAATCACCGCTACCGGGACCTGGCGCTGCTCAACGATTGGTGGGTAGAACGAAGAGATGAATTGGGGCAGCTTGATGCCGGCTTTGGGGATCAGGGCAAGTTGACGCTGGATTTAGGCGGAAAGGAAGAACACTTGCATAAAATGCTCATTACCCGCAACGGTCGCATCCTGCTGGCAGGTCGACGTGATCATGAGCTTGTGTTTATCAGGCTTTTGCCTGATGGGAGTCTGGACAATAGCTTTGGCAAGGAGGGTATGCTTGCCTTTTCACTGACCGATGTCAACACCATTACAGCCTCATTATATGAGCTCCGCGAATTTCAGGATGGCTGTATCTACTTTTTAGGCAGAGGAAATGGAAATTTTGGCCCGGCTCTTTCCTTTTTTGGAAAACTCAGCCCCCAGGGCGAACTCGATCTCAGCTTTGGAGATCAGGCTTTCCTGAAAACACCTGCCACTTTTGCCCCTCACCTCTACAGTTTCTCTTTTCAGAAGGGGAAATATTTGCTGTGCAGTGGTCAGTCAGGTCAGGGGAAATTTGTATTCCGGACAGATATGGACGGGAAATTAGACCTTTCATTTGGAAATCAGGGGATCAGAGAATACACAACAACAGCTTTTCCAGGCTTTGCAGAAGCCCAGATAGACCCCGGGCAGCGCCTGCTGCTGGCGAGTGCTTTAAATTCATTTGCCGTGGGCAAAGCCTGCACCCGGCTGACAGCAGAAGGAGAAGAAGACCGAAATTTTATAGGAAGATTTCCCATTTTGATGAGCGATTTTTTCGCAGAAACAAGAGACATGAAGCTGCTTCCAGATAGCTCTGTCTTGCTGTTGTACTGGATTTTTGGGCAAAAATTCGACCCTTCTCAGCAGCCACGCCCCCCCGCTTTTCAACAAGCCGCAGTGCTCAAATTGAATGAAAAAGGAATTCCAGATATTGACTTTGGTTTTACAGGCTTTGTTACTTATACCTTTGAAAACGAGGATTTTGAAGCCCTGGATATGTATGTGCAAGCTGATGGCAAAATACTTATTACAGGGACTATTGGAAGATCAGATTTGCAGGCCATTTCCGGTGGAGACATCGGACTGATTCGCTTATTGGCTGATGGCAGCCTTGACCCCAGCATAGCAGAGCGCGGCTATATCCGCATCAATTCCAACCAGGCATGGAGCAGTGGTTTTTGTATGACCACAGATGCTCGGGGGAATATCTGGACAGGCGGCAGCCTGGGTATTAATTTTTCAGAGGCTGGTGCCATCAGGAGCCAATCCCTGCTCCTGGGATTGGACGGAAATGGCGAAGAATTGCCAGGACGAGCTTCTACCAATTTTTTGGAAAGAGGATTTGAAGGAATTTATGAACTGCAATGGGGCCCCGACAGCATGCTATATGCACTTGGAGAAGGGCTGAATTCTTACTTTGTCAACCGTTTTCATCCAACAGGAAGGCTGGATTTATCCTTTGGCACAAATGGAAATGGCAGGATAGGCAGTGCCCATGATTCCTTCTCCGGAAATAAGCCCAATTTCAAGATCCTCCCGGATGGGAAACTATTGTTTCCGGCGACCCTGAGCAATGCACCGACTGTATACATGAGCCTGTTTGAACTGGATCAAGATGGCATTCCCGATTTTGGCGGACGGATTGTCCTGGATTTTGGCCAGGGAGAAAGCATGGCTTCTCAGCTCCAACTTCTTCCAAATGGACAAAAAATGCTGATTGGGTTTTGGCGAAGAAATAGCCGGGATGTGTGGCAACTTGCTAGCTGTCGCCTGCGCGGCGACAACCAACTGGACCGAGCTTATGGGAAAAACGGCTGGAAAAAACAGGGAATCCAACTGGATAATTTTACGATGGAAACGGCCATCCTTGCCGATGGCAAGTTGCTCGTGAGCGGCACCCAGGCAGATCGCTTTGCGATCTTTCGCTTTCTGCCCGATGGGCAGTTGGATCCCGATTTTGGCTTTGAAGGCAAAGTCAGCACGGATTTTCCGGGCCATGAGGCAAGCATGTATGACATGCAACTGCTGCCGGATGGCCGCATTCTGCTTGCGGGCGGAGTAGTGGATGAGGATGGGGCTGCCGTCTCACAAGACATCGGACTTGCCTGTTACCTGCCTGATGGCAGGCTGGATCGCGGTTTTGGGGAAGAAGGACGGTTCGTCCTGGATATAGATGGCGGACCGGATGTCGCCTACGACATACTCCTGGATGCGAAAAATCGCATCTTGCTGACGGGCAGTTCCAGAGATGAGCTAATGGTGATGCGGCTCTTGCCGAAATTGGAAATAAGTTTTGACGATCCTGTGCTTCCTTTGGTTTATCCCAATCCGATCAGCAAAACGGCTACGATCCGCTTTGAATTGTTTCAACCAGAATGGCTCAAAGTCGAATTGCGGGACCTTCAGGGGCGGAAACTGCATGTTTTTTCTACAGGAACCAGACCGGCAGGCTGGCATGAGGAATCGTTGGAAATACCCGGAAACATCTTGCCGGGCATCTATGTGATCGGTTTTCAGGGCGAACGTAGCCAGGCTTTTGTTAAGGTGATTATCAAAGATTAATTATCTTGCAGGCCTATGAAAAACTTCCTGAAAATACTCCTGCTAAGCCTGATTCTGGCAGGCTGCACAGATAAATATCCCGAAGGGCCACAGCTCAGTCTGCTCAGCGCGCAGCAGCGCGTGGAAGGCAAATGGCAGTGGGCCATTGCCCGCAAGATAGAAGCCGGTAAAGAGACCAACCTCAGCCTTCGATTCACCAACGATACCCTCGACTTCCGCGCTGATGGCAGCGTCACCGACAGCCGCTATGGCCTCACAGGCCAGTGGGACCTGGTATCCAAAAATACCGAAATCAACCTGCTCTTCGGCGAAAACGCCGATTCCCTGAGCATTCCCCCTGCTATCGCATTTCAGGTCAAACTCCTCAAAGCCAATGAGATGTGGCTGGAATTTGCTGATGACAGCATGGTGATTGAATGGCAGTTGAGAGCTGATTAATCCCATTGACTAAAGTCATAAACAATTTCCCCCATCCTGTACTTTATGTGGTATAAATATTGTGACCAATGGATAGTCATAGTGAATGCCCGTTGAATTATTTTTATGTATAAAAAGTTTGGTCTCTTAACGTTCTTGCTCTCTTTTATTTCTGCTGTTTTTGCCCATAATTTTACTGCCCTGATCTTCATGAAATCCAGCCCCACACCGCTGGATTATGCGGCTCAGGCTGCCATTGTCAATCTCGGAACTGCTCACCAGTTTAGCGTGGCGAGTACGCCCAATGCAGCGGATTTGAATGCTGTCAACCTCTCTTCTTATGACCTCATCATATTTCTCAATAGAAACCCCAATGGCCTGAACAGCAGCCAGCAAACGGCTGTAGAGGACTTTGCACAACTGGGAAAAGGGATCCTTTTGATCCACGAAGCCCTGGCTTCCACCACCGGCTGGTCCTGGTGGGACGATCTGGCAGGAGCCTATCTGGGAAGCCAAATAGCCAATGAAAGCGGCACGGTCATCGTGGCCGATCCGGCTCATCCCGCTACACGCAAGCTGCCGCAGCAATGGACTTTCTCTGAAAGCTGGTACAACCTGGCCAGCAACCCCCGCGGCAATGTGCATGTGCTCGCGACCCTCGAAGAAAGCACCGTCACAGGCTCCAGCATGGGCTATGACCACCTACTGAGCTGGTGCCAGGATTATGATGGGGGAAAAGTTTTTTGCACTTCCCTGGGCAGTTCCACTGCCATGTACAACAACTCTCAATTTCTCGAGCATCTGCTCGGAGGCATAGAGTGGGCCGCTGGCGCGGAAGCTGGCGATGCTGGAGCGACCCTTGAAAGCAATTTCAATGTCACCATCCTCGACGATAACAATACCGACCCCATGGCCATGGATGTGGCTCCGGATGGGCGCGTTTTTTACGTGCAAAAAAATGGGGTAGTGAATATTTATAAACCCACCACCGGAACCACCGTTCAGGCAGCCTGGGTGGCAGTTTTTCCTGGAGGAGAAAATGGCATGATCGGCATGGCTCTGGACGGGCAGTTTCCGACCCGGCCCTATATTTACCTGCACTATACCCATCAGGATGGCAACTGGGGCAATACAGGTCCTGGCACCCAGCGGGTTTCCCGCTTTCAGGTGAATGGCGATCAGCTGGTTATGGCTTCAGAGGAAATATTACTTTCCTATATCATCGAGCGTGATGCGGAAATCCACTCCGGCGGCTGCATGGATTTTGACAATGAGGGCAACCTCTACATCTCCACGGGAGATAATACCAGTTATGGCACAGGCCTGGCAAATCCCTATTCGCCACATGATGAGCAGCCCGGCAACCAGATCTACGACGCGCAGCGCTCTTCCGGCAATACCGACGATATGCGCGGCAAAATCCTGCGCATCACCCCTTCCGCCACCATCAATGGCGGCTATACCATTCCCGCAGGAAATCTTTTCCCCGCCACCGACTCTACCCTGGCAGAGATCTACCTGATGGGCTTGCGCAATCCTTTCAAATTTACCATCGATACCCTGCGCAACTGGGTGATATGGGGCGATGTAGGCCCCGACGCTGTCAGCGCCAACCCCAGTCGTGGACCCATCGGCAAGGACGAATTTAACCTCGCCAAAAGCGCGGGTAACTATGGCTGGCCTTATTTCACAGGAAATAATTCCGCCTATATCAACTACAATTTCGCGACCGGCACCAGCGGCAGTGCCTTTGACCCGGCGGGCCCGTACAATGACTCGCCCAACAGCACCGGCAAAAAGAATTTGCCCGCAGTACAGCCTGCCCTGATGTGGATGGACAAAGCCACAACGACCCCTGAATGGCCTGAGTTGGGCGGAGGAAATGCGACCGCCATAGGGGGCGGATTATACCACTTTGACAGCACATTGAGCAGTGCCCATAAGTTTCCCGCTTATTATGACAAAACGCTTTTTATCATGGACTGGACCCGTAACTGGATCAAGGAAGTGAAGCTGGATGCAAATGGCAATGTGTTGAAAATCAACCCTTTCATGCCTTCCCGTAGCTGGCTTCGTCCGATGGACATGAAGTTTGGGCCGGACGGCAGCATGTATGTGCTGGAGTGGGACCTCGCCTGGGGCGGGGGTGCGAATCCAAATTCGCGGATCGTAAAGATCGATTATTCGCCCAGTGGGCGGTCGCCTGTGGCGGTGATAGATGCCGACAAGACCAATGGTCCGACTGCTTTGGCAGTCAACTTTGATGGCAGCGGATCTTATGATCCGGATGGAGGTGCGATCAGCTATTCCTGGGATTTTGGGGATGGCGTAGGCAGTTCCAGCGCGGTAAACCCGAGCTATACCTACAACGCCGCTGGCGTATATACCGTCACCCTTACCGTAACCAATCCCGGCTTGAAGACGGGTACTGCCAGCCTGCAGATTACAGCAGGCAATAGCGAGCCCAGCGTGACGATCGTCAAGCCGGTCAATGGCGGATTCTTTGCCTGGGATGACTTCATCCAGTTTGAAGTGCAGGCGACCGATCCGGAGGACGGCAGCACGGTGGCCAGCACGATCAACTGTTCACAACTGACCAATCAGGTGCTTGTGGGCCATGACAGCCATGGCCACCCATCGAGTCAGTATCAGAGCTGTGGCGGCTCTTTTCAGGCCGGCGCAGCCGGCCATGTGACTACAGAAGATGAACTCTTCTACCTTTTTCAATCCAGCTATACCGATCAGGGAGCGAGCGGCACAGGCTCCCTGACAGCCAGCACGATTCATCGTTTGAATCCCAAAATGAAACAGGCAGAGCACTTTGCCGGTAGCAGCGGCATCTCACTTGCTGCCACAGCAGACGCGCTGAGCGTCTCCGATATCGTCGATATCGACGATGGGGATTATATCTACTTCGATCCGATGAACCTGCTGAATATCACTTCAGTGACTTTCCGCGTAGCGGCAGGCGGCGCCGGCGGCAATATTGAAATCCACAAAGGTGTGCCCAGTGGAGGCGCTTCGCTGGTGGCTACTGCAACTATTCCGAACACAGGTTCCTTCAGCACTTACCAGAATGTGACGCTCTCCATCGTTGATCCCGGCGGGACAGATTCCTATTATTTTGTTTTTACAAATCCTGCTTCTCCCAGCAATCTTTTTTTCCTGAACTGGATACTGTTTGATGGCACAGGCATCGGCTCCGCCCTCCCCGTCGAAATGACACATTTCGAAGTGAAAGCCATCGACGGCATGTATGTCGACCTACAGTGGCAAACCCTCTCCGAGGTCAATAGCGATTACTTCGAAATCGAAAGGGTCGTCAACCCCAATATGCCCTCCGAGCATATCGCCACGGTCCACGCTTTTGGCAATAGCAACCAAATAAAAGACTACCATTTTGAGGATCACGATCCGCATCTGGGTTATTCCTTCTACCGCCTCATAGAGGTGGATGCGGATGGCGAACGCCATTATTCGGAGTGGCAGCAGGTGCATTTTTCTGCTGATCTGAGCGCCTGGGGCTTGCGGGTTTTTCCGAATCCGTCCTCAGGAACATTCAATCTGGTGGCAGTGGCTCAGGGAAATGAGTTTCAGTATCGGGTGATGGATGTGAATGGGAAAACGCTTCTTAAAAAACATTTCCTGACTCAGGAGGGTGAAAAGGTAAAGCAACAGTTGAAACTGGACCTGGTTCCAGCTGGAATCTATATCCTTCAGGTACAGAATGGAGCTCGGCAGGAAGTACAAAAATTGATCATCGATTAATTCAACTCATTTCCCTTTCTTCTTAGTATACTGATCCACAAGGCTTATATATTCCTCTTTGGTCATTTCAAAAAACTCTCTACTCTTTAATCCTGCATGCCTCTTGTCTAAAATAGCCTTTATACGATATGCCTGCAACTGCCAGCAGATTGCTATCCCGATGGGGAGAAAGATAGCAACGATAGCACTTATCTCTTGAAACGAAAGAGATGAAATGGATAATCCCCACATCAAAGCAAGCCCAATTATCAGGCTTGCTAATATAGCATTAGTGGTCATTAGAATGGGTTCTCCACCCCGCCACAGAAGAGATTGAACCCCCCAATTTGTTTTATTCGTTTTTAGGCTTCCGATTTTTAAGCCAGGTTTATTATCTGCTGGCTCAAATGCCAGGTAAGGAACGATGGAATTGTCTTTATCAAAAAACCACCTTCTCGCACGACCAGAAACCCGGTACAGAGAAGTTATCACCATAGAATATTGCACCGAGTGCATCAAAGTTTGCCAACCCAGAATGAGTAAAAATAATGCTACAGCAATGCTAAAGGGGAAAATATTAAGCTGAATAAAAGGCGTATCAACGACTGCTGCAAAACCGGCGAGGACCGCACCTAGCAAGATGAGGTAAAAATTAATGCGGTTCGCCTTTACTTCTTCAAATTTTAAGGATCGCTCCAGAACCGCCTGGTATTCAGCTATCAGAAAAGTTTCGAATGGGGTTTGTATAGCTTCTTTTTCGTGTGCTGTCATGAGAATTGTATAATTAAAGAGCGAGAATAAACATTCAAACTCAATATCCCCATAAGCATTTATTTCTCAAAGCAATTTTGAGTCGGATTGAGTAAATTGGACATTCAATCGCTCAACCCATCACAGCATGATCCAGCACTACCTCAAAATCGCCCGGCGGCACATGGTCCGCAACAAAGTGTACACCCTTGTCAACCTGCTGGGCCTGGGCATTGGCATTGCCTGTACGGTGCTGATCAGCCTGTATACGCTCGATGAGTTGAGCTTTGACCGCTTCCATGCGGATGCTGACCGCATCGTCAGGATAGTGGAAAATCAGATGGATGAGGAAGGCAAGGTGACAGAAAAGGCGACCACCTATGGCGCGCTTACGCCCGTATTGCAGACGGTTTTTCCGGATTGGAAATATATCAGCAGGATTTATCCTGCCAGCTCTCTGGTCAGTTTCGGGACAGATAAGAAGTTTCAGGAGGATAAATTCTGCTATGCTGACTCCAGCATGCTGGAGATGTTTGGGTTCACCATGCTGGATGGAAATCCATCTACGGCACTCGATGAGCCTTTTACCCTGGTCATCACACAGACGATAGCCCAAAAATTCTTTGGCGACCTTTCTCCCATCGGAAAAATCCTGACTGTGCACAGGGATGATGGCAAAAACGACTACAAAGTCACGGGCGTACTGGAAGACATTCCCACGCAATCTCATTTACAATTTGACTATCTGGCGTCCTATTCCACCCTGCGGACCGTTTTGCCCTGGGTCAACAATTGGTTTCATCCGGAGATGTATACCTATGCCCTTTTACCTGAAGGGAGCGATATCGCCTCGATTCAAGCCCGTTTGGATGAGGTGCCCCAAAACCACCTTCGGGCCGATTTGAAGGAAAGCCGCACTTTCCACATTCAGCCTATCACGGATATTCATCTGCATTCAGAACGGGAAGGCGAATTCACCGCCAATGGCGATATGCAGTATGTCTACATCTTTGCCGCCATCGCGGCTTTTATCCTGCTGATCGCCTGCATCAATTTCATGAACCTGGCGACCGCCAATTCCATCGACCGATCCAAAGAGGTCGGCATGCGGAAAGTGCTGGGAGCACATCGCGGGCAGCTGCTGCGTCAATTTTTGAGTGAATCGGTCATCATGACCTTGATCGCCATGATTTTGGCGGCGGGGATGGTCATGCTGGTGCTGCCTGCATTCAATGATTTTTCGGGAAAAAACCTGGAATGGCAGTCTTTTGTGAATGGAAAATTCCTGCTGGCGGCTTTAGGTTTATTGGCGTTTGTGGGCTTATTGTCAGGGATGTATCCCGCTTTTTACCTGTCAAGATTTAATCCCTCTCAATCCCTCAAAGGCAGCGGAAGCAGTGCCAAAGGTTCGGGTGCAGGTCGCTTGCGCAAGGCGCTTGTTATCTTTCAATTTGCGATTTCCTGTGCCCTGATCATCGGAACGGCCGTGATTTACGCACAGCTCAATTATATCCAGAATAAGAGGCTAGGTTTTGACAAAGAGCAATTGCTGATCCTGCCGCTGAGAGAGCGGGCGAATCAAACGAATATCGAGCCCTTTCGAAAAGACATCGTGCAACATCCCGATATCATATCGGCCTCTGCCAGTTCAGGCCTGCCCGCCAAAGGCGGCTATTACGGCTTCCCAGTCAAGCCCAAGCAGGCCCAGGTCGATAGCCTGAGCATCGCCATCAACTTCATGAATGACCACGACCATGTCAAAACCATGGGCATGGAAATCGTCGCCGGGCGTGATTTTTCGGAGGATTTTGGCACCGACGCCCAGGAAGGATTTCTCCTCAATGAGGCCGCCGCCCAAAAGATGGGCTGGGAAAATCCGCTGAATCAGGAGCTGACGCTTAGCTACCATTACCAGGGTCAGGTCGTCAAAACGGGCCGTGTCGTCGGCCTGGTGCGTGATTTTCACTTTAATTCACTTCGCAAAGAAGTCGATCCCGTCATCATGCATATCGCTGGCGGCACCTATTACAACAACAACCTGCTGGTGCGCGTCTCTGGACATAATCTGCCCGAAACTTTGGCCTTTTTGGAAAAAAAATGGCAGGCCTTTAATCCTGTCCGGCCCCTGGAGTACAGCTTCATGGATGAGGTTTTTGGAGAAATGTATGAGAAAGAGCAGCAACTGGGAAAAGTTGCGGGGACTTTCTCCCTGCTGGCGATCCTGATCGCCTGTATGGGCCTGTTTGGCCTGGCGGCCTTCTCCGCGGAGCGGCGGACCCGCGAGATCGGTATCCGAAAAGTGCTGGGCGCTTCCTCTGCCTCTATCGTTGGATTGCTTTCGAAAGATTTCCTCAAGCTGGTGATCGTCGCTTTTGTGCTGAGTGCGCCATTGGCGTATTACTTCATGGATAGCTGGCTGGAAAGCTTTGCTTACCGCACGCAGATCGGCCTGGGGATCTTTTTGGTGGCGGCTTTGATCGCTGTTGCGATTGCGTTTCTGACGGTGAGTTCACAGGCGCTAAAGGCGAGTCGGACGAATCCGGTGGATGCGTTGCGGCGGGAGTAGCGCTTTTTTCACACAAAAAATCTCGCTTTCAATTCCCTGTCATTCTCCTGATATGCCTTATATGGCTCAGACTGTTTCAATAAATATTTCTTGATAAAGCTTTTAAACAGACTTGTCATAAACCTCCTGAGCGGGGAAATAGAAGCTTTTATTTGCTTAAAATACGATTCCATCGTGTCCTTTCTGAAAGAAACTATTTCTTCCAATTGGTCGCCATCTGCAAAATATCCGCAATGGAAGTTTTTTTCCGCAAAAGCGTGTGCTGGAAAATCCGCTGCTCCAAGACCAAATAGTTCAAAATTTCGGGAGAGAAAATCATGGTATATGATTCTACACTTTTCGCCTCCGCCCAGGTTGAAGATTTGTTTTGACAAAAGTTCCCTTTTGGGGATGGCATGCACAAAAGCCCGGGCCGTATCTGCCGGACTGGCTATTTCCATAGGTGAATCCAGCGGCATGTGAAACATCAGGCCGGAAACTTTGTGATTTCCTATCCCCATGATGGCAGACAGGCGAAAGATGCTCCAATCGAGCTGGCTGGCTGTCACCCATTGTTCGGCTTGTATTTTCGTTTTGGCGTATTCATCGCCTTCACTGGGCAAAAGCGGATCGCTTTTATAAATCATTGGCTGAGCCAATCTGTCACCATAGATCGCGACAGAGGAAGCATAGAGGAAAAAAGCGTCAGGTGAATGGGCAGCCAGGGCATTCAGCAGATTTTGTGTGCCCACCACATTGACCTGATAAGCCAGGTCCGGTTTCTCGTCAGCCAAAGGAGGAATAATGGCTGCCAGGTGAATCACGCAATCCATGCCTTTGCACACCGCCTCAACTTCTTCCTGCTTTGATAAATCTCCATACACAACGCTGACCTTATCCAGGTAAGGCTTATAAGCTTTCTGTGTCTTTCGGGTCTTTATATCAAAGGCGGTGAGGTGAATATTGCTTTGCTGAGAGAGTAGTTTGAGTACTTCTCTGCCGACGGTTCCTGATCCTCCTGTTAGTAGAATTTGCATATCATCTAAGGTTTTTCCCTCAAAACCTCCCGCAGCAAAGGCGCCCATTGGGCTACATTTTTGGGAAGTTGCCCCTTATGGCAAGATAGGTTTATTTTGGGTTTCAGGCCCTTGAATCTGTATTGGTCTTTGTAGAGGATATTATGGCGGGCGGATGCGAAAGTGCCCTTCGATGAACCCTCTTTGCCGCTGCCAAAATCCTTTGGAAAGGAAAATTCGCCTCCGTTGGGTACGCCCGGCCAAACCCGCTTATCTCCTCCAGCAAGCTGGATTCCCGTTTTGTTGAAGCCGCCTCGCGGGACGATCAGGTCATGAGGGCAATAGATATGGTACTGCCGGATGCTTGTATCCGCCATGACTGCGCCCCCCAGGACGCAAGGCGTATTGAGCGTGACAAAGTTGATTGTCACCTCATCGCCCAATCTTTCCCGCATCTGCCCACTCGCCCAAAGGGCGACATTTCCGCCATGGCTATGGCCTACTATCGTGATGCAAGCCTCACGAATATGCTTTGATATATGCTCCAGCAGCTCCGCTGCTGCTTCTTTCCGGGCCTGGGTATTGTTCGCCCCGCTCCATGCCACCAACTCGATGCTATCGGCATATCCTTTATGGCCAAATATATCTCTGATCTCAGCCCGGATATCCTCATTCCAGCTTTTGTTGCTGGAATTGGTGCCGTGAACGAAGAAAGCCTGGGCAGAGGCTTTGTGGCAGAGAAGGGAAAGGAAAAGGCTTAACAGGATGGCCAAAGAACTTATGTTTTTCATGGGGTAGGGGAGTGGAGCAAGATTTAAATGAATTTTTACCCTTTCGTCAAATTCTCTGCCACCCTGAATTCAGTAATCCTTTTGATCAAATCCAAAGGCATGGGCTTGTCCAGCGGAAACTGGACCGAACCCTTCCCTTGTTTGTACACGGAAAGTTCTTTGGCAAATGCTTCATGCCCTGTGGGTGTAGCATAAAAGCCGATATGCTTTTTGTAAGCGGCAAAAAAGACAAGTGGTTTGCCCTGAAGTTTGTATGCGGGCATTCCATAGCTGATGGTCTCTTTTGAATCCGGTGCAGCTAGCCTGATTGTCTTTCTGATTTGATGTAGAATATCCTGTGTTTCAAGGGGAAATGTGGCGATGTACTCTTCTACTGTTTTCATCCTAAGCTTTATTTCAATACCAGCCTCATCCAGGCGATTTGATCTTCTGTCTTTAAACGGAGCAGATATACTCCTGCTTCAAATTCTCCCACATGCAGCTGTCCGGCGTTTTCGCCGATCATATAGCGCCGCAAGGAGCGGCCCGACATATCCATCAGCTCAAGCTCTGCTTCTCCATGGCTGAGCCTATCCCAGCGATAATATACGATTTCCTGAGCGGGATTTGGGAATAGTTGGATGCCCAGGCTGGCAAATGTTTCATTTTCCATGCCGAGCAAACTGAGTGTTGCGGTGATGGCCGCAGCCGCATCGAGCTTGCCATAGCCCCAGTCGGGCGTGGGTGTCATGCCTGTAAAGGCATCGCTGCGCGCAGTTTGATGCAGGATGTCCCGCGCTTCCTGTGTGCTGAGATCGGGTTTGACTTCGAGCATCAGGGCAAGCATGCCTGTAAGCACAGGGGCGGCCCCGCTCACGGCATTTTGGATGCCGTAGAGGCTATTTCCACCCTCCACCAGCAGGTGGGAAAAACGGCTGTAATATGTCCCGGCGCTATAAGCGCCGACATTCAACTCGCCGGGAACGGCGATATCTACGCCGAGGCGGCCATCCAGCGTGGGGCCGCTGCTGCTACCTGTCCAAAGCTCCCCCGGAGCGCCTTCATTGCGGCTGCGAGCCGCGCCGTTGATGTCCTTATAGCTATTGCTATGGACATAATCTGTAGGAACAAGTGCCTGCGTAGCAGAAGCAAAATCGTTGATGCTGAAACCAGCGACGATATGGCTGGAAAATGCATTGTTGTTGTAATATGTGGATGGATTGAGGGAGGCGTCTATTTTGCCGTTGCTGACGGCTGTAGCGCTCAGCTTGACTTTATAGGTGCCCGTAGCACCCGTGAAATCAATCATCAACTGACGCTTGCCATTGGTAGAACTGGAAAAATCGCGGTCCGCGCCATTGTGATATATGCTGATCCCTGTAAGTTGCTGCCAGGCTATGGCATTGTTGGCTGCCGGGCCTGCAAAAGGGCCTTCCTGGCTGCCATTGGGGCGGATGATGGTTACATCAAAACGATCATTTCCATCATACCAGGCTTCAAAACGCAGGTTCCCTGCCTCGCCTTTGCTGATCTCAAATTCATCAGAATTTCCCTGTGTGAGGGTCATTTCAGC
Source organism: Bacteroidia bacterium (assembly GCA_030430205.1). Classification (GTDB taxonomy): domain Bacteria; phylum Bacteroidota; class Bacteroidia; order J057; family J057; genus JAUIGE01. The sequence continues at coordinate 80,254 of JAUIGE010000025.1, read as the reverse complement.
ATGATTATCTGCGCCTCCGTCGTCTCCTACGCCACAAACAAGCAGCCTTCCCGGCCCCACAAAACCATCCATTGCCCGGCAAATATCACTTGTACCATCGGTGGGCCCTCCGATAGAACCCAGGTTCATGAGGCTTACCGAAGGAAGCCCCAACTCTGTGCTTTTGTCCTTGACAAATTGCAAGGCGATTGGCAGATAGGACTGCTCATAAAACCATGCCTGAGCGGGCTGACCGCTTCCCGCAGGGAAGGGATCGTTGATCAGCTTCACGGAGATGATAGTGGCTCCTGGTGCCACACCCGGGTAGGGCGAGCCTGTGACTGCGGAACCATCTCCGGCGGCTATGCCGGTGCAGGCTGTGCCATGTCCATAGCGGTCCATGGTGGCGAGTACATTGCCGGAAGTCAGGGCCTGATCTATCTGGCTGCGGCTGTAGATGGTCCCTACACCGTAGGTGTTGTTGGGGTCATTGGCCCCGGAGGGGTCCGTCATATCGAAGATATAGGCGATGCGGGTCTTGCCGCTGGCATCGATGAAGTCGGGATGGCGGTAGTCAATACCGCGTTCGATCATGGCCAGGATGACGCCCTGGCCGCTGAGGCCGTGCTGCTGGTAGACCTGGTTGAGGCGGGTTTCCTGCCGGAGCACATCTGTAAGATTTTGAGCTGGAAGGGTAAAAATGGATAGACAAACCGCGACTAAACACAGAAAACTGTTGCGAGATGCCAAATTGTATTTTCCCAGGATGCTTTTCATGTAAAACATAGAGTATAGTAGGTTTCCGTTAAAATGATATTTCGTCATAAGGGAATGACAAAAAAAAGAAAAGGTTAACAAACAAAACGATCAAATCGACAGAAAACGCTTGCTAAGCCTCTGAATTTATCATTTGAAGCAGTAGATAGAGAATTTATTCATCAAAATTCGCATCTTTGTATTACTTGTCCCGCATATGTATTGACAACAGGCATGCAAAGCATGGTCGGGATTTTTTACATCACCTTTTTATTTATACTAAAAAACAATTTATGGGCAGATCAAAAGAGACTTTTAATAAAAAAGAAGTACGCAAAAAGAAAGAAAGAAAAAAGAAAGACAAAGAAGCAAGAAAATTAGCCCGCCAGGAAAACAAGTCATCCGGCAGTTTGGAAGATATGTTGGCATATGTTGATGAAGATGGCAACATCGTTGACACACCGCCCGATCCGACCAAAAAGAAAAAGATCAAGCTTGAGAATATCGAAATCAGCACCCCCAAACTGGATCCGGCAGACAGACCTGATCCTATCAGAAAGGGAGTTGTGACCTATTTCAATGAAGAAAAAGGCTATGGATTCATCAATGACCTGGAAACACAAGAGCGTGTTTTTGTTCATGTAAACAATACCCTGGAAGACATTGGAGAAAATAGCAAAGTGACTTTTGAAGTAGAAATGGGCCAAAAAGGCCCCACCGCAGTTGAAGTAAGGCTTACTTAAGCGAATACCGATTAAAAATCAAATATCCTTGTTCGACATTCTTTAATCTGTAAAGATTGACGAACAAGGAACAAGGATTTATGATTTTTGAATCAGGATTACCTTCCATCCGCTACGCGGGCAGCTTTAAATTCGGAGCCTTCTTTCCATGAAGGCCATTTATTGCTATTTGCCAACTGCGATCCCAGCAAATAATACAATTCCATATCCTGGAACATCCCTGCAAAATCCCATTCATCGGGTCTGAACTCGTCTGAAGGACGGTGGTAGTGGCTATAGGTATAGTCTTTCTTCTTTTGCATGGCGTATTCGCGTCCTTTTTCGAGGTGGTCGTAGCCGCCTTTGGCATTGATGGCAGGGATGCCCACTTTGGCAAAGTTGAAATGGTCTGAGCGGAAGTAAAAGCCTTTTTCAGGCTCCTGATCGGGCAGCACATAGCGGCCTTGTGTTTTTCCGATTTCTTCTGCCATCGTTTCCAGCTCAGACTGTCCATAACCTGTGATGGTAATGTCTTTCATTGCCCCCAGAATATTCATTCCGTCCATATTGAGGGCCGCCACTGTTTGTTTGGTCGGATAAATAGGATGTTGTGCATAATAAGCAGAGCCCAAAAGGCCCTGCTCTTCTGCTGTAACCAGCAAAAAGAGTATCGAACGCTTAGGCTTCGCCGGTGCATTGACAAAAGCTTTTGCCAGGGTGAGCACCGTAGAGGTTCCGCTGGCATTGTCCAGGGCACCATTGTAGATCGAGTCGCCATCTACAGGCGCAGCTATGCCCATGTGGTCCCAATGGCCGCAGTAGATGATATACTCATCGGGCTGCTCGCTTCCGCGAATCAATCCGGCGACATTTTGTGACACATCGTGTTTGAGGCTGTTTTGGATAGAAGTGCTGGCATTCATGCCGAGCGGAAGGGCTTTAAAGCCTTTGGCTTTTGCCTGGGCAAATACTGCATCGGGCTCATGGCCCGCAGCTGCCAGCAGTTCTTTGACTGCCGGGGTAGAGATCCAGCCCTGCATCGCACAAAGCGATGCATTGTTGTCCTCGCTTTCGAGGTAGAGACGCGCGCCGCTGCCGGAGCGTTTGACCACAAACCAGGGATAGCCGGCAGCGCCGGCTTCATGGATGACAAGCACTCCCGCAGCACCCTGACGGGCTGCTTCTTCAAATTTGTAGGTCCAACGACCATAGTAAGTCATGGTATTTCCTTTGAAAAAAGTGCTGTCAGTGGTACCATAACCGGGGTCATTTACCATGACAACAGCGATTTTCCCTTTCATGTCTATGCCTTCAAAGTCATTCCATCCATACTCCGGGGCATGGATGCCAAACCCACAAAAAACCAGCTCTGCGTCTTCTATGCTAATATTTTCCTTCACTTGCGGGCTTTGAGCCACGTATTCTTCTCCGAGTTCAAAATCAAGTGTTTTGCCATGGCCTTTTACCTGCATCAGCGGGGCAGCCACTCCGGTGATCTCTACCATGGGCACTGCCTGGAAATAGCTTTCGCCATTGCCGGGTTGCAGGCCGATGGCCTGCATCTGAGATTGAAGATAGGCAAGCGTGCGACGCTCGCCCTCGCTAAAGGGCATTCTGCCCTGATAGGTGTCTGAGGAGAGTTCAGCCACGGTCTGAACAAGGAAAGCGGAGTCGAGCTGCGGAGCAGCATCAGTGGCAGCTTGCTGCGGGTCGGATTGACAGGAAAAAAAGGTCATTCCAGCAAAAACAGCAAGGATAAGTGAGAGGGAAAGATGTTTATTCATAAGAAGTGTTTTCATTTTTCCTGTTAAATCTAAGGATAAAAAAGGGCATAAAAAAAGCCGGGAGCCTACGTCAAACGCAGACTCCCAACTAAAACACTTCCGTTCTTATTTAGAGATGTGTATGCCTAAGTAGGGTGTTGTTAATTCACTACTACAACCAGGTACTTCGAAGTACTCCAAAATTTCTCTGGCTGTGTGATTTTGAGGCTTTCCACACTTTTGCTTCCCGTATTTTCCTGGAAAACATAAGAGCCTTCCGGATGCACGCTCAGCAATTTTGCCTTTTTGGCTTCAACCAGAGGAATCTCCTGCACAGCAGTGATGTCGATTTTCGTAAATGCGCTGGCATCAAAAGTTGCACTGATGGTTTTCGCACGGGTATTATCAATGACGTTTTGATCTTTCAGCTCTTTGCTGGTACCGGTGACGTAGAAAGCCGTGTTGAGGCTTTTGGTCTGGAAGGCGATTTTTTCACTTTGCTCTGAAATACGGCCTTCCTGCTTCTCTATCTGAGCCAACTGATTGGCCGAGCGTTGACGCAGGCTGCTGCTGACGCGTGAGAGCGTATCCACCTTTGCATTGAGTGATGTTACAGCGAAATTCATTTCTTCCAGCTTCCCTTTCAGGTTGTCTACTTCAGAAGATTTATCATCCAGCCTTTTATTCAGGCGGGCGATGGTGCGGCGAAATTCTCTGACGCGGCCTTCACTGCCTTCCAGTTTTTGGGAAAGGCTGTCGATGATACTTCTGTTTTGTACCAACAAACTATTGATGAGTTGGATGTCTTCGAGGACTTTGCCCTTCCTGTCTTCCTGAAATTCAGGATCTGTGGTGCTCATGCTGATGATAGCCTCTCGCTCTTTTATCATCTCCAGGTTGTCTTCAAATTCATTGAAGTACATCATGAAGTCGTTGAGCAAGGAGTCTTGCAGGGTATTGATGTCACTCAACTCAGAGTTGCGACTTTCAAGTTGATCCAGTTTTTTCTGATTACAAGAGATCAGGGAAAGCATTAGGGTGACTGTTGTCACTAAGATGCCAAGTTTTTTCATGTTTTTCATGGTTTAGTAAAGCGTAATTTTTGACTGTACGATGTGATATGCAAATGGTATTCCCATCATGCCAATTTTTTGTAAGTTGTTGATAATGAACGATTTGTTGGTTTTTGCACGCTTCGTACTTTTGACCAAAATGAGAAGCACGCTTTCATTTTGATAAGATTTTTACAAGATTTGGAGAAGGGATGACAAAAATCAATCCCAGCCATGACATTCGCTTTGCGCCTCATACGGCGGCTCCTATACTTTTGTTCAAAATATTCAATTAAGATTTTTTCATTATGAGCGCCATGTTCATCCTTATCGGATTTAGTTTGATCGTAGCCATCGGTTTTCTGGTGGCATTTCTATGGGCTATCCGAAATGGCCAGTATGAAGACGATTATACGCCTTCCGTACGCATGCTTTTTGAGGATGCTGAATCTCATCGTAATAGTCAAGACTCATGACAGAAAACCCTCCAATCACAACTCAGCAGGCCGCCCCTACCCTGGAGCGATTTGCTTATGACAACGTGATTGTCCGCAATTTTTCTTATGCGACAATCTTCTGGGGTATAGCGGCCTTTCTTGTAGGCCTGCTTGCTGCTTTCGAAATGGTCCTACCTGAACTCACCGATGGTATTTCCTGGTTGAGTTTTGGTAGAATTCGACCTTTACACACCAATGCTGCCATTTTTGCCTTTGTGGGCAATGGTATTTTTATGGGTGTGTATTACTCACTGCCACGCCTGCTCAAGACAGGCATGTATAGCAAGGCATTGAGCAATCTGCACTTTTGGGGCTGGCAACTGATTATTGTTGCAGCGCTGATCACCCTGCCGCTGGGCATTACCACGGGCAAGGAGTATGCAGAACTGGAATGGCCAATTGACATCGCTATCACCCTTGTCTGGGTGATCTTTGGCCTGAATATGTTCATGACGATCATCAAGCGTCGTGAGCGCCACTTATATGTGGCTATTTGGTTTTACATCGCTACCTGGGTGACGGTAGCTGTCCTTCACATCGTGAATAGCATGGAGCTTCCGGTTGAGTTCTGGAAAAGTTATTCGCTCTACGCAGGTGTGCAGGATGCGCTGGTACAGTGGTGGTATGGACACAATGCAGTTGCATTTTTCCTGACTACGCCTTACCTGGGCCTGATGTACTACTTTATTCCTAAAGCTTCCAATCGCCCGGTATTTTCATATCGCTTATCGATTATCCACTTCTGGGCGCTGATTTTTATTTATATATGGGCAGGCCCACACCACTTATTATATACTTCTTTGCCTGACTGGGCTCAGTCATTGGGTGTGGTCTTTTCTATCATGCTGATTGCTCCTTCCTGGGGAGGTATGTTGAATGGTCTGCTCACCCTGCGTGGTGCCTGGGACCGTGTCGCCAATGATCCGACCCTCAAGTTTATGGTAGTAGCCATAACAGCTTATGGTATGGCCACTTTTGAAGGCCCGATGCTTTCTCTTAAAGGAGTGAATGCTATCAGCCACTTTACAGACTGGACTATCGGCCATGTGCATGTGGGTACCCTGGGCTGGAATGGCTTTCTGACTTTTGGTATCCTCTACTATTTGTTGCCACGGATATTTGGCACTAAGCTTTTTTCCAAAAAACTCGCCAATCAGCACTTCTGGATAGGTACGATGGGTATCATCCTGTATACCGTTCCGCTATACTGGGCTGGTTTTACCCAGGCTGAGATGTGGAAAGACTTTGATCAGGGTGGATTTCTTGAGTACAAAACCTTCCTCGAAACGGTCGTTCAGATTCTGCCCATGTATTGGATGCGAGCCATAGGTGGAACCCTCTATGTAATCGGCGCTTGTATGATGATCTACAACCTCATCAAGACCATACGTAAAGGGAAACTGCTACGCTATGAAGAAGCCGAAGCACCTGCATTACCTAAGGCATATAAGAAGCATAAAAACGAGCACTGGCACCGTTGGATTGAGCGCCGCCCTGTCCAGATGTTGGTAGGTTCACTTGTGCTCATCTCCATTGGTGGTATCGTAGAGTTGGTGCCTACCTTTATGGTCGAGTCCAATGTGCCTAAAATCGCAACAGTTACTCCTTACACTCCGCTGGAGCTTCAGGGACGTGACCTCTACGTCCGGGAGGGTTGCTATGTCTGCCATAGCCAGATGATACGTCCTTTCCGCTCTGAGACTGAGAGATATGGTCCCTACTCCAAGTCTGGAGAGTTTGTGTATGATCACCCCTTCCAGTGGGGATCCAAGCGCACAGGACCAGACCTGGCCCGTGAAGGTACCGGCAAACTCAAAAAGTCCAATTACTGGCACTGGCAACACATGCTGGACCCACGGACTGTGGTGGAAGAATCTATCATGCCTTCCTATACCTGGCTGTTTGATAGTGAGCTTGATCTCGAATCCACGCCTAAGAAGATCCGCGCTATGCAGACCCTGGGTGTGCCTTATGAAGAAGGCTATGACAAAATCGCCAATGAGGAACTCATGAAGCAGGCGCAGGAAATCACTGCGGATATCAAAAAAGAGCTTACGCTGCTTAAGAGAAATCCTGATGCGGTGGTAGCCGAAAGTGAAATTATAGCACTGATCGCCTATCTCCAACGCCTCGGCGTGGATGGAGTAGCGGCCGAGAAGAAGTAAAGATTGTTTGGGGTTTCGGGTTTTGGGTTCCATGTGGTTCCCAAAACTCAAAACTCAAAACTCAAAACCCGAAACTCAAAACCCGAAACTCAAAACCCGAAACGATTTCCAATCATGTATAAAGCAATCCTCAGATCTCTCCCCGACATCTCCCTTTTTCCGGTCATCGCATTTTTGATCTTCTTTATCTTTTTTGTGATGCTATTTATTTGGGTGATTCGAATGGATAAAAAAGGCATCAACTACCTGGCAAGTTTGCCCATGGATGATGATGCCCCGCAAACCCCTTTCAACAAACTGGATTAACCTCCCCAAACTTGAAATTATGTCTCGTTTATATAAATCATCTTTATTATTTGGCGGCTTCAGCTTAAGTGCTGGGCTTGCCTTTGGACAGGAAGCATCTGCTTCTGGCGTTACGGCTGATGAGGTACTGAATGTGATTCTGTTTGCCATTGTCGCATTGGCACTGGTCGCTCTTTTGTTGGTTATTCTCCTGTTTATATTGGTACAAAACAACCAGAAGGAAAGAGAAGTAGCCAAAATTGCTGAGCTGAAAGCTCAGGGGAAAGAAATTCCCAAAATGGGACCAGCCATCCTGAGCTGGGCCTGGTTTAAAGACATACTCACAGATAATGTCGCCCTGGAAGATGAAGACTCCATCGACCTCGGCCATGAGTATGACGGTATTCGCGAGTTGGACAACAACCTCCCGCCCTGGTGGAAATATGGTTTTTACCTGACGATTGTTTATGCTTTAGTGTACTGGTTTGTCTGGCATGAGCCTTCCAAAGAGATGTACGAGGAAGAAATGGAAATTGCTGCTGTCGCAAAAGCCAAATACCAGGAACAGCAGGCAAATTCTACGGACGAAAACACTGTCGTGATGTTGACGGATGGGGTTTCCCTGGCAGCGGGAAAAGAGGTCTTCGAAATGCTGTGTGCAGCATGTCACAGGGTTGACGGCGGCGGAAGCATAGGCCCCAACCTGGCCGACGATTATTGGCTCCATGGAGGAGACATCAAAGATGTCTTCAGAACCATCAAATACGGTGTGGAAGGCAAACAGATGATAGCCTGGGAGGACCAGATGAGTGCCAAAGAAATGGCAGAGGTATCCAGCTATATCATGACCTTTGCAGGTACCAATCCTCCAGACCCCAAAGAGCCAGAGGGAGAGTTATACACCCCTGCAGGAAGTTCGCAGCCGGCAGTGGATAGCGTGCAGGCCACAGCTGGGTTATAACTGCCAACTGTTTACTAAATACTGCCTACCAGATAATACTCTCACAAAATATTTATTGTCATGAAAACAGGCAAAGAAGCTCCCATTATTGATTATGATGCCTACCGGGATACCATCGGTACGGTTGATGAGGATGGTCACAGGAAGTGGGTCTATCCCAGAAAGCCCAAAGGGCGCATGCATACCTATAGGGCCATTGTAGCAGTGATCCTGCTCATAGGCCTTTTTGTTGGTCCTTTTCTCCGCATCAATGGCGAACCCATGTTCCTGTTTAACCTGCTGGAACGCAAGTTTATCATTCTGGGCCTGACCTTTTGGCCTCAGGATTTTCACCTGTTTGCACTGGCCTTGATTACCTTCATGGTATTCATCATTTTGTTTACTGTGGCCTTTGGGCGGGTTTGGTGTGGCTGGGCATGTCCTCAGACCATATTTATGGAGATGGTCTTCCGGAAGATAGAATACCTGATCGAAGGCGATGCACCCAAGCAACGCAAGCTTAGCCGGCAGGCATGGGATGCCGAAAAAATCAGTAAGCGAAGCCTCAAATATACCCTCTTTGCCCTTATTTCCTTTTTGATAGGAAATCTCGTCATGGCCTATGTGGTAGGCACGGAGGAGTTATCCAAAATCATCACGGAAGGGCCAGCTGAAAATATGGGCAATTTTACCTTCGTCCTTATTTTCTCCGGTATCTTCTTCTTTGTTTTTGCTTACCTGCGTGAGCAGGCATGTATTGCGATCTGTCCTTATGGCCGTTTGCAAGGCGTATTGCTGGACAAGGATTCCATCGTCGTGGCTTATGACAATGTACGCGGAGAGCCGAGAGACCTTTTTCGCAAAAACGAAGATCGCCAGGAAGCCAACAAAGGCGATTGTATCAATTGTAGCCTCTGTGTACAGGTCTGCCCTACGGGCATAGACATCCGCAACGGTACACAATTGGAATGTGTCAATTGTACGGCCTGTATAGACGCCTGTGACGATGTCATGGACAAAGTAGGCTTCAAAAGAGGCCTGATCCGTTTTGCCTCCATGAACAATATCGCTTTGGGCAAAAAATTCAAATACACCCCCAAAATGATCGCCTATACCGTGGTGTTGATCGGATTGATGGCATTTTTGAGTTTTTCGCTGAGCACCCGCTCAGACGTAGAGGCGACCATACTCAGGGCCAAAGGCACCTTTTACACCATGCCCAATGACAGTACCGTCTCCAATCTCTACAACCTACAGATTGTCAACAAAACCCAAAAGGATTTTCCCCTTACCATCAAAGTCATGAACCTGGAAAATGGGGTAGTCAAAATGGTAGGCAAAGAACTACAGGTAACGGCGAGGGACATCACCAAACGCCCCTTTTTCGTTGAGCTTCCGCCCGGATCGCTCGATGGCATGAAGACGAAGATTGTCCTCGGCGTTTTCTCCGGCGACAAAAAACTGGATGAAGTAAAGACGACCTTTTTAGGACCTATGTAGATGAGGAGATGAGCGGATTACCCGAAACCCAAAACTCGAAACCCGAAACCCGAAACTCAAAACCCGAAACTCGAAACTCAAAAAATCATGAAAATAAGTTGGGGATGGAAAATCGTAGCGCTTTATAGCGGCTTTGTGATGCTGATACTCTTTATGGTGTTTAAAGCATCCTCGGAGGAGTTTCACATGGTGAAAGAAGACTACTACGGTGCTGAGCTTCAGCACAATGACCACATGCAAAAAGTGCGCAATGCACAGGAAATGACCCAGGCGGTCAGCCTGACTTATCAGGCCAGCGAGCAGCAAGTCGCGCTGCAATTTCCTGCAGATATGCAGGGGATAGAAGGCAAGATACAGCTGTATCGCCCTTCTAACTCACATCTTGATGTGAGCATAGACCTTGAGATGGACTCCAGCAATCAGCATGTTTTTTCATCGGAGCCTTATCCCAAAGGCAGGTGGATTTTGCAGATTGACTGGACATCTGGTGGGAAGGCTTACTATTTTGAGAAAAGTGTAGTTCTTTAGAGCAGAGAGCAGAGAGCAGAGAGCAGAGAGCAGAGAGCAGAGAGCAGAGAGCAGAGAGGCGAGACAAGAAACTTAAGCATGTAGACTAGAAAAAACGCAAAACGATGCTCTTAGCATTCCTCACCGGACTCTTCAGTAGCCTTCACTGTGTCGGCATGTGTGGCCCCATCGCTTTGGCATTGCCAAAGGCTTATAGCGGCCGTGCCGCTTATGTGGGCAGCAGATTGCTGTACAACTTTGGGAGGACGCTGACCTACATCCTGCTGGGTGTGGTGGTGGGATTATTGGGGGAAAGCATCGCTTTCAGCGGCTACCAGCAGGGGCTTTCCATCGCCCTGGGCGTCGCCCTGCTCATAGCAGGCCTGCTCTCCCTCAACAATGAGAAACGATTTCTCGCTCTTCCCTTTCTCGACAGGCTTATGCTGCGCCTGCGCAAAGCCCTCGCCCGCCGCCTCGGCAACCCCAGCCCCCATGCTACCCTCAGCATTGGCCTGCTCAATGGCTTCCTCCCCTGTGGCTTTGTTTACCTCGCGCTATCCGGCGCGGCCATCTCCGGCAATGTGCTGGACGCGGCCAGCTATATGGCGCTTTTTGGTATCGGCACCATGCCGCTTATGCTGAGCGTCAGCCTGCTGGGCGGCTGGATCAAGCCAGCCTGGCGAAGCCGCCTGCGGCCTGTGATGCATGCCTTTGTCCTGATCTTTGCCACGCTGCTGATCCTGCGTGGCATGAATCTGGGGATTCCCTTTGTGAGCCCGGCATTGCCGGTGGCGGGATTGGAAGGGGTGGTGTGTGAATAGGGATGCTCCCTTTTGTCTATATTGAGGGAAATCAATCTAGCCCAAGATGAATATTACCAAACAAGGCAGCGCTATTGGTGTGATTCAGAGTGGGGCAGTTATTTTTTCCAAAGCCTATGGAATGGCGAATTTAGAGGAAGAAATACCCTTTTCTGTGGATATGTCTTGTAATCTTGTCCGGGTATTTAGGGGGCCTCCCCACCAGCCTTAACCCAGATTCATCTCCGCGATGCTCTTGATCCGATTTCTTTCCAAAAACTCATCTATCGTTTCAAAGTGCTCAATGACGCGCTGGTCTTTGAATTCGAATACCTTTCGGGAGAGGCCTTGCAGGAAGTCCCTGTCGTGCGACACCAGGATGAGCGTGCCGTCAAAGGCAAGCAGGGCTTCCTTGAGCACGTCTTTGGAGCGCAGGTCCAGGTGATTGGTCGGCTCATCGAGGATGAGCAGGTTGACGGGCTCCAGGAGGAGCCTGACCATGGCGAGGCGCGTTTTTTCGCCTCCGGACAAGACGCTGACTTTTTTGTCTATATCGTCTCCGCTAAACATAAACCCTCCCAGGATATGCTTGATTTGCGAGCGTATGTCGCCTTTGGCGACCTCATCCACCGTTTGGAAGATGGTCAATTCGGGATCTAATAGGGAGGCCTGATTTTGGGCAAAATAGCCCACTTGCACATTGTGCCCCAACTGGCAGGTGCCTTGCACCTCGATTTCTCCCATAATCGCTTTGATCATGGTCGATTTCCCTTCCCCATTTCGCCCGACAAAAGATACCTTTTCACCCCGCTCAATGGACATATTCGCGCCTTTAAAAACGACGAGTTCATCATAAGATTTGGAAACTTCCTTGACGGTCACGGCATATTGGCCCGAACGGGGAGCGGGCGGGAACCGCAGTTTGAGCGCTGAGGTATCGACTTCGTCGATCTCGATGATCTCCATTTTTTCGAGCATGCGCTCTCGGGAAGCCACCTGGTTGGTCTTGGAGTAAGTGCCTTTAAAGCGCTCGATAAATGCCATATTATCGGCAATTATTTTTTGCTGCTCCTTATAGGCTTTGATCTGATGCACGCGCCGCTCTTCCCGCAATTGCAGGTAATGCGAATAATTGGCTTTGTAGTCAAATATCCGCCCCATCGCGACCTCTATGGTGCGGTTGGTGATATTGTCGATAAAAGCCCTGTCGTGCGATATGACCACCACTGCATTGGCTTTGTTGATCAAAAAATCCTCCAGCCAGATCACAGACTCTATGTCTATGTGGTTGGTAGGCTCATCGAGCAAAATCAAATCCGGTTTTTGCAGCAATATTTTCGCCAGCTCAATGCGCATCCGCCAGCCGCCGCTGAACTCATGGGTTTGTCGGGTAAAATCTTCCTGCCTGAAACCCAATCCTTTTAAGGCTTTTTCCACCTCTGCATCATAATTCACCTCCTCCAGCAGGTAATACTTTTCGCCCAGGTCCGTGACCTTTTCGATGATCTCCATATAGGCATCGCTCTCATAATCGGTACGGGTTTCCAGCTCACGGTTGAGTCGCTCCATCTCGTCACGCATGTCAAAGACATGCTGAAAGGCCTTGGCAGCTTCCTCCCTAACGGTACAATTGTCCTCCGTCAGCAAATGCTGCGGCAGGTAGGCAATCACTGCCTCTTTGGGTGCCCGCACATGGCCGCGCGTAGGCGTTTGTACACCGGCTATGATCTTCATCATGGTGGACTTACCGGCACCGTTTTTTCCCATGAGGGCAATCTTGTCGTTGGGATTGATCACAAAAGATACCTCACTGAACAAAGTTGTTCCTCCAAACTCTACGGCTAAATTGTCAACTGAAATCATTTTCTGTTTTTTTGAAGCTGCGAAACTACAAAAAAGTGTTGAGCTGTATTGCCGACTTTCTATTCCTCCAGATTTTCCCGCATCACCACATCAATCGGTGTGCTACCCGGCTCGGCCTTTTCTCCAAAGACAAGTCTTTGCATAAGCCACTCCACGCCTCTATAGGCCTGGTTTTCAGGATGTTGATTGATGAGAAAGTCAATTGTACCTCTTTTTAGGTACTTTTTGTTTTCGGGAATCAGGTCAAAACCCAATAGGATCAGGTCTGTGCGTTGTAGCTGCTCCAGGATGTGTGCGACCCAGTAGACGCGTGAGTTGGGGACGTATATGCCGCCTATATTGGGCGACTTTTGCAGGATTTCTGCTATTCCCTGCTCCAGGTGGTTGGCCTGCTCGATGGGGCCTTCGTAGGCGATGAGCTTGCGTTGGGGGGCATCTTTTCCTTTGAAAAAGCTATTGAAGCCATTTTCCCTTCCCCAAAAATTGAGGTGATAGCCGGCCTTACGGCCGAGGTTGACCAATAAAAGGGAGCGATCAGCCGGAACAGTATAGTTGAGCAAACTGGCGCACAGCCTGCCAGCCTGGAAGGCATGTTGCCCTATGAAGAGGTGCTCATCCCCTTCGGGGAGGTTGGTGTCGAAGCAAAGGCAACTTTTGCCTTGCCGGGCAAAATTGTCCTTCAGCCGCATCGCGGCCTTTTCAAACAAGGGGACCATGAGGAGGGCGTCATAGGCAGATGCGCCTTCGGCGGCATTTTCAAAACTTTGAGGGTCATATTGGTCAAAGGGCAAATGGTCTACTGTGACAGAAAATTTTTCCATATCACGTGCTGCTTTTTCAATGCCCTGTACATAGGGCTGCCAGACAGGATTGTCTTCGCTGGCGGGCATAAGCACCGCGATGCTAAATTGCTTGCGGGAGGCCAGATGTTTGGCCAGCAGGTTGGGTTTGTAGTCATGCTGCTCGATGAGCGCAAGTACCCGCTGCCGCGTCTTTTCCGACACGCCCTGGCGGTTATGAAGTACCCTATCTATGGTTCCGATGGAGACATTGGCGATTTTTGCCAGCTCTTTTATACCTATATTCTTGGACATATTCCCAATGTATGAAATATTATGATCAAATGCGTAATTGTGTTTCGTGTACGTCCACAGATAGCCTATTGCAGGGTGAAAAAAATTTTTTTTGTGGGAAAAAACAAAAAAACTCTCCCAATTTTTGGTTTCATATATAGTTTGTTATATATTGGTATACCAATTACCAATTTCTTCAGAAACGCGATGTCAAATCCATTAGAATCGAGCTTCCCACAACTTTTTCAGGAAATAAGCCTGAGCATACCTGCTGAGCGACGTACGGATGAAGAGTCATCCCCAATGGGAAAGAATCCATGGTCTTTGAAGACATCCACATGCAGCGCTGGGGTGTATCGAAAATTATTTCAAAGCCGGTAACTAGCTCGGGACCCGCGATGAAGGCACTTTTGCCAAAGTCAAATACTACACATTAGAAGTATCGCACTGATGAGAATCTTATTTTTTACCTTATCTTCTCTCCTTTTCATCCTCTTTTCAGGATGTACGCCTGCTGCCGATGGCCCTTTGGTCAGAGACATCAACGCCTTCAATGAAGCCGTCAAAAAGGCTCAGCCCGGCGATAAAATCGTCCTCGCCAATGGTGTCTGGAAAGACACAGAGCTGGTTTTTACCGGCAAAGGCACAGCCGAGAAACCGATCACTCTCAGCGTAGAAGAGAAAGGAAAGGTCACTTTCGAAGGGCAGTCCAACCTGCGCATGGCAGGCGAGTACCTGGTGGTGGAAGGCCTCGTTTTCAAAAACGGCTATACCCCCACAAGTGAGGTCATTTCCCTCCGCAGAAACAAAGAACACCTCTGCAACAACTGCCGCGTGACCGAATGCGTCATAGACGATTACAACAATCCAGAGCGTTTTGATTCAGATTACTGGGTCGGGATTTATGGGAAAAACAACCGTTTTGACCACAACTATCTCGTAGGTAAAAGAAATCAGGGCGTCACCGTTGCCGTGCGCCTCAACACAGAAGCCAGTCGCGAAAACAACCACCGACTGGACCACAATTACTTTGGTTACCACCCCATCCTGGGCTCCAATGGAGGCGAGACCCTCCGCATTGGCACGAGCCACTACTCTCTCACAAACAGCAATACCCTGGTCGAAGACAACTATTTCGACAGGTGTAATGGCGAGCACGAAATCATATCCAACAAATCCTGCCAGAATACTTTCCGCAACAATACCTTTTTCGAATGCCAGGGCACCCTCACCATGCGTCATGGCAATGAGACCCTGGTCGAAAACAATTATTTTTATGGAAATGGCAAAGCCAATACAGGCGGTATCCGCATCATCAACGAGAGCCAAAAAGTTATCAATAACTATTGTGAAGGCCTGACGGGCTACCGCTTTCGCGGGGCTTTGGTCATCATGAATGGGGTCCCCAATTCCCCTCCCAATCGCTATTTTCAGGTAATCAACTCTGAAGCCTCCAACAATATTTTCATCAACTGTGACCACATCCAACTTTGTGCCGGCAGCGATGAAGAGCGCAGCGCAACTCCCAAAAGTACAGTTGTCGCCAATAACCTTTTTTACAATGATAAAAAGGAAAACATCTTCACCGTCTATGATGATATCAGCGGCATCACTTTTAAGGATAATGTGGTAAATGAAGGCATGAAGCCGCTTCAGGAAGAGGGTTTTAGCATAAAAACCATCGATCCCAAAGCCTACAAAAAGGAAGCACCCGCGACGCCCGATAACACAGGCGTGAGCTGGTATCCACGTAAAGAATATGAAATCCGCTTCAGAAGCGGAAAAGTCATCCCTGCCAGGGCTGAAGAAAACAGCCTCGTAGAGGCGATCAGAAATTCCCAGCCTGGAGACATCATTGAACTGACAGAAGCAGGCACTTACCACATGACCAAAGGGATTGATCTGTATCACCCGCTGAGCGTGCGCGCTGCGGCTTCCTTGTCAGAAAAACCTGTTGTCACCTTTGCTAAGACTTCTCTTTTCAATATCGAAAATGGCGGTGCACTGGAGCTCAGCGGCATCCTGTTTAACGGAGCCGAATGCGACGACAAGCCCGGCAATGCCGTTATCCGCACCAGCCGCTACTCCATGATCAACAATTACAAATTGATGGTCAGGAACTGCGATTTTGAGGACATGGACATCAATCACAGCTTTGACATCCTCAAAGTGTACAAAAATACCTTTGCCGATTCCATCCTGTTCACGGATTGTAACTTCAACACGGTTTCGGGCAATGTGCTCGAACTCAACAAAGAGACCGATGACATCGGCATTTACAATGCCGAAGATGTGGTGATGGAAAATTGCCATTTCAAAGAAATCGGCGGCACAGTGCTCAACCTGCATCGCGGAGGCCGCGACGAGAGTACTTTCGGTCCTATCCTCTACTTTGATCGCTGCTCCCTGGAGCAGGTCGGTCACGACAAGCGCAACGCCTCCGGCGCGGCCATCAACCTGCACGGTGTGCAGCTGGCCTATATCCAAAACAGCCTTTTTGAAGGCTGTAAGCCTATGAAGTTGTTTCTCGCCGTAGGCGAGCCGGTGATTGAAATCAGCGATTGCAAATTTGATGAGCAGGGCGAAATCATCTCCAATGATGAAGCTTTTGTGAAAAAGAATGTAACATTTTTGGGGACGAAAGAATGAAAAAAATACAACAATTTCTGATCCTGCTGCTATTCGCAGCCAGCCTCTCCGCACAGCAGGCGCCTCTTTTCGATGCCACCCTGGCTCAGGCCAGGGCGGAGGTAGATGCCGAGATCGCCGCAGGCATCGCCGTGCCTGTCCCAAAGGACATGGCTGGCGGCTATACGCATGAGCGCCACAAGCAAAATTTCTTTATTCTGCAAAAAGCAGGCGCGCTCTACCAACTGACCAAAGAAGAAAAGTACGCGGACTACGTCCGCGATATGTTCATGGCCTATGCGGAATTATTTCCAACACTGGGCTTACATCCCACGAATCAGTCATATGCCACCGGCAAAATATTCTGGCAGTGTCTGAATGATGCGAATTGGCTCGTGTATTCGAGCCAGGCTTATGAAGCAGTTTATGATAGGTTGAAAACAGAAGAGCGAAACAAGCTGGAAACAGACTTGTTTCGCCCCTTCGCCCGCTGGCTTTCCATCGAAAATCCGCAGTTTTTCAACCGCATCCACAACCATAGCACCTGGGGCAATGCCGCAGTAGGCATGATCGCCCTGGTGATGAAGGACGAAGAATTGTTGCAGTGGGCCTTGTACGGCCTTCCAAATGACAACATCGCTGCGGATTCCGTGGACAATGATGGCGGCTATATCAAAATCGGTGGCAAACGGCAGGCGGGCTTTCTGGCCCAGCTGGATCATGCCTTTTCGCCGGATGGCTACTTCACAGAAGGGCCCTATTACCTGCGTTATGCCATTTATCCCTATCTGCTTTTTGCCCAGTCTTTGCAAAAACATCGTCCTGATCTGGGCATTTTCGCTTACCGCGATAGCGTGCTTCAGAAGGCCGTTTTTGGTTTGCTGCAGCAAAGCGATCCGCGCGGCGTCTTTTTCCCCATCAATGATGCCCAAAAGGGCATGTCATGGATGGCCAGGGAGCTGATCCTGGCGGTAGACATGATGTATGTGGATGGCGGATACGATCCGAGGCTGCTTTCGATTGCAGAGATGCAGGGTACCGTTACCCTGGATGAGGCGGGCAAGCGCGTAGCGACTGACATCGCTTTGAAAAAGGCTGTGCCTTTTCAGCATCGCTCGATCGAGTTTCGGGACGGGGCAGATGGCAAAAGCGGCGGCATCGGCATTTTGAGGGCAAAAGCGACAGAGGAGGAGCATTGCCTGCTCATGAAATATGCCGCTCACGGCATGGGACACGGTCATTTTGACCGGCTTTCTTTTTCCTATTATGACGAATCCGGAGAGATTCTCCAGGATTATGCTTCTGCCCGTTGGGTCAACATTGACCAAAAAGGTGGCGGGCGTTACCTGCCGGAGAACCACAGCTGGGCCAAGCAAAGCATCGCTCACAATACCCTTGTCCTGGATCAAACTTCCCAGTTTAAAGGAAAAGTAAAAGCAGCAGAAGCGCAGCAGGCGGAGCGCTATTATTTTCAGGGAAAAGGCGATGCCGTTCAAATCGTAAGCGCCAAAGAAGCACATGCTTATCCGGGCGTGCTGCTTCATCGCACCCTGGTGATGCTCAAAGATGAGAGCTTTGCCAATCCTTTGATTATAGACTTGTTTCGGGTTGAAACGGAGGAGGCGCATCAATATGACCTGCCATTTTGGTTTCAGGGTCACTTGCTTTCCAGCAATTTTTCCTACCATACTGCCACGACCCAATTGAATACTTTGGGCACAGATCACGGCTATCAGCATATATGGAAAGAAGCGGAGGCGAAAGCCGAAGGCAATCAGGCACAGATCAGCTGGTTTGGCCAGGGTAAATTCTTCAGCCTGAGTACCTATACGCAAAGCGATGATTCATTGATTTTTGCACGGCTAGGTGCCAATGATCCTCAATTTAACCTGCGCCATGATCCTGTTTTTATCCTTCGGAGAAATACAACGGGCTCTTCACTTTTTGTCTCCATACTGGAGACCCATGGCGACTACAATCCTGTAGAAGAGATTCCTCGTCAGCCTTTTGGCAGCATACAGGAAATAAAACCGATTTATCACGATAAAGCATATAGTATTATTCAATTTTCTACTTTTGCTGGAGAATCGTGGACCCTTATGTTTTCAAATTCAGATAAAAATGAAAACTCAAGCCATGAAGTTAGAGTGGGCAAAGTACAGTTCCGATGGAAAGGAATTTACCAGCTGAGCAAAACAAAAACCATTGATTAACTCACATTATCATTTATAAACAAATTTAAAGACACATGGAATTATCAGGAAAAACCGCAATTGTAACAGGCGGAGGTAGAGATATCGGAAGAGCTATTTCAATCAAATTGGCCTCTATGGGAGCCAATGTTGCTATTAACTATTACAATACGCCTACAGCTGCGGAGGAAACCCTTGCTATCATCAAGGCCAATGGAGGCAATGCCATTGCTGTCAAAGCGGATTTATCCAGGTGGGACGAATGTTTTCGGCTGGTAGAAGAAACAAGCAAAGCTTTTGGAAAAAATATTGATATCCTTGTCAACAATGCCGGCGGTCTGGTAGCCCGCAAGAAACTCGGGGAGATGGATGAGGCATTTTGGGATCATTTGATGGACCTGAACCTCAAGTCGGTATTTATGATGCACAGGGCTGCAGTTCCTCACATGCCTGCTGGCAGTGCGATCGTCAACCTGGCTTCACAGGCAGGCCGTGACGGTGGTGGAGGCGGAGCCTCTGCTTATGCGACCTCCAAAGGTGCAGTGATGACCTTTACACGCGCTATGGCCAAAGAATTGGGCCCTGACGGCATCCGTGTCAACGCAGTCTGTCCAGGCATGATTGCCACTACTTTCCACGATACTTTTACGCCTGACAATGTGAGATCCTTTGTCGCAGATAAAACACCTTTACGTAGAGAAGGAACCGCCGAAGAAGTCGCTAATCTCGTGGCTTGCCTGGCTTCCGATGCAACTTCCTTTGTATCAGGGGCCAACTTTGACATCAACGGCGGTTTGGCATTCTCTTAATTTTGATCATTTTTTTAAAAAATAAATCATGAAAAAAGTCGTCACCTTTGGTGAAATCATGTTGCGGCTTACCCCGCCAGCAATGCAGCGATTTTCGCAGGCAAACAGTTTTGATGTAGTGTATGGCGGAGGAGAAAGCAATGTGGCAGTCTCTCTGGCCAACTATGGGGTTCCGGTCGAATTTGTCAGCCGTCTTCCCAAAAACGATATCGGCGAATGTGCGCTCATGGAGATGCGCAAGCGCAATGTAGGGGTGAATCATATCATTCGCGGTGGTGAGCGCCTGGGGATCTATTTCCTGGAAATCGGTGCAGTGAGCCGGGGTAGCAAGGTGGTCTATGACCGCGCACACTCAGGTATGGCCAGCATACAGGCCGGCATGATTGATTGGGAAAAAGTCTTTGAAGGTGCCGGTTGGTTTCACTGGACAGGTATCACCCCTGCGCTTTCACAAGGCGCGGCAGATGCCTGCCTCGAAGCGATCAAAACCGCCAATCGCATGGGCGTGACGGTCTCTACAGACCTCAACTACCGCAAAAACCTCTGGAACTATGGCAAAAAGCCAGGAGAGATCATGCCAGCACTGGTAGAAGGATGTGATGTGATATTGGGCAATGAAGAAGATGCCGAAAAGCATTTTGGGCTGCACCCTGAAGCGGTAGATGTGACCCAGGGACACTCCGTAGATAGCCATGCCTATCACTCTGTACTCAAGCAATTGATGGAAATGTTTCCCCGCGCCAAAAAGGTCATCACGACCCTGCGCGGCTCTATCAGCGCCTCACACAACAGCTGGTCAGGCGTCATGTATGACGGCAAAGAGTTTTATGGCACGACTACCTACCAGATCACACATATCGTGGATAGAGTAGGAGGGGGCGATAGCTTTATGGGCGGACTGATTTATGGCCTGCTTGCTTATCCTAATGATGACCAAAAGGCATTAGACTTCGCTGTAGCAGCATCCTGCCTCAAGCATACCATCTATGGTGACGCCAACCTGGTGACCGTAGACGAGGTGGAAAAACTGATGGAAGGAGATGCAAGTGGACGCGTAAGCAGATAGAGAAAAATGGCAAAATACAATAGACTAACCGTACTTAACAGGGCATCAGAACAAGGAATGATGCCCTTGTTTTACCATGCCGATGCCAATATCGGCAAAGCCGTCCTCAAGGCTGTCTATGATGGCGGAGGCCGCATGCTCGAATTCACCAACAGAGGTGATTTCGCGCACGAAGTCTTCGGCGAACTCAACAAATACGCCCTGGCAGAACTGCCAGGGATGATCTTAGGGGTAGGCTCGGTAAGCGATCCCGGCACAGCATCGCTCTATATGCAATTGGGGGCCAATTTCATCGTCTCAGCTTCGCTGAGAGAAGATGTGGCTCTGACGTGCAACCGCCGCAAGGTGGCCTATATGCCCGGCTGTGGCAGCCTCACAGAGATCGGCAAAGCCGAGGAACTCGGCTGCGAAATCGTCAAACTATTTCCTGCCGGCGTACTCGGCCCAGGCTTTATCAAGGACATCTCAGGGCCTCAGCCCTGGACCACCATCATGCCGACAGGCGGTGTATCCCCCGACAGGGAGAACCTGAAAATGTGGTTTGACGCAGGCGCAGTCTGCGTAGGGATGGGCTCGCAGCTGATTTCGAAGGAGATTATTTCGAAAAAGGATTGGGCGGCTTTGCAAAAGAATGTGGCAAACTGCTTGCAGATCATTCTGGAATTGAAAGGCTAGTAAGCATCCCTGCCATCTTCTGCCAATCTTTCCCTCTAATCTCCCATCTTCACAGCATTCGCCTCTTCCAGCAGCATCGCTGTTGCATTTTCCTCGCTGATATAGCGAAAATTGCCCTTGCCAAAGTCGGCAAGGCGCTCCAGACGCTCCATGGCCCGCTCTTCGGGCTGGCCAAAGTAAAAGACCGAAAGCCGGATGTCCTGCTGGCTGACGCGTTCCGAGATCAGCCGGGGCAAAGCCTCGGGGATGCGGAAATAGCCGTCAGAGGCCATGATGATGCGGTTGTTTCCTTCAGCTATGAAGCTTTTTTGGGCGATGCGGTAGGCAAGGACAGTGCCTTCCAGGGCATCTGTCTGACCCTCTGAACGCAGGCCGTCAATGGCCGCAATGATGCGGTTTTTTTCGATGGAGCTCGTAGAGGGAAGGGCCACCCGGGCTTTGCCCGAGTAGGTGACGATCGCTACGCGATCCTGGGGCCTCATCTGGGTGATGAGGTATTTGAAAGAAGATTTGAGCAGAGGCAGTTTCTCTTTTCCTTCCATAGAGGAGGAAACATCCAGCAGGAAGACAAAATTGATGGGAGCTGCATTTTCCAATGTGGGCGCAGCCAGGGGAGCTGGCTCAGGGGTGACAGCTACATTGACCACCGTATCTTTAGGAACGACTACCGGCTCGGGTTCAGGCGTAAGCCCGGCTGTCTGCGGCGCAGCTTCATCCTGCCTTTGTTTGTCAGGCATGACAACCTTAAACAAAACAGGCTCTTCTACCATCTTCAAAAGCGGAATATCCGCAGCATCCACCAGCATATTGTATCGCTCGATCATGCCTTCGCCAAAGCGATCGTAGAGCTGCAGGTGTTTGTAGTTGTAGTAATAATAGGCTTTGCCGTGCTTTTTATATTTTTCGGGAAAATCTGCCAGATTCAGGTAATCCTGCGAAACGATTCGCAGGTCTTCCGCTATGCCCGCTACATAGCTGTAGTAGTTGCGTGGATCATTATTGGGGTCGGTAACGACCAGGCCTTCGAAATTGCTGTTCAGCTCACTTTGTGCGCGGCTCACTGCCGCCTCCAGGCGGCCAATATTGCTGCGCACCATGCGCGCATTGTCAGCTTTGAGCGATTTGAGGATCGCTCGGGCGGGCACGATCACAGCCATCAGGCTGCGCGTGCTGCGGGCAAAAACATTGTCCGGATCCGGATCTTCGGTTTCGCGGTAGAGCTTGTTTAGCTCATAATAGAGCGCATCTTTGATGACGGAGACATCGTGGTACAGCACATAGCAGCGCAGCAGCCAATCGTAAGCGCGCTTCTGCTCCGGATCGGTGCGGTATTCTCCATTTCGTGCATATCGGTCCAACTGCTCCGATAGGCCCGTCACTTCCAGCAAGATCTCTCTGATCTGGGAGATATGCTTGTTGAGGGGTTCGCGAAAAAGCTCAGGGATACAATTTTCTTTTCCAACGATATAGCGAAAACGGACTTCAGGGTTCATCCCGGAAGGATAGTAGGCTGCCTGGCGCAGGATGTTCTCATGCTTATATGTCAATTGCACACTGCCTTGCTCATTGGGGCTGGCTTCATGAAAGGCATTCAAATCCAGGTTGAAAGCCTCCAACTGGGCGTGAAACACCCACAGGGCATGCATATTGTCGTTTGTCAGCTTGACATATTCACTCAACAATTCCCGCACACAAGGGTCCTCAGAAGGCCCCTGGGCCCGGGATTGCACACTCACCAGAATGATGAGCAAAAATAAAAGACGCTTCATATCCATCTCGACGCTAATTGTAACGTGAAGTTACGCAATAATGCCTACTCTTTTGCAGGAGGAATATCGGTTGTAATAGATTCCATGGTTTTTAAAACCCATTTTTCGCCTACTTTTTGTTTCTTTTTTCTCAATGCTGCCATCAGTCCGCCGGTTGCCAGCATACCCACACCAATCGCCAGGTTGGTAGGGTCTGGTTTTTGGCCGGCAAGCCAGGCATCTATCGGCAGCAGGATCACATACATCAATCCGCCTGCCATCAATCCACCTGAAGCCATGCCCATAAAAAATTCACCATAGGTACCTGATGGCCGCTTGTAGACGTAACGAATTTTATCCAGCGAGACGTATTCGCGAAATACCCTTTGCGAGGCATCTCCCTCATTTTCCATCATCATGGATTTCAGGATAACTATTTGAGAGTCGTTGACGGACTCTATGCGGCCACTAAAGACGGCTTTGGAATCATGTAGCTGAAAGCGAATAACGCTGCCAGGGTGGTATATAACCCGCTTAAAGCGATTGGCATTTTCAAATGCAAGGACCTTTTGGGCCTGGAGCGAGGCAGAGGTGAGAAGGAAAAAGGTGAGACAGTACAGGAATTTTTTCATAAAAATGCGATTTTGAATTATTAAGCCTTTTCAAGATTTTTTTCTGGCAAAGAAAAAAATATTTCTATATTTGCAGCCACAAAAAATAACCTGATGCGGATGTGGCGGAATTGGTAGACGCGCTAGATTCAGGTTCTAGTGGGAGTATATCCTGTGAAGGTTCGAGTCCTTTCATCCGCACCACATGGCACCGTCTTTTTAGACGGTGTTTTTTTTTGATTCGTCTCAATAGTATTTAATTAAAACGCTCACGGAGCTTTTTCGCCCCTGATCATCTACACAACTGACCTCCAGTTGCGGACCTTTGGGGGTGAAAAATATCTTTTCATCAGGCTTTGCTGTTTGGAAAAAAACGCCATTCACATACCAGTAAAGTTTGCTTACCTGCGGCCCGCTGGCTGCCTGAAGCAGGATTGCCTGTTCATTTCCCTTTTCGAGGTAATACTCATAATCGGCTGAAGGCGAGAGGATCAAAGGTGCGTCTCCGCTGTTTTTATTCCCACAGGCAGGATTGTGGGGAGGAGAACGAAAGCCGGGCACCTTATTTTGTTGGTACCAAAGTGCCAATTCAGGATCGAGACGGGGCAGGATGGCCCTTCCAAAGCCTGCCACAGGCAGGCAGTTTGGGCAATACTGCATGCTGCTGTCAGCATTCACAAATACCTCCACATGCCTGTCACAGGCATTGAGGGGCGAGCGATCCAGCAGGAAAAAATCCTTCACAAGAGCCTCGCAGTGAGGCCCGGGCAGCAAGCCGCTTTCCCGGCATACCTGCCGCTCCGCCAGCCCGGGAGGCTGCGCAAACCAATCCTTCTGCGCATAATCCAGTGCATTAAAAATGTCAATCAGAAGAGGCACAGCCATATTGGTTCCCGACATTTCGGGTACGCCCTCCCCATCAAAATTGCCCATCCAGACCCCCACGGTATAGCGTGGCGTAAAACCGATGCTCCACGCATCCCGGCGGCCATAAGAAGTGCCTGTCTTCCAGGCAACCTTCGGAAGACGCGAGCTCTCCAGCATGCGCTGAGGCAAATCAGGCCGCTCCAGATCAGATAGTATCTCACCTATCATAAAACTCGCCCCCGGCGAAAACAAAGAAGTCCCCAGTCCCGCCTCCCGCATCCCGCCTCCCGTCTCCCGCCTCTCATACCTCAACTCCCCCATCTTCCCCTCATGTGCAAAAGCGGTATAAAAACGCGTCAACTGTTCCAGGCTGACGCCACAGCCGCCCAATACCACAGATAAGCCAAAGGCTTCACGCCGCTTTTTGATGTCATCAAAACCCGCCTGTATCAGCAGATCGAGGAAGCGATCCAGCCCGATTTCGCCTGCAAGGCGCACCACGGGCACATTGCGCGAATGCGCAAGGGCGTCGCGCAGGTTCAGCTGACCCCAATAGGTCAGGTCGTAATTTTCAGGGCTGAAGCCCTGGTAGTTGGTCGGGATATCGAGCAGGGGAGTGGCTGGTGTGGCCAGCCCCAGGTCAAAAGCCTGCGCATAGGCCGCAGGTTTGAGGGTAGATCCCGGCGATCGTATCGCCTGTACACCATCCACCTGCCCCAGGGCAGCATTGTCCCAAAAATCTGCTGAACCGCAGTAGGCAACCACCGCATTGTTGCGGTTATCTACCACCAGGACGGCCCCATTGGTTACGCCCAGGGCGTTTTGTCGCCGGACGTGATTTTGCAATAATTTTTCTGTCGTCTGCTGGCGGGCGGGTTGAATATGGGTAAAAAGCCTGCTTTTGCCAGGTTGCTTCTGGCGGAGATATTGGCAAAGATGCGGGGTCCGGGGCTGTATGCTCAGACGGGTGCCGGGGATGGGTTCCAAAAATGCAGCATCTATTTTGTCTGCATCAAAAGTGCCTTTTTCTGCAAATTTTCTCAGCCATTTGTCCCTCGCTGCCTGGGCATCTTCTCCATGTCTTTCTATCCTGAGTGAGTTGGGGCGGTTGGGGATGACAGCCAGCAAAACGGCCTGCGCGAGGCTGAGTTTTTCGGGAGGGCGGTCGAAGTAAAGATAGGAAGCGGCATGCACGCCTTCGATATTGCCGCCATAGGGCAGGTAGCTCATGTAAAGCTCCAAAATCCGCGATTTTGGGTATCGCCATTCATACTGAAAAGCGCGAAACATTTCGATGAGTTTGTTGCCATAGGTGCGGGATTTGCGCTCCGACATACGCGCCAGCTGCATGCTCAGGGTAGACGCGCCAGAGACGCGCTTGCCCCGAATGACATTCGAAAAAAAAGCCCGCAGCACAGAAATAGGATTTACCCCCGGATGGTAGTAGAAATAGCGGTCTTCTTTGTTGATCAAAGCTTTTACCAAATCTTCACTCAACTCCTCCCGCTGTGCCTCAAGCCGCCATTTGTCATCATCCGTCAGGTATGCGCATAAAAGGGTGCTGTCTTCGGCATAAATGACAGGAGAAAAAGACTTGGGTGGAGGCAGGGAGAAAATAGCATTTCCTACCAAAAAAAGCAGCAAGCAGCCTACATACAGCCTGCCCATGCGCCTCAACCAACGATATAGGGGTCTTTTTGGTATCAATTGTCTTTTGGAAAATGATTAGCTTGCATGAAGGTAAGAAAATTCGTTTATCGGTAAATAGCTATTTTCCCATGCGCATCTCTTTGCTCCTTTTCGCCCTGTGTTTCAGCACGATTTTCCTCTCTGCCCAGCAGGGCACAGCCCTGCCCTTTGGCGCGGATGTTATCCGCTGTGCCACCCCAGTCAAGTCTCAGGCACAGCTTGATGCCTACGAAAAATGGCTAAGCGATCAGATCGCTTATTACCAGCGCGACCCCGCCGCCCAGCGGGCGGAGCTGGAGATCCCCGTGATCGTGCATATCATACACGAAGGAGAGGCCGTAGGCGAAGGAAACAACCTTTCCCAGGAAAGGGTGATGACCCAATTTGAGGCATTGAATGACGATTTCAATGGCAGCATCCACCCACAGGGTGCAGATGTGGACATATACTTTTGCCCGGCGGACCGGGCTCCTGATGGCAGCATCCTGGCTGAGCCCGGCATCAACCGCATCAACCGCAACAGCATGGGCTTTTCTGCCAGCCCTTATAGCCAGAACTTTGTCAATGAAACGATCAAAGTTGCGACGATATGGGACCCTTACAGCTATATGAATATCTGGGTACTTGACCTGGAGGGGAACGTATTGGGATTTGCCGAGTATCCGGAAGGAACAGGTCTGAATGACCTTACGGACCATGCCAATGACCAGGATGACGGGGTCGTCATCACCAACAATGCCTTTGGCAGAGATCCAAACGAGCTGCCAGCGCCCTATAACCTGGGCCGAACCACCACCCACGAAGTGGGACACTACCTGGGCTTACACCATATCTGGGGCAATGGCAGTTGCGGCGAAGACTATTGTGAAGATACACCCACGGCAGAAGAGCCACACTATGGCTGCCCTCGGGACCCCTTTAGCTGCAACTCCCTGGACATGTATGAAAACTATATGGACTATACCGATGACCGCTGCATGAGTCGGTTTACGGAATGTCAAAAAATGCGCATGCGCATAGCGCTCATGACAGGTTTGCGTCGCAAGGAATTGTTGAATTCAACGGCCTGTATTCCCAATCTCAACCCGCCCGTGGCGGTGCTTTCCTCCAACATACAGGAGGGCTGCCCCGGCCTGATTGTCCGTTTTACAGATCAGTCAGAAAATCGCCCCAGTCAGTGGAAATGGCGTTTTCCGGGAGGGGCCCCCGAGCAGGCTGATGCACAGAAGGCTGTCATCACCTACGATGCTGTCGGCAGCTATGATGTGGAATTGATCGTGGGCAACAGCAACGGCTTTGATACCATCCTGCTGCGGGATTACATCAAGGTGAAGCGTGGCACAGAGATCAGTGCATTTTATGCCGAAGACTTCGAGACGGGTGGTCTCGGCTGGACGGTAGACAATCCTGACAGCGGCAACAGCTGGAGCCTTTCTTTTGCTGCCATAGGCAGCAAGGTGGGCGCTGCCTGTATGATGATGCGAAATGCAGATTATCCCAGGCTGGGCGAGCGGGATCGCCTGATTTCGCCTGTCATCAGCCTACGCGATCGCTACAGCATCAGCCTTTCCTTTGACCATGCCTATCGGCAGGATGAGGAAGACAACCAGGATTCGCTGATCGTGCGTATCTCCACCGATGGGGGCGAAAGCTTTCCGCACAGGCTCTTTGCTGCTGCCGAAAATGGCCGCGGCTCTCTGGCCACCAATTCCAGCCTCGACAACAGTTTTGTGCCGCAGCGCGACGACGACTGGTGCTACGGTGGCGATGTAGGCCTGACCTGTCAGGAGTTGGATATGAGTGATTTTCAGGGCTTCTCCCAGGTACAGATCATGTTTGAAAATGTCAACGACAACGGCAACAACCTGTTCATCGACAATGTCATCCTCAGCGGCAGCTGCCTGCCGGAGAAAGCCGCGGATGAACTGGTCTTTCGCCTATATCCCAATCCGACCTCTTCTGAGGTGACGCTTGAGTTCTACCACGAAGTGGCAGAAATGATCGAAATTGAAGTATTCAATTTGCTGGGTCAGCGGCTGCTGAAAAATAGCTTCTATGCCGATATCGGCGAAGTGAGCCACAGCCTGTGGCTGGAAGGGATGGCGCCGGGCACCTACTTCGTGCGGCTTGCCGCAACGACCGAGCAGGGCGTACGAAAAATAGTTTTAACCAATAAGTAGAGAGCAGAGAGCAGAGAGTAGAGAGCAGAGAGCTATTCATTTCCAGTCTCTATTCTCTGCTCTCTATTCTCTTTTCTCTGATCTCTACTCTCTTTTCTCTTTTCTCTGATCTCTACTCTCTTTTCTCCATGGAAATCCTCTCAACCCGTTACGTTTTGGCGGTCCAGGACCTGGCCAAATCCGCTGCTTACTACGAGCAAAAGCTCGGCTTTACCACCTGGTGGTCAGGTGAGGGCTGGCATTTTCTTCGTCGGGGCAAAATGATGGTCATGCTCGGCGAATGCGCCGATGACCGCTCAGCTTTTGAAACCCGCAATCACTCCTATTTCGCCTATGTAGATGTGAAAGACATCGACGCTTTATATGCCGAATACAAGGCCAAAGGAGTAGACATTCACTACGAAATCGGCGATAAGCCCTGGGGCCAGAGGGAGTTTGGGATCCTGACGGTGGATGGACATCGGATGATGTTTGGGGAGGCGTTGGAGGATTAGGTGATTAGCGGATGTGAAGATTAGAGGATTTGCAAATTAGTAGATGGGGGACGATTTTGGGTGGTTTGCCCTTATTCTGTTACAAAATTTGGCTGATTTTACCCTTATTCTGTTACAAAGTTTGGGGTATTTGCCCTTATTTTGTTACAAGACTTGGGTTATTTACCCTTATTTTGTTACAAAGTTTTGTTATATTTGCCCTTATTCTGTTACAAAAAGAATCTGGATTGGACTTTCAAAGACATATAGCGACACATTTGGCTAACTGGCGTATACGGCCTAACCGCAAACCACTTATTTTAAGAGGGGCACGGCAGGTAGGTAAAACTACCCTGGTGAAGGCATTTGCCAAGAGCTATAAACATCGAATATTTCTGAACCTTGAGAAAGAGGTAGACCGACAATATTTTGAAGAGTTTGATGAGGTACAAGCAATTGTAGAGCTTCTTTTTTTGGCTCATAATATATCCTCAGATTCTGTTTCGGATACCCTTTTATTTATTGATGAAATTCAGGAATCCCCTAAAGCGATTCACCTGCTTCGCTATTTTTATGAAGAAATACCCAGCTTATCTGTAATTGCCGCAGGCTCCCTCCTGGAATTTGCGATGAGCAAAGTACCCGGATTTCCTGTCGGGAGGGTGGAGTATTTATACCTCCATCCCTTAAATTTTCCGGAATACCTTCAAGCCATAGGCCATGATCTGGTGGCGGAACAATTTGCCCATATCCCTGTGCGCCCCATTGCCCATCGCTTATTGCTCAATCATTTTCACAGGTATGCGATCATTGGAGGCATGCCTGAGGTGGTAAAGGTTGATATTCAGAAAGACAGCCTCGCTGACTTACCGCTGGTCTATGAAAGCATTTGGGCTAGTTACCAAAATGATGTTGAGAAATACACCTCCAATGATACCGAGAGAAAGGTAATCAAACATATCATGGAGACTGCGCCTTTATATATTGACCAGCGGATAAAGTTTCAGAATTTTGGCAATTCGCCTTATAAATCCCGGGAAGTCGGTGAGGCTTTTCGCAGCCTGGATGCTGCCAAAATCATCAGATTGATTTATCCTTCTACGGATCTGGAAGTTCCTGTAAAATCTGACCTGAAAAAATCCCCTCGCTTACAATTTCTGGACACAGGCTTGATCAATCATACCTTGGATATACAAGGCCAATTATTGGGAATGGAGGACCTAAGCAATGCTTTTAAAAGAGCCATTATCCCACATTTGATTTCGCAGGAGCTGATTTCCCGCAATGCCCTGAGCGACAAAAATCCTCATTTTTGGGTAAGGGAAAAGAACCAGGCATCGGCTGAGGTTGACCTCCTGATCACCTATCAGGATAAGGTGATTCCTATAGAAATCAAATCGGGAAGTACAGGCAAGCTAAAATCTTTGAACCAATTTATTGATAAAAGCAAGCACCCCTACGCTGTGCGCATCTATGGCGGAGCTTTTTCGGTAGAACAGCATACAAGCCCCTCAGGAAAAGTCTATCTGCTGATGAATATGCCTTATTATCTGGGAACCTTGATTCCTGAGTATGTGGCTTATTTTGTGGAGAATCACGCTCTTTGAGAGAGAAACTTTGCCGTAAGTTGAATTTTTTTGATATTGAATGTTGATCCTTTAGTCCTTTTGAGGTGCTTAAACCCTATTTTGAAATCATTTTAAATATAGCTGGTTCTTTATGGCGGTTGACAGGGAGGGATTATCCGAATTTGCAAATATGCAATTAAAAGATAAACTGATAAGTTGTATCAACTTGTTTGAGGCTTATCTAATTGAGAGGAATTTAGACCAATCAGAGTGGATAAGAGTATTACAAATACTTAAAGAGATTAACGATTTTCAATATTTAGATGAATGGTTTTATAAGTATTGCGAAATCCTACCAGATTCCGTTTTGGGAGAAAATTTTTTTGAGGAAAATAACGATGATTGGGAGTTCCTAAATCTTCAAGATTTTCAAATGCTGAAAAAACTTTATTCAAACTCAGAAGAAACTAAAAGAATAAGCGAATTAATGATACTGATTCATGAAATTGGGAGTATAGAACTGTATTCAGATTCGAAAAAATTATCGAAGCTTTCAATTGTTCCCTATTCAAAATTTGTAGATTTAGTCAAAAAATAACTCCTAATGTAAAAATTAAGGCCATCCTGAGCCATTCTAATATGCCCTTATATTCCTAATATGGTTTAACAAAAAACCCCAATCGAAAAAGAAAAACCGTGCTCAAAAACCTCCAAAACAAGCTAAACCTCAAAACCCTCTTCCTCATAGACAGCCTGGGGGCTCTCCTGTCAGCCTTCATGCTCGGGATAATCCTGGCAAGATTTGAAGACATTTTTGGCATGCCGCAAGATGTGCTTTATCTGCTGGCGGGCATTGCCTGCATTTTTTCTGTCTACTCTTTTTGCGGCTTTTTAGGCCTTTTCAAAAACCGGAAGCCTTATTTAAAAGCCATCGCTATTGCCAACCTGCTGTATTGTTGCCTCACGCTGGCTTTGCTTATTTTTTATTATGAAAAACTGACGGCTGTTGGGCTGGTCTATTTTGGGCTTGAAATGGCTGTTGTAGTTGTTTTGGTTACATTTGAGCTCAAAATGAGCAACAGGCTTATTATGAGTAATTGAATAGCGAATATGAAAAAAGGAATCATTATCCTTCTGGTTTGTATCTCCCATTTTTGTATGGGGCAAGGAAATGTTGAAGCGCAGCCAAATAGGGTGACGCTGGGTTTTGAACAAGACATCCTCCCCTATGTTCTGGGAGGATATATACTTACCGGCTGGACAGGAAGAGATAAGTTTCGATATCGATTTTCTTATGCAAAGGCCCATACGCCAAAATTTACCCATCAGGAAAGCACCCAATCGGATGTTGTACAGGCATTCGGGATGTCATTCGAATATTTCTTCAAGGATGATTTTGAAGGATGGTGGTTTGGGCCCGGGATCGGATATTGGACAAATTCCATTGAAACAATAAACCTCGCACAAGGCAAAAACGAAAGTGTAATCTTTAGTTTGGGAGGAGGCTATAATTATCCTCTAACCCATTGGCTTTACGTATCTCCCTGGATTGCGCTGCACACCAGGGTGTCTGGCAATGAGCGTATTGACATGGGAAACGATACTTATCTGCCTTCATTCATAACGCCTGAACTTTCGATAAAAGTAGGGATAAAACTGCCTGCGGCGAAAAAATAGAAGATCTGGTTTAATTCACCCCAATACCACCCAAAATGAAAACAACAACCTCAGTTCAGGCAACATTTGAATGCTCTCTGGAGAGAGCCTTTAAAACTCCCATCCTGGGCGATGCGACGAAGTACCTGGTGGGTTATGGCCCCATACCCGCCACCGTCGGCTTCACAGAAGACAGTAGCTGGGGCAAGGTCGGCGGCTCCAGGATACCGCATTCAGCGAGGAGTTTGATGTCGAAAGGTGGGCCTGTGGGGCATGATGAAATATGGGTGAGAGAGGAAAATCGCTATTGGAAATGGGCAGTCACGGACTTCACTCAGTGGAGTCTGGGCTTTACCAAATTTCAGGGCGAATTATTTTTCACCCCCAATGAGGACGGGACCATCCATGTCAAATGGGTCTACAGCCTTTTCTCAAAAGGGCTTCTCGCTCCCTTCCAATGGCTTTTTGTAAAAGTCCTTTGGCATGGACAGATGAAAGTGGCGATCCAAAACATGAAAATTTTTGCGGAATCCGATGCGCCTTTTTTATATGAATAATCGCCTGATATGGAAACTACAGAATTTGCAATTCGCATATTATGCGCCATTGGAGCTGGGTTTTTGATTGGTTTTGAAAGACAATGGCACCATAAGGCAGCAGGTCTGCGCACCAATACCCTGGTCGCACTGGGGGCTTCCATTTTTGTCCTTTTATCCATCAATATATCGGAACCCAACGGAGATGTGACGCGGATCATCAGCCAGGTGGTCACGGGAATCGGATTCCTTGGCGCAGGCATCATTTTTAAAGAAGGCCTCAATGTCCATGGGCTTACCACAGCCGCCACGGTATGGTGCTCTGCCGCAGTGGGCTGCACCGCCGCAGCGGGATATTATGCAGAAACCTTTATCGCTACCCTGGCGATCACAGCCGTTAATTTGCTCTTATTGCCTGTAGGCAAATGGCTATCCAAAAGAAATGTGAAAAAACACCCGAACTCCATTTTACCCAAAGAGGAATAGATATCAATTTTTTCCCCCGCCAAAATTCTAAAATGTAAATCTCTCTCCTAAATTTGCAGCATGCTATGCAGTATAGCATATACATTTATGCAAACATTAACTGAAATATACCATGGGAAGAGCGTTTGAATTTAGAAAAGCACGCAAGATGAAGCGTTGGGGCCAAATGGCCAAGACCTTTACCCGGATAGGAAAAGACATTGTGATGGCCATTAAGGCTGGTGGCCCGGACCCAGAGCTCAATTCCAAATTGAGAGCTGTTATTCAGAATGCCAAAGCGGCAAATATGCCCAAGGACAATATCGAAAGAGCCATCAAAAAAGCCACAGATAAAGATACTGCGGATTACAAAGAAGTGGTGTTTGAAGGCTATGGCCCGCATGGAATCGCCATCCTGGTGGAAACAGCCACCGATAATAACAACCGCACCGTGGCCAATGTGAGGAGCTATTTCTCCAAATGCAATGGCAGCCTGGGAACCTCCGGCTCCGTGGAGTTTTTGTTTGACCACAAAAGCCATTTCAAAATCGCTACGCCTGAGATGGACCTGGAAGAATTGGAGCTGGAGCTGATTGACTATGGCGCAGATGAGGTCTTTGCAGACGATGAAGGCGTCATTATCTATGGCGATTTTGTGAGCTTTGGCTCGATCCAAAAAGCCCTGGAAGACATGAAATTTGAAATCATCTCCTCAGGCTTCGAACGAATCCCAACCCTGACCAAATCTTTGACGGAAGAACAGGAGGCAGATCTGGAAAAACTACTCGAAAAACTCGAGGAAGACGATGATGTACAGAATGTATATCATACGATGGGCTAGGATGTAGAAAAACTCATAAGTTGGTAGGAAAAAATGTGTGTTGAAAAAACATATATCATGAACAATTTCTTTGTTAATCCGTTCATTTCGAAATATTTTTTTCAACATCATTCGCATGAAAAGCATATTTACCGCTTTGTTCCTCGCCGGTATATCCATAAGCTTCCTTTTTAGCCAAAATGAAGTCAAAGATCAGTCCCAAACATATCTGATGAAGGCGCTGGGGATGGAGATCGGTTCTGTACATACCAGCAGCAAAAAGGTAGGAGAGGACATCTACTTTCAAAACACCTCTCTGATGGAAGTGGATCTTTTATTCAAAAAAATAAAGATGGAAATTGTGGGCAAAGCTCACTACCGCTCAGGTCAACTTATCTCCTCAAGCAGCCGGGTCATCGCCAATGGCGAGTTGCATAACTCAGCCTCCATTGAATGGCAGGGAAACCAATATGCCGTAAAAATAGACGGAGAGCTAAAACCAGCGCTGAAGTCTCCCATCTATTATTCCGGGACAGTATTGTACTATCAGGAGCCACTTGGGAAAAATCGGGCCTTGTCAGAATCTTCCGGAGTCGAAATGGTGATCACGCCCCTTGGGGGCGGGAAGTACCAGGTTATAGACCCTGTCAATGACCGCAAAATGGTCCATTTCTACGAAAATGGTGTACAAACCCAGGTTCAGATCAAGCACCCCATCCTGACGGTATCTTTGATACGACAAGACCTTAGCGGGGCAGCTCGCTAAGAGCCCTTCCTCAGAAATGTTACAGCCCGCCAAAGGTTGGCGGGCTTTTCCATGTCGCAGATCAGCTCTGCGCGGCTATAGGCCTCCGGCCTGAAAATGCCGCACGAGCGGGCCTGCAATTGCTCAAACTGCCAGAGACAGACCCGCGTCGTCGCCACGATGGGGGAGAGCTGAAGCGCAAAGCGCTTCTTGCGAGGGGCTGGCGCCTGAACAGCGTTCAGGACATCGGCCACCGCCTGCTCAAATTCCTTGCGGAATAGCTGTATATCGCTGGCTGTATTGGGCAAGGTGTGAATGCCTGCCTGGCAGTCTTCATAGACATCGAAGGTGTCATTGATCAGTTGGATGAGACCGCCGAGGCGGTAGATGGCGTCGATTTCGTACCCGCCGACAGGCGTGTGCAGGCTGCTGCGCAGCAGCAGGAAGGCGTAGCCACATTTGTCGAAAGTGATCTTTCGGAGCTGCTCTGGAGAGAGGCTGGCGGCTTTTTGCAAAAGGCTGGCATCCTGGGCCTGGAGCGCCAGGCTCAGGTATTTCTCAAATGTTTTGAGGTCGGGATGGGTGGAAATGATTTGTTGGTAGACAAATCCGATCAGGCGTTCTTCGGGGCTTTGCTTCGCTTTATCCTTTTCCAAAACAGCCTGCTGGATGTCTGCCTGTACTTTTTCACCCAATTCAGACACTTCATCTCCCAAAGCAAACATCACGGCCATCTGCCAGGCAAGCTGCCTTTCTGCGATCAACAGCTTTTTGCCCAAAAGCCCTGCCATCCAATGCAAAAACCAGTCAACACCTGTCAGATAGTAGCCCAATCGCTTTTCGATTTTCGCTGGCCAGGCAAGCCCCTCATTTCGGCAAAAAGTCCGCAACTCATCCAGAAAATGTCCGTGGGAATCGCCACCGGCCATATAGCGCCAGCGGGCGCGGTAGATCTTCAGCAAGGGCAGATTGGCCCCCAGAACCCGGATTAATATCCACATCAGCTATCTGCTAATTTCCTCATTTGCAAATCTGCACATCATCCCTGCTTCCAATTCTCCGAATGCTGACCCACATTCGAAATATTTTCGCCCCCATCCACGACCAGAATCTGACCGGTGAGGAAGTCATTTTGGAGAAAGGATAGCACCGCCTGCCCGATATGATCGGGATTGCCTTGCTTTTTCAGGGGAATGCCCTGGATGCGCCATTGCACATAGTCTTCGGAGCGGACCGAAGCGGGTAAGACCACACCCGGCGCAACCGCGTTGACGCGGATGTGGGGCGCAAACTCCAGGGCAGCCATGCGCGTGAAGTCCGCCAAAGACTTTTTGGCGAGCAGGTAGGCGGCGTAGGCGTACTGATGGTAAGCGAGTTTGTTGTCGATGATGTTGACGACATTGCCGCTGCCGATACGGGCAGCGAAAGCTTTCGTGAGAAAGAAAGGAGCGCGGATATTGAGCGCAAATTGGGTGTCAAAAATCTCGGGCGTTGTCTCTGCAATCGGAGCAGGGGTATAGCCGGAGGCGCTATTGACGAGCACATGGAGCCTGGGAAAGTGATCTTTCACTTTTGCCATAAAAGCATCCGCTCCTGCAACATCCATCAGGTCATAGCTGAAAAGTTCACATTTCACCCCCAAAGCCTGTATCTCAGCCTGTGTCTCCAAAGCGGCATCGGCAGAGCGATGATAATGCAGGGCAATATCATAACCCGCTCTCGCCAAATTCAAAGCAATATGCTTTCCCAGTCGTATCGCGCTGCCCGTTACGAGAGCAGCTGTATTTTCTTTAAACATAAATGATCATAAGAATCAGTGTAAATCAGCGTCAAATTTTTCTCATACCTCCACAACATGCAGAGAGATGGGTTCATCTCCTATCTGGCGCCCCTGCAAAGATACATTTTCCGTTTTTGGAAAAACAGGCTTGGGCGCATCACAGCTCAAGCCGAGGAAATGGGCCAGTTCTACGATGGGTCTGCTGAGGTAAGGTTCTGGAGGAAGCAGGGCCAGGGGAATGTGTCGCTGCGAAAGCGGTGTATAAAAAAGGATGTCGATATCCGCTGTGCGGTCTTTGTAGGAGCGATCGGGATCGCTGCGGTCGCGACCCATGGCTGTCTCAATGGCATTGAACTGCGCTTTGAGCGCTTTGGGGCTCAGCTCGCTCTGGATGCGTGCTGCCAGGTTGAGGAAGCGTTTTTGCGTGACCATACCTTTGGGCTGGGTAGAAATGATGCTGGAAATCGCCAGCTCCGGTGAAAGCGCCTGCAGCGCTTCGAGCATGCGTGGCACATTGATGCGCGGCTCTATATTGCTCCCCAGACCGAGATAGTAGTATTGCATGGATTGAAAGTTAAAAATGCGTTTTGAATAACGGGGAGAGGGGGATTTTGTTTAAGGAGCCTGAAATCCAAAGGGCGCCAGCGCCTCATACACAGCCCCGCCGGGCTGTAAATCTGTATATTGTGGCACTGGCTGAAAAAATCAGAAATGGGGCCAACATCCAGTTGATTGATCTTCGTTCCGGGGAATTGTATGAAGCCATTCACCTGCCATCGGCAGCAAATCCCCTGGCCCAGGTCTCACCGGCAAAATGGTCTGGCGAGGAAGGGCTGCTAGGAAAGCTTCTCTTTCCTCTTCACCCCATACTTGTCCATTTTACAACCGCAATTTTTGCAGGTAGATCCTCCCCATAAAAATTCATAAAAGTCGCTTGGTCTCCTGATTTTAGGCTGTTCCGCCTGGCATTCCGGGCAATTAACTGTTTTTAAATTAACACCAAATTTCCCTTTGCTTTTTCGATTTAAGATGCCCATTTTTTTATGATAGTTGACGATTGGAACTGAAAGTTAGAGAACCAGGTTAAATTTCACAATTCAGGATAGAGATGTTTTAGCCTACATCCCAAACTACGAGCCATGCGTGTTTTCTGTGCATCCCAAAGAGGTAAAAAGAAGAGCAAGGAAGAATCCCCAAAGCATATAAATTTTAGAAATCATCGCTCAATAATTTTTACTGTCAGGAAAGTGTCATTTAGGTGGGTAAAATCTTTATCCGTAGTCAAAAGAGTCACATCTTATCAGGGTCAAAAGGTGAAAATTGATTTTCAATTAGGGATACAATGGATTCTTGTCTAAGATAAAGGAGCAGGATGTTTGTGTCAAAAAAATAGCGCATGGGATCAAATCATTGCCAATAACTCATCAGTAGATTGTTCAATGTTTATCTCTCTTGTAATTTGATCAATTCGTTTTTTGTCAGGGCCATTATAGGCTTGCTCTACAATCATGGTATCAAGATCAAGCGTTTCTTTCATCGGCTGTGTTAGCGTATGGAATACATCTTTCTGTTGTGAAAGTGAATTCACAAATGCCTCCAGCTTCATCAAAAGGGTTTCACTTTTAATTCTTTGAATGACTGTAATAATTTGATTCTTTTTTAAAGTAATATCCATTGCACAAAATTTCTCAGTTCAATATACCACTTTTTCTTAAAACGAGGCGGATTCCTCAAAGTTCAAATCGGGCCACCACCTCATACACAGCCCCTCCGGGCTGCAAATCAGACGACCAAAGCACGAGCGTATCCGCCCGGAAACTGGCGTTGGCCTGTAGGGGCACATTATAATGTGGCCCTACATCCCCCCCCAGCCGCGCCACCGTCACATGCGGAACCGGGCTCCGCCTCACCTGCAGCTCCGGCTGGATTTGTTCATACAAATCTGTGATGCGCCTGACCAGCAGGCGGAAGGCTTCCGCCTTGTGATAGCGCGCCCAGATCATGCGCGGATCGCGCCCCTTCGGCGCCAGACAAAACTGATCGAAGATCAGCTCAAAAGGCTCAAATCCGCGCAGCGCAATGCGGATCATCTCGATGAGATTGGGAATCAGCTCTTCGGCGACATTGCCGAAAAAGAAGACCGTGATATGCAGATTTTCATCTGCTATCCAGCGGATGCCAGGGGCATCGGCAAGCTTTTCCTGCAACGCCCGCAAGGGCGTGAATATGCCTGCCGGCGCAGGAATCCCCAGAAAAAGCCTTTTTTCAGTAGGCGATCTGGAATCCATTGTATGCTTTTTCAGGATGGAAAGGAAGCGCAGAAAGGCTGTCGACACGCGCAAGCGGCGGGCCGAGTTTCAGCCAGTCAATAAATTCGCTCATGGCTTCGGCTGAAGCGGAGGCTTCGATGTAGACAGAACCGTCCTTTTCGTTCCTCGCAAAACCCGTCACTCCCAGGCTCATGGCCTCTCTTCGGGTTGATTTCCGGAACCAAACCCCTTGTACTTTTCCCCTGACCCAAATCTGATAATGCTGCATATTTCCAGATGAATTGATTGCTTGTCAATAGATGCGTTAATTTGTGCGCACTTTTGTAAAAAGAAAGATTGAACCAATTAAAAGAAAGCACACATCATGATCAATTATCCTTTAAATAATCTTCCTCCCCGCGATTCAAAACCCCGCACCAAGGGTATCACCATGGTGATGGACAAAGGCTATAGCCTGAGACAGGTTGAGGACTTCCTTTCTGTAGGCGCGGAGTATATTGATGTCATCAAACTGGGATGGGGAACCTCCGTCGTATATCCTCTATTGAAGGAAAAATTGGCGCTTTTGCGCGAGGCAGGCATCCCCTGCTATTTTGGCGGAACGCTCTTTGAGTTATTCTACATCCGCGGCCAGTTTGACGATTATTGTCGGATTTTGGAGAAATACAATATGGAATATGTAGAAGTATCCGATGGATCTATTGAGTTGGATGGCAAGAAAAAAACGGAGATTATCAGGACGCTTGCCAAAAATTTCAAGGTATTTTCTGAAGTAGGGAGCAAAAATCCCGGTATCATCCTGGCCCCATACCAATGGGTAGAGATGATCCAGAATGAGCTGGATGCCGGTTCTGAAAAAGTGATCGCTGAAGCGCGCGAAAGCGGCACTGTGGGCATGTTTCACTCCTCCGGTGAGATTCGCTCAGACCTGATCCAGGAGATCCTGCATGAGATTCCTTCAGAGAAAATCCTCTGGGAAGCGCCCCAAAAGAGCCAGCAGGCATGGTTTATCAAAATGATGGGCAGTGATGTCAACCTGGGCAATATCTCTCCCGAGGAAGTTATTCCACTCGAAACCCTGCGTATGGGCCTGAGAGGTGATACCTTTCATGACTTTTTGAAATAGACAAAGAAACCCAACAGGTTCTCAAAACTTGTTGGGTTTCTCAAGATCTGTTGGATTTAAAGTTTATTTTATCCAAAACTTCCCCCGGACAAACTCCCCGTTTTCCGCAAAAACTTCATAGATATACATGCCCTGACTCAGGTTGTTTCTTGTCAAAATCAGCCTTTCTGAACCGGGAAAATCTTTTTGGATCAACTTTTTTCCATTCATATCATACAGCCTGAATTGATAGTAAAGACCCGCCTTCCCTTTTACCTCCAGCCTTGACTGATCGCTCATGGGCTGGGGAAAAATGCTCAACTCAAAACTTGCTCTGGCCGGATCCAGGGCAGTAGTCTCGATGACTACAATCGTTTGATAGGCAGTATCCGGGCAAATGCCATTGGTCACGATCAGCCTGACGGTATATATGCCGGGCATGTTGTAAGTGGCAGAGGGGTTTTGGAAAGTGGCGCTGTCTCCATTGCCAAAGTGCCATGCCCAGGAGGTCGCATTTGCTCCGGTGGACATGAAGGGACGCGGACTGCTTTGCGGCAGGTATATGGTGTCGCTTGCAACGCTAATGACGGCCTGGGGCAGATCGAAGACCTGTATCCTCAGCAGGCTGGTGTCCTGTGCACCAAAGCCATTGTCCACCACCAGGCTGACAATAAATTGTCCGGCGGAGCTAAAGACATGACTGCTGTTTGCAGTCGTGGCGCTGTTGCCATCGCCAAAATCCCATCGCCAGCTCTGGATCTGTCCCTGGGACAGATCACTAAACCAGGCGGTATCGCCCAGGCAATATTCCTGCTGCGCACTGAATGCCGCCGTGACGGCACCCCCTCCCAGGCGCGATATCGCCCCACCGTCGCCCGATAGCCAGCCCTGAAAGGGCGATAGCATCGACAGGCTGTAGATGTCGTTGGTAGTGGCAGAGGCCTGAGGGCCCCAGTTTTGACCACCGTCGGTGGTATGGATAAGCGTGCCTCCCAGTCCGGCTGCCCAGCCTACGGTATCGTTTACAAAAACAATGTCCAGCAGCTCGGAAAGAACGCCCGTACTTTGTGCCGTCCAGTTCTGACCACCATTGGTGGTGTGGTAGATGGCATTGCCAGCGCATGCCCAACCCTTTTGGCTATCCAGAAAAAAGAGACCTTCGTAGTCATCCGAGGAGGATGCCTGTGAACTCCAGTTCATGCCACCATTGGTGGTTTTGAGCAGGGTGCCGTCTTTCCCCCCGACCCAACCCGTCTGTGCATCTACAAAAAACACGCTATACAGACGTTCCGTCGTACCCGAATTCATGCTTGTCCAGTTGAGACCGCCATTGGTGGTTTTGACCATATAACCGTCTCTACCCACGGCCCAGCCTTCCATATCGTTGATAAAAGAAACAGCATTGATACGCTCAGCGAAAGTCAGGCTGTCGCGAAACCAACTTTGGCCGCCATCAGTACTTTTGACCACAAAACCTTCCTCTGTGGCATGCTCACCCGCAGCCAGGATGGTAGAGTCATTGAATGCCCAGCAGGCATGAAATTCATAATGCGGGCTCAGGATGCGCATGTTCCAGTTAGTACCACCATTGGTGGTGGTGATCAGTTCTCCAAAGTCGCCAAAGGCCCAGCCGTTGCTGCCACTGCTCATGGCTATGCATTGCAGGCGGGAGGATGCCTGGCTGTTTTGGGCTGCCCAGTTTTGAGCCATCAGGCTAAGAGGAAAGAAGGCGAGAAGGACCAGATAAAGAAACTTTTTCATGATCAGGTGTTGTTATTTGAATTCTTTCAATCTGCTAATCAACCATCTGCTAATTATCCTTCGCCCCCTGGTCAATCCAGGCCTTGATTTTATCAATCTGGCAATCGCCGAGTTTATTGCCGCCCTGCGGCATGGGCTGGAAGCCTGCATTGTGCGCTATGGCACCATATAGCTGCCCGCTGTTGGCGGGGCCAAGCACGCCTGTATGGCTGCTGAGGTCTATGCCGCCGGAGGC
Organism: Bacteroidia bacterium; assembly: GCA_030430205.1. Classification (GTDB taxonomy): domain Bacteria; phylum Bacteroidota; class Bacteroidia; order J057; family J057; genus JAUIGE01. The sequence goes on along the minus strand of JAUIGE010000025.1, from coordinate 38,473 downwards.
GCTGCTGCTATTGTGACATCCCCTGCAATAGGTATTGAGGATGGGTTGCACATCCTGTGCAAAGGACATATTGGCCGTTTGGCAGCCTGTTATGATGGTTGAGTCTCCGCAACTGAGGTTTTTGGCACCCTGCTCTATCCATGTGCGAATCATCGCAATCTCAGCACTGGACAGGCCTGCATTGGGCGGCGGAGGCATGACTTTGTCGGGATCATTTTCCGTGATGACTTCATAGAGGTCACTATTGCCGGGTCTGCCGGGACGCACATCTCCGGTATTGAATATATTCTGATACGAATCCAGGATAACGCCATCCTGCCTGCTCGCCGCATCATGGCACCCACTTTTGGCACAATTAGAAATGAAAATCGGCAGCAAATCCCGCTCAAAGTAAATGGTGTCCGGATCGCAGGGATGAATGATCACTGTGGTGTCATTGCCTGTGGTATCGGTCGGATTACCGGTGGTGTCGGTGGGATTGCCTGTTGTATCGACAGGATTGGTGGTGGTATCGGTGGGCATGTGGCCGGGATTTTCCCATGGCCTGACGGGTTCATGTTTACAGCTTTGAACAAGGATAAATACCATTCCGCTGATAACAAAAAACCACCTTACGCGCTGAATTGACTGTTTCATGATTTACTGTTTTGCTCAAAATTCCTTCAATTTTAGCAAAGAAGGGGTGACTTTTCTCAACATTTGCTGATGGAAAAACCGAAACGGGAGAATCGGAGCTTAAGCAGGGAAAAAGGACAGTTGAGTGGGCTGATTCTATGAAAAGAAAAGGGCATTTATTAGATTCAAAAAAATTTATAATTATGCCCCGTCAATCTTTTTTTCACAGGAATTGTATTCCTATTATGCTGCTGGCTGCTCTTTTTTCTGCCTGCCTGCCAGCTGAAGACGCCTTCAACTCCGACGACTGGAAGCCTGAAATTGCCATTCCTCTTTTCCATGCAGAATTTGGTCTGGAGGATATCCTGAAGCAGTTTGAAGGCGAAAGCCCCGTGGTCTCAGACTCCAATCGCCTGCTTCATATCATATATGAAGGAGAAGTGTTTTCCCTCCGGGCGGAGGAGTTGTTTAGTTTTCCCAGCCTTGCTGGCCCCGTGGCCGATAGCTCAGGTACGCTTTCGACGATTTTTCCCGGTATAGGGACCATCCATCGGGTAGATTTCAAATCCGGTGGGTTTTCCTTTAACCTGCAAGCCCAGGTCACAGGTCAGGTGCAGATGCAATTAAGCGTGCCTGAGTTGGTGAAAAATGGAGTTCCCTTCCAGTTTGATACGATCTTTGATGCACCCGGCAATATTCGCAAGCGAATCAGCCTGGCAGGATATAGCCTGCAAAGTCCTCTTGCACAAGTGAGTTATGCCTATCGAAGTACCCTCCTGGGTAGCAATACCCCCGCCGAATTGCTGGGTGATATTGCCTTTGATTCCACCACCTACACCTATGTAGAGGGTTTGCTGGAGCCCATCAGCACGGAGACAAAAATAGATACCGTAGGGATTGAATTATTTGAAAATCAGGCTGCTGCGGGACTCGAGTTCCAGGATTTCAACCTGAATATCAAATTTCGAAATTCGATAGGACTGCCCATACGAGGCAGCATGAAGCAGCTGCTCGCCATCACCAACAATGCGGGATTGCTGGACATCAATAGCGATGAACTCAAGGATGGGGTAGATTTTGCCTATCCTTCTCTGCTGGAGGTGGGCGAAAGCAAAGAGACCATGGTCAACCTCAATCCTGCTAATTCAGACTTAGCCCAAAGCATCACCAATGGTCCTACCGAGATGGTCTATCAGGTGGAAGGCATGACCTTGCCCATGACTGAGCCGGGCTTCCTGACGGACTCTAGCCGTTTTGGCGTGGATATAGAGCTGGATTTGCCTATGTTCCTGACGGCAGATAGCTTTTTTCTGGAGCAAAAACGCGATTTTCTGGTAAATGATTGGGGCCCCATAGCGAATGTAGAAGAAGCGTCTTTTCGCATTCAGACCGAGAATGGCTATCCCATTGACCTGAATATGCAGCTGTATTTGATGGATGAAAACGGCATCATAGATTCCGTCTTCGACGATTTTCAGCCATTGCTGGCTGCCGCGCCGGTGGACAGTGACGCCCGCGTCACGGAGCCTGCTATCCTCAATTTTGATATTGAGTTGCCCGCTTCCCGCCTCGAAAAGCTCCAGCGCACGCGCTACCTCCTCGTCCAACTCCAAACCGAAACCCTGGATAAGGGCAATACACCCGTCAAGATTTTTGACGATTATACTTTTGTCCTAAAGATGGGACTGAAAGCGAAAGTGGATCCGTGAGGATCGTTTTGAGTTTCGTGTTTTGAGTTTCGTGTTTTGAGTTTCGTGTTTTGAGTTTCGTGTTTCGAGTTTCGTGTCATTAGCAAATCAGCATATCAATCCCCTTTCTCATGAAAAGCTTTTTCATATATATACTCCTCTTCTTCAGCCTGATGGCTGTCTCGGCCCAGTCCGCCTCCGGCGGCCTCTGGTTCATGCCTGAACTCTATCAGTCAAACCGCCTCAATCCCGCCTTCACAGGCGACCGTAAGCTGGTCATCGGCCTGCCGGCCCCTTATTTTGGCATTGCCAATTCTGCCTTTGCGCTACAGGACATCCTTGCGGACGATGGCCGCGTGGATCTCGGTCCGGTGATTGCGGACCTTGATCCGCTCAATTACGTCCGGACCTGGGCCGAAATCCAGGGCTTTGCCCTGGGCCTGCGGATTGCAAAAATGCAGGTCGGCATCGACTGGCGGGTGCGCGCAAGCAGCTATCTGCGCTATTCGGATCGCATGGCGCAGCTCTTTTGGTATGGCAATGGCGCCTTTGTCGACGAGACATTGCAGGTCGGCCCCGACCTCCAGCTCAATGCTTTCTCCGAAACCGCCCTCCGCTTCAATATGCCTGTCGGCGAGAAATGGAGGCTCGGCGGCAGCCTGAAAATCCTCCAGGGACTGGCAGATATTTCTACTTCCCGCAACGAGCTTTCCCTCTATACCGACCCGGAATATTACCAGATCACGACAGAGACGGATTATCAGATAGATGCCAGTATCGGCATCGGTGACTTCCTGCAAACCATCCAGAATCCCGGAAATTGGGACCTGAGTCAGGGCTCGGGTCTGGCCCTGGACCTGGGGGCAACCTATCAATTGAATAAGCAATGGTCATTTTCTGCCAGCATGCTGGATATCGGTAGGATCGGCTGGAATGGGTTTGTGACCAATTACCACAGCCAGGGGAGTTTTACCTATGAAGGCTTGCCCATCAGTGCCTATAGCACAGCTGATAGTGGCCTGACACTCAGCTCTCTGCTGGATTCTTTGCAGGCGGCTTTTGTACCAGAGCAAAAGAATGATGCCTATAAAACGGGCTTGCCGACGCGTTTCCTGATCGGAGCGAGCTGGGAGCCGCTGGGCTTCCTGAGGCTGGGCGCGCTCTTTGAGCGCGAGTGGTACCGTGGTCAAAGCTTTGACGCCTTCTCGCTGCATGCAGGCGTTCACTGGAAGGATCGCATCTCCGCAGGCCTGACCTACACCTTGCAGGAGACCTTCCAAGACCGCCTCGGCGCTCAGGTGATGGGCAAGCTGGGGCCTTTTCAGGTCTATGCCGGCACCGGCAATCTGCTGACGATCTTCAATTATATGGAAGGGAAGACGGCCGATGTGCGTTTTGGGATGAATTTGGTCTTTGGGAAGGTGCGGGGGGAGTAGCCACTTTACTCCACCTTCCGGAAATCCAACTTATAAAAGTGAAAATCGGGATTCGGTAAATCAATCTTAAAGCCCTCCACTTTTCCGTTGCTGTCAAAGGAAAAAGTGACAAAGCCTTCCGGCAGAAATGCCTCCGGAAAGTCAAACTGCCAGGTATCGTGATGCCAGTGGTTCATGGGCGCGACGAAGTAGCGCTTCGTGGGAATCATCGTCAGCTTGAGCTGATCGTTTTCGATGGTGATGGTGGCATCGCCGTAGTAGCGGTCGCGGTAGGTGCCGGTATAGCCCTCATTGCTGAGGGAAGGTTTTGTGTTGAGCTGGCGAGCTGCGTGACGCACTTCTTTTTCCTTGGCTTCAGCTGCTTCTCCCTGCTTTTTGTAGCCTAAAAACTCCTTTGCCCAGTCGTGATCGGCTCCTGTGAGGAATTTATCCAAAATGCGGTAGCGCAGAGCGGAGCCCAGTATGCTCATGTCATTGGTGAGGATGACGAAACCGAGATTTTCTTCGGGCACCAGGCAAACCTTAGAGATATAGCCCGGCATACCGCCGTCATGCTCTACGATCAGTTTTCCTCCATAGTCATAGAGGTTCCAGCCAAAACCATAGGAGCGCAGGTGAATGCCATGCGCCCGCTGCCAGCCCGAAACCGGCCTGGTAATTTGTGCTGTCCACATATCCCACAGGGCGCGTTCGCTCAGGACTTGCTTTTCTCCAAAATTGCCTTTGTTGAGCAGCATCTTCACCCAGTTGCTCATCTCGTCTATGCCAGCATAGATGGAAAGCGCAGGCTGCGGGTCAAAGGCATCTATCGGCTGCACGGCAGCCTTGATATGGGGCATGGCAAGGTCTTGCCCTTTGTCCAGCTCATTGCTGCAGGAGCGGGCATTTTTCATGCCCAGCGGATCAAAAAAGTTTTTTTGTAAATAGTCCTCCCAGGGCATGCCCGATGCCTTTTCGATCACCAGACCGGCCACGGTATACATATTGTTTTGGTAGCCGTATTCGGAGCGAAAATCATTTTCGATGGGCAAATTTCGCATGCGCTTCACGATTTCTTCCTGCGTATAATCTGTCCCAAACCAGAGCAGGTCGCCCGTAAAGGTCGACAGACCCGAGCGATGGCAAAGCAGGTCTGCGAGATTCATCTCGCGGGTGATGTAGGGATCAGCCAGTTGAAAATAGGGTACATAGTCGGTGACTTTGTCTTCCCAGCGGATCTTGCCCTCCTGAACCAGCTTCGCCATGCAGGCAGCCGTGAAAGCCTTGGAGCAGGAGGCGATGTTGAAAAGCGAAGAGGGGGTCAGGGCCTCGCCGGTGGCGGTGTTTTTGACGCCGTAGGCTTTGGACATGACGACTTTGCCATCTTTGATGATGGCGATAGCCAGGCCGGGCAGCTCGAAGTCTTTGACGGCCTGGGCCGTGTAGGCGTCGAAGCCTGCGAGACTTTTATCCTGCGCTTTTGCTGCAAAAACAAAAAGGAAAGAAAGGAGGAAATATGCTAAAATCTGCTTGCGAATCATTGTATGTCGGTTAAGGGTAAAATTAAAGTTTTTCTTCCAGCCAATCCTGAACGCCTTTGTTTTCTTTTCCAAAGTTTATGCCCAGTAAATGGACCTCGCGGCCATCATGGTGGTATTTTTCTGCATAGCCTTTCTCCCGAATCTGGGCAATGGCGACTTCTGCTGTTTTCCCTACTTTAAATTCCATCACATAAATGCGATCCGAAGTTTTTACTACCGCATCTACATATCCTTCTCCAGAAGCAACCTCTGCCTCAATATAATAGCCTAACAGGCTGAGCGTGGTATAGACAATGGCATGGTAGGCGGCCTCATTTCTTTGGCGAAATATTTTTTCAGGAATGGAAGCAAAAAGGCTATTGAGAATAGAAACAAAGAGGTCAATATCAGCTTTGTCTAAGGCTTTTTTCATCTTGAGCACAGTAGGCGCTGCATCCCCTCTATCACGAAATGAAAATGCGCCAATTAAATACTGAAGCATCGAATCCTTTACTTCCTTATTGGGATAACCCAGGCTGTAAATATTGTAGGTGGGTTGTTCCTTGATCGTCAGGTAGCCGGTTTGAAAAAGGAGGGAACGATAATCCGGCTCTTCAATATCAAAAAAATCCAATTGGGTACTTCCTACATCCAACTCATCGAGGCTATAATGCCAGCCTTCCCTCAATATTTTTATCAAAAATGTAGGGGTTCCAGTAGAAAACCAGAAATTTTGAAAAACGCCTTTGCTAAAGAAATTGAGGATAGAAAAGGGATTGTATACCCGCTCCCGGCCAAGCCAGGAATAACCATTGTACCACTCCCGGATGTCCGTGAGCAAGGCTTCTTTGGTTATGCCCTGCTGGCTTACCAGCCCATCTATGCGATCTGCAAAATAGAACTCCAATTCTTCCTGGGTATAACCCAGCAAAGTACCATAATTGGGGTCCAGCGTGATGTCATTCAGGTTATTCAAATCTGAAAAAATGGAAACCCGACTGAATTTGGAAACGCCCGTGATGAGTACAAACTGTAGGTATTTGTCAGCATCCTTGATGATAGAATAAAAATTTCGAAGGGTCTGGCGGTTTGCGTCTACCTGTGGGAGATCATCTATATAATCGATAATGGGTTTATCATATTCATCAATCAGCAGGACAACCTTGTTCTCTTTGCTGAGTTGACGAAGTAGCTCCTGGAAGGAAAGCGCAATGCTCTCATGAGTCAGCGAAATCCCATGAGATGCTGCAATTCTATCTAATTCCCTGCGAATGGCTGCAACCAGGCCAATTTCTTTGACGCCCAGATTGGAGAAAGAAAGCTGTACAATGGGAAATTTTTGTTCCCAATCATATTGCTCTTCAATCCATAAACCCTGGAATAATTCCTTTTTGCCTGCGAATAGGGCTGCAAGAGTACTGACAAGGAGAGATTTACCAAATCTTCTGGGGCGTGAGAGAAAGTAATAAGAACCAGAGCGTATTAACTTAAACAAGGTCTGGGTCTTATCCACATACAACTGATCATCCTCCCTCAGCTTCTCAAAATTCTGAATACCAATTGGCAAATTTTTCATAAGGCTAAGATATGAAAAAAAGCACTTGTCTATTTTCCATATTTCGACATAAAATCCAGCACAGCATGGTTCAGCAGATCCGGTTCATTCAGCATCGGGTTGTGGCCTGAATTCTCCAGTATGAGCAGCTTTTTATCTGACTCAGCTGTGCCCAGTTTGAGAAAAGCATTTTCGCCCTGCTGAGGGGGAACGATGTCATCATATTTTCCATAGATATATAAAGACGGTATTTGAATGGCAGGCAAAAGGTTACGGACATCCATGCCATCAGAAGCATCTGAAAGGTATTTTCCGGTTGGCGGCATACTGAAAAAACCCGGGAATGCATTGTAGGAATAGGCAAAAAGCAGGCGCATGATGGTGCCTGCCGGCAAGCTGAAATCCTCATCGGGGATCACCCCCTGTCCGGGGAAACCGATGTAATCGTAAAATTGGCGATTGTTCTCGCGAATGGTCAGGTCGGGATTACTTTCGGCCCATGCCTGGGCCTCGGCCCATTTGACGCTATCCTCGCCTTTGGCGAGTTGTTCTGCTGCGATGGATTTGAACCACGCCAGTCGGAAGCGCGCTTCTGTACTGTCCACAAATATGTGGGCTCCATCTACATTGATCCAGCCCTCCACATGGCTTTGGCGTTCTGTATCTGCCAGGTACAAGGTACCCAAAAAACCACCCCAGCTATGTCCCAGCATAAAAATATGCGGATCGTCATATTGCTGCTCGATGAGGGATACCACAGCTTCCAGGTCCGCAATATATTGCGGCAGGGTGAGGGATGTCGAGTCAAAAGTACCCTGGTTATTGCCCGTGCCTCGGGCATCATAATACACGATGGCGTGTTCGGGTTCAATGCTTTCATTCCAGCTCATGAGGTCCAGACCGGGTATGTCCTGCGAAGCCAGCCCAGGGCCTCCCTGGAGGAAAATGATAAAATTGCCGGAGGCAGCATTGCCGCGCACCCATACGGGTATGTCGGCCTCCGCGATGCGGAGGTGGTAGAAGTCGTCGACCTCTGTCAGGTCATCTTTCTGGCAGGCTGTCAGAAGAAAAATAGATATGATTAGCAGGATGTATTTCATGATGATATTTTTTTGAAAATTTTTTGTCATTACCCGATCCTCCGGCTAATGCCCACTTCTAAAGCCACATTGATGGTTTGGGAAGGAAAATAAGGTATATACCAAAAGATCACAGGTCTTATGTGATATCCCCAATCCGAATCCCGGATGTCTTTTCCCAACCCCAGTGAAAGGGAGGGCATGAAATAGGTATTTGTCGCGAAGCGATTGCGACTCAGGGAGCCATCGGCTCCCACTTCAAAAGTATGGGGAACAAAGGTTTCCAAAAAGCCCAGACCGATGCGAAGCTCTTTGGTAAAGCCTCGATGGCCAATATGCCGATAGGCTGTATGCGCCTGCAAAAACAGGCCTTTCTGATAACGCCAATGGCTATAAAACCCCAAAGAAGGGCCTGCCACCCACTCGTGGCGCTTATTTCGTTGTTTTTTTTCCCGCAGGTAATCCTTTTTCCAAATTATTTTCTCAGCCTCAAGCTTCACTCCCGGGTGGGTGAAATGAGAACCAAAATAAGAAAGTGATAGTCGATCAGGCTTCCAGAAGCTGCTTTCCTGTGCTTTCAGGGAAAAGAAGCTTAGGGTAAAAAGGATGAACCCTAACAATAGTTTTTTCATGTGTAAGTTATTTAACTTGTCTTGCCTTCAAGACAGTTGAATAAAATTAAACCTTATCCATATCAGCATAAAAATATATGCGATAAGTGCGAATTATAGAGGTGTGAAGGCTAACTTGAACTCATAAAACAGGACAGATTCAGATCGAATGAGCAAATTGAAAGGGCATGTTTTTGCCATTTTGGTACTTCTTTTCCCATGCCTCTCTCAGGCCCAATTTACCCAGGGCACAGAGTTTTGGGTGGGATTTATGGAACATGTAGATCGGGATAAAAACGGCAAAGTGGTCGTCATTACCTCGGATTATAATACTTCTGGTAAAGTGGAAATGCCCTTGCGGAGTTGGAGCCGCAACTTCAATGTGCGACGTGGAGAGATGGTAAGCATTGAATTGCCTTTCTACGCAGAGCCGCTTGGCTCTGAATACAAAGACAGCACCTCGGTGCTGATCACTTCCAAAGACCCCATCAATGTCTTTGCGCATCAATATGCCAATGCGCGCTCCGACGCAACCCTCGTCCTGCCCAAAAAGGCTTTGGGTACCGATTATATGGTCATGAGCTATGTTGGCTATGAGGAAAAAGGGAAGGAATACCCCTCCGAATTTCTGATCGTCGCTACAGAGGATAAGACCCAGATTGAAATCACATTTTCAGACTGGACAAAGCGCGGCCGACAGCCCGGCACCACAGGCAAAGTCTCCCTCAACAGGGGCCAGACCTTTCAGGTCCAGGCAGAGCGCCATACAGGCGATCTCACCGGCACGCGCATACGCGCGTCCAAACCCATCGCCCTCTTTTCGGGCGCGATGTGGACCCGAGTTCCCGGCGATTGCATCGCCCCGGATAACCTCTACGAGCAGATGTACCCCACCCAGGATTGGGGTAAGGAATATATCGCTGTGCCCAGCGAAGACGCTGATTATGACGTCATCCGCATCCTCGCTGCGGAGAGCAATACCGCCGTTTTCATCAACGGGCAATCCGTTGCGCTGCTCGATCAGGGCGCTTTTCTGGAACGCCGGATCTCCGGCGAGCCGATCTACATCACCGCCAATAAGGCGATAGCCGTAGCCCAGTACAACGTCAGTTATGAGTGCAATACCAAAGCGGCATTGCTGCAGGGCGACCCTTCCATGACCATGCTTACGCCTGTGGGACTGGGGCGTCGCGATCTGATCATTTATGCGCCTTACAAAGAGAAAATCTCCACCGTTTATCTCAACCTCGTGGTGCGAAAGGCAGATATGGAATCCGTCAAAATCGACGGAGAGGAAGTGAAAGGCTTTCGCCTGGTACCCGGTCGGCCAGACTATGCTTATAAGCGCGAGCGCGTCTCTACCGGGCATCATCGGCTACAGGCCGATGGCTGCGGCGTAGCCGCCAATTGTTACGGCTATGGCCGACTGGAATCCTTTGCCTATTCTTCTGGTATCGGCTTTCACCTGCTCGATGCCCGCGAAAATCCCATACCCGAAGGCGGCTGCCTGGGCGACACTTTTGCTTTTCTCTCAGGCGTGAAGCCGGATTTTGCAGAAGTATTCTGGGACTTTGGTGATAGCAGCTATTCAAAAGCTTTTGAGGAGCATCATAGCTATGACAGCGCAGGGCTGTTTTATGTACAGCTCAGCGTGCACAACCTCTGCCTCAATACCTATGATACCCTTGCGCGGGAGCTCATCGTGACACCGCCTTTGCAGGTCAAAACCCTGCCAGATACGGTCGTTTGTGCAGGTACAGACCTGCAGTTGCGGGCGGAGCGTGCGCCGCGTGGCGCAGTTTTTCACTGGACAGGGCCTGCGGGCTTTGAGTCGAGGGCGCGTGCGCCTACGCTTTTTGCGGTGGATACGCCGCAAGTGGGTGAATATACGGTGCTCGCCCAGGGCGGGCAGTGTTTTTCGCTGCCGAGCAGCTTTTTCCTGTCTGTTAATGATCCCAGGCCGGACCTGGGCAAGGATACCAGTCTCTGTCCCGGAGAATACTTCACCGCCAAGGTGAAAAATGAAAAAGCGCATTTGCGCTATTATTGGCAAAATCGGAGCAGACAGCCTTTTTTGAGGATCAAAAGCGCCGGAGAGTATTGGGTAGAAGCGGTAGACTCGCTGGGCTGCCGGGCAAGGGATACGCTTGAAGTCTGGCGAAAATGCCCCCCTGCCGTTTTTCTCCCAGACCATATCACCCCCAATGATGATGGCAAAAACGATGTTTTTCGCAGCAAAATGGATGTGATAGCCTATCGCTATCAATTGATCGTTTTTGATGCCCAAAACCAGCCCGTCTTTCAAACCCAAAGCCCAGGCTTTGGCTGGAATGGCAAAAAAACGGATGGCAGCGATGCCCCGCCGGGCCTCTACTCCTGGAAGCTCGTTTTTTTTGAACAATTGCCCACGGGACCCAAGGAGTGGGAGAGTGAAGGATGGGTTGTATTGGTTAGGTAATGAGCAGATGAGCAGATTCCACTCAAACAGCTTTTTTTACAAAAAATTCGTTCATCAGATCATGAACGCTATCCATATTCCCCAAATCAACCTTTCCTCAAAAGCAATCAGCGAGCAGCCTTTCAAGCTGGAAAAATTGGAAGCAAAGGCTGGCTACAATTCGCACGCTCCCCACCGGCACAGCCATTATGAGCTATTTTTCTTTACCTGTGGCGGAGGCTTACACATGATTGATTTTGAAGAAATTGAAATCGCTGAGGGGCATGTGCACATACTTTCGCCGGGCCAAATTCACTATATGCATCGGCATCCTGCTTCGAGTGGTTGGGTGCTTAAATTCACTTCAGAATTTTTTATCTCTGCTTCTTTTGATACCGCAAAACAGCTCCCCATCCCCTTTCTCAATAATTCTGTTTCGGCTTCGGTGATTCGCCCCGATGAAAATAGTTTTGCTGCATTGATGCAACTGGTAGATCACATACGTGAAGAGTATCAGGAGCAGGAAAGTGGGTTTCAGGAAGTGATTTTGAATTATGTGCATGTATTGCTCCTGAAATGCAGACGCCTGGAAAGTGCGACTTCTTCCATTGCGGATTCAGCTGAAAAGCAGCTTTTCCATACTTTTCAACAAACGCTGGAGGCTTTTTTTAAAGAAGAAAATCGGGTGACTTTTTATGCTAAGGCATTGGCCGTTTCCAATGACAAACTCAATCAGGTTGTAAAATCTGTATCAGGATCGACTCCCGGTGAAATGATCGCATCGCGCCTTTTGCTGGAAGCCAAACGTTGGCTCCTGCATTCCGAAAAATCCATCAAAGAAGTAGCCTATCTGCTTAATTTTCAGGATAATGCCTATTTCAATCGTTGGTTTAAAAAGCGGGAAAACTGCTCACCGGGAGAATTCAGAACCGCTTCCCGGGAAAAGTACCACGAATAGCCGCAAAAGTGCAATTATCCTTAGGAAATGCTAAGTAGCTTTGGATAATCAATCATTTAAATGAAAGCTATGAACCACCTAAACCGATCGATTTTGCTTTTTAGCGCCATGCTGATGGCCTTTTCGGCCACCGCTCAATGGACAAATATTAACTCCCTTTCCAACCATTCTTTCAACGAGTTAAATTTTCCTTCTCAGCAGACTGGCTACGCCATAGTCGGCCTGGGCGGCACCAACGGAAATTCCCTTTTCAAGACTGAAAATGAAGGAATCAGCTGGGAAGAAATCACCCCAGACCTTGACACCATCACGAATCCGCAATTCCAAAGTATTTTCTTTGTCGATGACCAAAGTGGTTTTTTGACCCTCCGGGCAAATGTGCCTCGCTTGAAGAGCTTTTTATTCAAAACGGAAAATGGCGGCAGTAGCTGGGCAAATATTACCCCCGATAGCCTGCCTGTTGGCTACGGCCTTTCGGATGTCTTTTTTACTGATCTAAACCAGGGTTTTGTCACTTTCGGCGACCGCCTGTATCGCAGCGTGGATGGCGGCGCAAATTGGAGCCTCAGTTTACAGGTGACCTGGGCGGGCTTCAATGACATTCATTTTTATGATGGCAATTTTGGCCTTGTGGGTGCCTGGGATGGCACATTTGCCTATCAGGGGCTGATTTTTACTACGACCGACGGTGGTCTGAGCTGGGATTCGCTTATTTTAAACCAGTACCAAACGGCAATAGGGCGTGTGGTTCATGTGGGCGATAGCACTGCTTTTGCCATGACAGATCAGGGATGGGGCCACCAAAGAATATTTACGACCACCAACAATGGTAACAGCTGGGATACGCTGAGCCTGAAATTTCTGGCAGATAGCTCTGACATAGCCATGGATTTACACTTTCTCCATGCAAATTGGGGATATCTTATCACTGCCAATGGCTATATTTTTGAAACTGTGGATGGCGGACAAAATTGGAGCCAGGCTCATTTTGAAACCCCTGGCCTTCAGGATTTAGCATTCAATGGTCGGTCCTTCTTTGTTGGCGGCCCCGTCAATACGCTCCTGAAGCATAGCGTGCCGCTGGAGATAGATGAGCCTGCAAATGATGGGTCAGATTTTATTTACCCCAATCCATGTGAAAGAGGGGCTTTATTGAGCTTTCAGGAGCCGCAAAGCGGCATGATGGAAATATCGGATTTGAACGGCAGAATTGTTTTTTCAGAAAAACTCTTCCGACAAGCATCTTTTTCCCTACAGAAAACAGGCCTGGTAGCAGGCATATATCTGCTGCGGATAAAGGGAGAAAAACCATTGCTTGGGAAGTTGGTTGTAAAGGAATGATGAAAAAATTCTTCCAATCCCGCGCTGCGCGCCTCCTCGCCGAGTTCCTCGTCGTCTCTATCGGCGTCTACGCCGCGTTTTCGCTGAAGGACTACCGCGAAGCGGAAGGAGAGGCCCGCCAGCTGCGGCACAGCTACGATCTGTTGATCGAAGAAGTCGGCAGCATCGGCTTTGGCATGGACATGCAGCTCAAAAACTTTGAGAGAGATTATTATGAGCCTTTTATGCAAGCCATGAAAGCAGGCGAGAAGCCTTTACCCAAAATGTATTATAGCTGGTATGCCGGGCTGGAGACCGGTGAATGGCAGGAGGTGATCCGACAAAGTGAGGGCGAAGCCCTGGATAATGGCCTGGTGGAAAGCGTGCGATACTATCGCCAGAACCTGGGCGCTGTGGTCAAATTTGCCGATTTGCTGACTCAAAATTGTATAGATCAGCTAGGGCCTGAGCTGGTCAAAGGCCCGGACGCATTTTACGATGGGGATGCCCATTTGCGGGAGCAATATGCCTGGTATCCTTTCTACCTGGATCGCCTGCGTCAGGCGATGACGGACCTGGTGACGCACGCGCAGCGTCTGGAGCATTTGCTGGAAGCGATGAAGAAGGGAAAGGATACAGATGATTACAGGTTAGACTGATTTTCACTGTTTGCTGCTTTCTTATTCCCTTTTTTATCAGTATCATCCGTGTAAATATGTGTCCATTCTTCTCACAAAATCATTTCCCATGCAAATCAAACTCCTCTCCTGCCTTTTCCTCCTAAGCCTATTTGCCTGCAACGAAGCCGCTCCCCCAAAAGCCATGCTTCAGACGGGTCCCTGGCATTTTGTTATGGAGCTCGGTGAGGCAGAATTGGCCATCAATACGGCCATTCTAAAAGAAGATGCAGGCTATAAGCTCTTCGTCAAAAATGCAGATGAAATCATCATCGCGGATGAATTTGTGGTAAAGGGAGACTCTCTCACCATCCGTATGCCTGCTTTCGAAACGGAATTTCGGGCGGTTTTTACCACTGACTCCATCAAAGGCGTTTTGCAGGATTACAGCCGGGGGGCGGATTATATGATCCCCTTTTATGGCGTGAAGGGCGAGAAAAAGTGCAGCGACAAAGCCGGGCAGCAGTTTGGCGGCAGGTGGGCCGTATATTTTGACCACGACAAGGCAGATTTGGGAGGCCTACAGCCCAATGCTGTGGGCGTTTTTGAGCAAAGAGGAAATGGTCTGAGAGGGACTTTTTTGACCGAAACAGGAGACTATCGCTACCTGGATGGCTGTGTGGAGGGAAATGCCTTTTCCCTCAATACCTTTGATGGCGCGCATATATTCCGCTTTGATGCGGCAGTGCTGAAAAGTGGCGACGATCGGGAGATGCTGAAAGGAATTTTTTATTCCGGCAATCATTATCAGACTCCCTGGGTCGCGATTCGCGACGACTCCGTCAGCCTCCGCTCCGCGGATGCACTCACCTACCTCAATCCAGGCTACGACCGCCTGGCCTTCTCCTTTCCCGACCTCCGGGGAGACAGCGTCTCCCTCACAGACGAGCGCTTTGACGGCAAAGCCGTCATCGTGCAGATCATGGGCAGCTGGTGCCCCAACTGCATGGACGAGTCGCGGCTCTACGCCGATTGGTACAAAAAATACCAGCCTCAGGGGCTGGAGATCGTGGGGCTCGCCTTCGAGCGCCACGAAGACTTCGGCAAGGCGACCGCCGCCGTCAGCCGATTGGCCGATCGCCTGGATATACAATATCCCTTGTTGATTGCTGGCCGTGCCAGCAAGACCGAAGCCGCCGAAAAGCTGCCCATGCTCAACCATGTGCTCTCCTTTCCGACTTCTATTTTTATCGATAAAAAAGGGCTTGTACGCAAAATCCACACAGGATTTAATGGCCCGGGAACAGGCAAGCCTTATGATGAATTTGTGGTGGAGTATGAGGCGCTGATTAGGGAGATGTTGGGGGAGTGAAACAAAAATGCTGCTTTTACATAAACCTAAACAACAATTTGATTCATCCTTCAAAATGAGACTCATGCCAAACGTAAAAGCAATAAGAAACGAATCGGATCTTGCTGAAGCAGAGGAAAGGATTTGGACGCTTTGGGAAGCTGCTGAAAGTTCGCTTGAGGCAGAAGAACGCGATATTTTAGAAATATTGGTTTCAGATTACTATCGCCGAATTCGTGAAGTAGAGGACGAAAAAAATCCCATTGATCCCATTGATGTCATTCGCTATGAAATGGATAAAAGAGGCTGGAAACAATCAGACCTGGTTCCTTTCCTGGGAGCACAAAGCCGTGTTTCAGAAGTCCTGAGTGGTAAAAGAAAACTGAACCTTAAAATGATTAAAGCAATTAGCGGAGCTTTATCCGTCCCTCCCGAGCGCTTGATCTAAATAGGAAATTCGTATCTTTACCTCGATAGAAATAACCCATTATGATGAGTTACCTGCAAGATAAATACGTCAATCCTCTTACTGACTTTGGGTTCAAAAAACTTTTTGGAACAGAACCCAATAAGGAATAGCGATAAAATAAATCATCAGTTTGTTTCAAGTAGTTTGTCATTTCGATGGCCTGCCCTGAGGCATCCGAAGGGAGGCTTTGCGAGGAGAAATCTCCTGAACTCATTTGTAAAAGCCTGATTATCAATAACTCAGGAGATTTCTCCTCGAAGACTCCCTTCGACAAGCTCAGGGCAGGCTCCTTCGACAAGCTCAGGGCAGGCTCCTTCGACAAGCTCAGGGCAGGCTCCTTCGACAAGCTCAGGGCAGGCTGTCGAAATGATACCTCCTGGCTAAAAAATAAACTGATAGTTTATTTCGTCATCGTTCCTAAGGACCTTTTGATGGATTTTTTGAACCAGCTTTTGCCCGAAAGGCATCAAATCAAAGATTTAACTTATACAAGAAGCGAACACCTGGGGGTAAGTCCTTTAGATCGAAAAGCGATTTTTGATATCATCTTTTCGAATCATCGCAATGAAGAGCAAATTGTGCATCTGGTAGAACTAAAAGATCAAAAATGTGAAGTCTTCTATGAGAAACTTAAATTCATTTATGTAGAGCTTCCCAAATTTACCAAGACGGAAGAAGAGTTAGTTACGCATTTTGATAAATGGTTGTATGTTTTTCGGCATCTTTCAGAATTGCAGGATCGCCCGGTCGCTCTTCAGGAAAGGGTTTTCAAAAACTTTTTGCTGCTGCGGAACTAGCCCAGCTTCAACCAGAAGAGCGGAAGGATTATGAAGACAGCTTGAAATATTATGGTGACATGAAAAATGTTGTCGATACTTCTAAAGAAGAAGGAAGAGTAGAAGGAATTATCGAAGTAGCCATGAATCTCAAAAAGAACAATGTCCCCATGGATGTCATCATTCAATCTACTGGCCTTACAAGAGAAGAAATAGAAAAGCTTTAAAAAGCACTTTTCCTGATAAAAAAAGAAAACGCTGACCCAAAAGGTCAGCGTCTTTATTTTCTTCCATCTGCAAATCTGCTCATCTGCAAATCTGCTCATCTGCAAATCCGCTCATCCTCCTACCCCAAAATCTCCCGCCAGCTCAGCTTCTTCGCGACATAGTCGCGCACCTCACTGATCGGCAGGCGTACCTGCTCCATGGTATCGCGGTCGCGCAGGGTGACAGCATTGTCATCTTTGGTTTCATAATCCACCGTCACGCAAAATGGCGTGCCAATCGCGTCATGACGACGATAGCGACGTCCTACGGCGTCTTTCTCATCATACATCACGTTAAAATCGAATTTTAATTCGTCGATGATCGAGCGGGCAATCTCGGGAAGGCCATCCTTTTTGACGAGCGGGAAAACCGCCACTTTGTAAGGGGCCAGCAGGGGATGAAATTTCATCACGATGCGCTGCTCCATATCGCCTTTTGCGGTGGGCACATCTTCTTCTGTATAAGCATTGCTCATGTGAGCGAGGAAGGTTCTGTCGAGACCGACAGAGGTTTCCAGCACATAAGGGACATAAGACTCTTTGGCTTCGTGATCGAAGAAGCGGAGCTTCTTGCCGGAAAATTCCTCATGCTGGGTCAGGTCAAAGTCGGTACGGGAGTGGATACCCTCCATTTCTTTAAATCCAAAAGGAAAGCGGAACTGGATGTCCTCCGCAGCATCTGCGTAGTGAGCGAGCTTTTCGTGCTCGTGGTATTGCAGGTGATCGGCTTTGAGGCCGAGTGCCTGGTGCCATTTCATGCGCGCTTCTTTCCAGTACTGAAACCACTCCATCTGCGTGCCCGGCTTGATGAAATACTGCATCTCCATCTGCTCAAACTCCCGCATGCGGAAGATAAACTGCCGCGCCACGATCTCATTACGGAAAGCTTTTCCGATCTGAGCGATGCCAAAAGGCAGCTTTTGGCGGGAAGTATTCTGCACATTGAGATAGTTGACAAAGATACCCTGAGCCGTCTCAGGGCGCAGGTAGAGGTCCATCGCGCTGTCGGCGGTGGCACCCAGCTGGGTTTTGAACATCAGGTTGAACTGACGCACCTCAGACCACTCTTTGGTACCGCTAACCGGGCATACAATCCCCAGCTCTATGATCAGGTCATAAAGAGCCTGAAGCATATCTTCGCTATTGAGCGCGTCTTCAAACTGCTTCTGTATTTCCTGTGCTTTTTGCGCATTTCGGTTGTTTTGCAAAAAACCATTGTACTCTGTGCTACCCGGTTCCCAGCCTTCTTTTTTCGCTTTCTTGATGGTATCTTTTTCAGATTTCTGGTTGTACTTCTCGATCTGATCTTCGATCAGGACATCGGCGCGGTAGCGCTTTTTGGAGTCCTTGTTGTCGATCAGGGGATCGTTGAAAGCATCGACGTGGCCGGAGGCCTTCCAGGTGGTGGGGTGCATCAGGATGGCGGAGTCCAGTCCGACGATGTTTTCGTGCATCTGCACCATGGCTTTCCACCAGGCAGTCTTGATATTATTTTTTAATTCTACCCCCAACTGACCATAGTCATATACCGCGCCCAGGCCATCATAGATTTCGCTGGAAGGGAAAATAAAGCCATACTCTTTGGCATGTGAAATGATCTTGGGAAAGATTTCGTCGTAGTTCATGGGATCGTTTTTCGTTTTTCGTTCCTCGTTTTAGAATGAAGCGGCAAAAATAGGGAAAATTATTTTGGAATGGATGAATTGTGTAAACAGATCGAGCGAGATTGAACCAAATGGTCCTACATTTTCCATTTTCCATTGTCCATTGTCCATTGTCCATTGTCCATTTTCCATTTTCCATTGTCCATTGTCCATTGTCCATTTTCCATTGTCCATTGTCCATTGTCCATTGTCCATTTTCCATTGTCTTCATTTTCATTGCCAAGATCCTGTGTTTAAAGTCAGGCAAAGCTTAGAGCATCTTCATCAGAATAAATAATATTTCGAAATATTGATACAATTGTCCTGAGCAGCCCTCAGGCACTTTCAAACTCTCGAAGCTTATTTGTACATTTGCCGCCTATGCAAATTCAAACACTCAAGGCGCTTTCGCCTTTGGATGGCCGCTACCGCGGCAAGGTAGAACTCCTGGCCAATTATCTTTCAGAATATGCCTTAATCCGCTATCGGATTTGGGTAGAAGTTGAATACCTCATCGCCATGCATGAGCTGGACCTGCCTTCGCTCAATCCCCTGAGCATGGATGCAAAAGATGCTTTGCGAAAGCTGTACGGCGTTTTAGGAGTTGCCAATGCCTTGAGAGTCAAGGAGATTGAAGGGGTAACCAACCATGACGTAAAGGCGATCGAGTATTATTTGAAGGAAAAAATAGAGGAATTGCCTTTTGAAGAGCTCAGACAAAATGCTGAATTTATTCACTTCGGCCTGACTTCTCAGGACATCAACAATACAGCCATTCCGATGATGCTGCGCGACGCGCTGCAGGAGGCCTATCTGCCCAAATTGGCAGAGATGATCGCCAAACTGGAGACCCTTGCCCTGCAATGGAAAAGCATCCCTATGCTCGCCCGTACGCACGGACAGGCCGCCTCTCCTACCACCCTCGGCAAGGAACTTGCCGTCTTTGTAGAGAGACTGCGTACGCAGTATGAGGAGTTGAGATTTTTGCCCGTCACCGCCAAGTTTGGCGGCGCTACCGGCAACTTCAACGCACACATCGTGGCCTATCCCCAACTGGATTGGAACGCCTTTGGCGACCGATTTGTCAATGACATCCTGAAGCTGAAAAGGACAAGCCCTACAACCCAAATCGAGCATTATGACGGCCTGGCGCGCATTTTTGATTGCCTCAAGCGCATCAACAGCATCATGACAGACCTCTGCCAGGACATCTGGATATATATCAGCCAGGATTATTTTTCGCAGAAAACCAAAGCTGGTGAGATCGGCTCTTCGGCCATGCCCCACAAAGTCAATCCGATTGACTTTGAAAATGCCGAAGGGAACTGCGGCTTGTCTACTGCGCTGCTAGAGTTCATGAGCAGAAAGCTGCCTGTCTCGCGCCTGCAGCGCGACCTGACCGACTCCACCATCCTGCGCAATGTAGGCCCTGCGATGGGCTATGGTTATCTGGCCCTTGGCTCGATCCTGCGCGGCCTGGACAAATTGGTGGTGAACAGGGAAAAAATTTCCCAGGACCTCAACGGCAATTGGGCGATCCTGGCGGAAGCCATACAGACGATCCTGCGGCGTGAGCGCTTTGACAAGCCGTATGAGGCGCTCAAAGACCTTACCAGAGGTAAAAAAGGCATCGACCAGCAGGCATTGCTCGATTTCATCGAGAGGCTTCAACTGAGTGAAGCTGTGAAGATGGAACTTCGGGCCCTGAGGCCCGATAGCTATATCGGCAATGCGGCGGATGCCTGAAAGTGCCTCTCACCCTATCGCTGGGAGGCATTTCCTAATGCCGACCAGCGATAAACAAAAAATGCCATGCATTTCAGAATAACATACATTCTCTGTTTCCTCCTGCTGGGGCAGGTATTTGCCCAGTCTCCCAACCCTCAGATTCAAAAATATGTTGATGAGGTAGGAACGGTTTTTTCAGGCGAAAAAGCCCTGGAAACAACAGCCTACGTTTCCCGGTTTTGGCGATTGCCGGGCAATCCCGGTTTTGATTCTTCCATTTATTATGTAGCAAAAATCCTCGAAAAAGCGGGTTTTCAGGAGAAAAACCAATTTCCTGATGCAGTGCTGAGCTACCGCATAGAGGGGCGCGTCATGTCTCATCCGGCCTGGTCGCCTGTGGGGGCGCATATCAGCCTGGCCGGCGAAAAGCTCCCGCTCATGCATTTCAGTTCCAACCGCAATATGATTGCGATCCGCTCCAGCTCCACGGCCGCCGAAGGCGTAGAGGCAGAAGTCGTCTGGCTGCAAGACATGTCTGCCAAAAGCTGGCAGCAGGACATGGAGGGCAAAATCGTTTTTTGCGAAGCTTCGATGGGCAGCTTTTACAGAAAAGCAAGGCAGAAAGGCGCTATTGGCGCTTTTTCCTATGCCATCCCGGATTTTAATCAGCCCGAAAAAAACGATACACTCGTTCCTTTTTCTTCTTTGCCGGGCCGCGCAGCGGATGGCGGATGGGGAATATTTTTATCAAAAAGGGCAAAAGATGCTTTGATCCAAAAACTCAAGGCAGGAGAAAAGCGGGTAAGGGTTTGGGTGAAAACGGAATTTCACGATGCTGATGAATTGTGCCTGATAGCAGAAATTCAAGGCGAAAGCCGCCCGGATCAGCGGCTGGTTTTCAGCGCGCATGTGCAGGAGCCCGGCGCCAATGACAACGCCTCAGGCGTAGGCTGTCAGGCTGAGATGGCCCGTGTCGCAGCGGACTTATGGCGAAGTCAGGGACTGCGGGCAGCGCGGACAATGACCTTTTATTGGGGCAATGAAATTTCAGGCATCCATCGCTATTTGTCAGAAGATAAAGAACGGACGGATAACATCCTCTGGGGCATCAGCCTGGATATGGTAGGGGAGGATACAGAAAAAACGGGCGGGACTTTTTTGATCGAAAAATTGCCAGATCCCTCAGCAATCTGGACAAGAGGGGAGGACGAACATACAGAGTGGGGCGCTGGCAGAGTGACCCAAAAAGAGTTATTCCCTCATTACCTGAATGACTTCATGCTCAATCGTTTTTTGGAGCGGGGGAAAAAGGAAAATTGGCAGGTGAAAAGCAATCCTTTTGAAGGCGGAAGCGACCATATCCCTTTTCTGGGAGTGAAAAAACCAGCCGTTTTGCTTTGGCATTTTACCGATCAATATTACCATACAGATGGTGACCGCATAGATAAGGTCTCGGCGAAGACCTTGGCGCATGTGGGAATAAGCGCGCTTTCGGCGGCTTATGTCCTCTGCGGAGCAGATGAGGAGATGGCTACATTTGTGCTGAGAGAAGTGGAGCAGGCTGCTCAGGATCGCCTGAATAAAGAATGCGCACTTTCCCTGGAAGCGATGAAGGAAAATGCTGTTTATGCAAGGGAAAGTGAAATCCTGCAAAGCTGGACGGATTGGTACAAAGGCGCGATGCAAAGCTGCGCAGAGCTGCCCGCCGAAGGCGCAAGTGATGCTTTTTTGTCACTCATTGCCCAGGGGCAACGAAAAATCGATAAACAACTCAAGAATTGCCTCCGGCAATTAAAATAAGCTCCCCGCTTATCACTCCATCTGCTTTCTCAAAAAGCGTTCATACTTCTTCTTGCCAAAGGAAGGGATAAATTTTCCCAGTAATTTTTGGGCCTGAGGCTTTTTTTCTGTGGAAAGCAGGGAAAAGATATGTTGGGTAAGGAAAATATCTTTCACTTCGCCCCGGAGCAGACTATCAGCAGAACTGAGCTGAACTTCCAGGACATTGCTGCCTGTGCGTTGCTGGAAAAAAGTCCGGAGGTAGAGGTAATAGTAATAGGAAAAAACAGCCGTTTGGTCATTTAAAGGCACATCATCCTGGTAACCCGGATAGACATCACGATTGTAGGCATTTGCAAGCTTGAGGTAAGCTTTTTGGTACAGGATTTCATTTTTTTCAAAATCAATGAACCAATCTGGCAAATTATTGGGAGCGGAGCGAATGAGCAAATACGCCAGCTCCTGTATGGCGATCGAATCGAGGATGTGGGCATATTGCCGCAGGCTGTCTGCATAAGCTGTCGTGCGGTAGGCACGCACATGCTGCCGGCCAAAACGGCCGCCTTTTTCCAGGTAATACCTGCAAATACCGGCTGTATAGCCTTGGAAGGACAGGTTTTCCAATTTGAAGCTATCCCGGTGGTAGGTGGCTTTTATATGCAAATTGCTGTCAGGAACCAGAAAAATCTCTAAGGCCTCATCATCTACAAAGACCGTCGCTGAACGCGGGCTATTCACCCGAAAGGTCACTTCATATTGACCCTTTTTGTTGCGGCTTGCCTGCACACTTTGCTTGGCACCTTCGATGATGTTGTTGTAGGTTCCAAAAATAAGATGAGAGCTGTCTTCCGCTTCGCCCTCCTCTTCCAGGCTTAAAATCACACTGGTCGTGCTGTAGAAATCAAATTCCGGCTCGGGCGCTTTTCTGTTATTTGCATAAAAGCTCAACCCAAAGACATAAACCGTCATGGAGGTCAATATCACCCAGGGAAGGATCGAATTGGTGCTTCTTATTTTGGGAGAAATTTCCATAGAATCACGATCTTAAAATGCTGTGCAAGCGCAGCGAAAGCGCTGTAAAGGCCATCTGCGCATGGGCATTGCCCGCGATGAAGCGCCTGCTTTCATCCAACAAATCTACCATTTGTTCTACTTTATCGGCATCGATGAGCTTGGAGAAGTTTTGCTGAAAGGCTTTTTCAGCCTCCGTCACCAGCGCAATTTCCGGCACCCCCAGCTGAAAAAGCAGGGAGTCGCGCAGCTTCTTAACGGCAAAAGCCAAAAACAGCTTTTGGAACTCTTTATTTTCCTTGTAAATCTGCTCGATGATCTGCTGAATCTTGCTGTAATTGCCAGTGTAAACCATCCGTAACCAGCTGCTGTACAGCTCATTCAGCTCATGGTGGCTTTCCTGCATATAAGTCAGCGCATGGGACAGACTACCCTCAGAAATGGTTGCTATTTCTTTTGCTTTCGCCACCTCCACAGCTTTTTTCTCTACCAGATACGCCTCCAGCAAAGCCTTGGGAATGCGTTCCAGTGCCACCTGCTGGCAGCGGGAGTTGATGGTGATCAGCAATTTGCCGGGGTCTTCACAGGTGAGCAGGATAAGGGTCTTATCGGGCGGTTCTTCCAGCAGCTTGAGGAAGGCATTGGCTGCGCCCGTGCGGATCAGCTCGGCCTGCCAGAGAATGACAATTTTGTATTCCGCCTCAAAAGTTTTGAGAAAAATTTTCCGCTTCAGTTCGCGGATTTCATGCACGCTGATCATCAGCTGCTTGTTGTCCCCATCCAGCGCATGCTGCCACTGCTCAAAGCTGAAATAGGGCTCTGCGCTATACAGTTTGCGAAAATCTTCGAGATAAGCATCCGTCAGGATGGCTTTCCCGCTCGTGGTCTTGCTGATGATGGGTAGCACATAATGGATATCCGGATGGATAGCCTGGCTGATCTTGCGGCAGCTGGCGCATTGGCCGCAGCTATCCTCATCCGTAGGATGTTGGCAGTTGACGTATTGCGCGATGGCATGCGCCAACTGTAGGGCGCCTACGCCCGAAGGGCCACGCAGCATCAGGGCATGGGGAAGCCTGCCCCGATGGATGGAATCTAAGAGATGCTGTTTGGCGGCCTGTTGACCGATGATGTTGGAGAATTGCATGAGTGAGACAAAAATACAATTTTCATTTGCAATTCTGGATAAAGAAAGATATTTGGATTTCTTGAGATGGGGTTGGGGAGAGATGTTGATTTTCTGTATTCTTATTTCACCAACATCACTTTCCCAATATACTGCCTTTCTGAAGATAGGCGCATATAAACCTGATAGATACCGTCAGGCAAGGGTAGATTATTATAGAGGATGAGATAGCTTCATTGATGGCAGTCATAGTAGGTTGTTCTACCAAAAATGAAATTTGCGTTATGCCCTGTAACGACCGTATTGCCGACGATGTAAAGATTGCTTTCATTGTCCAGGGTAGAGGCCGTCCAGTAGATACCATCGGGCAAGCCGTAGTTCGTTTCCCATTCAGTAAATCCACACACGCCAATAACGTGTATTTTTCGAAAGGGGTAAGGTTTTCCATTTTATGAAATACTGGTTGAAATAGAGCAGGGTTTCTTTTAATAAATTAGGAAAAAACCAGCAAATTGCAAAAAATGAAAGCCTCCCTCCTCTCAATACAGCACCCGAAACTTAATCGTTCCATCAATTTTTTTCAAATCTTCCAGCACATCATCACTATATTCTTTATTGATATCAAGAATCACATAGCCTAGTTGCTCATTGGTTTTGAGATATTGGCCAACAATGTTGATGTCGTGATCAGCCAGTGTTCGGTTAATTTTACTCATGATGCCTGGCACATTCTGATGGATATGGATGAGGCGATGGGCATTTTTAAGCTCGGGTAGTTGAAGCTGGGGAAAGTTCACAGCACCTTCGGTGCTTCCGGAATTGATGTAGTCGAGGATGCGGCTCGGCACAAATTTGCCGATGTGCTGCTGTGCTTCCTGTGTACTGCCGCCGATATGCGGCGTCAGAAGCAGGTTGGGCAGGCCAATCAGCTCTGATTCGAAGGGGTCTTCATTGCTTTTGGGTTCCTTTGGGAACACATCTATGGCTGCGCCACGCAGCTTGCCACTCTCCAAATTCGCTTTCAGCGCAGGGATATCGACGACAAATCCCCTGCTCAAATTGATCAGGATTGCACCATTTTTCATCGCTGCAAAAGCTTTTTCGCCAAAATATCCATGATTTTCCGGCCGATCATCTATATGCAGGCTGACAACATCTGCCTGCCTGAGCAATTCTTCCAGGCTTTTACATTTGGTGGCATTGCCGAGAGCGAGCCGTTCGGCTGAGTCATAGTAGTAGACATCCATGCCGATGGCTTCAGCCAGCACAGAAAGCTGTTTTCCGATATTTCCATAGCCTACAATACCCAGTTTTTTGCCGCGTACCTCGTAGCTGTCTTTTGCGGTTTTGCTCCATTTTCCCTGGTGCATATCGCGGTTGAGGAAGGGGATGCGACGCATCAGGATGATGATTTCCCCTATGGCCAGTTCCACCACAGAGCGGGTATTGCTGTAAGGAGCATTAAAAACGGCAATGCCCTTTTCGGCACATGCTTCCAGGTCTATCTGCTTGGTGCCAATACAAAAAGCGCAGACCGCCATCAGGCGATTTGCGTGCTCCAGGACTTTGGCCGTCACATTCGTTTTGGAGCGGATACCGAGTATATGCACGCCCTGGATGGCCTCTATCAATTCTTCTTCGCTAAGGGCATGGCTAAGCAATGTTACCTGGTAGCCTTCATCAGATAGGATGGCTTCAGCATCCTGGTGCACATTTTCCAGCAAAAGGACTTTAATCCGGCTTTTGGGATAAGAAATAGCCATGGGCATTTGATTTACATATAGAAATTCATCAAAACTAGGAGTAATATGGTCAGCTCTTTCGAGGATATTTTCGCGCAAGACATTCTCCGTAAAAGCAAAAAACTTATGAGCCATGCCCGCTTCCTTCATTTCATAATCGGTATATGAATCACCGATCACGAAAATTTCTCCCGGCAAATTGAGCTGTTGTAGGGTGCGTGACTTTCCTTTGCTATGCGCAAGCGGATTTTCCTGATCAAAACCGATTATCTGGCCACTTTCATCATACAGAAAAGTATTGGCACATACATGGTTCGCCGGAATATGATAGTCAGCTACTACCGGATCAATGAATTCTTTGAATCCATTGGAAACAATGTAGATTTGTTCTTTGTATTTTTCAAAAAAGGCTTTATTCCGGGAAAAAGAGGTTGAAACCTTCTCCTTGAGGCGGTCGACCAAAGTATCCAGGTTTTGCTTATTGAAAGAAAGCAATGCCAATCTGCGCGTGAGAGACTCATTAAAGGAGATACTGCCATCCACACCCAAATCGGTGATATGCTTGATCTCTGCTACTTTCTTTGCTGATTCGGCTGGTTTAAGTTGGGCAAAGACAATTTCTGCTAATTCTTCAAGCGCCTCCACCTTCATGAAGGTGCTGTCAAAGTCAATGACGATAAACTTTTCTAATTCCTGGGTAATGTTCATTTTGTCGAGCGTTTTTTAGAAAGCGCAAAGGTACAAATTCTTAAATATGTTTTTCGTTTACTATACATCTTCAAAGACTGGAATTCATGATGGATATGAAATTTGATGAAGCCTTTGCCGAGCATTTGGGGCAATTTGTTACGGAGAACAAAAAAGTGAAAATAGAAGAGGTCCTGGCGATGCGCACCCGGCAGGTAGCCATCGTGCTGGAAGATATATATCAATCCCAAAACGCAAGCGCTACGCTGCGAACGGCTGATTGCATGGGTTTACAGGATATTTACGTTGTCGAAAATTATAATGAATATGAAGTCAATCCTGATGTGACCACGGGTGCATCCAAGTGGCTGGATATTCATCGTTATAATGATGAAGAGCAGGACAATACTGTGCTGTGCATAGAGGATCTGAAAGCCAAAGGCTTTCGGGTGGTTGGCACTTCTCTGAGTGCCGAGAGTGTACATCCTGCGGATTTGCCCCTGGACAAACCCCTTGCCTTGCTCTTTGGGAATGAGCGTTTTGGGCTTTCAGGCTTAGCCCAGGAGCGGGCTGACCTGAACATTAAGATTCCCATGTATGGCTTTACCCAAAGCTTTAACATTTCTGTAAGTGTAGCGATTTCCCTTACACACATAATAAGGACGCTTCATCAATCAGAGATAGACTGGAAACTATCGAAAGCCGAAAAAATAGAGCTCACGCTGAAATGGTTCCGTCGGATCGCGGATAAGCGGGGCTTGCTTGAAAAAAAATTCAGAGAGGAATGGGAAAAAAAACAGGGCTAAAAAAGAAAACGGTCGACTCCCTCAAGCCGACCGTCTGAAAAAAAATGTCGTTGAAAATTATCGTACTATCAATTTGGTTGTTTGAACACTACCTTCATTAATAATTTTAATCAAATAAACGCCTTCCGGTAGTTCCCGAATATCAAGGAAAGCTCTTCCTTTAAAGTCGGCAAGGGGAAGAAGTTGAACAATTTTTCCGTTTAAATCTACTAATTCAAGCCTGCTTTTACCTTTGCTATTGACATAGTAATCAACAAAGGCAAACTGATCTGTCGGATTGGGGAATACCGTCAGACTGATAGCTTGCGGATCCGCCAGCACAAGCTCAACTGTGTTGCTGTAGCTGAAAGAACCGTCTGTGTCTACCTGGCGTAGCTTGTAGTAAATGACAGGTCTTGCATACTGGTCAACCTGAACATCTCTAAAAGTGTAAGTAGATTTTTGGTTGCTGGATCCTTTTCCCTGGATCCGGCCGATGGACTGAAAGCGGCTACCATCAATTGAGCGCTCAACTTCAAAGAAGTCATTATTGTACTCAGAAGCCACAACCCACTCTAATAAGGCATCATTTCTGTCTTTTTTCACATCAAGGCTCACCCATTCGACGGGGAATGATGTATTGGTACCACAGAGGGTATCCAGACAGGTAGTATTGCTGGCGTAAACATTTTCATTGACAGTTTCAGTTGTCATGTTTCCAGTTTCTACTTCGGTGATGTTGGTAAAGTGGGTGGGATTGGAAGCTTTGTCACGCCATTCAAGGCGCAAACATTGTGTAAGGCTGGTATCGACAATTTCGAAAGCCAGTCTGCTTACAGGAGCCCAGTTTGCAGAGAGCAAGGAACCGGGCAAGCCAGGGATCCAAACTACGTTAAGCACCGTCAGCCCCGTATCACCGCTTGCTTCAGAGCCTGTGGTGTTGTGGCCGGAATAAAATTGGCCGGTTGCTAACAGACTGAAGCCCAATTCCTGATCGATGATAGGATTTGCGATTGCTTCAGCGTTGTAGTTGAATTTGTAGTTTTGATCGCCAATAACAAAGCTGCTATCTACGCTAGAGGCTTTTACCTCTATATCTAGATAGAGTGTTTTGTTCTGACAATCAATGCTTTGCACGACAAGTCGGGCGTCAAACTTGCCATTGCTGGTCACTTGAGCATAAGAACTGATACAGAAAGAGAGCAAGACAAAGGGGAAGAGCTGGTAAACAAATTTCCTCATAGTGAACACTTTTGCTTAGACTCAAAAAGATCTGATTAATAAAAAAAAGATTACCGTCGGTTGTGATTACACCCAAACAAATATACAGAATGTATGGTGAATCAACCAATATTCAAATTTATTTCTTCTTATGAAACTTTTGTCACAGTAAAAAGGATAAATCTTGCATAGGTAAAAATGCGGAATACAGAGGTTGATTTGTTATGTTAAATAGTTTGGAGAGCATTTGGACAAAGCACTTAGCGCCCGTAACTGAAAAATATTACTTCGGACGGCTGACCTGTTTTGTCCAAATTCTAACATTACTTAGGAATTCCAGAGGCCAAACCGTTGTTGGGAAGCCAAAGGGAGCGGTCTGCACCATTGATTTCCACATCGAGATTCATGTCAGCGGGTGAGTAGGTCTCTGAGTTTCCATTTTCTAAAAGCCATAGTGCATTATCATTACCGTTTATTTCAAAGTTTTCATTGCCTGTTTTTTGGGGATCTCCACCAAATAAGCCAAACACTCCCAGGCTAGGGTTAAGCATTTTTTGCCCGATAGTCAAAGGAGTCTTGAAAGAGTTAATATTTCGGAAATCAAAAGTGATTTCAAACTCTCCGGCTGTATTTTGGATGGCATTCACGGGCTGCGGACTCATAACCCCTACATGGTTTCTGTGCTCTACCAATACCCAATAAGGTCCAGGGCTACTGCTTTGGAAGCAAGCACCCAAAGGTTGTATGCTTCCATCACTATGAAGCAAGCCCGATTGTTTCCAAACTTCAGAAGCCGCCAGGCTATCTCCCTTTCTCAATGAAATAAGAACCCAGTCCACAACTGTAGCGGGGTAAGGCGTTCCCCCTGGCATATCTCCTATATTATCTCCTTCTGTACCTTCATAGAACCACGGTGCCTGGTTGAATGGCTGACCCGCTTCAGTTGTATCCGGGAACAGTCCTGCCTGTGGGATTTGTCCCGGCAAGAAGCCCAAATCGTTGAGCGTAGTCCTCATCGTACTTGTTGAAGAGTTAAAAGGTCCTTCGAGAAATACTGCCAGATTGAGGTTGATACATGGAATTACATCTGGCATCACCAGGATGTATACAGTAGCCCGTGCACAAAGGGAAGGGGTACCATTATCACATATCTCATAGATAAAGTAATCTGTGCCCGCATATCCTGAATTCGGCTGATAAGTATAGAGTCCATTGGCCGCCAGGGTCACTGTCCCATGAGCAGGAGCCACTACAGGGCTTGGATTGACGCTTATTAGGTCAGCATTCGGATCATTGTCATTGTTTAAAACATTGCCAATGCCCAATTGATTTTGTGCAATCACCAAAGCATCATCTCCTGCGAAAGGAGGATCATTAACAGGTCCGGAAGGATCTCTGGAAACCCTGATAGTCACGGTAGCTCTATCACAAAGTGATGGACTTCCGTTGTCGCAGATTTCGTAAACAAACTGATCCACTCCTTCAAATCCTGAATGAGGAATATAGAGGAAGGAACCATTCCCCAGCAAAAGGGCCAGACCATGTGATGGGTTGACAATGGGGCTGGTATTCATGCTTATGGCATTTCCATCAGGATCTCCATCATTATTGAGGAGATTCCCTGTTACAGGCTCATCAATAAAAGTGTTGTAAAAATCATCCAGGGCAAATGGAGGATCATTGTCATTGGTATGGGTACGCACATCTATGGTTACCCAACTGGTATCGCAAAGCGGTCCAGGGATGCCATTGTCACAAACTTCATAAAAGAATCCATCCGTACCGCTAAAGCCAGGATTGGGCGTAAAGCTATAGGTCCCATCTGAATTGAGGACTAACGTTCCGTTTGCTGGGCCAATGACCGGATCTGTATTGACCGTAAGTAAATCCCCATCAGGATCATAGTCGTTGGTTAGCACATTACCGCTGGCTACCAGGCCTGCAATGGTCAGGTTTACATCGGGGTTGGCAACTGGGGTGCTATTTTCAGATGTTACGGTGATGTAGGCCGTAGCTCTCGCACAAAGTGCGGGGCTGCCATTGTCACAAACTTCATATATGAAGTAATCCGGGCCGACATAGGTGGCGGCAGGGGTATAAGCAAATCCTCCATTTGGGAGAATGGTTACTGTGCCATGAGACGGGCCTTCTACCGGTGTCATCTTATAGCTTAGCGGATCACCGTTAGGATCTTTATCATTCGCGCTGAGGCTTCCGCCTATTGAAATGCCCGCTTCTGTTACAAATGCATCATCCCCTGCAAAAGGAGGATCATTGCTGGGGCCATTGTTATCTTCTTTTACCAGAATGGTAACCCGTGCCCGATCGCATAGACCGCCATTGTCACAGATTTCATATACAAAGCTGTCTTCGCCTTTATACCCCGAAGCCGGGAAATAAAGGAAGCCACCCGTGGCAGTGATGACCACACTTCCGTGCGCCGGAGGAGTGATAGGTGTTCTGTTAACAATAATAGGATCTCCGTCTGGATCGAAGTCATTTACACGGAAATTACTGCTGACAGGGGTGTTGACAAGTGTTTGTACCAGGTCATCATTAGCTACGGGTGCATCATTGCCAGGGGTAACCATAAATACCTTGACTGTCACAGATGCGGTATCGCAGAGTGGGCCGGGTAGGCCACTGTCACAGACTTCATAGCTGAAGTGATCTGTTCCGGCAAATCCAGGATTGGGTGTATATGTATAAGAACCATCGCTATTCAGCACCAGGCTTCCATTGGCTGGAGCTACCACAGGAGTGGTAGATACCGTCAAATCGTCACCATTTGGATCATAATCATTGGTCAACACCTTGCCATTGACGGCTATACCGCTGAGGGTATTATTGATATCATTCAAAGCTACCGGAGGATCGTTTTCAGGGATCACAAGGATATAGGCTGTTGCCTTTGCACAGAGGGAAGGATTCCCGTCATCGCAGACTTCGTAGACGAAGTAGTCCTGGCCAAAGAAGCCTGCTGTAGGCACATAACTGAAAGTGCCATTTGAGTTGATCGTTACTACTCCATGTGAAGCATTGATAACCGGTGTGGTTGAATAGATCAGATTATCTCCGTTGGGGTCGCTATCATTATCCGATAAAAGACCTCCAATAGGCTTATTTATTTTTGTATCAACAAAGTCATCTACCGCAAAAGGAGGATCATTTTCACTGCCATTCTCGTCATCCATGACAATGATAGTTACTGTCGCCTGATCACAGAGCGAAGGATTGCCATCGTCACATATTTCATATACAAAACTGTCTTCACCTTTAAATCCTGCCAATGGAATGTATAAAAACGTTCCATTAATGGTCATTATCAGGGTGCCATGTGTTTGTCTGACGATGGGCGTTGTATTGATAATGATATTGTCGCCGTTGGGATCAAAGTCATTCATCAGCATATCTCCACTTACAGGTATACCTGGCCGTGTTTGTACACGGTCATCATTTGCAAATGGAGGCTGATTTCCAGGCCCTAGCGTTCTTACTACAATACTTACAGTAGCTGTATCGCAAAGAGGGCCGGGAATACCTTCATCACATACCTGGTATTGAAAAACGTCTGTACCAGAGAAGAGGGAATCAGGGGTGTAAGTATAAGAGCCGTCAGCCTGAAGGACCAATGTGCCATTTGCAGGGCCACTTACAGGGCTTGTATTGGCAAAAAGCTTGTCTTTATCAGGATCTGTATCATTTACCAGAACATTGCCTGAGGCTGGAAATCCACTGAAAGCATCATTGATATCATCCGTGGCTAAAGGTGCATGGTTGACGGGTAAAACAGAGATATAGGCCGTGGCCCGTGCACAGAGGGAAGGTGTTCCGTTATCGCATACCTCATATGCAAAATAGTCTGAACCATAATAAGCCGAATCCGGGGTATAGGCAAAGCTTCCATCCGCAGCGATACTCACAGTACCGTGGAAAGGTCCCTCAACAGGGGTGGTAGTATAAATGAGATTATCTCCATTGGGATCTCTATCGTTGAGAGAAAGATCGGCAAGAATTTCCTTGTCTTCAGGGGTGGCAAAGGCATCATCTGCTGCAAATGGAGGATCATTATCGGGTCCGTTAGAATCTTTCTCCACACTGATAGTAACCGTTGCCTGATCGCATAGGGCAGGTGTTCCATTGTCACACACTTCATATACAAACTGATCCTCTCCTTCAAAACCTGTATTAGGTGTATAGGTAAAGGTGCCATCAGCATTTAATATAAGTATGCCATGGGAAGGACCACTGACAGGAGTTGTATTCACAAGCAGGGGATCAGCGTCCGGGTCAAAGTCATTATTCAACACATTGCCAGATACTGCCTGATCCACAAAAGTAGAAGCCAGGTCATTATTGGCAACCGGCTGGTCATTGCCCAAGGTGCTGTTCCAAACTTTGATCACGACTTCAGCCGTATCACACATGGGCCCCGGCTCTCCATTATCACAAACTGCATAGGAAAAGCTATCAGCTCCAGTGAAACCGCTTGCAGGTGTATAAGTATAGCTTCCATCTGTGTTTAAGACCAGACTTCCATTTGTAGGGCCTGAAACAGGAGTAGAGCTTACTGTTAAATTATCCCCATCGGGATCGCTGTCATTCGTTAGGACATTGCCATTAACTGCCTGCTCAAAAAATGTATTATTGATGTCATCCCGTGCAATGGGTGGGGCGTTAAAAGGCATTACCGTTAGGTAAGCAGTAGCCTGACTGCATAAAGATGGTGTCCCATCATCGCAGACTTCATATATGAAATTATCTGCGCCAATATATCCGGCATTAGGCGTATAGCTAAAGGTTCCATCGCTATTGATGACTACGGTACCGTGTGCAGGACCTTGTACAGGACTTGTACTGTACAGCAAATTATTGCCATTAGGATCAAAGTCATTTTTACTCAAATCACCATCCGCTTCAGCATCTTCGTAAAGGACTAATGCATCATCAACTGCAATAGGCGGATCGTTTTGGTTCCCATTCGGATCTTTCGTAATCCTTATGCTCACTCTAGCCTGATCACAAAGAGAAGGGGTGCCGTCATCACAGACTTCATAGACAAAACTGTCTTCTCCTTCAAAACCCACTGCTGGTGTATAGGTGAAGGTGCCGTCCGTATTGATAATAAGGGTACCATGAGTGGGACCAACAACTGCGGTTGTATTAATGGTAAGCTCATCACCATCCGGATCCCCGTCATTGGCGAGCAGATCACTGCTTAAGGTTGCATCTACAAAGATGCTAAAGGCATCATCATTAGCGAATGGTGGATCATTCGCCAGGGTATTCTGACGAACCTCGATCGTTACAAATCCTGTATCACAGAGAGCTGGTGTCCCATTGTCACATACTTGATAGCTGAAGTTATCAGTACCAGTAAACCCACTTGCAGGAGTGTACACATAGGAGCCATCCGGATTCAATGTGAGGCTGCCATGGGAAGGACCATGTATAGGACTTGTAGCTACCCTGATGGGATTCCCATCAGGGTCATAGTCATTAGTCAGCACATTGCCGCCTGCGGCAGCATCCATGACTGTATTCAGGATGTCATTGATAGCTACTGGAGGGGAGTTGTCACATGATATGTCAACACTGATTGCACCACCCGCCATAAAAGAGTCCCCATTTCTATTGGGAGACTCAATAATGACTGTCAGTACAGTATCACTGGCAGCTACCTGAGTCAGCAATACCGAAACGATATTCAAGCTGGGGCCCAGTACCTGGTTGAAATGGGTGACAGTGATTGAATTAGAGGCGCTTGCTGTAGCAGCAGAAAACACAGCCGTCCGGGGATCATTGTTGAGATCCGTAACAGGGATCTTTATTTCAATGTTTCTGCTTGAATTCCCCTTGGGAATAGCCATTGTAAAAGTATCGGCAACCTGCCAAAAACTTTTGTCCACAAAAGTGGCAACACTTGCAGATTGACTGCTTC
The DNA here is from genome assembly GCA_030430205.1 of Bacteroidia bacterium. Taxonomy (GTDB): domain Bacteria; phylum Bacteroidota; class Bacteroidia; order J057; family J057; genus JAUIGE01. Next base: position 4,133 of record JAUIGE010000025.1, on the reverse strand, counting down.
CGCCCTGGCGGAATATATAAGCAGTCATGCTCATGAAATAATAACTACCGGCACCTCCCAGGTTTATTTGATCTACATTGGTACCCGCAGGCAATCTTGTGCGATAAACACGCGCAGGAGGGATGTAAGAGGAGCCAGGGTAGGGTAGGGGTTGGCCACTTACCTGGACTGTGTCATTTGGGGTGGAAAAAACCACATGGGTAGGACAGGCATATTTACAGACAGTTTCTACAATTATCTCCTGAACATTGGTATGATCAGGAATTGATATTTGGGCGCGTTGACCTTGAAACTGTATGCCTTTTCCAATAATTTCAACTTTTACTCCATCAGCACAGTCGTATTCCCATGCTGGTGGATTATTTTGACTCATTAGAACAGACGAAAAAGCAGGCGTTAAGAGCAGGCAAAAAACAAGCGTTTTAACTATATTCATCAATCGTAAGGATTTTATACAGAAACCAGGAGGTTCAAGATTTAATTGCCTTAATACAGGAAACCAAAATTGCCACTATAATACTAAAATATAAACTATACACCAAAAAACATTTACGAATATGAGACATGCATCAATATGCAAATATTAGAATATTTCGTAATGTAAAATGACTAGTTCACTGTAAAATTCATTTTTAAATCCTGGGATAATTAAGACCTACAAACTTTCACACGTCGAGCGCTAATGGAATTATGATGATTAGTTTGTAATATGGAATGGGATATAAAATGGTACTTTATCGAAACAATTTAAAAGATAAAACTTATGCAGCATTTACCCAAATATTCTTTGTTTAAAATGAGAGATTCATGTGTTTTTTAATTTTGTCATTTATTTTTACAAAAAAGTCTATGGAGTTGAAAGTTCAATTTTCCCAAAGGCAAGATTCCTAAAAAAAACAGAAAATACCAATGAAAATAGTAGGATATTTGTTTTGTATACCATATATTAGCATTGTTTTTCAGGATAATATCAAAAAAATTATCTTTTGTTCTTTGATTTTTAGCATGATTCTATTGTTTCCTTCTTGTGAAAATGATAGAGGGAGTGAAACCAAAACCTATGCTATCATGGAAACAGAGCTGGGAGAGGTGATGATTATGTTATATGACGATACACCCATTCATAAAGCCAACTTTATTGAGAATGTAAATAAAGGACTTTATAATGGTGTTAGTTTTCACCGTATCATCAGGGATTTTATGGTTCAGACGGGAGATCCACAATCTAAAGCGGATTTTGAGGACGGGGAGCTATTGGATTATAGCCTCAAGGCGGAAATCCTGGAGCGATATATTCATACGGCGGGGAAGGTTGGCGCTGCACGCAAACCTGATGATATCAATCCAGAAAAAAATTCATCGGCGAGCCAGTTTTATATAGTAACAGGCAAATCTGTGACTTATTCAGAATTAGAAGCGACAGAATTGGCGCTTAACAATAGTAGGCGTGCGGCTATATATGATGAATTTCAAAATTTTGAACAGGATCCTTATGCAGAGATAGACTTTGAGACATTTTTGGCTTCAAAAGGCTATGAGGACAAAGAGTATTATGATCAGGAAAAAATCAGGGCATATGCCCGCAAAGGAGGCGCTCCTCACCTGGATTTTCAATACACAATTTTTGGAGAAATAGTTAAAGGCATGGATATCATTCAGCAGATTGAACTGATCCCAACAGAAGGCGACCGTCCTGCGCAAATTGTCAGAATACATAAGGTAGAAATATTAACTGGAAAACAACTAAAAGAAAGATCTCAAGAATCCTAATTATTATCAATTACAATTAATTTCAGAATGATGGCGAAAGATTTAAATGCAGAAAAACTCAAGTCCCTGCAAGTAACAGTGGACAAGCTTGAAAAAGCTTTTGGGAAAGGGGTTGTAATGAAGCTAAGTGACAACCCTGTCATGGATACACAGGCAATATCTACCGGCTCTTTAGGGCTTGATATAGCTTTGGGAGTAGGAGGAATTCCACGTGGTAGAGTGATAGAAATATACGGCCCGGAATCTTCTGGCAAAACAACCCTTGCAATGCACATGATAGCTGAAACTCAGCGCTTGGGCGGCTTGGCTGCTTTCATAGATGCCGAGCATGCATTTGACCGTTTTTATGCGGAAAAACTCGGAATAGATACGGAGAATTTATATGTGTCGCAGCCAGATTATGGTGAGCAAGCACTCGAAATCACCGAACATTTGATTCGCTCAGGTGCGATGGACCTTGTAGTGATAGACTCTGTTGCGGCATTGGTTCCTAAGGCTGAAATAGAGGGTGAAATGGGAGACTCCAAAATGGGGCTTCAGGCGAGGCTGATGTCTCAGGCAATGAGAAAATTAACTGCAGCTATTTCCAAAACCAATTGTTCCTGTATTTTCATTAACCAATTGCGGGAAAAAATTGGAGTTATGTTTGGTAACCCAGAGACCACTACTGGAGGTAATGCACTTAAATTTTATGCATCTATTCGATTGGATATTAGAAGAAGTAACCAAATCAAAGAAGGCCAGGATGTCATCGGGAACCGAGTGCGGGTAAAAGTTGTCAAAAACAAGGTTGCCCCACCTTTCCAAAAGGCTGAGTTTGACATTATGTATGGAGAAGGGATTTCTCACGCAGGAGAAGTCTTAGACCTGGGAGTAGAAGAAGATATTATACAAAAAGCGGGTTCATGGTTTAGTTATAATGGAGACAAACTAGGCCAAGGCCGTGATACGGTTAAAAAAGTTATTCAGGATAATCCTGAGTTGATGGCTGAAATCGAGAAGAAGATTTTGATCGTCAAAGGAATATTGAAAGTGGATGGTGTAAAGCAAGAGAAAGTGAAGAAGGAGAAAGGGGAGACGAAAGAAACAGATAGTGCTGAAGTAGCACCATAAATTTCGCCATCAACATTGTTTTCTTTTAGAAGTCCGGAGCAACGATTTGCTCCGGTTTTTTTTACCATCGAATAAGTGCAGAAGCCCATGTAAACCCACTCCCAAATGCAGCAAGACAAACCAGGTCATTGTCTTTTATGAGTCCTTTTTCCCAGGCCTCTGTTAATGCAATAGGCACAGAAGCGGCAGTAGTGTTACCATACCACTGGATATTATTGTACATTTTTTCTTCTGGTAGGTTCAATGATCTTCTGACAAATTCTGATATTCTTAAATTCGCTTGGTGAGGAATCAAAAGGTCTATATCTTCTGGCTTATAGCCGGTGGCGGTAAGAGCTTCACCGATGACTTCCGGGAATTTTTGTACAGCATATTTGAATACGAGACGGCCATTCATGTGCGGGAATATCGATCCATCTTCAATCATTTCCGGAGCCAGGCGAGGGGAGTTTACACTTCCGGGATTGAGGGTGCAAAGTTCTTCAGCCTGGCTTCCATCAGCATGAAGGTGTGTGCTGAGTATTCCCTTATCCTCATCATCAGAAACCTGAATTACTGCTGCACCTGCACCGTCTCCAAAAATGACTGATATATGCCTTCCCCGATCATTGAATTCCAAACCTGTGGAATGAATTTCAACGCCTACCAGCAAAATATTTTTGTACATTCCTGTTCGGATAAACTGGTCTGCAATGGATAATCCATAAACAAAACCTGAACATTGGTTCCGGATATCGAGGGCGCCTATGCCTTTGTTATGTAAGCCCAATTCTCTTTGGAGGAGTACACCTGTACCTGGAAAATCCATATCGGGACTTAAGGTTCCTAAAATGATGAAGTCGATATCATCCGGACTAATTCCTGCTCGTTCTATTGCGATGCGTGAAGCTTTTGCTGCCATGTTTGCGCCAGTATCTTCTCCTGGAACAATATACCTCCGCTCTTTTATTCCCGTTCTCTCCTGAATCCATTCATCTGAAGTATTCATCAGCTTGGCCAGGTCATCATTGGTTACAATGCGTGAGGGGACATAATACCCTAATCCTCCAATTTTTGCTCTTTTCATATGTAAATAGTTATTGGTAAAGAATATCAAATACCTGAGCAATCTACAAAAGTCTCAAAAACAAGAAAGCCTCCCCAATGGGGAGGCTTAAAAAAGCTGGCGTCGACCTACTCTTCCACCTATTACGGCAGTACCATCGGCGCTGAGGGGCTTAACTACTCTGTTCGAGATGGTAAGAGGTGTA
>JAUIGE010000070.1 GCA_030430205.1 Bacteroidia bacterium | reverse complement strand
ATGACTCCACATCCAGGCGTTGAGACAAGCTTTTGAGCCGAGTTTCTAATGGATTTAGATCTTGTTGAAACATGATACAAGTTAAAAATTTCTGCTAGATTTGAATAGGGGGGCTGAATAGTTACAAATTCTTTATTTTCATGAAATAACAATTTCGAGATGTATTTAAACAAGGCTTTAAAATACATAGAATATGGTGTATTAAGAAAGAAATGAGAAACTATTTTATGAAGGATTTGGCCCCCACGCCTTCACAAATCCCACCCCCGCATCAATATCCGCATACATAAAGCGATCCTCCTCCACAAAAGGCACCACCTCCCGGTAAGCCGCTACCAGCGTCTCCAACTCTCCACCCGTCTTCGCCGGACGGCGAAACTCCAGCGCCTGTGAGGCGGTGAGCAGTTCTATGGCGAAGATGCGCTCCAGGTTGTGGAGCACGCGCAGGCATTTGGTGGCGGCATTGGCGCCCATGCTGACGTGGTCTTCCTGGTTGTTGGAAGAGGGGATGGTATCCACGCTGGCGGGTGTGCAGAGCTGTTTATTTTGGCTGACGAGGCCGGCGGCCGCGTATTGCGGGATCATCAGGCCTGAGTTAAGGCCTGGGTTGGCGACAAGAAATGGCGGTAGCTCGCGGCTACCGGAGATCAACTGATAGGTGCGACGCTCGGAGATCGAGCCCCATTCGGCCAGAGCGATAGCGAGGAAGTCCAGCGTAATCGCCAGGGGTTGTCCGTGGAAATTGCCGCCAGAGAGGATCAGGTCATCTTCGGGGAAGATGTTGGGGTTGTCGGTGGCGCTGTTGATTTCGCGCTCGAAGACCTGTGATACGTAGGCAAGGGCATCTTTGGAAGCGCCATGTACCTGCGGCATGCAGCGGAAGGAGTAGGGGTCCTGCACATGCTTTTTGGGACGTTGGATCAGCTCGGAGTCTGCCAGCAGCTCCTTGATGGCTTGCGCCGTCTCCACCTGCCCGCTATGCGGGCGGATGGCGTGCAGCAGATGATGGAAGGGCTCGATGCGCCCATCAAAAGCATCCAGGCTCAGCGCGCCAAGCATATCGGCCAGGCGGGAGAGTTTTTTGGCTCTTAGCAAAATATAGGTGCCGTAGGCGCTCATAAACTGCGTTCCGTTGAGCAGGGCAAGGCCCTCTTTGGCGGCGGGATGCAGCGGCTCCCAGCCCAGCGCCTGCAGCGCCTCAGCCGCAGGCATGCGCCTGCCTTTCCAGCGCACCTCCCCCTCGCCGACCAGCGGCAGGCTCAGATGCGCCAAAGGCGCAAGGTCTCCACTGGCACCCAGGGAACCCTGCTCGTAGACCACCGGCAGCACGTCTTCATTGTAGAAGTCCATCAGGCGCTGGACCGTCTCCAGGCGCACGCCGGAATAGCCCAGTGAGAGCGATTTTGCTTTGAGTAAAAGCATGATGCGCACGATCTCCGCAGGCACTTCGTCGCCTGTGCCGCAGGCATGCGAACGCATGAGATTGAGTTGCAATTGCTCCAGATCAGCTTTGCTGATCTGGTGGTCGCAGAGCGAGCCAAAGCCCGTATTGATGCCATAAATGGCTTCATCGCGCGTCGCAAGACGGTTTTCGAGATACTGGCGGCTCGCCAGGATGCGCTGGCGCGAGTCTTCGCGCAGGGATTGCTTTTCTGAAGCATTGGATAGTATTTCTCCAATCAGCTCCAGGCTGAGATGTGGTAGGCTCATATTATGTTGCATGCGTGTGGATGATGAGCAGATTAGAAGATGAGAAGATGAGAGGATTTGCAGATTATCCCATGACTTCTTTGATGATTTTTTCGGCTTTTGCCATGTCGATTTCTTCGACCTTTTCGATTCCGGCTGTTATTTTTTTCAAAATCTCTTTATTCAATTTGCCTCGTCGGTAGGCTTCGGCATAGGGAATGCGGCTAAAGGAAACCATTTCGTAGCGGGATTTATAGCTGTCGGTGTGGTTTTCCAGGTGATGTTCTACCTGTTTCTGAAAGACAAATTCGGCATCATTCACATGATCGCGCATCTCGGTATAGTTTTCAATGGCCATATCGGCGATAGCGTCTGAATTTGCTTTTCGGGCATGTTGGTATTGGTCAAATATTTTTGCCCAATCTCCCTTGTTTTCATCTATGCATTTGCTCAGTTCGGAGCAATCTTCAAAAGCGGCATTCATCCCCTGCCCAAAGAAAGGTACCACGGCATGGCAGGCATCGCCCATCAGGGCTACCTTGTCCTGGTATGCCCAGGGGAAGCAGCGGACTGTCACCAGCGAGCCGGTGGGATTTTCAAAATAATCATCCAGCAAAGTGGGCATCATGGCCACTGCATCCGGAAATTGTTTGTCAAAAAAGGCTTTTACCTGATCCTTTGTCTGCATGCTGTTAAAGCTGTCTTCTCCGTCAAAGGGGAAAAAGAGCGTGCAGGTGAACGAACCATCCAGGTTGGGCAGGGCAATCATCATGTACTCATCTCTTGGCCAGATGTGCAGGGCATTTTTTTCCATCTGAAAACCCCCTCCCTTCGCTGAAGGTATTTCCAGCTCTTTGTAGCCATGGGTGAGAAAATCCTGCGAAAAGTTGAAGCGCTCGGTCTTTTGCATATCGTACCGAACCGCAGAAAATGCGCCATCAGCCGCAATCGTCGTTTCTCCATCCAGCTTGAATTTTTCGCCGGTTTCCGTATTCAGCATTTCTGCTTCTCCCGTTTCGAAATCCATGCCCAGGCAGCGACAATTGAAGAAATAGTCCACTTTGGCCAGGTTTTCAGAACGCGTCATGAGCCGCTTATTCAGCTCAGCCCGTGAGACAGAGTTGATATAATTCGAAGGGTCGTTGCTGTAAGGCTGAAACTCCAGCGAGCCATCGCGGTGGTGAATCATGCGACCCGGCATCGGAATGGCCAATTCCATGACTTCCTCTTTCAGGCCTGCCTCTTCCAGGGCATGTATGCCACGCACGGAGAGCGCCAGGTTGATGGAGCGGCCACCGTCCAGCTGGACTTTTCGCATATCAGGACGACGTTCGTACACACGTACCTGATAGCCTTTTTGCGCGAGCAAAACAGCCATGAGAGAACCTGCCAGACCGCCACCGATGATGTTTATATGTTTCATGTGGGAAATGATTAATGGTTTTGAAGCTGCAAATTTCGTTTAAAGCGCCAAACATTCAAATGACCTGTGTTTCAATTTCTTTTTTTGCTGAATTGTTGAGAAAAAGGAAGCTGCTGCGTCTAATCTGCAAAAGCCCTTTTATCATGAAACAAATAACCATTGCTATTTCTGAGCCTGATCGGCTGTTTTTGCAAGGCATCACGGCCTTGCTGAGTGAGGAAAAGAAATTCCGCATAGTGGTCGCGGAATGCGCTGCTGCGCGTTTTTTGAAATTGCTACCCCTGGCGCAACCGCAGGTTGCCTTGCTGGACTTACATAGTCCGGGCCCCAGCGGGCTACAAGCCCTCCAACACATCCGAAAGGCCAGCCCACAGACAGCTGTGGTCATCTGGAGCAAACAGCCGCAGGCGCATCATATCGCCCAATGTCTGCGCCTGGGCGCTCAAAGCTTCCTGGACAAAGCATGTGCTTTGGAGGAGCTGAGCCATGCGCTCAGGCAGGTGGCCGCAGGCGGGATATTTGAAAATAGCCTGGTCAGCCAGGCGCTGAACTCGGAAAAGCATCGCGCTTTTTTCGATCAACAAAAAACCTGTCTGAGTCCGCGCGAAGAAGAAGTGCTGCGCATGCTCTGCCGCCAGAAAACCAACAGGGAAATCGCCCGCCAACTGGAGCTCAGCGCCAGAACCGTGGAGGGCCACCGAAAAAACCTCCTGACAAAGACAGGGGCGCGAAATCTGGCCGGATTGGTGCTTTTTGCTGTGCGGGAAGGCTTGGTAAGCTGTTGAATGTTTGTGTACTTTTGCAGCCCAAATCAATCATTTGTATGGCCAACACCATTTCGATAAGAAGAGAAGACCTCAGTAAAAAAGGAGAAAAACGGGTAGCGATCTCCCCGGAGCAAGCCCGTGAAATCACGGCATTGGGCGCAAAGCTGCTGGTGCAGCCAGGCAATCACCCACAGACAGCAGAAGAGAAGCGCATTTTCCCTGACGAAATGTATAGCCAGGCCCAGGCTGCGATCAGCGAAAAGCTGGAGGAGGCGCAGGTGGTTTTTGGCCTCAAGGAAGTCGAGTTGGATCATATCCTGGCGGATAAGGCCTATTTTGTTTTTTCCCATACCCATAAAGGGCAGGTGAAAAACCGCAAAATGCTACAGCATTTTATGGACCAAAGGGCAACTTTGGTAGACTATGAGCTGGTCACTGACGCTGAAAATCAGCGTTTGCTTACCGCTTTCACCTACTTCGCCGGCTACGCCGGCATGATCGACAGCCTCTGGACCTACGGCCAGCGTCTCAAGCTGAAAGGGATTTCCAATCCCTTCGAATCCATCCCCCAATCGGTTGAAATAGGTGATTTGGAACAAATCAAAGAGATGATCCGGGAAGCAGGCGAATACATCGCTGAGCATGGAACCCCTGCGGAGCTGCCGCCTTTGATCTGTACTTTTTTTGGCTCTGGCAAAACCAGCACCGGCGCGCAGGAGATTTTTGATCTTTTGCCCACCCAGCATATCCGCCTCAAAGATGTGCCTGAAATCTTTGCGAATGGCTCCCGAAAGGTAGTCTACAAAGTCGTTTTGGGCATCTCGACCATGTTTCGCCCTAAGGCAGATGCACCCGAGGCGATACGCCTCAAAGCCGCCGCAGGCGAGCGCTTCCGCGAGGAGTACAAAAGTCATCCTGAGTTTTTTGAATCCAATATCGACAGGATATTTCCCTATAGCAGCATCATGATGAATTGTATCATCTGGTCACCCCAATTTCCGCGGCTGCTGACGCGGGAGGATGCCGCGACTTATTATGCGCAAGACCAGGTGCTGGAAGTGCTGGGTGACATCACCTGCGATCCCGAAGGCGCTTTTCAGTTTTCGAAAGAAACCTGGATAGATCGGCCGGTTTTTGTATATAATCCTGCCAGTCAGGAGAATACGGAAGGCTTCGAGGGCAATGGCATTGCAGTCATGGCTGTGACCAATTTGCCTTGCGAATTTTCCGCTGACGCTTCGCGTCAGTTTAGCAGCGAGCTTGCGCCTATGCTTCCGGGCATCGTCCATGCCGATTTTGATGCCGTAACGGCCGAGGAGGCGGGCTTGCCGGAGTCTATTTTGAATGCTACGATTTTGTGGAAGGGGGCTTTGCGGGAGCCGTTTCTGTATATGAAAAAATATTTGGCATGAACAAAAAATTCTATAAAGACCTCAAAGTAGGCGTCCTCGGTGGCGGCCAATTAGGTCGCATGCTGATCCAGGCAGCGGTAGACTTCAACGTCTGGATCGAGTGCCTCGATCCCAGTGCAGAAGCACCCTGTCGCCACCTGGCGCATGGATTTACGCAGGGAAGCCTGACGGATTATGATACCGTCTACGCCTTTGGGCAGGACAAAGACCTGCTGACCATCGAGATCGAAAACGTGAATACAGAAGCGCTGGAGGCGCTTCAGGCGGAAGGGAAAAAGGTTTTTCCCGACCCCAAAACCATTCGCATGATCCAGGACAAGCGCCTGCAAAAGGAATACTATGCGGCGCATGGCATACCGACCGCCGATTTTATCCGGGTGGAAGGGAAAGCCGATCTGCTGAAAGCCAAAGACCGCCTGCCTGCGGTATTCAAACTTGCCGGTGGCGGCTATGATGGCAGGGGAGTGCAGGTGCTGAAAAATGAAGCAGCCATAGCGGAGGCTTTTGATGAGCCGGGTTTATTGGAAGATTTTGTCGACTTCGAAAAGGAAATCGCGGTGATCGCCGCCCGCAATCCTTCGGGCGATATCGCTACCTTTCCGGTCGTAGAAATGTCCTTTCACCCCACCGCCAACCTCGTTGAGTTTCTCTTTTCGCCTGCGGAAATCACCGAAGCACAGGAGCATCGCGCCCGCAAAATCGCCAATGACCTGGTTGAGAAGCTCGAATTTGTGGGTGTTTTGGCCATCGAAATGTTTGTGACGCGTTCGGGCAAGATCAAGGTAAACGAGATCGCACCTCGTCCGCACAACTCAGGCCATCACACGATCCGTGCGAATGTCACCTCCCAATACGAGCAGCACCTGCGTGCTATCCTCGATCTGCCCCTGGGCGATACCGACATCCTGCGGCCTGCGGCCATGGTCAATCTGTTGGGAGCGGAGGGCCATCAGGGCCCGGTCGTCTATGAAGGCATGGAAGAGGCCTTGGCCATAAGCGGCGTTTTTCCGCATATTTATGGAAAAGCCGAGACCAAACCCTTTCGCAAAATGGGCCATGTGACGATCATATCGGAGGAGCTGGAGGTGCTGAAGAAGAAGGCTTTGAAGGTGAAGGAGTTGATTCAGGTGAAGAGCGAATGACGATTGACGAACAAGGAACAAGGAATTTAGAAGTAAAGAAATCTGAAACTATAAACTGGGAACTATGCCAAACTCTCCACAAGTAGGAATCATCATGGGCAGCAAAAGCGATCTGCCCGTCATGCGAGGTGCTGCCGAGAGTCTCGATGCCATGGGCATCGCCTATGAGATAACGGTGGTCTCCGCCCACCGCACGCCCGAGCGCATGATGGAATATGCCCAGACAGCCCGCGAGCGCGGCCTCAAAGTCGTCATCGCCGGAGCCGGCGGCGCGGCCCACCTGCCCGGCATGGTGGCCGCAGTGACCACCCTGCCCGTGATCGGCGTGCCGGTCAAGTCGTCCAACTCCATCGACGGATGGGACTCCATCCTCTCTATCCTGCAGATGCCTTCCGGCGTGCCGGTAGCTACCGTCGCCCTCAATGGCGGCAAAAACGCCGGCCTCCTGGCCGCACAGATCATCGGCACAGCCGATGAGGCAGTGGCAAGCAGGCTGCAAGCCTATAAGACCGAGCTGAAAGCGAAGGTGATGGAAATGGCGGAAGAGGTGGAAGAGGATGAGCGGATGAGAGGATGAGAGGATTTGCAGATGAAGGAAATATGGCAGAAATTTGTCTTCCATCCCCTCATCTCCACATCCGCTAATCCTCTAATTTCCTTTTCATGATCCTCCGTCTCGTCCTCATCCTTGCCGTCATTTTTGCTTTTGCCTACTTTGGTCGGCAGCTCCTCAGCTATTTCTATGATCCGCATCGCTGCAAGCGATGTGATGGACAGGGCTACTGGCGCGGTACGCGCCCCGATGAGAAAGAGCGCTGCGATGCATGCGGTGGGACGGGAAGGGTTTAAACCTTAAACCTTCTCGCAAAGCTTTATAAATGTGCGAATGTTTGCATTCAACTCTGAATGTGCCAGTATCCAGGGCAGGCTGATTTCATGAAAGCGTTTTTTATATACATCCACATCTGCTAATAAGTGGCTAATGGCTTGTTCCAGATTTTCGGAAGTGAAAGGGTCTACGAAGTAGCCGGTTTTTTCATGCTCCAGGATCTCGAGGTTGCCGGGTATGGCATTGACGATGGGGATGGCTCCCCCGTAGCGGCCTTCGGCCACGGCATTGGAGTAGCCGTCGTAGAGCGGTGCCGAGACAAACATATCCACCAGGTCCCACAATTCGATGACCTCTTCGCGGGGGATAAGCCCAAATTCATAATAGAAATTGTTATGCTCTTTGCCGAGGCGAATGGCTTTTTCCATCACACTGCCAGACACTTCATAGCCGGCCGAAAACATGATGAATTTTACTTCGGGAAAGGCTGTGACCAGCTTTTCGAAAGCGTTCAAAATGACTTCTCCCTGGTAAATCGGCTTCATGCCGCGCGGACTCAAAACGACCTTTTGCCCCTTTTTGATGCCGTATTTTTTCCTTAACTCCTCCAGGCGCGCTTCCTCCGGATGAAAAAGATTTTCCTCCACTCCCCAGCGGTTGAGGTGGACTTTTTCCCTGGGAATATCAAACCAATTGATGACAGAATTGACCAATTCGAGGTTGTCGCCGGTGACAAAGGCGGAGGCATCCAGTGCCTTTTTGACATGATGTCGGTAGAAATGGTATTTCAGGCGGTTGAGGATGCGGGCCTGGAAGCCGGGCTGCTCGCGGTTGGTCCAGGTGGCGTAGGGCGAGTCCTCCGCCTGTGGCGGATACTCCAATATATCGGCTCCCATGGAGACCATGGCTATCGGGCGAAAGCCCGAGCGCACCGCCCAGACGCCATAAGGCGTCACATTGATGGGGTTGAGCACATCCACCTGATGTGCCTGTAAAGCCTTTTTCAAAGCCTTGCCCGAATACATAAAACTGAGGTAAGTAAGCCTTCCCCCCAGGGTGAAAGCAGGCTTTATCTTCACACATTCAATCCCCTCGATTTTCGCATCTGAAAAACTGAAGACGGTCACTTTTGCTCCGTTTCGCTTCAGCGCCTGGCTCCATTTTTGGGTATGGAAGCTGGCGGGATCACACAGGATAGCAATATGCATGGGCCTTCTTAAAAGTTCCTTCCCAGCGAAAGCGAAATTGCCAATTTCTCCACGACGGCATCCTCAATGCCCCAGCCCAGGTCTACCCGCAGGGAATATCCCAGAAAGTTGGTGCGCAGCCCCGTGCCCACGCCCACGACAAAGGGCGAGCGCAACGTCCGCAATACCACGATGACAGGCTCTGTGCCTACCAGACGCGTATCGGTAGGATTGGTGGAGGAAAAAGGATTGCCTGAAGACCAGACGGAGCCTACATCTACAAAGGGAATCAACTCCAGGTTGTAGAGCGGGCTCGCATTGAGCGATGTCTTGGTGAGGCGTGAGATGGGGATGCGCAGCTCGCTGCTCAGCGCGAAATAGCGGGAACCGCTGCGGGAGAAAAACCAGAAGCCACGCATGGGCGTGATGAATTCCTGAAAACTGAAGTCGAGGAGGTCGGTTTGAAGTGCATTTTCTTTGGAAAGGCGGGCATCGTTTTCGGCAAAGAAAATATAAGGGGGAATCCAGTCTCCGGTGCCACCGATATAAAATCGCTGGGGGTGATTGCCGAGGCTGTAGCCTGCTACAAACTGATTGGCGAGCACGAGCCGGTTGCGGATTTCGGTGTATTTTGTCAGCTGAAGCGCTGCAGTATTGAACAGGGAAGCCTTGCCCGGAACGGAATAGTAGGTCTTGAGCGAAGCCGCTCCTTTCCAGCCTTTGTAGGCGTAGCCTTCCTGAGATTTTGTTTTTTCAAATTGATAAATAAGCCCCAGGCTCGCCACCCGATCGCTTTGATCGGCGAGCTGCTGATTGAGTAGCTTCTGGTCTCTGCGATCCAGGAAGTTAAAAGCGCCTTCGAGGCTGAGGGAGCTGTAGTTGCTCAAGGGATAGCGGATGCCCGCTTTGAGTTCGAGTTTATCATAGCGATAAATCGCTGAGTCGAGCGGAAAGAGCGTATTGATACGCCGGTAATGGCGAACGAGCAGATCTGTGGCCAGATAATAATCCATGCGCCTGCGCAGGTTGGTGTATTGCAGCTGGAACTGGCCGTTTCGGCCATTGAAATTGCGGAAGTCATAAAAAGGTGCTACCGTCGCTTCAATCTCCTGATTGTGCAGCTTATCGCTGATTTTGCCACCCAAGCGCGCAAAAATGCCCGCATCTGGCCGACGCCCCAACTCCACTGATAGTTGATCCACTTTCCAGCCATTCTGCGCTGTCTGGACTTTGCTCACCTCTATCTTCTCATATTGCAGTTTCTGCTGCTTTTGGCTATTGACAAGCAGGGACTGCTTTTGCTGATTGATTTCTTTTTCCCTTTTTTCGAACAAATCATTTTCTGCCTTTTTTACCTCATAAGGCTCCTCATAATCATCAAAGATGTAATAGCGGACTTTCTTTTCCCCCTCTTCGCCTTCTTCTTTTTTCGGAGGCTTGACAAGCTCTGTTTTTTCTTTTTTGGGCTGAGATGGGGTAGGGGAGGCTTCCTCTGTTTTTTCTTCAGAGGCCTGTGCCAGCAGTGCTTCCCGCTTTTTGAATTCCTCAGCTTCCTTCCTGGCTTTGGCATAACTCGTCAGCACCTCTGTCCGGAGTAAACTAAGCTGCGGAAGGGCTTGCTCCCCAAGCAGGTCATATCTACATGAAAACAAAGCCGCCTTGCCGGCTATAGGAGTAGAAAAAATCAATTTTTCCTCAAATGCCTGATACGAAAAGATGCCGGTATTGAGATCGGTCAGGTAGCTTTCCTGTGGGAGGAAAATATTGGATTTTTTGAGGTTGTAAATGCCTGATTCATTCGTCAGGTAAACCACCTCAAAACTGTTCGTCACCTGAGGTTTGTATTCATCGGTAGAAGGGGTAAAAGTGATTTGCTTTAAGGTGTCTTCCTGGCTATTTCGCTGGTAGCTAAAAATATCAAAATGGCTATTTCTGCTGTCTGTCAGCCTTTTTTCTACCTTAATCAGCGACGTATCTCTGTTGGAACTGAAAAAGATGGCCTGGTCATCAAAACTCCAGCAAGGGTCTATATTGTCAAAGGGATCATCCGTCACGGGAATAAATTCCCTGTCCATGGCTTTGACGATAAAAATCTGCGGACTTGCGCCATAGAGAGCCGAAAGGCTCAGGAGTTGTCCATTATGCGCCCAATCGGCGCTGAAAATGCGGTTGATATGTCCAGGCACCGGCTGGAAGCTTACGCCATTTGTATTCAGGTCATACCAGACCATGTCGTAGGATTTGCCCTGATAAGCAGTTGTAAACAGCTTCGTGCCATCCTTGCTCCAGGCCAGGGGATAGCTGGCGTGCCTGCCCTCACTCTGCTCGTTGGGCAGCGAAGAAATGATAGGGGTGGAGCTGAGGTCCCCAGACTCGGGGTCGTAGATAAAAAGCTGGTGCTTTCCCCCCTTGTTGAGGTAAAGCGCGTAGCGGTTTTTGGGAGCGTTGTAGGCAAATTGAATGAGCTCATAGCCGCTTTTTAGCGGTATTTCCTGCAATTCGGGCATTTTGCCCAGACCGTTTCTGCCGGAAGAATTATTGGTGGCTACTTCGCGCAGGTTTTCGCGCCAGCGGCCTGTCAGGGTATTGAGGGTGATGCCCAGCACGGAGATCACGCCGGCTTCGAGTGAGTTGGAGATTTTTACGAAATAAATGATCTCAGCTACTTTGTGCTCGCCATATTCATGGCAGATATAGCGCCAGACAGATTTGCGGAGCTTTTGGTTGATGAAGGCATCGCCTTCCAGGGTCAAATTAAGTACCTGATCTATGTTTTCTGTGGAAAGGGTATTGAGCCACATTTCGTCCTCATAGGTCCAGCCATGGCCCAGGTAATCTGTCATGCCATCGGAATACCATTTTGCATAGTTGAGCAGGCTTTGCCCTTGTATCGTCTGGCGAATATTTTTTCCATAAGAATACTCCTTCAGCAGCAAGTCTGCCACCTGCTCCCTGACCGCGCCATACAATTGGCTGCTATTTTGGGAATAAATCACTATCCCCTGCTCAGGCGCAAAGCCAAAAAAGCCCGCCTGCTGTGGCACTTCAGCCAGCCCCTGCTGCATCATGCTCAGCTGTGGCAGATCAAAGAGCAAAAAGAGGGTATAGCGCGACTGGGGATTGTAGTCGTATAAATCGCTGAGCTCATGCAGAGACATCTCGGCATAGCGTGCTGCTTTATTCGCCAGGCTTTTGTTGGAAGAAAGAAACAGGATGTCGAAATGCGCTGTGGTGAGCTGCTGCCAGCCCGTGATATGGGGGAGCATGCTGGCATGCTGTGCCAGCGGCTGCCGGGGCAGGCTGAGTAGGAGCGATAAGATGATCCAGGGCAGATATGTGCGTATCTTCATAGCAGCAAATTATTTTATGTCAATTTAGCAAAAAACAAAGCGATCTCAATTTCCTTCTTCAAACCTTTTTATGTCAACCTCCTCGGGTAGGCTTTTGTTATGTAGCAGATAATTTGCCATAATTTCGGAAAACCATGGTGCCAGCAAAACGCCTTTGGTACCAAAGCCTGTGAAGACATGAACGAAATCACGCAGAGGATGGGTGCCTAAAATGGGCTTTCTGTCAGGCGTGGTAGGCCGGATGCCTGCTCTTTGGTCAAGTACCTTATAAGGTACCTTGATGGCCTGATTGAGATGGGCGCAGATTTCTGCTCTTGCAGCATCCGAAGGATGAGGGTCGCTGAAGGTGTTTTCGTAGGTCGAACCCACGATATAGTGCTGATCAGGCCGGGGGATGAGGTATATTTTTCTGGAAAAAATAAAATCCAGCTCCAGCTCAGGAGCTTCTATCAGCAGGAGTTCTCCCTTATTGGGGATGATGGGGATGCCCTGCCAAAGCGCATGCTCATGGCTATGATGACCAGCGCAGAGGATTAGTTGGTCAAAATCTACCAGCTTTTTGGCATACCGAAACTTTCGCTTCTGCAGGTCAAACTCAGTGGAAGGGATGAAATCCTGGATGAAGCTGAAGTTGGGGTAGGTGTGCAAAATGCTTTGCATAGCCTCGATCAGCTTGCCGGTTTCGGTCCAGCCACAGCCCCGTATCTCCACCCCTCCCAGGGGATTTTCCAATTGCGCTTCGCGCAAGGGGTTTTCGTGAAAACGAACCCACTTTTGGTAGGCAGGCCTGCTGGCTTTGCCCAGCCATTTGTTGTATTCTCTTATTTCTTTAAAAGGGCGGTAGATGGGGAGCTCATGGACGAATGGCAAAAGGGAATGATTTTCCTTTTTGTGGATGAAATTTTTGAAGTAAGGCAACAATTCATCTACCATCCAACTCTTGGTGCCGTAGCGTCCTGTAACCACATTAAATAGCCCCGCAGCCACGCGAGAGGCGCTTTTTGGAGATTTGTCATCTATCAATAAAACCTGTTGGCCTGCCTTTACCAGTTGATAGCTTAAAAAAGTTCCGGCCAGTCCGCCACCAATTAGAGTAAATGTTCGTTGCATATTTTAAATGTATTCCTGGGTGATAGTATGCTCAAAGATATGTTCGTTTTTTCAGGTAAAAATACCCTTAATCTTTTAGGTTAAAATTCTATATTTTTCGCTTTGTAATTGATAAAAATAGATGTAGAATTGCGGCCTAATTGTGTATAGATTGTTTGGCGTTACATTTATTTATTTTTACGCGCTATGGCAAATAATTACATTCCTTTTTTCAAGCTCTCTGAACTTAAACAATTCTTGTCAAACTACTTGTCAGACCTCTCTGACATAGACCCTCTCAGTCAGGGATAAATTTCTATTTACGTCTGAATTATGCCTTCGGGGCTTGTTTGTAAACAAGTCTTAAAGGGGTTCTTTATACCCGTTTTTTAGCCAAAATGCCTGAAAGCCACCTTCCTGGAATCTGTAATTCCAGGGAGTTTCATCAACACTCTAACATTTTGTTTTCAAATTTTTCTATTACTATGAGAAAATTTTTGTACTTGATTCTTTTAGCCGGATTATACTTCATGGCGCATAGATTCGTGAGTTTTCGAATGTCTGGAAATTGAGGGTTAGCAGGGATTTTAGTTCGTAGTTTTTGATGGAATTAAGATTGTCAAAGAATCCCATAACTGCTTGATGGAACTTGAGTGGGTTGTCAAAATATTTGCCATATAGGATTTTCTTTTTTGCGTGCTTCCATAGCCTTTCAATCAGATTGAGGTTAGGGGAATATGGAGGCAAGAAGAGGAGCTTTATTTGTAGGGTTTCAGCGAATGTTGTGACTGCATTGCAGTGTTGGTATCGGGCGTTGTCTAGTACAATGGTAATTGGTTTTTCTGGATATTGGTTTCGGAGTTGTTGGAGAAATTGCATGATAATGGGCGCATTGATGTAAGTGGTATTTATCAATGTGGTGACTTCCAGGGTGATGGCATTGAGTGCCCCCAAGACATTGATTCGGTTTCTCCCTGCCCCCGATTTGATAAAGAGTCTATTGATAGACCACATCATACAGCAAAAATGAGAAAGGACAAAGTGAGCTGCGTCGATGAACAAAAGCACGCTTTGATCAGTCTTTGCGGCTTCTATTTCGGGTTCCAGCTCTATTTTGAGCCATTCAGCCTGTTTTTCCGGGTCTGCCTTGCCAGGAATATAACCACATTTGCGATACCGAAATCCATGGCCTTTAAGGAAGGCTTCGACTCGGCTCACATCGCGCTCGATCCCGGTCAATTCAATGATCCGATGGCGTGCTTCAGCAAGACTCAACGCAGGCCTTTGAGTAAAGGAATCAACCAGTAACTCCGCATAATCTTCGAGTTTACTCCGGTTCGTTCCGTAGCCTGTATAGCACAAAGAAGCAAGGCCTCCTTCTTGATACAGCTTGATATAGCGGCCCACTTGGTTGGGATGGACACCAGCGAATAGACCTATCTCGACATGGCTCATTTCAGTCTTACCTTTAAGATAGACACAGTCTATACGACGCTTAATTAAGGCTTGACCATAACGATATCTTTGTGTATCTAGTAACTGCATTTCAGCTTCGCTGAGGTGTAATTGAGTAGGCATTTTTTGTTGTGTTAGAACTACAAATTTGCCTACCTTTTTTTGTTTTCAACTCACGGATTTACACGCCATGAAGTATAGCTGTATTACCCTTAGACATAATGGGTCAGCTAACCCTCGCGACAACTAATGCAGCAGGTAACTCTTCGCAAGGTTGTACCTTTGAAGTAACCGCTACACGCAATGTGCGGATCCATCGCGTATGGATTCAGCACACCTCCAATGGTACCTTTCCTGTTGAGGTATGGGGCCGTCCCGGAGGGATGAACAACAACATCACGACCGCCAATGGCTGGTCTCAGCTTGTTAACACAACCATGGCGGGTACCACGGGTAACCCTACCCAAATCCCTGTTGACCTGAACATTATCCTTCCTGCGGGCCAGACTTATGGTTTTTGGGTAGGACATAACAGCTCATCCGTGGCCTATACTACGGGTACTACGGGCTCTCCTGTAACCTATACAGATGGTAATATTACCATCAACTGTTATGGTTGGGGCGGGGGCACTCCTACTCCTGGAAACTTTCCCCGTATCTACAATGGTCGGGTAACTTACTTTGTACAGTCTGGTGCGAATGATGCCGGGGTAGCTTCAATTGACTCTGTGGAAGCTTCTTGCCCTGGTAATCAGGATATATGGACCACGATCGGTAACTATGGCGGCAATCAACTTGACTCCGTAACGGTCAACTGGTCCTGGAATGGTACCCTTCAGACACCCATCAAATTGATATCTTTGCTGGATACTTTTGGTGGAATGGGATCTACCACAGCTCCAGTCTTTTTGGGCACCCGTAACCTGGCTTCAGGCCAGATTTACAATCTCGCGGTTTGGACTTCCAATCCGAATGGAGTAGCTGATACCTCGAATTACAATGATACCCTTCGCACCAGTATTGGAGCTTCCATGTCGGGTCTCTATACTATCAACAAAGGGCTGGCAACAGGTGGTTCCAACTTTGCCAGTTTTACAGCAGCGGTAGCAGCTTTAAATGCCTATGGCGTCTGTGGGCCTACAACCTTTGTGGTTGCCCCCAACTCAGGTCCTTATAAGGAGCAGATTACCCTGGGGCAGATATCGGGTTCCTCTTCTGTCAATACCATCACCTTTGAAGGTGGTCTGACAAAAGAAACCATCTGGGTAGATGCAGCCATGACCAATAACAATGACCGGCATGTGATCAAATTGGATGGGGCAGATTATGTCCGCATCCGAAACCTGACAGTCGATAACCGTGCCGCTTCTGGTGGGGGGCTATATGGCCATGGTATTCACCTGACAAATGGTGCAGACAATAACATCATAGAAGGTTGTGTGGTTGAGGTGGATGCTCAGGAGTCTTCTACAAGTGGCAACTTCGCGGGTATTACTATTTCTGGTCTTGCAGCCACTACTTCAGGTGCTCATGGTGATCACAACCTTATCCGCAACAACAAAGTGCATGGGGGGTACTATGGAATCACAGTTATGGGGTTAAGCACTACCGTTTTTGGAACCAATAACCGGGTAGAGGAAAACGAAATGACAGGGCAGTACTATTATAATATGTATTGCTACTACCAAAGCGGCCTGCATGTAGAAGGAAACTACCTACAGCACCGCAGTCCTTTTAATACCTTTGGCTATGGTATGTACCTATTGTACCAGGATAGTATGAAGATCATTGGTAATACCATCATTGATCCGATTGCTTATGGTATTTATATGTCTATAGGTAACAAAGCTCCCGGTAACATATCTCCACCTTCCGGCCCTGCTTATGTGGTGAACAACAGCATCAGTGGCTATTACAATACCACTGCTTTTGGTATCTATGTGGCTGGCAATACGGAGAATATTAAATTCTATCACAACAGTGTGAGTATTACCGCCGGTACAGGTACTACCAACGCAGGTATATATGTTTCTACCTCCACGACCAACAATGGTCTGGATGTGCAGAACAACAGCTTCGCGGTATTTAATACCAATGTGGGCTATTCACTATATGGCGCTGTCGCCAACTTCTCCAACCTGAATTATAACAACTACTTCCACCCCGATACCGCCAAGGTGATGTACCTGGGGACTGCCTACCGCTTAGGCAACTACAAAGGAGTAGGTGGCTTTAATGCGGCTTCTCATTTTGGTGATCCTCAGTATCTGGATATCTATACAGACCTTCACTCCAAGGGCTCACAGCTTTGGGACAGAGGAAATGCTACACTGGGCATCACTGAAGACATAGACGGCGATGTCCGTCCGGGCTTTGGTGGTTTTATTCCAGATATCGGTAGTGACGAGTTCCAGCCACCACAGCTGGACATCACGCCTTCGGCGATGTTGAGTCCTACCCTGCCTGTATGTCCGGGTACTTTCAGTGTGATCATTGACATAGCAAATCTGGGTCAGATGACCATAGACACCTTTACGGTGAACTGGTCTGTGAACGGAACGGCACAAACGCCCTTCGTTACTACTGCAGCCAATATGGCTACCAATGCCGCGACCACGGTCAATTTGGGTACCATCAACATCGTAGGTAATACACCCTATGACATCGTCTTTATCACTTCCATGCCCAATGGCGGTGTGGATGAAGACCCTGCAAATGACACCCTGGCCTTCTATGGCCTGCGTACAGGTCTTGCTGCAGGTAATTATGTGATCAACAAAAACCTGCCTACAGCCGGTGTGATCTACAACAGTTTCCAGGATGCCGTAGATGACCTGAACAACTTTGGTATCTGTGGCTCAGTAAACTTCATTGTAGCCCCAGGCACAGGTCCTTATGAGGAGCAGATCATTTTGGG
>JAUIGE010000024.1 GCA_030430205.1 Bacteroidia bacterium | reverse complement strand
ATTTCGAACGGTATCAAGCTACCTATGACAGCTCGGCTTTATCTCTATCCGCTAATGAAGTTAGCCTTTTTTCACTTCTTTTTAGCTTTTTAGGATGCCTCTGCAACATACGATGACACCTCCTGGCTAAAATGAAACGGTAAGTTTATTCCGTCATCGCCCCTTAATCCAAACCCGCCAATTCGATTTGTATTATTTCTCCATATATGTTGATCTATTCCAAAGCCAATATCATCGCCGTCCGGGCCGGAATCATAAATTCCTTGCTGGGATTCACCTTTCTGCCCGTCAAAAGGTCTGTATAATTCCTTTTTTGCATCAGATGAAGATTGAGCTGAAGGAACTTTTCCGTGCTTCTTGTATTGAAGACCACAAAAATAGCTGTGCTATCCTGGTAGCGGGAATATACCAGGATTTCATCCTGCTGAGGGATTTTGAAGAGTTGCAGGTCACCGGTGGCCAGCACCGGATTCGCCTTGCGAATCGCAATCAGTTTTTGATAATAATCAAAAAGACCACGGTCAAACATGACCCTGTCAACAGGCCGCCTCATGCCCAGCGGGTGGGCCTTTTCATCTTCAAAAGTCATGTCTGGCCATATCAATGGCTTGCGGCAGGAGGGGTCATCGGCCCCCCACATGCCCATCTCATCACCCGCCCAGATTTGGGGCGCTCCGATATAGGTGAACTGCTGCGCAAGCAGCATTTTCTGCGTCTGGCGGGTGTCTGCATCCGGTTTATGGATTTTGTAAGCGGGATCATCCACGGCTTTACAATTGTACTTGTAGGGATTTTTGTTGAACAAAGAAGTCGCAAGGCGCGGCGCATCGTGGCTGGCAGAGACATTCATCATGGCATAGGTATTTTGCCGGGGAATGCGGGAAGTGTAGCGCAGCAGGCTATCTACGAATTCCGAAGCCGGAATTTTGTCGGGAGATTGGTTGAAAAAGTGCCGTGCAGAACGGTACCAGCGATAATTCATCACCGCATCAAAAACGTCGCCCTGGACGAAGGGAGCCGGATCAAGCAGTTTATCCGGCCATTTCTCCCACCATATCTCCCCGAGCAGATAAGCTTCGGGATTGATGCCGCGCACAAAAGCGCGGTACTCGCGCCAGAATCCCAGCGGGAGTTCGCCCGCCACATCGAGGCGAAAGCCGTCCACGCCATCCGAAGGATCGCCATCGCCATTGGGGTCGAGCCAGCGCTGGCTCACATGAAAAATGTGCTGTTTGGCTGCCTCTGAATAGATATTGCCTTCATAAGCCTGGACAGAGGAGGCATCATGCTCCACGCTTTCCTTAATTTCGGGCAGCGATTTGATGCCGATCCAGCCCTGGTAGTCCAGCTCATCCTCATCCGTCGCCGGATCATCGTATGAGTGGATGGTGTACCAGTCTTTGTATTTGGACTTTTCTCCTTTGGCACGGATGTCATCTATTGCCCAAAAGGTATTGCCGGTATGATTCCAGGAGTAGTCCAGGATCACGCGCATGCCTTTTTGGTGAAAAGCGTTGAGGACTTTGAGGAAAAGCTTGTCAGCCTCCGTCATCTGCCAACTGGCAGGGTCCTCAGGGCTCTCCTGCGCCATGGTCGCAGCATCCTTCCTCGGGTCCGGCCCGAAATTGCGGTCAATATGTCGCCAGTGGGTGGGGTCGTATTTGTGCAAAGAAGGCGCATCATTGAGCGGGTTAAAATAAATGGCTGTCACCCCCAACGAATCGAGGTAATCGATCTGATCCAGTACCCCCTGCAAATCGCCGCCATAGCGGCGAAATTGCACTTTCTGGTGAAAGTGCTCGATGGTATAGCCCTCCAGGGCCTGCTGGCCTTCCAGGTCCGCGAACCAGGGATCATCCCTGTACCAGTCCCGGTTCCAGGGCGTGAGCGCCCAGTTTTGGAGGTAGTCCGGCGGATTGCCGCGGCTGATGTCTTCGAGCCTCGGGTCATTGGCGGTATCGCCATTGCGGAATCGCTCCACCATGATCTGGTACCAGATCACGCTCTGCGCCCATGCGGGCGCGTCGGAGAGGGGAGAGGAAGCAGCTTTTGCTGCTTTTTTTTGATCATTGCAGGAGAGGCAGATGACTGCCAGGAGGAGGATGGGGAGGATGCGCATAAATTTCTAAGTCAAATTCTACCAAATAAGCATTTTGAATGTCTTGCTCTGGAGGGGACTGGAAAGGCGGATAAAATAGGTTCCCGGAGCCATGCCTTGCAGCTCTATTTTATGTTTTCCATGGCTGAGGCCCGTGGGAATATTCATGGGATAAAGTATTCTGCGACCGATGGGATCAATTATTTCCATGACCATCTCGCTTTCATCGGGTTTGCTAAAATAGACATAGAAAGTGCCCCGATGAGGATTGGGAAAAGCAGGGCTGATTCCATGGACGGTGGTATCCAGCGCCTCAAAGGGGGGAAGTGAAGTGCTTGTGTCTACAGGAGCTTCTATTTTGCAAAAGTCTGCGTGGGCGGGATAAAACATGGAAAAATTGCAATATTCTCCATTACCAGACATGCGAATACTTCGACCCAAAACCTGGGTCTGCACCCAGGGACGAATGCTACAACATAGCGTCAATTTGGGGTTGTCCTCAATAGATATATCCCCTCTTACCGCAGAGAGGCTGTCCAGCCCATTGATGCTTTCGAGTTCGTCATTATTCCAAATCTTGATGCCACCCCGGTGCACACCTCTGAGCCCATATAATCCATCCAAATCCTTCAGAACCGCATTCCTGATAATCCTGATGGAAGAATAGGGATAGGTAGGTCCTATTTCAGAGACTTGGTCAAGGCCTTTAAGGGAGCTCAGCTTTTCATTTCTGATAATATCGAGTATCTGACCAATCTTTTTTAAGCCCGATAGCCCCTGAAGATCTGTGAGCGAAAGAGCTTCGAGCTTTAGTTCTCCGATGGTTTCCACTTGTCCCAGGCCATGCAGGGAGGGCAATTTTTTTAAAAATTCCAGGGAAAGAAATTCTATTTCTCTCAGGCTGTCCAGTCCACTGAGGCTGGACAAATTATTCATAGCATATATTTCGACGGAGGATATTTTGCCTCGAAGCCCTTTCAACCCACTTAAATCTTTCAGGTCTGTGGAATGGAGAATAAGCTGGTTGAGGTGGCGCAGATTCTGCAAGCCATGGATGCTTTCAACGTTAAAATTTATTATTCGGAGGAGATCGAGCGAGTCCGTTCTGGTGAATCCATTCACCGTCAGGAGGTCTGAATTTTGGGTGATGACTAACTCCTTGAGTACCTTCATGTCAGCCAGGGAGTCCAGATTTTCGATTTCGCTGTTGTAGTGTAGCAAAAATGAAGTGCAACTTTTGACATGGGCCAGCCCATTGAGGTGAAGCAATTTTTTGTTTCTGGAGATATCTATTTCCCCTTTTACTTTGCTTATCCCTGCCAGGCCATCCAGTTGGGTGAGTTTGTCGTTTAAATAGACCTGCAAATTATCCAACTCGCCCCGAAGCTGACTCAAGGCGTCAATCTCCAGAAGGCCATGGCAATGAGTGATCACGAGATCGCCGTCAATGGAATTCAGTGAATCCAGTCCATCGAGATTTTCCAGGTCAAAACCCGTATGGATCTCAAGTGCTCCTACAGATTTTAACATCAAAAGGGGACTCAAATCTGTTATTTCCCAGCCCGAGATGGTCAGCTTCCCTGTGATTTCTGTACAGGCAAATACATTCACTTCTGCCTGTGTTTCCAGTTCGATATCTCCCTGACAGACTTGGGGGTAAAGAGAAACCGGAATCAGAAGGATGCACAGCAATAGCTGGCAAAAACGGGAATGGAAAAACAGAGTTGAGCCCATAGCATTTTATTCTTTCCACCGAAGCAACATACCGCTGGGGTTAAAATCGGCAATTTGCTTGCGCAAAATATCTTCAGGCGAAGGGGGAACAGCTGTAGCGCCTGGGACGGTAGATACGCCCGGTGATAGTGTCTTTACAGGAACGGTATTATTGATCCAGACGATGCCATCAGCAGATACTGTCAGGCTGTTGATGCGCGGAAAATATAGGGCTGAATTGCCGTCATGGTACTGCTTCCAGCTGGCCCCATCATAGACCAGGAGGCCTTTGTCCTCTGTGCCCAGGTAGACCTTGCCATTGGGACCTGCCTCTATCACGGTGAAGCCATATTCAATACCTAAAATATTTTCAATAACCTGCCACTCGCTGCCATCGAAATGCAGCATTCCCCGGCGGCTTATCGCCCATGCATCATTCGCGCTATGCGCACAGATTGTCTCCACAAAATTGCCGGGAAGTTTGCTGTTTTTTTTGTCCCAAAATGTCCATTTCCCTTCATGATAACGACCCACACCTTTTTGGGAAGCATACCAAAGAGAGCCATCCGCTCCTGTGGCGATATCTACGATGATATTGGTAGGCAGGCCCGCTGTTTTTTTGCTAAAAACTTCTACCTTACCATCCGCAAATTTGCTGACTCCCTGGTAGGTAGCATACCATGCCACATTGCCCGGAGCGGTTTCCAGGTGAATCACCACATCACCGACCTCTGAATTTTTCTTGTCATAGGTGGTAAATTGTCCATTTTTATACACCTCCATGCCTTTTCCCTGAGAGCCGGCATATACTGTCCCATCATCTCCCAGTGCTACGCAATGCACGCCTGCCAGGATGCTTTCGATATTTGTCTGCTTTTTGGTCCATTCTTTCCCATCAAAATAGATCAATTCATTGCCGCCATTTGCACACCAGACTTTGCCTCCTGGCGCTGCGGCCATTTCCCTGAAGGAGATGCCATCCAGGGTCGTATTTTGTGTATGGTATAAAGTCCAGCCCGGCAAGCTTTTGAAATCGTTTTCCTGCATGCTGAAAAGGCCATTGAAGCCTCCTTCCTGCGTTCCCATGAGGATTGCATCCGTGAGGTTTTCCTTTTTCAAGCCTGTCAAAAACCAGATTTTTCCATCCTGGGCACAGATGATTTTTTGAATATGTTTACTGGTGACGGGCGCATTTTCCATCGAGATGCTGCGGAGTTTTCCATTTTTGATTTGGGCGATGCCCTCCTCATATATGCCCGCCCAAATGGTCCCTTTGGCATCCACAGCAAGGCTGCGTACATCTGGCTGAAAGGCTGCATTGAGTTTGTTGAGGGTATTGCTGCCCGACTCTTCCGTGACCAGCACCTGCTCCCAGGCTTCGCCTGTCTTGCGGAAAATGCCTTTCATCGTACCGATCAGCAAATCTCCGTTGGGAGCCACCGCGATATCGCGAATCATATTATTGGGCAGACCGTCTTCCGCTTTGTTGAAAAGCTGGAAAGTCTTTCCATCAAATCGAAGCAAGCCTTCGTCTTCCCTTCCGGCTGTCATCCATAGGATACCGGCTTTGTCCATGATCATGTGTGCAACGAAGTCAAAAGGGATGTCGGAGTTTTCGGTATTGTAAACCGTCCAGTTTCCCTGATCATAAACGGCCAGGCCTGCGCCATTCAGCGGAACGCCCTTAATGCCCATATTGCTCGAAAAACCGCTCACATAGAGCTTGCCATCCGGCGCAAGGTATAGTTCTGACACGGATTTGAAAGGAAATCCATCATCTTCATTTTTTTCATAAGAAACCCAATCCGTCCCGTCAAACATCGCCAGGCCTCTGCTGGTACCTGCCCAGATACGGTCTGCCTTATCCACCACCAAAGCAGTGATATTGATGTTGAATACTTTCACTTCGCGAGGCGCTTTCAGCTCCAGGTATTTGTCGGAGCCTTTGTCCAGGCGGTATACGCCTGCGCCATGGATACCCAGGTACAAACTGCCTTTGCTGTCTGTGCCCATACCGCTGACCTCCAGGCCGGGAAGGCGTGTATTGGGCAAAAAACGGTCATCATCATAGGTGAAAGCTGCTGTATACACGCCCCAAGCTGTATTTTGGGAAAGGGCATGTAAGGAAAAAAAGAGTGATAATAGCCCCAGTAGGGCAATTTTTGAAAGAATGCTGTACATACTCAATAGTTTGTTTTGGGAAAAATGAAAAAATTGTTGGAACCAATATAGGTTTTTCAGCGCAAAAACGACAGAAACCAATTCCTCAACAGGCTTGTATCAATCTCTTTTTCCAAACTCAAAATGCCTTCTTCCACCACTTCCACCCCCATACGATTTATCCTTGACTCCATCATCAATTGATCATATTCTTTGGAAAATTCGGGATGCCCCTGGATGCCCAGCATCCTTTCTCCCAGCTGCACCATGCCCACAGGGCATTTTTCATTTCCCGCCAAAACGATGGCGTTTTCGGGCAAAACTGCGATCTGGTCCTGACAGAGCATCAGGACATGGAAGGCCTCCTGCGGAGGCTGCATCCAGGCAGCGGGCTGCCTGACGGTAAAAGTATGTGCGCCCACGCACCAGCCACGGGGCGATTTTTCCACCTTGCCTCCCAGGGCATGGCCGATCAGTTGGTGGCCAAAGCAAAAACCGATGAAGTATTTATTGCTTGCATAGATCTCCCGTACCAGTTCCAAAAGCTGTTTGATCCAGTCGATATCATCATATACCGAATAGCGCGAACCCGTCGCCAGATAGACTTCACATTCGTTCACATCAGCGGGAAATTCTCCCTTGCAGACTTCGTAATGCACGAATTCAAATTCGGGGAAAAGGCGGGCAAACATGCCCGGATAATCGCCAAACCGGGCCACATAGGCCGAATCTACATGGTCACAAATCAATAAGCCTGCTTTCATGAAGGAAGGATTTTGAGGTGAAAAGATTTGGGGCGGGTCAGCGCCTCGTAGCCGAGGCGGGAGAGCGTACAGCCGCGGCCGCTATTTTTTACACCTGTCCAGGCAAGTGCCGGGTCGAGGTAGTCGCAGCGGTTCATGAAAAAAGTGCCTGTTTCTACTTGCCGGCCGATCTCAGCGGCCTTGTCAGCATCCTGCGTCCAGACGGAAGCGGTGAGACCATAGGCACTGTCATTCATCAGTCGAATGGCTTCCTCGTCATTTTTAACCGACATGATGCCGACGACCGGCGCAAAGCTTTCTTCCCGCATCACCTCCATCTGATGATGGACATCTACCAGCACCTGTGGTGCCATATAGGGCGTTCCTGCTTTATGGGCAGCAAAAGAGCCAGGATCGATAAGCGCGCGCGCGCCCGCCTTCACAGCCTGTGCTATTTGCCCCTGGGCAAAGCTTGCCGCTGAGGCCCGGACCATCGGTCCGAGGGTGGTATCGCGATCCCGTGGATCGCCGAGCTTATAGCCTTTTGTCAATTCGACAAAGCCATCGACAAAGTCCTTAAAAAGGCTTTCATGCACATAAATGCGCTCTATGCCGCAGCATGACTGCCCCGAATTGAAAAAAGCGCCATCCACCAGGTTTTCGATGGCATAGGCCAGCCTCGCATCGGCCCGCACATAGGCGGGGTCTTTGCCGCCGAGCTCCAATCCCGCAGGGATAAAGCGGCTGCCCATGGCGCGCTGCACGGCAGCGCCTCCCTCCACCGAACCGGTGAAGGCGACATAATCGACGCGATCATCGGCGATGATCTCTGAGACCTGGTCGTGATCCAGGTGCAGGTATTGAAAAACGCCCGCAGGCAAGCCTGCATATTCAAATGCGGCAGCATATCGCTCCGCACAAAGCGGCGTTTGTTTGGCGTGTTTGAGCAGGACGGTATTTCCCGCCATGAGGGCGGGGATGATGGCATTGACGGAAGTCAGATAGGGATAATTCCAGGGCGCCAGCACGAATACCGTGCCCAGCGGCTCGCGCTCTATATATCGCTGGAAGCCTTTGGCTTCCGGCACCAGGATGTCTTCCAAGGCTTCTTCAGCCTGGCCGATCATGTATTCAGCCCGTTCCTTCAGGCCGCCTTTCAATTCAAAAGGCGTGTAGCGAATGGGGCGACCCATCTGCCAGGTCAACTCCTCCGCGATTTCATCCACATGCGATAGGAAGTAATCAATAGCCTTCCGGCAAAAAACCGCTCGCTCTGCGATGCTTGTATTCTTCCAGCCCTTTTGGGCTTCCTTCGCCGCTGAAAGCGCCTTCTCCATGGCCCTGCCATCCGCTATTTCCCGCTCGGCATATACCCTCCCATCAATGGGAGAAATAGTTTGAAATTTTTTCATACAATTTTCCTAATCTTCAGTCTCTGCTCTCTTGTCTCGCCTCTCGCCTCCCTACTCCGGCGTCACATACGCAGCCGTTATCCCTCCATCCACCAAAAACTCCGTTCCGGTCATATAGGATGAGTCGTCAGATGCGAGGAAAAGCGCGGCTTTTGCCATTTCTTTGGCTTCGCCAAATCTGCCCATGGGGATGTGTACCATCCTTCGCTGCTTTTTGGCATCGGTATTCAAAAACTTCATCAGCAGTTCGGTGCGTAGCGGTCCGGGGCTGAGGGCATTGACGCGTATGTTTTCGCGGGCGTGCACGATGGCGAGCTCGCGTGACATGGCGAGAACAGCGCCTTTGGAGGCGGTATAGGCGATCTGCGGCGTAGCCGCGCCCAGGTGGGCGACGAAGGAGGCCGTGTTGATGATAGAGCCACCGCCAGATTGGCGGATGAGGGGAATGCCGTATTTGCATCCCAAAAAGACGCCTTTAACATTGATATTCATTGTCAGGTCCCAGACCTTTTCCTCGGTAGACTGGCTGTCGCCATCATCGCTATGCATGATGCCCGCATTGTTGAAGAGGATATGCAGACCGCCAAATTGTTTTTTTGCGAAGGTGACCATGCGCTCACAATCTGCTGCTTTGGAGACATCCGCTTTGCAAAAAACGGCAAGCCCGCCTGCCTCGTCTATCATGTTCACCGTTTCCTGACCGCCTTTTTCATTGATGTCAACAACCACAATCTTAGCGCCTTCTTTTGAAAAAAGCAGACAGCTTTCCCGACCGATGCCGCTACTTCCTCCCGTGATCAGGGCTATTTTATTTTCTAATCTCATAACAGTTGATGTAAAAGTGTTTCGCTTAAGCCTGAAAATTTAAGGAAAACATTTCGATGACATCAACAAAAAGAAGATAAATAATATTTATACCCCCGGCATGACCCAGTCTATGGGGTGATGAATATTTTCCAAAGCGATTTCTTTTTCCAGTTGGCTGCGGAAAGCGATATTTCTGCGGCGGCTGATTTCTACAAGCGGAGCCCATACGCGGCGGGTGAGTCGGTGCCGGATCAGAAAATGCCACATGAGGTTGGACCTTTTGTATAAAAGGGAAGCTGCGAGATAAGCAGGGACGGATGTCACTTTTTCAGGGCGCCTGCGCCAGATGGAGGATAGCGAAAACAGCTTCTGATAGGTTCTTTGGTATCCCTCAAACAGCTGCTCGGGGCTCATGTTTTTGGGTTGAAAAACCACATGCGCTGTGTCATAGAGGTTCCAGTTTTTGTGTAAAAGCCTGTTTTCAGCTTCCATTTGGCGAAATAATGGCGTGCCGGGGTAGGGGGTGAGAATATGGAAAGTCGAGCAGGCCAGTTTGTTTTCCTCCACCCACTGCATGGTATAATCAAAAACATCTGGCTGGTCGTGGTCAAAACCAAAGACAAAACTGCCATTGACGTTGATGCCATAATCGTGAAAGATTTTTACCCGCTGGGCGTAGTCTTTGGCGGCAGGACTTTTTTTGCGCGCATCCTGGATGTTTTGGTCATTGAGTGATTCGAGGCCTACAAATACCCCCGTACAGCCCGATAGGGCCATGTCCCGGATAAGGGTCGGATCATCCGAAACGTCCAGTGTCACAGCGGCATTCCACATGATTTCGAGGGGCTTGAGTTCTTTGCAAAGGCTTCTCAGGTAGTTTTTGTCTGCCCCCAGGTTGTTGTCTGTGAAGACAGCAAAACCATTGCCTTCGGCGCGAATCTCGGCCGCAATCTGCTCCGGGTAGCGGCAGGAGTAAGGCATCTTCATGCCTCGGGTAGCCAGGTAACAAAAGCCACAGCGGTTGTGGCAGCCTCGCGTAGCGATGTGGCTACTGGTAGTGAGAAAGGCCTCTCTGTCCAGTATCTCCCGCCTGGGAGCAGGATCGAGATGGTATTCCTTTCCAAATTTTGCTTCGTAAAATGCCTGATAATCACCCTTTTCGATGTCTTCCAGAATGTGCGGCCAGCAGGCCGCCCCTTCGCCTTTCACCATGATGTCGCAGTGAGGCGACACCTCTTCAGGGCATGAACTGACATGCAAACCACCCATCACAACGATCGCGCCACGCGATCTGTACCATCGCGCCAGCGCATAGGCCCGCTCCGCAAAAGTCAGGTGAACGGTGATCGCCACCACCTGCGGAAAAGGTTCGCAGGGAGGGCTGCCCTGCAGCAGGTTTTCATCCCAATAGCCCAGCTCCCAATGCGCGGGCGTAGCCCCCGCAAAACTCGTCAAGGCCAAGGAGGGCGTCAGCACATGCTTGCCAAAGCTTGAGACGGGATCTTTAGGATAAAAGGGGTTGATCAACAAAGCATACAATGCTTTGGGAGCCCTGCAAACTTTGTTTGCATCCAATGCAGGCGCTATGCGCATGGGTTTCGGGAAGTATCTTCTCATTTGATAGTACTTTGTATTTCAAAGTATGTACGCACAGCTTTTGTAAAAGTTGGGTGCACAGAGAGGCATTTCCAAATGCCCAGAATCGATGGAGGCATTTCCAAATGCCGACCACATCTCCCTACTTCTGTATCCCCAACAGCGAAATGCTATTCACCTCCGAAGGAGAATTTTTCTCAATCTCAATAACTCCCACCTTCAGTTTCAGCAACTTAGGCAGATAGAGGCCAGCGATCATAAAGATGAGCGCGCCAAATGAAATGAGGGCATAGTAGCCTGTGGGCAGGAAGTCGGTGTGGCTTTTTTCCTCCCCTAAAGTCAGGTCTATCTGATCGATCAGGTATTTCTTTTGGTCCAGTGCTTTGGGGCCCAGTACTTCTTCTACTGCTGCTACGAGGGTATTTTTGTCTTCAAAAACCACTCCTGCGAGATTGCCCAGCTCCTGATTTTTGATATCTGAAAGGCCGAGAATAGAGGTGACATACTGTATGTCAGCCTGCTCCAACTGGTATTTGCCAACTTCGTGTTTGTGGAAATAAAAAAAGTATTGGCACAGCACAAAGGTCAAAAATGCCAGCCCAGCGATCATATATGCACCAAATTGCTCAAAGCGGCTGCTTTTGCGGTTGGTTTTCAGGTTGGAGGAAATCTTCGCTTTGGAAGCGATGGCTTTCAGGTTGTCGGGGTCGCAGGCCTGCGAGAGGCTGAAGTAACGCAGGCTCTCTTTGAGCAAGGCCGGATCAAATCCGAGCTGGTTGCGCTCAAAGCGCTTGGCTTTGAGGTATCCCATGGAATAGTACAATTCCGAAAGCTTGAGGTCTTTGTACTTGCGTTCTTTCGAAGGCCCTTTGGGTTCAAACAAATCCAATCTGCGGGAGCCTTGGTCGGATTGACCTAAAAGTATGGCCTCCAAAAGATGCTTTTCTGCCAGATCGAGCAGGTTTTCATCCTTGTCATCGGTGATGCGGTTGAGGTGAATTTCCCCCAAACCGATATGGGCATCGACATTGTTGGGGTCTTTTTTGAGGATGTCGTTGAAAGCTTTTTCTGCCTGATGGGTATTTTTATTTTTCAAAAAAGCATTGGCGAGATTGGTTTGCAGGCCGAGGTTGTGCGGCTCCATCCTCAAGGCTTTTTGAAAAGCCTCCACCGCCTTGGCAAAGGCATCTTTTGCCATCCAAATCTGCCCTTGCAGGTTGTGCCATGCCGAAGTGGCAGGCGCACTTTTCAACTGCTCGGTGATGATCGCCTGGGCTTCATCGTACATTTCCTCTATAAAATACATTTCCGCCAACTGGATGGCGTCCTCTTCCGTCTTTTCGGTTCCTGTCAGCTGCTGTGCAGCGCGGGTGATATGCGTATTTCGTTTCCAGTAAGTACTCAACTCTGCATGGACAGCCCTTTTGTCTCTTTCGGCATATAACTGGTTCATAGCCAGCATCAGGCGAACGCTCTTTTCATCTTTGGCAAGGCCTTGTTCATATAGCTTTTCCGCTTCATGTAGCTCGCCAAAAACCTCAAAGTGGATGGTGCCACAGTAGAGGTAGTTATAGGCATCTTTTTGAAAATCAGAATTTTCCTGAAATGCCTGATGGTATTTGGCGATCACCTCCCGCCAGAGGCGTCGTGCCTGGGCGTATTGCCCCATTTTGAAGAGGTAGTGCGCCTGGTTATGCACAGCATAAATGGAATCAGGATGATCCTGTATGGCTGCCTCAAGTACCTGCAATACTTTGCCCAGGTCGCCTATGGCATCGTAGAGGTTCGATATATCGAGAAACCGGTCGTGTACATCGCCCAAAGCCTTGCTTTTTTCATAGCAGGCGAGGCTTTTCCCGTATTCTTTGAGGGTATACTGGTACAGATTGGCAAGGGCCCAATAGCCTTCGGCTGTGTTTTTTTCTTCTACCAACTGACGGAATTTTTCCGTCAATTCTCCCTTCTCTCCGCTTTTAGCAATGCTATAATAGTAGTTGGTATAGGCCCACTTATAGTGGGGATCGAGTTCAATGCATCGTGTATATTTCTCCCTTGCCTCCTCCAGGCGGTTGAGGGCCAGGAGACCATTTCCCCAGCTATTGATGGCATCAGCATATTCAGGGTCTATTTCGGCAGCTTTTTCATAATAGGAAATGGCTTTTTCAGGATCGTCTTTTTCATACGAAATACCGATGTTGTAAATTGCCCATTTGTATGTAGGGTCCAATTCGATACATTTCTCGTATTTCTCCCGGGCTTCTTCTATGCGGTTGATGTCCAGCAGTACATTGCCCCAACTGTTGAAAGCACCAACATAGCTGGGGTCCAGTTCTGTGGCTTTTTGAAAGGAGGCCAGGGCCTTTTCAGGATCTTCTTTTGAATAGCTTCGCCCCAGGTTGAAGTATGCCCATTGGTAGCTGGGATTGATGGAGGAAAGGATGTATTCATACTTTTCGCGAGCCTCTTTCAGCTGGTCAAGGCCCAAATGTACATTCCCCCAGCCATTGAAAGCATCGGCATATTTAGGGTCTGTTTCCGTGGCTTTTTGGTAAAAATGAATGGCCTTTTCCGGCTCAGTATCCTCATAGGAACGGGCCATATTATAGTTTGCCCATTTGTAGGTCGGATTCATTTCCAGACAGCGGGTATATTTTTCCCGGGCTTCCTCCAACTTTCCCAAATCCAGCAGCACATTTCCCCAGCCATTGTAGGCATTGATGTAATTTTCATCCGCTTCAAGGCATTGCTGGAACAATTCGATTGCCTTTTCAGGATCTTCTTTTTGGAGAGAAATGGCTTCATTGTATAATTCCTCAGCGCTTTTCATAGGAATGGGAGTTGGAGGGTAAAAAAATTATTCTGCTTTTGGGTCAGGTTCTGGCCGGATATTCCGGGGAATGGGAGAGCCATGCGGATCATTTTCAGGAAATCCCAAATGCTCATCCATTTCAGCGGCAAGTTCAGGCGTAAGATAATGTTCGTAAAGTTCAGCATCATCATGTATTTGATCTTCGCGCAGGCCCATGTGTTCTACAAGATAGGTTTCCCAAAGGCGGTGTGCGCGCACCAGTTCCAGGGCACGTGCAATGCCTTCTTCTGTCAGCCCCCAAATACCCTGCTGCTTGCTCATCAGGCCTTTCTGCCGCAGGAGAGGAAGCTGCTTTTGCAATTTGGTGGAGGAAATATCCAATTTTTCCGCGAGAGAATCCAGTTGAAGTTTTTGGACTTCATGTAGCTTAAGGGCTTGCTTGAGGATGTCCTCACGCAGGATTTTGAGGCGATTGCTGCGCTTTTTGAGGTAGCGGGAGAGCAGACCTTTTTGCGGAGCAAAGCATACAGCCAGGAGGTAAATCAAGGTTGCAACCACCGTCATTGCCGGGCCCGGCGTTGTTTCAAAGACAATGGCCACCAGCAATCCAATGATCGTGGAGGCAAGACCGATCAAAGCGGAAAGCAGCACCATTTTTTTGAGCTTGTGGGTCAGCAAATAGGCCGTGGATGCAGGCGTGATCAGCATCGCTACGACCAATATTACGCCTACTGTCCTCAGCGAGGCCACCACAGCAAATGAAAGCAATAGCATCATGAAATAATGCACCGTGCTGACAGAAATGCCCATGGTTTTGGCAACCACTGAGTCAAAAGTCGTGAGGAACAGAAAGCGGTAAAATGCGATGACACTGGCCACCGTAAAGACAAGCACGATGGCTGTCAGCCAAAGGTCCTGATCAGAAATCCCCAATATATTGCCAAAGAGAAAATCTTTGAGGTCCAGGTGTACACCTTGTTTGCGCGTCACATTGGAGATCCCAATCACCCCCAGGGCGAACATAAAGGTAAAAACAATGCCTATGGAGGCATCGACATGGGTGCGCACATTGCGCTGTATCCAGGTCATGAGCACCGCCGCCGCCAAAGCGGCGATCACCGAGCCGATAAAAAATCCCAGCACGCTGTAGCCTACCAGCACAAAGCCGACGACAACGCCGGGTAAGATCGCATGCGAAAGCGCATCGCCAATCAGCGACATATTGCGCAGCACGATAAATGAGCCCAGCACACCGCAGGTGATCCCGACCATCGCCGATGCGATGAGGGCGCGAATGGCATAAGCTTCTCCAAATATTTCCAATATATTTTCCATGAATTCAAATGCTAATTATTTCAAACCCAAAACCCGAAACCCAAAACCCGAAACCCGAAACCCAAAACCCAAAACTTCCCCCTCCTACCTCCTCGGCGCCACCGTCTTATGCAGCATCGCCAATTGTCCGCCATAGGTTTTGGCGATATTTTCTTCTGTAAATACTTCTGCCGTGGGGCCTGCCGTCACGATCCGCTGGTTGATCATGACCACCTGATCAAAATATTCCTGGACTTTTGCCAGGTCGTGGTGGATGATGATGACCATCTTGCCTTCGCGGGCAAGCTCCCGCACCAGCTCCATGATGCGGTTTTCGGTGGTGACATCCACCCCTACAAATGGCTCATCGAAGAGGAAGACCTCGGCCCCCTGGCAAAGTGCCCGCGCAATGAATGCGCGCTGCTGCTGCCCTCCGGAGAGCTCTCCGATCTGCTTATCACGCAACTTCTCGATGCCGAGAATCTTCATCGCCTCAAGCGCAAGGCGCTTGTCTTCCTGTTTGAGGCCCTCAAACACCCGGAGGTGAGGATACCTCCCCATCAAAACCACGTCCGAGACCGTGGCCGGAAAGCTAAAATCAATGTCCTCTTTTTGAGGAATGTAGGCTATGTATTTCTGGATTTCTTCCACCTCCTTGCCATTGATGCTGATCTCCCCTCCATCTGCATCCACAAGACCCAATATGCTTTTCAATAGGGTAGATTTACCGGAGCCATTGCTGCCGATAAGGCCTATGACAAAGCCTGAATCCACTTTCAGATAGACATTGGAGAGAACCGTTTTTTTGTCATAGCTGACAGAAAGGCCTTTGATTTCGAGATCGAAATTTTGCCAGTTCAGTTTTTCTCCTTCTTTTGACCGAAGCAGCCAGTAAACCGCCCCAAAGGCAAAGATCAACAGGCTCATGATGATGAGGAGAGAAACGACATCGGTTTCCTGCTGCTCGCTGGTTCCATCTCCGATGCGGCTTAATCCCTGTACAATCAGGTCTGTATTTTGCCTGAGCATGCTGGTATAGCTGCTGGCGCCGCTTTCTTCCTCGCCCAGGGAATCGGCAAATAGTTTGCCGCCAATCACCACGCCCAGGTCAGCCGCCAGTTGGCGCATTTGCTTGGGATTGATGGTAGATTCTACAAAGATGGTTGGCACTTTCAGCTCGCGTATGACGCGATAGAGGTGTTGCATATCCTCGATGCGGGTATCCGCTTCTGTGCTTGTCCCCATGATGGACTCTACCTGCAGCCCATAGCGCTGCCCGTAATATCTGAATGCATCATGGGAGGTGACGATCACCCTCCGGCTTTCCGGGATCTGCCTGATTTTTTCTTCAATGTAGCGATCCAACTCCACCAACTCGGCGCGGTAGCGCTCATAATTGGCCTGGATCTCAGCTGCCTTTTCGGGCATCAGCTCTGTCAGAGCTATTTTGATATTTTCGGTATAGATCATTGCGTTGCGCACATTCATCCAGGCATGCGGGTCGAATGCGTTGGCGTGATCTGAGCTTTGGATGGCTGCTACCCCCTCGGTGAGGGTGATGATCGGGGCGCTTGTGCCGGCGTTTTCCAGCATTTCGTCCAGCCAGCCTTCCAGGTGAAGGCCGTTTTTGAGGATGAGGTCTGCCTCTGTGATCTTCTGGGCATCTCCGGGCACGGGATCATAGATATGTGGATCGCCGCCTACCGGCATCAGGGAGTGGACCTCGGCGAGCTCACCAGCCACATTGCTGGCCAGATCTGCCAGGAAGGTGGTGGTAGCCAGCACTTGGGGCTTTTCTCCCTGGGCCTGAATTTCTTTTCCAGGGAAAAAGAGAAATGCCCAAAAGGAGAAGATGTAAAGAATATATTTCATGAATCAAGCGATTGTATGTGTCTTCAAATCGCGACAAAGATAGAATAAAAACTCTTTTTATCAAAGAGCTAATTATATTTTTAGCTTAGTCTAAAAATCAAACAGGACAACAAAAAAACCGAAACGTTTTCGCTTCGGTTTTTTTCAGTTTTAGGGAAATGGGGTCAAATCCCCAGTCCTTTTTTCCTATGTTTTCCCATTTGTTTTTGAAGCATGTATTCTCCGTGCTTGGGGTGGTTGCAATTCTTCCGGGGATCGCCTCTCAGGGCTTTGCAGGCCGAAAGGCTAAAAGATGCAATGACCAATATCGCCAGGAGTTTGATGGTTCTTTTTTTCATGGGATAAATGTTTAAAGTCAGAAATGAAAACAAAGAAGAATCATTTTACTTCTTCCTCTTCGCTGAGCGGTTAGGCGCGCCTTTGTTGCCGGCCTGACGCTGACGCATCGCTTCTTCCTGCTTGCGCTGCTGCTTTTGTACCCAGCCTTCGAGGCGTCCGCCAGATTTTTTGCCTCCGCCTTTTTTGCCATTTTTTCCTCCTTTGCTGAGGTTTGACCTCATCTCTGCCAGCAGTTTTTCATCATTGAGCGAAGCCCTGATGGAAGTCGTTTGGATAATGGAAATGATGTTGGCTGCAAAATAGTACCAGCTCAATCCAGAAGCGTAGTTATTCAAAAAGACAACGAAGATAATCGGGAAAATGTATGGCAGGTACTTCATGAAAGGCATAGCCGCATTGGTGGGCTGTGACTTCTGTTGGAAGAAAGTATACACATAGATGGAGATGGCCATGAGGATGGTAAATAAACTCACGTGATCGCCATATCCTGGAATGGGAAAGCCTAATTCCATGATGGAATCATAAGTGGACAAGTCATGTGCCCACAGGAACGCCTTTTGCCTCAGTTCGATGGACTGTGGGAAAAAGAAGAACATGGAGATCAAAATCGGCCATTGCAGCAGCATGGGCAGGCAACCGCCCAGCGGACTCACCCCCATCTTTCGATAGATGGCCATTTTTTCTACCTGCTGCTTTTGAGGATCGCCCTTGTGCTTTTCATCCAGCTCCTTCATCTCTGGCGTGCCATTGAGCACACGCAGTTTCGCCATGGAAACATAGCTCTTATAGGTAAGCGGGAATACGATCAGTTTGATCAGGATAGCAAAAATCAGGATGATGAGGCCATAATTGGAAATGTATCTTTCAAAAAATTTGAAAACATAGATGGTTCCAATATTGATCTGGCTGATAAAGAGATAGCCCAGGTCCATTTCCTTTTGCAGCCCTACCTTATAAGACTTCAAAGTCTTAAACTCATTGGGGCCCATATACATGACAAAGTCATGTGAGCTCTCCTCTGTGGTTGGCAGATCCAACTGGAAATCAGCATACATTTCCTTTACCACTTCCTGGCTTTCTACCGGAGTCGTAAGGGTAAAACGCGGAGAATGCATGGGCTCGCCTTTCGCAATCAATGCATGAGAGAAGAACTGGCTTTTGTAGGAAATCCAGTTTGCATCCCCTTTTACCTGCTCTTCTTCGGGATCATCGCTCATCCCACCGATGCGCTCCAGGTCATCCACTTGCATATACACAAGCTGTGTTTTCTGACGCTGCAACTTGATGTCTTTCTCGGTTTTGGGTATCTCAGCCTTCCACTTGAGTTCATAATAGCGATTCTTCAAATAAGGCTTCATGCCATTCATTTTGATAGAATAGCCGAGGTCGTATGTATTTCCGTGAAAAGTGTATACCTGCTGAAGGGTCT
The DNA here is from genome assembly GCA_030430205.1 of Bacteroidia bacterium. Lineage (GTDB taxonomy): Bacteria > Bacteroidota > Bacteroidia > J057 > J057 > JAUIGE01. Next base: position 91,088 of record JAUIGE010000024.1, on the reverse strand, counting down.
GGCCCTCACCGACCTGCGCTGTTAAAACCAGTTCTTTGGTTTCATCGCCACTTATGTTTATTTCCCGCCAATCTGCGGAGGTGAAGTATAAATCACGGCTGATTACCTGCTGGGAAGTTTGTTTGTTGACAAATTCGAAAAACAGATCATGAGTCAGTTCTTTGGAGACAATCGGCAAAGGCAGGGAATCAAAAGTCTTGTAGTCTCTCAATTTTGCATCTACAATTCGCCCACCGTGGCTGCTGAGGGTGATCTCCAGCTTGTCCGTAGTGACAGTGATAAATTGTTCCTCTCCCTTCATCAGGGGGGCAAATGCACCGTGCACAGAATTCATCTGAGCCTGTCTGATGGAATCATTGAGGGTGGGGACTTCTCCGGTCGTCTCCGTGCTGCCTTCTTCTGTAGCAGCATTTTCGTTGGTTTGCTCCGTCTGAGCAGCAATTTCGTTTGCTTGTTCTTGTGGCTTGGGATCAGGCTTGGGGGCAAACATAAAATACAAGGCTGTCAGCCCCACCATTAACATGATTCCAATGACGGAATTTCTATCTTTCATATTTCCTCTATTCGGTCAATATTTTTCTTGCAAAAAAAGCGCTTCGCACGGCAAATTTGCCTCTATTTACTGAGCGCTGAAAATCAGGATGCAAAGTTAGCTAAGATTTTCGAGGAACCAAGGCAATGGCTCTATGATTCACGGGCTTTTCTCGTCAAAGGAAACCCAGCTCAAGCTGCGCTTCTTCAGACATCATCTCTTTTTCCCATGGCGGATCGAAGGTCAGCTCCACCTCAGCTTCGCTGATTCCCTCTACGGATTCGGCCTTGACTTTCACCTCTTCGGGCAGCATTTCTGCCGCCGGACAGGCTGGCGCTGTCAGCGTCATAAGTACATGCGCCTTGTCGCCATCTACTGTCACATCATAAATGAGTCCCAGCTCATAGATGTTCACCGGAATCTCCGGGTCGAAGATGGTCTTGATTTCTTCTATAATCTTTTCTTTGATTGACATTTTTTTCGTTTTTAGTTCCAGTCTTCAGTCTCGCTTCCCGCCTCTCTAATCTCGCCTCCCGCTTCCCGCCTCTCATAAGCAAAAGCATACATCTTCATCTTCTTAATCATAGCATTCAAGCCATTGGAGCGGGTAGGGGAGAGGTGCTCCCGCAGGCCGATGGCATCGATGAATTTCAATTCAGCATGCAGGATGTCCTCCGGCCTCTGGTCGGTAAGGACCCGGGTCAAAAGGCCTACCAGGCCTTTGGTGATGATAGCATCGCTATCCGCCTCGAAATGAATCATTTCACCTTTCTGGCTGGGAACCAGCCACACCTGTGACTGGCAGCCCCGGACGATGTTGTCGTCCACTTTGTCTGCCTCAGGCAGACCTTTCAGGTCCTGCCCCATCTCGATGATGTATTTGTATTTGTCCATCCAGTCGTCGAAGAGTTCGAATTCTTCGATGATCTCGGCTTCTATTTCGTGTATGGGTTTTGACATATGTTTAAAATTGAAGAGTGGACGCAGATTTATTATGATAGATATGATTTACGCTGTTATTTTTCTTAAACATTCTTCATCATAATAATCTGTGTAAATCAGCGTCAAAAAAAATCACTTCGCACCAGCGAGCAGATACAAGACCGCCATCCGCACCGCGACCCCATTCTCCACCTGATCCAAAATGATCGCCTGCTCCGAATCCGCCACCTCACTCGTGATCTCCACCCCCCGATTGATCGGGCCGGGATGCAGGATCACCAGATCCTTTTTCAGGCTGTCCAGTATCTCCTTATCCAGGCCATAAAGCTGCGAATATTCGCGCAGGGAAGGAAAATAAGCGATGTCCTGACGTTCCAATTGTATGCGCAGCATATTGACTGCATCGGCCCACCTGAGGGTATCTTTCAGATCGTAGGACACTTCTACGCCCAGCGATCCTATATGTTTGGGGATGAGGGTGGGAGGCCCGCAGACCCGCACTTTAGCTCCTAACTTTTGCAGAGCAAAAATGTTAGATAAAGCCACGCGGCTATGGGTGATATCGCCGACGATGGCGACTTTGAGGCCTTTGAATTCACCGAATTTTTCGCGCAGCGAAAAGCAGTCCAGCAGTGCCTGCGTCGGATGCTCATGCGTGCCGTCGCCGGCATTGATGATCTGGGCGTCGATATGTTTGCTGAGGAAAACATGCGCGCCCGGATTGGGGTGGCGCATCACCACCATATCCACCTTCATGGCGAGGATATTGTTGACGGTGTCAAGCAGGGTTTCGCCTTTTTTGACGCTGCTGCTCGAAGCAGAGAAGTTCACCACATCGGCTGACAGCCGCTTCTCGGCCAGCTCAAAGGAGATTCTCGTCCGTGTCGAATTTTCGAAGAAAAGGTTCGCAATCGTCGTATCCCGCAAAGAAGGCACCTTCTTGATCGGCCGGTTGATCACATCCTTGAAGTTATCTGCCGTCTGGAAGATGGAGTGAATGTCGGATTCGCTGATGTATTTTATTCCTAGTAAATGGCGCATATTACGTTTGTTTGTTTCGGGTTTTGGGTTTCGAGTTCTGTGTGTCTCGAAACCCGAAACCCGGAACCCGAAACCCAAAACCCGGAACCTTCCTACTTTTCAGTCAAAAAAACCTTATCCTCCCCCCCCGCTTCTCGGAGTTCGACGGTTACGTGATCTGTGTCGAGGGTATCGACCGTGATACCGATAAATGAGCCCTCTATGGGCAATTCGCGCTGGTGGCGGCGATCTACGAGCGCCAGAAGTTCGACACTTTTCGGACGACCGAAAGCCAACATGGCATCCATTGCCGCACGTGTCGTGCGGCCGGTATAGAGCACATCATCTATGAGGATGACGTTTTTATTTTCTATGAGAAAATCGACCTGGGTTTTATTGGGCTCCAGCACACTGTCTCTCCTTCGGAAGTCATCCCGAAAAAAAGTCACGTCCAGCTCACCGTATAAGACGGTTTTTCCCGGCAACAATGCTGTTAACAATTGAGAGATGCGACGGCCCAGGTATACACCACGAGGCTGTAAAGCGAGCAGCACGGTGTCTTCGAAATCACCATAATTCTCCAGCAATTGGTGGCACAGCCGGAGCAGGGTGACGTCTAATTTGCCGTCGGGAAAGAGGTCAAGCTTTTTCATGAGCGCTTATTTGGGTGCAAAGGTAAAAAAACGCTAATTTGATTCTTACAATTCCGGGCAATTCTTTTGATTTAACTACAGGAAGCTATGGAATGAGTCAGCTATCCCTCTCTTTCTGTAAATTCTCCTCCTGTATTAGCCGCTATTTTATGAATAAGATACTCTTTCTAAGCCTGCTAAGCCTGTTTTTTTCTCTTTCCTTTCTCCAAGCCCAGCAATCGCAACAGCTTCTTTTTAAGCTGAGCGACCAGCAAGTGGAGCAAATCCTCACCCAGCCGCGAACGCGGCTCTACCATCCCGGCGACAAAGTCCGCCGGAAAAGACGCGCCCTCGTCCTGGCATCGCCAGTGGATACTTTGCCCTTTGGGCAAAAGCCACAACTAGCCGCTCTGGCTCCCGGCAGCTACCTGCTGACATGGGTAAAAGCGGATCGGGTATATGCGGAGCTTTTGACAAAAAGCGAAATAGAGGATATACAGATCATTCCCGAAAGCGGGAGAAGCCTGCTTTTTGTCAAAACGCAAGCGCAAGCAGCCGATGGCCTGGAAGTGCATTATGCTAATAAAAAGCTTGATTTCGATGAGGAATCAGCTGCCTATATCATCCCCGGCCACAAGCTCCGGGGCCTGCTGAAAATCAAGACTGCACGGGAGACGCGCATGCTGGTTTACCATCGGGGAGATGATGTGAAGGAGAAAAAATATTTTAGCTACAGTGCGACGGAAGGGACAATGTATGAAAATACCCAATACTTCAGGCGCACTTATCACGGCTATATCCTCGTCAATCAGCCCGGCTATCGGCCGGGGGATACCCTGCGCTTCAAAGCGCTTATTTTTGACAGAAAGGGCCATCCGCAGACGGATGCTTTCGATCTGTATTGCTCGGCTACGGGCAAGCCGATAGCAACGCTTTTGCCCCAAAGGCCGGGCCTTTATCTGATGGACCTGCCGCTCAAAGACTCTTTGGGCTGGAAGCTCGATGGGCGCTTCAACCTGCGCCTGCGCGCTACCACAGGCAAAAAGCATTATGTGCTGGATTATGTCTATTTCAAATACGAAGACTATGAGTTGGACGAAAGCAGCTTTTCGATCCGCACGGACAAGTCCGTCTATGAGCCGGGAGACAGCGTGCAAATATTTGCACAGGCGACAGACGCCAGTGGCGTGCCGCTGCCGGGCGGCGAAGTGATTTTGGAAATCAGCTTCTCCAACCTGGGTTCGGACCTGCCGGAAGAACTGTATCTTCCGCTGACCCTGCTGAAAGATACGGTGTCGATGAACAGCCAGGAGAAGCCTGTGGCGGTTATTCCCAAAGACAAAACGCCCAATACGACTGTCACCTACCGCATCAAAGCGGATTATCGGGCCTCCAATAATGAACTCAAAACAGAGTATACCCATTTCAGGATTCAGCCGAAAAAAATTCCCCAAAGAATCAATTACAGCTGGAAAAACGACACCTTACTGATTGATTATCAGGCTGAAAGAAATGTGAAAGGCATCCTGACAGGAAGGGCAAGCAGCCGCTATAGCTATAATAACCTGGCTCAATTTGAAAGGGAAATCAGCTTTCCCTATATGCTCAAAACCCATCCTTCGATTTCATCTTATGAAGTTTCGGTGGATGGAAAATCAGTCGTTATTCATTCACCCGAGCCCAGGATTTCGGCGGAGAAATACCGTCGGGGAGATTCTGTTTTTTTTGAAATAAACAATCCCTGGAAGTGGCCGCTTAGCTATGAGGTGAAGAAAGGAAAAAAGGTATTGACAAAAGGAAATATCGAAGATTCCTGGCAATGGGAAGGGATTTCGGCAGATGCGGAAGCCTTGGTTTTGCATTATCGCTTTTTCCATAATGGGCAGCCTGTGACGCGGCAGGAAGTCCTGATGATTGCCGAAGGTCGCCTCAATCTGGCTGTTGAGCAGCCTGCACGTATCGAGCCGGGCGACTCCGTCGATATACAGGTCACGGTGACCGATGATTTCGGGCAGCGCATGCCCGAAGTAGACCTGACCGCCTATGCGGTCAACAACCGCTTCCCCGAGGACAATGCCCCCGGTTTCTACGACAATTTCCACCTTCAAAAAGTGAAATATGAACGCGAAAACGCCTGGCTGGATTTGCCGTATTTTGCCGCCAATAAGCGCCTGAAACAGCATCATATCAAGGATTTTGCCCTCGACACTGTCGATAGCTACCGCATGCGCTATCCCGACACAGTCGAGTTTCGATATCTTCCGCTGGCCGATAAAGACCGCATGGAATTTGCGCCATTTATCTATGAAGAAGGGGTACAGCAGCCCATTCAGATGCTGTATATGAATGAGCAATTGGTCTATTTTGGCTATGCCTCCAGTATCGGGCCCTTTTCCTTTCATGCCTTTTATGATACTGTCGACCTGCGCATCCGCGCCGGAAAGGCCGAATACCAGCTCAAAGATGTTGTTTTCAAAAAAGGCTTTAAGACAGAAATTTCCATCAATCCCTCTCATCTTCCCGCTTTTATCAGGAAAGTTGACAGAGGCGATACCCTGACCCATAAAGAACTGAAACAGCTGAATAACAGCATCTTCTGGCTGGAAAGAAGCTGGCAGAAGGAGACCGAATGCTACCTCTGGCAGCTGGGCACAACCACCGTTTTGTCCCAGCATCCCAATATCTATTATGAGGGAAAACAGCGCTACTGCATCGGCCCGATCCAGGTGTCGGATATGGCTTTTGCCCTGCGGGGGCAGTTTGGGCGCTACCTGCGCGTCCAGCCGGGCTATAGCTATCGGATAGGTCCGACCTTTATCGAAATGGAAGAGCTGCCCGTGTTCGACAAACACATCCTCAAAAACGGCTGGAGCCTTTCCAATCAGTCCATGGGACGCTTGGCTTTGCTGCCTTCTGAGGTGGTTTTGGAGGAAAGGGAAAAAGTTCAGCAGGTCAATCGAGCCCCTTTTTCGCTGGATGGCGAAACGGGCCAAATTCAATTTTCCATCCCCAACACCTACAATATGCAGGTCCTGGTGAAGACATGCGACGATCCCTACAATATCTGGCCGATGCTTTCACTGGATCGGCAAAGCTTCGCAGTAGGCTGTTATGATTTTATTTTCCGAACAAACAATGGCTATACCCTGGAGCGCGATGAGGTATGGGTAAAAAAAGATGAAATCTTTGTGCTCAAAGCGGACAGCTTCTACCAGCACATGAAATTTGATACCCTGCTCAACCGCATGCTGAGCGCCGGGGAGCAGCTTGTGCAGCGGGAGGGAAACAGCTATAGCATCAACCAGATTTTTAAAAATGGTCAGGCAACTGTCAAAGGAAAAGTGGCAAATGCCGCTGCGGCAGAGGTCTTATTTTTCAGTGGAAATAAACTGGCGCTGCACAAGCGTGTGAATGCGCAGGGCGAATTTGAAGCGAAAGGCCTGGCCCGCGGCAAGTATGAAATCATCCTGATTCACCCTGATTATCAGCTCTTTTGGGAAACAAAAGAAGTAAAGGAAGGACTCAACGAATGGCAGTTTCCTCTAGAGGAAATGGAACACGAAGAGCTACAAAGCAACCTGAAGCAAGCCCTTCAGGAAGCTCAAAGTTTCCAGTTGCTACCTGGCGGTAGCAGGGTAAATGGAAGAGTCGTTGAACTCACAGATACGCCACAGTTTGACCTGATCTTTCAGCGGACAGACCTGCCGCTTGAGCCGGAAAATGACTTTTTCCAACCTTACGCTTATCCCGCAAGAGGCCGTAGGATTCAATGGCTGAAGACAAGCAAATTGCCGACGATCATTCCCTTTAAGGAAAAAGAAAACAGCTATGAAGTTCCCTGGGTGCTTGATCCAGACTTTTTGTCTCATTTTCAGGAGGGAAATCAGGGCAAATGCAAGGACTGTGTATTTGGACAGGTAAAGGATGGCTCCACAGGAGAGCCCATTGAGGGCGCGATCGTGCGAATTAAGGGCACAAACATTGGCACTTTTACAGATGAGCAAGGGCTTTTTTACCTGAAAACACAGAGAACTTCAGGGCAGCTGGTTGTCAATTTTATCGGCTACCAGGAGCAGGAGGTTTATTTTGGAAGAGGCCAATGGATGCAGGTTTGGTTGGGAGAAGGAGTTCCGTTGATGTTTGAGGAAGCGGTCGTGACAGGGTATTCTGTAGGAGGAGGTAGGATTGGCGGAGGAGAAACTAAACCCTTATTTAGTAAGAGAAGAACAGGAGGTCATTGGAGGGTAAACCCTTTAACAGATATGGCCCAATCAAGCCAAAAATCAAGATTTACAGAAAGACAATCACTGGTAGATGAGCAAGGACGTGCTATGGATGAAGACAAAGATGGCGTTCCTGATTTAGATGAAAAAGAGGAAAGTCTTTCATTATTAGTTCAGCATATTGGAGGCATCCCCGCCGCCTACGGCGACTCCATCGGCGGGCTCATGCCCGCGGCTCCCATCGACTTCGGCGCACTGCGCCAAGACTTCCGCGACAACGCCTACTGGCGTCCCGATCTCCTGACGGATGCCCAGGGCCAGGCGCGCATCCGCGTCAAAATGCCGGACGACATCACCGGCTGGAAAACCTATGTCTACGCCATGAACAGCAAGCTGCAGATCGGCTACCACAGCGGCCTGATCCAGTCGCTCAGGCAACTGACCGCCCGCCTCTCGCTGCCGCGATTTATGGTCGAAGGCGACTCCGCCATGCTGATCGGTCGCCTGATCAATTACGGCGAGGAAACCGAAGTACAAACGGCCTTCGGCCTCACAGATGACGACATCCGTCGCCATGATACAACCGTCAAAGACCTGCTCATAGAGCATTTTGCCGTGGTGGCTGAGGTGAAACCGCCGCTTTTCGGCGGGGAGCTGGGCGCGCCTTTCGACACGCTGAAGCCGCGCTATCTGCTCATTCGCCGCAATGGCGAGCTGGATGGAGAGATGCGCGACATCCCGATCTTTCCGCGCGGGGTATTGGAAAATGAAGGCGCATTTTTCTACCTCGAAGGCGATACCACGGTGACTTTCAGTCCCCAGGCCGGGGAAGGCCCTGTCGAGCTGATCGCCCGCAGCAACCCCCTGCAGCTCCTCCTGCAGGACCTCGACTACCTGATCCGCTATCCACACGATTGCAATGAGCAAATGGCGTCCCGCCTGACGGCCATGCGCCTGGCGCGCGATACGCGCCTTGCCCTGCAATTGCCCGACGACAACCGCAACGACATCAACCAATTGAAGCGCCGTCTGCACCGCGCCCAAAATGCCGATGGCTCCTGGGGCTGGTGGCCCGGTAATAGCGGCACGCTCTGGATGACCGCCTATGTGGCGGCTTCCCTCCAGCAAAATGATCCCGAAGACCCCAAACTTGCCTCTGCTTTTCGCTTTTTGCAGGACTCCATGGCTGCGCGCTACCGCGCCTATAACCGCCCGCAAATGCTGACATTATTGGTCAGAATGGCCGAAATGAAAGCAAACACCGATTTCGGTTTCTTCTTCAACATGATCGCCATAGATACGGTGCAGCTCTCATCCTATGAGGAATTGCTGCTGCTGCGATTGCAGCAATTGACGGGCAGAGAATACAGCCTGGACAGGGTCCGGCGGGCACGAAGCCAGACCGCCATCGGCGGTCATTATTGGGGCCGAAAAGGCTGGAGATGGTATGGAGGCGAAGTCGAGCAGACGCTGCTCGCCTATAAGATCCTCCGCCAGCATGGCGGAGAAGAAGCTGCTTTGCAGCGCATACGCGCCTATTTCTTCGAGACGCGCCAGCGCGATGGCTGGCGCAATACGATCGAATCGGCCGCGATTCTGGGCACCCTTGTGCCCGATCTGGTGGAGGCATCGAAGCAGCCGCAGGCTGGGGCACAGCTCGCACTGACTTATGGCGATGGCAATCGCCTGATCTCGGATTGGCCCGCGCGCATGACGCTCGATGACTACCGCAGCGGTAGCATTTCCATCCAAAAACAAGGCAATGCCCCCATATTTGTCACGATCTACCAAAGCCGCTGGGAGCGCGATCCCGAGCCTGTAGACAGCCTTTTTAGCATACAAACATCTCTCCGCCAAAATGGAGAATCCACTCCACAGCTTACCACCGGCCAAACCGCCGAATTGATCGTGGAGCTGGAAGTGAAGAAAAAAGCTTCCTATTTATCCCTGGAAGTGCCTGTTCCGGCAGGCTGCTCCTATGGCGACAAAGGCCCCAGCCACTACCGCGAAGTCCACCGCGAATACCGCAAAGAGAAGGTGAATATCTATTTCACTTCCCTTCCCGCAGGAAAATACACCTTTAGCATCCATCTGGAACCCCGCTACAGCGGTCGTTACACCCTCAATCCCGCCAAAGCGGAGATGATGTACGAGCCGGTTTTCTTCGGACGAAATGGGGGGCGGGATGTGAGGATTGATTAGCAAATCCTCTCATTTTCTAATTATCTTCCTCGTTTCCTGTCCATGGTTCGTCGTCAGAGTGAGATAATACAGCCCTGCGGGCAGGTCCGAAATGTCAAAACGCTGCGCGTACTCTCCGGGGCCGAGACGGCCGAAGTACATTTCTGTGAGGATTTTTCCTTCGGTATTTTGCCAGAAGATGGTGGTGTGTGAACTGTTGTTCAGGGAAAAAGTGGCGTCTATATAATCCTCGCCCGGATTGGGGGCGATCCTGAAGGAAAGAGATATCTCCGGTATTTTTACCGGATCGAGGGCCTGCGGATTGTCCCGGGTCAGGTAAACCGCAAACAGGCGATCGGAAGCCCAGCTGCTGCCAGTGCTTTGCATAAATATGTTGGCCTGGCTGCTTTCGATGCCGCCGTAGACATAGCCCAGCAAAGTGGGCTGGTCACTGAGCGCCTCATAGTCTATGATGCCATTGGCGAAGCGGGGCGCCTGAGGATGAGGGAAAAATTCCGCACCTGCACCCAATAGTCCCGGCATGCTGACAGGCAGCAGGTACTCGGCCATGGAATCATTGTCAAATCTGCGCACAAGGCTGATGTGATTGACAAAAGGCACCATGGAGTCGATCTGCAAAGCACCCGTCTGATCCGGATGATACAGGGAAATACCTCCAAAGAAGATGTTGTACATTTCATCTGCCGCAGAGTCATAGATGGGCAGAAATGCGCTGTGGTATTGGTTGAGCAACTGGCGAAAGCTGTTCTCCACGCGCGCTCCCTGAGCGCTGATATGCACCGAATTGAGGAAAGGCAGGTCTACATTGTATTGAAAAACGCCTGTAAAGGCTGTCATGCCTTCTACTCCTCCCGCAAAAAATTGCGGGACCAGGTTGTAGTCCCTGCGGTGAAAATTCACCGCGTCGATGGTCTCCTGGAAGTGAGTCAAAGCCAGGCTTTGTCCATTGTCCCGTATCTGAAAAGTGCGGATCGCATTCGTATAGGTCTGCACAAAGCTGGGGCCGTTGTGCGGATTGTAGCGCCCTTCAAATCGCTGGCCGAAGACGAGGTAAAAGGTGGAATCCAGCTTTTCGAGATGCCCTCCTGTCACAGCCAGGCGGCTGTCCGAAATCTGACGGAAAAAGGGTGCAAGCATGGCTTGCCCGGATCGGATGGCCGCGACCAGGCCCGGCACGTCAATGACCGTGAGCATCGGAAAGGTGGTATGATCACCTTCTGCCGGGCTGTATCCATAGCCTCCTATAAGGTATAGCTGATTACCATCCTGGTAAAATTGCGGGTTGGTGGAAGAAAGTTGCGCTTGTAGCGGAAGCGGGAGAGAGGTCAGGGGCGCAGCCCAGAGGCTGTCATCTGCTACGTCCATGACGTAGATGCTGTCGTTGGCACTGGCCACCGGGAAGGCCATCGGAGGACGGAAGTCATGCAATCCGCCGGTCATACCGGCCATCAGGAGCCAATAGTCCCCATGCTGTGCATGGGCGTAGGATTGCAGGGCCGGGACATTTGCATGATTCAGTTCCTGAATCTGCAGGCTGAAGGGGAGGTTCTGGGCGAATAGCCCGGAGCCAGCTGTCATCGTAAATCCTAAAAGGAGGAAAATGTGAAAATGAGTTTTCATGGGTTTAATAATTATGCTTCAAATAATCCAATGGCTGACAATCTGCCAATGCGTTTTCACAGCCATGCGTAGTTCTTTTCTCACCCTTTTCCATTAGATGTGGTGCGTTTGTTTATCACATGATTGTGTGATTTTTCAAAATAAACTCAACCTTTTTCTATTATTTACCTATTATGCACAAGCCATTTGAGGGATTACTCATTCTTCTTTCATCTTCATTAACCCCTTACTCATGTATACAAACCGACCTCTATTGGGGCTTGCCATATTACTGGCGCTATGCCCCATGCTATCTAAAGCACAAATCACCGGAACCGTAGTAGACACTGAAAACCAGCCCCTCGCATTTGCCAATGTATTGCTATTGCATGCCCAGGATTCCAGCCTTCAAAAAGGCATGCTCGCCACCGAAGCGGGCACTTATGCTTTCGAAAGCATAGCTGTAGGCACTTACCTGCTGCAATTTCAAATGGGCGGATATGAAACCGCCTTTTCTGAGCCTTTTTCCTATGAAAAAGGAGAAAAGAAAATGAAAACCGTTCAGCTGGGTGCAAAGTCAGTGGAATTGGACGAAGTCCAGATTGTGGCGATCAAGCCCCTCTATGAGCAGCAAATCGACCGCCTGGTCGTCAATGTAGCCAGCACCATCACAAATGCGGGCAGCACGGTATTGGAGGTATTGGAGCGTTCTCCGGGCGTGGTGGTCAACCGCCAAAGCAACAGCATCTCCATCGCAGGCAAGGATGGCGTCATTGTTATGATCAATGGAAAAGCGAATCGCATGCCGATTGAAGCGGCCATGAGCCTGCTCAATGGCATGAGCAGCAATAGTGTCGAGAAGATCGAATTGATCACCACCCCTCCAGCGGATTTTGATGCAGAAGGCAATGCAGGCATCATCAATATTGTATTGAAACAATCACTTGCTGATGGCACCAACGGCTCTTTTGCCTTGACCGCAGGCTATTGGTGGGGAGAAAAAGCAGCAGCTTCTTTCAATATCAATCACCGCAAAGGCAAGGTCAATCTTTATGCGAATTATTCCTTTAGCCGGGATCATACAAAACAGTTTTTTATAAATAAGCGGACGATCAGCAGGGATGGCCTGCGTACTGTTTTGGATACAAAAAGCGAGCGCGAACCCGTGGATTGGCTCAATGACTTGCGGGTAGGAATAGATGTAAATCTGGGCCCCAAAACGGTCATGGGAGGGCTCGTATCAGCCTACAATACCCTTTGGGATATGGTCGCCTACAATACCCTTACCCAAAAGGAAGCAGGAATTCTGCGAAGTCAGGTCGACATCAAAAATGACGAAATCAACGAATGGAACCATATTTCAGGGAACCTGAACTTTCAGCATAGCTTTTCCGGAGATCAAAAACTGACAGTGAATGCCGATTATCTCTATACCCATGACAACAATCCAACAGCCTATGTGAATGCGTTTTCGGATGGAAATGGAAATCTCCTCAGCACAGAAGAAGTACAGGCGGGCAAAGTAACTCCCATCAATATCTGGGTGGGGAAAATAGACTATGAGCAAAAGTTGGGTGAAAAAGCCAAGTGGGAGGCAGGTCTGAAAGGCACACAGGCGGAATTTTTGAACCGGGTGAATATCGAAAACCTGATACAGGGCAATTGGGTCGAAGACAGTTTTTTTACCCAGGACTACAGCCTGAATGAGGATATCGCGGCAGCTTATAGCTCTTTTGAAATCAAAACCAGCGAAAAGACTTCTATGAAGTTGGGTTTGCGTTATGAGTACACCCATTCCAATCTCGGTAGCCCGGATGAGCCTAATATCGTGGACAGGCGTTATGGCTACCTGTTTCCGAGTGTATTTCTCTCGCGGCAGTTGAAAAATGATCAAAGCCTGCAATTTGCCTACAGTCGCAGGATCTCGCGACCTGCTTATAACGATCTGGCTCCCTTCGTGATTTTCCTGGATCCGAACACCTATTTTACAGGAAATGCAGCCCTGCAACCCGGCATCACAGATGCCTTCAAGTTGGACTATCGCGTGAAAAAAATCATTTTTTCGCTCAACTACAGCTACGAAGACAGCGCCATCGCAAGATACCAGCCTTTGATAGATGCCGGAAAAGATGTGCAGCTCATCACCTCATTGAATATGGACTATGTACATTCAGTGAGCCTCCATGTGTTTTTTCCGCTAAAGGTATCGGATGGGTGGAATATGCAGTTTTCAGGCACTTTTGGCGGGCAGGAACTCCATACTTTTTACAATGAAATACCCACTAAGTTTTCCTATGTAGGCCTAAAGGGAAATACTACCCAAACCTTCAGTTTGCCCAAAGAATTTACGTTGGAAATATCAGCTTTTTATTCAAGCCCTTTCAATTATGGTATTCAGAAAATCAGAGCAATGGGAGCCGTCAATCTGGGTATCCAGAAAAAACTTCCCGATGACAAGGGGGTATTCCGGCTTACCTGGAATGACATATTTTATACAAACAACTATACTGCAACGACAGCTCTGCAAAACCAGGGATTTGAAGTGACAAGTGGGTACTTATTGGAGCCCCGTGTGCTGAAACTCACCTACTCCCGCAACTTTGGCGATAGCAAGATTAAAGGCTCACGCCAGCGGGAGACAGGTTCCGAAGAAGAAAGAGGAAGGATCAATTAGCAAATATTCTTTCTTATTCCTTTCGCTTGACCTCTTTGCTCATAATCTTGCGATAGCGCTCCTGATTGAGGCCGATGGCCACGATACGGACAGAGTCTGTCTGATCGAGATGAGATCGCCAGGGCAGGTATCGCTGCTCGGGTGCCACACGCTGCGCGAGGAAAGGGTCGCAACTGACCATATACCGAACAAACATTTTGTCGCCTCTGACAACGTGGAAGTATTTCTTCAGATAGAAATCATCATTTTTGATTTCTGTCACCAGTTGACTCTGCATGGCGTTGTCAAGCGAATCAATATCGGCATTCCAGGGCAGGTTATTGACTGCCAGCATGAAGTAGCCAGAATATTTGTAGGGCATGACATCATCATACCAGTAGATATCGGGTTTACTTTCAAGGGTTTCAACGGCTCTTTTGAGCAAGTCCAAATCTGCAAAACTGATGCGCGACCAGTCTATGGGCTTCGCATGGCTTTTGAAATCATTGAACTTGGAAGGATCAAATTCATAGGAAAGTCCGTCCCAGGTGAGGTAACCGCAAAAAAGATTGAGCTTGACTGTTCTCACCAGGATATCGTCTTTGTAAAACTTGAGTGAATAATGGTAGTCACATTTGTCTTCATAGGTAGGGTCGAGGTCCCAGCTTTGCCTGACCCGCTGCATAAGGCTGATATCTTTTGCGATAAAAGTCCCCAAATCTTTTTGCACGGGAACTGCACGGTAATTGTGAACGGGGATGCCAATAACGACCCAATTTCCTTGTTCAAAATTGAGGTCTTGTAAAATGGCTTTTCCATCTAAAAGGGAGAAACTAAGTAAAAGGGAGAAAAAAATAAGGAGGTATCTCATGTCCGTGATCAGTTAAATAAGAGCAAGAATATCGTACTAAGTGATGTAGGAATAACGGCTTTAAGTTAATCAGACTTCTTCATTTTCTTCAACTTCTTCAGCCTCAAATTTCAAAACGCGCTGTGCAATAGCCTGTCCGGTGGGAGTCATGGCGAGTCCGCCCATGGCAGTTTCCTTGTACTTGGTCTCCATGGAGGCTCCGACCTCTCCCATGGCGTCGATGACTTCATCGACGGGGATGCCTGCCTTATCGCCCGCCAGGGCGATCTGAGCAGAAGAAAAGGCGATCACGCTCGCCGAGGCATTGCGTTTCACGCAGGGGATCTCCACCAGGCCTGCGACAGGGTCGCAGATAAGGCCCAGCATATTCATGATGGTGACTGCCACAGCCTCAAAAACCTGCTCAATCGTGCCTCCAAGTATGTGCACGATGGCCCCAGCTCCCATGGCCGCGGCCGTGCCCGTCTCCGCCTGACAGCCGCCTACGGCGCCAGCAATGGAGGCACGGCCTTCTATGATCAAGGCGATGCCCGCTGCTACGAGCATGCCCTCGTAGAGCTTCTGGCGCTCAGGTTGATGGATTTCATCCATGATGGTGAGTACACCGGGCATGATGCCTGAGGCACCAGCGGTGGGTGCCGCTACCACCCGCCCCATACAGGAGTTTACTTCCTTGGCGGAAAGGGTATAGTAGACCAGTTTTTTGAAATTTTCTCCCAAAACGGAAACTTCACAATCCCTCACTTTTTTTGCGCCATTGTTGACCATGCCGCTGATAGAAGTCATGTCATGTTCCAGCCCGGATTGCACAGCGTCTTTCATCACCGCGTATGCCTGGGCAAGCTTGTCCCAAATTTCCTTCTCGCTGCGGTCTTTTTGCTCTACTTCATAGAGCAGGACGGGTTGCCAGGTCTCTTGCTGCTTCGCTTCACAGAAATCTTTCCATTCCTGGAAACTGTCAAATAGGATGGAACTCATGGATAGTTTTTATTGCAGTAGTGGTGGGGATTTTTAAGGAAAATTCCCATTTCGAATATAACTCATTCTTCATGCATTGTGCAATTATTTCACAATTACCACTTTGCCCGAAAAGAAAAATCCCCCTCTGTCATCCGTTATCCTGAGGATGTAATATCCTGGATTCCAGTTCCCGCTGAAATACAGCCTGTCAAATTCGGCCTGGTAGGTATGTGAAAAATGTACAACTATTTTACCTGTCAAATCCATCATGACGATGCGCAGCTTTTGTCCATCCCTGAGCTGGCCCAAAGCGAGGGAAAATTCCTGAGAAGCAGGGTTGGGGTAAATTTTGGCCACATCGCTATCCGACTCGGAGAAAGAGGGGAAGCAAGTCAGGCTTTCTCCAGTAAGGGCTTCATAGGCCTGAGCAGCCTGAGGGAGGCCATAGCCGAAATCATTGTTGGGGTTGTCGTAGCGGTCTCCGGACTGCCGGAGGATATCCCGCATCTCTGCGGCATTGTGCTGCTGCTGATCCGCCTGCCACAGGCAGGCTGCGAGCCCCGCCACCAAAGGGGCGGAGTAGGAGGTGCCACTGCCAGGCTGCAGTTTGCCATCGCTAAAAAGCAGATATGCCTGATCGCCACGGGCGACCAGATCAGGCTTGATACGCCCATCAAAAGTGGGCCCCCGGCTGCTGAAACTGCTCAGCAGGCCTTCCTGCGTGACCGAGCCTATCGCCAGGACCGAGGGTCCATCGGCAGGCGGGGCGATGCCCTGCGTACCATAATTCCCCACGGAATTCACAACCAGAATGCCTTTGGAGGCGGCGATCTCTGCCGCCAGGGTGACGATGGCCGTTTGGCCATCGAGATCGGCATCTGTATAGTCCCCTTCGCCTGGATCGAAGTCCAGGTAAGTCAGCGAACTCAGGATAATATCCGCGCCGAGACTGTCCGCTTTTTCGGCGGCTGCCAGCCAGTTGTCTTCTTCCTGATGCGTCTCTGAAAGGTCATTTTCGGTGCGAAAAAGCAGATAATCTGCATCGGGTGCCGCACCCATTAAGCTGCCAGGCCATCGGGCAGCGAGCAGGCTCAGCACATGCACACCGTGCTTGCAACTGCCCCGGCAGGGGCCGTAAAGGCTTGTTCCTTTTTCCACCAGATCCTCTTCATATAGAAAGCCATTTCGCTTCCACACATGCTGAAAAGGAGGGAGTGTATCCACCCCCGAAAAGCCATTGTCCAGAACAGCGATGCGCAGCCCTGCTCCGCGAAAACCCTGCGCATGCAGATCGTCGAGGCCGATTTGACTGAGCTGTGCCCGGTGGTTGTCGTAGTCTGCCGTGGGATCACAGCTGCTCAGAGATGTCATCTGCATGCGCGCTACCGGACGGATGTCCCTGACAAAAGGCAAAGCCAATACCTCCGCAGCCTGCTGCTTGGATAAGATAGCCGAAACAGCATTGAGCCAGCGCGATTTTTGCTGGACGATGACCCCTTTTTCTGCCAAATGGCAGAGGTAGCCAGCCGAAACAGGAAAATCCTTTTCATCGAGTGGGATTGCCTGATGGGCCCTTCTTTCCCATGCCTTTTCTGAAAGTGCAGGCTGCTCTACCCTGGGTTTGTCATTCAACAAGATCCAGTACTTACTTTGGGCGGAAAGCTGAAGTATGGCGAAAAGAAAAAACAGGAGAGGTAGGAGACGTTTCATAATTAATGCGGGTTCGACTTTAGCTAGTTAACGGCAATTTACAAATGGGGTAATTGTGCTATCTTTGTTTTTTGTAAAAAACATTTCAGTACAGGACAATTTTTCAGGAAAGTCCCCCAAAGTCCCGAAGGGACGCCATATACAGCATGGGGCGAAGCCCCATGAAGGTAAACGCCCCCAATAGAAGTCCTGAAAGGACGGCATATCTTAGGAAGCCATAGCTAATATATCGCCCTTTCAGGGCTTTAGGACCTGGTGTGAATCGAATGATCGGGCTTTGCCCGATCGTAGTATATAGCGTCCCTTCAGGACTTTGAGGATGTTTATAATTCATGACTTTCATTTTTTGTCCTGTACTAAGAAAAAACATGCATGTATAGCTCCTGATTACTCAAACAATCTGATTATATTCAGGGAAAGATAAATGGATATGGTTGAAAAACTGATAGTGAAGAATTTTGGGCCCATTAAGGAGGCTGAAATTGATTTGAAAGATGTGACGGTGTTGATTGGGCCTACTGGGGCGGGGAAAAGTACGTTGGCGAGATTTATAGCAGCCCAAGAGGAATTGTTAATTGATTTAAGTGAAGGGAATGGGAAAAATGTTTTTCGCCTGAAAAAGTATGGAATTAGTGATACAATTTCTTTGGAAAATATAGATTTTGAGACTGTTGAGTCAGAGAGAATTATTGCCCCGGTTTATATCCCCGCAGAGCGTAGCTTTTATTCTCTCGTTGAAAATATCTCCTTTATCCTGCTTGAAGAAAAAGCATCCATTCCTCAGAATATCATCCATTTTGGTTCCCTGTTCCAGCAAGCGCGTAATGCCCTAAATGGGAAGAAATTTGAAACCGATTTATTTGGAAATAACCTCAGTTACAGCTTCCAAAATGGCAAAAACCAGCTGAGCCAAAAAGAAGAATCTTTTGAACTCAAAGACAGCGCAAGTGGTATCCAAACCACTTTACCCATGCTGTTGGTAATCCAGCACCTTTTGCAAAAAGCGGACAAAAAATACCTCTTCATCGTAGAAGAACCCGAACTCAATCTTTACCCTGAAGCACAAAAAAACCTAATTGAATTTTTGGTACAAAACTGTGCAAAAAACGGGCACAAACTCCTGATTACTACCCATAGTCCGTATACCCTGACTGTTTTGAATAATCTCATTCAGGCAGATAATGTAGTCAAAAACCATCCTGAATTGGGGGAAAGAGTGAAGGAGATATTCGCGCCTGATTTGTGGCTGGATTTTGACCGTGTTTCAGCATATTTTCTAAAACAGGATGGTATCTCAGAATCTATTTTGGACAAGGAGAATAGACTAATCTTCGCAGAAAAACTAGATGATATCTCCATTGAATTGGGAGAAGATTTTGACAAATTACTTGAATTGGAATTTTCACCTGAAGCCTAAGCCTGTATATGTCTGCAAAAAGAAAATCTTCCACTAAAGGAAGAAAGCCCTCCCCAAAATTATCTGATTGCTGTAAATCCCTCCGCGAAAAATTGGGAGGTGATACGAGCTGTTATTCTCATAAAACCGCCTGTAATCAGAATAAGAGTTCTTTTTCTATCGAAAATCCTAAAAAGGAAGAGATTTGTAGGATTGACCTGGATGAGTGTGTGATGAAAGATGGCCTGGGTATAAGAAAATGCGATTTTGTCTTTGTTAGATGCAAGAATAAAGAATTTTTCTTTGTTGAATTAAAAGATGATAAAATGAAGGTGGCGTTTAAGCAAATTACTTCTTCCATTGAGCATTTTCAGCAAAAAGAGGTGGTAGAAAAAAAGCTAAAATGGATGAATACCGGAGTAATTATATGCTCAAGAGTTAGACCCCAGCATAATACCTTACAGACCAATTTGAAAAAGGAATTTGCCAAAAAATGGGGGAGAAGGTTGATCATCAAATCCCAAAGCTATTCGCATAAATTAGAAGACGCATGAAACTCCCCCTCCCCATCACCCTGGCCGAAGCGGCCAGCCTCCTCAACATCCCCTTCATCGGCCCGGCCGATCACCCCATCACCGGCATCAATGAAATCCACAAAGTGGAAAAGGGTGATCTTACTTTTGTGGATGTGGAAAAGTATTTCCAAAAAGCCCTGAGCTCAGCCGCTACGACCATCCTGATCAATCAGGAAGTCGCGCCTCCCGCAGGCAAAGGCCTGCTCATCAGCGAGGATCCCTTCGGCGATTACAATCGCCTGACGGAGCATTTTCAGCCTCGGAAAAGCCTGGATACGGCTGCGGAGCCCGCCATCGGGCAAGGGGTTAAAATCGGTCAGTTTGTCGTTTTTGGCGAAAATGTCATCATCGAAGAGGGAGTGGAGATCGGCCATCACTGCGTGATTGGATCAGATGTGCGGATCGGCAAAGGCAGCCTCATTCACGCAAATGTGACGATTTACGACCAGGTGGAGATAGGCGAATCCGTCGTCATCAACTCCGGAAGCGTCATCGGAAGCGAAGCTTTTTACTTCAAAACGCGGCCTCATGGCCGCGACAAAATGCTGACCAAGGGCCGCGTCCTCATCCACGACCATGTCGATATCGGTGCCAATTGCACCATAGACCGCGGCGTGAGCGGCGATACCGTGATCGGCGAATACACCAAAATGGATAATCTGGTGCAGATCGGGCACGATACCGTCATCGGCAAGCGATGCTTGCTGGCGTCTCAGGTCGGCGTTGCCGGGGTCGTCACCCTGGAGGATGATGTCATCCTGTGGGGACAAGTCGGCGTCAATAAAGACCTGACCATCGGGCAGGGGGCCGTTTTGCTGGGCAAAACCGGCGTGATGTCCTCCCTGGAAGGGGGAAAGACTTATCTGGGCATGATTGCCCATGATGCCCGCGCTTGTTTGCGCGAGGAGGCCGCGCTAAGGAAATTACCGGAGGTGATGAGGCGATTGGCGGATTAGCAAATTTGCACATCTGCACATCTTCTTCCTATCTTCGCACCCAATATTTGAATACACCCTATGGAATATATTTTCACCCAGGACGAACTACAGGAAATAGCGCGCCATGTGGCCAAATATCCTGAGAAAAAATCTGCGGTTATGCCCGCTTTATGGATTGCTCAGGAAAAATTTGGATGGCTCTCCAATGAGGCTATCAAACTGGTAGCCACCACCCTGGAGCTTCCTTATGCGCATGTCTATGGCGTTGCTTCATTTTACACCATGTACTTCAAAAAAGAAGTGCCTAAGCACCTGATTGAGATTTGTACCTGCTTCAGCTGTGGGGAGATGAAAGGCAAGGAATTGCTGGATTTCACCAAAGAGCATCTGGGATGTAATGCACAGGGATTTAGCGCTGATGGGAAGATTTGGGCACGCGCTGCCGAATGCCTGGGCGCTTGTGATACCGGCCCTGTCTGCCAGATCAGCAACCGCAGATACAGACACAAACTCACAGAAGATAAGTTGAAAGACATCATCGAAAAGCTTCGCAATGATGAGGAGCTTCCTTATGAAAGAATACCCCTTTACGACCAAACACCCATCGAGGACTAATCAAACATGAAATACATCAATCACGATAAGGCCTGTCTCTTGCTTGAGGACGGGCTTTTTTTTGAAGGATACGCCATCGGACAACGCGGATCCACCACCGGTGAACTCGCATTTAACACTTCCATGACGGGCTACCAGGAGGTATTTACCGATCCTTCCTATTATGGTCAATTGCTCATAGAAACACATACGCATGTGGGCAATTATGGCGTCCATGAGAGTGAATATGAAAGCAATTCGGCAAAAATCGCCGGCCTGATCGTGCGCAATTATGCGCGGACTTACTCCCGCGAGAATGCCATCGAGTCACTCGATTCCTTTCTCCGCCACAATGACATTGTGGGGATCAGCAATATAGACACCCGCAAGCTGGTGACACATATTCGCTCCAAAGGAGCGATGAATGCCATCATTTCTTCTGAAGTTTTTGATAAAAAAGAACTGAAGAAAATGCTTAAAAAATGTCCGCCTATGGACGGACTGGAACTGGCTTCCAAAGTCAGCACGGTGCAGCCTTATTTCCACGGAAATCCCAATTCACGCTTTCGCGTGGCCGTGCTTGACGTAGGCGTCAAACGCAATATCCTGGACATGCTGGCTGCCAGAGGCTGCTACCTCAAGGTTTTTCCTTCTGACACCAGTTTCGAGCGCATGATGACTTTTGGGCCGCATGGCTTCTTTCTTTCCAATGGCCCCGGCGATCCATCGGCTATGGGCTATGCGATCAAGACAGTGCAGGAAATCCTGCGCAACGATCATCCCCTCTTTGGCATTTGCCTCGGCCATCAGCTGCTCTCCCTCGCCAATGGCGTAAGCACATACAAGATGCATAATGGGCACCGCGGTGCCAATCACCCGGTCAAAAACCTGCTAACAGGCAGGTGCGAGATCACTTCTCAAAATCACGGATTTTGTGTTTCTCCGGAGGAACTCGCGAAGCATCCCGACGTGGTCGTAACCCATGTCAACCTCAATGATGACACCATCGAAGGTGTGCGTATCCGCAACCGAAAAGCATTTTCTGTTCAGTTTCACCCTGAGGCTTCGCCTGGGCCACATGACAGCCATTATTTGTTTGATGAGTTCATAGAAATGATGGCAGAGGAAGAACGCATTCGCGTTTAGTCTTTTCCTACAGGCATCTTTTTCTCCCTGATTATCCGTGATAAAGGGGATTATGCGTTACTTTTGTAAGTATTGCTTGTTATGCCTTTTATAGGAAAATGTATGAAGACCGTATTTTACTTTTTGTTGTTGCTCCCGCTAAGTGTAGCTCCCTCTCTTCTTTTTGGCCAATGCCAGACCAATGTTGACTTCAATTCCTGGGTGCAGGAAGGTCGTCCCAACAATGGAAGCTGGGCAGTTCAGGGAGGGGGAACCTCTGTTAACCAGACGATTAACGGTGATCCGACCTTTTATGTAAGCCCTGATACCTTTATCAATGTAGCGATTGAAGGATCCTTTCGGGTAAATACAAGCAGCGACGATGACTACATTGGATTCGTGTTTGGATTTAAAAATCCTACGGGAAATTCTACCCAGTACGATACCTATCTTTTTTCCTGGAAACGCACTTCTCAAAACAAATATACCAGCACAGGTATCCTCGCCCGTGCGGAAGAAGGGATGACCCTGGCCAAAGTTACAGGCAATATTTCCACTGCCAATGATATCCTGACCAACTTTTGGGGACATCAAAATACAGCTGGGAAATATGAGGTTTTGGGAACCAATTACAACACTAACCAGGGGTGGAATTCATTTACCACCTATACTTTTCAACTGGTATATACCTCTACCCGCGCTACTATACTGGTCAACAACCAGGTGATTTTTGATGTGCCGGGATGTTATGAGAGGGGCCGTTTTGGCTTTTACAATTACTCTCAGTCAGATGTCAACTACAGCAACTTTTCCTACCGCCTGATTTCCAATTTCGAGCCCGAAAAGTACCAGCTGTGTTTAGATGTTTCCACTAGAATAAATTTCACAGATTCGACCTGTGCCGGTTCTGCATCTGCCATCAGTAACATAGCCTCCTGGCGATGGGATTTTGGTGATGGAGGTACTTCCACTCAGATTAATCCTTCACATGCCTATGCCACCACAGGGTTTAAAGACATCAAATTGGTGATTACAGACATCAATGGATGTAAAGATTCTGTGACCAAACAAATTGAGGTATTCCCGCTTCCGGTAGTGGATTTGGGGCCGGATATTACGAAGTGCCCCAACGAATACGTTTGGCTGAATGCAAATATTCCTGGCGGCGTAGCCTATAATTGGACGCCACCATCGGGGCTAACATCGATCGGAACCTCTACGACAAGGAGCAATACGCCCATAAATACCAGCTATGCTGTGCGTGTGACCGATTCCATCGGGTGTATTTCTCTCGACACCATAGAAGTGCTTATTCATCCGTTTTTACCAACAGCTGTTGGCTCGGCTGTGCGGTGTTTTGGGGGAACTGACGGGCTGGGAGTTGCAGCCCTTCAAGGCACAAGTCCCTATAATTTTCAATGGAAAAACGTCAGTGGACAGGTTGTGAAAAGTACGGTAAACTGGCCTTTTGGGGCAGATACGGTCGCTGGTTTGCCCGCAGGTCAGTATTTCGTTGACATTTCTGATGGGAATGGCTGCGATACCACCCTGAGCATCACGATCACCCAGCCTGCGGCTCCGCTTTCGGCTACGCCGACCGCTGTCACAGACATCCTGTGCAATGGCGCGGCCACAGGCCGCTTCACCGTCAATGCCGCGGGCGGCACGCCCCCTTATAGCTATTCGCTCAATGGCGGTGCCTTTGGCACTACCACCACCTTCACCGGCCTGATGGCCGGGACACATACCGTCCTTGTGCAGGATGCACAGGCTTGTCAGACAACGATGTCTGTGACGCTTACCCAGCCGACACCTTTGGTGGCGAGCATAGGCGCGCAGCGCAATGTGCCCTGTGCCGGTGACAGTACGGCTTATGTCCGAATTGTGGGAACGGGGGGGCGTACCAACTATTTGTACAGCATCAATGCGGGGCAATTTGTCCCAAATAATGTCTTCACTGGCTTATGGGCTGGCATGCACCAGCTTCAGGTTCAGGATGCCAACGGCTGTATCGCTTCTGTATCGGTGACGATTACCCAATCGCCTGCTTTGGGTCTTTCGCTGATCAGCCAGGTAGATGTTAATTGTTTCGGAGACAATACGGGTGTTTTGAATTTGCAGGCAAATGGTGGCAATCCCAATTATTCTTTTTCCCTGGATGGGACGAATTTTCAACCTTCAGCGACTTTTTCAAATCTCGCGGCTGGCAGCTATAGCGTGACCGTTCAGGATGACAGCGCCTGTCAGGCGGTTTTGTCGCCTTTGACGATCCAACAGCCTGTGCAACTCGCAGTGGCAGATACCTTTCAATCAAATGTTGACTGCAATGGCAACAATAGCGGCCTGGTGCGTTTGATGGGAAGTGGAGGCCATCCGGGCTATTTGTACGCTATAGATGGAATGAATTTTTCGCCGAATTCTTTTTTCTCTGGCCTTTCCGCAGGAAATTATACCGTTACCATACAGGATGACAGCCTTTGCCTGGCTACCCATGCCATCACCATCACAGAACCTCCCGTTCTGACCGCCAATATCGCCTTTCTCCAAAATGTTGATTGCAATGGAAATAGCTCGGGTATCGTAAGGATTCACGCCAGTGGCGGGACAGCTCCTTATGCTTTTTCCCTCAATGGAGTGACCTTTTCGTCAGACTCGACCATTCGCAATCTTCCCGCAGGAAATCATACGATCACGGTGCGCGATGACAGCAGTTGTACCACAACGGTGGCTGTGACCATCACAGAGCCGCAGCCGCTTGTGGCTTTGTTTGTTGGAAAAACGGATGTGGACTGCTTTGGCAATGCCAATGGCTCGCTGACGGTATCAGCGATGGGAGGCTCCACGCCTTATATGTATTCGCTGGCGAATGTGACTACTTTTCGAAATTCGGGTACCTTTCTCCAATTGGCTCCTACCAATTTTAGGGTGATCGTGCGTGATTCGCAACTTTGCAGAGATACCCTCTCCGTTTCTATCACCACGCCCACGGGCCTGACGGTGAACATAGATTCGGTTATACATATCGGCTGTAAAGGCGATAGCACAGGCAAGATCAGCATCACGCCTTCCGGCGCTTCCCCTCCTTATGAGGTGAGTTTTGACGCTGTCAATTATTTTCCCATTCAACTCCTGGCAGGCCTGCCAGCCGGCAACTACCCCATGCGGGTACGTGACGCCCTCAATTGTATCGCTGCTTTCAGCATAGATGTGAGCGAGCCTTCGGCTCTGGTCGGTGGCCTGAAATACCAGCGGGATGTCGCCTGTTTTGGTGACAGCACGGCCTATATCGCGCTGAGCGCCTCGGGCGGTCAGGGAAATTACCGTTTTACGGTAGATAGCCTGAATTTTTTCAGCGATTCAACGCTGGTGAACCTGCCCGCAGGTGCTTACAATGCCATTATTCTGGATGATTCCAGTTGCCATATTTCCTTTCCTGTGACCATTTCGGAGCCTCCTCTATTCACTTCTGTGGTTCAAAATCTGGGCAATATCAGTTGTTATGGCCTGGCTGATGGCAGCATTTCGCTTGCCAGCCAGGGAGGCGTAGCTCCCTATGCTTTTTCCTTTGATGGGGGCCCTTTTGGGCCCGATAGCAGCTTTTTTAACCTGGATGCAGGTAATTATGCGCTCACAGCGCGTGATGACAGCGCCTGTACGGTGGATATTCCTGTGACGATTTTGGAGCCTGATAGCCTGATCCTGTCAGTTGTGGAGCAAATCAATGTTGCCTGTTTTGGCGATTCCAGCGCGCAAATCACGCTTCAGCACACAGGCGGATGGAATCCGCATAGCTACTCCGTCAACGGAGGCGCTTTCAGCGCCTCGAATATATTCAGCGACTTGCCTGTCGGCAATTATAGCTTCACGGTTCGTGATGACAGCAGCTGCACAGATCAGCTCACGCTGACAGTCACCGAGCCTCCCTTGCTGACAGTGGATCTGAAAGATCAACTCAATATAGATTGCTTTGGCAATCTCAGCGGAGCCTTTTCGGTCTCGCCAGCTGGCGGGACACCGGCCTATGCCTTTTCCATTGACGGCGTCAATTTTGGGGCGGATAGCAGCTTTTCCCAACTTCCCGCTGGCAATTATTCCCTCACTATCCGCGATGACAGCAGCTGTACGCAGACATTGGATGTCACCCTGACAGAACCTGATTCGCTGATCGTGACAGCCCTGGGCGTGGATGTGCGCTGTTTTGAAGGAATGGATGGCTCCGTATCCGCTGATATTCAGGGAGGTACGACGCCTTATGAGATTTTGTGGAATACCCTTCCGGCACAGATGACACAGACCCTTAGGGGCCTTTCAAAAGGAGTATATGCCGTGAGTATCACGGATTCACTGGGTTGTACAGATACTTCCTCTGTATTTATTGACCACCCGCCGCTGCTCGAACTTTCGCTTGCAGACAGCGTGCATCCTTATTGTGACTGGCCCAATGGTTCCATCTCTGTTAGCGCTTCTGGTGGCGTTTCCGCCAATTATCAATTCCAATGGGATACCGATCCTCCCGTCTTTGAACCGAATGTAGCAGAGCTGTTGGAAGGGATATATACGGTGGTCGTTGCGGATGAAAATGGCTGCCTGGATAGCCTTTCGGTAGAAATATTCAATACCCCTCCGGCTGTGCCTTTCTTTTTCACCGATCCTCCCTATGATACCACCATCCTGCTTTCGAAGGCAAATATCCAGTTTATCAATGCTTCTGAAGGCGCAGTGGCCTATCTCTGGAATTTTGGAGATAATCTCGGTGGATCAGGATTGGAAAATCCTTTTTATACCTATACTGAAGCGGGCAAGTATCCTGTGACCCTCATTGCCTACAATAAATACTATGAATGTCCCGCGGATACCACCATTATTCTGGATATAGTCCCAGATGGGATCGTCTTTTTCGCCAATGCATTTACCCCCAATGACGATGGCTATAATGACGTCTACTACTTCGTTGGAGAAGGAATCGCTTCCATGGAAGCGCAGATTTTCAGTCGCTGGGGCAAGCGCATCGCGCTGCTCTCCAACCCAGCCGACGGCTGGAATGGTCGCTACGACAACATCGGCGAAGCCGTGCCCGAAGGTGTCTACACCTACATCATGCGCGCCACCCTCAACAATGGCTCGAAGATCGAGCGCAGCGGAACAATCACACTGATCAGGTAAGGGCGTCTTTAAACGCCTTCAGACAGCGCTCACGCGCCATTTTGTGATCGACCATGGGTCGGGGATAGGTGGGCGTGCCGTATTCCGGCACCCATTTGCGGACGTATTCCGCCTGAGAATCAAATTTTTTGAGTTGTGTCTCCGGATTAAAAATCCGGAAATAGGGCGCGGCATCCGTGCCGCAGCCAGCGGCCCATTGCCAGCCTCCATTGTTGGAGGCGAGCTCGAAATCGAGCAATTTTTCGGCGAAGTAGGCTTCGCCCCATTGCCAGTTGATGAGCAGGTGTTTTACCAGAAAACTGGAGACCAGCATGCGCACACGGTTGTGCATATAGCCGGTGGCGGCGATTTCGCGCATGCCTGCGTCTACGAGTGGAAAACCTGTTTTCCCCGCTTTCCATTTTTCAAAATCGCCTTCATCATTTCGCCAGGAAATGGCTGCATAAGCAGGCTTGAATGGCCCATTGACGACATGGGGAAAATTGGCCAGAATTTGCATGTAAAATTCCCGCCAGATCAATTCATTCAAATAAGTCTCATTCAAGGCCAGGGCCACCCTGACCAGTTTGCGGATGCTCATCGTGCCAAAGCGAAGGTGCATCCCGACGTGGGTTACGCCCTTTTGGGCGGGGAAATCGCGTTTCTGCTCGTAGACACGGATGATTTCTTTATCGGGAATGCGGTTGGGGAAAAGCGTATTTGTCCTTTCAAATCCCATGGATTCGAGGCTGGGGAGTTCTTTTTTTTCGCTTGAAAAAAAATGGCTGAAATGCGCTTCTGTCCCATAATCTGTCAGATGGGCCGGGCTCAAAGTCGCTTTCCAGTTTTTGCTGTATGGGGTAAAAACGGTATAAGGCGTGCCTTTTCCTGACAAAATTTCTTTTTTCTCAAAAATCACCTGGTCTTTAAAAGTGTGGAAAGAAATGCCTTTTTGCGCCAGGATTTCACCCACTTCGCGATCTCTTTGCAACGCATAAGGCTCATAGTCATGATTGGTGAAAACGGCTTTTATTCCTTCATACTCAGATAAAATTTCTTCCCAGACCTGCAGCGGTTCTCCATATTTTACGAGCAGGCTGCTACCGAATTCCCGGAGCTTTTCCTGCAATTCTTCCAAAGTCCGATGGATAAAATCCACCCGTGCGTCTTTTGGCGGCAATTCATCCAAAATTTCTGTGTCAAAAATGAAAACAGGGATCACAGGCCTGCCTGAAGTCAGGGCATGAAAGAGGCCCGCATTGTCATCCAGCCGCAGATCGCGGCGAAACCAGAAGACAGAAAATTCACTCATGTGAAGCTAAACTTTGAGCAGCGGTGATTGTTTTGCTAATTTCCCGCATGCAAGGTGAAAGCAGCAGTAACACTCAGCAAAAAGCCTTTGTCAGGCAATGGCCTCTCAGTCGCATCCGAAAGATGAAGCTGGGAGAATATACTGCTACGGCTCAAAAAGACACTTTTTGCTATGCCCTGGAATTCCTGACCGACGAAAACGGCAGCATACGCGGCGGTTCGGCCTATAAATTTGGCATTTTCAAAAGAGAAAAACCGGGCAAAGCCACCAAAGCCCAACACCTGGTTACAGATGGCAGCTATGCCTGGTACCGCAAATACGGCGCTCGCCGGGATGCCGCTTTTCGCCAGATTCGAAAGGAAATCGTCTCTCTCATTGAAGCTGCAATAGCGGGAGATTTTGCCAGAATAGACCAGGTCGAACTGGGCCTTGCGGTGAAGTGGAAAATCGCTTTCCTCTATGCACCGGATTCTCTGGTGCCGATCTATTCCCGTCACGTACTGAGCAAAATAGCCTTTGTCTCCGGCCTCGAAAAGGCGTTTAAATTGCCTGTATCCGCTTTGCAGGCTTTTCTGGTTGCTGAAAAAAGCGCCAGCCAGTCCACCGCAGATTATGCGCTCGACCTTTGGCAGGCTTATGTAAGCATTCGCCCCGGCGAAGATGATCGCGGAGATCGCTTTTTGCATGAGCATATTTCAAGCGAAGACTTGCCACAAGTAGCTGAACCTCAGGCGGCTTATGCTGTAGCAAAAGCAAAATTTGATGAGGCTGCAGTTCTGAAAGAATGTTTGCAGGACGAAAAGGAAATCCGGGAAATCCTGCAGGTGTGGAGCCGGAAGAAAAACATCGTTTTGCAGGGGCCGCCGGGTGTAGGCAAAAGCTTTTTGGCGCGGCGCTTATCGTGGTTGCTGCTGGGCGGCAAAAGTGACCGGCAGGTCGAGTGGGTTCAGTTTCATCCGAATTATGCCTACGAAGACTTCGTGATGGGCTTGCGGCCTGATGGCCACGGCCATTTTCGGTTGCAGGCAGGCAAGTTTCTTGCCTTTTGTGTCCGCGCAGCGGAGGACCTGGATCGCCCCTATGTTTTCGTCATCGACGAAATCAACCGCGCCCACCTCAGCAAAGTGCTGGGGGAGCTGATGTATCTGCTGGAAGCAGACAAGCGGAGCGAAGCCCATGCTGTCCAGCTCAGTTATGACCTGCCCGATCAGGCATTTTTTATCCCTCCTAATCTGCATGTGATTGGCACGATGAACACGGCTGATCGCTCCCTGGCGATGATGGATTATGCCTTGAGGAGGCGTTTTGCCTTCATTTCGCTGGTCCCTGTCTTTGGGAAAAAATTGGCTGTTCAGCTCCAAAAGCAAGGGATATCCAGCGCTTTCGCCCAAAAAATCATTCAAAAATTTACCCGGCTGAATGAACGAATTTTGGCAGACCGAAATTTAGGCGAAAGCTTTTTGATCGGCCACAGCTATTTCATCAGCGAGTTCCCGGTGGAGGACGAAGAAAGCTGGTATGACACCATCATTCAGTATGAAATCGCACCTTTGCTGAAAGAGTATGGATTAGCAGATGAGTAAATTAGCACATCTACTATGATTCCCATTCAAAACATATACTACCTACTCTGCTACGCCTGGGACAGGCTGGAGGCGCTGGATGAGCGATGGGTAGATGCCGTCCCGGATGCACCTTTGCTGGGGTTACTTGCGCAAATCCTGCTCAGCCACAGCCGAAAGCTGCTCAAACAAGGCCTTTTGCAGCAATACCAGGAGGAGGAGGCAGAACTGGCCAGCCTTCGCGGCAGAATACAACTTTTTCAAAGCCAGCAAAAACGCCTGCCACAGCGCCAGCGCATGATCTGTCGTTATGACGAGCTCAGCCAGGATGTGCTGCTCAATCAAATCCTCTTCTCCAGCTTAAAAAAGCTACCTCAGATTCAGGAATTGCCTGAAAAGCTGAAACAGGAAAGCCAGCAATTGCTGCGGCATTTTCCGCCGGTGCAGGAGCTTTTTTTGGAAAAAAAGCTATTTGAGCAGGCTCGGCAACAAGGCCTTCGCGCGCCTTATGCGCTTCTGATGCATGTCAGCGAATTGCTGCATGACAGCCTGCTTCCGACACGGGAAAACGGTATCTACCGTTTTCAGGATTTCCAGCAGGAGCCCGCCAGGATGGCGGTTTTATTCGAATCATTTATTCGAAACTTCTACCGCCATGAGGCGGCAGCTTTTCGCGTAGGACGCGAGCATATCCGCTGGCAGGCGGAGCCTGCGGATGAGGCTGCGGAGCAGCTGCTGCCGCGTATGGAGACGGATGTCTCCCTGATTTCAGCCGACAAGAAGATCATCATAGATGCGAAATTTTACCCTGAAGCCATGGCCAGCAACCGCTTTGGCGGGAAGAAATTTCGCCCGCCGCATCTCTACCAGCTTTTTGCCTACCTCAAAAATGTGGAAACAAAAGATGCGCTCAGCGCGCAGGCAGAGGGGATTTTGCTGTATCCTACAGCGGGGCCCTCTGCGAGTTATGACTTCCGGATGGAAGGCCATCTGATGCGGGTTTGTTGCATCAATTTGATGCAGGATTGGCGGGGGATTGAGCGGGATTTGTTGGGGTTGATTTGAAGATTTTGACGCAGGTTTACGCAGATCGTTATGATTTTTTATGTTTAAAGACAGTATCGAACATAATCAGGTTCTTTTGAAAGGCACCCAACATAATTTTATCATAAGAATCAGTGAAGATCAGCGTCAATTCTTGCCCCCAGCCTCCATCACAACCATCGCCTGCTGAAAATGCCGCTCCTCATGCGCCAGCATAATCTCAAAAGCCCTTTCCCAGCTATAAACAATCAGCTTATTGGCAGGTGAACAAACGAGAGTTCCCTTTTCCACAAAGTCCTGGTTGTCGGCGATAAATTGCGAAAATTCATGCTGATGTACCTCAAATTGCTGGAGAATATCCGGCGATATATCGCTTTGTGCGGGCTCCCAGATATTCAAAGTCGCTTGTTTGCGCTTGGTTTCCGGCAGGACGGATTTGTAGATCATATTGCCCATCATTTTGGGGAAAAAGCCCAATTTCGCCACAAAGGGATATTTGTAGGTGCCCGCCCGGATCTGCTCCGGAATGTGGAAGTAGCTTGTATTCACCACAATGATGTGATCGATCACTTGTCCAACGGACCAGTCATTGGCTTTGGGTTTCCAGTTGAGCTGCTCGGGCGTGAGCGCACCGAAGGCCTGGATGAAAGCCTCCGTTTGGGAGGCGATCTGGGATTGGAAGGATTGGATTTGGGGAGTGGTCATATATTTTTTACCAGATTCTTTTGACTGATGAATTTTCGAAGTATTTATCAAAAATATCATCTTTGCTTATAAGATTCATATTTTCTGCAATGCATTGAGATGCAATAATCCTATCAAAAGGATCACGTTCATGAAAAGGCAACTTATTTTGGATGACAGTATGTTCAAAAGAAATTGGTAAAATTTGAATTTGGTTTTTTAATACATCATCAATAACTGACGCATAGGGGCCATTGATTTCAAGTTTTCCAATAGCAGTTTTTATAGAAACTTCCCATAGAGAGGCAATACTAAGAAAATGGACCTTCTGTGGATCCGATGCTTCTACCTTTGCTACTTTACTCAGGTCTTTATGTCCTGAAATAAACCAGAGGAAGGTATGCGTATCCCAAAGAATATTCATTACATATATTCTTTGAAGTCATCTAATGGTGCATCAAAATCATCCGAAAGGACATATTTTCCTTTAGCGCTGCCAAAAACAGGCCCCGAATGAGGTTTTTTTTCCAG
This sequence comes from Bacteroidia bacterium, assembly GCA_030430205.1. Lineage (GTDB taxonomy): Bacteria > Bacteroidota > Bacteroidia > J057 > J057 > JAUIGE01. The sequence continues at coordinate 58,841 of JAUIGE010000024.1, read as the reverse complement.
TTTATATTTTGCCATTAAATAACCTACAAAATCCATGACTTCCTGTTTTAGGTTTTCTGGCAATAACTCAATTTGATATAAAATAGATCGATCTGTCATGTCAAATACTTTTACTCAATTTACGAAATTTTCCTCAATTCAGCCGCTTCGCCACCACACAAGCAAGCTTGTACACAAGCCTTTCGCCCGTATCCTGGCGGCTCACTTCAAAAACTACGGCATAGACGCCTACATCGGCGCGGGTATTGTCATCATCTCTGCCGTCCCAGAAGAGGGTGCCCGGCTCGGTTCCCAGCAAAGTATTTTGCTGAAGGCTGCGAATGAGGCGGCCCTGGGCATCCATGATGCTCACGCGCGCATTGCCGCCGGCAAAGTCAAAGTCGTAGTGGATGGGCAAGACATCCTCAAAGCCATCGCCATCCGGCGAGAGCGTCTGCCGCTCCAGCGTGACCGCGCCCGGCTGAGGCGATAAGTCCTCCGCCTGGGAGTTGGGGTAGCCGGGAGAGGCGAAGCCTACCGAGCTGCTGGCAGAGTGCCAGTTGCCAGGGTCCTGGCTGGGACGATTGAGCGCGATGCGCTCCAGAGAGACGCCATCCTCATCCACCAAAGTGGGAAAATGGTACTCGTCTTTATAAGCAAAGCGATCGAGCATCAGGCCATCCTGGCGGAAGATAACGCATTCGCCTTCAGCATCCGGATAGCTGGGAAAACCATTGATAGCCAGGAAATTGGCGCTGTCGGGAGGCATATAGGTATTTCGCTGAAGCTGCGGATCTTCTGTCAGGCAGAGGTATTGTCCGGGAAGGATAAAGCGGTTGCCCAGGGCCAGCGCGACATCGCTGAAGATGGAGTCCGTCCCTGGGAAAACGCGCCCTATGCGCAGCTCGGATAAGTTGATGATTTTGTCGGAAGGATTATAGATTTCGACGAAATCTTTTCCGCCAGTATAGGTATTGAACAAAATTTCATTGAGCAGGATGTCACCCGCTTCCGCGCTTTGCGGAATGCCGAAACGGCCTTGCATGGAGGCCTCATTGCCCGCGCAATCCCGCGCGCCTTCGATGCGAAGGCTATACACCGCCTGAGAATCAAGCGGCATCGGCAAAAGCAATTCCACGCTGCGATACAGCGGCGCATTGGGAAAGGCCAGCGTCGGCTGGCCGATGCCCGGGCTGATGCTGTATATGGCGGTTTCCGCCATCTGATCCGCGTCCATTTGTTTGTCAAAAACAAGGATAATACTCTGATCGTCAGGGACAAATAAGTCCGTGAGCTGAGGGAGCTGCTTATCCGATGCCGTCGGATCATACCAGCTATTCTGCCTGCCCGGCGTGCCGCCGGAAGCATCCCGCGAGGCCTTCCAGTTTCCTGGACTGTTGCAATCCAAAAAATTCGGATTGATGCGCTCCAGGCTGTAGCCGCCTTCGGCGCGGACTTCATCCTGATACCAGGCGATGGTATAATAGACATAGTCCATCACTGCTCCTGCTGCATTTACCAGCAAAACATCATCCAATGAATTGGTCAGGCTGGGCAGAGAAATGGCGATCACGCGCCCAAAAGCCGCAAAGTCGGCGCTGTCGCCACGAGAACAAACAATCACATGCTCTCCGGCATCCAGCGATATATTGCCCCAGCGCGAGACACTCGTTCCGCTTTGAATACCCCATTTGTCTATTGCGAGGACTTCGTTGGTGCGGTTGTGGATTTCGACATATTCAGCGTTGGGTAAGCCAACGCTAGGGGAGGGGTCGGGCATCAATTCATTGATGACGACTTCGAAGGCAGCGGCCGGACGGCCGATGATGAGTTGGGCTGTGAGTTTGCCGGAAATCAAATTTCCTGCACAATCAGCCACATGTTGAACGTCAAAATTGTATAGTCTGCCCGGCGGTATGGGGTCATTGAAATAGAGTTTCACACAGCGAAAGTCAGGAGCCAGCGGAAAAACCCTTGTCGGTGTTCCTTCCTCCTCCAGAAAATAATTGGCCGGATCATTCAACAGATTGGGGTCCATGCTTTCATTGAAGCAAAGCAATAAACTGTCGGGTGCAATCAATTGGAGACTGATGGAAGCGGGAGGCGTTTGGTCTGTCGCTGTAGAAAAAATGCTATTTCGTCCACCCGGCGTACCGCCGGAAGCATCCTCCGAAGCCCGCCAATTCGTGATGGCGGGGCAATTATTGCTAGCGGGATTGATTCTTTCCAAAGAATATCCGCCATCCTTTTTGCTTTCATCCTGATACCAACTGATTGAATAATCAACGCTATCGATAAGCAAAGCCGTCTTGCTGCGCAAACCGAGATTGTCCCCGCCATTCACCAAAGCCGGCCAGGAATTCGGGCTGATGACATCACCGTATTTGTCAAATTCACTTGCGGAAATACTGGGCGCCAGGATCACATAGTTTCCAGGCTGGAGCAAAAAAGAAGGCAATTTGCCCTGGGTGGTGCCATTGGTGATCACCCAATCTTCCAGGTCGAGAAGCTTGGTGGAGCGATTGTAAATCTCCAGAAACTCGGTTTCAGGAAGGTCCACGGAAGGGGTGGGATCGGGAAAAATTTCATTGATGATGACATCTTCGAAAGCGGCAGCTTCAGGTTGATTGAACACAAAAGTGGCGGTATCTTCATTGGAAATGTTGCCATTCCTGTCCGCAATGCCCGATACGATCAGGCTGTAGTTGGTGCCTCGCTGAAAGCTGGAAGCAAAAGTCAACAGCACTTTGCTGGAATCTGTAGCGGAGCGAAGGGCTGAAGCAGGATTGCCGATGGAAGGCATGACTTCATAGTTTCCTTCGTTTTCCGAACTGCTTTTTTCCACTACTTCGGAAAAAGTGACTTCCAATTCCGTCTCTGAAAGTACTTTCACTTCGCTTAACACCGGTGCCACCGTATCAACAATAGGCGGGCCGATATACACATCATCAAAGAAAAATTGATCATTGCGCGTCGAAGTATGCGCTATCCAAAAGCCAAAATGGCTGGTGCTGCTATAGGTATTGTCCAAAATCTGCCCCTGCTGCTGAAAATTGCCCGTATTGCCAAAATCAGCAGCTATCTCCCAATTGCCGGCTGCATCGCGGTTCACCTTGATGAGCATATCCCAGCCATTTGTGACCGTAGCAGCAGGACCGTCAATGAGCAGAACCTCGGTCAGTGAATCCTGTCGGTAGAGGTCAATGCCGTCAGCGCTGCCGGTTTCGCCTATGCGCAGAAAGTATCCCTGCTGCGCGCTATCGAGCTCCGGGCGGCTGGCAGTGAGGTAAATTTTGATAAAATTGCTGTTGCTGGGCGCATTGAGAAAGCGCGTATAGATGCGCCATTCGGCATTGTCCATGCGGCTATTTGCCGTGCTCAGATAGATATGATCGGTGCCCGGGATACCATTGCTTTGCAGCTCCAGGGCTGCATTGACAGTGAAAAGGCTGGTCTCGCCTACCCAGGCGGGGTTGGCGCTGAAGTCGCCGTCGCTGAATGTGTCGTTCAGCTGAGCCTGAAGGATAAAGCTGCTAAAGAGGAAAATCAGGAGGAAAGAAATGCGCGGAAAAGCCATGGTGGATTTTTGGATGGAAGGTTCATAAAAAACACGTTTCTAAGGTAATGTTATTGGTCGGCATTTGGAAATGCTTAGGTATAGGTCGGCATTCGGAAATGCCTCCCACCATCTAGGTTTTCGCCTTGCGGCGGATTTTCCAAGCACATCCAGGCACATGCCTGGAGCCAGGAACAGTTTGACAACGCACGCTCGCGTGCATAATCCCAATGATGGGAGGCATTTCCAAATGCCGACCTGCAACCAAGCATTCGCAATGCCTCCCTGCTCTCGCCTCCCGCTTCCCTGCTCTCGCCTCCCGCTTCCCGCCTCTCGCTTCCCGCCACTCGCTTCTCGCCTCTCAATTTCGTACCTTCGCCCCCAATGAAAAACCGAATCGACATACGCTTCTGGATTGGCCTCATTACGGGCCTGATCGTGGGCCTGGTCCTGCTGGTTTTCTGGACGATTTTATCATAAGAAAATGACAGAAAAACGCATAGGACGGATCCGAAAATATGTAGAAGCAATCAAAGGAGCACAATTTGCGACGGGCTTTGTGCTGGGAGTATTCCTGATGTTTTTTGCTGGAAAAAGCTTGCTTAGCTGGTCCACGGCTGCGCCGCCGATCAACTTCCAGCCACTGGAAGTTGTCAGCATGCAAGGCGATACCCTCGCTTTTAGCGAGGTGGCTTCAGGCTATCGCCTGGTCTACTTTTGGGCCTCCTGGCACAAACGCAGCTCCAAAGACCTGCCCAGGCTGTATACAGCCTGCAAAGAGCTGAAAGCCGCAGGCTGTGGTTGCATCGCCCTTTCTGACGAAAACCCTAAAATTATCCAGGGCTACTACAGCAGCTACCAGCAGCATATCGCATTCTTCCGGTCGCCAAAGGCTTTCTTTGAAATAGGCCTCAAAGGCCTGCCCAGCTTCTACCTGCTCAATGCAAAAGGAGAAATTCTCCTTTCTAAAACCGGATCAGGTCATTGGGACAAGCCCGCCAGCATCCAGAAAATCAAGGATTTGCTTCAGTAACCAAAGCCTCCAATTCTTGTAATCCTTCCCAAAAACCTCCATTCAATATTGGAAAACGGCACCAGGTCTTGGGGTCCAGGTTTTTGTCATCCAGGTGAAAAGAGGGTGCATAGCGCTCCCGTTTCCACTGATTGCGGCTCCATAGCTGGAAAAACTTTTTGATGTAGCGTTTCAGCAAATCGTCAGCGACCATGCCACGCAGGCTATGAAATACTTCCACAGGCGATTTATAAGCGCCTATGGCCTGCTCCTCGATGCATTCGAGTATGGGGTAGGGCATGAGGTCGGATTCATCTGTCTGTGCGTAGGCTTCCGGCCGAAGCTCGGCCGTAGGCGCAAGCGAATTGACGTAGCGTAGCTCCGGAATCTGTAGGGCGCTTTCCGCCCATTGCAGCCAGGAAATCACGCTTTCCTTGTCTATCCCGCCCAAAGGGGCGAGTCCTCCGGCCGTATCGCCATCCATGGTGGCATAACCTACGGCCGCCTCTGAGCGGTTGCTCGTGGTGATGAGCAGGGCATTATTCAGGTTGGCAAGCATCCAGATGCCGGGAGCGCGCAGCCGTGCCTGTATATTTTGCAAAGAAATATCGTCTTTTTCCCAGCTGAGAGGACGTCCTATGGCAGATGCTGCCAGGGCTTTATACTGCGTATGCAGGCCTTCAACATTCCAGTTGAAGAAGGTGGCGCCAAGGCCCAGCGCGAGCTCTCTCGCGCTCTCCAGGGTAGCCTCACCGCTATTGGCGGTGGCCTGGTAGACGCAGCTGAAGAGCTGCGCCATGATGGGCTGTTGGGGATCGAGTTGAGCGTAGCTCAACTTCTGGAGGAAGCGCTCTCTGCCGAGCGCTTGCTCGGCGCGGACAAGCGCCTGTGCTATCAGCACAGCACAGCAGGAGGAGTCAGCTCCTCCTGAAAGCGAAAGCACAAAGCCCCGACTCCGGCTTTTGCGCATATAATCAAAAAGCGCCAGGCTTTCTGCAAGTAAAAATTCCGTCTCTTTATCTTCTGCCGGAAAAATAATTTTGCCTTTTTCGGGCCCATCTGTTGCCAGTTCTGCCTCTACGCGTATCAGGTGAGGCGGCATTTCCGGCTCAAAGTTGAAGGATTTTTTGCGGCGAATGTGGACAAAGTCCAGGTCTACAATTGCGGTTAGGATTTGGAAATCCTCAAAGCTGAAGCGCTGGTTGCGCGCCAGCAGTTGGCCATCCTGAGCGATCAGGATTTCGCCATCATAGATGATGCGGCCCGAATCATTGCCCAGCAGGTTGGTGTAGAGATAGGTGCAATTGTAGGAGCGGGACGCTTCAGTGACAAGCAATTCGCGCACTTTGGATTTGCCAAAGGCAAAGTTGGAGGCGCTGGGATTGAGGATCAGGTCCACATTGTGGCGATAATGCCGCTGCGCCGGGCGCACGCCATTCCATGCGTCTTCGCATATTTCAAAACCGATGCGCACGCCATCCAGCTCAAATAATACGTCGCCCAAGGGGTATTTTTCTCCTTTCCACAAAAAATCTACCGCCTGGCTTTCGGGCCATGTTTTGAACCAGCGGGGTTCATAATAGATGCCATCACCTGCCAACTCCTGCTTGGCAGCAAAACCCAGTAATTTGCCATCATGCATCATAGCTGAGGCATTGTACAGGCGGTTTTCATAAACCAAAGGCAATCCTACCGAAACGGCTATCCCCTGCGTATGGCTGATGATATTTTCCAGGGCCGCCAGACAACGGCTTGTCACGGCCTCACTGAAGTACATATCTTCACAGCCATAGCCACAGATGGCAAGTTCGGGCAGGCAAAGGATGCCCACTTGTTCTTTTTTGGCCTGTTCAATGGTCTGGATGATATTTCGCTCATTGTGACCAAAATCGAGTGCAGTTTGGTTGAGGCATGCGCCTGCAAGCTTGATGTATTTCATGATGGTTTGTCGTTCACTGTGTGTTTCGGCTTTATACAACGTAATTTTCTGTTAATTTTCGGTCAAAGAAAAAGTAAAATGAAAAAAGCCAGCATTTTGGGGGTAATTCCTGCCCGTTTTGCTTCCTCTCGCTTTCCCGGCAAGCCTTTGATTGAACTTGCTGGCAAAAGCATGATCCAGCGGGTCTATGAGCAGGCAGCACAAGCGCATTGCTTGAAAGAGGTGGTCGTGGCAACGGATGATCGCCGTATTTTTGAGGCGGTGATGGCTTTTGGAGGGCAGGTGGAAATGACTTCTTCAGACCACCCCAATGGTACCGATAGAGTAGGGGAGTTGGCGCAAAAGAAAGAGGCCTTTAGCCATGTGATCAATATTCAGGGAGATGAGCCACTGATTGATCCTCTTCAGATAGATGCATTGGGAGAATTGCTTTTCAACCCCGAGGTGGAAATCGCCACCCTGGTCCGGAGCATCACTGATGCGGAACAAATCAACAATCCCCATGTCGTCAAGGCGGTGAGGGACAAAAGGGGCAGAGCCCTCTATTTCAGCCGTTTACCGATTCCTTATCCACGGTCCGATGTGCCGCCTGCCTACTTTCAGCATATAGGCATCTATGGTTTTCGCAGAAAAACTTTATTGGAACTGATCCAATTGCCTCCTTCGCCCCTCGAAGAGGCCGAGTCACTGGAGCAACTCCGCTGGCTATATCATGGATACCCTATCCATACTGCAATCACAGAATTGCCCACATACGCGGTGGATAGACCGGAAGATGTAGAGGGGATAATTAGCAGATTAGGAAATTAGCAGATTGCCCATCCTCCCCCTATTTAAACATAGATTTAATGCTTCCCCAGGTCCGTTGGATAGCGGTGGGGTTGTGGGAAAGGGTGGTGTAAAATTTATGAAGGCGGCTATTTTTCATCACCTGAAGCTCATAGGTGAGAGTTTGGGAGTCATTTTTGAAAATATCATCATCCATGAATGAATAATTTCCGCTTCCATCTGCTGAGATGGTAGCCACCATTTTGAAAGCACCTTCATTGATTTTCCGAAACAATTTGTACTCCGAAATGTTGCTTTCGTCGGTGATTTGCCATGTGACAACAACACTTGCAGCCTCAGATTTTACGATAAATTGATCCAGGGTGACAGATTGGGCCTGTGTCACAGATGTGATGGAGAGGAGAAGTGTAAATGCGAATAGATGTAATAAATACAGCCGCATAGGATTTAGTAGAGTTGTAGTGCAAAAGTAGGACTTATTCTTTTATCCTCAAACAAGAACGAATTATAGAGAAGAAGCGTTGTTTATTTTCATTTAGTGCCTTATATTTGCCGATCCGAATAAAAAAGTACATAATAAAATGAAAAAAGGTATTCACCCCGATTATAACCTGGTCGTTTTTAAAGATATTTCGACTGACTACGCTTTCCTTTGTCATTCCACAGTGAATACATCGGACACGATCACATGGGAAGATGGAAATGAGTATCCTCTGGTGAAACTGGAGATATCAAGTGATTCACATCCTTTCTTTACCGGTAAGCAGAAACTTGTAGATACCGCAGGTCGTGTGGATAAATTCTACAAACGCTACGGTGGTAAAAAAGACTAAAGACATTTTTGAGAATCGAAAATTTTTAAAGCAGTTCCCCGGAACTGCTTTTTTTATATTTTAGGTTTGAGATACTGCTGTTAGACTCCATTGGTAACCCGAAACCCGAAACTCAAAACCCGAAACCCGAAACTCAAAACCCTCCCCCCGTCATGAATTACATTCTCTTTGAAGACAATTCCCACCACGACCTTAAGCCTTTCACCTTTACCCGGCCTCTTTTTGCCTTGCGGTCCGGTATTTTCACCCTGAAAGAAAGGTGGGAAAAGGTATTGGGAGCAAAGCCTGGCGCATACTGTGTTCCGCATTTGATGGCCGTGTACGGTGATAGGTTAACAGATGAGGAATGCATTTGGATCAATGGCAAACTGGCTCCTGACGCAGATTTGCTCACAGCAATCCGCGAGTTGGCTCCCGGGCAGTATGTTCATTCGGGTAATGAATTGCTGCTGGCCCGCTTTTCTCCAAAGCGTATGCAGGAAAAAGGCGGAGGCCTACTCGGTATAGCCGAGATGGAAAATTGGGGGCTGAAAGCTCAGGAAATGGCCTGGCAAGGGATTGCCATCCGTAGTCTGCCTGACATTTTTCAAAAAAATGCAAGCCTTATTCAATACGATATAGAGCTTTTGAAAAAGGAAAGAAAATCTTTCTCTATCAATGATCCTCATAGCCGATTGTATGGAGCAGACAATATTTTTGTTGAAGAAGGGCTGAGCATCAAAGCTGCCATCATCAATGCAGAGGATGGCCCGGTTTATTTGGGCAAAGGAGTTTCTGTTCAGGAAGGAAGTATTATCCGGGGTACACATGCCTTTGGCGAAGGAACCGTGGTGAGCATGGGCGCCAAATTGCGCGGAGATTCCTCTTTTGGACCCTATGTAAAGGTAGGGGGAGAAGTAGGCAATTCCGTTATCATGGGATACTCCAACAAAGGCCATGATGGCTACCTCGGCAATTCTGTCCTGGGATATTGGTGCAATATGGGCGCGGATTCCAATACCTCCAACCTGAAAAATAACTATGCGGAAGTCCGCCTCTGGAACTATCGTTTGCAACGATTTGCCAGGGTAGGCACGCAATTTTGCGGCCTGATGATGGCTGACCACAGCAAATGTGGTATCAATACCATGTTTAACACCGGTACGGTGGTAGGGGTGGGCGCCAATATTTTTGGCGCGGGCTATCCCCGAAATTTTATCCCCTCTTTCAGTTGGGGAGGGCATGCAGGCTTTTCCACTTTTCAATTGAATAAAGCTTTTGAAGTGGCTGAAAAAGTGATGGAAAGGCGCAATGTCGTATTAACAACAGAAGAAAAAGACATATTATCTTATGTCTTTAAGGAGACAGCGGCCTTCCGTTCCTGGGAAAATAAATAAATAAGTAAACGCAGCGCATCCATAGATCTTTCCGTCAAATAGCCAAACAATTCTTTTATTTCTAAAGCTATTTGACATGAAAAACCTGTTGACCCTTTTTGCTTTTCTCTTTGTGGGCATGATGCTATTCGCTCAGGATCCTGTCTTTTCTGATCAGGAAGAAAGCCCCGAGCTCTGTGAGCCCTTTTTGGCAGCTCAATACGACAGAAGTGCCCAAACGCTTACTATTCGTTATGAATCCTGCGCCGAGGATGTTGCTTTCCTGGGCTGGTGCGGTACAGGCATTTGTGGCTTTGGAACCACAAATGACTATGGTTTGGGGGCCAACAAGGACCGTGAATTGATGGTGGGTAATTTTAATGGAACAGTCCATTATCAGGAAGTTTTCTCTCCTTATCAGGAAATCCCAGGTACCCTCACTATCAATAACTTAAACCTGAATGATGGTGTTTATTTCGTCCGCATTCATACCTATGTAGAGAATGAAAGCAAGATTTTTCTTGTGAAGTTTGCCGTCAATTAGGCTTCAGAAGCCTTAAAAGAAAAGAGCTTTACTAAACCTTTAAGTTTAGTAAAGCTCTTTTTCTTTGTATAAGATGTCTTTATCTCAGCCTTGCGAGATTGACTACTTCAATATCTTCCCAACTTGCTCCCATGCGCAAAGCATCAGAAACAGCCTGCTGCTCACCATTGTATTCGCCCATAACCAGCTTAAAATAGTGCATATCGCCTAACTTCTCGCTATAAACCCAGAGGCGGGCATTGTTATGCGCCATGAATTCTTTGATGGCATTTTGCAATTCATTTATGCTTACAAAGGAACCCACTACGAGCCCAAAAGTGTTCTGTGTCAGAGACTTAGGGCTGAATTCTGCGAATCCGGGTACAGATCGCGTGATGGTTTTAGGGGTATTGTCCGGCAAAACAGTTTTAGGAGTAAATTCACCCGTCCGCATATTGCTGCTTTCAGTACCTCCTCTGCTGACTTGCTCAGGGTCCTGATATCCCACACGAGCTTCATCATAGATGTACCACTTGCCATCTGGCCCTCTTTTGAGGATGGTTCCATCCGGCAGGTTCTCCAGGTCATTTACAGCCTGGCCATAAACCAGCTCAGATCCGCGCGTCCTTTGGGTTGCAGTTCCATCACGGTAGCCATCTACCGGATCGAGGAAGGACGATCCTGTATTGCTGGCTGTATTCTGCTTAGATGATGCATCAACACGGGTATTGTAATTGCCAGAATTGTTGGATCCCCCTCTTGTACGATCGTCTATGAAAGACTCATTTGCATAGCGGTCCTGAATCGTCACCATGGCAGGTTCCTGAGGCTTATTGTAAGGGTAAGTTCCATTTTGGGTTGCCGTATTGTAGGCCGGACGTGTCCTGTCGTCATAGTAACTGGCGTTCAGGTTGCCTTGATTGGTACTGCCCGTTTGGGTGCTAGCTGTAGTGCTTCCCCCGCGATCAACACCGCTTTTAGGCTGCAAATGGTCATTGCTGCGATTTGTAAAATAATCATTCAGGTAATCCCTTTTGTCTACACCAAAATCGTAGTTGTCAGAACGGCTAGTACCTGTATTGGCGCTACTTAGGAGGCCTGGCTCCGGTTGATAGGACGGATTGGGGCTGGAATCAAAAGGGTTGCTGTTGGCAATCCCCCTGTCGCCAAAACGGTCATCATAGCCATTATTGGCAGGGGCGTTGCTGTTGCTCAGCCTGCTGTCAGCTCCACGGGAGCTGGGGGGAGAGTAGGTATTGAGTGGGCGATTGGTCATCCCTCTATCAGAAGGCTGCACAGCTTTCTGGAGGAGCGTCAGCATCATAGGCCCATCAACAAAGCCCTCAAACCGCTCTCTGACCTTGCCCTCAGGCCCAAAAAGCATGATAGTAGGGTATTTTTTGACATGATAGCGTGTCGCAATGTCAATTCCCTGTGCAAAGTCAAGCCCGTCTACTTCGAAGGCGAGGTAGCTATTCGCAGTATAATTCACCAGTGGTCCGTAGGTGAATGTTTCTTTTTCCATTTTTGTACAAGTCTCACAGTCCAACACATTAAAATAGAGGAAATAAGGTGTTCGACTTTGCTTAACCTGATTTTCAAGTTCAGCTAAAGAGCCGTTGAAAAATGAAATGTTTTGTGCCTGTACCTGACTGAAGCCTGCGATGAGCAGGATGAGGCAGGATAGAAAGAGTTGATTTACTCTTTTTTTCATCATGTGAATGGTTTAGATATGAAAAAACTATAGGGTGATAACGATGATTAAACCAGCTTTGGTGTGTTTACTTCTGTGTCTCGGAATAAAGTATTTTGAAACTAATCTTTTATTGCAATTGATACTTTAAGTCACTTTTTGTCAATCGCTGTTAATCAGAAAGTTACAAAAAACTGAGCTATTCCAAAATTATTGTCCTTTATTTTTTAGGGTTGCATAAATAGTACCAAACTATCTTTCATGTAATATTGGAGGCTTGTAAAGAAATTTTTGTGCGCTAGTATATAATTTTTGAATTTTGTTGGACTGGATTTTTACAAAATATTCCCATCATTTAATAAACAAATTTATTCATGAGTTTAGAGTCAACTACTGCCTTAGTGCAGGAAAAAGCAGCCCAGGCGGATTCTTTGGGCGGGTCCATCAAATTTGCGTTCACCGGAGGCGAAGGAGTTGTAGTCATTGATTCCAGCAATCAAGTAAGCAATGATGATGTCGCTGCTGACTGCACCGTCAACTTAGACAAAGCGGTTTTTGACGCGATTTTATCAGGAGAAGAAAACGCAATAGGCGCTTTTATGGGCGGAAAAATGCAGGTAGAAGGCGATATGGGCCTCGCCATGAAGCTGCAATCGCTTTTCTAAATCGCTTCAGCGACGACAAAGGTGCTGCCCCCCACAAAGCAAAGTTCATCTTTGTTGGCTTGTGAAATGCAAGCTTCCAGGCCGGCCCTGACTGAAGGGTAGACCCTTCCTTCCAGGCCATGTTGAGCTGCCATTTGGGCGAGCACTTCTGCATCTTTGCCACGCGGTACATCCGCTTTGACGAAATAATATCGGGCTGATTTTGGAAGCAATTCCAGGATTGGCCCGATGTCTTTATCATCCACCATGCCCCAGACGATATGCTTCGGACCGCCCTGTATATCAGCGATTTGAGCCATTACTGCCTGGACACCGGCCAGGTTGTGCGCTGTATCCGCCAGCACAAGCGGCGATTGTTGCAGGACTTCCATCCGGCCTCGAAGGCCGGAATTTTGCCTGACTTTTCTCAGGCCTTGCCTGAGGGCCTCGTCTGGAATATTCCAGCCGGCAGCCCGCAATTCCTCCACACATAGCAAACAGGTTTGCAGATTGGCTAATTGGTATGCGCCAGCCAATCCCAGCTCATAGCTGGTATCCCCATGCTGGAAGTGCTGTGAAAAAAGATCGCCTTTTATGCGTTTGAGTTTTATTTTCTGAGGAGCGAAAGAAAGCCTCGTTCCCATTTCGGAAGCTTTTTTCTCAAAAACAAAGGAGGTTTCTTCGTCATATTCGCCTAAAACGACAGGCGTAGCCTTTTTGATGATGCCTGCTTTTTCAAAAGCAATCGCCTGGCGGGTATCCCCCAGCAGTGCCTGATGGTCCATCGAGATATTGGTGATGGCACTGATCACAGGCATCAATACATTGGTGGAGTCAAGGCGTCCGCCCATCCCCACTTCGACCACAGCGATGTCTACTTTCTCCTCCGCAAAATGTGCCATGGCCATGGCAAATGTCAATTCGAAAAAACTGGGTTTTATTTCCAGGATGGTTTTGTAGCATTTTTGAACAAAGTCAACTACCTGTTGCTCAGCTATTTCTTCGCCATTGATACGGATACGCTCCGAAAAAGACACAAGGTGGGGAGAGGTATGCAGTCCCGTTTTGTAGCCGCTTTCCATCAGGATACTGTTGAGCATGGAGGAAAGCGAGCCTTTGCCATTGGTGCCACCAATGTGGACAGAGGGAAAAGACTTTTCCGGCTCCCCCAATGCAGCCAGAAGAGCAATCGTATTGCCCAAATCTTTATTATAAGCCGCCGGTCCTATCCGCTGAAAGATGGGAAGCTGAGCGTAGAGAAAAGCCATTGTCTCAGGATAGTTTTGGGGAATTTTCATAGGGGATTTTATTTATTAACTTTAGCCGCAATTTGAAAAGAGCATTCATAAAACAATATCAAATATCGAAAAAAATCATCTATGGCAACTCAATATGATCTGATCGTAATCGGAAGTGGACCGGGAGGATATGTAGCAGCTATTCGTGCTTCTCAATTAGGAATGAAAACAGCTGTAATAGAGCGCGAATCGCTCGGAGGCATTTGCCTCAACTGGGGCTGTATCCCTACCAAAGCCCTGCTGAAAAGTGCCGATGTCATGGACAAAATAACCCATGCCAGCGATTATGGTATAGAGGTTTCCGGCTTCAAACACGATTTTCCTGCTGTTATTGCGCGAAGCAGAAACGTCGCCAGCGGCATGAGCAATGGTATCCAGTTTCTTTTCAAAAAGAACAAAGTAGACGCCATCATGGGCACTGGCAGGCTTCAGCCTGGCAGAACTATCGAAGTCACCGATGCCGATGGCAAGCGTGAGACCTATAGTGCGAAGCACATCATCCTGGCCACCGGCGCGCGCTCACGCGCGCTGCCTGCTATGCCGATAGACGGCAAGAAGATCATTGGCTATCGCGAAGCGATGTCGCTTCCTGAGCAGCCCAAATCCATGGTTATCGTTGGCTCAGGAGCCATTGGGATGGAATTTGCCTATTTCTACAACAGCATGGGCACAGAAGTAACTGTGGTGGAGTTTATGCCCGAAATCCTGCCTCGCGAGGACGTAGACATATCCAAGGCTATGGCGCGTAGTTTCAAAAAGCGTGGTGTGAAAATCATGACCAGCGCAGAAGTGACTGCCGTTGATACTTCCGGAAAAGGAATAGTCGCTACTGTCAAGACCAAAAAAGGAGAAGAAAAACTGGAAGCAGATATTCTCCTTTCAGCAGTGGGCATTACTGCGAATATCGAGAACCTGGGCCTGGAGGCTTTAGGCATCAAAACAGATAGAGGGCTGGTCCAGGTGGATGATTTTTACCAGACAAATGTAAAAGGCGTTTACGCCATTGGAGATATGGTTCCCGGGCCTGCTCTGGCGCATGTGGCTTCTCATGAAGCCATCACTTGTGTAGAAAAAATCGCGGGAATGGAGGTAGAGGCCATGGATTATGAAAATATTCCCAGCTGTACCTACACCATACCTGAGGTCGCATCTGTCGGCATGACGGAAGCCCAGGCAGTTGAAGCCGGAATGGAAATCAAAGTGGGGAAATTTCCCTTCTCTGCATCTGGCAAAGCCAGTGCCGGCGGCAACAAAGAAGGTTTTGTCAAAGTGATCTTTGATGCGAAATACGGGGAATTTCTCGGCGCACACATGATGGGCGTAGGCGTGACCGAAATGATTGCAGAGGTCGTTGTCGCCCGCAAACTGGAAGCCACAGGCCATGAGATCATCAAAGCAGTGCATCCGCACCCCACCATGTCAGAGGCTGTCATGGAAGCAGCAGCTGCTGCTTATGATGAGGTGATCCACATTTAGGATAGTTCACAGTGGTTAGTTGGCAGTATGCAGTTAATGAATCCAACTGCATACTGCCAACTGCATACTGCATACTGCCAACTGCCAACTGCCAACTGCATACTTTACCTAAAAAACTTCCCATGCCAGGAATCTTCTCCTGCAACAAGGCGGAAAACATAAATCCCCTCAGCCAGGCCTGATATATCCAATCCCCTGATGCCTTCTCCTTCCTGTATCCATGCTTCCTGAAAGACCCGCCTGCCCTGCAAGTCAAGCAGGGTCAACCCAAGGGAGCTAATGCTCCGGGATTTCCATTCAACAAGGAGTTGATTTTTTGTTTTATCCAGTTGGAGAACAAAGGGTTTTTCAACCCAGCTATCTGGTCCGCCAACTGGCGGATAGAGATCCAGCACACAATCCTGAGCGCCTGGGATGGCGACCATCAGGCCGTTACCGGCCAGTTGGGTTTTGCATGCAGTGACCGTGACGCTATGCGTCACCTTGTGGGTTCCCGCCACGATCTCGTTGGCGCTGAGGTTGCGGATGTCCTGCCCATCAGGCAGGCTGAAATACAAAGCGGTGCCGCTTTGGTTGATGTAGCCCAGGCCACTGGCGAGGCCTACCATCTTCAGCGCTACAGATTCAAAGTCGTAGCTATTGGCAGGCGTAGGGTTGGGACCAAAATTCCAGCTAAAAGGTGCCGGATTGTCCACAAATAAAATGTCCATGTCAGTGACATACCAGAGGGTATTCTGTTGAATACAGGAGGGAAGCAAGGCGCTGAAGGTATTGCGAAAGCGCAAGTGAGCCTGCGCCAATACGCCTGCTCCCAGGGTCGCAGAACTGGCAAAACGTACCTGGCTGCCGCTGCCGCTTACATAAACAGCATTATTAGGGGAGGTCTCAAAACTCAGGTTGATAAAGGTATTGCAGCGCCAGGTCTGTACAGCGTTCAGAAAAGCGTTGACCGCTGGTAAGTTGGTCCAGTAGGTATTGTCAAATTGAAAGGCATAGCCATCGTTGTTGACGCTGCCTGCCTTGACCAGTTCAAGCCTTTGGCGCATGGTATCGGTCCAGCTTTGGTGGATGCTGTATTTGGGGATGACAGCCCAATCTACTGTGATGGGGTGGGTGACACTGCCGTTGGCAAAGATATTGAGCCGTACAAGCCCCGTACCGGCGTCGCCGGGAATCTTGACACGGATTTCTGTGTCGGACCACAGCAGGATGTCTGTGTCTTTATCATCCAGTCCAATGAATGAAATTCCTCCGTCCCATGCACTGGAAAATTCCACAGAACTTCCCGTAGCACCTATCAGAAAGGGGTCAAAACCCATTCCCTGGATGCTCAGGACGCGGCCTGCGTCTATCGTACCAGCCGCTATGCCTGTGGCAGAGACGGAGCTGACCGAACTGATGGCGAGCATGCGGCTCGCAGAGGTTGAGCTGGTATAAGCCTGAAGCTGATAAGCTTTTCCATCAGCTCGCAAGGGCGCTTCTCCTGTTTTTTCAAACACTTTTTGCAGCAAATACCTTTCCGCAAAAGCATCATACAGCAGGTCCTGGTAAAAACCACCCTCCAGGGGCAAGGCCCCCTGCACGCTGGCGTATGCCCTTAATTGGAGCAATTCAGGGAAAGCCGGATGGCTATGACCCAAAGGATCCGGCTCCAGAAACAAAGCATATTGCTTTCCTTTTTGCAGCCGCACACTGGGATAAGTGATTTGACCTTCATCTTCCAGGTTTCCGCCAATGGAAATGAGACCCAGGCGCTCCTCTCCTCGCATACCTTTGAGGTATGCAGTGATATGGAGGACATTCAGGGTGTAGATTTGCTGATCCGCTTCACTGCGAAAAGCATGCTGGCTCTCCAAACTTGCCAAAACGATTTGGCTGGATTCGGAGATTCGTTGAGACAGGGGAATAGGGAAAATGCTAGCTTGCAGCAAGTTGCAACTTATTGCTAACAGGAAAAGGGCAATTAAAATGGATTTTGGATTCATGGAACTTCTTCTTAGGTCAAATAAAGCACTTTCGGATGCATCCATTGATGCATGTTTCTGGTCAATCTTACATTTCTAAATACCCCAAATGCTTATTTCAAGAACAAAACGCCTAAGATGTGGTTCCCAACTGAATAGCTTGTTCTCACAAAATTAAGAATAATACAGCCGAATAAAATCTCCCGGAATGAAACTTAAGCGTTTTTTTACATATTTCTTCAGAATAGCCCTGCTGCTTCTCCTTATTCTTTGGGTCGTATTTCGTTTCTTCCTGAATATGCAAAAGGATGATGCAGAAGTAGCGAAATACTTTGAAGAATTGCAGATGGAAGCGCCCAGCTCTCATTTTGTAGAAGAAAATGGCTATCGTTTACATTATAAAGCCCTGGAGCGTTCCGGGGGACTACAGCTTGTTTTTGTACACGGCTCACCGGGAAGTTGGGATGCATTTCTCAATTTTTTTGCTGATAGCCTTCTTCGTAATCAGGCTTCTCTTTATTCAGTAGACCGACTGGGTTATGGCAGGACAGAGGCTGGTCAGCCCGAGTCTTCTCTGCACAAGCAGGCAGAAGCCATCCTTCCCCTGCTGCAAAAGCTCGATCCTGCGCGTCCGCGCATCCTCGTGGGCCACTCCATGGGCGGCCCCATCGTCTTTCGCCTGGCGATGGACTATCCCCAATGGGTGGATGGCGTCGTTTCTGTGGCCGGGCTCACAGATCCCAAACTGGAGTCGCGGCCCGCGATCCTCTATCCCTTGCGCAGCAAGGCCCTGCGATGGCTCCTGCCACCAGACATGGATGTCTGCAATCGGGAGATTCTGCCTCTTAAAGGCGAGCTGGAATTCATGAAACCCCTCTGGAAAAACATACAGGCAAGCTGTTATATCATGCAAGGCGATGCCGATATGCTCGTGGCAGAAGGCCACGCCGATTTCGCCGAGCAGCAATTGGTCAATGCCAATTTCACCAGCCTGCGGTTGGCGGGAGAAAATCATTTTACCATCTGGACTAGGCCTGAGCTGGTGAAGCGAGCGGTATTTTGTTTGGCAGAAGAAATTGACACGGCTTACACAAAATTTCCATCCCACTAGACATTTTGCTTATTTAGGAACGGTGACGAAATAAACTATCAGTTTCATTTTGCGCCAGGAGGTGTCATTTCGACGAGTCTTCGAGGAGAAATCTCCTGAGTTATTGATAGTCAGGCTTTTATAAATGAGTTCAGGAGATTTCTCCTCGCAAAGCCTCGTCGAAATGACAAACTACCTGAAACAAACTGATGATTTATTTTATCGCTATTCCTTAGTCATCCTGAAGAGAAGATCTTGACAGGATAAACATGATTTTCAGGATTTACAAGAAAAACAAAAGGCATCCTGTTAATCCTGAAAATCCTGTAATCCTGTCAAAAACATAGATAAAAAATGCATACCCTCTTCACCCTAAAAAACTGCGTTATCTGCGTCTAAAAATCATTTCAGATGCTGAAACTCACTCAAATCCACAAAAGCTTCGGCAAAGAAGAAATCCTCCGGGGCATTTCACTGGAAATCCCCAGGGGATCGCGCTGTTGCATAGTAGGCCCCAGCGGAACGGGCAAATCTGTTTTGCTCAAAATCATTTTGGGGTTGCTAAAGCAGGATAGGGGAGAAGTGATTTTTGATGGTGTTGCAACAAGCAACTTTGGACACAAGGAATGGCATGCACTCATGCAGCGGATCGGCCTGGTATTCCAGGGAGCAGCGCTTTTTGATTCGATTCCCATTTGGGAAAATGTTGGTCTCCGCTTTTTGGAGGAGGGCAAAATGACAAAAAATGCCATCCGCGAGCAGGTCGCAGCCTCCCTCGAAAGGGTACGACTTTCGCCCGACATCATGGACAAAAGCCCCGCCGAGCTTTCCGGCGGGATGCAGAAGCGCGTAGGCATCGCCCGCGCCATCATCCATCAGCCTCGTTACGTCTTTTATGACGAACCTACCACAGGGCTTGACCCTGTGAGCGCAGGCGCAGTGGATGAGCTCATATTTGAGCTTTCAGACAGCCAGGACCAGACTTCCGTGATCGTGACGCACGATCTGATCAGCGTGCGGAAAATCGCCACGCAGGTGGTCATGTTGCAGGGAGGAAAAGTGGTTTTTGATGGAGAAAAAGCAGCTTTTTGGGGGGCTGAGGAAGAGGCTGTGCAGGCTTTTTTGAGGCGGGCTAACTAACCCTTCACCCAGCGCAGCGGATTCTCAAACTTATTCGGAATCTTATAAATCATAAAATTCAGCACAGTCTCGTCTGTGCGGCTATCGGTACGTACCGTACCGATGACCTGCCCGGAGCTGACTTCGTCACCTTTTTTGACCTGCACATCGGTCAGGTTGGCGTAAACCGTGCGGTATATTCCGTGTTCCAGAATCACCATATAGCCATAGAGTGGTACTTTTTGTACGCCACTGACTTTCCCCTGAAAGACGGCGCGGGTCTGCTCGCCTTTGGGCGTGCGGATATAAATGCCATCGTTGGAGATGCGGTTGCCAAAGGGGTCGGTGGTCATGCCGAATTTCCCTACAACGATGCCCTGGCCCGAACGGATCGGCCACAAAAGGCTGCCTCTCTGCTGGGCAAATGATCGCCCTGTGGTATTGTTGGGCGTGGTTGCAGCAGCGGCTACGCCATAGCTTTTGTCTATGCGCTTGATAAGTGACATCAGCGACTTTCGCTGGTTGTCGAGGTTTTGGCGGTATTGAGATTCTTTAGCCTTGAGGGTAAAGAAGAGGTCATTTTGCTGCGATTTGGTCGATTTGAGCTTTGCGAGTTCCTCGCGTTTTTCGGAAAGCAACTTTTCTCTGTCACGGATGTTGTCCGAGAGTTCTTCTGCTTTTGAGGTAAGAAATCGTGCCGATTTTTGCAGGCGCTCCAGTTGCGTTTTCCGGTAGCGGGAAAACTGCTTATAATATTGCGCCCGATAGTAGGCATCCGCCACTGAGCGCGCACTGAGAATAGACAGCAACAGGTTGTCATCCTCCATGCTTTTGTAGGTTACAGCGGCTGTATGGGCATAATCTTCCTTTACCTGCTCGATGTCTTCTTCCATCGCACAGATGATCTGATCGAGCTCTGTGATTCGTTCATTGATGGCAGCGATTTCCTGGTTAATGCTGCTGATCAGGCTTTCGCGATCTTTGATCTGCTGATTGATCAGGGCGAGTTCGACAAGAGACTTGTCGCGTTTGTAGCTGGTTTCAGCCAGGAGCTGGCTGCTGAGGCGAATGCGGTCCTCTATGCGCTTTCGCTCATCAGTGAGCTGTTTCCTGCTTTTACTTTGTGAAAAGCCGGGAAGCGCGAGTAAAAGGAGCAAAGAGATGCTTAAAAAGCATCGAAAATCAATTCGCCACAATTTCATAATTGTCTGGAATTTTGAACGCAAAGGAGATATTGTCAGGGTCAATTTCCACTTTGCTGTGCTTGAAGCTAAAAGAAGCAGCCTGTGGAGAAAAAACATTCACCTCGCCTTCTGAGGCAAATTTTTGCCCCGCTTCATCGCTGAATTCGCTATAGATAAGTTGGGTATTCAGGTTCTGTTCCAGGTTTTTGGCTTCCATTCCCACCATTTTTAACAAATCCGAAGAAATTTTGTACACAAAATCGGTTCCGCCTTCGCTGCCTTTGTAAGCCAAAGGATTTTTCTTATCCGGCAAGCGCTCCAGGTTTTGAGGAATGGGAAAAAAATCTCCTACCAGCATGGCTTGTAACAATTCGAAATTTGCATCAAAACCTGTATAACTTTTGGCCATCTCCAGGTTGGAACAATAGGCACGCTTATTCAGGCGATCCAGCACATAGATAGAATCCCGTGTGATCAGGATGCGGGCGCCCTCCAGCCCCAATTTGCTGATCCGAATACGGATTTGTTTCTGAGCCTCTATTTCGATTTTATAGCTTATGCCCAGAGACATATCTTGTCCGGGAAATTGGGCCTTGCCCCTTCCATTCATTCTGAGGGTGGTGAATTTCAGGTTGTTAGCTTTTGTTTTGTTGAGCGTAGCAACGGCCTTTCCACTTTTGCCTACTTCCTTCAGGGATTTACAGGCAGGAGAAAAGAGGAGAAGCGTGAGCGAAAGGCTCAGGACGAGGAGGCTTAATCTTGTTTTCATGGTTGTTTTGTTTTTTCACTGAGTTGAAATGTAGCCCCCAGATCAATGGCTTTTTGCCAGGATTCGCGGGCGCGTTCCTTATTCCCCATTTTATACAAGATGTCCCCGTAGTGCTCGTGTAAATCGGCTTCATTGCTCTTTTTGAGGGCTTTTTCCAGCCAGCCTGCGGCTGCTTCGTATTTGCCCTGCTGGTAAAGCACCCAGCCGTATGTATCTTCAAACGATGCCTGGTCAGGCTGTAGTCTAACTGCTTTGGAAATCATTTCCTCAGCCTTATCCAGCTTGTCAGCTCTGATTGCCAAAAACCAGGCGTAGTTGTTCAGGGCATTCGGATTATCAGGATCCAGCTCCAGGGCAGCCTGGAAGTTTTCGTCTGAATTCACATAATCTCCCTGATCGTGGTAGATAGAACCCAACCCCAGCAAAGCCTGGGAAAGAAATTCTGTATTGCGACTACCGGTTTTTTTGATTTTTTCAAAAGCGTAGATAGCCCTGTCGGTCTTATTCAGGGCCTGACAGGCGGTTCCAAAGAAATAGAGAAATTCTGCCTGATTGGGATAAAACTCCAATGCTTCCTGTGCATCTTCATACAGCTGCTGGTTGTTGCCAGCCTGGAAATCGCTCAGGACGAGGTTCATCCAAAGGTTTTGGTTGGAACCGTCCAGGTCCAGGGCTTTGCGGTAGCTCATGCGCGCAGAATCCGGCTTTTCCTCCACCGTAAATAAGTCTCCTTTCAGGGCATAGACCTGTCCACTGCCAGGATGTACCTGCTCAAGAATGGCAATCAATTTTTTCACGCGGGGCATTACTTCCGGCTCCCGCTCAGTATATCCCAGAAGCCCTCGTGCGATGCGGATTTTATCCTCCACCCTGACAGAATGCTGCTGAAAAGCTTTCAACAGGTATGCATCAGATTTTTCGAACTGATCCTGATCTTTATAGTATTCTGCCAGATTGAGCAGGGCAAAACCGCTGCTGGGGTTCTTTTCCAGCATCTTTTCCAAAAGTCGCACGGCTTCTTCCTTTTTGCCAATGGCAAGCATGGTCTCATATTGAAGCTCGAGATAGCGCTCGTTTTCAGGATCCAGCTCGATCAACTGATCGATGACTTGCAGTGACTCATTTTGGCGCCCTGTGCGCAGGTAGAGGCGGAGTTTCTCGGTGAGGATTTCAGGGCCAGGGCCCAGTTTTTCTTCCAGGGAATTCAACTGATCGATAGCCTGCTCATATTTTTGTGCACGGCTATACAGCCTCGCCAATTGTAAAGAGGCATCGCTATTGTCTGGAAATTTTTTCAGCAGACGCTCCTGCACCAGGATTGCATTTTCAAAGTCCCCTTTGTCCTGATAGGCCTGAGAGAGGTTTTGGTAGTACCAGAAATTGTTCGGATCTAATTTGAGGGCGGCTTTTCCGTATTCGATTGCCTCCGAAAAATTCCTTTGCTCGATGGCTAGTTCAGATATGTTAAACATGGCGGCGTGGTTGGCCGGATCGGCCTTCAGAACCTCGCGGAAGCCTTCAGAGGCTTTCTCGTATTCACCCCGCATCTTGTATGTACAAGCTTCCACATACAAGGCTTCCAGTCGCCTTTGCGTGGCATAGTCCTGGGCCTCGGTCTGGGGATTCTGGGCAGTACTGCCTTTTTTCGTGCTTTTGCATGCAGGCAAAAGTAAAACTGCTGCCACCACAGCAATCCAAAACAATCGTTTTCTCATAATTTTTCCTTCAAATTTCCTTCAAATCTCCTCAATCCTCTCATCTGCTCATCCTCTCATCCTTCGACTTTGCTCAGGACAGGTCTGCTCATCTGCCAATTAATTCTTCCCCGTATGGCCAAAGCCTCCCTCTCCACGATGTGTATCAGAAAGGGCCTCAGCAGCCTGCCAACTGATTCGCTCATACTTCGCGACCACCATCTGAGCAATGCGCTCACCACGTAGAATAGTGAAATCTTCCTGTCCCAGGTTGACAAGCGGGACCTTGATTTCGCCTCTGTAATCAGAGTCTATGGTGCCGGGCGCATTGAGTACGGTCACGCCATTGCGGACTGCCAGGCCTGAACGGGGGCGCACCTGCGCCTCATAGCCAGAAGGCAATTCTATATGGATTCCGGTAGGAATCAGGCTGCGCTCGCCAGGGCCCAGGATGATGACTTCTTCATTGTTGGCATAGAGGTCCATGCCGGCAGCACCTTCGGTAGCATAGAAGGGCATAGGATTGAGAGATTGATTGATGACGTTTACCTTTAACATGTGGTTATTTCTAAGGAATAAGTTGATCTATTTGTTGGGCTAAATGAAAATCCTTATCCGTTACCCCTCCGGCGTCATGCGTACTGAGGCGGATATTGACTTTATTATAGACGTTGAATATTTCTGCATGGTGGTTTGCTTTTTCAGCATACAATGCCAGTTGATTGATGAAGCCCATGGCCTGGATAAAATTGTTGAAAACAAACTTTTTCTCTATTCCATCATTTTCAAATGCCCATCCAGGCAGTTCCTTCAACTTCTCAACGGCGGTTTCTGGGGTATATTTTTTCATAAGGCATCTCAGATGGATACAAATATAAGGAGAATAATCGTGCCTTAACTTTCGGTCAAATCCTTTCTTATCTGCTGCAATTCCGCTTTTCGCTCCTCCGTAACGATGGGATAATGCATGTCCAGTTTGCGCATTTCATCCAGTATAAGCTGGGAAACGATCAGGCGCATATTCCTTTTATCATCTGCCGGGATGACATACCAGGGAGCATGCTCTGTGGCTGTGGCATTGATGGCTTGCTCATAGGCTTCCATATATTGAGGCCAAAAATGCCGTTCTTTCACATCTGCCTCTGAAAATTTCCAATTTTTGTCCTGTCTGTCAATCCTGTCTATGAAGCGATTTTTTTGTTCATCCTTCGATAAGTTGAGAAAAAACTTCATTACGCGTATTCCCTGCCGATGGATATATTTCTCAAAATTCTTAATGTCCTCATAGCGTTGTTGGAACACCTCCTCTACATCCGTGATAAATTCCTTTGGAATCAACTGGTATTTGGTCAGGATTTCAGGATGCACTTTTACGACCAGCACCTCCTCATAGTAAGATCTGTTGAAAATGCCCAATCGTCCTCTTTCAGGCAGGCATTTGCTGGTTCTCCACATGAAGTCATGGTCCAACTCATTGGTAGAAGGTTTTTTAAAGGAAAAAATCTGAAGACCGTGAGGGTTGATGCCCGACATCACATGCTTGATGGTACCATCCTTCCCCGCCGCATCCATCGCCTGAAATATCAGCAGCATCGAATACCGATCATGGGCATACATCATTTTCTGTAGCTCATTGGTCTCATCCTGGTACTCCTGTAGAAACTTTTTATACTCCTTTTTGCCTTTATATAGGGGGGGGATCAGGTTGGGTGCATCCTTTAAGGAAAGCTTTTTTTTCCCGGTATAGGTGAAATCTTCAGGATTTAAAGATAGCCGCATAGATATATATGATTTTAATGATTTGTTAACAACAGCTAAGGTAATCAGATCGTAAAGGAATCTTTGTTTTCAAACCAATTATTTTAAGAAAGAAAAAGCCCTTTGTAATTAACATATTGTAATTTTTTTAGATAATTTTATAAAAAATTAACATTTTTTTATTATTTTCGTTAATCATTATAAATAATTATTGGTATTTTTGCATTGTAATTAAAATAAAGGAATATTCATACGTATCAGACGTAAAATCATAAAATATACTATCATGAAAAGTCGATTTTCTTCACATTTTCTTGAAAATTCTACAGAAGTCATGCGGGCAATCGCCCACCCTATACGAATCGCCATCGTCGATCTCCTGGACCAGGGCGGCCCGCTATCTGTCACAGATATCCATACACATTTGAATATAGAGCAGGCAATAGCCTCTCACCACCTGGGAATCCTGAAAAACAAAGGTGTTTTGACCTCTCAAAGAGCTGGCAAAAAAACCATTTATATGTTACGGGACGAGGATGTCAGCGAAATGATTTCTATTTTAGAGCGCCTACAGGCAGTTCATAGCACAGCTATGTTTGGACTGAAAGTGGCTTAACACCTCTAAAACCATTTCATATTCAATCACAATTTCTTCAGCAGCAGTTGCTCCTCGCGGAGCAAGTCAAAATCTTCGGGGACGACTCTCCTTTTTTGATGAAAAAAGGCGGATTGATATGCACACTCGATGTGCAATACGCTGACGAAACAGCCTATATAGCAGCTGACATAGTCAGCTATGAATATGGCGAAATGGGCCTTTACGGCCTGATTCTCCCTGTCACACAGGCATACATTCCAGGCTTTTTCGCTTTTCGCGAAGGGCCGCTGCTGCTGCATTTGCTCTCGCAACTGGAAGCGGTACAAGGCCTGCGGCCTCGTTTGCTCATCATTGATGGGCATGGTATCGCCCATCCCCGCAAGATGGGGCTGGCCTCCTGGGTCGGCGTGAAAGCCGGTATCTCTACCATTGGCCTGGCCAAAGATTCCCTTTTGCCTTATGAAAAAGGAAAGCTTCCTCCTGAAGCAGGAAGCGCGCTTCCCATCAGGTGGGAGGAAGAGACGCTGGGCTATGCCCTGCGAACCCGTGCAGACACCAAGCCTGTCTTTGTGAGTGGCGGGCATGAGATCAGCCAGGCCGAAAGCCTGCATATCATCAGCGCTTTGCGTGGCAAATATCGGATCATAGATCCGATGAGAAGGGCGGATATGGCCGCGCGCAAGATGGCGCGCGAGCGCGGCGCAGAAGATCGGATTGATTTTTTGTATACGCTGGCGTATTGAGCGCCATTCACTACCCCAAAAAGGCTGCAAAATCCTCTTCTGTCATCCCTTTGTACACATCATCTTCAATAGAGATGATGTCATCTGAAAGCTTGGCTTTCCGCTTTTGTAGCTCCAGGATTTTTTCTTCTATCGTTTCTTCCGTGATAAATTTGTAGAAAAAGACCGTTTTTTTCTGCCCAATACGATGACTACGGTCTATTGCCTGGTTTTCGACCGCCGGATTCCACCAGGGATCCAGGATGAAAACATAATCTGCCGCTGTCAGGTTGAGACCGACGCCTCCAGCCTTGAGGCTGATCAAAAATACCGGAATCTTTTTATTGGTTTGAAACTCTTCAACCTCTTTTGCCCGGTCTTTGGTACTGCCATCCAGGTAGTTATAGGGGATGCCTTCTTTGTCCAGGTCGTCCTTGAGCAATTGAAGCATTTTTACAAATTGTGAAAATACGAGCACCTTGGATTTCTTGCTGATGACTTCATGCACCATCCGCTTCACTTCCAGGTATTTCCCGCTTTGTTCCAATGAATATTTGCCTTTTTCCACCAATTGGGGGTGGATAGCGATTTGTCGGAGCTTCTGCAGACCAGCTAATAAATTCAGTTTATTTCGCTTATAGGTGCCGCTATTGACCAGTTCCAGCAAGTAATTGCGGTATTGGTTGCGGGTTTCTTCATAGAATTCAGCTTGCGCCTCATCCATGCCGCAGTAGTGGAGTCGCTCGATTTTGGGTGGCAGTTCTTTTTCCACCTGCCGCTTGCGGCGGCGAAGGATAAAAGGATATATGATCCTTCTCAATTTGGCGATCCGTGCAGGGTCTTTACCCTTTTCGATAGGCTGGACATAAAACTTTTTGAAAAAGTTCTCACTCCCCAGCAAACCCGGATTAAGAAATGACATCTGCGACCAGATGTCCATGACGGTATTTTCGATGGGCGTTCCTGTGAGGGAAAGCCTGTGATGTGATATCAGTTTTTTGACTGCTTTAGCGGTCTTGGAAGTGGGATTTTTGATCGTTTGACTTTCATCCAGAATCAGGTAGTGAAAGGGAAATTGTACCAAAATATCGAGATCCTGCCTGGCCAGGCCATAGGTCGTCAGGATAAGATCAAAATCCGAAAAGACGGATATATCTTTGCTTCGCTGTATCCCGGCATGTATCATTACCCGCAGGTCCGGCGCAAATTTTTTGGCTTCATTGAGCCAGTTATGCATAAGAGAAGTAGGCAAAATGGCCAAAGAAGGCACTTGTATACCTCTTTCCTTTTCATGCAGCAGCAAGGCCAGCGTCTGCAATGTTTTTCCCAAACCCATATCATCGGCCAATATACCGCCTATCCCGTGGCCCCGGAGGAAATTGAGCCAGCTCAGCCCTTCCAATTGGTAGCCTCTCAATTCGGCTTTCAGGCCTTTTGGAGGTTCAATGGCGGGAATGTCCTTTTTGCCATTCAGGATGGTCATCAGGTCTATGTCCTGGCCTTTTTGGCGGGAGGGGAAATTGAGCAGCGGAGCCTGATACTTGCGTATGCGTAAGTTTTCCTCTGATTTCTTTTCAGAGACTTCCAGGAGGTGCCGGAAGTCAGAAAACCAATGCTCAGGCAGTATACAAATGCTGCCGTCAGGCAACCTGAACTCGCGTTTGCCGCTCAGGATATGCTTTCTGAATTTGATAAAAGGAATGCGAAAGGGCCCAATGTGGACGATGGCTTTGATGTCAAACCAGTCGCCTTCTTCGGTGGTTTCCATCTCCAGTTTGGGCTGGCCCAGGTTGATTTCTGCATCCTTTTTAGGCTGCAGGATTTCTACGCCCTTGGCTTCCAGATAGGAAGCGTGCTGAGCCAGCCAGGCCAGACCTGTTTCTCTGGGAATGTATTCCCAGGGGGTGAGGCTGGTAGGGGAGGGCTTGACTTTGTCAAGCAGCCTTCTTATTTCATCCTCGGCCCAGACATTTCGCTTTATTTTGTAAAAAACAAACTCATCATCTTCCTTTTTCATGATGGCTTTGGCGATGCTTACCTCCTTGAGGCTAAGGGTATACTCACCGTAGGTGACCTGGGGTTTAAAGGCATAAGAGAGCTCATCGAGCTCTTCGACCTTCAGGCTGAAAGCCGGATCTTCCTGTATGGTGCGGATGCCAAAGCATTGAGATCGCACATAGTATTGCTCGATGAGCTGAGGAACAAAAGTGGTGAAATACACCTCTTTCTGCCGTAAGGGGACCGAGATGAAGGACTTTTTCAAAAAAGGCTTAAGCTTTTTCCCTTCCACATCTCTTTCAAAAGTCAACAGCTTTTCCTCTACCAGCATCCAGGCAGGATCTTCACAAGGAAGGATGGCGTTTTTGTTGATAAATTTTAAAGGGGTGTCATCGATTCGGATGGTAGGGAAATAGCGGAAGTGATCCGTATAGAGCTTGCCTTCCTTATCATATTGCAGGAAATGAAATTGGATCCGAGCTTTTTCGTGGACAAAAGTAATTTTCTTGTGTGCCGGATAGCCATCATTGGCCATGGAGTAGATTTTTCTATCACTCAGCATGGGCAAGATTTTCGCCATTTGGCGTTGAATCTGGCGAAGGATACTTTTGGCTACTTCTCCTGTAAATTTTTCGGTAAAAAAAGTGTGCTCTTCCCTGGGGTTCCCCCTGAATTTTTTAATGATCCTTTTCGGATATATTTCTGCACAAAGCTCAATCAATTTATAATCCACCTCATCGAGTTGATGGGCAAATTGTTCCAGGTTTTCTGGATGTAACCTTTGGTAGGCAAAACTTAAATCCCCGCTGGGCATGATTTCTACTGCATGGGGAGAAACCATACAACCGAGGTATTCATGATGATACAAGGCATAAATCACCTCAAAAGGGTGTGAAGAATCAATTAACCTTCCATTCAAAACAGATGAAAATTTGTGTGTTTTTAGTAAAATGCTCCTTAGCTGAAACCATTCAAACTTTGAATCTACAACTTTTTTCTTTTTAGCGCGCTATTTCGCTAATTGAGACCATTATTAATTTGTTAATTCAGCCATACATGAAAAAGATCTTCATTTTTGCCAGTTTATTCGTTTTGATGGGCTTTTTTGGCCTGCATGCGCAGACTCAGATCACAATTGAACAAAGTGATATGCCTTCTCCAGGGGACAGACCCCGGACAAGTACGGCCGATACCCTGATCGTTGTCGATCCGGGGCCGACAGGTGCCAATTTTAACTGGGATTTCAGTGGGCTGATGCCTCAATTCCAGCAGGTGGATAGCTTCATTTCTCGTTCAGACCTTCCGTTTACCCTGCTCTTTTCGGTATCATCCAAAGCTAACCTTGTTCAATATATCCGTACCTCAGCCGATAGCCTGCCGATAGGTGGGGTGTCTTTTTCTGGCGGGTATCAGATAAATGAAAAAAATGCTTCAGCCTACAATGATATGGGCCAGGCTACCCTTTTGAATGGCCTGTTGCCGATCTTTTTAGAGAAAGATCCGGTAGATGTGGTTTACCGCTTTCCGCTGAATTATTTGGATACAGACTCTGGTTTTTCGCAGGCTATCCTGGACTTGCAGATACCTGGCCTGGGAAGCTTTTATATCCGTCAGGATCGCACCCGCAAAAGCGAAGTAGACGGTTGGGGCAGCATCACCACTCCTTTTGGGACCTTTGATGCTATCCGTGTCCGGAGTGAGATCATGGGAGAAGACTCCATCAAATTCGACACCCTTATCAACTTTAAGGTTCCCACCATTCCACGGGTGGAATATAAATGGCTGGCAAAGGGAATGGATATTCCCATCCTGCAAATCAATACGACAGCCCTGGGCGGGAACGAAGTAGTGACGCAAGTCATTTACCAGGACTCGCTCCGTGGCGAAGTGCCCACTTTGGGTCTGGAGAGCAAATTGGCTCCGCTGGAAGCACAGCTTTTTCCTAACCCCACCACTGATCAACTCCATATCCGCATCCCTGAATTACGTGGACAAACAGCCCAGATTCGCCTTTTTGACCTGCAAGGTCGCATGATTTTACAACGGCAGAGTAGGGAAAATGTATTTGAAATAGATATGAATTACCTGGTTCCGGCTTATTATGTTTTGGAGATAACTACCGAGGATAGATATTTTATCGAGCGGATTATCAAAAAATAATATAATAAACCAATATGTAAGTCGTTCCCATTCCGCTGCGCAAAAACAACACACGAGAGAGCTCCGAATATTCACTTGTAAACCGATATTCTCATGGAGCGTTTTTTTACCCACATTCTGATGATGCTATGCCTTGCCATAGGCATAGCCTCTGCCTATGGTGCCGTAGTCAATGACAATTGCAGTGCAGCCATCACCCTGGCCTCCCCCTCGGCCCCCCATGTCGCCTGTGGCGGCGGTGCCTGGCTTACTTCAGGCGCAGGCCTGGGAGTCGTTTATGATATTGATCAAAATGGCACGAATGCGGCAACGCATTCCACGACCAGTCCCGCTCCAGCCTGTGGCTGGCTGGCTGGCAATAGCGAAGATATTTGGTTTAAAATCCAAATTCCCATCGAATCCGATGGCCTGGACATCGCCTGGGAAAACCGGGGCGGTTGCAGCGGCTTTTTGTGCTCAACGGATATACGCGTCGCGGCATACAATGCCGGGTCCGGGGGAAGTTGCAGCTCTTTGAGTTACCTCTCCTGTGTAGACAAAGAACGCTTCAATATTCAGGCTTATGGAGCCGAAGGAGATTGGATATACCTGCGCGTTTGGGAAGGCGATGATCAGGGTTTTGAAATTGAATTTACCCAAATTCGCTCGATCAAAAATGATTGTGACGAATGCGCAAGCGCGGTTCCACTGGCTTTTAGCCAGCCTTTTGACTGTAGCAATCCAGTCCAGGCCACCGTGCCTGTCAACTACCTCGTGAACCGTTCCAACGGTTCGAAACCCACGGCTTCCACCACCGCGCCGCTGAGCGGCTGCCAGGGATCGGCCACGCCGATGGATGTGTGGTTTAGCGCTGTCTTGCCTGCCAGGACAGGTGGGGTGGAGATCCAGTTCGAAAACCTGGGCGGCTGCGTCGCCAATGGCGCGATCAACCTCTGTGAGACCGATGTGGCTTACGCCTGGTACACCACCAGTACCGGAGATTGCTCCGGCCTGGAGTTTCGCGGTTGCGGAAAAGTCGCCTGTCTTTTTGGTTGTACCAATGGAAAAATCCGCGTAGACGGAAGGCCCGGCGAGCGGGTATATATCCGCATTTGGGAGGAAGATGATCAGGGTTTTGACATCAAAATCAATCAACTCAAGCCTACGGCTCCCGCCGACAAATGCTATACGGCCCTTCCTTTGGAGGGCATAGGCTGCAACTACGAGGCGACTTCGCCCAAAAGTGGCCCTTATGCCGAACCCGATGCCTGGGGCGCGCGCGCCCATACCGGCACCGATTTTTGCGATGCGCCCAACAACCAGCAACTCTGGGCAACCAATGAAAATACCGTTTGGTATACCTTCAATCATCCGGCCACAGGCCAGCTGGACCTGACCATTAGCAACATCAATTGCCAGGGATTGGGCATCTCGCCCACTTTGCAAATGGGGGTTTTCTCCAATGCCGGAGGACCCCAAAACCCTACCTGCGACCTCAGCACCGAGACCGCTTATGGTTGTGTCGTAGATACCAACCTGATCAACCTGAACATTCCCAACCTACCCTCCGGAGATTATATCCTCCTGGTAGATGGAACCGGCGGCAACCAGTGTATCTGGGAGTTTCGCGGAACCAATGTGTTTCCCGTTGATATGGTATCCTTCGACGCAAAGGTCGAATCCCGTGCTGCCCATCTGTCATGGGTCACGGTCAATGAAATCAACAATTCGGGTTTCGAAATCCTGCGTTCCGCAGATGGAGAAACCTTTGAATCCATTGACTTCGTCAGTGCCCAGCCCTTCCCCAACGGCCCTGATGGCCGTTATGAATACCAGTTTATGGACACAGAAGTGGCCTGGGGCGGGCGATTTTACTATCGCCTGAAGCAGGTCGACCTCGACGGCAGCTATACCATGTCCAATGTGGTGGAGTTGACGATTCCTTTTGAATCGAATGAAGTCGCACTTTTTCCGCTCTACCCCAATCCGGCCCGCGAGGAGGTCCGCATTCCTTTCTTCCTGGGAGAAAGAGATGCCGTGATGCTGGGCATCTTTAGCCTGGATGGCAGGATGAGCAAAATGATTTTGCAGGGAAAAGCCTTTGAGGCCGGGAAGCATGAAGTGAGGCTTGATGTCAGCGGATTGGCTGCGGGCATGTATGTGATTAAGTTTCAGGCGGGAGGGAAGTTGTTGACGAAGAAGTTGGTGGTGGGGCGGTGAGCATAAACAGGATAACAGGATTCACAAGGTTTTCAGGAAAATCAGGACTGTATGATAATCCTGATAATCCTGTTATCCTGTCAATAAACGAGCAGGGAAAGGGAGATATGTATTTTTATCCTTCATGCTTATTCTATTTTTGTACCAACAAATTCCTTACTTACTCTTTCATCATTTTCTGTAACACGGTAATAGATATGCAGGCTTTTCCGATCAGAGGCCAATTCTCCATAACCCGTGGGAAACCCACAGTCATGGAAATTTGAAGAATCTCGATTTAGCAGGCAAAAGCCTGTATAGTTGCTATTTATTCCAATCATCCAATTGTCTGGCCTGTCACACCCCCTGGGGAAATGATTAAGCCCCAGGCCGCCAATAGGAATTTCCGTAAAGTCAATGGTATAGATAGAATCAGGCTCATCTGTGGAATAACCTCTATACTTTTTGTTCCAGAAAGGATGAACTTCTTCTGTAATCCCCGTCAAGTGTAAAATACGGGTAACCGTGTCTATCCCATCATCCTGTGGAAAGCAACTCTGGTTAGGGCTTTTTTTGCCGATGAGTTGTACCTCAACATCTCCCGTAAATCCGGTAAAGTTTAGCCTGAAGCTTTTGGTGGTAAAAATGCGGGCATCCTGGCCTACTTTCCATTGGTATTCTTCCAGAAAGTCCTGTGCGATGAATTGAACGTATCCGCCCATCGTAGTATCGGTTGCCTTTAGCATGGTGTCAGTAAATGAACAAAATATCGTTTCATACATGCCAAAGGCTGCGCTTGTTTCTTTTTCTCCATAGCAGGGGTCATAATCCTCACAGTCAGGATTTTGCGGATCGAAGCAGGGTTTTTTGCAGGCAGGAGAAAACAGGCATATTGCTGCTAGCAGTATGCCCATCAGGATGGTCTCGATTCGGATTGTCGGGATTATATGTTTCATTGTCTTGTTCCGATAAAAGTTCTGCTTAATAAATTGTTGTTTTCTATTTTTTGCGTCTCAGGTACAGAAAAAGGAATAATAAGTGAATCTGCTGAAAGTAGAAAGCCAATGCCGCGAGGATCCAGGCAACTGGCTATGACTCCGCCAGCTTGCTGTAAACTAAAGCCATTTGCTGCTACCCTAAGCGGTTGGAGCTTCGGACAACCTTCAGGGAAGTTGTACATATTCTCAATCAGAAAAGAGGATCCACCATTGAAAACCGTGTCCAGTTTTATTTCAACCTCAAATATGTGATCCGGTTGGTCTTCATTGTATCCTTTGTAAATACCCCAGATCGGTAGGTCCTGAATTGATACAACATCAATCGCCTTACGAAGTGTATCAGCGCCGTCATCATGAGGGAAACAAATTTGATCTGGTGTTTTCTTCACAATTAACGTGATCTGAATTTCTCCATAAGGTTGACCGAAAGAGATGCAAACTTCTTTCCCTTTTCTGATGGTAGTATCTGACCCAATTTTCCACTGATATTCTTCAATATCTTTTTGAGTTGCTACCAGGAGCAAACTTTTTCCATGTGCAATTTTTCCGGTTGGTGTTTTCAATGTATCTCCCCATTCGGTGAGCTCAAACATCTCAAAATCCGCACGCGTCTCCTCCTGCCCAAAGCATGGATCATAGTTGCGACAGTCGGGGTCGGCAGGGTCGTCGCAGCGGCAACCACTGAGCAGGAGCAGGCCCAGGCAAAGCATGACAAGCAGGCTGGATGCCATGCCGGGACTTATACAAAAAGGGGCCTGCAAGTAAGCTGCTTGCCGGTTAGGATTTGTCTTTTTCATGATGTTTCTTTTGCAAGGAATGGGTTAAGGCTTTGTCGTTTGGACCTGCTGCTCCAGTTTCTGAATTTTTTCTTCCAACTGCAAGGTGTAAAGGGTTAATTCCTCTACCTTTTCCAACAGTTTTACGCTTAATTCTGTCAAGGCAATGCTGCCTTTTTCTTCGTATTCTTTTGCTGATTTGATACCCGGTAGATGGCTATTTTCATCAATATAGGTTCTCAAATCTGATAAGGGCATGAGCCTGTAATCTGAGTCAAACACATAATCAGGAATAGGAATGGTATTCACTTCTACTTCTCTACAATGTACGACACCGGCCTGGTCCACCTCAAATTGATTGTCTCCATTGGCATCAGCTATCTTTAAGTCCCCCTGAATATGAAGTGAGGCCGCATTGCCTGATGGAGGCATACCGATTGCCAACTTTTGACCAATCTGAACATCGCCCTCCATGTGAACATTGCCTTCTGTATGCATGTCGCCATCTACATCCAAATCAGCCTGTGGAATCGCGATTCCTATGCCCACCTTGCCATTAGCTGCAATCCGAATACCCTTGGCCCAGCCTCCCGTCCAGGGCCCCAGTACCAAACCCGCGTCTTGATTCTGAGCACCACCTGCCAGTCCATCAGAAAAGAAAATTCCTACATCTCCCGATTGGGACAAATGGTTAAAGCCTCCATTTCCTAAATTCGGAACAATAAAAAGTTGGCGATTGGGGCCTACTTTGAAGTGAGCAACACCAAACTGAAAAGTTGATATTTCTTCAGCTGTGAAGGTGTTGACAGTAAGGTTACAATTGGAGGGAGTACTGTTGCCACAGAACAATTGTTGAGCATTTAATGGGTTAATTGCAAACAGGGTGACAATACATAAAGTTATTGCTTTGAAAGTAATAGGGGGGTAAAATTTTCATAATTTTGAATTAATTAGGATGGTTAAAAATGATAGGAAGAGCCTTGCTCTGGATTTCAGGCATGGTGAATGGACAAGGGAAAATGGATAAGGGACAAGGGAAAATGGAAAATGGAAAATGGAAAATGGACAGTTGACAATTACTATACGGTACTTGGATAAACAGAGATTAAGGCTGAAAAGTAAATTTGTTCATGAACAAACCAAAAGTATTGCAAGGAATAGATAAAAAAAAACGAATAATAGCCGAAAGCTTACACCTTCTCCAGCTCCCGGTACTCCTTCAGATCTGCTTTATTTCCCAAAGCATGAATGGCCCGAAGATGTATCTGCTGTACTTCTTTGAGCTGTTCTTCTTCATAGGCGGTGCTGAGTTCAAGGAAGAGGCGGTGGGCGAGGTCTTGCTTGTCGGTGCTTTCAAATTTGTCGGGATGGCAGAGGCGGGCTGCCTGCTTGTAGTGCAGACGCAGGTTTTCGTGTCTTTTCTTTTCGATTTTTTCCCTTTGCTTTCGCGCTTCTTCTTCCCGCTCTTCATCATAGTCTTCCTGCTTTGTGAGCATTTCCTCCAGGGCTTCTGCGAGGCCTTCCATCAGCTGGTATTGTTCTCCGCTCAATTTGGCTTCGTCGTAAATACACTGAAGCAAGGCCAAAAACTTCCTGCGCAAATGGGTGTCCAGGCTGTTGAAGGAGGCGTAGGGGATGAAAACTTTGCCGTTTTCATGCTCAGCTTCCAGCCAGAGAGATTCCTCCCGGAATCCAACCCTGGCGGCAAAGGACAGCAGTCCTTTTTCATTCAATAAGTCGAAGACAGTTCTGGGGTCAAGTAGGAGAGAGCGTGCGAGCGTGAAGGTATCCAGGCTATAGGTATAAAAAGGCCCTTTTTCCTTTTCCTCCAACTCCAGCCAGCTAAGCTCCCGCTTTTTGGGATCGTCCTCAAAATGCAGGATCTGCTGGCGCAGACACTCAGCCTGGTACCAAAGACTGAGGTCTTTGATCCATGGGTCTGCATTCTTGCGCTTGCGCGCAAATTCAAGAAAAAATCCTTTTTCAAGCAGGTAATCAGGCGCGTGACGCTCGTTCATCAGGCGCATGCGCTCCTGCATAAGGGGTTCAGGGTGGTTTTGCACCGCACGTTTGCAGGCACCTTTGGTCTGATACCCCAGAAAACTGAAATACTCCGTGATGGAAAAAGGATAGGGATCATCCTCTTTCAGCGCCTGCCATATCTTTCGATATATGGGATAAGATGTCGCTAATCTATTTTGCAGTTCTTGCATTCCAATACCTAAGGGTAGGGGAAATTAGCGGTTTTTTTTGATTAAAAAAATATGGGATTTCGAACTATTATTTCTTCCTGCTTTTTCCCCGTTTAGGCTTCTTCAAATGCTCCTCATGAAGCTTCTCTATGTCCTCCATCGTCAGATTGGCGGGTTCTTTTACGTCCTTGGGGATTTTGACATTCTCCTTTCCATATTTGATGTAAGGGCCCCAGCGGCCGTTGAGGATGCTGACATCGTCATTGTAGACCTTGATAATCTTATTTCTGTCTGCCTCGCGCTTGGCTTCGATCAGCTCTATGGCGCGGGGGAGTTCAATCTCGTAAGGGTCATCTTCTTTGAGCGAAACAAAGAGTTTTCCGATTTGCACATAAGGGCCAAAACGGCCAATGCTGGCTTTTACAGCCTGCTCTTCATACTCTCCGAGGACTCGGGGCAGTTTGAAAAGCTCCAGGGCCTCTTCCATTGTGATAGTGCTCAGGCGCTGGTCGGAGCGGAGCTTGGCATATTGAGGTTTTTCCTCATCATCGCGGCCCCCGATCTGGACCATAGGTCCGAAGCGACCGAGTCGGGCGATAACGGGTTTGCCATTTTCCGGATGAACACCGAGTTCTCTTTCCCCTCCTTCGCGCTCAGCATTATTGATGGTATCTTCAACCAGAGGAGCAAATTTGCTGTAAAACTCGCTGAGCATTTCATGCCACTCTTTCGTTCCCTGAGCGATATGGTCAAATTCTTCCTCTACCTGACGGGTAAATGAATAATCAAGGATATCAGGAAAAAATTTCACCAAAAAGTCGCTTACCACCATGCCCAAATCTGTGGGAAACAATTTGTTTTTATCAGCTCCGGTGATTTCGGTTTTTTCGGTAACCGCTACTTTATCCTTTTTCAGGATGAGCATTTGGCAGCTTCTCTCCTCTCCGTCGCGTGCGTCTTTGATCGCATAGTTACGCTTTTGGATGGTTGAGATGGTAGGTGCATAGGTGGACGGACGTCCAATCCCTAACTCTTCGAGTTTTTTCACCAGACTAGCCTCTGTATAGCGGGGAGCAGGGCGCGAAAATCGCTCCAGCGCCACCATTTCTTTTAAGTCCAGGACCTGGCCTACTTCCATGGGAGGCAAAACACCTTCCGGATTTTCCTGTTCTTCCTCCTCATCGTCCTGGCCTTCGAGATAGACTTTCAAAAAGCCCTCAAAAGTCAGCACTTCTCCGCTGGCCTTGAAGATGGCATCATTGGTAGAAAGGGAAATATCCACTGTGGTTTTTTCCAGGCGGGCATCTTCCATCTGCGAAGCAATGGTGCGCTTCCAGATCAGCTCATAAAGGCGCTCCTGGTCTCTTTCTTCAGACAAAGAGCTGACAGAGAGGTCCGTAGGGCGGATCGCCTCATGCGCTTCCTGGGCGGAAGCATTTTTATTCTTGTACTGGCGCGCTTTGTGAAAATCCTTCCCATACAGGAGATTGATGACATCTCCAGCCTCGTCCAATGCTGTCTGGGACAGGTTCACACTATCGGTACGCATATAGGTGATATGGCCTGACTCATAGAGTCGCTGTGCGACTACCATGGTACGGGAAACCGAGAAACCCAGCTTCCGGCTGGCCTCCTGCTGGAGGGTAGAGGTGGTAAAGGGAGCTGCGGGGCTCTTTTTGCCGGGTCTGGTTTCAAGCTTGCTGATGGTATAGCTTGCACCTTTGCAGGAATTCAAAAAGTCTTCTGCAGCCTGCTTGTCCTGGGGGCGACTGCCCAGTTTGGCTTCCAGACGTGCGCCACTATCCAGCAGAAAATCTGCTGATACCCGAAAATCAGAACTGGCCAGGAAGGCCATGATTTCCTTCTCCCTCTCCACGACGATGCGCACAGCTACAGACTGTACACGACCGGCAGAAAGACCGGTTTTTATTTTTTTCCACAAAACAGGCGAAAGCTTAAAACCCACGATCCTGTCCAGGATGCGGCGTGCCTGCTGGGCATTGACCAGGTTTTCATCAATAAATCGCGGATTAGCGATGGCTGCCTGGACGGCCTTTTTGGTGATTTCGTTGAAAACGATACGGGGCGTAGTAGCCAGGTCGAGGCCCAGCACATTGGCAAGATGCCATGAAATGGCTTCTCCTTCGCGGTCTTCGTCAGTCGCGAGCCAGACCTTATCGGCTCCTTTGATCAGCTGTTTCAATTCTTTGATGACGGATTTTTTGTCATCAATGACGATGTATTTGGGCTCAAAACCATTTTCTATATCAATGGCTTTATCATCCTTGGGAAGGTCTCTGACGTGGCCATAGCTGGCCTTTACGGTGAAATCTGCCCCCAGGTATTTCTCGATTGTTTTGGCTTTTGCAGGGGACTCGACTATAAGTACGTTTTTTGACATATATATTTAAGAGATATGGTTTGGCTAAAAAAAGGCGTAAAAACTAAATTGGAACGGCAAAGCTTGTCAATTCCTGTGAAAATCAAAAATCTAACGATGGGGCGGCGGGCTTATTTCGACTCGGCAAAATACTTATGAAAATAAGGAATAGTCTCAATTCCTTTAAGGTAATTGAAAATACCATAGTGCTCATTGGGGCTGTGGATAGCATCTGAATGCAAGCCAAATCCCATCAAAACCGTCTCCAGTCCAAGGACTTCCTTGAACAGCGCTACAATAGGAATAGATCCGCCTTCGCGGGTAGGGATGGGCGTTTTGCCAAAAGTCGTTTCCATCGCTCTGGCTGCCGCCTGATAGCCGGCAGACCTGGTGGAAACCATGGCGGCTTTGCCGCCGTGATGCGGATGTACGCTTACCTTGACAGTGTCAGGAGCGATTTTTTCAAAGTGAGCTTTGAAAAGCGCTGTTATTTCATCCGGATCCTGATCCGGAACGAGTCGCATGGAGATCTTGGCCGCTGCCTTTGAAGGCAGCACAGTCTTGGCGCCTTCGCCTATGTAGCCACCCCAGATGCCATTGACGTCCAGCGTTGGACGAATGGAGGAGCGCTCCAGCGGCGTATAGCCGTCCTCTCCGCCGCCTGTGGCGGCGATGCCCAGCTCAGCTTTGTAAGCTGAGAGATCAAATGGCTGCTTTGCCATCTCGGCGCGGTCTTCCGCGCTCAGATCAATGACTTTGTCATAAAATCCGTCCACGGTGATGCGACCTGTCGCATCCTTGAGCGAGGCGATCATCTCGCAGAGTACATTCACAGGATTGGCTATGGCGCCGCCATAGACTCCGGAGTGCAGGTCGCGGTTGGGACCCACCACTTCCACTTCCACATAAGACATACCGCGAAGTGCCACGGTGATAGAAGGGGTATCATTGGCGATCATAGAGGTATCTGAAACCAGAATGATGTCCGCCGCCAGCATATCCTTATAGCTTTTGATAAAGCTCTCGAGGTTGACGCTGCCTACTTCTTCTTCGCCTTCGATGATGAATTTTACATTGCAGGGCAATTCGCCTTCTTCATTGAGCGCTTCTATCGCTTTTACATGCATATATACCTGGCCTTTGTCATCGCAAGCGCCTCTGGCGTATATTTTTTCATCTTTGATGACAGGCTCAAATGGCGGACTGTTCCACAGATTCATCGGATCTGGTGGCTGTACATCATAATGGCCATAGACCAGGATGGTCGGGCGCGTATCATCTATGATTTTTTCTGCATAAACTATCGGATGGCCCGGCGTTGCATATTTTTCCACTCGGCTCATCCCCAGGGCCTCCATTTTTTCTACCAGCCAGTCTGCAGCTTTTACTACATCACCTTTATAGGCAGAGTCTGCGCTGATACTTGGAATTCTCAACCAGGCTATCAATTCTTCTAAAAAACGGTCACGGTTTGCTTGTACAAAATCTCGCGTTGCAGTCATAATGTTATTTCGTGGGGTTAGTGATCCTTCAAAATTAAACGCTTTATCTAAGGAAGCAAAAGATAAACTGTTGATGAGTCGGCAAAGTCTGCGTCTAATGAGTAAAAACTAAATACTATTCTTATGATTTTCTCCCAAACCCAAAAACAAGGCATACTGATGCTTATCGCCCTTATTCTCTGCTTTTCAGCATTGAGGTCCTTTTTTACGGAAAAACCGGAATTGCCTCTCCGACAAGTTTCTCCTTTATTATTGGAACAGCAGCAGAAGTGGAAAAAAAATGATTTTCAATATGCAAAACAGACCGATGGTGAAAAAAAGTCCAGCTCCTCCTGGCAGCCCCGGAAGTACAAAAAGTATAAGCAAAAAGCTTCTTTTTCCCCTAAACCTCAGCAGCAAATCTCCATCATAAACCTGAATCAGGCTGATTCTGCGGCCCTGGATGCCATTCCTGGCATCGGTCCCAAACTCACCCAGCGGATTTTGAAATACAAAAGCCTGATCGGACAATTTGTGGCGGTAGAACAGCTTCGCCTGGTCTATGGGCTTTCGGAAGAAAACTACCTGCGAATGGCTCCCTACCTACGGGCGGAGCATGTGGAAGAAATCCTGAAGAAAGATTTGAATGGCGAAAAAAGCTATAAGATCGCCTGGTTCGTTGGTAAGGAGAAGGCTACGGCCCTCACAGCGGAGCGCAAAAAAATGGGATGGTTTACCCACTGGGCGCAGGTAGAAGGTATCGCGGAGTTGGAGGAGCGGGATATGAAATGGCTTCAGGCCTATTTTTTTATCACCAAAAAGGAAGTCACCGTTCAGGCATCTGCCAGCAAATAAGCTTTCTTCTTCGCCGCATTTTCAGATTCACACCCCAAACATCCTCCCTCAGGGAGGCAGATTGGGAGCCAGCCAGAATTTTTGCAAAATTCGCCATGCAACTTCAAAAGAACCCGAAACCCGAAACTCAAAACCCGCAACAACCCATTTTTCATGAAAAAGCTCCCGTCACTCCTCCTAATAACCTTTTGCCTGCCCCTGCTGCTGTTTTCGTCAGATTACCGCGGTACGCTAAGCCTTGAAAATATGGTTCCCGCAGCGGGGAAAGATGGGCCAGATGTGGCCTCCATGACGATCAAATGGGCCCTGGATGACAATGAAGGCCAACCTCAGGCAAGTTTTCACCTTCAGTGGTATCTGGGGACCCGGTATCATTATAAGGGAAAAACATACAATATGCGGGATCTGGCGGCTGTGAAGGAGCTTATCAGCATCCGCAGCCTGGTCATGGAAGCTGATGTAATCAGCGAAGGCCAAAGGCTGGGCATATTGCGATTTGATATGGGGGCTACGCCTCCCCATGGAGGATTGTGGGGCGATGCGGTGAGTTTTCGTTTTGAGTGGGAAGATTTTTTGAAAAGGAGATTTAACAGCCTGGATGAAAAAAACGCCTGGCTCCAAAGGCTGCAACAGGCATTTGAAGAGGGGATTGTATTGGAGAAATTACAGATTTACGAACTCGATTTTGGAGGTCTCCAATTTGTGGAGGAAGAAATTCAATTCAGGGAAAAACAGGCTGTTTTTGCTGAAATGGAAAAAGAAGCTGACAAGGCCTTTTCTGCCGCCAATTATTCTCTGGCCATTGAATTGTACCAAAAGGCATGGGATGCCAATCCCACGGCCGATGGCCTGAAGGAGAAAATGGATCTTGCCTATTATGCCAGCCATTTGGCTGAGGGGGATATTTTGTTTGACAAAAAAGAATACGAAGCAGCCCTGAAGTCCTACCAGGCGGCGGAGGCTTTAGGCCTTTCTGAAGCTACACATAAGGAAAAAATGGCCCTGGCCGAGAAAGAAATTGCGATGCGCAACAAAGTCCAGCAACTCTGGCAACAGCTGCAGGACCAATACAACGAAAAAGCCCACACAGCAGGAGAGTACGCGCAGGATGCGCTGCTCAAAGCCGTCCTGGCTGAGGACGAATCTTTGGAAAACTGTTACCTCGCCAACAGGGATTTTTACAGCTGTGAGGAGGCTTTTTTCAATCAAAAAAAGGCCAATGCGGAAGCTGAAGCGCGTTTTGAAGTGTATGGAGATCCATTGGATA
This sequence comes from Bacteroidia bacterium, assembly GCA_030430205.1. Classification (GTDB taxonomy): domain Bacteria; phylum Bacteroidota; class Bacteroidia; order J057; family J057; genus JAUIGE01. Next base: position 16,561 of record JAUIGE010000024.1, on the reverse strand, counting down.
AAACAGCTTCCGTTCTGGAAAAAAGCTGCGAAAAACCTCCCTGCTCGCTTTCAGGCAAGCTTACTCCCGACTCGCTCAAAACGGCCGTTTTTCATCTGGAAATCGCAAAACGAAAATTTCGCAGGTATGAAGAACTGGAAAAGCAGGAAGCTTTTTTACAGGAAGGAAGGGAGCAATTGAGCCTTGCGCTATCGCTGGATTCGACCCTGGCGGGCGCCTATCTGCTCAAAGCCTATCTGGCTACAGATGTGATCGAACAACTTGCCGAAGTGGACAAAGCACTTGCTTATAATCCGAAGCTCAAAGAAGCTTTGGACGAAAAAGTTTCGCTTCAGACGGCTTTTGTCAAAGAGCTGGGACGTAAAATCAGCAATGGAGATGTCTCCTATATTCAGCGCGCCCAGCAAAATAATTTGCTGAAAAATGAGATGCTCCTCGACGGCAAAACGCCGGCAGAGTTTGCCCTGCACCATGACCAGGCCCAGGTTCTGGCGATCCTTCTCAAGCCGGAACTCCGCGTAAAAAACGCCGGAAAAATCACCCGTGAGCAGGCTTTGCTGGAAATGGCGGCAGCGGAAAATAAAATCAAATCTGCCACTTTTCTGCTTTCGCAGGGAGCCAATCCGGCGCAGTTGGGGGAATCGGGCAAAAGCCCTTTGCTCATCGCGACAGAGAAAGAATCCATGGAGGTGTTGAGAATGTTTTTGGAACAAAAAACGGGCATGGATCTGGATGCGGCTTTGCTTTTTTCTACTGAAAAAGGCAGCGCAAAATTGTTGAATACATTTCTGGATGTGGGGGCGAATGTCGCCGTGGCGGATGCCATGGGCGATAATTTGCTGATGATGGCAATCCGCCTGGGGCATAATCACCTGATAGATGATTTGCTGGAAAAAGGCGCTGACGTAAACCACGCCAATGGAGAGGGCATGACACCTCTTGCCTATGCCGCTGAAAAGCAGGCAAATAGCATCATTCAAAAACTGCTTTCCTACAAGGCACAGATTGAACCCAGTCTCAAAATTCTGGCATCCAAAAAAGATTCGAGCATTTCTTTTCTGTGTGAGCAGGCGCTTATTTTCTGTATGGAAAAAGGGGAAGGAAGCCAGCTGCCTCTGTTGATTCAGTATGATGCCGATCTGGCTTTGGCAAAACATCCCATGGGTAGCCCATTTATTTTTCATGCGCTTGCTTTGGGACATGAAAAAATAGCTACGCAATTGTTGGATGCTAATGGAAATTTTTCCGATCCGATAGAAGGAAAATACCTGCTTTTGGAAGCCATAGAAGCAGGAGCAGATACTTTGGTAGGAAAGCTTCTGGAGGAAAAAAAGGTTTCGATGGAAGTGCGGACAGGGTCATCAGAAAGCCCTTTGCATCTGGCGGTTCATCATAATTTCCGCTCCATAGTTGTCCTCCTCCTGGCCAATGGCCACAGCCTCGATCCGCTGGATCGCAATGGCCGCACGCCTATGCATATGGCCTTGCTTGAAGGCCGCAAAGAGCTGAGTGCGATGCTTATAGGCGCAGGCGCTGACCTTTCGCTTAAGGATAACAAAGGCTGGCAGCCCGTCCACATGGCAGCTTATGCCAATGACCTAAATCACCTGGGCCTTCTTATAGAAAAAGGTGCTGATGTCAATGCCCGGGGCGAATCCGGTATGACGCCCCTGCACTATGCAGCCCAAAATGCAGACCTGGCCATGATCGAATACCTGCTTGCAGCAGGAGCTGATAAAACCATCGAAGACTTCTTTGGAAGGACGCCTTATAAGATTGCACGTAAGGCGAACCAGCGGGAGCTGGCTAAGTGGTTGAAGTAAAAAAGAAGGGCGCCAATTGGCGCCCTTATACATTTTCTTTATTCAATCATCACTTTTCGCACCACCTGATGCGAATCAGAACTAATCCGTAACATATACATTCCCTTCGCCAGATCGCCTGGGGCGATCTCCACACGATCTCCGTCCTTCAGGACGCCGGCAGCCTGCGTATAAAGGACACGTCCTTTGACATCGAGCAGCTGTAGCTGGGTGTTATTGAGTTGGATTCCCTCTACCTGCAGGTAGAACCGTTGGGAGGCGGGATTGGGGAAAATCTTCAGATTTTCCTGGAGGGGATCGTTGAGGGAGACATTGCCTGTGGCAATGGTATCACAATGCACCCTGTCTCCGCAGAGGTTGTGGGCTGTCAGGCACACCACGTATTTTCCCGGAGCGGGAAAAGTATGGATCGGCGAGGTGGAAGTGCTGGTTTGCCCATCGCCAAAGTCCCATGTGGAGGTGAGGCCAAACTGGGAAAGGTTTTGAAAGGCAAAACGTTGCAGGTTGCTGGTAGGAACTGTAGAAAAATCGGGTACCGGTAAAGGGTCTACATCTACCACAATGGTATCCATTGCCCTGCAATTCCCATCAATCGCCGTTACATCATAAGTGCCTGAGCTTTTTATGACAAGGGTTTGTGTGAGTGCTCCATTTGACCAGATATAAGCACTAAATCCTGAACCCGCATCGAGTATGATGCTGTCTTCCTCACATAATGTTACATCTGGCCCCAGATTGATATTCCCACCATCCATGGTGATATTAATGGTGTCTGTATTCATACAGCCAAACTGGTCAGTGACAGTCAGCCAATATGTTCCAGGCTGTGTCACGATGATATTGGCAAGTGCATCACCTGTAGACCAGAAATAGGTCGAGAAGCCAGGGTCGCCAGATAGGGGGACAGGTTCGCCTACGCAACCGACGATGTCGGGTCCGAGGAAGATAAAAGGATTGGGATTTTCAGATACCAGGACAATGTCCTCTTCCACACAGCCACTGGAGTCGGAAATAGTAACGTAATATACGCCTGTCATGTGGGCGGTTAGGGTTTGGCCAGAAGAACCATCGTTCCATAAATAGGAACTGAAACCGGGGCCTGCATCCAGGGTCACACTGTCTCCTTCACAGAAATAGGTATCTGGACCCAGGTCGACCGATGGTGCCGGGATTAAAGAAACGGTGAGTGTGTCATAGCCCCGGCAAAAAGAAGAATCTTCCACATAAATAGAATAGGTTCCGGGCTGGGTAACGGTAAGCTCTCTATTGGAAGAACCTGTGGACCATTGGGTAAGAAGCCTGTTTGCACCAGCGTCCAGATATAGGGTGTCATTGCTACAGATACTTGTGTCGGCACCCAGGTTGAGTCCCTGGACAGTACAGGCTTTGTCAAAGTGAAGCTTGACCATGGGGTCCTGGACATCTCCGAAGCGGAAGGTTGACCAGGTATCATTCAAAACCTCATAGGATCTGAAGCTGAAAGGACGTGAAGTTTCCATCCCTAATGCAATATTGGTACCTGTCATATACCAGCCGATGTATACACCGCCTGAATCAACTTTTACCGGATTGGGGAGGGTCAATACATTCCATGCATTCGTCGTGACGGAAAGCCTGGGTACTGAGACGCTTGCCAATAATGTGCCCTGGCCAGGAGGGCCATCATCTGCATAAACGCGCATTTCAAAGCTGGTGGTTCCGATTTGGCCCGTAGTAACATTTACAAAAGCTTCCATCTGCGTCAGTTCCACAGGATAATAAGGAGGCTCAAAATATAAGCCAATACCGTCATCTGATCCCCCTCCATTCCAGGAGGTGGTTGTGCCCGGCAGGGCGCTGCCATTCCAATAGGTCAGCATCATGCTGCGTTGGGTGGTATCTGTGGCAATCAACTCGACTTCTACCAGGTCATTGGTCGGGTTAATATCTCCGGCAAGTGTCGTCTCAACCCGGTAGGTATAATGTCCGGCCACATTCATGAGGTACCCGGTACCAAATTGCACATTGATGCTACCGCCCAGGCCAATAACAGGCAGGCGATCCTGATCCGTATGTCGGGGGAAATTAGCTGCGTCCAGGACCAACAAGTCGACGTCTACCGTATCTCCGACGGCAATATTGCCCACATTGTCAATCTGGGTAACACCTCTAAAAGGTCCCCGATGATAGGGGTAAAAGAAGCCCCCATTTTTGGGGTTGCCTACCCAGGCTGGCTCTACGTCCTTGGCTACAAAAGATGTGCTTCCGGGATAGTCATATTTAATCGCTGTACCAGCCGCTATAAGCGAGTCATTATAGGTCGTTAGACCGATGGTACCCGTAGCGTTTTCAATTCCCACAACAACAGGGTTTTGTGCGAAATTATAGGCGGGATCATAAATCCCCGTTTGATTTTGATACTGAAAGGTAATATTGCTATCCGCTTTGGTAAGGATAAGCTGAAAGGTATTGGAACCCGCATATTGATTCACATTATTGGTCCAAAAAGGAACATTTACATAGCTGATAATGCAACTGTCAAAATTATTGGTCCACAGGTAAACATTACCTGGGTTAGGAGAATTCGGATTGACCGTTGCCAATGTCAGGTCACACATCATAGGAGCAATTACATCATCCCGATTGTCAGCAAGCGGGAAGATGGGAAAGCCTGTTGCGATGGAGCTGATATTGATATTATCAAAAGAAACATAACCATTGGAACCAATGTAGAGGGAGTTGTAGCTTGTCCAGTAAAAAGGAAAGTCGAAACCAATGTTGTATGGCCCGGCAAAATTGTCATCTCCCAGCCCCTGGATCAGGGTGCCGGTTGACCTGATGTCAACCCAACTGTAGGTAGGTTTATTGGGAGAATTGCTGCTTTGAGTATACCAGCGGTAGCCGTAGGCATCGGGGCCCCCGCTTGACTGAGCCTGGCTGCTGAGTGCAGCTGCCAAAAAACAAAAGATAAAAGTAAAAAGCTTCATAGGTAATGTGTTGTAATGATGAGTTTAACAGGCCTGAATAGTTGCTCCGGCGGAAATGTTCAGTTTGTAAGTAAATTAGGAAATTAATATGCTTTTGCAAAGCAAAATAGCTGAAGGCCTGATAAAGACCTTCAACTATTTGAGGTTTTGGGTTTTGGGTTTCGGGTTTCGAGCGGCAACCCGAAACCCGAAACTCTTAGTTCCCTAATTGGGAAACAACCTCAACCCACTTTCCTGGCTGCCGTGCATTGATGGATTTGTCATACATAGCATGGACGGATACGGCAGGTAAATAGTATTTTCCTAAATAGCTGGCCGTTAGGTCAATATGGATTTTTGTGCTGGCGCCTTGCGCCAGGTCCATAAAGCTATAGACTCGGTCATCACGGATGTCCTGATACTCGGGCGTGTTGCCTCCGGGATCGCTTCCATCCAGCCTGTGGTTGTGTATCTCCCAACCAGCCGGAAAGACTTGCTCCAGGGCAAGTTCTTCATATTTTCCGGTCCTTCCTGTGTGTGTAATAGTCACAATTGCAGTGATGTCTTCCCCCTGACGGATGCGGCTGACATCCATAGCTTTCCCCCCCTGATCTACATAGGCTACATCCAGCTTCAACCCTGCTGCTACCATAGCTGTATCTTCCCGATATGGAATTCCATCGAGGATTAAGCGTGTGAATAACAATCCTTTACCTGTATTCCTGACCTCTACCTGCCCATCTTTTTCCGAACCTATTTCTGTTTGCCAGATAGCTTTTTCATAGCTTGTGCTCTGCAATTTGCCGTCATTTATGGCATAGGAGAAAAGCATTTTTCTGGAAATACCCGCCTTCCCTATGTATTTTGCCATGGCTACCAGAGAATAAGCTGTCGCCTGGGTGTTCATCCATGCCTCATCACACAATCGATCCGATAATTGCTGGACAAGACCGGTTGCTTCATCCCTGCGATCCATCGCAGCTAAGGCCTGGACAATCAGGGCTTTATCTCGAACCGAGGAACCAAAAGTATTGCTGAGTTCTACATAATCTCCTACCTCTTTGCTCAGGTCTTTGCTGAGTCTTTTGGCCATATCTCCCTGGCCAATCAAGTGATAAGCTGAAGCCAGATACCATTTGGCCTGTATGGACAATTGACTCGTCTGCTGGCGCATCCGGTTCATAGAACCCATGTCCTCAGCTCTGGCAAGTGCCAGCAGGTAGAGGCGATAAGCCTGGGTGACATCATTTCCTTTTTGGTTGGAGTAGGACCAGTTACGGGCTTTTTCCGTCTGGAAGTTGACCCATTTCTGGAGGAAATCTGAAGGAATGCTATAGCCTGCTTCCTGGGCTTCCAGCAGGAAGTTTCCTGCATAATTGGTTCCCCATTCATTGGCTTCCCCATTACCCGGCCAATAGGCCATTCCACCACTTCCCAACTGGAAACTTTGGAGGCGGATGATGCCCGCGCGGATGTTGTTGTCAATATCGCTTTTCTGCTTTTCATCCAGTTCCATCAAGCTACTCAGGTAAACCTGGGGAAATACGCTGGAAGTAGTCTGCTCTATACAGCCATAAGGATAGCGAATCAGGTATTTCAATCGCTTCCCGAGGTTAAGCGGAGGAATATTGGTGATTTCCAATACACCATTGTTGGTGCCAGTCATGCCTACGGGACGGAAGCGGCGCTTCCAACTTTCTCCGGGCTGTATCACCGAAGCAAAGCTTCGGTAGAGACGGGGATTGGATGGACGGATAAGGATATCCGTCTCATACACGGCGACTTCGGAGCCGCTGCGAGCGGTGATTTTAACATGCCCGGTGCCGATCTCTTCTTTGACTCGCAGGCCAAAGGTGGCCATTTGCTCTCCGATATCAGCAAAGTTCATGCTCTGGTTTTTGTTGCCGATGGCTTCAAACATGCCGTTTGATTCCACCTGTATGCTTACATTTTTGACATATTCTTCCAATGCAAAAACACTGACTGGCAATTGAAATTCTTCTCCTGGGCCCAAAACCCTGGGAAGTGTGCCCAAAACCATCAAGGGTTTCTTGACAGGTGTTTCCTTTTCAGCCTGGCCATAGGCTCCTTCATGAGCAGCTACAAGCATGGTGCGGACAGCACCTATGTAATTGGGCATGACAAAACGATGGGTTTGTGTCTCTCCGGCTTTTAGCTGGAAAGGTCCCAGTACTTTGACCACAGGTTTGAACCTGTCGGGCTTTTTGCCATCTGCTCCCAAAGCATCACCATCACCACCAATGCTCAACATGCTTGTAAGTTCTCCGCCATAGGCGCCTACCACATCATCAAAGAGGTCCCAGGTTTTGACTTTCAGGGCCTCCCGGCGGTAAAAATGACCATGGGGGTTGGGCGTTTTGTAGCGGGTCAGGCCCAAAAGGCCTTCGTCAACTACTGCAACAGTATAGGTCATTGGCCCGCCGTTTTTCTCTCCTACTTTGATTACCACTTCCTCCATGGGAGCCAATTGGTCAGCCATGCTGAGGACGGGCTGGAGGCGGGTCTCGGGGTCTTCTACCTCGATCGGCACCACGCCATAGAGGCGCATGGGAAGGTCATTTTGGGTTTGGGCATGAGGCTGGAGCAGGCTTACATGCGCATAAATATTGGGAGCCATCTCCTGCGTAACAGGGAAGCTGAACTGTGTGCTGCCCTTGCTGGCATTCACCCAATAGGATTTTAAAACTTTGTTGCCGGACTCAATGCTGACCAGGGCTCTGCCTGCCTGTCCGCTGGGGATAGTTAAGGTGGCTTGTTCGCCTACCTGATACTTGCTTTTGTCTGAAGCAAAGACAAGCATCTTGGCACCGCCAGGGTTGTCGCTTTGGGCACGCCCGGCCCAACCGGGCCAGTCGATGTAGACAATCTGTCCGGTGGCATGGCCACCGGGTTCTTCCACCCGTACGAGGTACCTGCCCCATTGGGGGTAGTTGATCCTAAGCTTCCAGCTTCCTTTGCCATTAACTGTGTTGATGGTGCCTTCCTGTAAAAGGCGGCTATGGCTCCGGCCGATATATGCGCCCAGGTCTTCATCAGAAGATTTGTCCCACCACCATTTCCAATTGAGCTTATATAATTTGACACGAACTCCTTCTTTGGACACGGGGTTTCCTTTGTTATCAAGAGTTACAATTTTTACTTCGTGATCTATATCGGTCAGTAACATGCCTCTGGCGGCGTCCCCTTTAGGTAGTTTTACCCCTGTATACACATCATAAGGATGGAAAGGCAGGCTAAAGCGGTCGGTGCTGGCATTGCCTCCCGGCTCCATCACCCGGCCCACAAAGTTGGCGACAAGCTGGCCAGGCGCAGCGCCGGAAGCTTGTATATTACAGGGAATCTGTGCCTTTCCATTTTCATCCAATTTACCTGTGAACAACACTTTTTCCTCCGAATTGAAGCTCCTCGTAGGATCATTAAAATGGTAATCAAGGTATTTGGCAAAACTTGTATGACCTTGTTTTAAGGTAACCTTCACCTCTGTATCCATATTTCTGGCAATCGCACCATGAAGCCAGGTAACGGCAAGCTCTGACTTAAGACTGCGGGTTTCATTGGAAAGGGCATCCACGCCAAAATCCAGAAGGAGTTTTAGCCTGTTAGGAACAATGGTCTCAACTTTCAGGCTTTTTTCAAAAGTAGCACCTCCTACTTTTACCCTGGCCAGATAATTTCCGGTAGGCGCATCAGGAGCTGTTTGGGTTGTGAAGCTGTAAATTCCTCCTGTGCCGGAGGTATTGATGATGTTGTCAACTCTTTGACCTTTGGGATTAAATAATTCGAAGACGAGTGGATGTGCTGAAGGAAGACTCTTGTTTTTGTCTTCGAGGATGAAATTGAGAAAAATTTCATCACCTGGTCGCCAGACACCCCTTTCTCCATATAGGTATCCTTTAATGCCTTTGTGATAGCTAACGCCCTGAATATCAAAGCGGCTGAGAGAAAGAGAACTTCCATCGTCCAGACGAAGGTAGCCTCTCTGTTTGCCTGATCTGGCAAGCAGCAGATAGGGTGCTTTGCTTAAGCGGATATTGGCAATTCCGTCTTCATTTGTGCTAACCGTGGTAAGCAATTGCTGCTGGTAGTTGTAGACTTCCAACTGAACGTTGGCTTTGGGGTCAGTTGTTTTGAGATCGGTGACAGCGATAAACATCTCATCATCTCCTCTTTTGGCAATCAGCCCCAGGTCAGAGGCGAGGACATTTCGTTTGATGACTCTGCCTGAGTTGTAGTATGCGTCTTTACAAGGATCATTTCTGTGGTCATATCTGTAATCTTCACTCCAGTAGTCCCAGTAGCTGTCCTCACCGGATTCCTCATAGGTATCCCAATCCCAATCCACAGCAAGCATGTCCTTTTCTGCTTTCATGTTTTGGGTGACAGGCGTTGGAGTTGCTTCGCAGGCATCTACGTAATAGGCTTTTTTGAAACCGATGGCCACCTGGTAGATGGCTCCGGGTTGTGTTTGAATCAGGCTGCTCAGGTCAATGGCATGGGTATTCCATTGACGAAGGTCTGTTTGGGGATTTTTGTCCAGCGAAATCTCTTTGCGTGCAACGATTCTGCCGACTCTTTTCAGTTCATTTTCTTCCCCTAAGCGGTTGATTTGCAGAAATTGCTGGATATTATCCTCAAAAATCCGGATCACACGCACATCGACTGCTTTTAGGCCTATGGCTTCAAAAATAAAAGGTAGGCTTTGGGATTGGGGGATGATGACCCCATTGCCGACAAGTTTAAGTTCCGGTTTTGCTTCTTCAAAAGTCAATGTCTGCCTGAAGTCCTGCTGACTTCGATGGCCTTTTCTGTTTTCAATACCTTGAAGAACGACGATTTCGGTTGCACCCTTTGGCCTTCTTTTGGGAAAAACCTTTACCTGATTTCCCTCAATAACATAGGTGAGTTCGTGATGAGCCAGTCGAATCAATCCATTGAGGTTTTGGGTCGGCTGGAGGGGTTCCGAAAAGTCGATTTGAATATAGGGAGAGCTGCCGTTGAAGGCGAGGATTTGAGTGGTTTTAAAATTGCCTAAAGCAGGAATGTTGATTTTTTCTTCCCCTTTTCCTTCAAGCTCTATGATGGATGCATCCCAGGAAATGTTCAGCTTTTGAGCATCGGTCTGGCGCTCCAGGCTGTCAATTTCGAAGAGATAAATTTTTGCCTCCGGATCGTGTTTCCAATGGATTTTGCGATTTTTCCCTTCAAGCGTAGCCTGAACCATTTTTTCAATATTCTCAACGGGCTCTATATCCAGCGAGCGGATCTGGCCTTTGACGAGTTGGTAACGGGAAAGCTCATCTTCCGAACTTTCATTGCCCAGCATTTCAATTTTGAAGCTCTGGGGCTGGGTCCGGAAGAAGAAGTTGAAGTGGGTAAGGCTGGGCTCTATATCGGCAATAAAGGCATCCATGGCCAATTGGACGGTATAGAGTGCGTTGGATTGGAAGGGTCTGGAAGGCTCAAAAATGAGCGTTCTTGTATCAAGCCAGCGGAGTTGGCCATCGATGCCCGGCTCGATTTCAAAGTGTTTTTTGCTGATCTCCTGACCGACCAGGGTCGAGTCAACGATAGAAGAAGCAAATCGAACCTTGACATCAGACTGCTTTGAAATTTCACCTGCGGTAAATGCGGACAAATAATTGTCAAAAGCAGGATTGTAGATAGGGAGGGTTTTGCTCGCCTTGAGGGGCGTCACATACAGGACCAGGGCGCTGAGAAAAACGACGATACCCAGGCCAATCAAAAGATAGATCGGTGCTCGTTTTGTCATGAGAAATGGCTTTTAATGGTTGGAATTTTAGCTTGTTGAAAGGTACGGATTTTAGGCTCGGAGGCAAAGAACTTTTATCAGCTAATCTGCCATTAAAGCCTGTCACACCCGGAGGGGTTGGGATATCCGTGCTTGCTGAGGAAGAAAGTGTCTAAGCCGCTTGAGCAGCGAGGATTATTTTCACCTGAAGTTCGCCCTTTAAAGTTGAGCGGAGTTCCAATTCATGGGGATGAATCAGCAGCTCCGTATGCTCAAAAGCATCTAAAGAGCCATGGAGCCTCAATAGATCATCTATTTCCCTCCCCATTAAGGCTTCTCTGATTCGCTCAACGACCTGTTGGTCAATACTTTCGATGAAGTCGTTCAAGCCTCTGGTGAGTTGTTTGGCGAAAGCCTTGCTGGCGAGGCGTTTATAGGCTTTTAGCCACCAGTGAGGGGTGAGAAACTCATGATCCAGGAGCTGGATTTTGATTCGCCCGTTTTCGGGATCTATGTAAGGTCGGGTACTGATAAACATAACCAGCCGGAAAGGAAAACGTCTGCCAAAACGTTTCAAAGAACCCTGTAAACTCAGGCTGGTATTGAGCTTGCCGTTTTTGGTTTTCATACCCATGGAGCGGATATGAAACTGCAAACGCTCCTTGTCCAGGGCGATATCCTGGCCTATCAGGAGGGCACATAAATCCCTGTAGGGAAGGTGAGAGCTTAGCTGGGTTTGAAAAACTTTTTCGATTTCATCCTTTTCTTCAAAAGGAGGCATTTCTGTCTTTTCGCCGCTCTCCCGGGCTTTCCCCAGGTAAGCATGCAGGTTGACAGGGAGAGAAATATCCGTAAAGATTTCTTCTTTACCGAAGTGGATGGGCCGCCGGAAGGCATCCTGCCTTTCAGGATGAATCATCAGCCAGAGCGGAGGATTTTCCTCCAACCTTATAGGCAAACAGGCTGTTTGCCAGGCCGTTTGCGCATGGCGCTCCAGCTGGATTTCCTTTTCGATAAAATCATTGATCCTTTCGGCTACCTCCTGGATCTGGGTTTTGATAAAAGGTTTTATCAGCGAGCTGATGCGCACTTTGAACACCAGCAGGTTCCATTGGGGCTTCCTGTCCCAGCTAAAATCCGCTGTGGTATTCGCCTTGAGCCGCCAGTACGCGTCCTCCCGGATGCTCGTCTCATATTGAGCCGTGATCTCAAAATCTGTTTCTTCTATATTGGGCGTGATGACATCAAAAATCCCTAAGAATTTTTCCTTCAATATCACCTTGGTATAGACCTCCAAAGGAGCTTCTACATAGAGCTTGTCATCTTTACAAAAAACCTGGATAGGCGCTCTCTTGCGGATTTTTATCCGCAGGCCCAACTCTGCAACTTCTCCATCAAAAATGACCTGCCCATATAAGTGGTTTACCTGTTTGGCAATCTCATCGGTGGGGAGGTGGATGTTGAGTTGCACGCTTTGTTAAATGAATAGAAGGAATAATTGGGCGATGCCTGCCAGGGCTCCTAAAACGGCCCCGACGGCTATCAATTTGGCTTCATCTTCCTGGAATACAGGGCGGAGAAAAGCCTCAAATTCAATGGGCGAGAGGCCCGCCATTTTCTCCTCCAGGGTTTCCTGAATGGCAAGTGCTTCTTCGGCATAGCCGAAAATATGCCGGATGGATCCGGGTAGTTCTTCCACAAAGCGGTTGGCGATATGCGCCTTTATCTGCATGTATTTGCGGGTACCCGTGGAAATCTGCAGCAAAGGTTTGCTGAGGCCCACGGTGGCGTCTACGGCTTTTTTGACATGCTTTTGGATGAGGGAGATCAGCCTGTCTGAGGCGGGGCCTTCGATCATGCTTTCGAAAATATTGCGGGAAGTGAGAATCTTCTCCGCGATGATTTTGGCATATTCTGAAGCGACTTCTTTTTGCCTTTTGAGGAAAAGGCCCTGAAAGGTCCACGGCCCATATTTTTTGGGCAGCATCGGCTCAAAGATCATCTTGAGGGCCAGCCAGTTGGTGGCCCAGCCGATAAACAGCCCAAAAAGGGGCAGTATCCAAAGTCCCGAAAGCGTCGCCGGATTATAAACCCAGGCAAAAACAAGGGCCTGAACGATGCCAAACAAAAAACCAAAATAGAAGCCCGAGCGCTCTATAAACTTAAACTCATCTTCTCCTACCTTCTGAAAGATATAATTCAGCAGCGGTTTGTCATTTTCCAGCTCTTCCACCACCATTGTTTTGAGGTCGAATAGCTCATTGATATTCGTTTTGACATCGATCATCAACTCTTCGACGACCTCGGGAAGTTCTTCTGCTGCCCGCGCATAAATGCGCTTTTTGACCAGAGGAGGTACACTCTCCCAGATCAGGGGAAGCTCTTCCTCCATGGTTTCATTGATGATTTCCTCGGAAAGGCGCATGAGGGCAGGTGCCATCTCATCCGCTACGCGGAGAGGCTCGATGCGCGCAAACTGCTCCTCGATCCTGACCAGTTTGGTGGTCATGAGGTCCACCGCTTTTTCAGCCATGCTGGAAGCTTTGGAGGGGATGATCCCCTGCCAGCCCAGTCTTAGCTTTTTGATCCCCACAAAGTTGACGGGATAAAAGGTCATCTTGAGCGCAATGACATTGGTAAACCAGCCCACAAAGCCACCTACGAAGGGAATCGCCACATATTTGAGGATTTCCAGGAAAGCATCCTGATCTATGTTAGAAAACCAGCTCATGGGGATGTTTGAAGGTTCATGCGTTTGATGGTTTGCAAGTTTGTGGGCTCAAACTTAGGAAAAAAGAACCGTTGAAATGGGATTCGCTGAAAAGAATGGTAGGGTGGAGGGTGTTTAAACCTTTTTCTTCTTTCCCTGAATAGACAGGATGATAGGATTTTTTAGGATCAACCTACCGTATCACCGTCACCGTCCCCCGCAAATCCTCCCCCGCCTGCGTCCGCAGGCGCCAGACATACACCCCCTCCGGCAGCTGATTAGGCTGCCAGTCATTCCCATAGCTATCGCTCTGATAGACGCGATTGCCCCAGCGGTTCCAGACCTGGAAGCTACTGCCTGGCGGCAGATTGGTGATGATAAAAACATCATTGATGCCATCGCCATTGGGGCTGATGGCGCTGGGCGCGAAGATTTTTGTACAAGGCTCGACCTGTACAAATACCGAGTCCCAACTCACACAAAAAGTGTCCACAGTCACTTGCAGGCGATACAGCTGCGGCTGTTGCAGCCTCACCATCGGCTGCGCGGCCTCAGGATCATCCAGCCCAAAGGCCGGAAACCAGCTATAGACCGCGCCGGGAATGGGCCTGACGCCAATCGTATCAGCCATTTCTATGCCCTCGCAGAGCAGCATATCCGGCCCTGCCTCTGCATATTGCGGGTTTTCGATCTGCACGTCCACGGTATCGTAAGCGATTTTTTCGCAGAGTTCTGTGCGGTCGGTTACCCGCAGGATATATCGCTGGCTGCTTTGCAGGCGTGCCCTGGGCCGTGCTTTTTGGGGATCATCCAGGCCGGTTTCGGGCTGCCACTGGTAGTGCCAGTTGGGGTTTTCCTCCAGGCCTATTCGCAGCCCTTCTCCCGGACAGCCGCTGCGGTCCGGCCCGGCATCTAGGCTGAAGCTGCTGATAGCAGGTTCATAAGTCACGATAACGGTATCGGTGGAGACATTTTCGCAGGAGCGGGATGTGTCTATGACGGTGAGGATGTAGGTGGTGGTTTGGCCGGGGCTGGCCTTGGGCTGAGCGATGTTGGGGTCGCTGAGGCCAGCGGCGGGCTGCCAGGCGTAGAGGTAGCCCGCTTGTGCGGGTGTGCCGAGGAGGGCGGAGTCTGCGACGCAGGTGGTGGTGCGGTTGGGGCCTGCGTTAGCGGGGGGTGGGAGGAGGGGGCCCAGGTTGAAGTTGGGGAGATTGGGGAGGTGGACAAAAGTTCTAAAAGGACTCACATCAAAACTATGTGGGCGTATATCACAGACTATTCCCAGAGAATCTGGATTTTGAATAACCGTTAACTTTTGCCTAATGATTGAGGGAATATGTATTGGTAGAGAACTAAACAGCATGTGAGAAATGTATATTTTCCCATCTGGACCCAATAAGTGCTGACCAGTCCAATCTATTAAATTGGTTGAATTCCAAATTTCCTTTTGACTGAATTTAGGACTAGGTGACCATAAATCGAATTGAATAATTATACGTGTAGAATCATAAGCCCAGTTGGAGACATAAAAAAAACGCCCTGAGGGAGAAAAGGAACAACCATAGAAAGATGAAGTCCCATCTCCAAGATATAAGTGGTTTGACAATTTGCCAGAACATCGATCAAAATCGAAAACATCAATCATTCCATTTCCTGAAACGGCGGCAAGTTTTTTCCCATCCTGGCTTGCGATTAACTGACCATAGTTAGACCCTGTGCCATGTCTATTTCCGATACTCTGCCATGAGGGTCCTTGGATTAATGTACTGTCTATAAAAAATCGTAAAAATCTATCAGAATCTTGTTCATGCATAATTACCCACCAATCCTCCCCATTTCCATGTTTAATGGCCTGAAGCTTCTCTGTATACTTTCCATAAGCATGAGGATTAATAATTATTTTCCTTTTTAAAGTAATTCCTCCGAAACCATTATCCAATTCCATATCAATGATGGAGTAATTGAAACAATAGGTTCTGTTTTCACAATAACCATAATTGAATAGATAATATTGATTTGAGTGATGAGGCCTCGGAATTGCCAAAATTCCTTGTGTAATGGTTGCACTGCCCATTATGCTATCGCCATTTAACATGATGTCGTTCTTTCTATTATATACAGCTTCATGGTCTACATAGAACAAAAGATTTCCAGAATCATCTGATACGGTGGTTCCTGGTTCTTTATGACTGGATTGATTGGTAAAAAAAGCAGATGGAGGCGATGTTGAAAAGCTAAGACGTACAGAATCTCCAATGCACCAATTATTATTGTATTGAGAAAAAGAAAATAAGGGAAAGAGGAAAAACGAAAGGAGGTTAATCCATTTATGAATAAACATGTATTTCGGTCGTAGAATCATTTGATAAAAAATATAGGGGGTAACTGATACATATCAGTTGCCCCTTGATGTTTACTTCTTTATCTTAAAATCATGAATCGCTTACTTTCCTGTACTTTATTGTCCACTGTCCAGCGGTAAAAATAAAGACCTGAAGCAAAATGGTTAATGCCCAAAACGGTTTGTTTTTCTTCCTGGAAAAATCGTTTGTGAAGAACCCGTTTCCCGTAGGTATCAAAAAGCTCAAAGCTTATTTGCTTTGCTCCTTCTGCCTTAAAGGCCAGATGAAGCTGATTCCAGGCTGGATTAGGACTTACTTCAAACCGAAAGTTTGGTTGAATCCTTGTTTCAGCAGCTTTTCCAATTCGTTCCGTATCATTTCCTGATTCGCAATCGTTGGAAAAGTGGTAGTATTCCATGCCTTCTTCGTAGTTTTCTATCTGGTATTGAGTGAGGATGCTTCGTGCACGAAAGACAGCGGGGCCTCCCTCCCCGGGGCATTGGTTGGCTACGGTCAACAATTGGTCGAGTTGGCTTTGGAAAGTAGTCATATCAGGGTTGAAGAAATGAAGGGAAAATCAGAAAAAACCTGATACTTCAAGCTACGGAATTTTTGGGAGAAAATGCAATTGTTTTTTTGGAGAAGGTTTTGGGAAGAAGGGACACAGATTGACACAGATATAACTGATTTGCGCAGCTTTTGAACGGTGTAAATCAGTTCAATCAGCGAAAATCCGTGTCGATTCTTTAGAAAGGATAAACATGATATTTAGGATTTACAAGAAAAGACAAATGGCATCCTGTTAATCCTGAAAATCCTGTAATCCTGTTAAAAAAGGAGGTATGACAATTTTGTCTGGTAGTATGAGAAACGATAAAGAACCTGATACTTTAAGCTACGGAATTTTTGGGAGAAAATACAATTGTTTTTTGGAGAAGGTTTTGGGGAAGAAGGGACACAGATTGACACAG
>JAUIGE010000003.1 GCA_030430205.1 Bacteroidia bacterium | reverse complement strand
ATTTCCGAATGCCGACCTAACTCTCCGGCACTCCAAGTGCCGACCATCTCCAGGCCTTCAGCCTGCTGTGATCGGTCGGCAGTAGGGAACTGCCTCCCAGCTATTGAGGGGGGGGGTCGTCAAAGACGACCTGAAACTTACGATGGGCTCTACATGAGCCGAAGGCTCCCATCCAAACGATGGGAGGCATTTCCAAATGCCGACCTAACTCTCCGGCACTCCAAGTGCCGACCATCTCCAGGCTTTCAGCCTGCTGTGATCGGTCGGCAGTAGGGAACTGCCTCCCAGCTATTGAGGGGGGGTCGTCAAAGACGACCTGAAACTACTATGGGCTCTACATGAGCCGAAGGCTCCCATCCAAACGATGGGAGGCATTTCCAAATGCCGACCTAACTCCCGGCATTTCCAAATGCCGACCTAACTCCCGGCACTCCAAGTGCCGACCATCTCCAGGCCTTCAGCCTGTTGTGATCGGTCGGCAGTAGGGAACTGCCTCCCAGCTATTGAGGGGTGGGGGTCGTCAAAGACGACCTGAAACTACAACGGGCTCTACATGAGCCGAAGGCTCCCATCCAAACGATGGGAGGCATTTCCAAATGCCGCCCCAACTCTCCGGCACTCCAAGTGCCGACCATCTCCAGGCCTTCAGCCTGCTGAGATCGGTCGGCAGTAGGGAACTGCCTCCCAGCTATTGAGGGGGAGGTCGTCAAAGACGACCTGAAACTACAATGGGCTCTACATGAGCCGAAGGCTCCCATCCAAACGATGGGAGGCATTTCCAAATGCCGACCTAACTCTCCGGCACTCCAAGTGCCGACCATCTCCAGGCCTTCAGCCTGCTGTGATCGGTCGGCAGTAGGGAACTGCCTCCCAGCTATTGAGGGGGGGGTCGTCAAAGACGACCTGAAACTTACGATAGGCTCTACATGAGCCGAAGGCTCCCATCCAAACGATGGGAGGCATTTCCGAATGCCGACCTAACTCTCCGGCATTTCCAAATGCCGCCCCAACTCCCGGCACTCCAAGTGCCGACCCAATGCCAAAATAAGCCTACCTTTGCCCCATGGCAAATTCACCCTCCTCTCGCCAACTGGCGATCCTCTACGGCCTGATCGGCCTGATCGAGCTCATTTCTGAGTACATGCGGGAAAGCTTCCCTTTGCTTCATACAATCAGCAAGCCCTTGCTGATGCCTGTATTGCTGCTGTTTTTCCGCGCAAGCTGGAGGGGTAGCCTGACCGAAAAGCCTGCTGTCATCATGCAATTGGCCCTGGTATTTTCCTTCCTGGGAGATGTATTTCTGATGCTTTCGGGAGAAAAATGGTTCATCCTGGGTCTGGGTTCTTTTCTGCTGGCGCAGTTGGGCTATGCGATCTTGTTTAGCAGAGACAGCCGCTCCTGGCTGTTAAAACACCCCTGGTGGTGTGTGCCTTTTCTGCTTTATGCCATGATTTTGCTCTACATCATCTGGCCGGGGCTCGGGGCATTGAAATTGCCTGTCTTTGTCTATGCCACGGCCATCGTTCTGATGGCGATCATGGCCCTCGCCCGCAACAAGGCCGTTTCGAAACAAAGCTTTTTGCTGGTGCTCGTCGGAGCCATCCTCTTTGTCATATCTGACAGCATCATTGCCATCAATAAATTCAGCTACCCTTTTGAAGCTTCGCGGCTACTCATCATGAGCACCTATATAAGTGGACAGTTTTTGATTGTCTGGGGATATTTAACTGTCCGGAGGTAGCGCGTGCCTGCTTTTTGCAAAATTTCCGGTGCCTGAAGCGATCTCCCGGCCTCGCTCATCATAGAGGCTCGCCTCTGCC
Source organism: Bacteroidia bacterium (assembly GCA_030430205.1). Taxonomy (GTDB): domain Bacteria; phylum Bacteroidota; class Bacteroidia; order J057; family J057; genus JAUIGE01. Next base: position 432,173 of record JAUIGE010000003.1, on the reverse strand, counting down.
GTCAGGTAATTTTTTGACTGAAACTTCAATTTCCCTACAGCCTTGAGCCTTCCTTTATTCACCGGGCGATACAGATTGATGTGAAAAGAAGTTGTAAGCACAAAGACATCCGTCACCGCCGAATTCGCTGCAAAAAATGCAGCATCGTCCAGCAATTTGAAGTAGACGCTGCCGTGCATGGCTTCCATTCCATGGAAGTATTTTTCCTCAACGTCCAGGCCGATTTCGGCCATGCCTTTTTCAATGTGAATGCTGGTGGAAGGGTAGGCCAGCCGCTGGATTTTGGCGTTGAGGTAGAGCTTTTCGAGTTTGCGAAAGTGGAGAGAGTTGTCTGACATGAAAAAGGGTTGAAATGTTGTTTTAGCATAAAACAAGCATTTCAACCCTTGGAAAGCAACTTAAATTTGCGTTTCAGCCCTTCGCCAACATCGGCTGCTCGCCGCCGAGGAATCCCCCCGCCTGCAGCGCCCAAAGGCGCGCATACATCCCGCCCCGGGCGAGGAGCTCGGCATGGGAACCGTCTTCGACGATTCGCCCCTTATCCAATACCAGGATGCGATCCATCGCAAGCAAAGTCGAAAGCCTGTGGGCTATCGCGATCACGGTGCGATGCTGGATCAGCTGATTCAGCGCCTGCTGCACGATGTGCTCACTCTCGCTGTCGAGGGAGCTGGTCGCCTCATCGAGGATGAGGATAGGGGCTTTCGCCTTGAGCAGCGCTCTGGCGATGCTGATCCGCTGAGCCTGTCCGCCGGACAGTTTCACGCCGCGCTCGCCGACGAGCGTATCATAGCCCTTTTCGAGTTCCATGATGAACTTATGCGCCCCTGCCTGTTTGGCGGCCTGGATCAGTTCGTCCTCCGTCGCCACGGGATTGCCGTACAGGATATTTTCCTTCAGGCTCCGGTGAAAAAGCATGCTGGACTGCGGCACATAGCTGATTTTTCTCCGCAGGCTATCCTGCCTGACTTCAGCGATATGCTGACCGTCGATCAGGATTTTTCCGCCTTCGACATCATACATCCGCAGCAGCAATTGGGTAAAAGTACTTTTGCCCGCGCCGCTTTCTCCCACCAACCCAACTTTTTGCCCTGCAGGTATTTCCAGTGAAAAATTCTCAAAGACACCCCTGCGGCCACCATAGCTAAATTTGACCTTTTCAAATCGTATCTCGCCTTTTGGAGCCTGTAAAACTGCCTCCTGCGAACTGTCCACTATCTCATGCGGATGCAAGATCATGTCCAGACCTTCTTTGACTTCTCCGTAGTTTTCCATCATGCCGTTGAGGCTATTGCCGATGAAGAGCAGAGAATCGAGCAAGCCCCAGGCAAGGTTGATGATCATGACGACTTCACCGATGGTCAGTTGCCCCTGGCGATTGAGCCAGATGGCGACCATGACGATGCCCATCAGCAGGACATTTTGCATGAGGTTGCTGACGATCAAAACGACCTCTGAATAGCGCCAGCTTTTCAAACTTGTCCTGGTATGCTTGTCGATATATCGCTGAGCCCTGTCCTTTTCCCTGCCCAGATGGGCAAACTGATGTACCGCCCGGATGTTGGTGATGATGTCCACCAACTGTCCTTTCAGAGAGGTATAAGCGCCGGCGGCAGCTTCTGAAAGCTTGGCTTTCCTGCGTACCAGGATCACATTGAGGATCAGGAAAAAGACGCTCCAGATGGCCATAATCAAGGCAAGCATAGGCTTGGCGAGGTATGCCAGACCGATGCTGAGAAACAGCTTCAGGAAGGTGGGGAAAAAGTTCCACAGCAGCCTGGGCAGCATATTGGACACGCCATTGGAGGCGTTGGTCACCTTGGTGGCGAGAGAACCCGCGAAGCGGTCGGCGAAGTAGCTGCTGCTGTGCTGGCTCAGCCAGGCAAAGAGGCTGGAGGCCGCCAGCGCCCGCGTGCGGGTGATCCAGTGCATGCCCAAAAAGCCACTGCTACGCCACCCCAGTTGCGAAACCGCAAAGAGCCCAATGTAGATCCAGGCCCAAAGCATGACCTGCCCCTCTGGGCTATCCAGTGCATCCACCAATTCCTTGAGGATATAGCTGAGAGAAACGCCCGCCGCCTGGGCAAGAAAAACCATAAAAAGCGCCGGAACCGCAAAATACCAATATTGCTTACTGAGCAAATAGGTAAATTTCCAGGCGCCTAGCTTGGGAGAAAGCGCAATGCGCTTTGTCGAGGAAGGTTCCATGAGAATGGAATTTGAGGGTAAAAAAAGGTCGTTTGTCGTTTTAGTTTTTCGTTCTTTGCAAGTCCATGTGTTGAGCACGCAGACTAGAAAGGAACGAGAAACAGAAAACGAATCCGTGGTGTGTGTAGGGGAAGCATTTCCTTGTTTAGAAATATTGGAGGTGGTGTGTACGGGTGGGAGAGGAATAGGGTTGGAGAGGTAGAGCAACTGATTATATTTAGCGGAATCTGGACAAAAAAGATAGATTCCGCTAAATATAATTTTTATAAACCGCTGAAAGTGGTTAAATTTGTAGGATTCCGCTAGATATAAATTGAAGCTATGGAGAAATTGTTAATTGGAAGAGAAAAAGAGTTGAGGAAATTAAGGAGTGCCTGGGAATCAAGGGAAGCAGAAATGATAGCTGTAATAGGTCGTCGGAGAATTGGAAAAACTTTTTTGGTTCGCTCATTTTTTGAGGAGAATCTAGATCTGGAGGTAACGGGTTCTCAACATGCTAGTTTACAAGAACAGCTTGAAAATTTTGGGTTTCTATTGCAACGATTTTCTCCGAATCATGCCCCGCATCAGGTGCCAAAAAGTTGGGCTGATGCATTTAGAAAATTGATAACGATACTCGAAAAAGAGGAAACTGTTGATAGGAAACGGGTACTTTTTTTTGATGAACTCCCGTGGCTTGCAAGTAGGAAATCAGGATTCTTAACAGCTTTCGGTTTTTTTTGGAATAATTGGGCTTCTAAGCAAAACATTATAGTCGTAATATGTGGTTCAGCAGCGTCCTGGATGATACAAAAAATAGTGAAAAATAAAGGGGGCTTACATAACCGAATCACAAAACGGATTTATTTAAAACCATTTACTCTTGCTGAGACAGAGGTCTTTTTAAAAACGCGAAATATTCACTATGATCGCTATCAAATCCTTAATATCTATATGATAATGGGTGGGGTCGCTCATTACCTTAAAGAAGTAGAAAAAGGGAAAAGTGCAATGCAGAATATTGAAGATATTTGTTTTAGAGAAGATGGACTTCTAAGAGAGGAATTTGCTAGTTTATATCCTGCTTTATTTGAAAAATCAGAAAATCATATATCAATTGTAAGAGCGCTTGCTAGTAAATGGAAAGGTTTAAACCGAAAAGAAATTCTTCAAATTACAGAATTGCCTGATGGGGGAAGTTTCTCTAAATTATTGGAGGAATTAAGAAGTTCAGGCTTTATTTCAGAATACAGACCATTTGGTAAAAAGAAAAAGAACCTTCTTTACCGCCTTACAGATGAATTTTCATTGTTCTACCTTCATTTCATAGAACCTTATAGTCCTTTAGAAATAGGAGGCTGGCAGCGATTAAGCCAAACACAGACCTTTAAAAGTTGGCGGGGATATGCCTTCGAAAATGTTTGCCTTAATCATATACCTCAAATCAAAAAGGCATTAAGGATAAGTGGTATTTATTCACAATCTTCTAGTTTTTATTTTAAGGGGAATGAATACCGAACAGGTATACAGGTAGATCTATTGATAGATAGAAACGATCAGACAATCAATATTTGTGAGCTAAAGTTCTACGACTCTCCATTTTCGATTACGAAAGATTATGCACTGAAACTTCGTACAAAGCTTGCCACATTCAAAGAAGTCAGCCAAACCAGAAAACATTTATTTCTTACCTTCATCACAGCCTATGGACTTGCTGAAAATAAGTATAGCCTTGGATTAGTAGATAATGATTTTGGGTTAGATATATTATTTGAGGAAGAATAGTGATTAAATTACCCCTCAAAAGCATTCAGCCACATGATCGACTCAAAAATAAATTTCGCCACCCAACTCCAGCAGGGCATCCCTGCGACCCTGCCCCAACCCAAACCCTATCCTGCGGATAGCAATCCCGCCCCCAAACGAAAGGACATCCTTTCGCCAGATGAAAAAAAACTGGCTGTGCGCAACGCCTTGCGCTATTTCCCCAAAGCATGGCATGCAGAGTTGGCGAAGGAGTTCGCCCATGAACTGAAGACCTACGGTCGCATCTATATGTACCGTTTTCAGCCGGACTACGCCATGTATGCCCGTCCGATAGATGAATATCCGGCAAAGTCGAGGCAGGCAGCAGCGATCATGCTGATGATCCAAAATAACCTGGACCCTGCCGTCGCGCAGCACCCCAACGAGCTCATCACCTACGGTGGCAACGGTGCTGTCTTCCAGAATTGGGCCCAGTACCTGCTCACCATGAAGTACCTGGCCACCATGACCGATGAGCAAAGCTTGCACATGTACTCCGGCCATCCCATGGGCCTTTTTCCTTCTTCCAAGGACGCGCCTCGCGTCGTCGTGACGAACGGGATGATGATCCCCAACTATTCCAAACCCGATGATTGGGAGAAATACAACGCCCTCGGCGTGACGCAATACGGCCAGATGACGGCCGGTTCTTATATGTATATCGGGCCACAGGGCATCGTGCACGGCACGACCATCACAGCGATGAATGCTTTTCGCATGAAGTTGAAGCCGGGAGAATCTTCCGCCGGGAAGATATTTCTCACCGCCGGTCTCGGCGGGATGAGCGGCGCGCAGCCCAAAGCCGGCAATATCGCCGGATGCCTCACCGTCTGTGCCGAGGTGAATGACAATGCTTCGCGCAAGCGCTATGAGCAAGGCTGGGTAGATGAATTGATCAGCGATATGGACGCACTGGTAGCGAGGGTCCGACAGGCGCAAGCCAGGGAAGAAATCGTCTCCATTGCCTATCAAGGCAATATTGTAGACGTATGGGAACGCTTTTATGCGGAAAATATCTTTGTGACGATAGGATCGGATCAAACCTCTTTGCACAATCCCTGGGCGGGCGGATACTATCCGGTTGGCTTATCTTATGAGGAAGCCAATGAGATGATGCGGGACAATCCTGATTTATTCAGGGAAAAAGTGCAGGCCTCCCTCCGCCGCCAGGCGGCGGCTATCAACAGACACCATGCCCGGGGCACCTACTTCTTTGACTACGGCAATGCCTTTTTGCTGGAAGCCTCCCGCGCAGGCGCGGACGTCATGGCCGAAAACGGCATCGATTTCAAATACCCTTCCTATGTCCAGGACATCCTGGGGCCTATGTGCTTTGACTACGGCTTTGGGCCATTTCGCTGGGTCTGTACTTCCGGAAAACCGGAAGACCTCAATACGACAGACCGCATCGCGGCGGAGATACTTGAAGAAATTCAAGCCACTTCTCCCCCCGAGATCCAGCAACAGATGGGCGACAACATCAAGTGGATACGTGATGCAAAGGCCAATAAATTGGTGGTCGGCTCCCAGGCCCGCATCCTCTATGCGGATGCCGAAGGCCGCGCCAAAATCGCGGAAGCCTTCAACCATGCCATCGCCGAAGGCGTCATCAGCGCAGCCGTGGTGCTGGGCCGCGACCACCACGATGTGAGCGGCACCGACTCGCCCTACCGCGAGACCAGCAACATCTATGATGGAAGCAAATACACCGCCGATATGGCGATCCACAATGTGATCGGAGATAGCTTTCGCGGTGCGACCTGGGTCTCCATCCACAACGGCGGCGGCGTAGGCTGGGGAGAGGTGATCAATGGCGGTTTCGGCATGCTGCTGGACGGCAGCCAGGAAGCAGAAATTCGCCTCAAGCGCATGCTTTTTTATGATGTCAACAACGGCATCGCCCGTCGCAGTTGGGCGCGCAACAAGGAGGCGCTTTTCGCAATACGGCGGGAGATGGCACGCACACCTGAGCTGGAAGTGACACTTCCGGAGATGGTGGAAGAATCCGTCTTTGACGGATTAGAGCTGTAGGGCCACATTATAATGTGGCCCTACAGCTGGATCACATTAAAAATGTGATATAAAGTGTTGATATTTTGATTAGACATACGTCTAATCTATATAAACACGAAAACCAAGCCCAAATTATGACACACAAACGCAAACACATCCGCTGGAGACGGTGGGACTATAGTAGCCTTGGTGCCTATTTTGTTACCATTTGTACCAAGAGGAAATACTGCTATTTTGGTGGGATTAAGAAAGATTTGAGAGGAATGGGGGAAAATAAAGAATTACCCTTTCCCGAATTAGACTCCTATTTAATCTCAACTCCCATTGCAAAAATAGCCTACCAACATTGGCTGGAAATTCCCAAACATTATCCTTTTGTTGCATTGGACGCTTTTGTGATCATGCCTAATCATCTGCATGGCATCCTGATTTTTGATAAAGAAATTAGCGAAAATTGGAATACCAATACATTTGGGCCACAAAAGGATAATCTGCCTGATGTAATTAGAACATATAAGGCTTCGGTGAAGAGAAAGGCTAACAAGACAGATATTTCATTTTTTTGGCAAAGTCGTTACCATGATCGGGTAATCCGAAACTACCTGGAAATGAAAAATATCCAGAATTATATCTGGAATAATCCTGCAAACTGGGATACCGATCTGGAAAATCCTGATAGAACCTGATTTTCCAACGAGGACAATTTCCCCCAAAATTCCTATTTTGGGAACCACGATTCCTCCTTATGAACAGATACATCTATTTTTTCCTCATCGCCCTCTTCCTGAGCGCTTGCTCAGCGCCCCCCGTCACCCTGACCGCCGAGCAAGCTCGCTGGCAGGCCCATGCCGACAACACGGAGATCATCCGTGACGACTTCGGCCTGCCGCATATCTACGGCAAAACCGACGCTGACGCGGTCTTTGGGCTGCTCTACGCCCAGTGCGAAGACGATTTCAATCGTGTCGAGCGAAATTACATCTGGGCGATCGGTCGCCTGGCGGAAGTGGAGGGAGAAGAAGCGCTGTATAGCGACTTGCGGGCGCAGCTTTTTATGACAAAAGAAGAAGCCATCGAAGCCTACGAAAACAGCCCTGACTGGCTGCGCAAGCTCTGCGATGCCTTTGCCGACGGCATCAACTACTACCTGGCGACGCATCCTGAGGTGAAGCCTGATTTGCTGACGCGCTTCGAGCCATGGATGCCCATGTACTTTAGCGAAGGCTCCATTGGAGGCGATATAGAAAGGATTTCAACACGTAAGATCCGGGCTTTTTATGGGGAAAAAAGCAGCATGGTGGCCGTTCATGACGGCCTGATCGGCTTAGGCGACGATGAGCCGCGCGGCTCCAATGGCTTTGCCATTTCCGGCAAATTGACAGAATCAGGCGATGCGATGCTGCTGATCAATCCGCATACCTCCTTCTTCTTTCGGGGAGAAGTGCATGTAGTCAGTGAAGAAGGCCTCAACGCCTATGGCGCTGTTACCTGGGGACAATTTTTTGTGTATCAGGGCTTTAATGAAAAGACAGGTTGGATGCATACATCGACTTATACCGATGTGATGGATGAATTTGAGGAAACAATTGTGAAGCAGGACGGGAAGTACCAGTATCTGTATGGAGGCGAGAGGCGGGATATCGAGACACGGGATGTTAGGCTTAGATATAAAAAGGGCGAGGAAATGCAGGAAAAGACCTTTCCGATCTACCGAACACATCACGGCCCGATCACACACGCCCATGGCGAGAAATGGGTCGCCACCGCCATGATGTGGGAGCCTTCAACGGCTTTGGCACAGTCCTATACCCGCACCCAACTCGATGGGCACAAAGCTTTTCGCAAGATGATGGACATGCGCACCAACTCCTCCAACAATACCGTCTATGCCGATGCCGAGGGCAATATCGCCTACTACCACGGCGACTTCATCCCGCGCCGCAATGTACAATTTGACTTCACAAAGCCTGTAGATGGCAGCGATCCTGCCACAGACTGGAAGGGCCTGCATGAGGTTGATGAAATCATCACGGTATTCAATCCGCCGAATGGCTGGATTCAAAACTGCAATTCGACGCCTTTCACCTGCGCCGGGGAATACAGCCCCAAAGTGGAAGACTATCCGCGCTATATGTCTTTGAATCAGGAAACTTTTCGCGGCATCCATGCCGTTCGTTTGCTGAAAGGGGCAAAAGACCTGACCCTGGATAAGCTCATCGAACTGGCTTATGACCCTTATATCCCAGCTTTTGAGGTGTTGATTCCCGGAATCATTGAAGCCTATGACCGTGCGTCTCATCCGGACCCGGCCCTCAGGGATGCGATAGAAGTGCTCCGAAAGTGGGATTTCGCGACCTCCGAAGAATCTGTCGCCATGTCTTTGGCGCACTTCTACGGCTCGATTTGTTATGACAAAGGAAAAAACGATCAGGATATGGGCAGAATGGAAGCCATTCAATACTACGGGGCACAGGCCCCCGAGCGGGAGCGGATCGAGCTATTTGCCCAGGCGGTGCGCCAACTCACCGAAGACTTCGGAAGCTGGAATACGCCCTGGGGCGAGATCAACCGCTACCAGCGGATCAATGGCGACATCCGGCAGCCATTTAATGATTCTCTTCCCAGCACAGCCGTCGGCTTTGCCTCCGGTCGCTGGGGCGCGCTTGCGTCCTATGGCGCTGTGCGTGGCGAAGGCACCAAGCGCATCTATGGCACTTCAGGTAACAGCTTTGTTGCTGTGGTGGAGTTTGGGGATAAGGTAAAAGCGAAGTCCATGCTCGCCGGAGGGCAGAGCAGCGACCCGGCTTCGCCGCATTTCGACGATCAGGTCGAGCCTTATGTGAATGTACAATTCAAAGAGGTAGCCTTCTACCGGGAAGATGTGGAAAAGCGGATGGAAGAGCGGTACCGACCAGGTAAGCGATAAATACATCTTCTTTACATCCATAAGAATAACCTTCTGCCCTCGTTAGTATATTTGCTTAAACTCCAAAACATTTTTTCATGAAAACACCATTCGTAAAAGTATTTCTTCTCCTATCCCTCGGGCTTTCTCTCTTTTTCGCTTCTTGTGATATAGAAAATATCGATGATAAACTCGACGACCTTGCCATTGAAGCGGGAGTCTCCAAAGCCGCCGTTGACAGCGCCGTTCTGGCTGAGATGCGCCTTCAGAACATTCCCGGCATAGCCGTAGCCGTCATCGAGGATGGCAAAGTGACCCATATCAAGGGATATGGCTATCAGGATGAAGACCGGCAGATACCGGTCACCAACAATACGCTCTTTCGCTGGGCGTCTATCTCGAAGACTTTCACAGCAGTGATGGCTATGCGACTCTACGAAGCCGGTCATCTGGATCTGGATAAAAATATCCGCGATTACCTGCCCGCCTGGTCGGCCAATAATCCCACAATCACTATGCGTCAGTTGCTGTCACATACAGCAGGAATCCCCGATTATAGTGGCGTCTCCAACTGGGCGACAAATCGCAATACCTACCTCAGCAACAATCCCAATACCTACAATGCAACGGCCGCATTGAGTGTATTTAGCGGTGCTACCATGCAAAACCCCGGCACCTACAATTACAGCACCTTTGGTACGATGCTCGCCGGAGCGGTGATCGATCAGATCGGTCAGGATGTGGGTTGGGGCAACTACCTGAGCCAGGCGATCGTACTGGCTGACAGCCTGGATATGGCTTCTATGGAGCCGGACAGGGTCAATAGCCCATCTCCTTTGGAAACAGACGGCTATACGATCGGTTGTGATGGAGTTTTAGACAATATCGAAAACGAAGAAGATATAATCTACAAACTGCCTGGGGGCGGTTTTCGCTCCAATATCAAAGATATGGTACGCTTCTGCCGCGCAATGGTCAGGCAGAATCTGCTGGCAGATACGACCTGGAACCTAATGATTACGCCAGTGAGTACAAGTGGTACATTTGGGTATGGACTGGGAACAGAGCATTTTTCACTTGGCAGTACCAATTATTATTATGGTCATGGAGGTGTGCAGGACGAAGCGCGGACGCAAATGTATTTTTACCCCAATCAAAATACCGCGATCATGTTTCTCTGTCCGTCGCACCATATCAATCGTGGGCGCATGCGTATTCGTATCGCTCAGGCCTTAGGCTTATCGCTCACCCCTGGGAGCTACAACCTGCAGACCACATTGGGTTGTCATAATAACAGCAATTGTCTGCAAAATTCAGAAGCATTTTTTACAGCTACCTGGGAATCCGGTACAGCAGATCAGATCTTGCGCAGAGGCCTCACGACAGATGCCTTTCATGTGGAATGGAACGATCTCGGAAATGCGGGCTATCTCCTCACAGATATAGAAAGTTGGAAAGATGGCGATGGCATCAGACGTTGGGACGGTGTATTCACGGCAGGCGTGGGAGAACAGGCACTATGGCGCAACTTTGACCAGGACGGTTTTTATGATAAATGGGTAGAAATGACCAACCAGGGCATGCACCTGATAGATCTGGAAACCTATGAAGGAAACAACGGCAGCCGCCTTTGGGCAGGGGTATTCCAGACAGGTCAAGGCAACAGTGCCATGTGGCGCAATTACAATACAGCTGATTTCAATGCGAAATGGCAGGAAATGAGCGATGCGGGCTATCGTCTGATAGACCTGGAAACCTATGTGGAGGATGGAACCCGGCTATGGGCAGGAGCCTTTGTAGAAGGCTCAGGAGCCTATGCGATGTTCCGCAATTTCAATACAACTGATTTTGGTAATAAGCGCACAGAGATGCAGAACCAGGGCCTGAAATTGATAGACGTAGAGACTTACGTCTCCAACAATACCCGCCTGTGGGCGGGCGTCTGGCGCGCAGATTCCCAGCGGGAAATACTTAACAGAAACTTCAGTTTCTGTGGCTTTATCGACAAAGACAGCACCTGGCGTGCTGCAGGCAATATCCTCATGGATTATGAAGTGTATGAGTAGCTTTTCATTTGCTACAAGGATGTGTACCGGGAGGGCAATAAAAAAACGCCATCAAGCAGTGCTTGATGGCGAATTAGAAAGAAGATAAAGTACCTTCTTTACATCCACATTACCCTCATTTTTGATTCACTTACGAACAGACCTGGTGGTTTGGATTTCGGCAGGTTACATTTTTTTTAGATGGAGTTTCCTCTGGACATACAACAACGGCTAATAAGCCTTTTTCCTCATCCTTCATGCAAAGCTGTTATTCAAGGAAAACTTAGACAGACTAAATCGAAAGGACGATGAACTTAATTTGTAACAATTGTCATCAATCATTTCTGTTATCCCCGGCGCAGCAGGCTTTTTTCCTTGAAGCGAGACAGAAAGGTATGACATTCGCAATGTTTGAATGTTCTCTTTGTAAAAAGTATAACTATATGAAAACATCACCCCCGCAACACTTCTCATTATGGAGTTTTTCCAGGTAAATGAATACGAGCGATGGTTTCATTTATACCGTTTTAGAAAAAGAGAGTGCCGGAATTGATCGGAATTGAGGTGAAAACCTGTATCTCCTTATCTATACTTTATCCCCATGCAAACACCCCTCATCACCCCTGCACAGCTCCACGAGCTATTCGCTGACCCCAAATTGGTCCTCCTCGACGCCAGTCCGGCGTCCAATGTCTCCAACCTCCAGCCGGCCTTTCCCGGCCGCCAGATTTTCGGGGCGCGCCCCGTGGACCTGAACCGGGACTTCAGCGACCCTGACAGTCCGCTGCCCAATACCCTCCTAAGCCCCGAGGCTTTCACCCAAAGCTGCCAAAGGCTGGGCATCAATAAAGACAGCAAAATCGTTGTCTACGACAACCTCGGCGTCTACACCAGCCCACGGGTCTGGTGGATGTTTCATGTCATGGGACATGCTCAGGTAGCGGTGCTGGACGGCGGCCTTGCCGCCTGGATCGCGGCAGATCTGCCGCATGAGTCTGTACAGGACAGGCCCGTCGAGCCGGGCGATTTTGTGGCGAGCTACCAGCCAGGGCTGGTGCAGGACGCGGATTATATCCTCGGTAAGCTGGGCTCGGATGAGTTGTGCATACTGGATGCCCGCTCTGCGGGCAGGTTTCACGGCACAGAGCCTGAGCCCAGGGCTGATCTGGCGAGCGGACATATTCCGCATTCGAAGAGCCTCCCTTTCAAAAAGGTACTCAGAGATGGGCATTTTTTACCCAAAACAGAACTCCAGGACTTGCTCAAAGGCTTTCACCTCGCCGACAAAAAGCTGCTTTTCAGCTGTGGATCAGGGCTCACAGCCTGCATTATCCTGCTGGCTTGTCATATCGCCCTGGACAATCCTGTGGCATTATATGATGGTTCCTGGACGGAATGGGGGCAGCTGGAAGGCGTGCCGGTGGAGAAGTAAATATGTAGGGAAAATCCGAAAAGGGGATCGGATAAAAAGTATTAAATTCATCAAAGAATAAGGCATCATTTTATTCCGTACCTTTGGGGCTGTTTTAGGATTGCCTCCTACAATTGTTGAAAGGAGTGCTAAAAATTGTTTGAAATGAAATTTGAAGATTTGGATCTGATCGATCCCCTGTTGAAAGCCCTGCAAGACAAAGGTTACACCGAGCCCACCCCCATACAGAAGAAAGCGATTCCTTTAGTTCTGGAGCGAAAAGACATACTGGGCTGCGCCCAGACGGGTACAGGCAAGACTGCGGCTTTTGCCATTCCTATCATCCAACTGATTCACCAGAAAGAAGGACATATCAAAGGCAAACCTACTTTGAGGTCGCTGATCGTCACGCCTACACGTGAGCTCGCGATCCAGATTGGCGAAAATATCAAAGCCTATGCAAAGCATACCCAGGTAAAACATACGGTCATTTTTGGCGGGGTAAAGCAGCACAAGCAGGTCGCCAGCATGAAGCAGGGTGTGCATATACTGGTGGCTACGCCGGGCAGATTGCTCGACCTGATCTCTCAGGGATTTATCAGCCTCAAGGATGTGAAGCTCTTTGTCCTGGACGAAGCCGACAGGATGCTCGACATGGGATTTATCCATGACATCAAAAAATTGCTGACCCTCTTGCCACAAAAGCGGCAGTCACTGTTTTTTTCCGCCACCATGCCTGACAGCATCGTGAAGCTATCCCGCAGCATCCTGAAAAACCCTGTTAAGATCGAAGTCGCCGCCGTCTCCTCCACGGCAGAGACCATACAGCAATACCTGTATTACACCAATAAGTCAAGCAAAAAGGAATTGTTGGTGCATATACTCGAAGACCGTGGGATCGACCAGGTTTTGCTCTTCTCCAAGACCAAACATGGTGCTGACAGGATCGCCCGCGACCTCAAAAAGAAGCATATCAATGCCGCTGCCTTGCACGGCGACAAAGCCCAAAACCACCGGCAAAAGGTGCTGGGGCAGTTTAAAGATGGCAAAATCCGTGTCCTCGTAGCCACCGACATCGCCGCACGCGGCATCGACATCGACAAGCTGCGCTATGTCATCAATTTTGACATCCCCAATGTCGCCGAGACCTATGTACACCGCATCGGCCGTTCCGGCCGGGCAGGAGAAGAAGGCAACGCCATCTCGCTCTGCGAACCCGAAGAAAATGACTTTATCAAAGACATCGAAAAGCTGATCAGACAGAAGATCACTGTTGTGAAGAAAAATCCTTTTCCACAGACCGACAAACCGATGACTGAAGCTGAGAAAAAGGAATTCAACAAAGAAAAAGCAAGACGCAAACAGGAGTTTTTTGCCAGCAGGAAGAAGAGCCGGACGCGCTAGAAAAGACTCAAGAAGAAGAATTGACATGGGTTTTCGCTGGTAATTATGGTCGGATTATGTTTCAATTACTTCTCATATCCCAGATCGATGAGGTATGTAAGTCTGTTAAACATAAAAAGTCATAATAATCTGTGGAAATCTGCGTCCACTCTTCCTTTCTGGAGCAAGAAGACCCTACTCACTATTTAGGATCAACTTAATTTTATGTACCCAACAAAACTCATAGCATCATGCATAGGCTTCCTGCTAAGCCTGTGCATTTTTATTTCCTGCGAAAACCCCATACCAGCTCAGGAAAAAGTGGCCAGCGAGCCTTCAAAGGCTCAGCAGGATGCCGCATGTATCAGCACCCTGGAGCGTCATCTCCAGGCGATCAGCGACAAGGACCTGGAATCTCTGAAAGCGACGCTTTCTCCGCAGGGAGATATGCAGCTTATCCTGCCCAACTCGGAGATCAGCACCACCACAGAAGCCTTTATCAATATGCATGAGGAATGGTTTCAGGACAGCACCACCAGTTGGACCTTCGAAACGAAAATCCTGCATACCGATATAGGCCAGGATCTGGGCATCGCCATCGTCGAAGTCATGTATCGCGAGGCCGAAAGAAATGGTAAACCCTACTTCAATAAAATGGCCGTCAGCTATGCCCTGCGCAAAATACAGGATAGCTGGTATGTGGTGAAGGATCACGCATGTACTTTGGAAAAAACGGAAAGCTGATCAAAAACCCGCTTAATCCATGATAACAGAAATCAACCTCCAGGAAAAATTTTCCAAATTCAGCGCCCACTGGACGCCCCACATCGTGGGCGAGCTCAACGGCCAATATGTAAAATTGGCCAAGCTGCAGGGCGAGTTTCTCTGGCACAGCCATGAGCATGAAGATGAGCTCTTCATGGTGATCAAAGGCACTTTGATCATGGACTTTCGGGACAAAACCACTGTTACCCAAGAGGGAGAAATCCTCATCGTTCCCAAAGGCGTGGAGCACAAACCGCGCACAGAAGAGGAGGTTTGGGTGATGCTCTTTGAGCCCAAAGAGACAAAGCATACGGGCGAGGTGGAGCATGAGAAGACGGTGAAGGAGTTAAAGTGGATTTGAGTTTTTTTACCGATCAATTAGACAACCCTTAGTATTTTTCAATAATGAAAAAGCTAAGCTTTGCCCTGATCATTGTCCTCCTTCTTGGATGCAATGATAAACTTCAGACACCAGAAGCCTTAACAGAAACAGAAAAGGAATCGCTGCATGAAACTAAATTGGAGGCGACAAAGGTCTATATCCAACAATCGGAAAGGATTCCGGGATCAGATTATTATATGTATCCCATTGGCACCTCTTTGCGGGCAAAGCGAAGAGAATACAGCAGCAAAGGCGATTATGACAACAGAACCTGGAATATTTTATTCTTATAATTTTAAGACAGGCAAAAGGCATTTGTTGATAGAAAATGGCGTACCGATTATTGAAGCCCAATTCAGAGGATCTGAGATTGAGAGTACCTATGTTATCTGTGGGCCTTAAAAGGAATATATTCCAATCTTATAGCCAAGCGTTTGGAATCCATACTCCCACCATGAAAAATTTTCAAGAGATTCTACTTTAATCAAGTCTATCTGTACAATTTTCTGTCCTGATACAGAATCTATCATACACCCCAAAAAGCATTCATAACATTTATTCAAATAGAAAGAGTCATGGATAAATGCTGTATTTGTTGTAAAACCAAGCCCAGCTTCGATGGTAATTTGATGTGTGCCCCAACCAACAGGCAACATTCTGGCATAATAAAATGACATGAGGGGAAAATAGGCTATTGTATCCAGTAGGCTTTCGTCCTCATCAATTGTGATTTGAAAAGGAATATCCTCACCACAATTGCTTTTTTGAGAATTGAAGTTGGCTTAAGCCTCCAAATACTTGCCAAAAACGAAAAAACAATCCCCCTACAACTTCCGATACTTCTTCCCCGGCAGCTGCCGCACCAATCCCCGAAACTCCATCCCCAGCATCATCGAATTGAGCTGCGAGATGGGCATCTGCGTGTGCATGGCGATGCTGTCTATCAGGGCATCGCCCCGATTGAGGTAGGCAAGTACCTTGCCTTCGTCTTCATTGAGGAGCTCGACCGGCTGGTCGAGTGAGAGCGTGAGCTGCTCGCTCCGGTTCGCCTCCCAGGCAATGTCGAGCTCCTGAAGGACTTCTTCAGGATGCAGCACACACTTCGCGACAGAGTCGCGGATCAGCCGCAGGCAACCTGCGGAGTAAGGATCACCGACCCTGCCGGGCACGGCAAAAACCTCGCGGTTTTGGTCAAAGGCAAAACGCGCCGTGATCAGGGCACCGCCCTTTTCGGCGGCTTCTATCACCACCACGCCTTGACAAAGGCCTGATATGATGCGGTTGCGGGCGGGGAAGTTGCCCGGGTCGATAGCCGAGCCGCTGGGGTACTCGGTCAGCAGGCTGCCCTGCTGCGTCATCTCCATCGCCTTGCGATGGTGGGTTTTGGGGTATATCTGGTCCAGGCCGTGGGCCAGGATGGCGGTGGTGAGGCCACCGGATTGAAGGCAGGCGCGGTGCGCCGTGATGTCCACGCCGTAGGCGAGGCCACTCACAACGTGGATGCCACGCTCGGCAAAGTGCTTCGCGAAGATTTCAGACTGCTCACGACCGTATTCGGTCATTTTGCGGGTGCCGACAATCGCCAGATTGGGCTGAGCGTTGTAGTCGACATTGCCTTTTTTGAAAAGGACGAGCGGCCCGTCATGGGCGTGCTTGAGTGCTTTGGGATAGGCTTCATCCAGATAAGAAAGGATCTGAATGCCTTCCGCTTCGCAATATTTCCATTCTTTTTCGGCCTGCCTCAGCACCTCCTTTGCCCGGATAGCCTGAATGGTTTTTTGACCAATACCAGGTATGCGGTGAAGCCTGGAAACAGGAGCTTCAAATACAGACTTGACGCCTCCACAGTAGGCGATCAGGTTACGGGCGCTGACAGGACCAAGCCGATGGATCAGGGCCAGGGCAAGGGTGTAAAAAAGTCTTTCTTCCATCTACCAGCAATTTCAGACTTTGACAGAAAAAAACCAAAACCAATTCTTTCCAGTCCCGCCTCTCGTCTCTCGCCTCTCTTAATCAAACCTTAACCTTTCCATAATACCCAATTAGTCAGCTGAAGATAATATTGCATACTGATAAAACGATATGAGAAACTGGGGTAAAAAATTATGATTGGTAAAAAAATTCTCATCGTTGATGATGAAGAAGACATCCTCGATTTGCTGGAATACAATTTAGCCGCAAATGGCTATGAGGTATACCGGGCAAATAATGGTGCTGAAGGCATACGGTTAGCAGAACAAAAATACCCTGAACTCATCATCCTGGATGTGATGATGCCCGTGATGGATGGCATCAAGACTTGTGAGCAAATTCGAAAAAACCCGGAGCTGGCGCATATCCCTGTCGTATTTTTGACAGCCAGGGCTGAAGAGTATGCCGAACTGGCGGGATTTGAGGCGGGTGCAGACGATTATATCGTCAAGCCCATCAAGCCGCGTGTCCTCATCAAGCGCCTCAATGCCCTGCTACGCAGGGGCAGCAAGCAGGCAAGCCCTTCTTCCCAGACCATCAAAATCCATGATATCGAAATCGACAAGGAGGAGTATTCCGTGCGCAAGGACGACGAAATAATTGACCTGACGCGCCGCGAATTCGAATTGCTCCATTACCTGGCTTCCCGGCCGGGCAAGCTTTTCAACCGGCAGGAGTTGCTCGACAAGATTTGGGGCAATGTACACATCACCGATCGCACGGTGGATGTGCATGTCCGCAAATTGCGGGAGAAGCTGGGCGACAGCCTGATTGTTACGGTGAAAGGCGTGGGGTATAAGTTTTTACCCCATCCTGCCTAAACCTTCACCCACCGCAGCAGTACGGGCAAAAAGACCAAATCCGCCATCAGGGCAAACAAAATCGTCAGCGCAGTGAAAAAACCGGTATTGAAGGTCCCGCCAAAGCTGGAAGCCAGCAGGAGGATAAAGCCTCCCAGCAATACGATGGAGGTCAGAATCATGGCCTTGCCCGTGCCGAGCAGGGTGGTGGAAATGGCCTCATCGACGCTTTTGCCCTGATTGCGCTCCAGCCGGTAGCGCGTCAGGAAGTGGATGGTATCATCCACCGCGATACCAAAGGAAATCACGAAGACAATAGCTGTAGAAGTACTCAGGGGAATCCCGAATAAGCCCATCACTCCGCCCGTCAATACCAGCGGGATCACATTGGGCAACATGCTGACAAAGAGCATTTTCCAGGAGCGGAAAAGCAAACCCATGATCGTGCCTACCAGCAAAAAAGCAATCAGCAGCCCCAGCATCAGGCTGTCGCGCAGATAGGTCAGGTTGCGCTCCGTCAGGTAGGCATGGCCTGTCATGTGATGCGAAAAAACCGTGCTATCGCACTGGGTAGCGATGAACAGCTCCAGGCTATCGTGCATGGCACGAAAAGCATCCGTCCCAATGTCTGGGATGCGGGCGTGCATACGCCCGCGAGACCGATCTTCATTCATCAGCTGGCTGATGATTTTTCCGGCGCCATTGAGCTCAGCGAAATTGAAAAGCTCATCGATCTCTTCCTGGCTGTCAGGAATGCGGCGATGCCTGCTTCGGTTAAAGTGAGAAAGGTAGTTGGCTTCCCGGATGAAAGAGGCAGGCGAAAAGAAAGGGCTAAAATAGCCTTCCCCCTGCAGGTAGTCTTCAATTTTTGCCATTTCATCCAGCACCTCCTTATCAGAAATCTGATAGCCTTCGGCAGCATCTATCCCCAGCTCAAAGGAGCGCATGCCATACATTTCTTTTTCAAAAAAGCGCATCGCCTGCTGAGCAACGTCTTTTTGCCCCATATCCTGGATGAGGTAGTTGTTGAAGGGAATACGGGTAGTTAGCAGTATGCTGGCGATCACCAGAAAACCCATGCCTGCGGCTATTTTGAGCGGGTTGTTGCGGATAAAATCATTGAGTTGGGTGAGTCGGCGGTGCCAGAAAGGCGAGTTGGCGAAAGCATTGCCACGGGCAAACTGCTCAGGCCGCAAGCGCGGCAAGGCAAAGGCCAGAAAGGCCACCGCTACCACAAAGGTCAGCAGCACCCCAAAGGCTGCATACAGCCCAAAGGAGCGGATCGGTCCGATCCGTGAGATGGTCAGCGCCCCAAAGCCTATGGCTGTGGTGAGGCTTGTCAGAAAAGTAGCCAGACCGATCTGGTGCAGGGTCTTTTTCAAAGCGTCCAACCTGCCCACGCCTTCCCGGGCGATGCCCTGGTATTTGGTCATCAGATGGATAACATCTGACATGGAGACGACAAACATGATGGGAATCAGCAGATTGGAGAGGATACTCAGGGATTCTCCTGTGAGCCCCATCAGGCCCAGGGTGCAGCCCAGGGCTGCAAAGGCCGTCAGCAAGGGCACCAGCACGCCCCAGAGCGTGCGGTAGAGCAGCACAAGGGCGGATAGCAGAAGAAGCGCGGAGAGCGCCAGGAAGATGAAAAGCTCTGCGCTCAGTTTGTCTATGTATTGGGTACGGATGTAGGGAATGCCTGAAACATGCGGTTTCAACCCGCTGGCGGCTATATAGTTGTCAATCTTGCGATTGAGTACATCTCGCCTGGGCGAGTCAAACAGTTCCGGCTGGAGGTAGAAGAAGCCACACAGGTGCTTCAGGCTCCTGCCGGCAAAGCTGCCGACAAAAAAGGAGTCTGCCAGCACGCGCTGCCGGGATTGGGCGAGGGCCTCCTCGCTGTCCCACACCAGGAAGGGGCTGCTGCTGTAGCCCAGCCCGCTCCGCTTCAACTGCGCAAAGCGCGTTCCTAAAACCACAGAATCTATGCCGTCCAAAACAGCGATTTCCCCAAAGACACTGTCCACCAATGCCAGAAATTCAGCATCAAATATATCCTCCGAAGGACTCTCCAGCGCAACCGCTACGAGGTAGTTTTGTGCTTCGTAAAACAGGTCCTGGTATTCATCATAATACTGATACTCGGGATCGTCTTTTGGGAAAAAGCCATCAAAGCGAAAGTCTATCCGCAATTGTGAAATCCCTGCGATCAAAATCCCTGTCATCAGCACCGCCGCCCAAAATACCCCTATCCTATTTTTGATTAACCAATCTGCCATGTGTTTGTAATTCGGCTACAAATAAACAGATTGTTGGGGAATCTGTGGGGATGAGCTAAAAATATCCCTTCAACTCTTCCAGCAGTGCCTTGTCGCCTATGATCTCATGATACCACACAGGCTCCGTGCTCTCATCATCATCGCTCTCTTTTTCGTACTTTTTGCGGGCAGCTTTGATGAGGTCAAGCCAGGCTTTGCCTGGATTTTCCAGCAGCTCAACAGATTGGATTTCGCTGACAGCGATGCGGATTTTTTCCTTTTCCCCTTCCACAAAAAGGGATTGAGATAGGCTTTTATACATCACCATCTCATCCATCAGTTGAAAATCATCCCGATCCAGGGTGCTGCGCGTCAGCGTTTGGGTAGAATCATTGATTCCATATTCTGTTTCAGGAGCAATCTGAAAATTCTTGTTTTGGAGATAATACAGCCGAGCCTTTCCCTCCCTGTAGGCATGGAAGCGGTTGGGTTCAAAAGAGCGAAAATCAAAGTCGTACAGCTTGAGGCTGACCGCCCCCATCTCATGGATAAAACAAAAGCCATGCGGCCGATAATGGTAGGCATAGCCTCCCTCTCCAAAGGAAATCATGCCCTCAACGGTGCTACCGTCCTTGAGCGTAACTTTACAAATAGCCTGAATCGTCGGGATACCGAGGTCTGCTTTTGCCAGGCTAAAGCTGAGAAATAGCAGACAGCATAGGATGAATTTTTTCATGGGACAGTCTTATGTACATGTTTACTTTCAATTTGCCTTTTTTTTCACAGAACATCCAGCCTATTCTACAAATCTTCCAGGGTGATTGTATCAATATTTTAAAATATTATTTTGTACTGATGAAGATGCTCTAAGCTTTGCCTGACTTTGAACACGGATTCCTGACAAGGAAAAATGAAGAAAATGAAGAAAATGGACAATTGAAAATGGAAAATTGACAATGTAAGACCATTTCCTCCATTCTCCATTATCCATTCTCCATTCTCCATTATCCATTATCCATTATCCATTCTCCATTCTCCATTATCCATTATCCATTATCCATTCTCCATTATCCCTTCTCCCTTCTCCCTTCTCCATTCAAAGAACCTAAACCAGTTTCTACCGAAAAGGAGAACCCAAAGTATTACGACCATTTGATGCAATCGCCCTAACAAATTTTCCGCACAAATGCGATTTCCAGTAAAAAACCCTTAGTTTTGCGGCCCCAAAATAAAAAAAGTGTTATCCGCAGTCTCGCTCCTTTTAACAAATTGAATGAAAAAGTATCTCAATCTCTTCGATCTCTCTCAGAAAGTCGATTATAAAATAGAAATTTTATCCGGCCTGACCGTGGCGCTTGCCCTGATTCCCGAAGCGGTAGCATTTGCCCTGATAGCAGGGCTATCTCCTCTGACCGGCCTCTATGCGGCCTTTGTGATGGGACTTGTGACCTCCATCTTTGGCGGTAGGCCCGGCATGATCTCCGGCGCCACAGGCGCTGTGGCGGTGATATTGGTTACCCTCGCGCAGGCGGAAGGGATTGAATATATTTTTGCGACCGTCGTCCTCGCAGGTATCATACAGATGGCAGCCGGTTTTCTCAAACTCGGCAAACTCATGCGCCTGGTGCCACATCCGGTCATCTTTGGCTTTGTCAATGGCCTGGCCATCATCATCTTTATGTCCCAACTGGATCAGTTCAAAGACAGCACAGGCGCCTGGCTCAGCGGCAATCCGCTCTATATGTTCCTCGGCCTGGTGCTGGTCACCATGCTGATCATCTGGGGTTTACCCAAATTGAGCAAGGCGATTCCTGCATCTCTGGTAGCCATCCTCACCATTTTTGGGGTGGTGGTCTTATTGGGCATAGACACCAAAACCGTAGGCGATATCGCCTCTATTGAGGGCGGATTTCCGCCATTTCACGTACCCGGAATTCCACTCACCTTCGAAGCTTTCATGATCATCCTGCCTTATGCAGGCATCATGGCAGGCGTAGGCCTGATCGAGAGCCTGCTGACGCTCAACATCATAGATGAGATCACCGAGACGCGGGGTCGCGGCAATAAGGAAGCCATCGCTCAGGGCGCTGCCAATATCCTTTCCGGATTTTTCTCCGGTATGGGCGGCTGCGCCATGATCGGCCAAAGCCTGATCAATATCTCTTCCGGCGCCCGCGCCAGGCTTTCGGGTATCGTCGCATCGGTCATGCTGCTGGTCTTCATCATGTTTGGTGCCAACCTGATCGAAAGAATGCCCATGGCAGCCCTGACTGGTCTGATGATCATGGTGGCTATCGGCACCTTTGAGTGGGCCAGCTTTGGCACGATCAATAAAATGCCCAAGTCTGACATTTTTGTGATGGTCGTTGTTACCCTGGTAACGGCTGTGCTTCACAACCTGGCGCTCGCCGTGGTCATCGGCGTGATCATCGCCGCCCTCGTCTTTGCCTGGGACAACGCGAAGCGCATCCGGGCGCGCAAGCGCTTTGACGAAGAGGGTGCCAAGCACTATGAGATTTATGGCCCGCTTTTCTTCGGCTCCGTCACCGTTTTCAATTCCAAATTTGATGTCCTCAACGATCCCGATGTCATCTACATTGACTTCCGCGAAAGCCGCGTGGTGGATATGTCAGCCATCGAAGCTTTGAACAAAATAACCGAGCGATATCAAAAAGTGGGTAAAACCGTCCACCTCAAATATTTGAGCCCGGATTGCAGGGCCCTGCTCAAAAACGCAGAGGCCATCATTGATGTCAATGTTTTGGATGATCCGAAGTATAAGTTGGTGGTGGATCGGATTTAGGGAGGAAAAAGCCTTTTATCTTATCGTTCCAAAAAGTTCCGATCCTCCCCACTGCAAAGTCGTCCCGACGCCTCCATATAGCGGAGGTAATCATAGAGGATATCCTCCTGTTTGCTGAAGGATTTCAGGCGGGTGTCGATATAGCGTTCCTCGATATCGAGCAGGAGGAGCGGGCTATAGCCCTCTTTTTTGGCGATCTGGCTACCGAGATTTTGAAGCTGGCGGCGCTCCTCTGTCAGGCTTTGCTGGTGGAAGTGGAATGCGGCGATGTCGCGCAACAGCTTCTGCTGAAGCTCCTGCATATTTTGCTGCCAGGCTGCGGCCTCACGCACTTGCTCGCGTTGGAGGGCTTGCTGTTCGATATGCAGTTCCTGCATCTTGAGGCGACGATTGCCGGAGTTGGGGATGCTCAGACCTATACCCAGCGAGAGCCGCTCCCGATACAGGTCCGTGCTCGGACCTTCGTAGCGGAACTGCGCAAAATCAAAAATTTGTCTGCTTTCTGCTCTTTCGAGCGCCATCTCGCGCTGGAGCAGCTCTTGCTCGTAGAGCAACTCGGCATCGACCAGAGGGAGCGAATCGCTGGCGACGGCTCCCAGGAGCTGCTGTATAGCCTCTACCGTGATGAAGTCGCGGAAGTCAAAGGTAGTTGAAGAAAGGCCGTAGGCTGCGCGCAATTGGTCCGCTTGCAGCGAGAGCTCATGCAGGGCGACCTGCAGGTCGTTTTGATCTGTCTGAAGCCGGATCAGCTTCTGAAAATCAAAGTCGTAAGAGCCTGCCATTTTCTCAAAAATGCGCTGGCGATCTTGCAAAACCGTGTCCAGCCTGCGCAGCAGCTTTTGCTCCTCATGAATCAGGTAGAGCGCCAGCCAATCCCTATGAACATCATAGATCAGCTCGCAATAGGCCTCCTGCTGCTGAAAGTCCGGCGCAAGCCGGAGGTGCTCTGAAAGCGCCTTTTGCGCTTTTCGCTTTTGGAGGGTACTGGGCGAAACGCGGAGGGTATATTGCTGTTTATCGGTCTCAAAATCCTGTGTCTGCGTACGAATTTCGTATTCCTCTATCCAGGGAAAATGAATCCTCTTGCCAGAAATTTCAGTGACCGTATCACTGCCTGCCAGCGCCCGCGCAAAAAATTGCGCAGCATCTATAGCAGATTGTGCCTTCAGCATAAAAGGGCACCCCAAAACACATATCCATAGTAGTTTTTTCACTTTCCCCCTCCCGATGATATGTAACGAAGACTGACTTTCTCTTTTTGTAAAAAGCGGTTGTCTTTGCTGATCTCGATCAGCACTTCCCGACCGTAGGTCTTGATTTCGGGCATCTTACGCAGGCGCGTGGGAATCTCCACGATACGTGAACCCAGACCGATCACCCGGCCCGGATAGGCCATATCCGGATCTTTGAGTGATGTCGCGACAAAACTGTCGCCGATCTGCACCTGCAAGGTGAGGTCCTCATGCACATAGCCATTGACCAGGCCTGAATGCGGCTCATAAAATGACAAGAGCGTTGTGTAAGAGGGGATATGCTCTTCTTCCTTGCAGGAAATATTGCCAATCAGTCCATCTGTCGGTGCTGTGACCAGTATGTGCTGGATCTTTTGCCCCTCTTCAAATTCCTGCTCCGCCGCCAGGCGCTTGATCTGCTCCTGATAGGGGCTGTAGCCCAGACGCAATTCACTGCGCAAGCCTTTCAAACGGAGCTCGTAGCTCTGGCGTGTATTTTCTTTCTCTGCCTTCAACTCCACCAACTGGTCTTCCAGTGGCTGGTAAGCGGATGTCGCCGGGCTGATGGATTTCAGTTCCTGTGAAATAGATTTTTTGAAAGCCAATTCTTTTTCTATCCGCCGGATCTGAATATCTGCTTCTTCCAGTTTTGTCTGTTTTATCTGCTCTTCCTCAGCGATTTCGCTCTCCTTTTTTTGTCGCCAAAGGGCCTCTTCAGCCTTCAGCTCAGCGATGCGAAAGTCCTGGTCTTCCAGGCTTTCTTTGGCCAGCCGCCGGGAAATTTTCATCAGAGTATCGTTCTTTTTCACGGCCTGACCCGGTGTCACCAAAATCTGGTCTACGACCACCGGGTAATTGTAATTGATCTCGGTCTCATTGCTTTCGGCAAAGCCGTAAAAAGACAAATCACCATGCGTACTGGGCCTGAAAAGCCCAAAAAGCAGGATTCCGATCAGGCCGACGGCGATATAAAACAGATTGACTCGCGGCATCTCTATCAGAGTTTGGTGGGTTGTTTTTTGAAACTCAAACGCAACTCTTCCAGGCCTACTACATCTTCCAGGCTGGAAGTCAGTTTGGTGACCGTAGCTTGTCTGTCAAGCCGAATGAGGTAGGTGAATTCCTGGAGGTTTTCGCGGGAAATCTCTTCCTCTACCTGTATGCCGTCCTCATTGAGGGAACGCACTTTTTTGGGGGTGAGAAAGCGCAACTGATCCAGCTCGAAATTGCGGCAGTGTCGTCCCATTTTTTGTTCTATTTCCCTTTGTACTTCGTCGTTTTTGGGAACCTGCAACCTGATCTCTCCGATGAGTTCATTGGAATTGCTCAGGGGAGAAAAGCGCAAAAGGATGGCCGCCAGGCAAAACACGATGGTGCCCGTCAGGGCGATGCCAAAACCAAAAACACCACAACTGATGCCCACAGCCAGTGAAGCAAACATAAAGGTGATGTTGCGAGGATCGTCCAATACGGTCCGAAAACGGATGATTGAAAGAGCTCCCAGCATCCCTAGTCCTATGGACAGGCTATCACCTACGGCCTGCATCACCGTGGCAGCCACGATGCCGATAAGGGCCATGGCTTGCAGGAAATGCGTTTTCCGAAATATGCTTTTGGTCGTAAACTGGTAGGTAATCGCAATGAGAGACGACAGGAAAAATGCCGATAGAGCAGTGATCAGCATCACATAAAAGGAGGGAGTCTCCGGATCATAATTGAGAAGCTCTAAATCAAACATGCTTTTTTCGTGTGAGGCACCAAAGCTAATACAATGTGCTTATTCTGCCAATGTTACGTCAGGGTTAATTTAATTCAATAGCAATAGCACGTAGCGAGGAGGAGGAAGAGTTGCCTTTCCCTACAAAAAAAGAGGAATTCATTTTGGCTTATAGGCCTTTCATTCCCTTTTCATTTGATGCGAGCACAGCCCTGACTTGTTTGGAGGAAATTTTTTTATCATGAAAAACGTCGCCACTACCTTTTTACTCTTGCTGCTCGCCATCAGCCATGGCTACGCCCAGCAAACGATCCGCGGATCGGTCTTCGATCTGCAAACCCTGACACCTTTGCCCAATGCAAAGGTCTTCTTCCCCGAAACCCAGCCGATACGCGGCATGATCGCCGATGAGGAAGGAAATTTTCGTTTCGAAAATCTGCCACCTGGCCGCTACACCCTCCAGGTGGAGTACCTGGGCTATGAATCCATCACCCGCGCCAACCTGGTGCTGACCTCTGCCAAGGAACTGGTACTGGAGATCGGTCTGGAGGAAAAAGTCACCAGCACCGAGGAAGTCCTGATCTCCGCCGAGCCGGACAAGCACAAAGCCATCAATGAACTGACAACGGTGAGTGCGCGCACCTTCAGCGTGGAAGAAGCGCAGCGCTATGCCGGTAGCCGCAATGACCCTGCGCGCATGGCGCAAAACTTCGCTGGCGTGGGCCAGGTCGGCGACAACCGCAACGACATCATCATCCGGGGCAACTCGCCCACGGGCGTCCTCTGGCGCCTCGAAGGCACCGACATCCCCAATCCCAACCACTTCGGCGCCAATGGCACCACAGGCGGCCCGGTGAGCATGCTCAACAACAACAACCTCGCAAACTCGGACTTCATGACCTCCGCCTTTCCGGCGGAGTATGGCAATGCCCTCTCGGGCGTATTTGACCTCAACCTGCGCTCCGGCAACAATGAGAAATATGAATTCATGGGGCAAATGGGCTTCAACGGCCTGGAAGCAGGCATCGAAGGGCCTTTTTCCAAAAACAGCAAAGCTTCTTTTATCGCCAATTATCGCTACTCTACCCTGGGCGTTATCAATGCCCTGGGCTTCAATCTGGGAACCGGGGCAGCGATCCCGGAATACCAGGACCTTGTTTTCAAGGTGGATGTACCTACTGAAAAAGCGGGGCGCTTTGTGCTATTCGGCATGGGAGGCGTCAACAGCATCAACTTTCTGGACAGTGAGGCCAAAGACAAGGACGCCAATTTTTACAATGGCACAGGGGAAGATTTGTACAACAAAGGTAAAGCGGGCATAGTCGGCCTTTCGCATACCCACCTTTTCAATAACACTACCTATGGCAAGCTTGTGCTGTCCGCTTCTGCGATCCGTTCCGGCAATGAAATTGATTCATTGAGTACAGACGACGGCACGCCTGTGCGTTTTTTCGCCAATTCATATACGACCCTGAAGTATTCCGCCAACTACCGCCTCAACAAAAAGATCGATGCCCGCAACCACTTGCGGATAGGAGCGATTGTGGATTTGTATGATGCGCATTTCATCGACAGTGTGCGGATATCGGCCCATCGGTTTATCCGCCTGCGTGACTTCTCCGGTCAGACAGGCCTCCTCCAGGCCTACGCCCAGTGGAAGCATCGCTTCAGCGATGAGCTGAGCCTGAACACAGGCCTGCATTATCAGCAGTTTTTGCTGAATGATTCGAAAGCGCTGGAGCCGCGTCTGGGCTTGCGCTACGAGCTCAACAAACGCCAGCAACTGAATTTTGGGCTGGGCCTTCACAGCCAGATACAGCCTTTGCAGGTTTACTTCATGGAAACCCATGTGGGCGATCAGACGACCCGCACCAATGAAAATCTGGATCTCACCCGCAGCCTGCAGGCTGTCATCGGCTATGACCATCTGCTGTCAGAGGCGCTGCGGCTGAAGGCCGAGGCGTATTATCAGCAGCTTTGGGGCGCAGCCGTGGAGCAAAAAAGCAGTGCTTTTTCGATGCTGAATGCAGGCGCTGACTTTGGCTTTCCTTCTATCGACAGCCTCGACAATGATGGTACAGGCGAAAACTATGGGGTTGAGCTGACCCTGGAGAAATTTTTCAGCGATTCCTATTACTTCCTTTTCACGACCTCACTCTTCCAGTCCCGCTACGCGGGCAGCGACGAGATCATGCGGAATACCGCATTTAACGGTAACTATATCGTCAATTTGCTGGGAGGCAAAGAGTTCAAACTGGGGAGAAATACCCTCTCCGTGGACCTGCGGACCACCCTGGCCGGCAATAAGCGTTATACGCCCATCGACCTGGAGGCTTCACGCCTGCAAGGCGAGACCGTTCTTTTCAGCGAGCTGGCTTTTTCTGAGAAATACGCGCCCTATTTCCGCACAGACCTGAAAGTCACTTTCCGCCAAAACAGCAAAAAAATCACCCAGGAGTGGTCTGTTGACCTCAACAACCTGACCAACCACAAGAATATCTTCAGCCAGCAATACAGTGCTGAGACGGACGCTATAGAGACGACTTACCAGATAGGGCTTTTCCCGGTGGTGCAGTATCGGATTTTGTTTTAGATCACGCTGGGTTTTATGATTAATGCGAATCAAGGGTTGAGGAGCAGGCTCCACCCACGCCAGCTTTTCTTTGAAAAGCAGAATAAAAGCTACTAAAGTAGTTTGAAAACAAATAGCTGGAGTGGATTTCGGGCTTTGCGGCTGGTTTTGCGCGTAATCCGCTCCATGTAGTCAACTCTTGATTCGCATGATTAATGATGTTTTGTCCGCGTAAATCATTTAATCAAGCTTTAGCAGGAAAGTTCAAAGACAAAAATTTCGTTACTTGTTTTGAGTAAACTCAAAGCAATATGATCAGCCTGTTTCGCAGAAATCGTCAGGGCCTTTTTACCCAAAACAAGCTCCTCAGCTACCTTTTCTACGCCATAGGCGAGATTCTTCTGGTAGTGATCGGGATTTTGATAGCACTTTATATCAACAACAAAAGCGAAGCGAATAAGCATGAAGAAAAAGTGAAAACGATCCTCAGGGAAGTTCAGGGAGATTTGTTGCTGGATATAGAGCACAGCATTGAGGTGTTTCAATTTTATCAGCAGCGGGATTCGCTGATAGAGCTTGTTTTTAGTGGAAAACTGAAGCCAGAAGATTACAAAGGCAAAGAGGGCTTTCTCTACTTGTCGCTGACGATTTCGCTGAATGATTTTCAGTTTCACGACAATGGCTTCGCCAATCTGATGCGCAATACCGACATCATCCCGGATCGTTTTGGTGACATCCTCAACCAGCTAAAAAGGGTGTATATCAATGACAAAAAGCGCATTGAGACGAATTTTGAAGCCATCAACAAATTTGCGATGGGCATGATGGATATGCATGCGGAGCAGCATGCATGGTTTTCGGATATGGCCCGTGGCAAGGTCACCGATGAGGTCATCGAGTACCACATGCACGATCCTTTTTATAAAAATGATTTGATGCGCTTCCAGATCATCGCCACGAGCAATCTCCTGCCGGTATTGCAGGATTTTCAGCATGAAGCCACAGAGGCTTACAGCCTGATATCGGAAGAAATAACGCCTGGGGCAGCATTGCCTGCTTTGCTCAGTGAGCAAAATATAGCAGTGTCCGAAGACATTCTCCACAGCTATGTGGGGACTTACAAGGTGCCTGAGGGGCTTGAGATCACTGTGACGACAGATGGCCAAAGGCTATATTTACAGGCTAGTGGACAGTCGCAGGTTGAAGTTTTTGCGCGCTCCGACACCCAGTTTCACAATCCCGTATTAGGCGCGACACTTAGCTTTAACCTGACCGCCGCTGGGGAAGTGAAGAGCTTTTTGCTAAACCAGGGAGGAAAGGAAATGCTTTTTCAACGTAAATAAAATCCCCTACTCTACAACAGAGGCCCCAGAAGCCGCAGCGGCAGAATCTTCAGTCGCTTTTTTCCTCAAAATTTCATTCAGAATCTCCTCAGGAGACTTGCCGAGATTTTGGATTTCAAAGGCGGCATCCTTTTTCATCTCGTGATTAGGAAAGCGCTTGATGAACTCATTGTAGGCCGCATGTGCCCGGGCGGTATCGCCAAAGGTGTTATTGTAGATGTATCCTTTTTTGAAAAGGGCATCGGCAGTCTTCTCGTGTGTAGGATGGTTTTCGATGATTTGGTCGAAAATACCTATTGCCTTGGTGGCTTCGCCGAGGTTGGTTTCATACAACTCAGCTGCACTATAGAGGTAGCCCAGGCTGGCAGGATCCTCTGCTTTTGCATTGGCAAAGGACTCATAAGCAGCTACCAATTCACGGATAATACCATTCATCTCTTCATTTTGAAGGGTGTTGGTGGGGCGCGAAAGCGCATCATTTAACTTCGCTTCCAGGGAAGCGATCTCTTCCTGTGTAGGAACTTTGGTGCTGCTGTCGCAGGCAAACATGCCGAAGGCAAGGAACAGACAGAAGATAAAATGAAATTTATTCATCGTATAAATAATTAATTCAATATAGCCCAAAGAAGAATATTGGCGCCCATTTCGAGGGCCTTCTGACGCAATTCGGGTGCATCTCTATGTACAGAAGAATCTTCCCAGCCATCCCCAAGATCGCATTCAAAAGTATAGAAAACAACCACCCTGCCTTCAAAGATCAACGCAAAACCCTGCGGAGGTTTGTTGTCATGCTCATGAATTTTGGGTAAGCCGGAGGGAAACACAAAATGCTGCCTGTAGATCTCATGGTCGAAAGGCAATTCGACAAAATCCAGTTCAGGAAATACTTTCTTGATTTCCTTTCGGATGTATTTATCCATTCCGTAGTTGTCATCTATATGGAGAAAACCACCCGAAATGAGGTAGTTACGCAGGTTCATCGCATCCGCATCCGAGAAGGACACATTGCCATGCCCGGTCATATAAACATAGGGATATTGGTAAATCTGGGTGCCGCCGGCTTCCACAATATCCTCCACTTCAGCTACCTTTGTGGTGGTATTTTGGTTGACAAAAGAAATCAAATTGGGCAGGGATGTTGGATTGGCGTACCAATCGCCGCCGCCGCCATACTTTAATTTTGCAATTTTGAAGTGAAATCGGTTTGTGGCCTGATCCTGTCCCTGGAGAGATAAAAAACTCAAAGAAAGGATTGAGAGAATAAAAAAGACTTTTTTAGCTATTTTCATGCGTAATTGATTAGTCAGACAAATATAGGAGAAGGAATACATATTTTCACAAAAAGGCTTTATTCGATACTTTTACGAAGAAACACCGCAGCTGACTATGCAAGAGGAAAAAGTTGTACGCTTGCTTTATATGGAAGACGATCCTGGGATCGCCACCCTCACCAGAAAGGCCCTTGAACATGAAGGATATAGCCTTAAAATTGCGATGGATGGCGAGTCTGGCCTCAAGCTCCTTAAAGAAAGCACCTATGATATCATCATGGTGGACTACCGTATGCCCGGTATGACCGGGCTGGAGGTCCTTGAGGAATTGACTAAAGAAGAAGAACATCCTCCTGTGATCATGGTAACGGGAGGGGGTAGCGAGAAAACGGCCGTTCAGGCCATGAAGTTGGGTGCGAGCGATTATATCGTCAAAGATATAGAAGCGGGCTACCTGGAACTGGTGCCTTTGGTGATCGAGCAGGTACTCAAGCGCTATCGTATGGCGCAGGAGAAAAAAGAAGCCGAAGAAGCCAAAGAGCAATTGATCAAAGAGCTTGACGCTTTTGCCTATACGGTCGCCCATGACCTAAAAACGCCACTCTACAGCGTGCAGATCAATATCGATCGCCTGCGCGATCTGCGCAACCTCCCCATTGAGGAAGGCGAAGCCCTCGTAAACGGGGTCGAAGACCTGCTTGACAAGATGAACAACATCATCGAAGAGCTCTTCGTGCTCTCTTCCGTGCGCAGCCAGGAAGTAGAGTTCGAGATTCTCGATATGAACGAAATTGTAGATGAAGCCATGCAACGCATGGGCTTTTTCATCAACCAATACCATCCCGAGATCATCGTGCAGCCCCAGCTGCCCGATGCGCTGGGCCACGCCCCCTGGGTAGAGGAAGTCCTCTCCAACTACATCAGCAACGCCATTAAATACGGCGGGAGACCGCCCCAAATCGAAATCGGTGCCACCCGCGAGCCGGGCGAGTACGTCAGGTTTTGGGTGAAAGACAATGGCAAAGGCCTTTCAGAAACCGAGCAAAAGAAACTTTTTGTTCCTTTCACCCGCCTCGACGCCCTCCGCGCCGAAGGGCACGGGCTAGGCCTCTCCATCGTGGAGCGTATCATGGAGAAGCTGGACGGCAAAGCCGGAGTGGAGAGTGAGTTGGGCGTGGGGAGTGTCTTTTCGTTTTATTTGCTGAAAGCTTAGGGCAGTGGGCAGTGGGCAGTGGGCAGTCGGCAGTGGGCAGTCTATCCCAACAGCATACTGCCGGCTGATAGACTGCAAACTAACTCAAGGTTCCGCCAATACCCGAAAGCTCTGCAAAATCCGCACTTCGCGATCCAGCGTCACCAACTGATCGAAAACCAACTCCAGCCGCAGGCTGTAGGAATCCGCCTGGAAGTGGGAGACCACAGGCTCTGTGGTAGGCACAAATTCTACGAATTGGCCGATATTACTGGCCGTATTGGTGAGCTCGGCTACTTTGATTTCCGGGTTACCGGGCGCGTTGAGGTAGATTTCTCCGCTTTGGAGAAAGTTGAGGTCGCGGCTGAGCGGAGCTACCAACTCCATGGCGCAGGAGCGCAAATACAGGTCTACCGTAGCCTCAACGGTCTGTCCGTTGGCGTCTGCGATGGCGCTGTAGTCTGTATTCAAATCTTTCAGGGTAAAATTGTGCACGCTGCCGGGAGCAGCTCCTGCCCGTATGGTGAAACTGGCGCTGCGTTCGAAGTCATAGGAGATCAAATCTCCATTGCAGGCGCTGGAGACAAGGGCGGTGAGAAGGAGAAGAAATGCTATTTTTTTCATGAAAAAGAATTTTTGGAGGATCACTCATGTGCGCTGAGCGCACGCAATCGCTGGATCAGCGGCGGATGCGAATAATGCATGAATACATATAACGGATGCGGCGTCAGGTTGCTGAGGTTTTCCTCAGATAATTTGATCAGCGCCTCGCTGAGTGGGGCTGCGCGGTAGGTGCTGGCCGCAAAGTGGTCTGCTTCAAATTCATTTTTCCTGCTAAAGCGATTGAGAAAAATGCCGATAAGCATAGAGATCGGGCTAAACAGCAGGCCGAAAGCGATCAGGTTGAGGTGTATGGCGTAGCTTTCGCCTCCCAGGGCAGTAGAAAGCGCCGGACTCATCACAAATCGCGAAAGGATAAATAAGATGGCACCCATCTGTATGGTGCCGATGACCAGGCTCTGCACGATGTGCTTCTTTTTATAATGTCCTACTTCATGTGCCAAAACAGCGACGAGCTCCTCCGTGCTTTGCTTTTCGATCAGGGTATCGTAAAGCACGATGCGCTTGCGTTTGCCCAGGCCAGTGAAAAAAGCATTTGCTTTGGTGGAGCGTTTGGAGCCGTCGATGACGAAGATGTTATCGAGGGGAAAATCTACGCCTCTGGCGTAGGATGTGATGGCGGAACGTAGCTCCCCCTCTTCCAGAGGGGTAAGTTTGTTGAAAATCGGTAAAATGACAGAGCTGTAAAAAACAGTCATAAAGAGGCTGAAAATCGTGATAAAGCCCCAAAACCAGATCCAAAAACTTTCGCCCAGCCAATCTACCAGCCAGAGCAAGATGCCCAGCACCAGGCCGCCCATGATGGCGGCCAGCAGATAGCCTTTGATTTTGTCTTTGACAAAAAGGGCAGGCGTCATCTTATTGAAGCCGAAGCGCTCCTCTATGACAAAGATTTTGTAGAGTTGAAAAGGCAGTGTCAGGACATCGGAAACGATGTAGAGCAGACCAAAAAATGCCAACGGCAGCCAAAAGCTGCCTTCGGGCAGCATGCCTCTCAGCCAGCTATCTATATCTCCCAGCCAGCCCAGGCCGATCACGGCCAGTGAGACAAGCAGGCCCAGGATGCCCTGGATCAGGCCAAAGCGGTAGTTGGTATGATGGTAATCGTAGGATTTGGCGTACTTCGCCTCGTCAAATTTGCCTTTCAGCTCCTCCGGCAGCGGCTGCTGGTGGGCTTTGAGATTGAGGTAATCCAGGATTTCGTTCCAGATAAAACTCAGGCCTATCAGGCCAAGGATAATCCAGAGATATAGGTTTGCGTCCATTTTGCCAAAATTTTGGCGCAAGTTAGGATTTTATGCCGCTATTTCCCCTTTCAGCCCTTCCAAATCCTTGATATAGAATGCCTTTCGGTCAAAATCTATGAGCCCATCTTCCCGAAATTTATTGAGGATGGTGGTGACAGTTTGGCGGGAGGTACCCGTAAAATTGGCGATTTCCTGATGTGTCAGGTGGTTGCGGACGCGGAGGCCGCGAGGGGAGGATTTGCCGTGACTTTGGCCTTGCTCAAAGACGTACTCGGCGATGCGCATTTTCGCATCTTTGAACAGGAGGGACTCTACACGCTTTTGCGTGTAGATGACGCGGCGGCCCATCAGGCCCATGAGGAAATTGCGGAAGCCACCGACTTCCTTCATCAGCCCGGAGACCTGATCCCGGTCCAGGACACAGACTTCTGTGTTTTCCATCGCCTTGGCGTAGTCCGAACGGCGTTTTTCCCCAAAAATCGCCATCTCACCAAATACCTCGCCCTTGTGCAAAACGGATTTGATAAGCTCATCGCCTTCCTGGGTATAGCTGGCAATTTTCACAGCCCCTTCATGAATAAAAAACACCTTGTCAGATTGGTCATCGCTGAAATAAATGAACTCTCCCTTTTTATAGCTCCGTTTGGGATACTTCTCGTAAGTCTCATCTGCGTTTTTGATGGGACAAAAAAATTCAAAGAGATTCACTTCTTCTAAATACCAGATTTCACCAGGTCCTTCCATTTGCTGATATTTTTGAACGGTTTGTGGATAAGGAGGATTAAAACTAGTCATTTTCACTTAATGTTTAAATTTCCTGATCCTCTTCCAACGGATTCATAAAAAAACCGGTTGAGGCAAAGTGCTCCAACCGGATAATGGTGTCTGAATGTATATTTTTTTGTGATACTTCTGTGATCTTTAGCTGGCGTTTTCCTGCTCTTCCAATTCTGCCAGGCAAGCTTTCAGCTCTTTATAATGCTTGCCATACAGCCAGCGGACATACAGTCGCATGGCAAAAATGGACAAAATCCCGAGTAAGAGCATACTGAGGATAAACCCTACCCAGTTTTCTACAGGAAGGCTTGACAGGCTGTTGCCATTTGCCTCGGTCCTGAATTTCAATCCATAAAAAGCAGCCCCAAAGACGAATACCGGTACGGAATAGCTTAGCCAGTAATAGATTTGCATAAAAATGTGCAAAACGCGCACGATGTGTGTCAGGGCCGTTTTGAGGGTATAAGTTCTGAGAACTCCTTTGTTGAGGTTTCTATACTTAATGGCAAAAAAGACACCGGAGATCAGCACATAACCCATCGCAGAGAGTACCTCAGAAAGGTATACGCCCGGTCTTTGAAGTTCCAGAAAAAGCAAGCCGAGGAAAGTCAGCACGACCACGACGCCCATCTCAATGAAGATGTTGCGGTTGATTTTGTTCAAAAGCGTTTTGCTTTTTCCTTCCAGCATGCTGGAAAGCTCCTGAGCCTCCAACTTATAGCCTTCAAGGCTTGCGCTCTGCTCCTGCCAGATATGTTTCAATTCATCAAGATTCATGAGAAATACGGCTCTATGGTCTTTTTTAACTTTGCTTTAATTCTATTTATTTTAACACCAACATGATTGCGTGTGATTCCTACAATTTCTGCAATCTCATCGTAGCTATGCTCTTCGAGGTACAGCATGATGATGGCTTTTTCCACTTTTGACAATTTGCTGATAGCTTTGTAGAGGAAAACGCGCTTTTCATCTGCGTCGGGGTCGCCTACCGGACTGGGGATCTGGAATTCATAATCCGAGAGCCCTTGCCCCATGGGCCTTCGTTTTCGCTTGCGAAAACTGGAGATGGCCGTGTTGAGTGCCACCCGGTACATCCAGGTGGTAGGTTTGGCATCCCCTTTAAAGGCCTTATAGCCTTTCCATAGTTGCAGGAGTATCTCCTGAAAAAGGTCTTCACGTTCATCAGCGGCATCGCAGTATAGATTACATACCTTGTGAATAATACCCTGATTGTTCGTGACCAAATGGATAAACTCCGGTTTCAGTTCCTTCACAGCAATTCGATTTCCAACCTCGATTGCATTTTGTGTGATTGCACTTTGTGTGATTTCCATCTGCATCGAAGCATAAGTAGTTGAATGAAGTTGTAAATTACACTTGCCTTAGGGAAAAAGAAAGTCTGAAAAATTTTCACATCTTTGCCGCCATATTTGATGCAAAAAGCGATGCATACACAAGAACAAAAAGAGCTACAGCATATCCAGAATACCTCTCATATTTTGATGATACGGCCTGTACGCTTTGGTTTCAATGAACAAACAGCCACGAGCAATGCTTTTCAGCAGAACGATGGCTCCCTGAGTTCAGCAGAAATCCAGGCATTGGCCCTCACAGAATTTGATAGCATGGTAGCCATGATCAGGGAAAAAGGTATCTCTGTGACTGTGATCGAGGATACACCCAGCCCGCATACGCCCGATTCGATTTTCCCCAACAACTGGATTTCCTTTCACAGCAATGGAAAAGTGATCCTTTATCCGATGGAATCTCCCAATCGGCAGGCGGAAGTCAGGCTGGATATTCCGGCCAAAATCATGGTGGAAAAAGAGCGCGACGCCCAGGTCATTGACCTGAGGCAGCTGGCTGCGCCGGGCGAGTACCTTGAAGGTACCGGCAGCATGGTCATGGACAGGGAAAATCAACTTGTCTATGCCTGTCTTTCGCCCCGCACCCACAAGTCTCTATTCGACAAATTTTGCGATATGCTGGACCTCAAAGGCATTGCCTTTGAAGCAGTAGACGAGCAAGGCATCGCCATCTATCATACCAATGTGATGATGGCGCTCGGCGCCCGCTTTGCGGTCGTTTGCCTTGACTCTATCCCTAAACCAGCCGAGCGCCAGCTCGTCGAGACGAGCCTCCGCTCTACAGGCCACGAAATCGTGGAGATCTCTCATGAGCAGATGAATGCCTTTGCAGGCAATATGCTGGAAGTCTACAATGCCCATGGGCAGGCCATTTTGATTATGTCGCAGCGAGCCCATGACTCGCTCCGGCCATCACAGATAGACACCCTCATCCAATATGCTGAGCTGCTGATCATCCCTCTCGACGTGGTCGAGACCTATGGCGGCGGTAGCGTCCGCTGTATGATGGCGGAGGTTTTTTGAGAGGCGGGAAGCGGGAAGCGAGATCAGAGAATAGAGACAAGAGAATAGAGATCAGAGAATAGAGACAAGAGAATAGAGATCAGAGAATAGAGATCAGAGAATAGAGATCAGAGAATAGAGACAAGAGATAACGATTAATATATATGAAACCGGTTATAAAATCTGAATACAACAAGCTTAAAAAAGTTCTGATTCATACGCCTGGTGCGGAGCACCGTCAGTTGATACCCTGGGAAGGGGATCATCCCCTGATGGGGCAGTATCCACGCTCTTATCAGGAGTTGCAGCGCAACCATGGAGATTTGAAGAAATTCCTGATGCAGGAGTGTGGAGATGGCAATGTGTATGAGTTGACGGATTTGTTGATGGACCTTTTTGCCGATGCGGATTATCGGCAGCGATACATCATCCTGAAAGACATACTTGAAGACAATGCCGACACCTATGCAGATCACCTGCAGTCCAGGGGCATCGGCCTGGAAAATCATGAAGCCAGCAATATCGCCAAGGACCTGATACATGGCTATCCACGGAAGCTGATCCTGAATAATGGGCGCCTGCCCAATCTGATCATCCCGCCCAAGCGGGAGATAATGTGGGTGCGGGATTCCTCCGCCGTCACGCCGGCGGGTGTGGTGATCAACTCTATGGCGTCGAAACGACGCCATGATGAGCCGGGCATATTGCGCGCTATTTTCAAATACCATCCGATGTTTGACTCGGATAGCATTTTCCTGGACCTGGTGGATTTTAACCGCAAACTGCGCGACGACAATACCCTCAGCGGCCTGCACCACAACTACCTGCTCGAAGGAGGAAATATCCTCGTTCTGAATGAAAATACCCTGGCAGTAGGCGTCGGCAAATACGATTGGCTGTATGCAAATCGCACGACAAGGCTGGGTTTTTACAAGCTGGTAGAGGCTTTGTTTGCAGCGGATAAAGAAAAGAAGATACAGCGGATTTACATGGTAAATGTTCCCGATTTGCGCGGATTCATTCACCTGGACACCGTTTTCAATATGTTTGCCCCGCAATCGGGCATAGCGATGCCTTATATCTTTGGGCATCCTGATCCTTCGCTTACCATTTCGGCTACGGAAGTCCTCAAAGGCTTTGTCAAATGGCTTCGCTACAATATGGGCAAGTTGCAAACGGACCTGAGCCTTATTCCCACGGAAGATCATTTCGACTATGCCGGCCGCTGTGAAGTATATGACAGAGATTATATCAAGCAAAAGGGAAAAGTGGTGCGTTTGCCCGAAAAAGCCCGCTATTTTTTCACCCAACTGCAAAAAGATGGTTTGCTCGACATGAACAAGATGGCCTGGCTGGGCGGTCCTCCCGATGACTATGTCAATGCTTTTGACCACCTGAAATCAGCCCTTTTTGAGCAACACAATATGGCAGGCAATATCTTTTGTACTGCGCCTCACCGTGCGGTGACTTACCACCGCAATCCTATTACAATCACAGCTTTGCGCAGCAAAATGAAGGAACAAAATCCCGACAGCTTCCTGGCAGAGATGTCTTCGAATGAAATCCGCACCGATAATGGCGGACCCCACTGTTTGACCCTACCCCTGCTGAGGGAAGAATAAGAAATGTTTCGGGTTTTGGGTTTCGGGTTCCGCAATATGTCCCGAAACCCAAAACTCGAAACCCGAAACCCGAAACCCGAAACCCGAAACTCGAAACCCGAAACCCGAAACCCGAAACAAACCTAAATGAACATCCTCATCCTTGGCGCCGGAGGCCGCGAACATGCCTTCAGCTGGAAGCTGGCCCAATCGCCCAAAGTATCCCAACTCTACATCGCCCCTGGCAATGCGGGCACCTCGCAGCACGGCATCAATGTGCCGATCAGCCCTACCGACAAGGCTGCTCTGGCTGCTTTTGTAAAGGAAAAAGACATCGACATGGTCGTCGTAGGCCCCGAGCAACCGCTGGTTGAGGGGGTTGCGGACTTCCTGCGCACGCAGGGCGTGCCGGTGATCGGTCCGGGCAAGGACGGAGCGGAGCTGGAAGGCAGCAAAGAGTTTTCCAAACGCTTCATGGATAAATACAATATCCCCACGGCTGCTTATGCAGCCTTTGTCTCCGGCCAGCAGGCCGAAGCAGAAGCATTCATTCGCCGGCAGGCACTGCCGGTGGTCGTCAAGGCCAGCGGCCTTGCCGCAGGCAAGGGCGTCTTGATATGCGACTCGCATATCGAAGCCATCGAAGCCACCCGAAAGATGCTTTCGGGTGAATCCTTCGGCGAAGCCGGACAGACCGTCGTCATCGAGCAATACCTC
Organism: Bacteroidia bacterium; assembly: GCA_030430205.1. GTDB lineage: Bacteria > Bacteroidota > Bacteroidia > J057 > J057 > JAUIGE01. Next base: position 392,785 of record JAUIGE010000003.1, on the reverse strand, counting down.
GATGGGATCGAGATATCCGTTTTCGTCCTCACAGACGGCAATTCCTACAAGCTTTTGCCCTCTGCCAAAGACTATAAGCGCATAGGCGAAGGCGATACCGGCCTCAATACCGGCGGCATGGGCGCTGTTTCGCCCGTTCCTTTTGCCGATGATGATTTCATGAAGACGGTCCGTAAGACCATCGTCGAGCCTACGCTCGCAGGCCTACAGGCGGAGAATATCTCCTACCAGGGTTTTATCTTCATCGGTCTGATGGTGGTGGACGGCACGCCTATCGTGCTGGAGTACAATGTGCGCATGGGCGATCCTGAGACGGAAGTGGTCCTTCCGCGCATCGAGTCGGACCTGCTGGATTTGTTTATCGGCGTAGCCGAAGGCAGGCTGGATGAAAAATCATTTTCCATAGACCCACGCACCTGTACCACAGTCATGCTCGTCAGCGGGGGCTATCCCGGCGCCTACGAAAAAGGCAAAGTGATCTCCGAATTGGAGGATACACACGAAGCCATTCTCTTTCATGCAGGCACCAAAGCTGTCAAAAACGAAGTGGTCACCGATGGTGGGCGCGTGATGGCTGTGAGTTGTTTTGGCACTTCTATCGAGCATGCCATTCACCTTTCGCTTACCAATGCGAGCACGATCCAGTTTGAGGGGAAGTATTACCGGACGGATATTGGGCAGGATTTGATGGGAGGATGAGGAAATTAGAGGATTAGGGGATGGGAAGATTTTGTATTTGGATGTACAACATTGTGTACATGATTGCGTAGCTTTCGGTATATTATTTATATTATGAAAGCAATCACGGTTTCCGCTCTCCGCAAAAATATCAAACAACATTTTGATGAGGTAAGCCACTCTTCCGAAGTGATCTTTGTTCCCCGTACAAATGAAGACGATACCATTGTCATCATGTCGATTAAAGAATATAATTCTTTGATGGAAACAGCTCATTTACTTTCAACCGAAGCGAATAGAAACAGGCTTCAGGAGTCTATCGCTCAATTACAAAGCGGGAAAACTGTCTCTTTTGAACTAGATTAAGCCAGGCCACTATGAATTTTGAATTTACAGGCCATGCCTGGGAAGACTTCACCTATTGGATTGAAACAGATGAGGAAATCGTCCTTAAAATCAAAGATTTGTTAAAATCTATCAAGGCGAATCCTTTCAAAGGTTTAGGGAAACCCGAGCCCTTAAAGCACCATTTAAAAGGATATTGGTCCCGCCGAATCACCGGAGAACATCGGCTGGTTTATAAAGTCTCTGGTAAAAAAGGGGAAGACCAGAAGTGCTACATTATCCAATGTCGTTTTCATTATGACGATAAATAGTGTTATCAAAAACCCGTCGTAAACAAGCCTCTCGCGCCTTTTATCCCACATTTCTGATACAGATTATAGGCCTGGGCTGCGCGCTCGTCTATGCTTTCTGCGGACTCTCCGAGCATCCAGCCGTCGATGGCGGCTTTGATGGTATAGGCCTCCGGGGCCATGAGGTGGGTGGTCCAGAGGAGAGGATGAGCACCGGCCTGTTGGATTTGAGGGGAAAAATAGCGCTTGCTGTAGCAGGCCAGGATGATGACTTCCACATCGTTTTTCGCAAACTCCTTATAGTCTACCCGGATGCTGAAATCCATCAGCCCATCGTGACCGATGTATGCCAGCAAATCAGCGGCACCGCCAAAAGACAAAGACTGCCCCTCATGTACCAGCTGAAAAGGATTTTGCTGATTGGAAGCTTTGAGGAAATTCTCTGTACAGGTTTTGATTTTTGCGCCATCGTAGGCGTCCGCCAGCATATAGACATCCTTTGTTTTGTGTTTAAACAACACCCTTTCGAGGATGATGGGATTCTCCGAATCCAGCGTTTTGACGAGCGTCCAGTCGGAGGTTTTGTATTTGAAAAAGGACTTTAGGCCGTAGGCTGCGCCCCAATACAAATTATTTTTGGGGTCCTGGCCGTTGCCCAGGCTTTTGGGCACGGGCACGATGCCCTGGTGTACATTGTCGCATAGGGCGACAAATGTGTGGATGGTGCGGGTCTCGGCCTGGGCCGAGAGGCTGAGCAGGAGGAGGAGGGATAGGCTTATGATTGCTTTCATGTATGGGGTTTTATATTAAAACCCGTTTTCTTTTGCCATGTTGTATATGTGCTCAACTCCACGATTGTGGGTGGAAAGAGCGATTGAGCTTTCGGAATGAACCCCTACTCCATATCTTTTTCGGCAAAGAATTGGGTAATCAACGCTTATCATTTATCTTTTCATAATGAAAAGCATCCAAAACCTCGCGCTTCTCTTATTGGCTATGCTCATATTTGCATGCCAGCCCGATATGGGTGTCGATCCCATCGGGGGGGAACTCACCGACAATACGCGAATCGTAACCGATTTGGCAAAATCAAATCTAAGCTCCATTGACAGCAGTCGACTCGTCTTCACAAAGGGAGATCGGGAATTGTCCAAAGTAAAAACGGGCGATATCCTGGTGTCTGATATGACAACAAATGCTCCTGATGGCTTTCTGCGTAAGGTGGTCTCGATAACAGAAAATGACCAGGAATTCGTTTACACCACAGAGCAGGCATCTCTACTGGATGCCGTTATCCATGATGAGGTAAGGTATAGCCGCAGATTTACCAAAGATGACATCATCCTGCTGGACACTTCCGGGATCGATCTCACCCAAAGGACAAGTGCAGAGGGCATTGAAATCACTTTTGACAAAGTAATTTATGACATAGACAATGATCGTTCAACTACATTTGATCAGGTCAAAGTGAAAGGATCCGTTACCATCGATCCTAATTGGCACTTTGAAATGAAGATCGAAGACCAGGAGTTACAAAAGCTTGCTATAAGCCTTGATTTTATCACCCAAGAATCCCTGGAGTTGATCGTAGGTGGCAACCTGGGTTCTGTTAAAAAAGATTTGGTTTTAGCTACTTTCCAGCTTCCACCGATTTCCCTGCCTACCTTGATTCCACTTCCCATCGCCAAGCAATGGCTTGTACTAGTGCTGGGAGCTGAAGGAAAGCTTAGTGCTGAACTCAGCGCTGGCGTGAAAAATAATTTCACCGCTACCATTGGTGTCGAATATAGTAAGGGAGGTGAATGGAAGGATATTTCGGATGTTAGCAATAATTTCTCTCCCCCTACCTTTGTTTTCAAGGGAGATGCCGAGGCGATAGGCTCGCTACAATTCCGGCATGAAATAAGGCCTTATGGGTTAAAAGATTTCAAGATGTCCCTGGGCTTGAAAGGATTTGTCAGAGCACATGCTGGTTTTGTAGTCGGTTCTACCAACAAATTATCCTATGATCTGAGAGGGGGCCTTGATTTCCTGGCAATTATCCAAATGAAACTATTTGAGCATACCTTTGCTAAATATGACAAATCATTCCCCATAAAAAAATGGCCGATAGACTCTGGTTTTCTCTGTTTGGAAAACCCCATAACGGGTACCTGGAAAACGACTAGCTATTTGGTAGAATCTCTTAGTACCTGGGGCCTCAATGATTCAACCAGTTTGACTATTAGTGGGGACGGTATCAATGGACTCATTCGGCGGAACTTCATACTCAGCTCCGACTCCTGTCCCGGCACGGTGCTTACCGCTATGCATGAGGGATATACATTCAAGAATTTTGATCTGAAAATAACAGATTGTGACTCGGTGAAGATCTATACGACCAGAGAACTCACAACGATAGACCCTCCTCCCGAACTAGATCCCCAGACCTGTTTGCTAGTCGATGGTGATCCTAATAACTTTACTATAAATAAGAATTTTAACGGTTTTTGGGGATATAATGACATTGCCCAAACCATAAAAATACAGCTTGCCGGTGGCCAGCTTATTACCTTCAACATCCTTTCTTCTCGTCCCGATTATTTGAAACTAGAGGGTCTAGGGCTCTTCGAACTTCCAGACCTTGGAATTAGTAAGGTGATTTGGGAATTGGAGAAGCAGTAAAATTTCGTTTTCTATTCTTTAGGCGGACCCTTTTTTCCCTCAGCCGTCACTTTCATACAGTTTTTTCCATTCTGTCTTACACATTTCAATGGCATAGTGGGATTATTACTATCCTTGCTTCCATCTACGTGATAGTCTGGCCCCTATTAACCGGGAAAAAATTCTTTCGTTAGAAGTGATTAACTCCGACGATTTTTGAGAAGGACTCCCGAATTTGAAATAATAGGAAAAAAGTAAACCACCAACCACCCCAAAACCAAGCCCGGCGTCAGCAAATACAACCACTCCAACCCCTCCGGCAACCCCAGCCGATCCAACATCCCATGAAACGGCACAATCAATGGCAGCCACAACAGCCAGGAAAAGCGCATTTTCCATTTTCCCAAACGCCCATACAGCAACGCAAACGGCAGCAGCACCCACAAATCATAAAAGGAGAAATAATTCACCAGAAAGGAGCAAAGGATAAGCAGCAAAAGCGCATGCTGATCACTTGTTTTGCCTTTCCATTTGTTCCAAACAATCCAGCCTACAAGTGGCAGAAATGCCACTACCAGCCACGGATAGAAACGATGTCCTCCGACATGGAGGTATTCAAACCAAACCGTCAGTTCGGTGAGGTGGGTCATGATGTAGTGAATGGGATAATTATCCATTTCGGGGCTGAAGACGAGCTCGCGGAAGGCGGCCGCCGCAGCGCCATAGGCGCTATGTAGCGCCAGTATATCTGGCTGCAAGGCCAGCACCAGCCCTTCTGTCATCAGCCAAATGGCTGCGCCTATCCCCAATGTCCCCCAACGCCGCTGCGCCAGCAGCAGCAGCCCGAAGGGAATCGCCAGGGTCGGCTTAAAAGCCGCCAGCCCCAGCAGCAGCCCTGCTGTCCAGATTTTTCCTTTTTTGTCACAATACAAAACCCCAAACAGCAGCGTGTATGCCAGAAAACTGGGTTGCCCGACCACCCAGGCATGTACACTGCCTTTGAAAGCCAGGCATAGCAGACCCAGGTCCAGCAACCAGCCCCAGCCTTCCGGCTTTTTGCCCATCACCCAGCTGCCGCCCCAAAAGACGGCCAGCGCCAGCAAGAGCGGAATCAGCACATACCAGATCAGGTAAGCGATTTTGTAGGGCAAAAAGGCGATGAAACCAAAAAGGGCGAGCGCCCAGGGCGGATACAATAGCGGCGTCACCGGCAGGCCCGGCTGGGTAGTAAAGGGAATACCCTCCGCAGCGGCGATTTCCTTCCAATGTGCTTTTAGCAATTCATCATCATAGGGGTTCTCCCCCTGCCATAGCAGCTGCGCGCCCACATAGACATTGCGGAAGTCTACGGCCCGGTTGGGGCCCAGCGGTTCCTGAACATCTACCAACCGACTGAGGTTGAACAAAGCGAACAGCAGCAAAAACAGCCGCCAAAGCGGATGCCAGCCGGAAGGCAGTTTGTGGAGAAGCGGAAAAGCCATGTGCGGAAATTATAAACTTTTTATAACATTTCAGGCTTTGCCTTCCATTCGTCAGCTAATTGACATTTTACTGGCCTCAAGTGGCGATTTTTGGGGCGAAGAGGCGGGAAGCAGGTTGAAATGAAACATGTTATACTTAGGACCTGGTAGATTCTCTGTTTAAGTTTCTGCTCATGCAATACCTGTTTTGAAACCATATAGGCCATTTAAGGGCATATAAGGCAAAAATGCGGTCATACTTATATGATCTATATGCCCTTATATGGTTGTGCAAACAGGACTTTCTATGCGGTTCAAAGTATACAAAGTGGATATGCGAGAGATAAAAGTTCCCGGCACGCCAAACTATAATCAAATCGCCCCCAATCTCGCCTCCCGCCTCTCGCTTCCCGCATCTCCTAAACCTTCCCCAACTCCTCCAAGCCATCCATAGTAGCGGCTACCGTTCCGAGGGCGGGGCCCAAAAACCAGCCCAAAACGGGCACCATAGAAAGCAGGATAAATACACTGCCATTGCCCGCTCCCAGGGCGCGATGCGCCTTCATAAACTGCACGCGCTGCTTTACGCCATAGCGCTGGCGCTCCAGCAAGGGGTCAAAATTGCCGAAGCCGGCATAGTAAGCCTGCACCAGAAACATGGCCACAGTCGCAAAAAGGGAGCCAATGCCGGGAATGATAAATTGTACAAAAAAGATCAGGATTACCCACAGCAATTCGCGGATCAGGTTGCGAAGGGAAATGCGAACAGCGCGGCTGATGTCTTCGCCGACTTCCTTCATCGAAAAGCTTGGACCAGGCGCACCTGTGATCAGGCTTTCCACTTTTTCTGACAAAGGCCCCATAAAAGGAGCCGCGATGATCATCACGATGTATTTGAAGAGAAATAGCATCAGGAAGATTTCGGCAACCAAAATCACTCCTGTCTCCACCCAATCCGGTAGCCAGCCGATGGCTATATCCAGCCAATCAGGCAAATCAATCGAGTGCAACCAGGACTCAAGTCCCCAGACTCCCACTGTCAGCAGCAGGATAGCTACGCCCAGGCTGATCAGGCCGGGATATATCATAAAAGACCACAGTTTATTTTTTTGGATAAAACGCCAGGCATCAGAATAAGAGGAAACACCGGCAATAAATTTATCAATCATAATTTGTGTTCGTTGAATGCTTTTGATCTACAAATTAGCGTTGAAACCTGACGTTTTCCTGGTACTGCGTAGTTTTGATGTAGATATAATGATCGCCATCCAGCAGACCCGACAAGTCAAAAACAGCTGTTTTGTCACCCATTTCTACAAGTTTGGGATTCAACAATACTTTTTGCTTTCCGCGCATGATGTATGCGTCCCGGATAGCTGAGGGAGTTGTCAGCTGGAGTTTGCCACCCGAAACCATCACATTGGACTGTGGGTTTTTGGCAAAAACGATCTTATCCCCTTGTGGCTTCTCTGTTGTTTTGCTTACCGTAGGCTTCTTCTGCCCACCCCGTGCAGGTTTCTCAGTGATATCGTCACGGGTGACCCTAGACAAATCTTTCACATGAGTCAGCAGAGAATCTGCGATCACGGCATTGGGTACACCATAGCCAAACTCATTGTCAGGAAAGGCGTATTGATCGCCGCTGAGCTTGACAGCCTGGATGATGTCCATATTGCTGCGATCAGGATGGGCCTGCCTCAGGCAGACAAGCAGCCCCGCTACGAGCGGGCCGGAGAAGGAAGTCCCGTCTGATCTTGTGATATAATTGCGGGGGCTCGCCACCGTAGTACGCGAACCCAGCGCTACCACATCGGGTTTGATACGACCATCGGCAGAAGGGCCGACAGAGGAAAAACGGGAAAGGTTTTCATATTGATTGACAGATCCTACGCAGATCACACTATCGCCATCGCATGGCGCTGTGATATAGCGCCAGGAACCGGCGCCTTCATTTCCTGCACTGGTGCAGATGATGATGCCCTTGGCGGCTGCGCGATCTGCTGCCACGGTGATTACGGCTGTATTGCCATCCATTTCTTCATAGGTGTAGTCATCCGCAGGATTGTCAAATTCGGAATAGCCTAAAGAAGAATGGACAATCTGAATACCAAGAGAATCCACCGCTTCCAGCGCCTTCACCCAGGTATATTCATCTTTCTTGGTTTCGGTACGACCGTCCTCTGTGCGAAACATAAAGAAGGTCGCGTGGGGAGCCATGCCGACCATCTCACCGGGCAGATTGGCTCCGATGACAGACATGACCTGCGTGCCATGGGAGTGGTCTTCAAATACCTTGTCCTCATCATCGAAGTAGTCATAATAGCCTCCAATGCGCTTATTTGTCCAAAGGGAATCAAATACATCTATCGTATCAGCGCCGGAAAATCCGGCATCAAAGAGGGCGATGCGCACGCCTCGTCCGGTGATTCCCCTTTCATGCAAGGGAGCGATATTGAGCATGTTATTTTGAAGCGTAGCTTCACCATAGTCGAAAGGCGCTTTCGTGTCTATATAGCGCGGCCAGGCGCTTTCGATGGGGCCACTGTCCTCCTCCGCGGTAGCGGAGGACTTGACGAGGCTCTGCATAGGCCGCAGGCCTGTGACGAAATCGAGCGCTTCTACTTCCTCCACGCAATCCGGCGTGAGTTCTACCGCTACGGCATTCAGCCAGCGCGATGTGCCCACCACCTGGTGGCTGTGCATTTTCAACTGCTCCACATAGGCAGAAACTACCGGCAAATCACTTTCATCTATGCTGATACCATGCAGCTTTCTGTTTTCGATGGCTTCAGCGGAAAGAAAATTTTCGGGCTGCTGGAGTTGTTCCTCCACACAATTGCCTTTATCCGACAAGAAAACCCATACTTTCTGTTGGCCGAAAAGGGGAAAGGCCATCATGAGGCCTACAATTAGGATGAAATACTTTTTCATTAGCATATTTTAAATCTAGACGATTGAGGTTCACAAAAAGGAAGATAAATATACATTTTTTTATCCTCAGGCGAGCCCTGTTATATTTGCTCCGCGTTTGAAACGATCAAAATTCGCAATAAATTACACCATGGAGCAGCCAATAGTCCGCATAGTGAGGATGGAGTTTCAGCCCGATAAGCTGGACGATTTTTTCCAACTATTTGAAGCGAGCAAACATTCGATCCGTGCCAGGCCGGGTTGTCAGCATCTCGAATTGCATCGCGATGCCCAGCAGGAAAATGTATTGTATACCTATAGCGTCTGGACCTCAGAAGCAGCCCTGAATGCCTATCGCGATAGCGAGGTCTTTGGGAATGTTTGGCCGAAGACTAAGGCTCTGTTTTCGGCGAAGCCGCAGGCTTTTTCGTTGGTCAAAATGGAAGAGGTTTCGGGTTCCGGGTTTTGAGTTTCGTGTTCTCATCCCCCCCCCCGAAACCCGAAACTCAAAACCCGAAACAATGAAAACCCTCATCGTAGACGACGAAGCACTGGCCCGTAAGCTTTTGACAGATTATGTCAGCAAAATACCAGAATTGGAATGGGTAGGTGTGTGTGAAGACGCCCTGGAGGCGCGTACTTTTTTGGCGGAGCAGGAAGTAGATTTGCTCTTGCTGGATATAGAGATGCCCGGTCTTACAGGGGTGGAGCTTCTCAAAAGCCTGGAGCCGCAGCCCATCACCATTTTCACCACCGCCTACGAGCAATATGCCCTCAAAGGCTATGAACTCAACGTGACCGACTACCTGCTCAAGCCGATCACATTCGAGCGTTTTTTTACCGCCATCAACAAAGCCCTCGACTACCACCGCCTTCAATCCAAAGCGGAAATAGCAGAAAACACGCCCAAGGATTATTTCTATGTAAAAGCGGATTACAAAATCCAGAAGGTCATATATGGAGAAATGCTCTATATCGAAGGCATGCGCGAATACGTGCGCATCCACACCACCTCCCGCCGCATCACCCTCCGCCAGGCGATGAATCGCCTGGAAGAAAGCCTGCCGGATAACTTCATCCGGGTACACCGCTCCTACATCATCAATCTCGATAAAATCGAGAGCCTATCGCCGCATAGCGTCGTGGTCGCCGGGCAGGAACTGCCCGTGAGTAAAAGCTATAGAGACGCGCTTGTAGCGCGTGTGGAGCGGGATCAGTTGTTTTGAAAAAACCTCCCCCTACTCACAGCCCAGCTCCACCCGCGAGCGGGCGTCATTGTTCGGGAAGCATAAGCCTGAAGGCAGGCTTGGCGGCAGGTAGCGATCCAAAGAAGGATCATAGAGGCCATTCTGAAGAAATGCCGTCAAGGCATTGATCTCGTCTGCGCTCAGTTTGAGGGGTACAAACTCCTCCGCGAGTTGCCCTGTGGGCACGGCAGAGTTGGCAGGAACTGCCTCATTTTTGTACTCGATGACTTCGCGTATGCTGCTGAAAGTGCCTCCATGACCGTAGAAAGGAGAATCTTTCAGGTTGTAGAGCTGTGGCACTTTGAATTTGAAGTTGTCTTCAGGATTGCCGGTGAAGCCGCCGCGGCCTTTCTCTGTGGCTGCGTCTACGCCGCCATATACGCCAGGACCGTTGAGGTCGGGCATGCCGAGGGCATAAAATGCCATCTCATTGAGGGCGGGACCGTTGTGACAGCTGGCGCAGCCGGCTTTGCCAAAGAAGAGCGCGGCACCGCGCTTTTGGGTGACGGTCATGGCGTCGCGATCTCCGCGTAGCCAGCGCTGAAAGGGCGCTTCATTGGAGAGGATGGTACGCTCATAAGCCGCTATAGCGAGGCCTGCATACTCACGCGTATAACGCTCCTCCTCAGAAATATCTGCGAAAGCGATATCAAAATACTTTTTGTAATGCATGCCATCGACAAATTCTTTGCTGACTTTCATGCGGTGTACATTCAGCCCGGCGATAGCCTGTATTTCCAGACCTTCATAGCCAAAGTGGTTGGCTTCTTTAGGCGTGCCCTCAGTCCAACTGCTCTCGGTGCCTTCATTCATGCCTGTAGCGCCAAACTGACCATTCCAAAGCTGAACCTTCTGATATGCACCATTCATGGCAGATGGTGTGCGGATAGGCTGAATATCCAGCTCAGAAATCTCATAATGAGGATTTTTGCTCCTGGCCTCTCCATGTAATCCAAAGCCCAGGCCTCCTTCACCGATTCCCTGCTGCATGCCAGCCTGGAAGCCTGCCGCAGAATGGTGACAGCTTGCACAGGAGTAGGTAAACATCCCTTCTCCTTTCTTTGCTTCTGTCCCCAGGCCAGGTTCATGAAAAAGCTCACGCCCCAGAGCGATTTTTTCTTCAGTAAGTGGATTGCGTGGATCTTGCGGAATCTCCGCCAAACGGATGCCCGTAGGCATCGTCAGATGGGTTTTCCCATCAACTCCCAGGGTATTTTCAATGGCTTCGTCTAATGCAATATCCCAGGGAGTTCTTTCTTCAATAATGTCTGTTGTACAAGCACTAAAAGTGAAAAGCAAGCTAAGTAGGCCTACGCCTAGTATAAATCTCATTGTTTCTGTAAAAATATGTTATCCCAAAAAAATTATCCCAAAATTCTCTCTAAGCAAAAATGTCGCCAAGCTGACATATCTGATGAGTAATTCCCAAAAATAGAATACCTTTTAGATACTTCCAACGATCCGGACCATTAATTTCAATATAATCAAAAAAAATACAATGGAAAATTCCTATCATTTGTTTATTACGAATAAACACAAAATGCCAAAATTATACAACCTTTACTTACTAAGCACCATCATTTTCGTCCTCACCTGGTCTTTGCATTGCAGGCGGCAATGATAGATACCGGCAGCCAGATCAGAAACATCCAACATAAACTCATGTTTACCTGCTGTCACTTCCCGTTCAAATATTACACGGATTTCTTTTCCTTCATTGTTGAAAAGGGTGATTTTTACCCTGGCAGCCGGGGTCTCAAAACGTATCAGAGTTTGATTTTGAAAAGGATTGGGGAAATTTTGTTCCAAAGAAACAAGAGAAGAATCCACCATCGCATCTAAAGCTACATTCGTATCTTTCAGGACAGGGATGTATTGAAAATCTTCATACAAAAGATCCTTCACCAACAACTCATCCACACAAAACCAATCCATCAAAATGGAGCCATAGACTGAGCGGAAGTCAAACTGCATCGGCAGGTTGTCCTGGGGGCCGGGATTGGTCGGCAGGCTCGGACTTTGGCCATGGATCATGGGGTTGGCATGTGTGCCAAAGACAAATAAGGGCGCGGCTGCGCCATGATCTGTGCCCAGGCTGAAATTGGAGACGATGCGTCTCCCAAATTCGGAATAAGTCATTCCCACCACACGATCATCCAATTGCTGCTTGTCCAGGTCATCCTGAAAAGCCATTACCGCTTCAGAAAGTTGCCCCAGCAAAGTGGCATGTGACCCGATGGCAGGATCGCTTCCATCGACCTGATTGGCGTGGGTATCATAGCCTCCCTGGTTGACGATGTAAAAAGGGGTCTTCAGACCTCCGGAGATCAATTGTGCCACAATTTTGAGCTGATCGGCAAGTCGATTCTGGCCCGTCGCCGGGTAGAGGCTGGACTGGTTGCTACCCAGTTGAGCTGCCGCCTGCACGGCGGCCAGGTATTCATTGGTCTGCGCCATGCTCTGGCGCAGGAATGTCAACTCAGTGCCGTAAGGCGTATTGGGAGCGGGGGCTGTGCCCCCGGTGAGCAACTGATCAAAAGCCTCCAGGCTGCTTATCGCCAGGCTGGCATTGGCCACCGGCCCCTGGCAGGTCGTCGAAACGATAGAACCTATCGTGATGGCCAGTGGATCGGGAAAATCAGTATTCGGATAGCCCGCAGGATATGCAGGATGTTCCGTCTCCAGGTAGCGACCTATCCAACCCGTTGAAAGTTTTTCATTGGAAGCGGAAGCCGTCGTCCAGATGTCGGTCGAGCGAAAGTGGGAAAAATTAGGATCGGGATAACCCGCCCCTTGCACAATGCTCATTTTTTCGTCATCATACAGATTTTTGAAACCCGTCATAGCCGGATGCAGGGCCGTCTCTGTCGTGAGCGAAAGCGTCTTATTCGCAGGAATCAGCACATTGGAGCGTGCAGAGGAGAGGATGCTGTATTGATCCAGCGGGATCAGCGTATTGAGGCCGTCGTTGCCGCCATTGAGCTGGATAAGGACCAGCACGCGATCTGTCTCGCAACTCATCGCTCTCGCCAGCGCATGGTTACGGGCAATCGCCTGTATAGGAAAACCGCCCATCAATAGGGGCAGACTGGCTGCTGCTGTATTTTTTAAGAAGGTTCTTCTTTTCATGGGGGGGAGGGTTTTGAGTTTCGGGTTTCGGGTTTCGGGTTTTGGGTTTTGGGTTTTGGGTTTTACGACAAATAATATTCAGCCATCGCTGTGATGGTATCCAGCAATGCCCTCAGCTTGGCGATAATAGAATCGCGCAGGTTTGGGTTGTTGGGATCCAGGATGAAGTCTCCATACTCGATGGTCCACTCATAGTCCGGCAGGCCGGGGATGAGGGCCTCCTTGAGAAAGTCAAGTTGACTTTGGGTGATGGGCTGTGGAAACAGCAATTTCACCCATTCCCCTACCACGACATTGGGATCATAGGGATCTGAAACGAGCTGGATAAAAGCCAAAGGATCCACAATCATTTCTCCCCGGCGATTGCCGACGCCTTTCAGAACCATGGCTTTGGCAAAGTCTGCCCGCGCATTCAGCGTGGCTGAAGATATCCATCCTTCATGAAACTGAGGTTCCTGGTAATATGCAGGCCAACCGGCCACATTGGGAGGATTGAGCAAACTCATTTGCTGGGCGGCGGCAGCTTCGGCCACCCCGAGCCATAACAGATACTGGCCTTCCAGGTTGGTCGCAGCATCGGGAATTTCCACTTCGAACTGGCGAAGCAGAGAAATGGAAAAATCCACCGGATTTTTGATGATGCAGCCTTGATTCAGCGAATCAAAAAAATGCTCACTCTTAAATAAAACCTCAAGCACAGGCTTGATTTCATAATTGTTATTCACCAGTATCGTCGCCAGGGGCGCGATGACATCCTGCTCTACCTGCGTATCTATTGTATAGTAGACAAAAAAGCGATAGAGCTTGCGGCAAATATGTTTGGCCGTTTCGATCTGCGAAAAGATCATCGCGATCAGGTCTTTGTATTCATCCGCACCATTGTTGGTGATGGTCTGGCTGTTGAAAGCAGCAGAAAACTGCTTGCTTGTGGTGTCGTGTCGCTGCGCGATAAATTCAGAACGCACATTGGCATTGGGACCCGAGCGGTCCACGCGATCTATCCAACCTGTCAGCACTTTGGCTGCTTCTATGACATCCTGTTCTGTATAAGTGGTGTAATTGCCCGGACCGATTTGTGGCCCTTTTCCTATGCTAAAGAGCTCCAGCAACTCGCGCCCATAGTTCTCGTTGGCTCTGCCCACGATGTTTTCATTGCCATTGAGGTAGCGGAGCATGGCCGGGTCAATCGTGATTTCCTCCACCAAAGTTTTGAAATTGCCGAGGGCATGGGCCTGCAAAAGCGCAAGGTGCTTATAGCCAAAGCGCGCATCCGTATAGGTATCGAGTTCCGTGGCAAAATGATTGTGCCAAAATAATGTCATTTTCTCCCTCAGATTCAAGCCCTGATCGATCATCAGGCCTGTCCACCAGGCGATAAGCGAATTTTTTCGGTATCCATTCACACCATTGCTCAGGGGCGCATCCACCCAACTGCTGCCGATGGGCACGTCAGGGTCATTGGCAAAGCGCGAATTTAGCGGCGGGGAAGGCGCCGTCATGGGCGCTGTGAGCAGGCCGATGGCCGAATTCAGGCCCATTTGGGCTACCGCTTCAATCTGCGATTGGGTAGGGCCAAACAAGGTCCTGCGCAGCAGATGCGCCGCTTCTTCATATCCCCAGTTGCCTGTATAGGCAGCCAGGCCCGTAGAAGTGCGGGCAGCGCTTCCGCTCGCTTGAGATAGAACGGGCGGGTCTGTTTTCCCATCAGCTGGTGTAGCCGCCATCAACGACTGAAAAGGTCGCGTGAGGAGTTCTCTTCGATTCATAAGTAAATAGGCTTCAAAGTGAAGAAATGCTTGCCGCTGGGGCGATTTTCATGGCTGTCAGGGCTTAGACTTCTAAGATAAGGAATAGTTTAATGTGGAAAGGAAATATTTACCCCCGCCCAAAATCATCCTCCAGCCGCACAATATCATCCTCATCCGAAGGATGCGCAGGGTCAGTATGCTGCCATATCTCTGCTACGAGGCCGTAGCCTTCGAGCCCCACGAGCCGATGCCGCTCGCCACAGGCGAGCACTACTTTGTCGCCCAGCTCCAACTCCATGACATCGCCCTGCTCGTCGGTATCGCTTTTGACGACGCCTGCGCGTCCGTGGACCACACGCCATACCTCCGAGCGGCGGTGATGATACTGCCAGCTCAGGCGCTTTTCGGGCGCTACGACCAGGATTTTGGGGCTGACTTTGCGGCCATCGGTCAGGTCATCCGCGGATTCTTCCGGGAAATAGGTAGCGATAAACTGAGGCGCATGCGCCTCATTGATCACGAAAAAACCGCCCCAGGGGCGGTTGAAGTCATGCCTTTCCAGGGTGAAACCCTGCTGTGCGAGTATGTCGCCGACTTCGGCGAAGATTTTATTTGATGTGGTTGAGGTGATTTGCATCAGTCCTTTCATAGGAGAATTTTTGCTGAAAAATTGAAGGCCCAAAATGGGAAACTTTTTGCATTTCCCCCTACTTTAGCCCTAACTTTTAGCCCAAATCAAACCGTATGCCCATCACTCCGGAAGACAAAAAGTGGATAGAGACCAATATGCTCTGGCTCTTTGAGCAGTTTGGCCATGCGCCTTTCATGCGCAATGAATTGGTGAAAGTCGCACATGAATATTTTCCCTTTAAACTCAAGGAAGACGATACACGCCCACTGGAAGTCCTCATTGAAAAAATGTGCCAGGACATGGACATTCCTGTTGAGAAAGTGCGTTTTGACATTTTTTTCAGTGACAATCAAAATGGCGGCACCTATGCCCTGGGCTATTATCTCAAAGATTTTGATTTGATTAGCGGCGAAAGCTTTTACCAGATTCTCCTGAATCTTTCTCCACTCAGCAACAAAGCAGGCATCCTCGCTACCCTTTCCCATGAGTTGGCGCATATCAAACTATTGGGGGAAAACCGCGTTTTGGCATCCGAAGAAGACCATGAGCACCTGACCGATTTGTGTACCTTATTTTGGGGGTATGGGCTGATAGGGGCCAACCAGGCCTTTTCCTCCGAGACAGATTACCATCCAGATGCTCCGGGTTTCTCCTACTCAGCGATCCGCAGAAGCGGCTATCTGCCGCTGGAAATGTGGGCCTATGCCCTGGCACTCTATTGCAGCCTGAAGGATATACATCCCGAGGAGGTGCGGCCCTTTTTGAGCAAAGAAATGCAGATTCAATTTGCCCAAAATGTGCAAATCCTGGCCGAACAGCCCCTGGCTGCTGCCTGGAGCCACCTGAATAGGCAGGGCATCAGCCCTGATCCGTTGGAGCGAAACCTGCTTCAGGAAGCAGACAAGCTGCAATTTCAGCTCCTGGATCAGGCGATCCACAACAACGCCTTTCCCCAGGCCTGGCTTGACCGGGCCCGCCTCAACCGCGAACACGGCCTGCTGGGGCCAGCTTTGCAGGACGTGCATCAGTTGATGCAGCGAGGGCAGCTGCGGGATGAAGCCTTGCTAGAGCGCGCGCAAATCGCGCTCGATTTGGGCAAAGCAGATCAGGTCATAGAAGACCTGGAGCTGATGTCTCCAAAGGCCCGGCAGTGGCCCGAAAGCCTCTATATGGCCGCTTTTTACCATTGGCACATACAGGATATGGAAAGTGCCGAAAATTACCTGAGGCAGGTTCTGGCCAGTAGGCCGACCCATCCAAAGGCCAATTGGTCTATGGCGGTTATCTTTTTTTGGAAAAAAGACTTCAAAAGCGCCCACGCCCATTTTCAAATTGCTATTCAACACAATCCGCGAAATCCCCTCTTCTGGATAGATCGGGCAAAATTGTATATGCTGGAAGGAAATTTGAAGCGGGCATCGGAAGATCTTCATACCGCTTTGGGCATGAATACTGCGCTGGCGGAAGCCTATGTGGGACGGGGTATTCTCAGGCGAAAAGAAAAACGCTATGAAGCTGCGCTTCAGGATTTTGATACGGCCCTGGGGCTGTGGTACAGCTATGAAGATGCCGAATGGCATAAGCGGGTCACAGAGCAACTCATGACAGAAGAACTCTGGATAGCCGTAGGCAATTTTGAAACCCTCGAAGAAGCCTATCCCATCCGCCAACAAATGCAGGAACTCGGCATCAAACATCGCTTTCGCGATCAGGAGGTCGTCAATCTGACGGCTTCTACCTACATTAGCAAATGGCTCTATGTGCGGGATGAATACGTTGAAGAAGCCATGGATGTATTGACAAATGGCTGGTGGTAGCATATTTAACAAAAAACCAGGGGAAATACTGTGGGAAAACCAACACTTTACGCAATCATAGACATAGAAACAACGGGAACGGATCCCCGCAGAGATGGCATCACAGAGATCGCTATCCTGCTGTATGATGGCAAAGAATTGATAGATTCTTTTAGCACGCTCATCAATCCGCAACGGGCCATTCCCTGGGAGGTCACGCGCCTTACGGGCATTGACAACGACATGGTGAAAGATGCACCTAAGTTTTATGAGGTGGCGAAAAAGATTGTAGAGCTGACGGAGGGAGCCATCTTTGTAGCGCACAATGTGCGCTTCGACTACGGCTTCATCCAGAACGCCTTCCGGCGTTTGGGCTTTACCTACAGCCGCAAGCAGCTGTGCACCGTGCGGCTCAGCCGCAAGCTGATGCCAGGACATAAGTCCTACAGCCTGAGTGCGCTTTGCAAGCGCCTGCAGATCCCCAACGATGCGGCGCACCGCGCCATGGGCGACGCAACAGCTACGCTGAAGCTTTTCCAAAAACTCACCCAGAATGAGTCGGAAAGCGACATTCCGCTCACCCTCAAGGCAGAAATCGCTGCCAACAAATTGCCGCCGAAGATCGCGCCGGAGAAGATTGATGCCCTCCCCAACGAAATCGGGGTGTATTATTTTTTCGATGAAAAAGGCAAACTCCTCTACATCGGCAAAAGCAACGGCATCCGCAAGCGCGTGCTTTCGCACTTCTCCGAAGCACACAAATCCAGCCGCAAAATGCGGATGATACAGAGCATGGCTGACATCAGCTATACCCTTACCGGCAATGAACTCATCGCCCTTTTGCACGAAAATGAAGAGATAAAGCGGCATTTGCCGCCCTACAACCGCGCCCAGCGGCGCACGCGCCTCAAGTACGGTATCTTCACAGATACCACGAAGGAGGGCTACATCAGCTTCGCTGTGCAATCGCTCGCTGAGCGGGAAGATCCGCTCTCTCCTTACGCAGAGCGTAGCCTGGCCGAAAGCGCGCTCAAGCGGCGGGCAGAAGAGTTTGAGCTATGCCTCGGCCTTTGCGGCATCAACAGCTGCCGCCACGCGACTTGCATGTACCAGCAGCTCAAGCTGTGCACAGGAGCCGGCGTGGGCATGGAGCCCGTGGAAAGCTACAATGAGCGGGCCGAAGCGGCCATCCAGCACCTGAAGTATGGCGAAGCCAGCTTTCTGATTATCAGCCCCGGGCGCAGCCCGGAGGAGCGATCCGCTGTGTGGATCGAGAATGGTTTTTACAGGGGTTTCGGCTACTTTGAGCCGGAATACCTGGAAGGGGATGCCCAGGGCATCATCGAGTGTATAGAATACAGAGAAGAAACCCCTGATGTCCGACAGATCATTCAGGGCTATGTTCGGAAGAATCCCGGAGAAGTCCGGGTGGTTCTAAAATAGTTTTTCTTTAAGCATTCTCCTCTTCGGCCCCTCCTTCTTTAAGGGCTTCTGCTTTAGCAGCGAGCAATTGCTCCTGCTTCTCTATCCTTTCCCGGGCTTTGGCAAGCTCTTTTTTCGCGTCGGTCGTGTCATTCATATAATTGACGCGGAGCTGTATGAGTTGGGAAGGCAAGGCAAAGAGGCCTTTGAGGATTTTGGAGGGCATGCCGGCAACCTCCAGCCACCAGCTCGGCTGGTCGATGTTTATATCATTGGGGTACCCATATTCATTGAACTGGATCGTAAGCACGCTTTTTACGAAAGGAGCGTTGGGAACAGAAATCAAATGGGTTACATCGGGATGCGGTAATTGAAGGAGCATTTGGGTATCTGAATCTGATTCATTTTTTTCAGCATCCCCTCTTATCCCATACCTGAATTCACATAGCTCCATGGGCTTGCATAATATGCCATACTGTGAATCAGCGGTTTTCGCTTTCATTTTTTTCTTTGCCAGGCTTTTGAAGTCGATGAAAAAAGTTTCCAGCCCTTTTATCCTTTGAAATTTGGCTACGACAGCGGCTACTTCTTTTTCATTGAAAGGGTCAAAGGTCTCTTTGATAAGAATATTGGGGGCATCTCCGATGCCTCTTGTTCCGGGTAAGACAGCTTCTTTGATGGATTCTACCACCTTTTCAATCACCTTCAATGCAGCATCCTCTGAATCAATATTTACATAAGACAAATATCCTTCCTCATTGAATTTGATGTTAACCTTGTCATTGGAGCGGCCTGTATTGGTGTATTGCAAAAAGTAACGATGGTCAGGATCTGGAACAATCTTTTTTTCAACTTTAAAAGAATAAGAACCATTATCCTCAAGGGTAATTTCTATCAGCCCCTTGGGCAAATTATAGTAATGGAAATTACCGATACCCGGATCAGTAGAGGAAATAAAAAGCTGTCTTGCCATGAGGTTTAGGATGTTAAATGTTTGTTCATTTAGTCAAAAAATCAATTAAATTTAGCAAAATTTCATTCATCCACTAACATTTTATTTAGCTCCATGGACTTTGAAAAACTCCTTTCTCCTGAAAACATGCAAATGGCAACCAGCTTCGGTCTGAAGTTGTTGGGCGCACTTATCATCCTGATTATTGGCTTTTGGATAGCGAAAAAAATCTCTGGCATGGTAAAAAAAGCCCTGGCTCAGCGCAGCCTTTCTCCTGAATTGCAAAGCTTCCTTGGCAGCTTTGTGAGCATTCTGCTGAAAGTAGCTGTGCTACTGGCAGCGGCCGAAGCTGTCGGCATCCCTACTGCCAGTCTGGCTGTGATTTTTGGCGCTGCGGGTCTGGCCATAGGCCTGGCTTTGCAGGGCTCTCTCTCCAACTTTGCCGGAGGTGTGATGATCCTGCTTTTTAAGCCATTTAAAGTAGGCGATCTCATCACCGCTCAGGGTCATACCGGCAATGTCACAGCCATCAATATCTTTGTCACCACACTTTTGACACCGGATAACAAAACCGTTATCCTGCCCAATGGGCCGCTTTCCAATGGAGATGTAACCAACTTCACCACAGATGGAAAAATCCGGGTAGACCTGGTCGTAGGCATCGGCTATGGCGAAGACATCAAAAAGGCGCGTACTGCGCTGATGGCTGCCATGACTGCGAATCCAAAGGTGCTTCAGACCCCCGCCCCTTCCGTCAACGTACTCGAACTGGCAGACAGCTCAGTCAACCTGGCTGTACGCCCCTGGTGCAATCCCGTGGATTATTGGGATGTCTATTTTGGCATTACTGAAGCTTCCAAAGAAGCGCTTGATGCTGCCGGAATTGAGATTCCATTCCCACAGCGGGTTGTGCACAACGTCAATTGATGCACTGAAATTCATCGCTTTAAAGAGCCTCTTCGGAGGCTCTTTTGCTTTTCACATTTACAAATATTCAAATTACCTTTGCCTATATGGCATATCGCGTAAAAATGGGGGAGATGACTTACCTGCGGCGCAGGTCCCGTGCAAATTTTGTGACGGCTATCTTTAGCATTGCCCTGGTACTGTTTTTCCTGGGCACATTTGCTACCCTGGCTTTGTTTACCAAAGCCTTCACCCGCTCTGCCAAAGAGTCCATTGAAATGCGCGTAGCGCTGTATGATGGTGTCGGAACGCCTCAGTTGCAGGCATTTATGGAGAGTCTGCTCGCGCAGCCTTATGTGCTGGATGCACGCTATATCTCCAAAGAAGAGGCTGCACGCCTCTACCTGGAACGCACCGGCGAGGACCTGCTCGCTTCGCTCGATGGCATCAATCCCCTTCCGCCTGAAGTGCGGATCCGCCTCCGCAGCCTGTACCTACAGGCCGATAGCGTCGCTGTCATTCAGAGTCAACTGAAAGAAGAAATCATCGTTTCCGATATTTCCATCCCTACCTGGCTGCTTGACGTCGTCAACCAAAATGCCAATACACTCGCGATAGCAGCGCTACTCATCGGAGGTGTCGCCATTCTGATCGCTTTTTACCTGATTTTTGGCACCATCCGGCTGGCTATCTATGCCAAAAGGCTTACCATCCGCAGCATGCAGCTGATAGGTGCCACTAAGAGCTTTATCCGGAGACCTTTTCTCCGAAGGGGCCTCGGCCAGGGTTTCCTGGCGGGTTTACTTGCCTCGGTCATGCTGTTGGGCATGTTGTATCTGCTGGATACCCAGATTGACCTGCTCAATCTGACAGATCAGGAATTTTTTAATTCCTTTATCGTAGGGGTGCTGGGCAGCATCATTGCTTTTGGATGCATCCTGGGCTTTCTGGGAAGCTACCTGGCAGTCAATCGCTATCTGGGACAGGATCTTGATGAGTTGATGCAATAGAGGAAAAGATTAACGCTCTGGCCAATTATCAGGATCTGATGCTTGATGAAGAATACGAAATACTGTTACTATTTCAATTCTATTGTCTTTTTCAACCTTGTAAAAAATGCTATATGGAAAATGAGGGACTAGAGCTCTCCTAATTGGGCCTTTAATTTTTTGAAAAATTCTTGGATTTTGTTCTAGCTGGTTGAAAACCTGGTATAAATTATCAATGAATTTTTGGCCTAAACCTGTTTTTTTACTTTCATAATATTCGAATGCTTCTACCGCATCATCTTCAGCTTTTGGAGAAAGCTCTATCAAATAATTCATTAGGGATTACTTTTGTTCCAATTTTCAATTCTCTCCTGAATATGCTGTTTAAATCGATCCAAAGAAACAGCCTGAACCTTTCCCGACTCCAATTCCCTTTTTGCCTCTTCGATTTTCTCCATTTGCCAGGAATAAAGGGGCTGATCTTCTTCTTTTCCTCCTTCAATGCTACTCAATACTGCGTAGACAACCATCCAACGATCATCAATGGGTAAGGATAGAACTTCCTGTATTAAATCTGGTGTTTTCATATGTTAAAAATAACCATTTCTTTGATTAATTACCATACCTTTTCGCCCAGAAGCAACCATTTACTCCATCGTTTATTATAGGTATGGACGCGCTGGGTTGCAGTCTCGTTTTTGTCTAAAACAGGATTTTCTTTGTTTACCCAATCAAAGATGCCTCCATAGAGGTTGTAAACCTCTGTGTAGCCTTGCTCCTGCAAGCGCTCCCCAATCCGCTCAGAACGATAGCCTACAGAACAGTAAACCAGTATGGGCTGATCTTTGGGAATATCCTTCAATTTTTCCTGCTGAAAATGATCGTAACCTACCCAAACTGCCTGGGGCAAATGACTGATGTCATATTCCTCTTTCTCACGGGTATCCAGGATGACATACTCTCCTTTTAGCTCTTCGCTTTTCAACAAAGGAACCGTCTGCTTGTACATATCGGAAAGCATTTTATGGAAATCCGCTTCTGTGACTTCCTGTGCCTGACAGGCAGGCAGGCTTATCAAAAATAAGCCCAACATCAATAGCGTCCAGCCTGAGCGATCATTTGACAGCATTAATATTTTCATTTTTGACATAATTCTTTCGCAAACTACCTATTCTGGAAACGCTCTCTTCTATCATTATAATACTTCCTATGCATTTCCGACGTGAAAAATACGTATTGCAGCCAGCCTGACTGAGTTTCTATACCCCTAAGCGCTAATTTTTTGCAAAAAGTCCTCCACTTTCCGCTTCATCTCCTCCGTCAACTTCGCTCTTGCCATCCAGGTATGGACTTCGCCCAGGTAGTTCATGCCCAGATAATCTGCGCTGTTGACAAAAGGCATGCTGAAGTGCTTGTCCAGGTCATCATGCCCACTGCAGCTCAGCACTGCCATATTTTTCCCTATGAGCTTTTTGCCTAATTCCTTTTCAATTTTCAGGCAGTCGGTGATGCGGTCGAAAAAGACTTTCATGATACCGCTCATGCTGTACCAATAGACCGGCGTAGCAAAAATATAGGTGTCATATTGGGCCGTCAACTCCCGCATCAGCGGCAGGAAATCGTCATCTATATTTTTGTATTCGTAGTCATAATGACCGATTTTCTTTTCTCTCAGATCAATGATGGGCAAGCCTGAAATCTCCTGCAAATACTTGCATACCAGCCGCGTATGGCCTTTGCCATTTGAACTTCCCAAAATAATAACAGCCTTCATATCCTGATTTTCAATTTATTAGATTTTTCCTCCATTCCTCCAGCATCCCGATTATGTTGGCGGGTTTTTTGGCCCAGTTAAAGTGATGAAAGCCATCATTGCGCGGATCATCCGGGAGGAGGTGAAAATGCGTGATGTCCGCCTGGGCGTTGAATTTCTGGTATAAATTACGGGCAGGGATCTCCGGGCAGAGCTTATCTGCCTCAAAGGTGATGGCCAATACGGGCAAGGCCACTTTGCCCAATTTCGCCTCATAGCTGAGGCGCTCTTTGCCGATCAGGTACTTGCCGGTCCGCGCCTGCCGACTCCAGTCGGCCATCACGCCCGCGGCCTCCAGGCCGCCAAAGCCGATTCTTTTCCCCGGAAAATATCCGAGTAATTGGGCGACTACAGCCGCAAACTGCGTCCCGATCCATACGCGAAAGCGTCCCATGCCCTGCCAGCCTTTATAGTAGACCGAGCAACTCGCCACCAGGATCAATCCTGCCAAAGCATCCGGATGCTCCGCAGCAAACAGGCTCCCCAACTGCCCCCCCAGGCTATGGCCCAGGAAATAGATCGGCTGGTCGGGAAACATTTCCTTCATTTTATCAAAGGCTGACTTATAGTCGTAATGAAGCATTTCGCTATAGCCGAAATTGACTTTGCGCGAAGGGCGCAGGCTGGAGCGGCCATGGCCGCGCAGCTCGCAGAGCGCAGCGATATAGCCTGCTTTCGCCAGTTGGCGGCCCAGCTCAGCGTAGTAACTGGCCTTCACGCCCATGGCGGGAAAGACCATAACAACAGCCTTTTGCGCCGCCCTCGGCTCAAATAGCTCAAAAGCATTGCTGCTCCCGTCAGGATTATGAAAGCTAATTTCTTGGGATGACATAAAGGATGATTAAAGCGATGCAAGCTACAAATTCTTTTTGGCAAGCTGGCGCCACATCACCGGCAGGAACCTGCCGGGCGGGAAGCTTTCCAGCTGGTCCTGGGTCACAAAGCCCTGGCGGGCATAAAATGCTTCCGCATAGGGATCGGCGACCACCCTGATGGCACTGCCATCAGGCACATAAGCAGCAATGCTTTCAGCTAGTAGCCGCTTGCCGATGCCTTTTCCTATAAAGGCAGGCAAAACCCATAGATGGGCGATTTCGAAATAGCCTTCATATTTTTCCACCGCACAAAAACCCAGCGCCTGCCCATCCGACACGGCTTTCAAAAGTTGATTTTCTCTGATATAATCAGCGGATATATGCAGTTCTGGCAGCCATGCCTGTATCCATTCTTCGGGGTAATTCCAATGCCGTTTAGCGGCCAGGCTGATGATGGAGAGGCCTTTGGCATCTATCGGATCGGGAGGAATAAGGATAGGATTCTTCATATTCATGGAGGATTTTAAATTCATTAAATCAAATGTGAATTGTAGTTTGCACTTGCGTTTACCGTTGTTATTCTTTTCTGGCCCATACTGATTTATCTTTTGCCACGTATTTAATTGACTCAGAATCCACTTGCTTTATGAAAATCACCCTATTTCCCCTCTTTTTTCTTCTTATGACAACTTCCTTTTATGGTGCATCACTGGAGTACACGCTGAGCTTCATGCCCCCTCATACTCATACCTATGTGATCGAGTTGCAGACCGAGCCACAAAATGAGGCATTTACCGACTTCAAAATGCCCGCCTGGCGCCCGGGGCGCTATTATTTACAGGATTATGCGGCGGCAGTTTCGCATGTGGAAGCATTTAGCATCGGTTCCCAGCAGTTGACATGGAAAAAGATAGATAAAGATACCTGGCGTGTTTTTCATCAAAAACCGGAAAAAGTCCGTATCCGTTACCGCTTTTTTGCGGACAATGAAGACGCCGGTTCCAGCTACCTGGGCCAGGACCAGGCCTATTTCAACCCCGTCAACATGTTTATGTATGTGCCGGGCCGCTATGAGTCTCCTGTAAAGCTGGAAGTGAAGGCTTTGCCTGCTGACTGGAAAGTCGCCACGCCCCTGCAACGTGGCAGCAGCTACAACCGCTGGCAGGCAGACAGCTACCATGAGTTTGTTGATTCTCCCACTGTTTTTGCCAAAGAAATAAAAACCCTGACTTTCGAAGATGACGGCACTACTTTTTACCTGCATTTTCAGGGAGATTATCAGGGAAACAGGGAAGTAGATGAGGCATTGAAGGAAAATATCAAAAAGATATGTCAGGAGCAGGTAAGGATTTTTGGGGGGAAATATCCATTTAAGGAATACCATTTTATCTACCGCCTGCTGCCGTATGACATGCGGCATGCAGTAGAGCATAGCAACTCCGCCAGCTTTGTGCTCCCTGCCAGGGTGACAAGCTCTGTGCAAGCTCTTAGCGGTGTCTATGGGATCACGGCGCATGAGTTTTGGCATGCATGGAATGTCAAACGCATTCGCCCGGCGGCACTTTGGCCCTATGACTACTCCCAACCGCAGTACACCACTTTGCATTGGTTTACGGAGGGCGTGACCGACTACTACACCCTGCTTTCGCAGGTGCGTACAGGGCTGATTTCGGAGGAAAATTTCTACCGCCGACTCGCCCGCACCATAGAATCTGTTGAGAACAGTTATGCTTCCACAGTCGTTTCGGCTTCCTCTTCCAGCTTTGATAGCTGGCAGGCGACTTCTTCTTATGCCCCTCCTCAATTTGGCACTTCTTATTATGGGCTGGGCAGCCGCCTGGGCATTTTGTTTGACCTTGAATTGAGGAAAATGTCAGAAGGCAGCATCGGTCTGGACGATATTTTTCACTACCTCTATCTCACCTACTATGAGCAGGGCAAAGGCGTGCCGGAAGATGGGATACAGAAAGCAGCGGAAAAATTGACCGGAAACAGCTGGCAGGCATGGTTTGACGATTATGTGCATGGCACAAAAGTGTATGACTACAAAAGCCTTTTCAGCACTTTTGGCCTGGACATCCGCTCGGAAGCGGATGAGGACACCGGTCCCCGCCGCATCGGCATCATGCGGCTACAGAAGACCTCCCAGGGCTTCCTGGTCAATCTGCTCGATCCACGCGGCGATGCCGCGCGGGATGGAATCGCCCAGGGCGATTTGATCCTCGGCATCGACGGCCAGAATGCCGTCGATACAGACATAGACACCTACCTCAGCAGCCTGAAGAAAGGCAGCAAAATCAGCATGAAAGTATTCAGGGGACAATCGGTTCAGGACCTGACGGTCAGCTTCAAAGGAAGCTACCAGCCAACAGTTTTTTATATTGAAGAGAAAAGCAGGCCCAAAACAAAAGAAGAGAAGCTTAGAAAAAGCTGGCTGGGGAATTAATCTTTCCACACAAAAGGGAAAAGCACGATAGAGACCAGCGAAAGGGCTACGCCTATCCCGGCGCTGAGCATCATTTCTTCTCCCACATCAGCCCAGCGCATGCCTTCGAGCGCTTTTTGGGTGATGGAAATCTGGTTGAGCAGCAAGGGTACGATCAGCGGGAAGCTGAGTACTGCCAGCAGGGTGGTGCGGTTTTCTGCCTTGGCAGAGATGGCGCTGACGAGCGTCAGGTTGGCCGAGAAAGCAAAGGCGCCGAGGGCGACGGCAAGGGCAAAAATGCCCGGACTCCCTAAATGGGCCCCTCCCAGCAAAGAGTAAAAAAACAAGGTCACAAGGCCGATAATGGCCAAAAGGAGGGTATTATAAATGATTTTTGTCAAAATAATAGAGATCGGACTTGCCACCGAATACAGGTAAAGCATATTGCCTTCTCTCTCGCCTACAAAGCTTTTGGCGATGGCATTGATCGCTACGAAAAACATGATGATCCAGTAGATGATATTCCAGGACTTGCCACTGATTTGCAGAATATTCACGCCAACGATTTCCCTATCCACCTCTATCCCGTCGGTAAACCCCAGCGAAATCACGACCACCATGCACAGCACATAAAGCAGAAGGCCGTTGAAAGCATATTTTTGCTTCCATTCGAGCCAAAGCTCTTTCATGAAGAGTGCGCCTATCTCTTTTATTTGCATTGCGCAAAGGTATAAATAGAAAGAGCTTTACTAAACTATAATAGTTTAGTAAAGCTCTTTTTTTTATTTCAACTAAAAATTATTGCTCTTTGTTACCAACAGCAACTGGCTTAACCATTTCTTCTTTTGCTTCGCTGCTGACGAGCTTAGCAGAAGCTTTTTGGCCTTCACAGCTTGCTGTAGCTTTTGCGCAGCAAGAAGCTTTGGCCTGAGCTGCAGGAGCTGGAGCTTCAGAAGTAGCTGCAACTTTCACAGCATGGTTCACTGAAGGAGCTTCCGCAGAAGCAGATGCAGTAGAAGTTGTCTTATGACAAGAAGCGGCTGAAGCTGACTTGCAGCACTGTCCATAAGAAAATGCAGTAGCCAGGGCTAAAACAAAGGCAAATGCTGAAAGAAGTTTGATAGTCTTCATGTTGTTATTTCTTTTTAAAAGTAAAATTTTGGTTATACAAGAACGCATATTCAAACTGAATTTACAAGATTTTATTTGAAAGGGCCTTAACTTGCAGGAAAAGGTGAAGCATGAAAAAAGTTCTGGTGATTGTGTATTATTGGCCGCCGAGTGGCGGGGGAGGGGTGCAGCGTTGGGTCAAGTTTTGTAATTTGTTATTGGAAAATGGCTGGCAGCCGATTGTTTTTGTTCCCGAAGACGCGGATTATCCGCTCCTTGATGCGAGCCTGGTGGATGAAGTTTCGGATAAAATAGAAATCATCAGGCATCCGATCTGGGAACCGAGGAAGCTGTACGAGAAATTTTTGGCAAAAAAATCTGCTTCCCATAAAACCAAAGGCCCTTCGGCAGATGAAGTCTTTTACCATAAAGCCTCCGAGCGCTCCTGGAAACAAAACCTTGCCCTTTGGATTCGCAGCAATATTTTCATTCCTGACGCACGCCTGCCCTGGGTACGGCCTTCTGTGCGTTTCCTCCGCCGATACCTCAAAAATCATCCCGTAGACGCCATCGTTACCAGCGGACCACCGCATAGCCTTCACCTTATCGGTCGGCGACTCAAGCGGCATACGGGCATCCCCTGGATCGCCGATTTCAGGGATGCCTGGACGGAGATTGAGTTTTTTGAAAAACTCATGCTCGCTCCTTTCGCTGATCGCCGACACCACAAGTTGGAACAAGCCGTGCTTAAAGAGGCTGATATCAGCCTGGTCACAGCTGACTATTGGCCTGCCCTCTACGGGGAGCGCGGTGCCCGGCGGGTAGAAGTCCTGCTCAATGGCTATGATGAAGGGGATTTTCCCACGCCCCGCCCACAAACTGTGTCTACTTTCCGCATAAGCCATGTTGGCACCCTGGCATTTGACCGCAATCCCCAGGCATTTTGGGAAGTGTTGAAAGAGCTTGCTGAAAGATCTGCTGCTTTTGCCCATAGCCTGGAAATTCATTTTGCAGGCAAAACGGATCACAAAATCATACAAGCCCTGACCGATCTGGGCATGGGAGATCATGTCCATGATCATGGCTACATCAGTCACCAGGCAGCGATACAGCTGATGTGCAGCTCTCCCCTTTTGCTTCTGCTGATAAACCAATCCCAGCAAAATGCACAGGGAAGGGTTCCTGGGAAGGTATTTGAATACCTGGCTTCCCACCGCCCGATTTTATGCATCGGGCCACCGGAGAGCTCCATTAGCCGTATTTTAGAAAATGCACAGGCGGGCGTTTGCATTGATTTTCAGGAAAAAGAGCTGTTAAAAGAACAGGTTTGGGCCTATTTCCTCCAGTTTCAGGCAGGCAGCCTGCACCCTCCCACCGCAGGTATAGAGCAATATTCGCGGCAAGCCCTTAGCCGCAGGCTAAGTGAGTTGCTGGAGGAGGTCAGCGCTTAGGATATAAAGTGGTCAACAGGGGCTGTTTATTCTTATTCGTATTTATTTGTACTTTTGGCGCCTCATTCTATTCTCATTTCAGTTCATGAAGACTTACTTTCAGAAACAATTCAAAAAAGTCCAGCGGCGATTCAACTGGGGCCTCAAGAAGCAGGTTTATTCAAAAAGCCTTTCTTTATTTGCCAAAAACGGCTACCAGATTTGTTATAATAAATTAACGCCTCAGCAATACAAGCCTGGCAAGAAAAACATTCTTTTTCTGATCGAATCTCCTGCCGTCGTCGAGCATCATTGGGACGAGTGGATCCAGCCTCACATGGAGTTTCATGCGGAGGTTTCCTTTCACAATTTCCTTAAACTGCCCCGCTATACCTGCTGCCGCAGCCTGTATGCGACTTCTGACAACTTCGTGGAGCTGGACCCCAACGCCACTTATACCGATAAACCCTTGCTGGTTTCGATGATTTATTCGGATAAGCAGACCCTGAAAGGCCATAAACTGCGCTATGAAGTTGCCCAATTATTTGGCGACAAAATGGACCTGCTCGGTTTTGGTGCAACGGGTAAGTTTATTGAAAAAGATGAGTCCCTGATACCTTATATGTATCAGGTTGTGATAGAAAATGGCATGTATCCCGACTATGTCTCTGAGAAGTTTTTTGACTGCCTCAAGACCATGACCGTGCCGATATATTGGGGAGGCAGAGAAGGGGTTGAAAAAATGGGTTTTGATCCACGAGGAATCCTCTTTTTTACGACCCACGATGAGTTGGAACACATCCTGACGAAGCAGATTTCTGCGGACAAATATGCGGCTATGCTCCCTTTTGTAGAAAAAAACTATGCCCGCCTCAGAGAACTCCGACAGGAGATTTCCATGGATGCCCTGCTTAGCCCTGTTTTGCTGAATGGCTATATGGGAACGACGAAAAGCTACTATGGCTTTCAGCCAGATAAACTCAGTTTGGATTTTTAGGAGTAGCCTTTTGAGGCTTTCTCATTTTTTTCTGATGACAAAATCCAGCTGATCCCCCTTCATGCTTTGCATAAAAGCCTGTTTTTTGGTCTCTGTACCGATCATATTTTTCCATAAAAATGACGGCAGATGTTTGGGTTTCCATATCGGAAAGGAGCCCACATGCTCCACCTGCCATGCAGGCTTCAATTGGGTGAAGACTTCGGTCAGTGCCTGACCGCTGAAGTACCATAGGTGATGGGCAGGCTGGAGAGCTGGCCACCAGGGCAGCACCCGTTTGGAAGCGCCGAGCGCTTCTATATTGGGCACCGCGATGAAGACGCGGCCACCCGGCTTCAAAAGCCGGTCCAGTACTTCCAGAAAATCTGGAAGAGAAGGAATATGCTCCAGTGTATGTGCCAGTACGATATTATCGTATGTGCCTTGCAGCTCTGCTGCATCTATGGCTTCGAGATCAAGTCCATATTTTTGGACTCCGTAGCTGATTGCATTTTGATCCACATCCACGCCTTTCAGCTGTGTCAGCCGGGCTATTCTGTTTTGAATTTCATGCAAAAGCAGGCCTGTATTTGCGCCTATGTCCAGGATGCCATCGCCTTCCGCATATTGATCTATCAGGGCAAGGGTCTGGGCGTGGCGTGGGCTATAAGACTCATAGGTATAGCTGGCCTCATAGTCTGGATCGCCTTCTTCTCCATTGTCAAGCATCCTGACGGTATGACATGCTTTGCATTCTACTATATGTGCCAGAAAGCTGGGCTTGTTCCTTTTAAAGCGGTTTCGCTTGAATTTGGCGTATGTATCGTAGACCTCTGTCCCACACCAGCATACTTCATTTTTCATTTTGTCTTTTTTAAAGCGAACACAAAACTACATAAGTTCTGATTTTTATCCCTCTATTTTTGCCATATCTTGCGGCCGAATATATCGCAAGATCAGCAAATCGTGCATTTCCTTGTATAACCGTTGGGGACCAATTATGATTCTATGGGCTTAGTTCAAAAAGAAAGTATCCGCTCTACGATTATTGCTTATGTAGGCGCTGCTCTCGGTTTCGTCAATATCATTCTTGTCACCCATGCCGCTACCAAGCCTCTGGTAGGATTTCTCAATGTCCTGATACTCGTCGCTATCGGTTTTGCCAATCTCTCTTCTCTGGGTACAGGCAATGTCCTGCTGAGGTTTTTCCCTTTTTTAAAGCGCGATAACCAAAATTACTCCGGTGCCCTTTTCGGTATATGGCTTATCTCTACCCTGGGGTTTGCTGTCTTTGGCATTCTCTTTCTGATTTTTCAGGATGAAATTACCCAACAGTATGTCAAAAATGATTCTCATTTATTGGCAAAATACATCATCTACGCCCTGCCGCTGGCTTATAGCTGGATGATTTTCATTCTGATAGATGCCTTCCTCCGCTCCCTGTACAAAACGGTGGTGGTTACTTTCGCCCGCGAAATCCTCAAACGATTGGGATTGACGATCCTGCTGCTGTTGTATGGCTCTCAAATACTGGGAGAAACAGCCTTTATTTATTCCTAT
Organism: Bacteroidia bacterium; assembly: GCA_030430205.1. GTDB lineage: Bacteria > Bacteroidota > Bacteroidia > J057 > J057 > JAUIGE01. The sequence continues at coordinate 361,510 of JAUIGE010000003.1, read as the reverse complement.
ATCATCTTCAACCTGCTCCTTCCGGTACCGCTGATTATTTATTTGATCTGGCTGAAAAAATTGAAATTCAAGCCCCAATTTGGCTATACCTGGCATAAGTTGAGCAAAGCCATGTTTTGGTATGGCTTTTTTACTTTTGTCACCTATTGTGCCTCTTTGTTGCCCGGATATATCGACAGCATTTTTGTTTCAGGACTCAAAGGCGAGGCCGAAGCCGCTGTTTTTACCATTTTGTTCAATATCGCCACGCTCATTGCTATCCCCTGGCGAGCCATCGCCCGGGTGACTGCTCCGCTGATCGCGCTATACTGGCGCGACAATGATCTCCCCCAGCTGCAAAAAACCTTTCGGCAGACTTCGCTCATCAACCTCATCGTGGGAGGGATTGCCTTATTGCTGTTGTGGGAAAACAGAAGTTTTCTATTTAGCCTGCTAGGCGAAGGCTATGAGACGGGGCAATGGGTATTGCTCATCATCGGGATCGGGCGCGTATTTGATATGTGGATGGGCCTGAATGCCTATATACTGATGCTTTCCAAAAAGTATGTCTATGATGTGGTGACCAACCTGCTCATGCTCGTTACGGGCTTGTTGCTCAATTATTTCCTGATCACTGCCTATGGCATCATCGGAGCGGCATTCGCGACCCTGATTACGATCGTCATCTTCAATATCGTGCGGCTGCTGCTGGTTGTATTTTTCTATAAAATCCATCCCTTCTCCTGGGGAATGCTGAGCACCATGGTGATCCTGGGAATTTGTTGGGGTTTATCTGCCGCCTTGCCTGCCTTTGAAAGCCTGTTTCTCGATGCGGTTATCAGGTCTGCCCTTATCACGGGCGTGGCTGTTTTCCTGATTTTGAGATTCAATGTATCTCCTGACATCACGGCTTATATTCGGAAACAGCTAAAGGTTTTAAATAGCTTTACTAAACTTTAAAAGTTTAATAAAGCTATTTAAAACCCTATTTTTTCCAATTGCTTTGAATGGCAATAGAGCGATAAGTCGGGCTGGGAATCTGATTTTGCTGGTCCTGGATAAATGTAACGGCGTCATGTACGCGCAGGAAAAAGTGACTTTCGCCTACCCTGGTTACCATGCCTGCCCGTTTAAGCACATCTCTCACGGGTCCTATGACACCCGAAAAGTAGAGGGAAATCCCTCCTTTTGCACAGTCCTCATGCAGCTCTTGCAGTGCATGGACAGCAGATGAATCAATCGAATTGATGGCTGAAGCATCGATGATGAGACTTTCTACAGGCGAAGCCTGCTGTTCGAGTAAGCTGTCTATTTTTTCACGGAAAAAATGAAGATTGGCAAAATAAAGCTGGGCATCCAGCCTGACAATCAGCATTTTTTCTTCCTGCTCTACTTCCGTGAAGCGATTTACATTGCGGTATTGGGTGGTGCCAGGTACCCGGCCCAAAACAGCTATATGCGGATAAGAAGAGCGGTAAATAACCATCGCCAATGACATGAGTACGCCTATAAGTATGCCTTCCATGATACCTAAAGACAGCGTCGCCAAAAAGGTGACGATGAGCATCGCGAAGTCATCCTTTTTGCATTTCCACAAATGAACCGCTTCCTTCCAGTTGATCAGACCAAAAACAGCCACCATGATGACGGAGGCAAGGATGGCATGTGGCATATAATAAAAAAGGGGCGTCATAAATAGCAAAGTCAGTGCAATCAGCGTAGCGCTGATGATGAGGGCAAGGCCCGTTTTAGCGCCCGCCTGCTCATTGACTGCCGTGCGGGAAAAGCCGCCCGTGCTGGGAAAAGCTTTGAAAAAAGCGCCTCCCATATTGACCATTCCCAGCGCAATCAGTTCCTGATTGGGATTGATTTTATGCTCCTTATGCTTTGCCTGCATCGCTTTGCCTATTGCAATCGCCTCCATAAAACCTACTAGTCCCAGGGTAAGGGCTGTCGGCCAGAGTGCCTCCACACGGCTCCATTCCAGCACCGGAACTGATGGGCGGGGCAGCCCCGCTGGTATGGCCCCGACAATGCTGACACTGTCAGCCAGATCCAAAAGCCAGACCGCCAATATCCCAAAGGCTACCGCAAGCAGCGGAGCAGGAATCGCTTTCTTCCACCTTTTGATAAGTACAATCAGCAGTATCCCCCCCATTCCTATCAAAAAGGTAGGTAGAGATATTTCGGAAATATGAGTGATGGCACCGCCTATGATTTCGTGCAGGTAATTGGAGCGGGGAATATCTATGCCCAGCAGGTGCTTCAGTTGGCTGAAGCCTATGATCAGGGCCGCTGCGGAAGTAAAACCGCTGATGACAGGCTGTGAGAGAAAATTGACAAGAAACCCCAGCCGAAGCAGCCCAAGCGTAAGCTGAAAGACGCCCACCATGAGGGCCAGCAAAATGGCCAGCTCTATGTACTGCTGCATATATGCAGGATCACTATCGGAAATTCCGCTCATCACGCCTCCCACGCCTGCTGCCACGAGCAGCGAGTCCATCGCCACAGGGCCCACCGCCAATTGGCGGGAACTGCCAAAGATCGCATACAGGATCAGCGGCGCTATCGAGGCATAAAGGCCATAGACAGGAGGCAATCCCGCAATCATGGCATAAGCCATGCCCTGGGGAATTAATAAAATGCCGACCGTAAGGCCGGCAGATATATCTCCTTTCAGGTCTTTTTTACGGTAAGCCCCCAACCATCCCAAAATGGGAAAATATTGTCGCCAATTCACAGACCTAGTTTAAGCTATTGGGGCAAACATAATCTGTTCTCGGGATATCGGTTTTGGCGATTCCCTGGAATCCACCATCTACATTCACCAATTGTGAATACCCTTCCCGCTTCAGGATAGAAGCCGCAATCACAGACCGAAATCCGCTCAAACAATGGATGAAATGAGGGGTATTTTTGTCTAAATCATTCAGATGCGCATTGATAAAATCCAGCGGATAGGAGATCGCGCCCTCCACATGCTCAGAGGCAAATTCTCCAGGCTTGCGAACGTCTACGACCGAACTTTCGCCCAGGACAAAATGTGCAGGAAAATCCGCGGCATCGATGGTTTCGATGCTGTCTGTCTCACGTCCGCTCGCCTGCCAGGCGGCAAAGCCGCCTTTCAAATAGCCAACACAGTTGTGGTAGCCCACACGCGCCAGACGAAGCGCTGCTTCGCGCTCACGCCCTTCGGGCGAGATGATCACTATCGGCTGATTGAGGTCCTCAATCAATGTCCCTACCCAGGAAGCAAAGCTTCCATTCAATCCGATGAAAAGTGAGCCGGGAACAAATCCTGCAACAAACTCGCCCTTCGTCCGAATATCCAGCACCAGGGCACCCTGAGCCTGTTTTTCGAGCATTTCATCCACGCTGAGCGCGCGGGTATTTTGCTCCAGCAACTCATCTATATCGACCAGACTTTGCTTATTGAGTGCCGCATTTTTGGGAAAATATTGGGGCGGAGGGAGAATCCCAGTGCTTACCTGAGGAATAAATTCCTCCTTGCTCATGGGCTGCAGCGCATAATTGCTCAGCTTTTGCTGGCCGATGGTGGACCAGCGCTCGTCGCTGATATTTTTGCCGCAGGCTGAGCCTGCGCCGTGCGCAGGGTAGACGATGACCTCATCGGGCAGGGTCATCAATTTATTGCGAAGCGAATCATACATCATTCCGGCCAAATCTTCTATCGTCAATTCAGCTCCTTTTTGAGCCAAATCAGGACGGCCTACTTCGCCGATAAAAAGGGTGTCGCCGGTAAATACAGCATAAGGCTTTTCTTCTTCATCCAAAAGCAGGTAAGAGGAAGATTCCAGGGTATGACCAGGCGTATGCAACAGGCGAAATTTTACATTTCCCACCTCAAATTCCTGTCCATCCACTGCAATGATGGAGTCAAACTCTGTTTGTGCTGTGGGGCCATATACGATCTGAGCACCCGTCTTGTGGGCAAGATTGGCATGACCTGAGACGAAGTCTGCATGAAAATGGGTTTCAAATACGTATTTGATCCGGGCGCCGCGCTCTGCGGCTTTTTCCAGGTAAGGAGCCGTTTCCCGCATAGGATCTATCACTACTGCCTCTCCATTAGACTCAATATAATAAGCGGCTTCTGCCAGACAGCCCGTGTACATTTGCTCGATGTACAAACCTGATTTTTCTTTTACAATTGTATCCATAATCGTTGGGTTAAGTTCATTTTGATGACATCACAAAATTATAAAACAATATTATAATATCATAATATATTAATTCCAATCTTGATACCTATACTCTATTCTGAATAAAAGGTTTCCTCAATTTTCTTTTTGCCAATCAAATTGACCACTTCTGCCACTCCCTGATGGTATGGCCCTTCATCCAGGACAATCCGTTGGGTTTCTATTTCCAGGCTAAGGCCTTCAAAGTCCTCCTCCAACTCTTCCTTGCTGAACAGCATATCCAGGGTTTTGGGGCCTCCAGAAGGAAGTCCCAGTTGTTTTTTGGAAAAGCCCTGTAAGATAATCTGGCCACCTGGCCTCAGGCTTTTGGCAAGTATGCTGTGAACGTTATTACGCAGTGCGGGGGGCAAATGCATAAATATAAGGCCGACGACATCGTAGGCTTCTTCCGGCAGCCTTAAGTCTGCCAGATCTTGTATCCAATAATGGATAGAGACATCTTTGCTCTCTGCCAGGGCCAAAGCTCTGGCCCGGCCGACCTGGCTCAGGTCGAAGGCATCTACCTGCCAGCCCTGGCTGGCTGCATGGACGGCATTTCGCCCCTGCCCTTCGGCAGGAAGAAGGAGACGACCTTTGTCAGGGATAGCAGATAGCTGCCGGGCAAAAAATGCATTGGGAGCGGTGCCATAGGCAAAAATCCCTTCGCCGAAGCGTTGGTCCCACATTTTTTCCATTTGGGTGGAAAAGGTATCCATTTTGTTCTTTTAATGATCTGCCAGGAAATCCTCAAAAGTACGAAAAAGATACCAGTCTATTCTATTTATTGAGCTGGGTCAGCAAACGATACTGCTGGGCGAGCAGTCTGTCTGCTTCATAGTATTTTTGAATGATCTCCAGGGCTTCCTGGTTGTGATGGTGAGACAAGCTATTCAGGATACTTTGTTTTTCTCTTTCAGTAAGGTGAAAGGAAATGGAGGCAGGTTTATCGCTGGTTTCCATGGGATATTCAAAGCTGACTATTTCCAGTTTGCTGTCAAACCATTCGCCTGCGGCTTCCAATAAGCGGTCATAAGCCATTTCCCGGGATTCCACCATGGATTTGTAGCCTCTCCCCAAAGGAGAAAAGGTCCGGTTGATATAGCCATTTTCGGCTACGTCCAGAATAGGATCCAGGCGCTTGTTATCACGAATCTGCACGATGAGTACGCCATCAGAGTTTTTGGCAAACCACTCTTTAAATTCAAATAAATACTGTACCGCTGTGGTCACACCGTAGTTATCAATCGCACCAGCGTCCATCACAAACATGGCCGGTTGGCTGGGCAGTTGCACCTGAGGTAGCACAAAGGGAAAGGTCGCATTCATGCGCAAAGCTGAAACAAAAAACATGCTGTCAGCGCCTTGCTTTTCAAACATTCGCCGAAACTCTATACCAGAAGCTTTGGACACATACAGCTCAGTGATCTTGCTGCCACGCGCCAAAAAAGAAACAGGGGAGGAAGAGATGAAAAGCTTTCTTCCCTGGTTGGTAATGGTGGGGGTAAGGATCAGGGGAGGAATAACGCCTTCGTACTCCCACTTTTGATAATCGCCCAGGCGGCGATCTTTTAGCTCAGGAAGGTTGTAGGCCAGTTCCTGGTCAAATGCATAGCCGCGATCTTTGTCATATACTTTGTTGTCAATTTCAACTTCCAGTCCCGGCAAAAATACTTCTGTGAAGTTTCTATAAGCTATTCGATTCAGCAAATCTTTGGAAAGATTTTGCTGGTAGGCGGGCTCGCTCATCTCCAGGGCTTCGCCCTGCTCTTGCCGCAATTTTAGTTCGCGGAAATAGGCAGTGCCAAACATGCCGCCGGAGGCACCACTGAAGAGCCGGATATTATCCGAAAAGATGCCGTGTGTCGTACTGTCCAATTGCTGCAACACCAGGTAGGTCCAAAAGGCAGAACGCAGGCCTCCGCCTGTAGCTGTCACAAGTACAGCTTTGGGTTTCATATCGGGACCGTGCTTTGCGCGGTAGCGGGCAGCCCAGCGATCAAGCATTGCTATGTGATAATCCCGGTCGTTGCGGTAGTTATCCGGACAACTCAGGTCCTGAAGCCGCTCGGGCGTATAGGCAGCTCTTTCCACATCGTAATCCAGCCCCAAAGCATAATGATTGTCATGCAAAGCCTCCTGGGTATCTACTACATAAAATAGCAGAAAAAAAGCCAGGAAAGGGATCACGCCTAATTTTCTATACCAAAAGGTGACAGCTCCGGCAACCATCATCAGAAGCGATAACACCAGCAACAAACTGGCTCCCGCCGGAATCTGAAAATGGCGATTTTCCTCCAATAGCCCCAAAATTGCAATCAGTGCAAATATGCCTATTTGAAACAACAACAGGCGGCCATGGTGCTTGTTGAGGCCATTGACTACATGCCGAAAATCGCGCACGCGATTGCGAACACGCGCCAGCCTGAATGGCGATATGAAGTAATGATCCACGCGCTTGGTGCTGCGAAGGCTTTCTTTTGCTTTTCCAAAAATCACTTTTTTGTTTGTATCACCACGCGCCTTTTCCAGCTCGCGCTCCAGACCATCTCCAAGAGTTTGGAGGATACCTATCCGGCCTCTGGTGAAAAAATAGCTTCCAAATAACAACATGGTCAACCCCATGCCAACACCCAGACCCAGCATTTTTCCGAAAACGACACCATTAAAACTACCCTGGGTATCTATATGAAATGCAGCAAAACGAAATAAATAAATGGATAACAGAAGAGCGGGTAAAAGGGAATTATTAAGGGAAAAAATAAGAAAAGGATGTCGCTCCAATGCGATAAAAGAATAACGATAGCTTTCGTTTATATAGAGGGTAATCAAATAGGCAAAAACGAAGGTTCCTAAAGTCGCGCCGACCAAAAGCAGGCTGAGAAAACTTTCATTTCCCATGTATTCAGGTTCCAGAAACAAATATGTCAAACCATATCCGCTCCCAATGGATCCGGAGATCATACCCAATACAATAAACCAAAACAGCAGCAGAAGCTTATACTTTTTTACTTGCAAGGCAAGCAATTGTATGGGAAGGGCATAGCCTAAAGCTTCAAATATGCGACGGGCCTTTTTCATGGGTTTTCATGGCGTTTCTTGTAAAAAAATATATAGCTATACATGTGACCTTCTGTATCACATGTATTTTTTACCTGACTAACTAAATGAGAATGTGGTGTATCCTTAATTACGGATAAAAGGCCAAAAAGGTACCTAGTTCATATACAAATAGGGCTTCCAGTCATCTTTTATTTTTCCGGAAAAATTTCCCAGGAACATGACAAAACTGGGCCGGAAGGGTTTGTGGCTCATAGACATCTCTGCCTGTTCGGGGGTTTGGTTCCCTTTCCGGGAATTGCACTTTTGGCAGGCTGTAACCAGGTTCTCCCAACTGTCCCTTCCTCCCATCGAGCGGGGAACCACATGGTCAATTGTTAGGTACTCTTTAACTCCACAATACACACAGGTATTGTTGTCCCTTCTAAAAATATTCTGGCGTGTCAGGTTTACTCTTTTGTAGGGCAAAGCCACAAATCTGTACAGACGGATGATAGAAGGGAAACTGTAACTTCGGCTAATGGACCTGAGTCGTTTTTCAGGGTCCTCTGAAAGCATTTCAGCTTTCTTCATGAAAACCAAAACGAAAGCTCTTTCGGCGGCGCAAACTCCAATAGCCTGATAATCGGCATTAAGTACAAGTACTCGAGAGCCCACTGTTAATTACTGTTTTATGGTGGTTGACATAGTCATAATTTTGATTGTTGAATATATAAAAAAATCTCCTAACATCTTTTAATTCCAGCCAGTAGATGTGTCAGTTTTCCATCTTCCTGCCGAATTATTCCCTTTTCGGTGAGCTGATCTGTTCTGACCCTGCCTGAGGCATGAATGAGTTTTCCTTTTTCAATCAACATCCCAACATGGGAAATATTGTTTTTTCCTGGTTTTGTAAAAAAAGCAAGGTCGCCTTTCTGGCGTTTCTCCCAGGGAACAAGGGTCCCTGTCTTCCACTGCTGGCTGGAGTCACGCGGCAAAAATTTGCCGCAGATGCGGAGGCTGACTTGCGTCAGGCCTGAGCAATCAATCCCAAAGCTGCTTCTTCCGCCCCATAAATAGGGCACATGTATAAAGGCTCGCATGATCGCTTCCGGATCATGGTCAGGACTCGCCGCGATCAAGCCTTCTGTTGTTTTGTGCCAAAGCCTTTCTCCTATTTTTAATTTTCCCTCATACTCCCAGGCTTTTCCTTGCGGTACAGATGCGCCCAAAGGCAGATGAAGGCGATCCCCTTCCATGTCTGTCAGAAAAGCATGATGCTGATATACAAAATGTCTTTTCAGCTCCTCTCTGCCCAGTTGATCTGAAATGGCCGTAAGCATATAAGCTGTTAACCAGCCCTCATAGCCATCTTCTTCATTTTTTACATACAGCCAGCTTCCCTGTTCTTTCAGGGCTTGAAGCCGCTCCCCAAATACAATTTGAGATATCATCTCTGCAGACTCTTCCGGGGCAGCTCTGAGAGGAATAACGGCCTCTGTTGCGATATAATAAGACATAGACAGATAGGTTTTATTAGAGATTTGTACGAGGTGAAGGTAAGATGCAAAAAGGAAAACCCCTCCCTTGCCAGGCAAAGGAGGGGTTTATTTTCTATTAAAAAATCACTTTTAGCGAACCAGAGTCAGGTTACCCTTAAGGACTTTTTCGCCAACCTTCACAGCGTAGTAGTAAACGCCGGCTGGTGCTTCTACACCATTTGGGTTCAATCCTACCCATGCTTCTCCTGGCACTTCAGATTCAAATACTTTGCGGCCCCAGCGGTCAAGAATAACTACACTGTAGTCTTCGCTTCCACTATAGTTTACAAGGTATTCATCATTGATGTTGTCTCCATTTGGAGAGAATACGTTCGGGATAAATACATCCGGAATGCTCACCAGATAAGGTCCGTAAGCCACGGAGCTAACACAACCGTTTTCATCTTTAACGGTCAGGGTAACGTAGTAGCCCACACTCGGATTATCAGCATCAGCAGGATGGCGATAAGTATGAGTCGGGTTGGCCAGGGTAGAAGTAGCCCCATCGCCAAAGTCCCATAGCCAGCTTACTGCATTGGAAGAGAGATCTTCAAAAGCTACAGTAGCATTCGGAAGCGGAATAGGCTGATCGGTGAAAGGTGTGGAGACAAAGTCTGCAACAGCGCCGTCAGAGATTCGAATAATCGCCTTTTGGGTCGTGCTTTCGCAACCAAATGCGCCCACAGCAGTCAATTGAGTCAGATACTCTCCTGGTGTGTTATACACATATACAGGGTCCTTACTGTTGCTCAATGGCGAACCATCACCAAAGTCCCAGATATAGGAAACCGCGTCCTGGGTGTTTTCCTGGAAATTCACCTCCAGACCCGTACAGCCTTCCGGCTGTGAAGTAAAGTAATCAGAAGAAGGCGTAGGATAAACCGTGATGGTGACGCTTGTATCATCAACACATATCCCTTCTTCTACTCTCAGGGTGAAAGTGGTTGAAACCTGTGGCGCAGCAGGAGTTTCAGCAGCAAGACTATCCAACAGGCTAAGGCCTGGTGTCCAGAAATATTTCGCATCTCCCAAACCGCCTGAAGCCGTCAATACTGTCGTTTCCCCAGCACAAATCGCTGTATCTGACACATTTATGAGTGCTTCAATACCTGGTACTACTGTTACCAGTACCTGATCACTCGTACTACAGTTTCCGATACTGGTGCTTACATTATAAAGTGTAGTCACCTTAGGTTTAACTGTGGCTGCTGGATCAAAGATTCCATCGATCACAGTACTTGCAGGCGTCCAGAGATAGACGACCGGTCCACCACTCGCTGTGGTTATAAATGAATGCCTGGCCTTCAGTCTGATTTCATCGCCCTGGCAGATAACCGTATCGAGCGATGTAATCTCCACTATAGGAGTAGGGTTCACTTCCACTTTTACTGTGGCCGTATCTGCACCACAACCATAGTCGGAGGTTGCTATAAGTTTGTAAATCTGGGTTGACATAGGAGAGGCATTGGGTTTTTCAGACTTAGGATCATTCAGTCCTATTTCAGGTACCCAACGGAAACTATAGGCAGGATCCCGCGGATCACCACTTACCCGACCATCAAGTTTGATGGAGTCTCCCAGACAGATGTCCTTGTCATCGCCCGCATCAGCTGTAGGTTCGGTATAGACCGTTACCTTCACCTGATCACCAGAGCTTTCACAGCCTTCCGATTTCACAACCAGGGTATAGACGGTCGTTTGTTGTGGGCCTATAGTAGGATCTTTAACGGTAGGATTGCTTATCGTACCTGTATTTGTAGGTGTCCATGCATAGGTATAGTTACCATCTCCTCCAGAACCATAGCCTATCAGTTTGATGTTATCTCCAAAACATACGACAGTGTCGCGGCCCGCATTGGCAATCGGACGTGGCGTAACGCGGACCTCTACTGTACTTTTGGGATCTACGGTCGTCAGGCGGCTATCACATCCTGTTGAGATATCCGTGATAACCAGGGTATAAAGGGTTGTCTGATTTGGCGCTGTATAGGGATCGAGGCGCTTATCGTTTGGTGGAACCATTCCATTGGGTGGGAAGTTCCCCTGATCATCGGCCCACTGATAGCTAAACGGTCCAGGTGCCTTATTATCAGTAGCGAGCTTTCCATTGAGAGAAACACCTATACCATCATCACACATGACGATGTCATCACCTGCGTCTACCTTGGGTTTGGCATGCACGGTCACACCGACTGTATCAATATTGGAACGACATCCTTTAGCATCTACTGCCTGTCCATAATACTGTATGACTTGTGGTGCAAAAGCCAGAGGATTGACAAATGGATCTTGGACCACATTGCTGCTCAACCCGCAACTCGCGGCACTACACCACCAGCGGTAGGTATAACCTGGCGTACCACCAGTAACTGTAGCATCAAGCTGCTCCCCACCATCTCCTTCGCAAAAGTCAATCTCTTGACCTGCAGAGAAATAGGGACTTTCCTCAACGCGGATAAACTGGGCTTTTACATCCTTACAGCCTCTATAAGTGGTTACCAGGGAAATAGGTTTCACACCTCCCGCAGTGTAGAACACTGGACCGGGATTAGGTAAGCTGGAAGTCGCAGGCCTTGCATTGGGGCCAAAGTTCCATAAATATGTCTGTCCTGCCCCATTAGAGGGTTTCGTTAAGGTCAGGGTAATGGTGTCATGGGTACATGTGGTGCTTCTGGAATTGATGATAAAGTCTGATACTGGCTCTTTGATCACATCAAAACTGACCCTGGCTGTATCACTTACACAACCATTGGTTTGCACCACCAAAGAAGCCGTTTTGGTTCCATGAGAGAGGTATTGAACACCTGCCGGACTAGGATTAGCAGAGACCCTTGGGGTAGAGCCATCTCCAAAATCCCAGGCATAGGTAGCACCTATGGTGTTACTTCCTTTGACAAAGGTTACACTATTTGCCCCATTATTGAAACAAACATTGGAAACAGGATCAATAGCTGCCACGGGTGTCTGGTGAACAATTACACTCACACAGGTCTGGCTGGAGAAACAACCATTTTCCTGCACATTCAGACAAATACGCTTGGTCCCGGGTGTGTTCCATACCACATTGATAGGACCTCTTCCCAGCAGTGCGGGAGTAGGAATACCTCCATCAAAATCCCATGCAAATGCAGCCGTTGTCGGAGAGTTACCGAGGTATACAAACTGGGCTGTGTCTCCCTGACATACAGAACCCGGATTGCTAAATGCAGATGATGGAATAGGATAAACGATGATCGTGTCTGTATAAACCGGACTGATACAGTCCCTGTCATTCACTGTCAGGTGTATAATTTTTGTTCCTGGGGTATTCCAGGTAACTGTCAGCGGGTCAAGACCGGTAGGGTCTCCGGCTACAACTGTTCCCCCATTAAGATCCCAGGTTCCTGTTGCACCAGGACTGCTGCTACCATTGTAGGTAAGAATAGATGCTTGTCCTCTACAGATGGGGCTAATAACATTAAAAACCGCCGTAGGGATTTTCTTTACCTCAACCAATTGAGTTACAGCATCCGATACACAACCTTTCACAGTTGTTCTCAGAAGAACCGTTTGAAAACCAGATACGGGAGGATTCCAAAATACACTATGAGGTCCTACTCCTGCATTACCTGTTGTACTGGTTCCGGCTCCCCATGTCCAGGTATAGGTAGTACCCGGAGCGCGGATACCGGTATAGGTTACAGTGGCTATTTCTCCCTGACAAACAGCCCGTGAAGCTGTAAAACTGGGATTCGGTTTAGGATTAAAATCAACTTTTACTGTATCCAAAGAAACGCAACCGATGGAGTCTGTCGCTGTGACTTCATAGCGCAAAGAGATCGTACTATTGGTTGTATTATTCAGAGACACACCTGGTTGAGCCAGAGAGCGACCGGAACCATTGGGTAAGCCCAGATTGGAGGTAAGCCCTCTCCAGCTATAAGTATGCCCCGGGCGTGCGGGTGTTCCTATCTGACCGGCCTGACCTGGACAGAGGAAAAGATCTGGACCAGCATTGGCAATGGCTGTATTGGAAACCGTGACACTACCTGATACGGAAGCTGTATTTCCACCAAAGTCCACAAAATTCACACTATAGTTATAGGTCGCAGGAGGCGAAGGAATCGCAGGATATGGGTGACTAACGACCCAATTAGCAGTATTGATTTGATTGACAAGTGGGGTAGTGCCATCACCGGGATCAAAGGTTACGGTATAAGGCGGGCAACCGCCACCAGATGAGATAATAAATTCTGACTCATAGCAAGATGTTCTCTTTCTGGTGATTGACGGTGACAATACACCATTTGCCACATCAATAACGACTGTTATCTGGTTGGAAGCAATCAGCGGACAACCATTGTCCTGAATGGTAAAAGTAACATTATATGTACCTGAGATCGTTGGAGTCCAACTCATCATTCCAACTGGCGGATTCGGTACTGTACCATTGACTGGATAAGGAGTAGATGTTCCTGCTTGTGTAAAAGTAGCACCAGCAGGAGCGGTAACGGGATTCCAAAGCAGCATCAGGCTGTCATTCAGGTCAACGTCCGTACCCGATATATTAAAAGAGAAAGGAGTATTGGGACAAACTGTAATCTGATAAGGTCCTGTTTGGTAGCCCCCTACAACATTCGACAACTGAGTGAAAGTAGGCGGAGTATTCGCGCCACAGTTGATCACAGTTACCTGAATGTCACGAGACACTTCACCGATTTTAACTCCGTTTCTATACTCTTCTACAGTCACACACAAAACCGCTGTAACAACGTTACCAGGGTTAGGGACCAGGTTAATGTCTCCTGTATTTGGATTCAAGGTAACAGTCCAACTAGCTCCAAGAGGTTGTGTCGGCGAAAAACCTGCACTGTAGCCCACTGGAGTGGAAGCGACATCCTGACAAGGAGTCAGTAGATAAACCAGGGAGTCTCCATCAGGGTCAAACGCTCCCTGATTAAAGGTAAAGTTCTGGCCCACACATACATAAGGAACAGGTGGCACAGAAAACATCGGAGAGCTGTTACAGGGAGTCAGGCCCAGGTTGATCTGGGTATTACCTGTGTAAATCCCGCCATTACTCGCACCGGAAGTAATCGAGCCATTACGACAACAACTACCCCATATAATATTATACACATTACAATTGGTATTACAGAAGTTGTAGTCTGCATAGAATCGTGCTTCCAATACCCCGTTAATGGTGGCATTGGGGTCTGTACACTGCGTAGCAGCGCTACCACAGATGGGGGTCACCTCTGTGTAAGATACAAAAACCCAGGAACCGACAAGGGTAGGCTGGATACATGCCGCAGGGGTAAAAGTGCCCAATGAAGGAGCAGCCGGAGGGCCGGGAAGTTGGGTTGTGGCCCCTCCTGTACAATCATAGTATGTACTATGGAAAATTCTGAATACACAGCCGTTGCTGTTTGGCAAACATTGATAGGAGATATCTACCCCCATAAAATGCGACGCCGAAGCCTCCGGCATGACAAACCACAAGGCAAATACCAACGGTAGGGTTCTGAGAAACTGTTTAACAGACATCATGGTATTTTATACGCTTAAGTAAAAGTTTAAAAACAAATGGAATAAATTATTGGTAATGGCATACCTGCTACTCGCTAAAAATAACAATCCATGCTGCAAGTATGGCAATTGTATTTCAACTTGTCATGGACGTTTTTGGGGATTTCTGAAAAAAATATCTGCAAAAATCCATCATTGTTTACAATAAACAAAGAAAAATTATGTCTAGGTGTCGGTTTTCTGAAAAAAAGCCTCCTCATTTTCTCGTTTTTTTTCTTCTTTTCTATTCTTTTATCAAAATGCTAATACCCTGACAAACTTAACTCTTTTATCACAAAGCCTTCAAAAGTGCGGATTCGCCAATTATTATTAACCATACAGGTGGGGAAAAGGGCATTTGAGGTTTGCACCTGCAACAATTGACAGAAAAATATGCAATTTTGCTGACGATGAATTAGTTATATCCGCCAACAGGGTGTTTACTTAATCTTCTCATCAGGCTAACATTTCTTTATCATGAGACCACTTTTTGTAAAAATTTTAAAACCCTTTTTTGTTTTTCTGTTGTTCGCATTTCTTACGACAGAAAGCAAGGCTACACACTATATGGGCGTAGACATCAGCTATGAATGTCTGGGTCCTTGTATTTACAGGATCACGCATAAAGCGTATTTTGACTGTAAAGGAGGGGCTACAACCCCACTACCGGGCCCCGGCCCTACACCCAACGTAACCTTTGCCAAGTCTCCATCCAACTGTAATACCAACCCCCTGCCAGCAGGCCCCTGGATTCAGACACGTTATGTAGAGGTTACACCTGTTTGTCCAGGCTTTTCTACTGGTTGTACTTCTGCAAGCTCATCTATTAATGGTGTACTTGAAGCCCATTATTATAGGGATTATGACTTTTGTTTGGGTGGTTCAACCCCCTGTACCACATTTACCCTGTCCTGGTACAACTGCTGCCGAAACAATGCCATTACTTCTGGTTCTGCCAGCAATGGCATCTATACAGGTAAGACGGTCATTGACCTGACCATCACCCCTTGTAATAGCTCTCCTACCTTCATCAACGTTCCCGTACCTTATATTTGCGCGGGCCAAACCCAGACATTTATACAGGGTGCCTTTGACCCGGATGGAGACTCCCTGTCTTATCGCCTTGTACCTTGTATTTCTAATGCAGGTACCAATGTGACTTATGGCGCCGGCTACTCTTTTACCAGTCCTCTGGGGACAGATTGGAGAGTAACTCTTGACCCTTTTACGGGTGAGATCGAAATGGCTCCTAACCCTAACGGTAGCCCCGTTGTAGGTGTGCTTTGTATAGAAGTGGAAGAATGGAGAAACCGGGTAAAAATCGGTAGTGTGGTGAGGGATATGCAGATTACGGTTATTACTAACTGTACAAGTAGCAACCCGGATGTTCCCCCTATTACGAACCCAACGCTTACCAATTTACCTGTTGGCACATTGGGTCCGAAATTGCTTAGAGCTTGTGCCGGTGCGCCTATTTGCTTTGATGTTCCTGTAACATCTAAAGATACTGCCCTCAACTATCAGTTGATTTGGAATAAAGTAAGGAATACCATGGTAGGTGCGACTTTCTTCAGCCCAGCCAACCCTGCAATACAAGATACAATTCGTGGCAAAGCTCCTTTGGGCCGTTTTTGCTGGACACCTACCGCTCCAGGTACATATCTGTTGGACGTGATTGTGATTGATGATGCCTGTCCTATCCCAGGATCTGCAAGTGTTACTTACCTGATCAATGTCACCCAGCCGCTTATTAACAGTACCATTTCTGCACAGCCTATCAATAACTGTAACTCTGTTCAGCTTTCTGCTGTACCCCGTTCCAATATCCCAAGTGGATTTAAAAACTATAAGTATACCTGGCGTGGCAATGGTAACCTGCAGCCTCAGTTCAATACGAACCTGAATGACTCATCTCTGCTGCACAACTATCCAAGGCCTGCTACCTATTTCGTAGACCTGACCATTACGGATACTTTTGGATGTGCTCACTCTTTCCGTGATTTTGTGACGCTATCAACAGGTGTTACCGCAGATGCCGGGCCAGACCTTACTATATGTTCCGGCTTCCTTTTCCAATTGGGAACGCCCCATATTCCTGGCCAGTACTACAACTGGACGCCCAAAAAGGGATTGAGTGACTCAACTTTGGCTCAGCCGAATTTTTCCCTTACCAACCTCAATCAAGGTGTCGTAGATACAATTGACTATGTCCTTTACGTGACAGATAGTATTTGTGAAACGGAAGACTTTGTTAAGGTGGTGATTAACCCTTCTCTGCAGGTAAGGATTTCGCCAGCTCAACCGACCATCTGTAGAGGTGATTCTATCACCCTTCGCGCTTCGGGAGGTACACGCTACCTCTGGAGTACGGGTGATACGACGGCTTCGATCCGCTATCCATATAGCAACACCACAACGCTTTCTGTAGTTACTTTTGATAATGGCTGTACTTCTCAGGCAGAATTTGTGACAGTTAAGATCAATCCTGGCCCTCCAGGTGATATTTCTGGCTCATTCAGAGTTTGTGATGGACAAAGTGCTACCCTGATTGCCTCAGGAGCTACCAATTACAATTGGAGCACTACACCTACCAACACGGCTC
Source organism: Bacteroidia bacterium (assembly GCA_030430205.1). GTDB lineage: Bacteria > Bacteroidota > Bacteroidia > J057 > J057 > JAUIGE01. Next base: position 344,603 of record JAUIGE010000003.1, on the reverse strand, counting down.
TCATCATCGTGGCTAATATCACTCAGGATACGAGTGTATGGATGATCCCGCAAGATGCCAATGGTTGTTTGGGAGATACTGTTTTTGCAACAGTTAGCCCTTACGCTCAGCCAGTGCCTGACTTCTCTCCTACAACTGTGTGTGAAGGTATACAAACTGAATTTTTAGACCAATCAACCATCTCTGAAGGAAGGCTTATCAGCTGGAAATGGGATTTTGGTGATGGTACGACTTCCAATTTGCAACACCCAACCCACACCTACCAGACCGCAGGCAGCTATACTGTCAACCTCAATGTGACTTCTGACAATGGTTGTCAAGCTTCCTTGCAAAGAACAGTAACCGTGGAAAATCTTCCAGATGCCCTATTTGATCTCACAAACATCTGCCAGGGTTCCCCTACAGTCTTTACTGACCGCTCTGTCATAAATGCTCCGGGTGTAATCACGGATATCGTTTGGAAGTTTGGGGATGGAAATGGCGCCACGGGTAGCCTTGCTACACACCTATATGATACCTCGGGCTATTACAACACGACTTTGATCGTAACCTCGGCTGCTGGTTGTGTGGATTCTTTTAGCCAAACCGTATTTGTACACCCCATTCCCGTAGCTTCATTTGAAGTCACCAATGCTTGCCAGGATAGCGTAGTCTTTTCTTACAACGGTTCATCTGTTGGAGGAGGATTGGATCAGATCAGCACCTATGCCTGGAATTTTGGAGATCCTGCTTCAGGAGGAAATAACTTCTCCAGTCGAAAGCAACCTACTCATGTGTATGCCGCTGCTGGAAATAAAACCGTTATCCTTACAGTAACCACCGGCAATGGATGTGTACATTCAACATCACGAGATATTACGGTATTTGAAGAGCCTCGCGCAGACTTCAATGTTACAGGTCACTGTGAGTTTGACGATATCTTTTTTACCGATGCCACTCAAATCAGTTCTGCAACACCTATCGTTGCCTGGAATTGGGATTTTGGAAATGGTATTAAATCTGATGCTCCTAATCCTGGCACAAGATATAGAGATGTAGGCCCTGGTACTTATCAGGTTGTTCTCACTGTGATTTCTTCAGAGGGTTGTAGCAAAACAGTTAAGAAGGACCTGGTCATCGATCCTAATCCTCGTGCCAGCTTTAAGTCTTATAATGTTTGCCCCGGTGATACCATTCACTTTACTGACCTCTCTACTATAGCATATACCAATTTGGATCAGTGGCTTTGGAACTTTGGTGGCCAAGGACAAGGCCCGACTGGTTTGCAAAACCCTAGTTTTGTCTATGATGGGCCAGGCGTTTATCCTGTAAATATGCAGGTAGTATCGGACAAAGGTTGTGGACATAATGCACTCCGTACCGTTACGGTTTATGACTATCCGCCTCTTCCTGAGTTAACAGAAGATACTGTATGTTTCTCAAGTCCTGCATACCTGATCGCTGCTGCTAATTCCAATGTAAAAGTGAAATGGTATACAGACCTGACTGTAGAAAAGCCTTTCTATAATGGCTATGCCTATGTAACAGATCCTCTTCCTTCAAATAGAACCTTCTTTGTGACCACAACCTCTATTTATGGCTGTGAAAGTGAAAGGTACCCTATCACAGGATATGTAGCTTCTGACCAGGACCTGATCATTAGTCCAAGTAAAACCCTGGTAGAGCTTCCTGTCGGAACAGTAGAGTTTACCCCTGTTTCCAGCATCGAACTGACAGCATGGACCTGGGACTTTGGTGATGATAATGTTTCTGACCTTGAGGTTCCCGTACATGAATATGTGACCCCTGGAAGATATACAGTCACTTTAACTGCTATTGATAAAAACGGATGTGAACTCGTTGCAACAACGGTCATTGAAGTGAAAAAGATCGTCAATGCATTTATGCCTTCTGCTTTCACACCTAATGGTGATGGCTACAATGACGAATACAAAATTGGAAACTACAATCTGCGTGAATTCCAGATTAAGATTTTCAGTCGCTGGGGCACAGTGGTTTATGAAGCCAATGAGCCTACCTTCAAGTGGAATGGCAAAAACGCTAATGGCGCTGACGTTCCGGAAGGTGTTTATGTATACGTAGTTCGCTATCAGGATATTAGCGGAAAAATGGCCGAGCAAACGGGTACCATTACCCTGATCCGATAGAAATCGAATTCCCTAACAATAAAAAGCCGGTGCATCATCAGATGTACCGGCTTTCTTTTTGGAGCAATTTCGCTCCGCTATTCTTTTTCTGCTAAAATGCTTCGCCCTGCTTTTACAACATCTCCTAATTGAGCTTTTATTTCTATATCTAAAGGAAGCAAGACATCAATGCGAGAGCCAAAACGAATAAAACCAAACTCTGCGCCTTGTCTCACATCATCTCCTTCCTTGATATAATATTTGATTCTGCGGGCTACATACCCTGCTATTTGCTTATATGCCACGGCCATCCCTTCATTTTCCACAGCTACATAGCTTTGCTCGTTTAAAGAAGAAGATTTGGGGTCAAATGCCACCAAAAATTTCCCTGGGAAATATTTCAAAAACTTTACCTTACCCGAAATAGGGTTTCGGTTGACATGGACATTCAAAGGAGACATAAAAATACTTATCTGATTTACTCTTCCTTTAAAATACAGTTCATCTTCCACTTCCTCAATAACAACCACCTTGCCATCACAGGGAGAAAGGATTTGGGCAGGATTTTCCTGCACGTCCACATGTGGATTTCGAAAGAAATTCACAATGAGTCCCATTAACACTATCCCTCCTATGTCAAGGATGGCAGTGACGATGGTTCCCCAACCAGCTGGCAGGAGTAGGTGGATTAGAGCCATAAGGCCCAAAATAATCGCAAAAGAGATCGGGATTAAGGTATAACCTTCTCGGTGAATTCGATTTATCATAACACAATTTTAGTTTATTTTACTGTCTGCAATATCTTACTCTTTTGCATATTAGTTAAAACCTTTTTGAGTATGAAAATTGAACACATAGGAATCGCCGTAAAATCTCTTGAAACAGCAGATAAAATATTTGCTCAGCTTTTCAACCAGCAAGCCTATAAGCATGAAACTGTGGAAAGTGAGTCGGTTACAACCAGTTTTTTTCAGTTGGGCCAAAGTAAAATTGAATTACTGGAAGCAAGCGACCCCACCTCAGCAATAGCAAAATTTATTGCAAAAAGAGGAGAGGGCATCCATCATATTGCTTTTGAGGTGGAAGATATTTACGTGGAATTGAAACGCTTGAGGGAAGAAGGCTTTCAGGTATTGAATGACCAACCTAAAAAAGGCGCAGACAATAAGCTGGTGGCTTTTGTACATCCCCGCGATTGCCATGGTGTACTGGTAGAATTATGCCAGGAAATCAAGAATGAATGAGTTCATTAATTTCCTGAGTTGCCATTCTCCATTCGATTTAGGTAGGCATCAAACTTTTCTATTTGGGTGGGATTCAGTGCGGAGCGTATTTCCCTGTTACAGGTTTTTCTGTATTCATACAGTTGAAGGCGTGCTGCCATAGAGCTGCCACCCTCCCGCTCATGCTTTTTGATCAAAGCGCTTTTGTGCTGTAAGTAATTGAGCTTGGCACAATATACCTTTTCCCTTTGGTCGCCAGTAAGTCCCAATTCCTGAATGAGGTGATTGGTAGCAACTGCTGCAAGGTATTCGGGAGAGTTATAATGTTCATAAGCGGCCTCAGGACTTAGCGTGGGTGATGCCGCATTATTGTTTTGGGCTACCAGAGCAGAGCCCAAAACGACCCATACACCAAAAAAAATTAAGCTTCTCATGATCAATATAGAGTAAGTTTACGAACTTCGCTTTCAAAGTCGCCTTCCAGGCGATAAAAATACATACCTGGCGCAAGCCCTTCGGCCTCTAATACACTTCGATAAATTATCGTTGGCTCAGCTTTCCCTTCAAAAAGGATTTTGACCAAAATTCCGCTTTGATTGTAGACGACCAAACGAACCATCGAGGGCTTACTAACTGAAAAACTCAGCATGCACGCTTTTCTAAATGGGTTGGGAAAGGCCCGCCCCATTTCAAATGGAATAGGCTGGGGCGCATGAACCCTCAGGGTCTTCGAATAAGAAAAAGCACCATCTGTATCCCATTGCTTGATGCGCACATAATTATCTCCATAATTAAGTACTTCTGTGTGGAAGGAATAAAACTGCGCATCAGATATGGTCCCTTTTCCTTCTACAAAACCCCTTTTGATAAACATTTCACCATCCAAACTGATTTCTATATCAAAGCCGACATTGTTTATTTCATTCACTGTCATCCATTCCATCAGCAAGTCTCTTCCATCCGCCCAAACCGTAAAATTCAACCATTCAACAGGAAAACCCACACAGCCTGGTGTTCCAGCACAAGCAGCTAAGCCTGTACAAGTTGAGATACATGAAGGCTGGGTACCTGTTGTATCACAGATATCATCTGTACAAATATCATTGTCATCACATCGCTCATTAAAAGGGAAGGTGACACAGGTATCTATAGGATTGCAGTTTTCTGTGCAAAAAACATTATCATCACATTTTGAAGCTGGATAAATGGTATCTCCCTGGCAGCTCAAACCACTTAAACCATTGCAAAGCTCTACACCATCACATACATTCCGGTCAGATGCACAAGGGCTGCTTTTGGGTGCTACACTAAAACTAAAAACACAAATCCCTTGCCCATTGCAAAAGTCATCAAAGCACTCATCACCAAAAAGTCCACACCGAGATCCAATAGGAAGGGGAACATTCGTAATTTTGCAGGTGTCTCCACCTGTAGAAGTTGTATCACATTCCCAAAAATAACAAGATTGGGCCGCGAGTCTTGGAGGAGGGGAGCAGTGCTGACCAAATGGAATACTGACACCACACTGAGCAACCAGGTTAGGCAAATAGCCAAACCAACCTACTACAAATAGCAAAGGGAGGATTTTTGCTGGTACTTTTACCCTAAATTCCATATGGCAAAAAAATGTTTGGACAGAGACTGGAGCTACAGGCTGTAAAGACAAGAAAAATATTATTAGTAGACAAGTATCTTGCGAGCCACCCGGTTCTGTCCACCCACAAGTTCATAAAAGTATGTCCCTGCGGTAAGTCCGGAAGCATGGAGGGTAAAACTATATACCTCATGTGCTTTAGCTGTTCCTGTAAATAAACGCTTTACTTCTTTTCCACCCCAATCATACACTTTCAGGCTAACAAATACTTCTTCTTTTACTGAAAAACGGATGGTGGTCTTATCCCGGAATGGATTGGGGTATGCATGTTCCAGAAGAAGCAATTGCTTAAGAGGCACGCTTACTTCTAAAGCATGGGAATAACTATACCCACCATCCAAATCTACTTGCTTCAATCTCACATAATTTGTGCCATAACGCATAATAGGACTTTGAAATTCATAAAATTGTGCCTCCCGGCTGGTGCCGCTTCCCGATACAAATCCAATTTGGGAATAAAAGATCCCATCTTCGCTTAATTCGACCTCAAATCCTTTGTTATTTAATTCCATCGAGGTCATCCATTCAACAAATATGGTCGCGTTTTCTGCATATGCCGAAATACTGCTCCAGGTAATCGGAAAAGAAGTACAGGCAGCCTGGCCCGCACAAGCCTGGGTTCCGGTACAGGTATTCAGACAGCCGGACACGGTAGTAGTATCACAAATATCAACGGTGCAATTATCACTATCATCGCAGCGGTTATCAATAGGATAAGTGACACAACCTTCTACAGGATTGCAATCAACCGTACATAGCACGCCATCATCACAGGAGGCTGCAGGGAAAGTTGTACTTCCATTGCAATTTTCGGCACTCAAGCCATCACAATGGGCTACTCCATCGCATATATTCTGTTCAGAAGCACAATTATAGGCTGCTGCTGCTGCAAAAAAACCACAAACGCAATCGCCTGAGGCATCGCAAAAGTCTTCATAGCATTCGTCGGAAAAGCAGCCGCATTTTGTACCGGAAGGATAATACAGGCCTGAGGGCACACATTGACCCTGTACACAGATATAAAACTCGCAATTGTCCCCTCCTGGGGCCTCACACCTCTCACCATTGGGAATGGTTATTCCACATTGACTGAAGCCAGTATGAGGCAAAGACACCCCTACGAAAAGAAGGAGTACCCAAAAAGCCATCGCTTTATTATGAGTGAAAAAGCCAGGGGTCATAGCAAACAGGGAAGCAGGGTTATTGTGAAAAATACTTTTTACAGCGCGAAATTACATTAAATGCAAGGATTTTAAAAACCAATCTATACTTGAATATCAGCTAGTTATATGGTGCTCATATTTCAATGCATGGAATTTAAATGTAGAAAATTTATATGCTTTTTCAAAAGGTTCACTCAATTTCCTGGTATTGCTCCATGCGAGCAATTATACCATCTTCATCCCACCATGTCCACTCACCTACCTGAACATCATATTTGAAGAGGCCTTCCATCCGTTTTCCACCTTCCTTATAATAGCGGGTCCATAAGCTATCCTTTTCCCCCCATTTAAACCAACCTCTTTGGTAAGGCATGCCATTTTCCCAATAAGTGATATAAGGACCATGTATCACATCCTTGACATATACACTTTCCAGTTTTATGGTGCCATCTTCGTAGTAATGTGTGGATTTACCCACCTTGAGGTCATCCTTAAAATGGATTTCATAATCCAGATAGCCTAACCCATGGTAGTATTGAAACAGACCGTGCTGTTTGCCATCTTTATAATACCCTTGAAACTGTTTTGCGCCATTGGCATACCACCAAATCCATTTTCCGTGCTTTTTCCCATCTTTTAGGTACCCCTCCATATACTTTTCGCCAGACTCAAAATACTCAATTACCCGCTCGAATTTTGTACATGCTGTTAAGAGAAAACACATTAACAGCAATGGTAAAAAAAGTCTCATAAAATTGTCCGTTGACAGCGCTTTTTGCGTGTATCAAAATTACCGCATTCTTTCCCAGGAAACAAAATATTTCCCTTTATGCCAAATTTCGTTTATATTGATTCCGAATTATTAAAACTTGAATTATGAAGGGTATCGATATTGTCAGGGATACTTCTGGAAAGATCAGAGAAATCCATTTGAAGGCAGATGCCAATCCAGAACTCTTTCGCGATGTGTCAAGACTGGTGAATATCAGGATGAGGCAAGAAGGCGCTTTTGAGTCCCTTTCCCCTAAAAAGACAAGCCTCCCTATGACAACCCAGCGATTTCGCGAGCTTATCCACGAATCCAAAGCCAGTGGAGAGTTAAGCGAAACTGCGTTTTTCCAACTGAATCCTGCATGGCTACAGAAGAGAGAAGAATTGTCCTCACCAAACTTGCCCAAGCACAGGTAAGCGAAATTTATCACGAGATTTGCCAAATATCAGAAGCTGAAGGCGAAGCATTCATCAATGACTTTTTGGATATCGTCTTTGAGGAAATCAAATATTTCCCATTTCAATTTGAACCCTGCCCAGGGATTCGTAGCCAAAGCGGAGATTACCGCTTAGGTGCCATCTATGGCGATTACCGCGTTATTTTTCAAATTTTCAAGCAAAAGACTTTGGTCTTACTGGTGTTACATGAAAGTGAGTTACCCTTCTAATTGGGAAATAGATATTTATTTTGCCATATCTTTTCCATACACCTTTTTGTTAATTTGAAAATGTTTACCTTTAAGGTCTAATTTATTCTTGCCTATGACATGATTGCTACATTTATATAAAGTAAATATTTAACATAATTTTAAGGTAGCAAAAATGAGTAAAGCACTAATTACCGCCATTTGCCTAGGATTGCTGATGGCAAGCGCTTTAGTAACTTCCGCCCAAACGGGACGAGATGGCACGAGTGTAATCACCACAGCGGCACCCTTTCTTTCCGTAGCACCCGACTCTCGGGCCGGAGGTATGGGCGAAGCAAATGTAGCAGTTACTGATGACGCAAACGCTATGCACTGGAACCCAGCAGCATTAGCTTTTATAGAAAATTCAATGGGATTCTCGATGTCCTACTCTCCATGGCTGAGATCTTTAGGCATCCCCGACATCAATCTCGCATACCTTTCAGGATATTATCGTGTAAATGATAATGGTGTTCTGGGGGCTTCTCTGCGTTATTTTTCTTTGGGTACAATCGAGTTTACTGACCTGGATGCCAATCCTATTGGACAGGATAAGCCCAACGAATTTGCGCTTGACCTGGGATATTCACTTAAAGTGACAGAGGATTTCAGCGCAGCCATTTCCCTTCGGTATTTTTATAGTCGCCTGGTATCTACTGTAAATGTAGACCCCAATATCAAGCCTGTAAACTCTGTCGCTGGCGACATTGCCTTTCTTTACAAAAAAGATTTTAGCATCACTTCTGCCGGACAGGACTTACCTGTCAACTTCTCCGCCGGACTTAATATTTCTAATATTGGTCCTAAAGTGTCTTACACTTCAACCACATCAGCATCGGACTTTATCCCTATCAATTTAAGAGTAGGATATGCTTTTGAGTTTCAGGTTGATGAGTACAATTCGATTACCTTCACCAATGACTTCAACAAGCTCATGGTCCCATCAGAAGGCGGTCGCTCTGACCTCTCATTGCTGAGTGGCATGTTTGGAAGCTTTAGTGATGCAGAAGGAGGTTTTGGAGAAGAGTTATCAGAAATCACCACGAGCATAGGAATGGAGTACTGGTATCAGGACTTGTTTTCTGCCCGGATCGGTTGGTTCTATGAGGATCCGGCTAAAGGAAATCGCCAATTTATCACCCTTGGAGCAGGCCTCCGATACAATGTATTTGGCTTGCACTTTTCTTACCTCGCCCCACTTGCCCCTAATCATCCCCTGCAAAACACCCTGCGATTTACCCTTACATACGATTTCGGATCAGAAGGAAATGAATAATTAGTTTCCCTTTCATCTTTTTCAAATAGAAATAAAAAAGCCTTCCAAAATGGAAGGCTTTTTTTATGGATAAGTATAAAATACTTGCTTATTCTCCTTTAGGCTCTTCGCCTTCTGCAGTATCTGTTACATCTTCCGCAACATCTTCTACGGTCTCAGTAAGCTCTTCTGCTGCATCTTCAATCTCCTCTACTACATCTTCCACTACAGGAGTTTCAGTCTTCTTAGATGCACCGCTGCCACTGCTTCCACGGCGGCGACGACGACGTCCACCTGAGCCTGCATCACCAGCTTTGCCTGGAGCCATTTCATTGAAATCAACCAACTCGATGATGGCCATTTCAGCATTGTCTCCCAGGCGGTTACCAATTTTCAAAATCCGGGTATATCCTCCAGGACGATTGGCAACTTTGTCAGCTACTACTGTAAATAATTCTTTTACAGCATGCTTATTTTTCAAATAGGAAAAAACTACACGGTGAGCGTGCATGTTTTTCTCAGGGTTGCCGTCTTTAACAGCGTTTTTAGCCTTGGTAATCAAGGGCTCAACATAAACCCGCAGTGCTTTTGCTTTCGCAACAGTGGTGCGGATACGTTTGTGCTCGATGAGCGAGTTGGCCATGTTGGCAAGCATCGCTTTGCGGTGCGCCGTTTTGCGGCCTAAGTGGTTAAACTTTTTTCCGTGTCTCATTTTTAGAGGTCATTTACTCACCGAAGACATTCCGACATGATGATTGCATCATTGGGGTCATATTTCTCCGGGAAATGAGTGATAAAAAAAATAGATCGGGCACAAGCCCGATCTTTATAATGATTTAATCTTCTTCAAGGCGAAATTTGGATACATCCATCCCAAAGCTCAGGTTTTTTTCAGCTACAAGCTCTTCCAATTCGGTAAGAGACTTTTTGCCAAAGTTTCTGAATTTTAGCAGATCTGCTATGTTATAGCTCACCAAATCTCCAAGTGATTTGATATCTGCAGCTTTAAGACAGTTATAAGCACGAACAGAAAGATCCAGTTCCGACAAAGGTGTCTTGAGCAACTTCCGCATTTGCAGGAAGTTCTCGTCTACCTCGTCTTTTTTCTCTGGCTCATCTGACTTTAAGGTGATATTCTCATCAGAGAATAACATCAAATGGCGAATCAAAATCGTGGCTGCCTCTTTCAATGCATTTTCAGCATTAATGGTGCCGTCTGTTTTCAATTCAATTCCCAATTGCTCGTAGTCAGTCTTTTGCTCTACACGATAGTCATCTACGGTGTATTTTACATTACGAATAGGCGTAAAAATCGCATCAATCGCAACTTCACCAATAGGTGCATTCGCAGCTTTGTTTTCTTCTGCAGGTACATAGCCCCTTCCCTTGCCTACCGTCATCTCAATATCAAATTGAGTCTTTGGATCAAGATGAGCGATAACATGGTCAGGATTGGTGATTTCAAATGCAGTGGTGTGGTTGGCTATGTCACCAGCTGTAAATACTTCTTTACCTCGGATAGAGACAAAGATTTTGGAATCACCCTCATTGATTTTTTTCAGGCGAACCCCTTTGAGGTTAAGGACAATCTCTGTCACATCCTCAACTACCCCTGGCACTACAGTAAACTCATGGTCTACGCCGGGTATTTTGATAGAAGTGAAAGCGTATCCTTCCAGGGAAGATAAAAGCACCCGGCGCAAAGCATTGCCAATCGTGATGCCATACCCTCTCTCCAGGGGTCGCAATTGAAACCTACCGTAAAAGTCGTTTTCTTTCTCGAGAACGACTTTTTCAGGCATTTGAAAATTAAGAAGTGCCATAAAAGGTTTCCTTTCTTAAAATATTGTAAAGGTTACTTAGAATAAAGCTCGACAATCAGGTTTTCCTTGATCGTCTCAGGAATTTCATCTCTTGTCGGATAGGTAATGAAAACACCTTTAAAGGCCTTTCCATCTACGTCTAACCAACCAAATCTCTTGCCAGTACTCAGGGTACGGTTAACAACTTCGAGATTTCTGCTTTTCTCACGAATCTCAACTACATCACCAGGCTTTAGGAGGCAGGAAGGAATATCCATTCTGCGGCCATTAACCAATACATGTCGGTGATTTACCAACTGACGGGCAGCTCTCCTGGTAGGGGCGAAGCCCATACGAAAAACAGTATTGTCAAGCCTTGACTCCAATAATTGAAGGAAGACTTCACCTGTAACTCCTTGCTTAGAAGCTGCTTTCTGAAATGTGTTGCGAAATTGTTTTTCGAGAAGGCCATAAAGATACTTGGCTTTCTGCTTTTCTTCCAACTGAACTTTGTAGTCAGAAGTTTTTTTACGACCACGGCCATGCTGACCTGGTCCAAATTTGCGGCGATCCAGCGCTTTGCTGGGGCCTAAAATAGGTTCTTTGAACCTGCGAGAAATTTTGCCCTTCGGGCCTCTATACCTAGCCATTCAAATTTGGGGTTATTAGCGTTAATCTAATGTTAATGCTGATGGATTTATTGGAGCATTCGTCCAACCATCGATTTTATTTCAATCAATAACCTTGAAAAAAAAGTTATACTCTTCTGCGTTTGGGTGGTCGGCACCCATTATGCGGAAGGGGAGTAATGTCTTTGATCAAGGTGACATCCAATCCAACTCCGGCGATAGCCCTGATAGCAGCTTCTCTTCCGGATCCGGTTCCTTTGACAAAAACTTCGACTTTCCGGAGTCCCATGTCAAAAGCCTTTTTGCCACAATCCGAAGCGGACATTTGCGCAGCATAAGGGGTGTTTTTCTTGGAGCCTCGGAAGCCCATTTTTCCTGCCGAAGACCAGGATAACACATTACCACGAAGGTCGGTAATGGATACAATGATATTGTTGAAAGAAGAACTGATGTGAACCTGTCCAACAGGATCTACCTTTTTCTTCTTCTTTCTTGATACTGACTTTGCCATTATATATTGCTATTTTCGAATAAGGCCTAAGACTATTTAGGCGCTTTCTTTTTACCTGCGACTGTTTTCTTCTTACCTTTTCTGGTACGAGCGTTAGTTTGCGTACGCTGTCCTCTAAGTGGAAGCCCTTTTCTGTGACGCAAGCCTCTATAACAGCCTATGTCCATCAATCGCTTGATGTTAAGCTGAATTTCACTTCGCAATGCTCCTTCCACCTTATACTCATCTGAGATGATTCGGCGGATAGTTACGATCTCGTCGTCAGACCAATCATTCACTTTTTTATTGTGATCAATCTCAGCTTTATCCAAAATCTGGATAGCTGATGTTTTTCCCAATCCAAAAATGTAAGTAAGGCCTATGACTCCACGTTTATTTTTGGGTAAATCTACTCCTGAAATACGTGCCATAATATTAACCTTGTCTTTGCTTATGTCGTGGATTCTTCTTGTTGATTACATAAATCTTGCCCTTCCGACGGATGAGCACATCATCGGCAGAACGTTTCTTTACGGATGCTCTTACTTTCATGATTCCTATTTCTTACTAGTAAGTTGTGATTACTTATAACGATAGACTATTCGACCTTTACTTAAATCATATGGAGACATTTGTAATTTTACTCTGTCTCCGGGCAGAATTTTGATGTAGTACATCCTCATCTTCCCCGCAATATGGGCTAAAACCTGGTGCCCATTCTCCAGCTCGACTTTAAAAGTTGCGTTGGGGAGTGCTTCAACCACTTTCCCATCGACTTCAATTGATTGTTGTTTTGCCAAAACGGATATTAGTTATTTTCAATAAATCCAAAGGTCGTCAAAATTTCAGGCGCTCCATTTCTGATTACAATCATATGCTCAAAGTGAGCTGATGGTTGATGATCTGAAGCAAAAACAGTCCATCCATCTTCTGCTATTGATATATGCCTGCGTCCCATATTTATCATGGGTTCTATTGCTAATACCATTCCCGCTTTCAAGCGGGGACCAGAACGACGGCGTCCGTAGTTGGGGACTTCTGGTGGCTCATGTAAGTGTGTACCCACACCATGTCCTACCATCTCTCTCACAACACTGAAACCATATAACTCGGCATGTTTCTGAATGGCATTTGAAATCTCTCCAAGGCGATTCCCCTCAATAGCTTTTTCAATTCCTTTCATCAAAGAAGCCTTCGTTACTTCCAATAATTTCTTCTTTTTAGAAGAGACCTCACCTACAGAAAAAGTATATGCAGAATCACCATAATAACCATCCTTCAATACTCCACAATCTATAGAGACAATATCTCCTTCCTGAAGAACCTTATCCGCCAAGGCAAAGCCATGAACTACTTCTTCATTCACCGATACACACAAAGAACAGGGAAAAGGTCTGTCGTCAAATTTAGGTTGATAATTTTTGAATGCAGGAATAGCTCCATTATCTCTAATAAACTCTTCCGCCAGATTATCTAAATCCAAAGTACTAACTCCAGGCTCTATCCTTTTTCCAACTTCGGCTAAGGTCTTTCCCACTAGCTGGGCACTTGTCCGCAGCCGAGCAATTTCCTCTTCCGTTTTATAAGTTATAACGTTTGACATGTTTGTTAAACACCCACCGTGCTACCACCACTCCTTTGACGTCCCTTCACCCGGCCAGATTTCATTAAGCCATCATAGTGGCGCATGAGCAGGTAACTTTCGATTTGTTGTAGAGTATCCAGGGTAACTCCAATCATAATCAGTAGGGTAGTGCCTCCAAAGAATTGTGCAAAGGTTGTGGTTGCACCCATCTGAAATGCAATCGCAGGAAAGATGGATACAATAGCCAGGAATATAGATCCCGGCAACGTGATCCTTGAAAGCACATTATCTATGTATTCGGCAGTTTTCTTCCCTGGCTTAATACCTGGAATAAACCCTCCATTCCTTTTTAATTGGTCTGCTATTTCATTTGGATTAACTGTAATCGCAGTATAGAAATAGGTGAAGACAATAATCAGAAAGAAGAAAATCACATTATACCAAAGGCCAGTCCAGTTAGTCAATGAAAACGCTACAGACTGAGCGCTAGCCTCATCAAGAAAACTGGCAAAGGCTGCTGGCAGGAACATGATAGCCTGCGCAAAAATGATTGGCATTACACCAGCAGAATTCACTTTTAGAGGGATGTATTGTCTTGCAGCAGTTCCTCGACCTAATTGTCCGATGCGATTGCCCATCATTTGGCGGGCATAATTTATCGGAATCTTTCGAGTTGCCTGCGTCAATGCGACAACAGCCATGGTCACAAGTCCCAGCGACAAGAGTTCAATGAAGAATACCATCGGGAGATTTGTACGGAACTCACTGATCAATGCCGCCGGGAAACCAGCGATAATTCCTATCATGATCAATAAGGACACCCCATTTCCAATCCCATTATCCGTAATCCGTTCTCCCAACCACACCAAAAACATGGTTCCTGCGGTGAGGATAATTACACTGGTGATCCAGAAGAATGATTCCTGGGCTGTACCAGGTCCTGCTAAAGCATCAGGGTAAGAGGTATTAAGGTAAACAACGTAGCTAACAGATTGTCCCAAAGTAATGGCAACTGTCAGATAACGTGTTATTTGGTTCATTTTTTTCTGACCGCTTTCTCCTTCTCTCCTCAGTTTCTGGAATGCAGGAACTACCGCGGCCAACAACTGCACCACAATGGATGCAGATATATAGGGCATAATCCCTAAAGCCAGAATAGATCCTCTTGCGAAAGCCCCACCTAAGAAGGTGTTGAAAAAGTCAAGCAATCCGCCTCCTGCACCGCTGGCAGAAGTAAATGCCCTTTCGAGGGCGATTGAGTCAATCCCAGGTAATATAACAAAGGTACCTAAACGGAAAACTCCGAGCAGTAGGAGGGTATAGAAAATTCTTTCTCTAAGCTCCGTGATTTTGTAAATATTCCTGAGGGTCTGGATTAGAGATCTCATTATAAATATTCAGTGTATGAACTTCAATTAAACTTATTCGACTAAACTTCTTCTACAGCACCGCCGGCAGCCTCTACCGCAGCTTTCGCTGACTGGCTGAACTTATTCAGTTTTACGGTTACTTTCGCCTTCAATTCTCCCCTGCCCAACAACTTTACCAGTGTTTGCATTTTAGAAATGATGCCATGATCATACAGAAACTGATGATCTATCATGTCAGTTCCTGTCTGGTCAATCAATTCCTGAATTGAATCAAGATTGATGCCTTTATATTCAACCCGGAAACGGTTTTTGAATCCGAATTTAGGAATTCTCCTTTGTAGAGGCATCTGCCCCCCTTCAAACCAAGGTCTGTAATTATAGCCAGCACGAGATTGCTGTCCTTTATGACCTTTAGTGGAAGTACCTCCTCTTGTGGAGCCTTGTCCTCGACCAATCCTTTTACGGGTTTTGGTGGAGCCGTCAGCTGGTTTTAAGGTATGTAGTTTCATTATATTTCTTCCAATTTAATCAAGTGACTAACCTTTTTTATCATGCCCAAAATTTGGGGGGTTACCACTTTTTCAGTTGTTCGATTAATTTTTCCTAGCCCCAATGCCTGAATAGTCGCCTTCTGATCCTTGGGACGGTCGATAACACTACGTACTTGTGTAATTCTTACCTTTGGATACATTTCTTTCTTGCGTTAGCCGTGAAAAATTTTGCTCAATGGCACATCTCTGTAACGTGCAACAGCGTTGGCATCTCTCATCTCAACCAATGCTTTAATCGTTGCTTTCACAACATTATGCGGATTGGACGAGCCCAGCACTTTACCAATTACATCTTTTACTCCTGCACTCTCCAACACAGCGCGCATGGCACCTCCTGCAAGCACACCGGTACCTGGGGCAGCGGGTTTGAGCAGAATCTTAGCTGCACCATACTTGGTAAGTGTTGGATGAGGAATAGTCCCCTTCCGAATAGGAACTTTTACCAGGTTCTTTTTTGCATCGTCAACTCCTTTGGAGATAGCATCAGTTACTTCATTTGCTTTCCCCAGGCCAAAGCCAACGGTACCGTTTCCATCGCCCACGACAACAATCGCACTAAAACTAAAGCGTCTACCACCTTTTACAACTTTGGCAACCCTCTTAATTTTAACGACCTTCTCCTGAAGCTCAGTATCGCTACTTTTTACGCGATTTTCCTGTTTTATTATTTGTCGGCTCATAGTTATTAGAATATTAATCCACCTTCGCGCGCACCTTCAGCTAAAGCTTTTACACGACCATGGTATTTGTAGCCACCTCTGTCAAAAATCACAGCGCCGATGCCTTTAGATTTTGCAATCTCAGCCAACTTCTGGCCTACCATACGGCTTTGCTCTGTTTTCGAAAGCGGCTGCGAACTTAACTCTTTTAGGCGAGAAGAGCAACTTGCCAATGTAACTCCGAGATTGTCATCAATGATTTGTGCATAAATCTGTTTGTTACTCCTGAATACTGAAAGTCTTGGGCGCTCAGAAGAGCCTTTAACTTTGGCGCGAAGTCTTCTCTTGATCCGATTTCTACGCAGTATTTTTTGTGATGGATTTCCCATTTTTTTTTCTTTTATGATTTACAAGTAGCCAAATCCAGTCAATCCGATTACTTACCAGCAGTCTTACCTGCTTTTCTTCTAATCAACTCGCCTTCAAAGCGAATTCCTTTCCCTTTATAGGGCTCTGGTGGACGGAGTTTCCGAATCTTGGCAGCTATTTGGCCGATCAGTTGTTTATCCAGGCTCTTCAGGACAATGATGGGATCTTTACCCCGAACCGTCTCTGCTTCTACTTGAACCTCGTCCGGCATGACCATCACTACAGGGTGAGAGAATCCTAATGCCAGGGTCAACTGATTGCCTTTGGCGTCTGCTCTATATCCTACTCCAACTACTTGCAGCTTTTTCTCAAAGCCCTCAGTCACGCCTACAACCATGTTGTACACAAGTGTTCTGTAGAGACCATGCATAGCACGGTGACGCTTTTGATCAGTAGGACGAGCTACGGTCAACTCATTATCCTCTATTTTAATTTCCAGATCAGGATCAATTTGCTGGGTCAATTCACCTTTGGGGCCTTTCACTTTTACGATATTGCCCGATTCAACGGTGATAGTCACACCAGCTGGTACCGATATGGGATTCTTTCCAATTCGAGACATTTTTCAATTCACTAATTGATGTAACACAAAATTTCTCCTCCGACGTTCATCTGCTTAGCCACTTTTCCAGTCATCACTCCACTAGGAGTAGAAAGGATAGCGATGCCTAAGCCGTTGAGTACATTGGGCACCTCTGCCGCTTTGGTGTATTTACGAAGACCAGGTTTGCTTATGCGAGTGATTTCTTTCATCGCAGGCTCTTTGGTTTTCTTATCATACTTAAGGGCGATTTTGATAACCCCTTGTGGTTTTTGGTCCACAAACTTGTACTTGCGTATATACCCCTGGTCAAAAAGGACTTTGGTTATTTCCTTTTTCAGGTTGGACGCGGGGATACTAACCAACTTGTGGCCAGCAGCCTGTGCGTTTCTTATCCGCGTTAAATAATCTGCTATAGGATCAGTATACATATTACCAACTTGATTTCTTTACTCCGGGAATTTTTCCTGCCAATGCCAATTCTCTAAACTTAATTCGAGAGATTCCAAATCTCCTGATATAGCCTCTTGGGCGACCGGTTAATAAGCAACGATTGTGTAGCCTAACCGGAGAAGAGTTTCTTGGTAGCAATGCGAGAGCTTGCCATTCTCCCTGCTCTTTAAGCCACTTTCTTTTGGCAGCATACTTTGCCACCATTTTTTCGCGCTTTTGTTGTCTTGCGACTGCTGACTTTCTTGCCATAAGTGCTTAAGCTTTAGTTTTATTCAGTCCTTGAAATGGCATGCCAAACTCGCGCAGCAGTGCCAATGCTTCTTCGTCCGTTTTTGCCGAGGTGACAAAAGTGATATCCATTCCTACAATTTTGTTGATCTTGTCAACATTGATTTCAGGAAAGATGATTTGCTCTTTTATCCCCATGCTAAAGTTGCCACGGCCATCAAATCCTTTTGTGGGAATCCCACGAAAGTCTCTTACACGCGGTAAGGCAACATTTATGAATCGGTCCAAAAACTCATACATATACTGAGCGCGTAGGGTCACTTTCGCTCCGATAGGCATGCCTTCACGGAGTTTAAAGTTAGATACACTCTTCTTTGCAATAGTAGTAACAGCTTTCTGCCCGGTAATCATGGATAGCTCCTCCAGTGCATGGTCAATAAGCTTTTTATCGCCTACTGCATCGCCCACGCCTCTGTTGATGATGATCCTTTCGAGCTTAGGTACCTGCATGACGGAGTTATAATTGAACTCCTTCATAAGAGCAGGTGTTATCTGTTCTTTATATTTCGTTACAAGTCTAGGTAGATATGCCATTGCTTAAACAATTTCTCCGGTTTTCTTAGAAATTCTCACCCAGCCTTTGCCGTTTTCATTTTTGATACGACCGGTGCGGGTGGGCTCACCATTAGCGACTAGCATCAGTTTGGAGATATGGATAGGAGCTTCCTGCTCTACGATTTCTCCCTGAGGATTTTGCTGGTCAGGTCGGCGGTGTTTGTATACAATGTTAATGCTTTCAACAATCGCCTTTTGCTTAGTAGGAAAAATAACAAGTACCCGACCTTCACGACCTCTGTCTTTGCCAGAAAGCACGCGTACTGTATCTCCTTTTCTAATGTGTAGTTTCATGATCTTCTGTTATTGCCTGTATTACAATACTTCCGGGGCAAGGGAAACAATCTTCATATACCCTTTTTCGCGCAATTCGCGAGCTACTGGGCCAAAGATACGTGTCCCTCTTGGGCCACCATCGGTAGATAAAAGAACCGCGGCATTATCGTCGAATCGGATATAAGAACCATCTTTCCGGCGGATCTCTTTGCGTGTTCTTACCACTACAGCCTTTACAACATCACCTTTTTTGACGTTAGCTCTAGGGTCGCAAGATTTTACGCTACAAACGATTCTATCTCCGATCCGGGCATATCGCCTTTTTGTGCCACCAAGCACGCGAATACAAAGTAATTCCTTTGCGCCGCTGTTATCTGCTACTTTGAGCCTCGATTCCTGCTGTATCATGACTTATTGAGTTTCAAAAGTTCTATTTTGCTTTTTCAATCACTTCGATCAAGCGCCAACGCTTAAGTTTACTAAGCGGTCTTGTCTCCATAATCCTGACTGTATCGCCTATGCCGCACTCGTTGTTTTCGTCATGTGCAACAAAAGTTGAGGTCTTTTTCTGGATCTTTCCATAGATTCCATGCTTTACCCGACGCTCAACAGAAACGACGATAGATTTGTCCATTTTATCGCTCTTAACCACCCCTATTCGGGTTTTGCGTTCGTTGCGATTTAGTGTTTTCTCTTCGCTCATGCGTATTAAATCTTAGCTTGTTCTTCTTGATTTCTCTCTGTTAAAATCGTTTCCAATCTGGCTATCAGCTTGCGCGATTGCTGAATATCAGAGGGTCTTTCAATAGCTGAAACAGCATGGTTGAGACGTAGTTTTAGCATATGCTCACGCTCGTCTTTGATGCGAGCTATTATCTCATCAGTTGTAAGATCTCGAATTTCGCTTGCTTTCATTGCTTAATTTTTATTAATGCTCCTGCAAATCCCTTCTTACCACAAATTTGGTCTTGATGGGCAATTTGTTGGATGCGAGTCGAAGTGCTTCTTTAGCTACGTGCTCTGGCACACCATCCAGTTCGAAGAGAATTCTTCCTGGTTTAACTACTGCTGCCCAGTACTCTGGAGAACCTTTACCTTTACCCATTCGCACCTCTGCAGGCTTTTTGGTAATGGGCTTGTCTGGAAAGATCCGAATCCAAAATTTACCTTCCCGCTTCATTGCACGAGAGATGGCTATACGTGTAGCTTCGATCTGACGTGAGTTGATCCAGGCAAATTCTAGCGCTTTCAAACCATAAGATCCGAATGCGACCTCGTGACCACGATTGGAATTGCCACTTGAATAGCCTTTCCCTTTCTGGACCCTTCTATATTTTACTTTTTTCGGCTGAAGCATTTTTTCTTCTTTTTATGAATAAAAATATAGGTTGAGATTCTACTAGCGTCTGCTACGCTTACGAGGCCCTGAAGCGCCTCCTTTGTTGCGTTCGCTTTTGGTAGCTGGAGAAAGGTCTACTTTCCCAAAAATCTCTTTCTTGAAAATCCACACTTTTACACCGATAATACCGTAGATCGTTTTTGATTCGACCAGGGCATAGTCAATGTCCGCACGTAATGTCTGTAGCGGAATGCGACCATCTTTGTATTGCTCTGTACGCGCCATCTCTGCACCGCCCAGACGACCTGAACACATGATTTTGCAACCTTGTGCCCCAGCTCTCATGGTAGCGCTCAGCGCTGACTTCATCGCACGACGAAAAGAAACCCTTGCCGCTAGCTGCTGTGCAATCTGCTGACCTACAAGCACAGCATCCAGCTCTGGACGTTTGATCTCATAGATATTGATTTGCACGTCTTTCAGCGTAACTTTTTTAATCTCTTCACGCAGTTTATCGACCTCTTTTCCTCCTTTTCCAATCACAATCCCTGGACGAGAAGTGTGAATAGTAATGGTTATTTTTTTGAGGGTTCTTTCGATGATGATTTTAGAAATCCCACCTTTTGGTACCCTTGCGTTGAGGTATGTTCGGATTTGATCGTCTTCAACCAGTTTGTCAGCAAAGTTCTTACCGCCATACCAGTTAGACTCCCAGCCTTTTATTATGCCTAGTCGCAGTCCGATTGGATGTGTCTTTTGTCCCAATTTTTTACTATTTAATAGTGGTTAAAAACGGCTATTCTTCGTTGTCGTTCTGGTCATTATCTCCGAAAGGAATTTCGTCAATCACAATGCTGATATGACAATATCTCTTGCGGATCAAATGAGCTCTACCCTGAGGTGCAGGCTGCAAGCGCTTAAGCATGCGAGCGCTATCAACATAGGCTTCTTTGATATAGTGAGTGCCTACGTCTACCCGATCTTCAAACTTGTCCTCATAGCTCGCAATTGCAGAGCGTAACAATCGATCGATAGCCGGTGCAGATGCCTTAGGCGAAAACTTAAGTACGCTCAACGCCTGGAAAACTTCCATACCGCGAATCTGGTGAATCACCATTCTTGCTTTTCTAGCAGAGGAGCGATAGTTATTCAAAGAGACCTTGCAGGTATCTTCTTTAGCTTCTTTCAACTCCTGAGCATAAGCAGACTTCCGCTTAGGTGGCTTAGGAATACCTGCCGCTATCTTTTCTTTGCGTGTCATTTTTACTGCTTCAGACATCTTTTATCTCCTTTTATCTTTTCTATTTCCTGCATGGCCTCTGAAGGTGCGCGTAGGCGCAAACTCTCCCAATTTATGACCCACCATGTTTTCAGAAATATATACCGGAATAAATTTATTGCCATTGTGTACAGCCAGAGTATGGCCTACAAAATCGGGAGAAATCATCGAACGGCGAGCCCAAGTCTTAATGGTGCGCTTCTCATCGCGCTCATTCATCTTGTCGATTTTTCTCTCCAATTTAGGATCAATGAAAGGTCCTTTTTTTAGCGATCTAGACATGATTTTCTTGATTATAGGATCTAATGAGTTCCGCTATTATTTGCGTTTGCTCAAGATGAACCTGTTACTTGCCTTATTTTTCTTCCTTGTTTTATATCCTTTCGCAGGAACACCGTTGCGGTTACGTGGGTGACCACCGGAAGAGCGGCCCTCACCACCACCCATGGGGTGGTCAACGGGGTTCATCGCTACCCCTCTCACACGAGGCCTTCTACCTAACCAACGTTTACGTCCAGCTTTACCGATGATGATATTCTGATGCTCAGAATTTCCTACAGATCCCATGGTTGCCATGCACTCTCCCAGTATCATTCTGATTTCGCCAGAAGGCATCTTCAGGATAGCATATTTGCCATCTTTTCCAGAAAGTTGAGCATAGGTTCCTGCTCCGCGAGCCATCTCACCACCCTGACCCGGGCGCAACTCAATGTTGTGGACAGTAGAACCCAAGGGAATGTTTTTCAGCTTCATCGCATTTCCCACCGTAGGAGCCGTTTTCTCACCAGAGATCACCGTTGTTCCTACTTCAATTTTGTTGGGAGCGAGGATGTAGCGCTTTTCACCATCTTCATACTGGATAAGAGCGATACGTGCTGTTCTGTTAGGATCATATTCAATAGCCACAACCTGTGCGGGCATATCAAATTTATCTCTTTTGAAATCAACAACCCTATAGCGTCTTTTATGACCCCCTCCGCGGTAGCGCACTGTCATGCGACCGGCGCTGTTACGGCCACCGGATTTCTTTATCGGTGCAGTCAATGACTTCTCAGGCGTAGACTTCGTAATGGTATCAAAGTCAGAGACGGAGCGGCGTCTCTGCCCGGGTGTCATTGGTTTTAATTTTCTTACGCCCATGATTTTATCTTTTTCGAGTTTCGGAGAAAAGAAAAATGCTTAGTCTTTTCTTCGATTAAATGTGTTTGTAGAAATCAATCTCAAAGCCATCTTTCAATGTCACTATGGCCTTTTTAAAATTGGAAGATTTGCCATAGACAACTCCTCTTTTAGAGAAGCGCTGGCGGCTTTTTCCGCGTACGACCATGGTGTTTACATTCACAACTTCAACTTCGTAAACACGCTCAATTTCCTTCTTGATCTCATCTTTTGAAGCTCTTAAGTCAACTTCAAATCCATACTGAGGGACATTCTTTTCCATCAGCGAGGCTGTCTTCTCCGTTATAATAGGTCTCTTTAAAATGCTCATAACCTTTAGTTTGCGAAGTGTTCGTTAATGATAGCTACCGCACCTTCCTGGATAAGCACTTTATCCGCGTTCAGGATGTCATAGGTATTCAGGTCAGATGCGAGCATCACTTGAGTCCTGGGGATATTTCTTCCTGAGAGGTACACATTCCTACTTTCTTCTGAGAGTACCAAAAGCACCCGGTTTCCACCTAATTCAAAATTTTGGAGAATGTTCAAAAACGCTTTGGTTTTTGGCTGCTCAAACTCAAAATTTTCAATTACCATGATACCTTCTTCTCGTGCTTTATAAGTAAGCGCGCTTTTGCGAGCCAACACACGAAACTTCTTGTTCAATTTGAAGCCATAGTCGCGAGGTCTTGGACCGAAAACGGTACCACCATGTCTCCTCAATGGAGATCTTTTGTGACCGGCACGGGAGTTACCTGTACCTTTTTGGCGATATGGTTTTTTATTACTACCGGAAACGTCAGCTCTTTCCTTAGCCTTATTTGTGCCTTGACGACGATTGGCAAGGATGTGCCTTACATCCTGATAGATGGCGTGGTCGCTGGGGTTTTCCAGGCCAAAAACGCCCTCCGCCAAGTCTACGTTGCGGCCCGTTTCCTGAGCTTCTATCGTATATACTGCTGCTTCCATAATTATTTCTCAACAATGACGTATGAACCTTTGGCTCCCGGAACGGCTCCTGATACTACCAGAAGATTCTTTTCAGGGATGACCTTTAAAATTTGCAAGTTTTGAACTTTGACGCGAGAGTTACCAGTTCTTCCACCCATTTTCATTCCCTTAAAAACGCGGGAGGGAGTAGAACCTGGTCCCAAAGAACCTGGCGCGCGTCCTCGGTTGTGCTGACCGTGAGTTTGGCCACCCACACCGTGAAATCCATGACGTTTTACAACGCCTTGAAATCCTTTTCCTTTAGAAGTACCTACGATGTCGACATACTCGCCTTCTTCAAACAAGCTTACATCTACGGTGTCTCCCAAGTTCAATTCGTGATTTGGAAACTCAAATTCCAGTACCTTATGCTTCGGGCTAGATCCAGCTTTGCTGAAATGGCCTTTCAAGGCATTAGGCGTATTTTTTTCTTTGCGAGTTCCAGTAGCCACCTGAGTTGCCCTGTATCCATCGGTTTCTTTCGTCCGGAGTTGGGTTACTACATTTGGCTCAACATAAATCAGGGTGCAAGCGATGTTTTTCCGATCTTCATCGAAAATGCTTGTCATACCTAATTTTTTTCCAATTAATCCTGCCATTTTTTTTGAATTAGCGGTTGTCACAAATAATAAAGCGACAACATAACGGATGAACGATTGTTAACATCAAACTTTAATCTCTACATCAACACCACTGGGCAATTCCAATTTCATGAGAACGTCAACAGTTTTAGAACTGGAGCTGAAGATGTCAATCAGGCGCTTGTAAGAGCTGATCTCAAATTGCTCACGAGACTTTTTGTTGACGTGCGGCGAACGGTTTACCGTAATTACCTGGCGCTCAGTAGGCAGTGGAATAGGACCACTTACGATAGCACCGGTACCTTTAACGGTACGCACGATTTTTTCCGCTGATTTATCGACCAGATTGTGATCGTATGATTTCAGTTTGATGCGGATTTTTTGAGTCATTTTTACAATGAATAGAGTTAGTAAAGAGAACGAAACCTTTATAGACAAAAAGAGTGAAGCTAAATAGTTTCACTCTTTTATGTATTATACTTTTGTAAGGCCTTTTGCCTTGGCAACAACTTCATCCTGAATGTTACGTGGAGCTTGCTCAAAATGAGAAAACGTCATAGTAGAAACAGCACGGCCTGAAGAAACAGTACGAAGTGTAGTCACATAGCCAAATAGCTCAGAAAGAGGCACTTTAGCTTTGATCACCTTAGAGTTTCCTCTGTCACTCATGTTCTCAACTCTACCACGACGGCGGTTCAAGTCCCCAACCACATTACCCATATATTCTTCAGGAGTCACTACTTCAACCGACATAATCGGCTCCTTGATAATAGGATTTGCTTTTTTGGCAGCTTCTCTAAAAGCCATGCGGCCAGCCAGCTCAAATGAGAGACCATCTGAGTCAACTGCGTGTGTACTACCAAAATGCAGACGAGCTTTTACTCCATCAATTGGGAAGCCAGCAAGGACTCCATCTACCAGGGCATTTTTGATACCTTTCTCGATAGAAGGAATATACTCCTTAGGAATTACCCCACCCTTGATATTATCTTCAAAGATAAAGTCTTCCTCAGAGCCTTCAGGTAGTGGAGAAAACTCAATCTCAACATGAGCGAATTTACCACGGCCACCTGTTTGCTTCTTATAAACTTCCTTGTGATCAACACTTGTAGTGATTGCTTCACGGTAGGTAACCTGAGGAGCTCCCTGGTTAACTTCCATTTTAAACTCTCTTCTCAAGCGATCCACAATGATCTCGAGGTGAAGCTCACCCATACCTGCAATGATCGTCTGGCCAGAGTTTTCATCTGTATTCACACGAAATGTAGGATCCTCTTCAGCAAGTTTGATGAGAGAACTTGTCAGTTTGTCCATATCAGCCTGAGACTTAGGCTCAATAGCTAAACGGATAACCGGCTCCGGGAAAGTAATGGATTCCAATGCAATTGGGTGGTCAAGATCACAGAGAGTATCCCCTGTTTTAACATCTTTAAGCCCTACAGCAGCAGCAATATCTCCAGCACCTACTTCAGGAATTTGCTCCTGCTTATTAGAGTGCATTTGAAGGATGCGGCTGATACGCTCTTTCTTACCAGAGCGGGTATTTCTTACATAAGAACCGCTTTCCAACTTACCTGAATACACACGGAAGAAGGTAAGACGTCCTACATAAGGGTCAGTCATGATTTTGAATGCCAATGCTGCAAAAGGAGCATCTTCAGATGCTTCACGCAACTCTGTTTCTTCTGTATCTGGGTTGATACCTTCAACAGCATCCACGTCGAGCGGAGAAGGAAGCAGCGCACAAGACATATCCAAAAGCGCCTGAACGCCTTTGTTTTTGAAAGCAGTACCACACATCATAGGTGTGATTTTGCGCTCGAGTGTTGCTAACCTGAGTGCATTGATAACTTCCTCTCTGGTGATTTCTTCATCTTCGAGGTACTTCATCATCAACTCTTCATCATAGTCAGCAATCGCCTCCATCAATTTGGTACGATACTCAGCAACTGTACCTTCAAGTTCTGCTGGAATTGGAACTTCGCGAAAAGTCATTCCAAAATCTTCCTCATTCCAAATGATAGCTTTACCATCAATGAGGTCGACAACTCCTTCGAAGAATTCTTCTGCTCCGATAGGAACCTGAATGGGCAGTGGATTTCCACCGAGCATTTCTTCTACCTGCTTCACAACCTGGAAGAAGTCTGCACCCTTGCGGTCCATTTTATTTACAAAGCCGATACGAGGCACTTTATATCTTTCCATCTGGCGCCAGACAGTCTCAGACTGAGGTTCAACCCCGCCTACAGAACAAAAAAGTGCGACAGCACCATCTAATACACGCAGAGAACGCTCAACTTCAACTGTGAAGTCAACGTGACCTGGGGTATCAATGATGTTGATTCTGTGCTCTTCTCCTTTATAGGGCCAGAAAGTAGTTGTAGCAGCAGAAGTAATAGTAATACCACGCTCCTGCTCTTGCTCCATCCAGTCCATGGTTGCAGCACCGTCATGTACCTCGCCAATTTTGTGGGTAATCCCTGTATAAAAGAGAATACGCTCCGTAGTAGTAGTCTTACCCGCATCGATGTGGGCCGAAATACCAATGTTACGTGTATTTTTTAATGGAACTTTCTTCTTTGACATGACTGTTTACGTCTTTCGTTTTGCTTGAATTATGAAATAATTCAGGTTAAAATTTAAAATGTGAGAAAGCTTTATTGGCTTCAGCCATACGATGGGTATCATCTTTCTTTTTGACTGCCTGGCCTTCTCCTTTTGCAGCAGCCATAAACTCAGCAGCAAGCTTGTCCTCCATGGACTTTCCGTTACGTGAGCGTGAGTATTTAATCATCCACCGAATGCCGAGAGCCTGGCGACGATTAGGTTTCACCTCAGTAGGTACCTGAAAGGTAGCACCACCCACGCGGCGGCTTTTTACCTCTACTGCAGGGGAAACATTGGCAAGTGCTGTCTGGAAAGTCTCCAGTCCATTTTCTTGCGAACGCTGCTCGATGATATCCAAAGCACCATAAAAAATCTGGTATGCAGTGCTCTTTTTACCATCATACATGAGGCTGTTGACAAACTTTGCAACCAGCTCATTTTTATATTTTGGATCTGGAGTGATCGGTCTTTTCTTTGCTCTGTTTTTTCTCATCTTTTCTTTTCTAAAAAATGATTATTTCTTTGGACGTTTTGCACCATACTTAGAGCGTCCCTGTCTTCTACCTTCAACGCCGGCAGTATCGAGAGAGCCACGAACAATGTGGTAACGAACACCTGGCAGGTCTTTCACACGACCACCTCTAACTAAGACAATAGAGTGTTCCTGCAAGTTGTGACCTTCACCACCGATGTACGCATTGACTTCTTTCCCATTGGTTAAGCGAACACGAGCTACTTTCCGTAAAGCCGAGTTAGGCTTCTTAGGAGTAGTGGTGTAAACTCTGAGACAAACACCTCTACGCTGAGGACAGGAGTCCAGTGCAGGAGACTTACTATTTTCAGCCTTTGAAGTCCTGCCCTTGCGAACTAATTGATTAATTGTAGGCATATTATTTTATCAGCTTTTTACTTTGAGCGTGCAAAAGTACGAAAAAAAGTGCACGCGGCAAGCCGTTACTTTATTTTTTGACTAAACAATCTGAAAAACCTTATTGGCTTTTCATTTTTAAATGGCAGCGTTTTCGCTTTATAAAGAGACTTCTCCTGGAAGCCTTTCTGGGTGGTGAATCATGAATATTCACCTGGGAAATGAGTTGGACAATAATAGGCCTGAAACAAATTCTTTAAAGATGGGGTTTCTGCCGTCAAATGCCCTTTTCTCATCGGGAGGGCAAAGATAGAGATCATTCTATTCATTTGCAATAGGGCATAATAGAAAAACTCTCCGAAAAGCTTTTCGGAGAGTTTCTTTTAACAACTTACCCTAAACTGATATTTCAAAAAAGCCACAAGCCCGGACAAAACGGCAACAGGCGATTTGCCTGAGTTAAGTGTAAATGGTCAATTTGACAATCAAAAGGGCTGAATGAAGGGAGCTTTTTAAATAATACCCTAACGTGTAGCTCCCCTTCTGTCCTGCCGCTGTCCTTATTGAGACTTGAGGCTATATTTTTTTATTTCATAAAATGAATTTTCAATAACTCCAGAGGTGGTGCTCAAATTCTATCATTTCAAGCTTTCTCCGCTCTGCCTCCGGCAGGCTTTTGACGGGCACTCCGCCTACGCTTATCAGGTAGCTATGAAATATTCTGAGTTCCATGACTTCTTTGACAGATCGCGTTTCGGCATCATTGAATTTGTTCTTCCACTCAGTCCGGGCCAGAATCCCTTTCACATCAGCCCATCGGAAGCGCGCCAGCACTTTTTCGGGCAGCAGCCCACTGGGATCGGTCCAGATCACTTCAAAGAAGTCAATATTTTGCTGCATGCTGCCTCTTGCCTTATTAAAGATCCAATCTTCTACTATATGAAACGACTCCTCATAATTGCTGAGATCAGGCAATGCTTCTGCTGAAGAGGCTGGGATATATGTTTCTTCTTCCAGGTTTTCATCTTCGAATCCGCCCCAATCTGCCTCTGCGATCCCAAACTCATCCAACTCTCCAGATGCCAAAGGCATC
Source organism: Bacteroidia bacterium (assembly GCA_030430205.1). GTDB lineage: Bacteria > Bacteroidota > Bacteroidia > J057 > J057 > JAUIGE01. The sequence continues at coordinate 316,182 of JAUIGE010000003.1, read as the reverse complement.
TCGTCGAGGCTTTGGCCTTCCCCTATGAGCGCCTGCTCAAATTCTTCCATACGCAGCAGCAATGCTTTATAGTCCAGGGTCTTTTCCCAGTCATACGGATAGTAGGCAAGGTATTCCTGGCGTTTTAAGCCATTGACCAGAGCTGTGATCAGCCCTTTTTGCTCCACATATTTTTCCTGCCCATAATAAGATGAGGCATGATGGATCAGCGGGCGATTTATTTTTTCCCGAAGGTCCAGTCTCATGACGACCCGTTTGGCCCAGAATCTATCGTCATTTCTAACGGGAACTTGTGCGTACAGCATGTTTTGTCCAGCTACCCCCAGCAACAACATGCCCATTAACAACATGATTTTTTTCATCTTTGTGTGAATTTTTCTGTTAGCTAAAAAAAAGAGGGTAGGGGTTTTTACATAAGGGAGGGTTTCGGGTTTCGGGTTTCGGGTTTCGGGTTTCGGGTTTCGGGTTTCGGGTTTTGGGTTTTGGGTTTTGGGTTTTGGGTTTTGGGTTTTGTTTATGCTAAACGTGTTAATTTCTTTCATTATTGAATGATAATGAGGGTTTTAGCACAAAAAATGGCCGAACGATATTTGCTTTTTTTTATTGCCAAAAATGAATCATATCCAGGATGACAATAGATGAATTTCGCAGGATGAGCGCAAATCGCCTGGAGGCGATCTATGGGCAGGAGGAATCACAGGCTGTGAGCCTGTATCTGTTGGAAAGCCTCTTAGGCTTAAAAGCCTCCCTTCTCAGCCTCCGCAAAGCGGAGGAAATCCCTGCAATGCAGTTGACTCAACTGCAGGCCGCTCTTGCAAGGCTGCAAAATCACGAACCGGTGCAGTATGTCACAGCTACGGCCTATTTCTGGGAAAGGCCCCTATTCGTCAATCAGCACGTCCTGATTCCCCGGCAGGAGACGGAGGAACTGGTGGACTGGGTGTTGAAAGAAAATAAAGCCGCAGGCTTAGGGCTGCTGGATATAGGTACGGGCAGCGGTTGCATCGCCCTGACGCTTGCCCTGGAGATGCAGGCCGCGAAAGTTTTCGCGACGGATGTAGATGCCGATGCGCTGAGCGTTGCTCAGCGAAATGCGGAACGCCACAAGGCAAAGCTTGCCTTTTTGCAGCAAGACATCCTTCAGGCTTTGCCTGAAGATTTTTCGGAAATGGACATCATCGTAAGTAACCCTCCTTATATAAAGGAGTCAGAAAAAGAAGAGATGATGCAGCATGTGCTGGACCATGAACCGGAAAAAGCACTTTTTGTACCCCATGAATCCCCCTTGCTTTTTTACCAAAAAATAGCAGAACTCAGCCAGCATTGGTTAAAGGATGGCGGGAGACTGTATTTCGAAATACATGAATCTTATGGACGGGAGATAAGCAATATGCTCCAACAGTTGGGCTGGGCAGACATACAAATCCGCAAGGATTTGAATGGAAAAGATAGGATGGCAAGGGCAATCAATCTTCTTTCTTCTTATAGTTAAGCTTGAATTCTGCGAAAATGATTTCTTCCCTTTTATGGGTAATGGTAAAACCGATGAGGTTTTCTTCCAGATGAACCTGAGGTTGATATTGGGGATCAATGATAGAGCGATTCGTGACGATTTTCCGCTTTATTTCATCTTCTACCAGATAAACGCCATTGACAAATTCATCTAAAGCCGCATCTGAATTAAGCAGACCTTTCAGGATTTTAGGCGGAATCTGCATGCCCAATTCATTGATCATCATGCGGGCATCATCCACATCATAGTATTGTTTGATATCTTTTCTGCGCGTAGTAAAATCTGGCATCAGGCTGCGCACTACCCTTTTGAGTCGGTTGTATTCAGACATAGGTTGAAAATAGCATTTTCCCTAAAAATAAGTGAACTTCAGCCGGAATGCAACCGAAATTTTGTTCCAATCTGGGGCATCCTTTGTCTCGTACCGGGACAACAGGAATGCAACCATTCGGGTTCAAAAACTGTCAATCACCTGATACTTAAGCCCTTGCCAAATGGAACATTTGTTGGAGAGACATCTGTTCCTTTTCATTCAACTCAGTATTCATTTTTACCTCTATATGATTGCATTACATAACATAGAAAAATTCTACAAAGCCGGGATGCAACGCACCTGGATATTGAGGGATATTAGCCTCAAGATCAATGAAGGCGACTTTGTGACTATCATGGGGCCGAGTGGGGCCGGCAAATCTACTTTATTGAATATCTTAGGTTTGCTGGAACAACCCAATAATGGCGAATACCTATTCATGGACCAGGCCACCCATAAATTGAATGAGCGCCAGCGCACCAAAATCCATCAAAACCACATCGGTTTTGTCTTTCAGGCATATCACCTGATAGACGAACTGACTGTCTATGAAAACATAGAGACGCCTCTTTTATATAAAAAAATAAAAGGAGGCGAAAGGAAGAGCATGGTAGCAGAAATGCTGGACCGCTTCAATATAGTGGCGAAAAAGGACCTTTTCCCGCATCAGCTGTCCGGCGGACAGCAGCAGCTCGTGGGCGTAGCCCGGGCCATCATCGGCAAGCCCAATCTGCTTTTGGCAGATGAGCCCACCGGCAATCTGCACAGCAAGCAGGGAGAAGAAATCATGGATTTGTTCAAAAGCCTGAATGAAGAAGGCATGACCATCGTGCAAGTCACCCATTCGGAGAAAAATGCCCAATACGGCAATCGGGTTATTGAATTGGAGGACGGATGGATGAAGGAAATCCGTTAATTTTTCATCTCTGATAGTATGGCTTTGCAGCGGTTTTCCAGGCCTGCCTGGTAGAAATACTTATCATAGGTAAGCACGCTTTGGTAAAAAGCGATCGCTTCCTGCGCTTTTTTCTGCTCGCGGGCGATGTCCCCCAGGTAAAAAGTAGCATAGGCCTGCATCCACTTTTGCTCGGATGGAGGTTGGGCCGTGCAGAGGTTATAATTTTTTATAGCGTTTGTCAATTCGCCCTGCTTGTGATATATCCGCCCATAGCGGTAATACAATTCTATCAATTCATCGGGAGACAGCAATTCTTTTTGTCGCTCCAGGCGTCTGAGAGTAAGCAAGGCTTCTTCCTGGTAGCCTCCATCAAAATAATTTCTTGCTTTGAAAAGCTGCTTGAGGTAGGGGCTGGGCGCCTCCGCTGCAAAGCGCTTTGCCATGGCCATGGCATACTCATCTTCATCAAAAAGCGAAGCTTTGATCTCTTCAAGGCTCTTGAAGATCTTCTGGCCGCCATGCAAGTCTCCGCTGAGAACCAGCGACATACCGAGCCTAAACTTGGCATCTACCTCGTAGATATTTCCTTTATGCGCCGTCAAAAAGCGGCGCAGATAGAGGCGGGCCTTTTCATAATCGCCTTTAAAATAATAAGCTTTCCCCAATGAATGGTCCCAATAAGGGGTGAAAAACACCCGTTTGTCAGCTACATATTTTTCCCTTAACTCCAGCAGTGCGAGTGCTTTCTCATTTTGGTGCATGCCGCTGTAAGCAGAAGCCAACAGAAAATCCACCATCATATTGTTGCCAAGTTTTGTCTTGAGTTTTTCCATGCGCTTCATGGCTTTTTCGCCTTTACCGAGCACATTTTTTTCCACAAAAAAAACGATAAACTGCGCCTCTGCTTTCAGCAAATGGCTTTCAGCTGCGGCCAGTTCCAATTGCTGCATGCCGAGCTCGGCATCGCCGGTATATCCGAGCATGGATGCCAGACCCTGGTATTTTTTGGGAACCGAAGCAAAGACGACATTGAAAAGCCCCTGATACTTGCGTTGCTCTTTATTGCCGGGAAAAAGCTCGGTACTTCTTTTGGTCCATTTGTGGCATTGGCGCACCATACGCAGGGAAGCAAAATAATTTTCCTCTAAAAATTCAAGGATGGCCATTTTTCCATACAACTCGGCAAGCATCACCGGGCGCAAGGGCAGGCTGTCAGGTTTTTTTTCCAGTGATTGAATTGTATTTTCCCAAAATTCATCAAAGCCCTCTAAATGAGTGACATTTTGTGTGCTGATATATTTGTAAAATTGAATATGAAGCAGATAAAAGTCTCTTGTGAGAGGATCAGCTAATTGCTGAGCCTCCTGGATTGCAGCCTCCAAATGAAACTGCTCCAGTCGCTGCTCGATAGAAGCGGAGGGCCCTATTCCCCAGGTATATGCAGGGAGAAGGAGTAACCACAGGTAGGAAAAATATTTTGCCATGTGAAATAAATGGGATCGTGTGATGTTGTACAAAAAGAAAGCCAGCAATTAATCATGTACGGACTGATAGGAAAAAAATTAACGCATAGTTTCTCTAAACGGTATTTTACGGAGAAGTTTCAACGTGAGGGCATCAACAGCCAATATGATTTGTTTGAGTTGGCGGAAATAAGGGTTTTCCCTGATTTGCTACGCAAATATCCCGCACTTCGTGGCCTCAATGTGACGATCCCCTATAAAAGCGATGTTATCGCTTTTTTGGATGGGCTCTCGCCGGAGGCGGAGGCAGTGGGCGCGGTCAATACCATCAAATTTGATGGGGGGAGACACATAGGCTACAATACCGATGTCATCGGTTTTAGGGTATCGCTTGAAGAAGTATTGGAAGGGAAAAAGTTAAAAAAAGCGTTGGTACTGGGAAGCGGAGGTGCTTCAAAAGCGGTTGTTTATACGCTCAGGGCATATTTTGGCTGTGAATCGCAGCTGGTTTCGCGCCGTGCCTCAAAAAATATTTTGAGCTATGAGCAATTGGCTCAGATGGATCTGGGGAGCTATGATATAGTGGTGAATACAACTCCTTTGGGCACATATCCGAACGAGCATACAAGCCCGAATTTGTGCTATGAACAATTTAGGCAGGGTCAGATCGCATTTGACCTGGTATACAATCCTGAAGAGACACTTTTTTTGAAGCATGCAAAAGCTCATCTTGCTACCCCCACCAATGGCATGGGTATGCTGGTAGAACAGGCTGAGGCATCCTGGCAAATTTGGGAGGCCTAAATAAAAAGCCGCAACATCCAGGATGCAGCGGCTTATATTTTTTAGCGATGATTGAAGCTTATTTTCCGCCTCCCTCGCAAGTTTCAAGGATGGTCTTGATGGCTTCGCCATGAGATCTGGTGGCGATGTCCGGATCAATTTCCTGCGCTTTGGCAATGAAGGGCTGAGCAGCCTCGCAATTGTAGTTATCATCCCGATTAGGGATAAACTTGGCCAAAGAGAGGTAAAGCGAGGTATTGGCAAGATAATACTTATCGCCATTGTTCATGCCTTCCAAAGACTGGCTACCCAGCAATTCCCACACTTTTTCATACTCAGCCAATCCTGGCCAGGGCTTAGCAGACTCTTCTGAGGTAGAGTCTGTATTTTTGATCTGCTCCTTAATATATCCTAACCAGAATTGTGCAGGGGCATAATCAGGTGTCAGTTCTACCACCTGAGCCATTGCCAGTTTGGCCTTAACATAAGTGGCAGCTGCTGATGTCATATCTTTTTCTGCTTCAATCTCTGAAGCTAATTTACGGGCAGCCATTCCTAAACCGTAGTAGTCCACAGTAGAAGCGCCACCTGAGCGATTTTCTATCAATTGCTCCCAGTAGAATACTTCACGGGCAGCGTCTTTTTCTTTCTTGAAACGATTGACCAAAGTCTCAAACTGCTTCTCTATACCGCTGAGGTTATCATTGCCTTTTTCTGCCGCTTTGGCAGCCATCAGGATAAAGTATTCTGCGGCTTTTTCGTCATCTTTTTCTTTGAGGTACAGGTTTGCCATGGTTTGATAATCTTCAGCCAGAACTTTTTCTGGAGGAGCCATATCAAAATACTTTTGCATTTCCGCTTTTGCTTTTTCCAAATCCCCCATCTCCATGGCGCAGTATCCGCGAAGACGCTGGCTTACCAGGGTAACGGTATCAATTTTCTCCAATTCGTTCAAACACTCCTGGTAATTTTCACTCAAATACAGGAAGCTGGCATAACGCAGCTTTGCGCGGATGTCATTTCCTTCGAGTTCCAGGTATTTTTTGTAGTCATCGCGGGCTTTTTGAAAATATTCCTTCTTTTCAGCCCCAGCCTGTCCACTGCCTGCTTTCAGGTAAAGCTCACCACGCTCGCGGTAGGCGGGAGCAAGGGAAGAATCCAGTTTTATTGCCTTGTTGAGCAAAATAAGGGCCTCCTGATATTTCTTCTGGATGATATAGATTTTTGCCAGATTCAGCATCGCACCGATCATCGTAGGCTCCAATTCCAGAGCTGCTTCATAATCTTCCTGTGCAGACTGATATACCTTTTTAGCAAAGTTCATATCGCCCAGCGCTTTGTGAACTTTTGGCTCATTAGAGTTTATGATTCTTGCTTTGTAGAGAGTGGTCTTTGAGTCACCATATTGCTCTGTCAAAGTATATGCATCAGCCAGGGCAATCATGACAAAAACATCCTCGCTTTTGTTCATTTTTATCGCCTGAGCGATGCTGTTGTCGCGATCTTCGAGTAAGCCTAATTTGTGGTAGGCGGTTGCCAATCCGATATGATTATAAGGATATTTTTTCGCAGCCTTGATACCTTCTCTAAAAATATCTCTTGCCGCATCATATTTTTCCTCTGCCATATATAAATAGCCTTTTTCATATAAGGCAGTCGCATTCGATGGATTGGTACTGAGTTGTTGGTTGATTTCTGCGGCAGCAGCCTTGTACTCTTCGAGATTGATCATACGGATGATCTTATCAGAAGGAGCCTTCTGAGCAAGTACTGTTGCAGAGCTTAGAAAAAGCAGTCCACATGCCAGTGCAATCAGTGGTTTAAACGATAGCTTCATTACTTCTTTTGGTTTTTGGTTAAGTTAACGGTTTCAATTGAACAAACGACAAATGGAATACCAGTGTATGTATCAAATTGTAAATAAAACGGCACGAAAGATAAGAAATCTGCATTATTCTGCCTAATTCGGAAACTGAACAATCCTTGGAACGCCAAAAGCCGGAACCAAACCTGCTTTTAGAATCAACCTCTGCCCTGTCTCCGGCCTTATCATAAAATTGATAAAACCTCCTCCCACCAGGCCCTTCCGGGTCTCTCTTGAGATCGCATATACTGACCGATTGAGAGGGTAGCATTTCAGCTTCATCAGGCCCTGATAGGGTTGAAATGCAACGCCATAACTCCTGCAATTTTTTGAGGCATAGGGGTTTTCTATTTTACAAACGACCATATCTTTTTTAAATCCTACTGCCCGCTGGCTGTCACTGTCACTGATCCAGGCCAGGCCTATTACTCCTATGGCGTTGGGACGACTGAGTACCTCCGCGCGTACTCCTGCAAGACCCGCAGGAATCTTGCGGCTTTTGTTGGTGGTATCAGGGAAAAAACCTACCGGCGACTGGCCTTTCAGTAAGCTATCCCGCAAATACTGATAGGTGCTGGAGCCGGGTTTATCAAAAAACAATTGAATCTCTCCTAAAGGTGAGTTTTTGTTAATCTGCTTCCATGAAGTGATTTCTCCCGCTAAAATTCCTTTGAGCTGATCCAAAGTAAATACAGAATCCTTATTTGTCTTGTTTATGACCAATGCTATGGCATCTGTAGCTAATTTTTGGGTTTTGCCGCTGGTGCCTTGCGCTTTGAGCGAGGCTTCCTCATCGTCAGCAAGCTGGCGGGTAGCGATTACCATGCGGATAGAATCATTTTCTACCATAGCCTGAATCGCTTCTTCGCCTGACATATAGTGGACATGAATAATAGCCTGGGGATATTTGTTCTGGTAGGTATCGATCATGCTTCTGATGATCGGCTGGAATGTCTCATCGGCAGCGATATGGATCTCTCCAGAGATGGATGTCTCGGACCGAGGGGCTAAATATTTTTTATCGCCAGCTGTTTGGGCGCTTTGAGCGTCCCCACCGGCATCACTTTCTTCAATAGTTTTGTCACTACAAGCAACTAAACCAGCAAAAATTGCGAGTATAAAAAACGCTGTGCGTAAGTTTTTTTGGATGTTCATGTGTGCGAAAAACGGTTAATTATTCCTTAGCCCCAAAATTAACATAATCCTATTACTATTCCATTAAGGAAAGATTGGCTACTAATAAGACTATTCTAACGTCCTTTTTCCATAAATTCTGTAACTTACCTTTTATTTATCTCTACTAAATTGACAATTCAACTTAACATGAAAAGATTATTACCTATTTCCCTTTTAAGCTGTCTTCTGTTTTTGGTTCTGCAAATGAATGCGCAGTTTTCTCCGCAGAAAGCCATTATTGAAGAATTCACAGGTTCCTGGTGCGGCTATTGCCCTGAAGGTGCCTCCATTGTAGAAAACATTTCTGCAACCCGCCCTAACGCTATCGCTGTAGCGGTACATGCAGGCGACGCCATGGCTACTGCTCAGACTGATAGCATGGATAGTTTCTATGGTCCTGCCTTTCCGCAGGCAGTCATCAACCGCGGCGGAACGCCGATCAGCAGAGGATCATGGTCCAGTGCAACCAGTGGAGCATTGGCAGGCGCCTCATCTGCTTCGATCAGCTACAAGACATTGAAATTTAATCCTGGCAATCGCATCATGGAAGTAACGGTGAGTGTTTCCTTTACAGGTTACCTGGAAGGAGATCTTCGTTTGGGCTTGATGATCATTGAAGATAGTGTGGTTGGCTCCGGCTCCGGCTATGACCAGCGCAATTATTTCAATACCACTGCCGGACATCAATTTCAGGGAAAAGGTGACCCTATGCTCAACTACGTTCACCGCCATGTCTTCAGAGAAGCAGTGGGAAGCATCTGGGGAAATCCTGGCATTATCCCTAATCAGGTGAATTTTGGCTCACATGTGGAATATACTTTTGAAAAACTGATTCCTCTGGCCTGGGATATTGACCAAGTCCACCTTGCTGCTTTTGTATCTCACATCACCAATGATGGAAACAATGTCAGCGACAGAAAGATCATCAATGGCGAAGGCGTTCACCTAATCCCCAATCTTACAAATAATACTGCTATAGGCGATGAAGTAGCCTTTGCTTCAGATATTAAGGTATATCCTAACCCTTCTACCGATGTGGTAAATTTTGCCTTTAACCTGAAAAACAATGGCTGGATTCAGGCTGCGGTCTATGACCAGAATGGTCGCCAGGTAGCACATCTTGCCGAAGGCATCATGAATGCAGGACTGCATACATTGACCTGGAATGGAAATTCTAACACTGGACAGCATGTGAGCGCTGGCCTGTATCTCCTGAAGATTACTTCAGGTAGTGAGACCCTGGTAAGCAGGGTGATGAGGAGGTAATTTGCAGATTGGCAGATGTGCAGATACAATTCCGAAACTGCACATCTGCTAATCCACTCATTTTCACATCACTTCGCCTTCTTCACTCCCCGCTCAAAGAAGAGCGAAAATGCTGCGGCCATCATGCCGCCAAAGGCTACCCAATAACCGAGGCCAGCCATGCTGAAGAAGTTTAAGTCCAATAAAAACTTACAGATTGCCCAGGAAGCAGCCAGGTATAAAAGGTTTGTAAAAACTCCATGTTTATACTGTTTTCCCGCCAGGCCCCTAATAATATAGCCCAAAGCATATATCAGAAAGATAAATGGTCCAGCGAGCAAAAACAGTAGCCCTGCTACCTTCAATTGGGCATTCTCACTTGCATTTTCTTTCCAACTATTCCAGAGCCAATCTGCCCAGCCATTATCAACCCCTTCTTTGATTACATCTGTTTTGTTCAATACCGTTTGGGTCATGGAAAAACCACTGACCTGTATTTGGGCTTGTGCATTCTCTAAGGGAATCTCCTGGCCGAGGATAGTAGGTTTTACTTCCAGTGTCAGGTAGGGAAGGAAAAAAGCCGCTATGATAGCAAAGCCGCTTAGGATAAGTACGATTTTTTCTAGTTTCATAATAAATGGTGGTCAAGCTTGTCAATTCAAGGTGTACGCGGGCTATTTTATAGAGGTTAAGTCCTCTTTAAGAGATTTCGCTTAGTTGGGCGAAATACTCTACCCAATTGCAGATGCAATCTACGAAGAATGGTTTTGAGTTTCGGGTTTTGGGTTTTGGGTTACCTTCTTAATTTATAAATGCGTTCGATGATTTCGACGACCTTCATGCCTTCGAGTGCATTGGTTGAGATATTGGCTTTGCCGTTGAGGGTGTTGACGACGTTTTCGAAGACGAAATGATGATTGGCAGCGCTGCCCTTGTAGGTGCCGTAATCATTGGGGGGACTTGCCGGAGGCAATTCGGGAGCATCATAATCTGTCACATGACAGTATTCTATCCGCTCCATATACTGCCCACCGACCTTGATGGTGCCTTTGTCGCCGAGCAGGGTAATGCTGCTTTCATAGTTTTTGTCCCAGTTGGCTGTAGAGTAATTGAGGTTGCCCAGGGCTCCATTGCTCAATTGAAAATTGACCATGCCGCTGTCCTCAAACTCTGTATTATGTGTATGCCTGAAATTGGCAAATCGGGCGGTGATGTTGCTCATGTCACCCAACAACCAATAGAGGGTGTCAATAAAGTGGCTGAATTGGGTGAAAAGCGGTCCTCCATCCATGGCCAGGCTTCCTTTCCAGCCGCCAGGCTGGTAGTAGCGATCGTCCCGGTTCCAGTAGCAGTTGATTTGTACCAACATAATTTCTCCCAAAAGCTTTTTCTCAATGACCGATTTCAACCATTGAGATGGGGGGCTGTAGCGATTTTGCATGACACAAAATACCTGCTTGTTTTGCTGTAAAGCATTGAAGAGTACGTCTTCACAGCTTTTTTTGTCAAGCCCCATGGGCTTTTCGATCACGACATGGCTGCCGCCCTGTAAGGCCTGGATGGCATGCGCAGCATGTAGGCCATTGGGGGTGCAGATGCAGATAACATCTGCTTTTTCAGGCTCATCGAGCATGTTTTCAATGGAAGAAAAAACAGGAATACTAAACTTTTCCTGCGCAAAATTTCTTTTACCTTCGTCTATATCACAGCCACTCAGCAAACGGCATAAGGGATGCCCCTGTAATATCTCCAGGTGGCGCCTGCCGATGTGGCCCAGGCCAATGACTGAAAAAGAGGTGGTTAGCTCGCTCATACACTTATTTTGCCTGTCTAAATGAAAAACGAACGATTTAAGAAGTCAAATCGTTACCTTGATACCATCATCTTATTGCACATATTTGTTTTAGCATGCATTGTCTGATCCACAATAGCATTTCATCTACGAAACTAGAAAAATCAATTAGAAACCCCCTTAGGTTGCCATGAAATTTCTGCAGCTTCTCCTATTCCCATTTTTTTTGTTCCTGACTACTTATGCCGTGCAAGCGACCCATATAGTAGGAGCAGACCTTGTCTATGATTGTGTCAATCCCACCTTAAATCAGTATCGAATTGAGCTGACGATGTATCGGGATTGTACCCCCAATAGTATGGCCGACTTTGATGACAATATCACCATTTTCATTTTTAATGGAGATAATGGAGCGTTATTTCGCACCTGGGTGGTAGCCAAGCCCTTTTCTACGCCTGAGATTATTCCGGCAGACTGGGATGTTTGCACTGGTCGTGTATACAATCTTTGCGTGGAATTTGGCACCTATATCACCACTGTAACCCTCCCACCACGGGTGGGTGGCTATGATATTGCCTGGTCAAGATGCTGCCGCAATAATTCCGTTACCAATATACAGTCGGGTCCCGGCACGACATCTCAAGGTATCACTGTGGTTGCCCATGTACCGAGCATCGATGTTTCGGGATGTAATTCTTCGCCGCGTTTCCGCCAATTGGCGCCTCTGTTTCTTTGCGCTGGTCAGCCTTTTAATTTTGACCACTCAGCGATAGACCCAGATGGCGATTCATTGGTCTATGTGGTTTCCAACCCTTTTACAGGCACCAATAATACGGGCCTGGGTACCACCAGCCAGAACCCAACAGTGAATATCAACAACCCCATGGGACCGCCTGCTTATCGAAATGTCATCTACCTGAACGGGTATACCAACCTTGACCCCTTTGGGACAGGAAATTTCAGCATTGATCCCAATTCGGGTTTTTTGACCATGACGCCTACACAAACTGGCCTTTTTGTTTTTTCAATATCAGTCCTGGAGTATCGAAATGGTGTTTTTTTAAGTGAAAACAAAAGAGATTTTCAGATCAATGTAGTGACTTGTCAGCCACAGGGCACTCCTCCCAGCATCAGTTCCAACCTGAGTGGTGTACCCACCTCTTCGAATGATACCATCTATATAGAGCCGGAAGAGCCATTTTGTTATAATATAACCATTCAGGATCCCTCTCCACTGGATACCGTGATCCTTTTTCCTGTTAGTGCGGCTTTCGGAATAGGCGGGACATTCACGCCTCCTTTTGCAACGCTTACCTATACAGGTTTCAATCCTGTTACAGGAACCGTCTGCTGGGCCCCCGGTTGTAGGTATGCCGGACGAACGATCCCCTTGATTGTGGGAGGGCAGGATACCTCCGACTGTAAAGGCTATAATATTGTATTCAATACCACCCAGGTAGTGATCGGCGGGGCGAATCCGCCCGTGATTACCCACCAATTGCCCAATGGGGGCAATACCATCACGATGGACGTAGGAGATTCCTTTTGCTATACTTATAATACAAGTGACATAGATCCCAAAAACGGTCTGATTGTAACTCCGATCAGTGGTCCTTTTGCCAACCTGGGGGGACCGGGTCCACATGCGACTTTCTCCCAAAACGGCGTGAATCCCGCCAATGGCGATGTATGCTGGACCGCGACCTGCGATTATGCAGGTCAAAGCCTACAGTTTATTCTCGAAGTACGAGATACCAACTATTGCAATATCACCTTTCCCCGGAGGGACATCGTCACGGTAAATATCAATCCCTTGCCTGTGGTAAGTGCACCGGATACAGTCGAAGGCTGTTTGGGCTCTGTAGTGACACTTCCTACCTCATCCAATGGCCCCGTGACCTATAGCTGGAGCCCAGCCGCAGGCTTAAATAACCCTCTGGCTGCCAATCCCCGCACCCGTGTATTGGCTCCCAGGGACTATATAGTCACATTCAGAGATACCTTTGGCTGCGATCAGGCAGATACTGTGCATGTCGCTCCCCTGCCCCTGCCCGTCGTTACTTCCTCCCCAGACAGGGCCATCTGTGTGGGGGATAAAGCCACCCTGGTTGCCAGTGGAGGAGTAAGCTATAGTTGGACTCCCGTGGGTTCTTTGAGCAATACTACAGGAAGTTCGGTCGTCGCCAGGCCTACCCAGACCACGACTTATCGCGTGATAGGCATAGGTGTGAACGGATGTAGAGACACCGCCTTTACAACTATAACCGTCAATCCTCTGCCCATCGTAGATGCGGGCAATGACACCGTGAAATGCGGTGATAATGCCGTAGTACTCACCGCTACAGGCGGGGTGACATTCAACTGGCTACCAAGCACCGGGCTAAACAATCCCAGCCTTGCCTCACCCACCGCCACGCCAGATTCATCGACGACTTACTATGTCACGGTGACAGATATCAACGGTTGTGTCAACGTAGATTCTGTTTTTGTGCGGGCATTTTATGCCATAGCCGGGCCGGATATTCCGCTTTGTATCTATGATAGTACTCAGCTGAATGCCTCGGGTGGGATCGCCTACCTCTGGGATTTGGACCCTTCATTGATTAATCCCAATTCGCCCAACCCAACGGTTTTTCCGCTGGATACCACAGACTTCTATGTGACAGTGACGGATATTTCCGGCTGTGTGGATCGGGATACTGTCCGGGTGATAGTTAACCCCCTTCCGGTCACCAGCGTGACCAATCCAGACCCTTATGTATGCTCGGGAGGCCCAACCTACATCACCGCCACAGGCGGTCAAATGTATGCCTGGACCCCATCGAATACCATCGATGATACGACCCTGGCCGTTGTCACGGCCCGCCCCATATACCTGGGCCCCAATATCAGCGACTCTACCAGCTACTATGTGACTGTCACAGACAGCAATAGCTGTGTGAACTATGACTCCATCAAACTGGAAATTCGCATCAGACCCGATATTTTTGTGTCTGCGGACACCTTTGTTTGTCCGGGTGATACCGTGCCTATCTGGCTACAGGGCGGCTTTGGGGTAATCAACCAATACTGGCGGGATTCGCCTACTATGCTGGATTCAACCCTGGATACAACGCTTGTATACCCACTGCAATCTACCTACTACCATGCTGTGGTAGAGGCTGTCTGGGGCTGTGCCAATACCGACTCGGTGCTGGTCTATGTGATCGCGCCTGATGCCGGGCCCGACACGACCATCTGCTTCAGAGATGTCATCCAGCTACAGGGCAGCGGCGGGGTGAACTATGTCTGGAAACCAGACTTCGGCTTGTCTGATCCATTCATCCCTGATCCCCTGGCTTCGCCAGGTGTGACGACCAGCTATACGCTGGTGGTGACAGACAGCGTGGGCTGCGTAGATTCCGCAGATATGACCATCACTGTCCTTCCGCTACCGGATGCCCAAACCAATGATGACTTCGCCATCTGTGTCTTCGATACGGTGCAATTGAATACAACAGGAGGTGTGCAATACCTCTGGGATCCGGGAGCAGGGCTGTCCAATGATAGTATCCCCAACCCTCTCGCCTTTCCTTCGTTGACCACTCGTTACATCGTTACGGTAACTGATACGAACAATTGTTCGGAAAACGATACCCTGCATATCACAGTCAATCCACTGCCCTCAGTGGATGCGGGTGAAGACACGACGATCTGTCGCAAGACCCCGGCTTTCCTGCGCGCCACAGGCGCGCTCGACTATATCTGGTCGCCCGGCACCGGGCTGGACAATCCCGTGAGTGCGTCGCCCCTGGCGACGCCAGACAGCTCATTGCGCTATTACCTGCAAGGTACCGACATACATGGCTGCATCAACTACGACTCCGTCTATGTGACGGTCATCCAACTTCCGGAGGCCACGGGCACTCCTGATGACAGCATTTGTAAATTTCAGCTGACGGATCTGGCCGTCATGGGCAATGGTGCGCGCTACCTGTGGAGCACCGGAGATACGAGAACGCACATCACCGTGGACCCCAAGGTCCCCACGACATATTGGGTGGTACCCTATGATGAAGCCGGCTGTGCCGGCGATACGGTCTTCATCAACATCTTTGTGGAGGTCAACCTACCACGGGCCCGCTTCCAGCCGCAAATCGTAGAAGGTTTCTACGAACTACCCGTACCTTTTGACAACCTGAGTCAAAACGCGACAAATTTCCTCTGGAAATTTGGGGATGGCAGCAGCTCCACCGATGAGCAACCGCTTCATATCTACACCGAGCCCGGGCTCTATACCGTGACTCTCGTCGCCGACAACGACATCGGTTGCCCCGATTCCATCCCCTTCGAGTTTATCGAAGTATGGAAAGAATCCATCTTTTTCCCCAATGCCTTCTCACCCAATGGCGACGGCAAAAACGACTTTTTCTACATCCCCAATGGAGGATTCCAAGAGTTGGAGATACATATCTTCACCCGTTGGGGCAGGGAAATTTATTTTTCTCTCGATCCTAACTTCCGCTGGGACGGCCGCTTCAAGGAAGAATCCGTGCCGGAAGGCGTCTATGTCTATCGGGTAAAAGGGACCACCTTTGGTGGTCAAAAGGTGGAGCGATCGGGGACAATCACGGTGATCCGGTAGGAACACCTAAATCCAAAATATCCCTATCTTTACTACAAAGTATACTGCATGAGGAAAAAGTTTAACATCACAGGTTTATGTATTCCTGAACATCATTATATGATGGATGTTTCTCAAAAAGAGCGGGAAGTGATGGCAATGGTTGATACGGGAGCATATTTTGTCATCAACCGTCCGCGGCAGTATGGAAAGACAACCATGCTCAAGCTGTTGCAAGACACGCTGGAAACTTCCACTGATTATATGGGATTCAAGCTGAGTTTTGAGGATGTAGAAAACAGCTTTCACCAGTCGGAAGAGGCTTTTTCGGAGATGTTTGCAGATCGGTTGGAAGCTGAGATTAAGTATGTTGCGCCTCAATTGATAGCCCACTGGCAGGAGTCAAGGAAAGGAATCAGGAATTTTGCGACCCTTTCCAGAGCGATCAGTGAGTTGGTGATAGC
This sequence comes from Bacteroidia bacterium, assembly GCA_030430205.1. Taxonomy (GTDB): domain Bacteria; phylum Bacteroidota; class Bacteroidia; order J057; family J057; genus JAUIGE01. The sequence goes on along the minus strand of JAUIGE010000003.1, from coordinate 300,068 downwards.
CGCAGAAAAAAAACTCGTTTTGTTGATAGATGAAGTGGATGCCAGTAGCAATTATCAGGTCTTCCTGAAATTTCTGGCTATGTTGAGAAATAAATATCTGGAACGATACAGACGTGGCCATGATACATTTCATAGCATTGTATTGGCAGGTGTACACGACATCAAATCCCTAAAATATAAACTCCGAAATCCCGAAGAAGCCCAGTACAATAGCCCCTGGAATATCGCTACTGACTTCAATGTGCGGATGAGTTTTATTCCGAAAGAAATCGAGCCCATGCTCCAGGAGTATTGCGAAGCCGAAGACGTCAGCATGGATATTCCCTGGATGGCGGAGCGATTGTATTATTATACATCGGGCTACCCTTTTTTGGTGAGTAAATTATGTAAAACCATAGCCGAAAATATCCTTCCGACCAAAACAGAAAAGCGTTGGGAAGAGGCGGATTTGGAAAGCTCACTTCATCTTTTGCTCAAGGAAAATAACACCAACTTTGACAGCCTGATCAAAAATCTGGAAAATAATGCCGATTTATACGCATTGGTATATCGCCTGATTCTTGATGGAGATGTTATTCCTTTTAACCAGCATAATCCCACCATCAATCTTGGCGTCATTTATGGCGTTTTTAAATCAAATGGTCAACTCAAAATCCATAACAGGATTTATGAACAATTGATTTATAACTATATGGCCTCGAAAACCCTTACCCATCTCAAAACAGATTATACCTACGGTGGCCATTTTCTGCTCGAAAACAACGCCCTCGATATGGAGGCTGTCCTGCTGAAGTTTCAGCAATTCATGAAGGAGCAGCACAGCAATAAGCACCAGGACTTCCTGGAGGAGCAGGGAAGATTGATCTTCCTGGCTTTCCTCGCACCTATCCTCAATGGCCAGGGCCATGCCTTCAGAGAAGTGCAAACTTCTCTCGAAAAGCGCCTCGACATAGTCGTGACCTATTTCCAGCACACCTATATCATCGAGCTCAAGCGTTGGTATGGCCCCAAAGCCCACGAGGGTGGCCTGACTCAGCTCGCCGATTACCTGGATATCCATGGGGAGGACAAAGGCTTTCTGTTGATTTTCGATGGTCGAAAAGATCGTGGATGGGAGCAGGAGCATATTTCCCATCAGGGAAAGGATATTTTTGCGGTTTGGGTCTAAAGGGCAAATCTAGCCCTCATAGCGCAGCACCACCTCCCCATCGGCCATAGCCGATCCTATAGGCACAAAACCATTTGTGCTGAATAGCTTCGCCGCGACTTCATTGCCTTCGGCATAGCTGGTGCGAATTTCGCGGCAGTCAAACTGCTGCCGCAGTTTGCGGATGATTTGCGTCAGGGCGGCGGTGCCGATTCCCTTTGCCTGGAAGCGGTGGTCTACGAGGATCCGGTTGATCCAGCAGATGCCGCCAAACTGGCCATACATGAGAAAGCCCACAATCTCCCCCCTATAACTGATGCCGTAAGGCGTCAATTGTTCAAAATTCGCCTGAGCGAGGGAGTAGAGGATGCTGGGAGTGAAAGCCTGCTGGCTTTCATGGAGTTCGATCTTGAGAAGGAGCTCCCAATTGTATCGATCCAGCGAAACAAGTTCACATTGAGAAAAAGCCATGTGGGAAATTGTTATTAACTCTCTTTCGACCGCCGGTAAATGGCAAGCAGAAAACCAAAGGTCAGGATAAAGGTTCCTAACCAAAGTAGGTTAATATACGGTTTTTTGATGGCTTTAAAGGCGATATAATCCGAAGTCGGGTTTTCCAGTTCACGTATCTGGAAGTGAAAAAGGCCCTTTTGCGGATCGACTTTGTAAAAGACAAAATCCAGGTATAGCTCTTCTATCGTTGCTTCCTTCATGCTAAAGGTATTGTCCCTGGCGATGAAGTACATCGGGTTGGCGAAGAAGGTATCCTGCCCGGCGATAGCCAGCAAATGCGCCGCCAGCGCCACTTCGAAATTTTTGTCTACCTCTTCCGCCCGCTGGTTCAGGTTGGCGATATTGTGAAAATAGATTTTCGTATTACCGACAAAGGTCGTATCCCCTGGCTTGAGCGCAAGTTCATGAAATTTGTACTTTGGCTCTTCGCCCTCATTTGCAGGCACTTGCGAAACGTGGACATAGATGTCCCGATCCAAATATACCTTGCGCGCGGGATGCGCTATCAGGCCATTCATTTGCTCATTGATCTCCGCTTCAGGGTAGAGCTTGAAGTGATCTGAACTGTCTTTCAGCGAACGGAACTCCAGGCCATAGAGCATGCGGTTGTTGATATGAGGGGGTTTGATGAATGGCAGATTTTTGTTCAAAAAATCTTCTACATACTGCATATCAATTTCGCCTTCCAACTCCCCGTCACTGGCATTGGAAGTAGGATGTATATCTCCTTCGCTTTTTTCGCTTTCGCCCTCTTCTTTTACCAAAAAGACAGGACGTGGCAGGACAAAGCCAAATTCATCGTTGGTGCTATCGCGAAAGCGTACCTTAAAAAATTCGGGCGTTTCTTCGATCACATGCAGTTTGCGGATGGGTGCGACGGCCTCTTTGGGGCCGGTATAGGTCACCTCATAGCCTTTTATCAGGCGAGGCTTGTTTTTCAAAATGCCCACATTGTCTATTTTTTCCTCATCGCTGCTAAAGCCCTGCATCTCTTCGGGCGTCAGGTTGATGGAGATGACTTCATCATAGCCGGAGGAGAAAAGGATGCCGAGCAGCATCAGGCCAAAACCGATATGGGTGACGGTGCCGCCCATGACTTTCAGGCCGGTGGTATTTTTCTTCAATAAAGAAAAGAGGATGTCGCCATTGGCAAATATCACAAAGAGTGCGCTGAACAGCAGCAACTCATCGGCGATGCTCATGACGCCAAATTCTATATAGGCAAGTGCCTTGCCGAGGAAATTGCTGGCAAACTCGCTGTCGGCGATCAGGCTGGCAAAGTCTTTATCAAAAGCAAAGTCTTTTCGGGCTGTGATCAGCAATACCAGGATGGTGCTACCGAGCAGCATCGCCAGTAAAAAGGGGCGATAGAGTGCCTGTGCAGGCGTTTTCTTCTTCGCTTTGCTCCACCACAAAAACTGGGCTATACCTGAGAAAATACCAAAACCGACGGCAAACCAGACATTCCACTTATAGTAAAAAAGCTGCACTTCGGCAGGTGGCGCCATGCTCGTTCCAAATATTTTATTAAAAACAGGCAGAGAGGTAGAAATGGCGATGATGAGTCCGGCAAAGATGAAGATCAATATTCCCATAAAGAGGAAAAACTCTGCTGTCCATATTTTGCTGTCATCTATTTTGCTGGGAATGGCTTTCCACCGCAAGACCATCAAAATGAGGGTAACGGTGCCATATATGGCCATCAGCAATATCAATTGCCCGGAAAGGCCCAGGTCAGTGAATGTATGAACAGAAGTATCTCCCAGGATGCCGCTGCGCGTCAGGAAGGTAGAATACAGCACCAGCCAGAAAGTGCTGATGACGAGAATCATGCTCAGTTTGAGGTAGGATTTGGTCTTTTTGTGGATGAGCATGCCATGCAGGCCTGCGATACCGCAGAGCCAGGGCACGAGGGAACCGTTTTCGACGGGGTCCCAGTTCCAATAGCCGCCAAAGTTGAGGGTCTCATAGGCCCAATAGCCGCCCATGATGATGCCTATGCCCAGGATCATGACTGAGAAAAGCATCCAGGGCGTAGCTGGCCGAATCCATTCGCGGTATTTTCCTTTGATCAAACCAGCGATGACGAAAGCAAAAGGCACCACGGTGGAGGCAAAGCCCAGGAAGAGGGTAGGCGGATGGATGACCATCCAATAGTTTTGAAGCAGGCTATTGAGGCCGCTGCCATTGGTGGGGATAAAATCAGGGTCGTTGGCGTAGACGGGGTTGTCGGGAAAAGCTTCTTTCAGCAGGAGAAAAGGCGATGAGCCTACTTTCCAGGTGCTGAGGTCGAAGTTCATCACGGCATAGGCAATGCCCAAAACGGAAGCTCCTGCAAGCAGATCGGGTATATGTTTGGAAATATTATTTGACACCGCCACTGCATAGCGAAGATACAGAAAGGCAAAGCCGAGGAGACCGATAATCGCCAGGCCAAAGGCAAAGCCGTCAAAGCTGCTGATGGTGTCAGCCCAGCTCCAGGGATCTCCCATCCCATCCTGACCTCTGAATAAGAGGACCAGCATCATCGCTGTGACAAAAATGCCCGCAAGTGGAAAGCTGCCTTTCCAGGGCAATTGATCTCTTTGTTTGATATAACGAAAAGCAAAATAGGCAGCAGGAATCAGCCCCAGGGTCAAATAAATCCCATACACCCAGCTTTCTCCCACATAAATCCCCAGCACCATCGAGCTCAGCACGACCTCGATCGAAGCAAGCACGCCCAGCACCAGGCCGCGCCATTCGCTTTTGACTGTGCGCATCAGGATGACGCCCAGCACTGCGTGCCAAAAGCACCACAACAGGAAGCTGCCTTCCTGCCCTTCCCAAAAACAGGATATCATATAATGCACCGGCAGCTCATTGCTGGAGTGCGACCAGACATAGTGGAACTGGTATTGGTGTGTATATATCAGGTAAAAGAGGGTACCGATGATGCCTACAATGCTCAGGGCATGTATCCCAAAGCTGGCAAAGCCCAGCCGTTCCCAGCTTTTCTTCTCCTTGCCTTGCTCGCGCTCTGCGAGAAAAAGGCTGACCATCGACACAAAAGCACTGGCAAAAGCCAGAGAAGCAAAAAAATTGCCCATAATGAAATCCGAATTTGGGGTTTTGGGTTTCGTGTTCTGGGTTTCGGGTTTCGGGTTTTGGGTTCTGGATTCTACCCGAAACTCAAAACCCGAAGCCCGAAACTTTTCCTTATTCCAGGTTTACATCTGACTCTCCATACTTGGAGGGACATTTTGTGATGATTTTGTCTGCGACAAAAGTCTCTTTGTCGTAACCGCCAACGAGCACGATGCGCTCGGCCTGCTCAAAATTATTGGGTTTGGGGTCGTTAAAGTGAACGAGCTCCACGACTCCGAGGCTGTCTTTTACAGAAAACTGAAACAGGTTTTCCGTCTCCACAGCGTTTTCGCGATCTACCCACTCTCCGGCTATATGCACGGTTTTGCCGCTTTCTTTAGCCATAGAAAAAGTAGAATAGGTGCTGAGGTTTTCAGACAGGCTCACGCCAAAAACCACCATCAGGATGGCAGCGGCAACCAAAAGAATGATTCTGCTGATTTTCATATTATTTCTTTTCTGAATCTTTAAACATATCCTCCAGCTTGCTCAGTTTGCGCTGAGTGGTAAAGAGATAAATAAGCAGGCCGGCAAAAATCACGAGGATCACAGCCAGTACCGCATAAATCTTATCGCTCCGCAACAAAACGGACTCTTGCAGAAGCGTTATAAGGGGGAAAAATGAGATCATAATTGCTCGAAAAAAAGGTAAAATGCCTGCTGGCAAAATCGTCCGCAAAGGTACGAATAATATCTGTTAGAATCAGTGAAGATCATTTCCGGGTAAAGGCGCGCTCCGCAAGTCTATCTTCCAGTTTTAGGCGGAGGATGCTGATCCTGCTGCGCACATTGTACATCCATATACTGAGCAGGATAAAGCCCAATGCAGAAGGATATAGCAGGGTTCTGTAGATATTGGTCACATTGCTGGTATCAAAAAGGGCGGTGCTTTCGCCATCTGCTGTGGGATGCAAGCCCTGCATCATGCGGGGAATCACAAAAAAGAGCGGGATCAGGGCTGCGAAAGCAAAAATGTTAAATACAGCTGCGATTTTCGCTTTTTGCTCAGGCTCCGCAAAGGAGGAGCGCAGCAGAAAATACCCCATATAAATCAACATCGCAATCAGGGCACAGGTCTGTATGGGATCCCAGACCCACCAGGCAGAGAAATCACTATCGGGCATAGTCTGCCCCCAGCTGACGCGGCCCCAGATAATGCCCGTGATCAGGCCCAGGCCATTGAAAAGCACGCCCAGGCGTGCGGCTTCTGTAGCCCGTGCGTCTGCTTCCATCGGTTCGCCTTTCAACCCGGAGTCCGGGTCGGTCATGCGCAGGTATTTTACACTGTAAAAAACAGATATACTCATCAGTACCACCTCTGTAAACCACATGGGAACGTGATAAAAGAGGTTTCTGGAGCTTTGAGCCAGGGTGCCCATGCGCGGAAGCTCCGCGAGCAAGCCATAAATAAGGGCATATAAAATCAGGCTGACGCCTATGATTTTGTATGCAATATTTCCTATTCCTTTCATCGATCGTGGCAATTTATTTCTAGAACTGCTATGGTTAATACTATGTTGAAAAAAAAGAATCTGCAAAGCTAACAAAAATGCCCATCAGTCTCTACACTATCCCTTCCAGTGGATTGAGATTCCACTTTGGCACGATATTTCCTTTACATATATTCCACAGGGAAAAGATTTTGAAATCTGGCTTTTTTAAGAGGTGTATTTGATCTAAGCAAATTTTACATATCCCCATTTTCTTACCCATTTAATTTGGGCAATTGACTTGAGTCGATTGGCCCAAATCGTTATTTATTGGCCACAGAATTCATACAAGCCGTATTTTTTTATTTTTCACTCTCCAGGAGAATAAATAAATTCTTAACCTTTAAAACTATTCACTCACTCATTTTAGCTGTTCATTCAGACAAAATCACCATTTGTACAAAATGCCATGGCGATGCTCAATATTCTTAACACATTTGCATCAGACAGGATTATGTCCTGGAATTACAAGAGCAAGGGCTAGGGTAGATTCTCTCAATGAAGATGAGTCCCCTGGCTTTTTTCTTTTTATAAGCTTCCCTTTGCAAGCTTTTTACTACCTTACCTGTGTCATTATTTCCCTTCTCTACGCATGACGCAGCTTCCACTTTCAACTCATCGTTTCTCTCCCCTGATCCTCATTCCTTTTTATGGAATGCTGCTGGCTTTGGGCTGGGGCATGTATCTACAGCTATCCTCCCTGCTATTCCTGGCGGAGGAGAATTCGGCTTTTGAACGCATCCAGGGGCAAGATTGGGTTGTGTGGGCAGACCAAGACGGCCATGCTGTGGCGCAGGCGGTGCATCCATTGCTGAATTACAAAGCCTTTTTGACAGACAACTTTCAGGAAGGCGACAAATTGCTCAAAATCAATTATCACGAAGTATATAAAGCTGAGGTCGCTGATAACATCAGCTGTGCTGCTCCTCCCGGCAAGACTTTCATCTACCAACTGGAGCGAAGCAGCTCCAGCACCGGGCTTACAGCCCGCACCAACCTGCAATGGGTCAACGGCTATCGCCTTTCTTACCATTTCAATGAAATGGGCTGGGGGTGGCGGCTAAGCCTGTGGCTTTCTGCTTTAGGCACTTTTGTGGCATTTGTCGTTTTATTGATTTTGCTGCCTTTTTTGCGAAAAAACAGCAAAGCATTGGGGAGTTTGGGCCTGGTGGTAGTCCTCGGTCTGTTGCTTTTGGGTTTTATCCTTGGTCATGCCCTTTACCTGATCGTAGAATCCAATCTGGTGAATGCCGCCTTCGAAAAATTCTTTTTCGCCGTTTTTTCTTCCCTCACCCTGGCTTATGCCATGGTTTTTCTGGCTTTTCGCTGGCAAGGCAGCAAGCTTTGGCTTTTGCCCTCCTTTGCAATGGGCATCGGCGGCATAGCCGCCATTCTCCTACTCAGCCTGCAAGGCAGGGCCTGGGGCAGCCTGCAGCCCTGGATCGAAAGAGCCGTGCTGCTCTTTTTCCTTACACATCTGCTGGCAGCTGCGCTGCTCTGGGTTTGGGCCAAAGACCGCAGGCCGTCTACCCGCCGCTTGTTGGTGAGTGGATTCATCGTTATTCTATGCCTTTTGGCTATCTCCGGGCTTTTTTCTGCGTCCATTCACTTACAGGAATACGCCCTTTTTCTTACACAAATCCTGCTGTTTTTTCCCCTCATCAATGCTGCCTACTCCCAATTGCCCTTTGGAAAGGTCAATGTGGTGATGACGCGAAGCTTGCAGTACCTCATATTTGTTGCTGCTTCTTTGTTTCTCTATGTGGCGATCCGCACTTTATTTGACTGGCTGCTGCCCACCAACCCCTACCGGGCCTGGCTGGAGATCATCAGCCTGCTGCTGCTGCTGCTCGCCCTGCGGGCGGTTTACCTCGCCAATGAAAACCGCTTTGCGGCTTATATCACGACATCACAGCAGCAAAAACTGGAACAGTTCAGGACTTTTGTGGCGAGTATCCCCCAATACACTTCCTCAGACAAACTGAGGGAGATGGTGACAACGCAGCTTCAAAAGTATTTTGAAACAGAAGAAATGCAGCTATGGTGGGTCTCGGATCCACAGCTTGAAGAGGATTTTCCGGCCTTTTATAAAAGCCTTGAAGAAGCAACTGTCATTTGGTCCCGCAACAAAGAGCTTTCGGATTTTCAGTTTTCGCCAAATGAAGAAGTGAAAGCGATGGCTTTGGGATACAGCCTGATCGCCCCTGTATCTGTGAATGAGCAGCAATACGGTCTGCTGCTGATGGGCCGCAAAAAGCGCAGGGTGTACAACCTTTCGGACCTGGAGCTGATCGCTCAGCTTATACAGCAGATGCAGCTGAGCCTCAATGTGCTGCAACTTTTGCAACGCGAAAGAGAACTGGTAGAGACCACCTATGAGGCCAACCTCACAGCGCTGCGATCGCAGATCAATCCGCATTTTTTGTTCAATACCCTCAATACGATCTCATCCTTGATCCATGATTCGCCGGATTTGGCGGAGGAAGCGATTGAAAAACTGGCATTTATTTTTCGCTATACACTGCGCCATTCCAGCCAGAAACTCGTTAGCATGGAGGATGAAATCAGCCTCGTAAGCACCTACCTGGAGATCGAAAAAATCCGATTTGGTGAGCGCCTCCGGGTACAGATAGAGATAGAACCCGAAGTCCGGGAGTGCATGCTGCCGGCTTTTGTGGTTCAGACTTTGATAGAAAATTGCATCAAACATGGCATCGCCAAGATCATCAAAAAGGGAATTGTGAGCATAGATGCTTACCTGGAAGAAGGGGACATGATCTGCGAAATCTACGACAATGGGCCGGGAATCGAGTCTGAAAGAATTGAGAAGGGGACAGGTCTTAACAATATTCTGAGCCGTTTGGAAAAAACCTATAACGAAAAAGACTTACTTCAGTTTGAGAATACAGGCGAAGGTACTTTGGTTCGCCTGAAAATTCCGGGCGTATAATTAAATTATCCTTTATACCTTTAACATGAAATCATTTCTGGCTCCTGGTTCCCGTTTCAACCAGGATTGAAAACCGGGAATTACAAAGCGTTTTTATTTTATGAAGAAAAAGATTCGCGCCTTAGTGGCAGACGACGAGTTACCTGCCCGTAGAAAAATGGCTCGCCTATTGGAGAAATTTGAGCAAGTGGAGTTGCTGGAAATGGCTGAAAATGGAATCGAAGCCCTGGAAAAAATTCAGGAACTCAAACCCGATGTCGTCTTTTTGGATATCGAAATGCCAGGCATGAATGGCCTGGAGGTGGTAGAAAATCTCGATATGAAGAAGATGCCTGCCATTGTTTTTGCGACAGCTTATAATGAGCACGCCATCCGGGCTTTTGAGCTGAATGCCTGTGACTACCTCTTGAAGCCCTTCAATGAGGAGCGGCTGGAAGCCACGCTGGAAAAGCTCACGCAGGGCGAAGTCCAGAGCCTCAGCCGCGATAAAATCGCGGAGTTGCGGCGCGCCGACATCGTCGAGGAGATCAAAGCTCCCTTTGCCAACAAAGTACCCATCCCTACCCGGGACCGATTCAAACTCATCGATTTTGACGATGTGGTATGCATAGAAGTAGAAGAGCGCAGCGTGCGCCTCTATACAGGAGATACCTCCTACCTGCTCAACCATACCCTGGACACTTTTGAGAAAAAGTTGCCTAGAGACCAATTCTTTCGGGTAAATCGCTCTGCGATCATCGGACTGGCCCATGTCACCGAGATCGTGATCTGGTTTGGCAATCGCTTCAAAATCATCCTCAACAACGGGCACGAAGTGGTGAGCAGCCGCGAAAAATCAAAAATTCTCAAACAGGTTCTTAAGTTTTAACGTCTGCGTAATAATCAACGCAATCTGCGTCTAATCCTCAAAAACAAATTAAAAAGCATGTCGAACGATACTGTTGCAAAAAGAAAAATCAGTGTGCCCGGGTGGGCTCAGGAACTCAAAAGAAAATACCAGTCCAAAAACGTCTCTCAGTTTATCATTCATGGGAATATCAACGATTATGTAAGGATTGTTGATAATGGAAAAAACCGCTACCTGAAAGTCAGAGACTTTCTTAACGAAGAGCTTTTTCGCTACCGCGACATGGTGATTCAGTATGACCGATCTTCGGGCATTCGGTTTAAGGATGACATCCGCTTTGGCGGAGATAGCGAAATGCGCAAGGAGTTTGAGAATACGCTCAAATTTTTGGCCCGCTCTGCGGGCATGCAGGAGCGCGAGCTCAAGGTAGATCCTCAGATGGCATTTTTTGACCTGGACCGCTACCTGAATCATACCCTGAACCAAAACCTGATCCGCTATATCATCCGTTTTTTGGAGAAAAAAGCAGGCGTCAAACCCCAAGCGGACAAGTCTCCAGGCAAAAGCCTTTCTGATGGGAATCTGACAGATGTTTTTTCCCGCATGCCTACGGAGAGCAAATTGATGGATGACATCGAAGCGCTTTTTGACTTTGACTCTGACAGCAAAACTGCCCGCAAGGACAAATCATATTATAAAGAGCAACTCGATAATTTTCGCTCTTTGCTCGAAAAACCACGTTCCATCGGCCTGATCATAGATTATGCTGAGACGCTCATCCCGATGAGCGAAAGCTCCCGCATGCGCGAGAAGGATCAGATGGTGCTGGTATTTTTGCAAAAATGGGCGCGGGAAGAAGTCTTCCTGAGTTCGGACTTCACGACCATCGTGCTCACGGAAAATATCGCTGACATCAACCAGCAATACATCCGCAATCCTTATACACATGAAGTTTTTGTGCCTTATCCGGATGCCTCAGAGCGCCTGCATTACATCACAGACTACTTTGAGCAGCATAAAGAAGGCGAAAAATTCTTCGAGATGAGCCATGAGATATTAGCCAAAAACACCGCGGGTCTTAACCTCGTCAATCTCGAAACCATCCTTTCGGAGGCCATCAAAAATGAGATCCCTTTTACCAATGAAGAACTGACCCAGCGGAAAAAGGAGATGATCGAATCTGAAGCCGGAGGGCTGCTTGAGTTTATCGAAACGAAATATAGCCTCAAGGATGTCGCCGGGCATACCCAGGCCAAAAAGCATTTGATGGACGCAGCGCGCGCCCTCGCCAATGGGCGTCAGGATGTCATGCCTATGGGCTACCTGGTTTCCGGCCCTGTGGGCACCGGTAAAACCTTCATGATCAAGACTTTCGCTTCTGATATCGGGGTACCGATGGTGATGCTGAAAAACTTCCGCTCGCAGTGGCAGGGAGTGACGGAAGGCAATTTGGAAAAGGTATTGAAAATCCTGAAAGCCATGTCACCTGTAGCTGTGATGATAGACGAAGCCGATGCCTATCTGGGCAACCGCTCTGCCCAGGGAGATAGCGGCGTGAGCAGTCGGGTGTTTTCGATGATCGCGACCTTTATGTCGGACACAGAGAACCGTGGACGGATCATCTGGTTTCTGGTGACAGCCCGCCCGGACCTGATGCCGGTAGACTTTAAGCGGCAGGGCCGCGCGGAGGAGCATATCGGCCTGTTTTATCCCGAGACTTTAGGGGAAAAGAAAGAATTGCTGCAGGTAATGCTGCGGAAGACAGGTATCAAATACCTGAATGTGGAAGATTTTGATGAGGAATTTATTGAAGATATGACCGTCAAGTCCGGTGCAGATATGGAGGCGGCGCTTACCCGCGCCAAGTTCAAGGCTGCAAGCCTGGGTCTGGATCAGGTAACTTTCGATATCATCGCACAGGTATTCAATGACTTCCTGCCTCCGACTTATCCGGAGGAGATTGAATTGATGAATTATTCGGCTGTATTGGAGTGTACCTCCAAGGAATTGCTTCCCAAGCACTTCCGCGAAATGTCGCGGCAGGAAGTCCTCGAAAAAGTCGAGGACCTCAAAGCACGCATACGATAAGACCTTTTTTATAGAAAAAAACTGCTTCGGATTTACATTCGGAGCAGTTTTTTTTATGATTAACATGTATATTTGTTTTCATTCACCCTATAAACCTAAGTCTTATGAAACCCTTAATTTCTACCCTAATTCTATTCCTCTCTTTTTTTTCGCTCCTTTCGCAGCCTACTTTGACGCAGGGCAATAACACCAACTCGATTGGTTCTCAGGCAGATGTATTTTTCTGTGATACAACAGCTTTTCAGCCTGGACCAGCCGGAAGCAATGTCACGTGGAATTTTCCCAACCTTGTCAGTACTTTGCAGGCTACCCTTAGCTTTAAATCCCCTTCCAATACGACGGGTGGCTCTTTATTTCCTGCTGCTAACCTGGCAGGAGAAACGAATTATTTAGGTAATATCGATAGATCATTCTTTCTTGACGATGTCAGTGGTCGGTTTACTGTCGGGGCCATTAGCAATGCAGGCTCCACCGTAGATTATACAGATTTTCAGCAGTTAATCAGTTTTCCATTTACCTACAATGATACCTTCACGGATAATTTTGAGGCGACAACCTCTAATATGGGAAGTATGATGACCAGGAAAGGTACCGCAAAGGTCCTCGCCGATGCTTATGGCTCCCTTACAACACCGATAGGGACATTTAACAATGTTATCCGAATAAAAACCATCATGCAGTACAAGGATTCCTCTGACTTTTTGGGGGATGTTGCCTTTTATGATGAAGTCAGGTGGGAATGGTTTAGCCCTTCTTCTCCCAACCAACTTATGACGCATTCGCGTTTGAGGATAAATTTTTTGGGTACGATCTCGACTATCAATAGTGTTACATACCAGCTTTTGACGGGAATGTCTTTGGAGGACGAAAACAACTCCTTTTCAGCCTTTAAAATCCTGCCTGGCTCAAATCAGAATCAAGTGACTCTGCTTGTACAACTGGAAAATCCAGCAAAAATCCAGGTAGAGTTATACAGCCTCAACATGCAGAAACTCGCTGTTTATGCATTCCCTCAGCCTTTGTATGGAAATCAAAAACAAGAACTCGATTTACCCCACTTGAGTCCGGGAGTCTATTTTTTTAAGATAGAAGATGAAAGGGGAAAAAGCGAAATTCAAAAGTGGATTGTTCGATAAACTCTGTATAATCACGCAGAAACACCTACCAAGTTTTACGCAATATTTTTGTTTTTATTCTAAAAATTTTTGACCTTGCGAAGGATTGAAGAAAAGACCTGATATTTTTCAACCTACCTCCACTCATATACTACCACAGATTCCAAACTGCCCCGGCATAGGACAATTATATTTTTCCATGCTAAATCTTACGAGGGATTTTACAGTAAATGGAGCCGGGGCGGTTTGGAGTCATGTTTTTTCCGTAATTTTCCGGAATGACAGTCCCTCTATTTGTTACCAAAGCATCCGGAGAAAAGGTCCTTTTTGATCCGGCAAAATTGCGCCAATCTCTCAAGCATGCCAATGCAGATGATTCAGCCATAGATTCTATCATGGCAGAAATCAATCGTATGCTTGAGCCGGGCATCTCTACCCGCAAAATTTACAACCGCGCTTTCACCCTCCTCCGTCATTATCACCGCCCTTCTGCGGCCCGCTACAAGCTCAAAAGAGCTATCATGGAATTGGGGCCTTCTGGCTTTCCTTTCGAAAAATTTGTAGGGGAAATCCTCAAAGATATGGGCTATGAGGTGAAAATAGGCGTCATCGAACAAGGCCGATGTATCACCCATGAGGTGGATGTATTGGCAGAAAACGAGACGGAACGTATCGCTATTGAGTGCAAATTTGGCAATTCAGCAGACAAAAAAGTCAATACCCAGGTTTCTCTCTATATCAATTCCCGCTTCCACGATCTCTCACAGGAATGGCGGAAAGATCCCGAATTGGCACAAAAAACGCATAAAGGTTGGATTGTCACCAACTCCAGCTTTACCGCTGATGCCATCAAATATGGCGTATGCGCAGGCCTTCACCTCATTTCCTGGAACTTTCCCCAAAAGGGAAGTTTGAAAGAGCTCATTGACCTCTGCCACCTGTATCCCGTTACTGCTTTGGTAAGCTTGACGAAAGCAGAGAAGGCAGCCATCATCGGTAAAGATGTGGTTCTTGTGAGGGATTTATTCAAAAAACAGCAGCTGCTGGACGAGCTTCACATCAGCCCGGCCAAAAAGCGGAAAGCGATCCTTGAAATGGAAGATTTGCTTTGTTAAGCAAAATTGTCCTTTCAAGCAGGAATTATTATTTTGAATTCAAATACAGAACTGCCTTTTCCCAAAATATAAACCTACATCATTTTCCATGCGAACACATCTACTTACCCTCCTCGCTTTATGCTGTCTGGCTTCCCTTTCTGCCCAAAACCGAAGCTACGATGGCTCCGCCAACAACAGCACGCATCCCGAATGGGGAGCGATCAACTCTCAGCTCAATTACCTGATGCCCAATGGTTTTGCTGATAGCATCTCCGCTCATGCGGGCAGTACACGCCCCATGGTTCGTATGCTCAGCAATGTTATCTTCAACCAGGATCAGTCTATTGAAAATCCCTATGGGATCAGTGATTTTGGATGGGCTTTTGGTCAGTTTGTGGATCATGATTTAAGCTTTGTGCCTGACGAGCTGAGTGAACCGGAACTGGTTCCTGTGCCGCCTTTTGATCCTTATTTTGACCCCAATGGTCAGGGGGGAAAGTTTATTCCCATGTTTCGTTCCGGATACGATGCTGCCAGCGGCAGCAGCACCAGCAATCCCCGCCAGGTGATCAATGAGATCACCGGATGGATGGACGCTTCCAACGTCTACGGCTCAGATACGGCCCGCGCCCTATGGCTGCGGACGATGCAGGACGGCAAGCTCAAAAGCTCTGCCGGCGGCTTTTTGCCTTTCAATACCACCACGGGGGAGCTGAACGATCCCATAGATCCGAATGCTCCATTTATGATCATAGAAGGCATTCCAAGGCCTAAACATTTCGTCGCAGGCGACCTGCGCGCCAACGAGCAGCCCATTCTGAGCTGTATGCATACCCTCTTCATGCGCGAGCACAACCGCGTCTGTGACAGCGTCATCGCGCTGCATCCCGGTTGGACCGATGAGCAGATTTACCAGAAAGCACGAAAAATTGTCAATGCCGAATTTGCGGCCATTGCTTATGAGGAATGGCTGCCCGCGCTGGGCATTCAACTGCCCGCTTATACCGGCTATGATGCTACACTTGATGCACGCATCATGAATGTCTTTTCCGCAGCTGCTTTTCGCCTCGGTCATACCCTCGTAAACAGCGACCTCAAGCGCCTGCAAAATGATGGCACGCCCATTTCTTTTGGCAGTATCAGCCTGAAAGATGGCTTTTTCAATCCGATGGTATTGGTCAATGAAGGGGGAATAGAGCCTTTCTTCAATGGTATGGTGACCCAAAGGCAACAAAATTTCGATCCCCATGTGATCAGCGATCTTCGGAATTTTCTCTTTGGCATGCCTGGCCAGGGAGGCCTCGACCTGGTGACGATCAACCTCGCCCGAGGCCGCGAACGCGGCCTGGTAGACTACAACCAGATTCGCCAAATATTTGGCGTGCCTGCTGCTGGCAGCTTTTCAGATATCACTTCTGACGCCAACCTGGCAGCTACGCTGCAGGGACTCTACGGCTCGGTCAATAATATTGACCCATGGGTCGGCATGCTTGCCGAGGACCACAAACAAGGCGCAGCCATAGGCGAGACAGTGCATGCCATCCTCAGCATGCAATTTCAAAAATTGCGGGATGGAGATCGTTTTTACTACGAAAACGACCCCGCTTTCAGTGCCAGCCAGATCGCTGATCTCAAGGCTACGCGCCTCGCGGATATTATCCGCCGCAATACAGGCACACGCTTTATCCACAATACGGTCTTTACCGTCAAGCCATCTACCAGCCTCAACCCTGACGAGCTTCCTCGTCTGGACCTGGCGGTTTTTCCCAATCCTTTGCAGGAAGAGGTGAAGTTGAGCGTCAATATGGCAGAAGCCAGCAGCCTGCAATTGCAGATCGCAGATCTGAAGGGACGCGTTTTGGACCAACTGAGTTGGGAGGCTACTCCTGGTAAAAATGAGCGCATCCTGCGCCTGGGAGATCGCTATAGCGCGGGTTTGTACACGCTGACGATTCGCTCTGCCCAAGGCTTCAGTGTGGTTAAATTGATAAAACAATAAGTACAACAATTGTGTAATTTGGCCAGCATGAAATTGCTGGTGTTGTCTTCTCGTTTTCCCTATCCCATAGAAAAAGGCGATAAGCTCCGGATTTATCATCAAATCCGCGAGCTTTCCGCTCGCCATGAGATACACCTGATCGCGCTCAGCGATCATCCGGTAAGTGAAAGCGAGCTGCTCGAAATGCAGCAATATTGTAAAGAGGTACACCTCTTTCGCCTATCCAAAATCCGCATCTATACGCGCCTGTTGTGGGCGCTTTTTCGCAAAAAGCCCTTTCAGCAGGCTTATTTTTTCCGCCCGGATATCGCCCGAAAAATTCAGCAAATAGCCACCCAAACAAGCCCTGACATGATCTATTGTCAGCTTGTGCGCATGGCTGCATATTGTAAAGCTTTGCCTTTTCCCAAGACTCTGGATTATATGGACGCCCTATCGTTGGGCATGGAGCGGCGGGCTGAGCATTCTCCTTTGGGGGTAAAATCGCTGATCCGGCGGGAAGCAAGATTGCTGAAGCGCTACGAACAAGGGCTTTTGCAAGCCTTTGACCACCATACCATCATCTCGGCCTCAGACGGAAAGGAGATTTCCCCTGGCGGCACTCCTGTTATTCATACCATTCCCAATGGGGTAGAGGTCGCACATTTTTTACCTCAACCGGAAGCTTCTCCCCAATACGAGCTGGTTTTTGTTGGAAATATGGGCTATTTCCCCAATGTAGAAGCTGCGCGTTTTTTGGTCAAAAAAGTATTGCCTTTGCTTGCGAAGGAGGTTTCTCTGCTGCTGGCGGGCGCACGGCCCGATCCGCAGGTGCGGGCGCTGGCAAGCGATCGTGTCCGCGTTAGCGGCTGGGTGGATGACATCCGCGATGCCTATGCCGATGGCAAGGTCTTTGTCGCGCCCCTCTTTACAGGCAGCGGGCAGCAGAATAAAATACTGGAAGCCATGGCCATGGGCCTTCCTTGTGTGACCACTTCTTTGGTGAACCAGGCGATTGGGGCTGTGCCAGAGCAGGAAGTCTTGCTGGCGGATAGCGCAGCGGCTTTTGCCGGGCAGGTAGAACGGCTTCGTTCTGATGCAGAATTGCGGAGGCGGCTGGCGACAGCCGGGAGGAAAATGGTGGAGGAAAAGTATAGTTGGGAGGGCTCTGTGCGAAAGTTGGAGGCGATATTCTTAGAAGGAATGGATGTTCACACCTGAATTTAGGGCAAAAAAAATGGGGCAGATTTCTGCCCCGATCGAACATCTAAAAACACACAAATTCTCAAAGAATAAAAAAATATCTTAACCTCAATCGAAATAAATAAATGGATAAGAACAGTATTGTTATAATTAGCTAACGCGTGTTCGGTTTATTGGTGGCCTTGGGTTTTATTTTTTTCTCTTTTACAAGCAAAACTCAAAATCTGGCAAATGAGCCGCTATTGCTGATAAGTGAGGCAAAAAAAGAGGGTTCCAATGAATTTTTGTGTAAATTTATTGGATTCGTTTCAGAGCTTATCTTCTCCTCTCAAAGATGGGCTATTTCTTATCACTAATTGACAGCTATGTTTTCTCGCTTCAAATTTGGGCTGTGCCTGCTTTGGCTTGTGACGATCTTCGCAGGCTGCAAAGATGGGCAGACCATCATTGTTCCTGACAACAATTCTCCCTCCTATGATGGCGTACCAACGATCATCGTTGAAAATTATATCAACCGTGCCTATATAGATCTGCTCGGCCGCGAGCCGCTGGATGAAGAGCTCAACCGCGACCTCGCCAGCCTGCGGGCGGATGAACTGAAAGAACCCGCGCGGAGAAATTTCATTTCTTTACTACAAAGCAATGAGGATTTTGTGGAAGGAGATTCTTCCTACAAACATGCCTACTACCAACGATTCTATGAATTGGTGAAAGCGCGCATGGTCGAGGGCGTTTCAGATGGCGAAATCGGCAGCCAATTGGGCATCTACCGCTTCGCCGCGCTGAGCGACTCTCTGAATGGCAATTGGGTGAGCTATGAGCGAAACCTAAACAATATGCAGAAACTGCAAAATGTGCTGGATTCCCGCTGGCAGTACAGAGAGGGCCTTATCCCTGTCAATGAGATGTTTGCGCGTATGCTTTACAACTATTTCTATGATGAAATCAACATGAATTCCATCAACTTCATCCGCGCCTGTTTCAACGATTTATTTTTTCGCTACCATACACTGGCTGAGTTTGACCAATCTTTTCAGATCATAGAATACGGCCAGCCGGGGCAGATTTTTGGAGAATCTGCTGTTGACAAATTAGGCTATATAGAAATCCTTGTCAATTCTCGCGAGTTTCACGAAAGCATGGTACGCTGGGCGTACAAAAATCTGCTGGCCCGGGAGCCAAATTCGGCTGAGACGGATGCTTTTATGGATGATTTTTACAAAGATAAAGACTACCAGAAAATCCAATTGGAAATCATGGTAACAGACGAATACGCAAATTTTTAAGGCAGCATCATGAAAAAATTACTTTACGCTTTCATTGCCCTGGCCCTGCTCAGCTCCTGTCAATCTGAAGACAAATACGTCTATGAGCTCAATGCCGTAGAGGTTTTGCCCGCGAATGCCAATAAGAATAAGGAAAAAACCATCGAGCAGTTTATTTCCATTCTCTATGCCAATCTTTTCCAAAAAGCGCTCTCCGCAGACGATATGGTGGAGATCCGAAAACTGATCGAATCCATCGGCGACAAAGAAGTCGCTTACGAAATCCTTATCAGCAATTATATGAACCGCCCGGACGTCATTCTTCCCAGGAATGAAGATATGCGGGCGGATTTGGACGCTTTTCTGGAGGAAACCTACAAACGCTTTTTTATTCGGATCCCCAGCCAGGCAGAAAAAGCTTTTCTGAAAAACATGATCGAATCCGATCCCAATATCACCGCTGAGATGGTGTATTTCTCCTTTGCACTTTCGGAAGAATACCGCTTTTATTAACAGACAGCTAAACCAGAGGCATTATGAAAAGAAGAGAATTTATCAAAAAAACGGCTGCTATAGGAGCTGCATCCTTCGGCATCCCTTATATACTTCCCAGCGGACGCCTTTTTGCCCGCACCAATTCCCGCCTGGCAGAGCATGTGGTCCTGGTACTATTTGCCGGTGGCGTAAGGCACCAGGAAGCCATCGGCCAGCAATACCTGGATGGCAGCCAGAATGAGCGTATCCCCGGCAATATCCTCTACAATCTCCTGGAAGGAGAGGCACCGACGGACAAGATTGTCTATGGAACAGACGCCAATTTGCAAGGCGAAATTCCTATTCCTGCTCTTCTCAGCAACACCCTCCAAAGGCAGGGTGTGCTTTTTCAGGAAGTACGCGCCACTCTTCCGGGCCATTATGGCGGCTTGAATGTGGCTGTTCAGGGAAATACCATTTATTCTCAGGGCCTTAAGCAAAAGCCGCTTTATCCAACCATTTTTGAATACCTGAGGCGGCATGCTGGCATCCCTGCCACCAAGGTCTGGTTTGTGGGTAATGGAATTGGCAATTCCGTTCCGCTACTCAACCACAGTACACATGCGGACTATGGCTCGCAATATGCGGCCAACTTTATCGCACCCAATATCACCTTCAGCAGTGAAGGCTTCAAGCACCTGGCAAATGCCAAGGTATATCACCCGGAATATGAGCTGGATCCGATTTATAAGATGAAATATTTTCTGGATAACAATTTCCAGAATGCCGCCCAGACGATAGGCGGGATCGGTAATACAGATGAAGAGAAGCAGGATATTAAAAAATTCATTGACGCAACTTTCGAAAAAACGAGAAACGGGACCGTAGTGATGCCCCCCGTCAGTGACAATGGAGACCTTCGCACGCTGGGCTATACCTGCGAAGTGATGAAGTGGTTTAAACCCAATCTCACCGTGGTCAATATGAACAATATTGATGGCTGTCACTCCAACTTTACGGGTTATCTGCGTGCATTACACAGAGCGGATCATGGCGTAGGTTTTCTCTGGGATTATATCCAAAACCAAATCCCTGAAATGTCCGACAATACCATTATGCTTCTCGTCCCGGAATGCGGTCGCAACCTCGACCCCAACCCCATCAAGGATGCCAACGACTGGTATGGATATGACCATTCCGACGCCAATACCCGCCGGATTTTCAGCATGATGGTGGGTCCCAATGTGCCTTCCAATATGGTGATCGGCAACCCCAACAACCCTGTCGGCCAGTCAGCCGATATGGTGCCTACCATTGCGGAGATTTTGGGAATCAAAAATGACGTTATCAGTAAGGGATTGTTGGATTCGAGGGCAAAATCCCTTTTTGACAGGATCTGATTCTTTCTGATTATTTATCACATATTAGCAGCGTTTTTTCATGAAATGTACCATACCAGGAAGCCTTTTCCTTTGCCTCTTAATTCTCTCAGCCTGCACGGGAACGGACGATCCGCCGCCGAATCCTTTTGATCCCTTCAAAAATGACAAAACGGCCACGGTCGATACGGTAGAAGTAGATCCCAATAGCATTGTGGGCCTGCACTACAATATTTTTGCGCCCACCTGCGCCAATTCAGGCTGCCACGATGGCACCTTTGAGCCAGATTTTCGATCCATCGAAAGCGCATACAATACGCTGGTCAACCATCCTATTATCAAAAATAACCCAGCTGGCGACTACAGTGTCCGGGTAAAGCCCGGTGATGCAGGCAAATCTGTGATTTGGTTGCGGCTTAATGAAGATATAGACGGACAGTCGGGGATCATGCCGCTGGTGGTTGATCCGGATTCGGATTGGGAAGAGAAGAAGGGGGATTATTTAAAAAATATCAAAAACTGGATCGATGGCGGTGCCAAAGATATGTTTGGCAATGCGCCACTGGATGGCAATCTCCAGCCCGCTATGCGGGGTCTTGCCGCCTTTGCCAACGGCAACCTCCTCGCCCGAAAATCGGGTGATGGCTATGTGATCGTGCCTGCGGGTACGCAGACGATCGAGATTTGGGTAGCCCTCTATGACGACAGCACAGACCCGGACAAACTGCTGCATAACAAGGCAAAATTTGCCACGAGTCTCAATGATTTCAGCAATGCTTTAGAGAAAAGCATGAGCATACAGACACCCATAGTCGAAAATGGATATTTCGGCGAACCCGTATCCTATTACCACAAGGTAAACCTGGATGTTTCTGGCTATCAGGCAGATACGAGGGTATTCATGCGGGTTTATGTAAAAGACCCCAGCCTTTCTCAGATCACTGAGATCCCCGGTGCCGGAAGCAATACTTATACAAAAGAATACTTTTCATTCCTGATCAATTGATGAAGCGATTATTATTAGGTCTTATATGTGTTAGCCTTCTTTGCAGCGCCTGCAAAGAAGATGAAGGGCCGCTGGAGCTGGCTCCTGTTCTCCGGATAGAATCTGTTTCACCAACCACAGTCAGGCAATTTAAAGACTCTATCACCCTGGTGATCTTTTATGAAGATCTCGATGGAGACCTGGGGAGCGAAGATCCGGATGAAAATGTGCTGTCTGTAAAAGACAGCCGCCTGGATATACCTGATTTTTACCATGTCAAACCTTTGGCACCTGTAGGGACTACAGTGCCGATCCAGGGCACTTTGGTGGTGAAATTGCGGTCTGCTTTTTTACTGGGAAATGGAAATAGCGAACAACTTACTTTTACTGTAAGGATACAAGATCGAGCCGGAAATTTCAGCCAGGCCGTTGATTCTCCTACTCTTACCGTAGTCAAATGAACATCTTTTTTCGAAAGCCAAACTGGTTGATTTTTACCCTGCTTACTGTAGGCTGGTTTACCGCTGTGAGCCAGCCGGTCTACAATATGATGGATGCGACAGTCGATGACTGCAAAGGCACCCTCACAGCCAGTAATATGGGAGCGGTCTCTGGTCATTATGACCACAATGAAAATTACACTTTTACCATCTGTATACCTGGTGCTCAGTCTGTTACGCTCAGTTTTCTGGCCTTTTGTACAGAAGCCAACTATGACATTCTCCGCTTTTTTGACGGAGCAGACACCATGGCCGCTCAAATCGGTCCAGGCTACTCAGGCAATAGCCTTCCCCCGACGATCAGCTCTACAGGGCCTTGTCTTACGATCAATTTCATCTCAGATGCAAATGTCACCTGTACGGGTTGGCTCGCCAACTGGACCACGCACATAGATGCGCCCATCCTGCCCAAAATGAGCCTCGCGGGCGTGATGCCGACTTGCAGCACCAGCACTTTCACAGTCAACTTTGACCAGAAAATCCACTGTGATTCTATCTTCGCCGGGGCCTTTTCCATCGCCGGCCAACTCCCCAACAATGTCACCTCCGCCAGCCCTGTCAACTGTAACAATGACAGCACCACTTCGGCCACCCTCAACTTCAGTCCGGGACTGGATGAGAGCGGGTACTATATAGTGACCTATTCCAGCTTTTTCAGGGATCAGTGCGACAGCATCTGGACATTGGTGACGAGTGATACGATCATTGTGAATGATTGTCCGCTGGAAGTAGACCTCAGCGCAGCTGATTATACCATTTGTGAAGGGGAATGTACCGATATCTTTGCCGATCCGGGCGGCGGTGATTTTTTGACTTACCGCTTTACCTGGTCCAATGGCCTTCCCAATAGCCGGGGCCCACATAGTGTGTGTCCGCTGGTTACAACGACATATTATGTCACGCTGAATGACGGTGCCGGTTCTGCCGCCGCCATGGATAGTGTGCGCATTGTGGTATTGCCGCAACCGATGATGCCCTTGCCGATCGTCGTCTGCGAATCTTCTGCTCCTGTCACCCTGCCTGCGGCTACGCCCGCAGGAGGACTTTGGGATGGCACCGGCATCACCAATCAAAACCTGGGGATATTTGACCCGGGGCTGGCTGGCGCCGGATTTCATACCGTGCAATATTATGGCCCCAACGGCTGCCCGGGAGACCTGGGGGTCTCTGTGACGGCTATAGATGCGGGGCTGCCTGTGGCAGCTTGTCCGGGAAGTCCTTCCTTCCTGATGCCTGGCTCTACCCCGCCAGGTGGCACCTGGGGAGGGCCTCATGTCAATACCTTTGGTACTTTTACGCCACCAGCTACTCCGGGCATCTTTACACTGGGCTACACAGCAAATGGGTGTACAGATTCGACGATCGTCTATATTGATACCATTTCATTTACCGCGATAGACACAGTTTGCGAATCGCTTTCGCCTTTCAATTTCACTTTCTGGCCACCAGGTGGGGCATGGTCCGGCAACGGTATCACAGGCACCCGCTCGGGTAGATTTGACGCCAGCCAGGCGGGTCTGGGGCCACATACGCTGACCTACCGCATCTTTGGCTGCTCCAGGTCTTTTGACATTTTTGTGAAAGCGATAGATGCAGGCGCTGACTTGTATGCCTGTCCTACCCAAGCCTCTTTTACCTTAGGCGCTGCGACACCCGCAGGAGGTGTGTGGAGTGGTACGGGCATCATAGACCCTATGCTGGGCATTTATGACCCCAGGGTACAGAATGTGCGCAGAAATGACACCTTGACCTATACCATAGATGGGTGCGATGCCCAAATTGTGGTTCGCGTACGCTATACCACCATCGGGCGGGATAGCCTGGAGTTTTGCCTCAGTGATCCTGATATGCGCCTGACATCAGCAAATGTCCGCAGAGATCCGCCCAATGGAAACTGGAGCGGCGCAGGGATCATCGATCCTAACTTCCCGGGGAGATTTGATCCGGCTGTGGCCGGAGGTGGTTTTCACCAATTGCTCTATGTCGCCAATACCTGCAGCGCCACGATGACCATGATCGTACATCCCTATTCACTTCAGGGAGACACTTCTGTCTGCGAAGGATCGCCTCCTTTTGCCGTACAAACTATCGCTCCAGGCGGCGTATGGAGTGGTCCGGCCATTGATCCGGTGACCGGTAGTTTTAACCCCCTTGTTGCGGGGGTAGGGGTTCATAAAATATACTATGAGCCACCCAGCGGCTGTCTGGATTCTATGGAAATCACAGTCTATGTACCTCAGGTACCGAGCATCGGAAACCTGGATGTTATTTATTGTTATAAAGACACGGTCGTCAATCTGGTGGGAATGCCTTTTGGGGGAACCTTTACAGGCGCCGGAGTGATCGGCACCACCTTCAATCCCGCCATAGCTGGCCCTGGCCAGCACATCATCCGCTACAGCATAGGCGAAGGCCCCTGCGAACGAACGACCATCGCTGTCACCCATGTGGGTGACCCAATGGAAGTCCATGTGGGCTTCCCGGCGGATACCATCTGTCCCGGTGAATTTGTCACCATCTGGGCCTCCGCCTCCGGCGGAGCGACTGGCAACTTCAGCTACACCTGGTATCCAGGTGGCCTGGATGGGGCCTTCCAGCCGGTCAATCCTGGCACCACCACCACCTATACCGTAGTGGTCAATGACGGCTGCACACAAGCCGTGACCGATGAGGTGACCATCCACGTCAGTCCTGACTTCAGCCTGGACTTTAGCGGAAGTGATCCGATATGCTATGGAGACACGGGTTTTGCCGCCGCTATCGTGACAGGGCCAAGCGAGTACCTTATCGAATGGAATACATTTCCGCCTTTCTTTGGAGATACCATTATCTCGTCTACAGGCTTCAACTACCAGGTGACAGTAACGGACCTCGTCTCTGGCTGCGAAAAAAGCGGCTCCACCGAGATTGAAAGCTATCCTTATGTTCGCGCCAAATTTTTGGCAAATCCCAATGGGGAATGTGTGCGGCTGGATGCCCCTCATTTTGAATTCATTGATCAAAGTACAGGCGCCACCTCCGGCCTTTGGGACTTTGGTGACAGCACCTTTAAATCTTATATCAATGGCGGAAATGTACACCATAGCTACAGCGAAATAGGCACCTATCTCGTGCGCCTCATGCTCGAAAATGAAGGCGGTTGCAAAGACCTCTACGAACTCGAAGTCTGCGTCGTACCGGAAGAATCCGGATTCTATGTAGCCAACGCCTTCAGTCCCAATGGCGACATGGTCAATGACGTTTTTCTGCCCAAAGGCATCGGCATCCTCACCTACAACCTTAGGATCTTTGATCGTTGGGGAAAAATTATTTTTGAATCTACCGACCCTACAGTCGGATGGGATGGCACCTACAGGGGCGCGAGCGCACCAGAGGGAGTATACGTCTACATGATCCGCGGATCAATAACTTCCAATAGCGCAGCGAATAATTATGCGCCCGTCGTGATTTCGGAAGAGGGGACGGTAACTTTGATTAGGTAGTAGTTCAGCCTATGATTTCCCGAAGAACATCTTTGTGGTAGGTCCTCACCTTTCCATAACGTTCATCATGTGCTAATCCTGTGGGAATAGTTTTCTTTCTACTTAAGGCAGTAGCTGACTTACCCCAACTCTTTGCTTTGTGCAATGGGCATGATACCCTTACTAGGTTGCAATAACCTGCTATCGTATAGTAATTTTCGTCTGAACTGATGATTTTGGATTCTAATTCATCTAATCTTTTCGCAGTCCTATTTAAATCCTGCCGGACAGACATGTTTATTTTTTCTTGCTGCTCCCATTGTTCAGCAAGCAATCGTAAAGTCTTACCAAATTCTCCTGGTTGAATATTCTTTAATTGAGTTTTTCCATTGATTAATAATTCTTCAATTCGATCAAAAACCCATAATTCAAACTCAGGAGAAAGCCATGCAGCAAATTTCAAAGCCAATTTTTCATCCATCCAAGTGCCCTGTAAATCTGGCTTGCCTCCCTTAACGACCCTCAAAACCTCCCTTTCTAGCATTTTTGAACCAATGCGCGAATTCGCGTATCGGGATTCCAGCAATGAAATAAAATCTATTGTTTGCTGATTTCTCAAGAAATTATTGATCCGCTTATTGGGAAATGGTTTTGCCATTTCCGTAGCATTAATCATTTTATTCCCATCAGCAAACTCAAAAGAAATCTGCTGGTCCTCATAATTGAACCTGATAATATTACTCACTACTTCTTTGGTTAAGATTTGAATAAAACCGCCATACCACAAAATATTTGACCTATTCTATTACACCCTATTATTATTAAATTTGTGAAAGGCAAAATCAGTTTTGCGATACAAATATATCCACAATAATATATAATTAAAATCAAAAGTAGATTATTCTTAGCCTTATGCCCCTCCAATTTTGAGTCAAAACCAGATATGGAAATACATCAGAGAATCAAGTACTTAATAGAACTCACTTGTAATGGGAATCAACGTCTCTTTGCTCACAAATTAGATTTCAATCCGCAGACAGTTAACAACCTATTGAATAGAAGAAGTAATCCAAGCTTTAAAATGATTCAGCAAATTTTAAATG
This sequence comes from Bacteroidia bacterium, assembly GCA_030430205.1. Lineage (GTDB taxonomy): Bacteria > Bacteroidota > Bacteroidia > J057 > J057 > JAUIGE01. Next base: position 273,347 of record JAUIGE010000003.1, on the reverse strand, counting down.
CTTTTCCTGATATCAATCCTCATTGGCTCATCCTTGGGCAAGGTGAAATAGGGCTAAATCTCCAAGCAACACAATATAGCAACAAAAGTGGATTTAAAACATCCCTTTCTGAGCCTCAATCTGAATACCAATTGGCGAGCGAGAGGCAAACGTTATATACACAGCGGATTTCTGCCTTAGAGCGGGAAGTACAGTTATTGGAGAAAATTATTGAAGAGAAAGATGTGTTAATTGGTTATTTGGGAAAATTGAATAGATAATCAAATTCCAAAATCATGCACAGATAGTCCTCTCTCAGCCAACTCCCGCAGGCTATCCGGAACGCTAAAGCGTTCGCCAAATCGCTGCGCGAAGTCATCGCACTCTGCCACAAATGTCCGAATTCCCACATAATCTATGTAAGAGATCGCTCCTCCGGTATAGATGGGAAATCCCCATCCGAGTATCGAACCGATATCCCCATCGCGCGAAGAGCGCAGAACGCCTTCTTCCAGGCAGCGATAGGCTTCTATGGCCTGACGGTGCATGATTCGCTTTGCAATGGTCTCATTATCCAGGGTATCAGGATTCGAGTGAAATAATGCTGAGAGCTCCGGCCAAAGGCGTTTTTGCCCTTTTTCGGGATAGTCATAAAGGCCTTTGCCGGCCTTTTTCCCTTCCCGGCCATGTTCATCCACCAACATTTTGGTCAATTTATAGGAACGGCTCAGGTACGCGGGTTTTTCGGGGGAAGGGTCGCTTTCGTAAACGAGCTTGCTCAGCGTGAGCGAAACCTCATCCAGCACAGCCAGCGGCCCTACAGGCATGCCTTTCTTTTTGGCGATGTTTTCGATCATGGCGGCGGGCACGCCTTCTTCGAGCAGGAAAAGCCCTTCCGAAGGAAAGGTGCCAAAGGTGCGGGAGGTATAAAAACCGCGCTTATCGTTGACTACGATAGGGATTTTACCGATGGCCATGACGTAGTCGATGGCCCCAGCGATGGTACGGTCGTTGGTTTTTTCGCCCAGGATGACCTCTACCAAAGGCATTTTATCTACAGGTGAGAAAAAATGTAACCCAATGAAATTTTCCGGACGTGCTGAGACGCTTGCCAGCTGAGTGATCGGAATGGTGGAAGTATTGGAAGCGAAGATTTTGTCTTTGGGCAAAACGGCTTCCGTTTCTCTCGTTACCTGGTATTTCAACGTTGGATTTTCAAAAACCGCTTCGATCACCAGGTCACAATCGGCTATATCCGCAGGATTATTTGTGGGATGGATTTTGGCTAACAGTGCTTCTGCCTGCTCTGTGGTAGCGTATTTTTTCGAAATGCGCTTATCCATCAACATCTTCGAATAGGCTTTGCCTTTTTCCGCAGCTGCCACTGTCACATCTTTCAGCACCACCTCAAAACCCACCTTTGCAGAGACAAAAGCGATACCGGCCCCCATCATGCCCGCCCCTATCATGCCTATTTTTTGGATCTCGTATTTGTCATAGCCTTTGGGTCGTGCTTTGCCTTTTTTGGCGGCCTGCATCTCCATAAATCCGGTACGGATCATGTTTTTGGCCTCTGGCGTTTGCAGCGCTTTGGTGAAGTAGCGTGCTTCAACCTCCAGCGCCCGGTCGATGGTGATCTGCATGCCGTCATGCACGGTGCTGAGGATATATTGGGCATTGGGATAATTGCCGTGTGTCATTTTGCGCACATTGCCGATGGCGCCGACCATGGTCTGGGCGCCGTTGGGCGTCATGAGCCCGCCTCCGGGGATGCGGTGTTTTTTGTTATCCCAGGCTTGTAGGGGACGTGGGTTGGCAAAAATCCATTGACGGGCAGCCTCTATCAGAGCCTCAGGCGTATCTGCGATGGCATCTATCAATCCATCCCTCAAGGCCTTATCTGGCCGCGCTTCAATGCCCTGAAGCAGATATGTCAGGCCATTTTGAATGCCCAGGAGATAGGGCAGTTTAACAGTTCCGCCGCCACCAGGCAGCAAGCCGACCTTCACTTCGGGGAAGCCTAATTTGATTTTGGCGCTATTCAGCGCGATGCGGTGGTGACAGTTCAGGCAGAGCTCCATGCCACCGCCGAGGGCGGTGCCGTTGATGGCCGCCACAAAGGGCTTGCCGCCCGTCTCGATGGCGCGCATGCGCTGGTGGATTTGCATGATGGCTTTGAAAAAAGCCTGTGAATCCTCCACAATGCTTTCCAACTCACGCAGGTCTGCACCTGCCATGAAGAGGGATCGTCCGGAAGTGATGATCACGCCCTTGACGTTTTCGTCATGGATAGCCTGCTCTGCTTGCTCCAGATACGCCTCGATGAATTCGATGCTGTAGAGGTTGGCGGGATTGTTTTGTTGGTCGATGATGAGGGTGGCAATGCCGTCAGAGTCGATTTTATATGAGAATAATGAATTCATGCTTTTGTAAAAACTTTGTTTTTTTGAGGTCGGTCGGCATTCGGAAATGCCTCCCATCTTTTGTTTTTTGTGCCATTCGGCAACTATTCTGTTAAACCCGCTCAATAATCGTCGCTATGCCCATGCCTCCGCCTATGCACAGCGTCACCAGTCCTGTCTGCTTATCCTGACGCTCGAGTTCGTCCAGGACTGTTCCTAAAATCATGCAACCCGTCGCACCGAGTGGATGCCCCAGCGCTATCGCGCCTCCATTCACATTGACCTTGTCATGTGGCACGCCCAGGTCATCCATGAAGCGCAGTGCTACTGCTGCGAAGGCTTCATTTATTTCATAAAGATCAATGTCGTTTTTGTTCATGCCTGCCTTTTTCAAAGCCTTGCGGCTGGCGGGGGCCGGAGCGGTGAGCATGATCGTAGGATCAGCGCCTTCTACGGCCAGGGAGCGGATGCGTGCACGCGGCTTGAGGCCCATTTTTTCGCCTGCTGCTTTACTTCCTACCAAAGCCAAAGCAGCGCCATCTACGATGGCGGAGGAATTCCCCGCGTGGTGGATGTGGTTGATAAATTCAACCTCCGGGTAGCGATCTATCGCTACGGCATCGAAGCCGCCCATCTCGCCCATCATGGCGAAGGCAGGGTTCAGGCCCGCGAGGGCCTCCAGGCTGGTGGAAGGACGAATGTTTTCGTCCGTAGTGAGAACGGGAATCCCGTTGATGTCCCGGATGGTGATGCGTGATGTGAAGCGGCCTTCCGCTTCTGCCTGCGAGGCACGCATCTGCGAGTGGTAGGCGAAAGTATCCACATCCTGACGGCTAAAGCCGTATTTGGAGGCGATCAGATCCGCCGATATGCCCTGAGGCACGATGTGCCCGGGCAGAGAGACCGCAGGGTCCATCATGAGCGCTCCGCCATCGGAGCCCATGGCCACGCGCGACATGCTCTCCACGCCTCCGGCGATGATCAGCTCCGAGAAGCCGGACTTCACATAGGCGGCAGCCTGGTTGACGGCTTCGAGTCCCGAACCGCAAAAGCGGTTGAGGGTCACACCACAGAGGTGGTCGCCGTAGCCTGACTGCTGCGCAGCCGTCTTGGCGATATTCGCCCCCTGATCCATGATCTGGGTGACGCAGCCCAGAATGAGGTCTTCGACCAGCGTAGGGTCGAGATTGTGCTTTTGCTTCAGCTCTTTCAGCAACTCAGCCACCAGATAGGTAGGCGTAATGCCATTGAGTGCGCCTTTTTTGTTGCCTTTGCCCCGCACGGTGCGGATGGCGTCGAAGATGTATGCTTCCATATTTTTTAGTTTGTAGTGTTTAGTTAGAAGAGAGAATAGAGAATAGAGAATAGAGAATAGAGAGCAGAGAATTCTGTTTTTGTTTCGCGGTTCTCTCATCTCTGCTCTCTGCTCTCTGCTCTCTGCTCTCTGCTCTCAGCTCTCTGCTCTCTGCTCTCAAAACCCCATCGACCGTCCAATAATCTCCTTCATAATCTCATTTGTGCCGCCATAGATGCGCTGTACGCGGGAGTCGGTATAGGCTCTGGCGATCGGGTATTCCGACATATAGCCGTAGCCACCATGCAATTGTACGCATTCGTCCATGACTTTGCACTGCAAATCTGTGACCCAATACTTGGCCATCGCGGCTTTTTCGACGCTCAGTTTGCCAGCGTTGAGCTCCAGGATGCACTGGTCTACAAAAGTTCTGGCGATGGTGATCTCGGTTTTCATTTCGGCCAGCTTGAAGCGGGAGTTCTGAAATTTGCCGATGGGCCTGCCAAAGGCTTTTCGCTCTTTGCAATATTTGATGGTGAGGTCGAGGGCGGCTTCAGCGCCTGCTATGCCGATAGAGGCGATGGAGACGCGCTCCTGGGGAAGATTTTGCATCAGGTAAATAAATCCCTGTCCCTCTTTTCCCAATAGATTTTCCACCGGAACTTCCACATCTTCAAAAAACAACTCTGCCGTATCCTGCGCCTTGAGGCCGATTTTTTCCAGGTTTTTCCCCCTCGTAAAGCCCTTCATGCCTTCCTCTACTACCAGCAGGGAAATGCCGCCATGCTGCTGTGAAGGATCTGTTTTGGCTACGACTATCACCAGATTACTTAAGATGCCATTGGTAATAAATGTTTTGGAACCATTCAAAATATAGCGATCGCCTTTTTTGATGGCGGTGGTCGCCACTGCGGCGAGGTCGCTACCGGTTCCCGGCTCTGTCATCGCGATAGCGGTGATGATTTCGCCCAGGACCATTTTCTCCATCCATCTTGCCTTTTGCTCTTCAGTAAAATACTTGAGCGCATAAGGCGCGACCACGTCATTGTGTAGGATAAAACCCGGGCCGCTGGCCCCTACAAAGGCCAATTCTTCCCCGACGATCGCATTGTAGCGAAAATCCGGGAGGCCCAGGCCGCCATATTTCTCCGGAAAGTCTGTACACAGCATGCCTTGCTGCCCGGCTTTTTGCCAGAGTTCACGGCTGACGCAGCCTTGTTTCTCCCATTCGTCATGGAAAGGAACAACCTCCTTTTTCACAAAAGCCCTTGCAGCTTCCTGAAACATGAGGTGCTCTTCAGTCAAAAGGTGTTTTTGCATATAATTTCAATATTTCTTCTTGCAGTCTCGCTTCCCGCCTCTCGCCTCCCACTTCCCACCTACTCTCCCTTCCAATCAGCTTTTCTTTTCTCGCGAAAAGCAGCGAGGCCTTCCATGCCGTCTTTGCTCATGATGGCTTTTTTGAGCATGGCGAGCAGGTATTCATGCTCGCTTTTGCTGGGGCGAATGTGGGCGTAAGCTTCGAGGCCGAGACGAATGGCTGTGGGAGAATTTTCCAGTAAGTCATCCAGGATACGCTGCACTTCTGCATCCAGCCCATCTGCCGGGCAGATCTGGGTGACGAGGCCGTAATCGAGTGCTTTTTGCACGGGTAGATTGTAGCCGCGGATACACCAGTCCAGCACCTTGCGGGCGGGCATCACCTGCAGCAAAGCTGCCATCACCTGAAAGGGAAAGATCCCCCTTTTGACCTCCGACAGGCCCAGCCTGATGTGGTCCGCCGCCACCACAAAGGTGGCTCCCGCCAAAAACATAAAGCCGCCGGCATAGACATCGCCCGCGACTTTGGCGATGATGGGTTTGTGCAGGGCATGAAAAAGTTCGTGGAAAAGGACTTCCTTTTCGGGTACCGGAATCGTCGAATCATGCGGTTCTATGATGCCTGCAAAGGCTTTGAGGTCTGCGCCTGCGCAGAAGACGGGGCCTTTGGCCTCGATGACCAGCGCCCAGATCTCTGTAGCATGATGTACATACTGCATGGCAAAGGCGATCTCGTTGAGCATGTGGGGATGCAGGGCATTTTTTTTATCCGCCCGGTCCAGCTCGATGGTGAATACATGATCTGTTTGCCTGATGCTGATGAAAGCAAAAGTCTCCTGATATATGTTGTTGAGTCGATCCTGTGGGTAAATCTGCATCTTATTTCAATTTCAATAACAAAAAGCCAGCGGCTACATTTTGCCCTTCCCTCGCAAATATTTCTTCAACGATGCCGTCCTGATCTGCCTCGATGGTATTTTCCATTTTCATAGAGGAAATCACCATCAGGCCGTCGCCGGCCTTCACTTGCTGCCCGCTTTCTACCAGCACTTTGACCACCTGCGATGGCATGGGAGCTTCAAATCCTCCTTTTATTTTTGCTGCCTCTTTTCGCGGAAAACGATCTTTCTCCTGCCACTGCATATTGCCGGTTGCGGCACTGTGGAGGAAAAAACGGCTTCCCTGAAAAGCGATGCTCAGTTCGTGTTGAACGCCATCGAGGCGGAGGCTGAGGTGATGTGCATCAGCATGAATCAGCCCGACCTGGTAGTTTTGTTCCAAAAGGATGAAGTCAAAGAGCTGCCCGCCTTTGGCGGTGTACTGAACGAGGAATTCTTCCTCGCCCCACCTCCAGCTTTGCTGCTGGGGCATGTAGCGGCTGTTGCGCCAACCCGAGGGCATGGCCCTCAATACAGTGCGCGCCTGCTCGCGCTGATACCAGCCTGCCAGGGTCAGCGCGATCGCTGCCAGCGCTTTTTGCTGGACTGTCTTTTGTCCCAAAAGAGCGGGGTCCACATGCTCCTGGATGAAATGCGTATCGTAATTGCCTTGCTGAATGGCAGTTTTTTCAAAAAGATGAAGGAGGAAATCCTGGTTGGTGGTCAGGCCCAGGCATTTCAGATGCCTGAGGGTATAGGCCATCTTCCGGTGGGCTGTCGCCCTGTTGCGATCGTGCACGATCAGTTTGGCGATCATGGGATCGTAATGGATGGAAACCTCCGAGCCGCTGCACACAGCGGTATCGACCCGCAGGCCTTCGACCTGCGGGATCTCCCAATGCAGGACCTTGCCCGTGGCGGGCATGAAATTGTGAGCGGCGTCTTCGGCATAGAGCCGGGCTTCGATGGCGTAGCCATTTCCTTTGACATCAGTTTGCCGAATGGCCAGCGGCCTGCCTTCGGCCACCTCGATCTGCATCTGTACCAAATCCAGGCCCGTGATGGCCTCCGTCACCGGATGCTCGACCTGCAGGCGGGTATTGACTTCGAGGAAAAAGAAATCCTTCGTTTTGTCATCAAAAATAAACTCTACCGTGCCGGCATTGTCATAGTTGAGGGCTTTTGCGGCCTGAATGGCAGCCTCGCCCATCTTGCTGCGCAGGCCTTCATCCAGAGCGGGGGAAGGGCTTTCCTCCAACACCTTCTGGTAGCGCCGCTGGATCGTACACTCCCGCTCCAGGAGGTGAAGGGCGTTGCCATGCCGGTCTCCAAATATCTGGAACTCAATGTGCCGTCCCTGGGCGATGTATTTTTCGATGATGAGTTCATCATCGCCAAAAGCGGAAAGCGCTTCTCTTTTGGCGGATTCGATGGCTTTTTCCAGGCCTTCCACGGCCTCTACGATGCGCATGCCTTTGCCGCCGCCGCCAGCTGTAGCTTTGAGTAAAAGGGGAAAACCGATTTCGCCGGCGGCTTTTGTTAAAGTAGCGATGCGCTGGTCTTCGCCCTGGTAGCCCGGTATGACGGGCACGCCATGCGAACGCATAAGGCTTTTGGCCTGTGACTTGGAGCCCATGGCTTCGATGGCCTCGGGCCGCGGCCCGATGAAGGTGATCCCGGCTTCGCCGCAGGCGCGGGCAAAAGCAGCATTTTCCGAGAGAAAACCATAACCCGGATGGATGGCATCGGCGCCCTGGGCGCGGGCCACCTCCAGCAATTTTTCCTGATTCAGGTAAGATGCGGCAGGGCCGCTTTCGCCTATATGAACCGCGATGTCCGCTTGCTGCACAAAGGGGGCATGGCTATCGGCATCGGAAAAAACAGCGATGCTTTGGATGCCCATTTTGCGGCAGCTACGGATGATGCGGGAAGCGATTTCTCCCCGATTGGCGATCAGGATGCTATGAATGGGTCTTATGCTCATAAGAGAGAATTCGGTATGTCTATGCGCCTTGCGCGCAGGTATTCACCCAGGCTTTTGGCCTGGCGGTCGAGGCGGGAAGTGGCGGCTACGCCTTCACCGAGGAAGCCTGTGATGTAAAAATTGAGTCCCAAAAGATTGGGCAATTCATGCCTTTGGATGTCAAAAGGCGCAGTCTCCGGCAAAAGTGCTTTCAGTTTTTCGATGGTCAAAAAGGTTTGTAGAAAAGCATAAGCCTCCGGCTTTTTTGCCCAAATACCGAGGTTGGCGTTGCCGCCTTTATCGCCCGATCGGGCGGCGAAGAGATGCCCGAAGGGCAGGGGGCTAGTGGGCTCATTTTCAAATACATAAGCGTCCCTATTTTGTGTCTGGGAAAGCTTACTGCTTTCGCCTTGCCCCACGATTTCATCCAGCAGGATTTCTTCTTCCCCTACAACAACTTTTTGCTGAAGATGCTTTTTGGAAATCAAAGCCGGAAAATGCACGATGCGCGGCCTGGCCGGAGCCGGCGGATGCATGAGCGACACGCCCGGAACGGTGCAAAGCGCCAATTCCACCAATTTGGAGGTGAAAAATTTGCCTGCTTTCTGAGGATTTCCATCTGCTACGGATATTTTCAACTGGGCGAAAGCTTCTTCGTAGCTGGCGGGATTGGCTTTGTGCGTGGGGAAAAATTGAAATTCCCATTCAGCGAAAGCATTTTCGCCGCCCAGGTTTTCCAAAATACTTTGGCGGAGAATTGCCGCTTTTTTTTCTATATCAAGGCCTGCGATAAAAAATGTCATTTCATTCTGAAAGCCGCCCATGCAGTTGAGGGTAACTTTGGCAGATTCCGTCGCGGGACTGCCCTGGACGCCTGAGACGCTCACGCGATCCGGAGCCTCCTGCCGGAGCTCAATGCTGTCAAAATGCGCCACGACATCGGGCGTGATATAGGCGGGCTCGTTGATTTCATACAAAAGTTGGGCGGTCACTGTACCGATGCTGACGAGCCCTCCCGTGCCGGGATGTTTGGAGATGGTGGCGCTGCCATCGGCAGCTATTTCGGCGAGCGGAAAGCCCAGTTTGCGGTAGGTAGGGACTTCTTCGAAGAAGGAATAATTGCCGCCACTGGCTTGTCCGCCACATTCGATGATGTGGCCGGCTACGGCTGCGCCTGCGAGGGCATTCCAGTCATCTTTGGCCCAGCCAAAGTGAAATGCCGCTGGTCCCATGACCAGCGAAGTATCGGCCACGCGGCCAGTGAGGACGATATCGGCCCCGCGCTCCAGCGCCTCCACGATGCCCCAGCATCCGAGATATGCATTGGCGGAGACGGGCAGCAGGCGGTTATCCGCCAGGGAGATGCCCTTGTCGAGGTGGTGAAAGGCTTCGCCTTGCTTTTGCAGGGCGGAGAGGCGTGGCATGAGGTCATCACCTGTGATGTAGGCGATGCGGGGCCGCAGGCCGAGTTGGGTGGCGAGCGCTTCCAGCGCCTGGGCGAGGCCCGCAGGGTTGAGGCCGCCGGCATTGGCGACGACTTTGATGCCCTTGTCCAGGCATAGGCCCATGACCTCCTCCATCTGTTTGAGGAAAGTGTGGGCGTAGCCCGCCTCGGGTTTTTTGCTTTTTGCCCTATACAATATCGCCATCGTCAGCTCCGCGAGGTAATCTCCTGTGAGGAAATCAATGGGGCCTCCCTCTACCATCTCGCGGGCAGCGCTGAGGCGGTCTCCGTAGAAACCGCTCATATTGGCGATGATTACTTTGTCTTTCAATTGTCTAATGCATCAATGATGACCTTCAAATACAGGATCATCGGGCCATAGCTCTCCATGCGTATATCGCCATCTTCGAGGGCCTCTACGACCACTTCCACCACAAAATTGAGCAGATTGGGCTGGTTGTAATCAGCTAAAATCTGGTTGAGTTGGTTGCGCATTTCAGGCGTGACGGAGTCGTCGAAGAAATTCATCATGTTGGCATTTCGCTCCTCGGCAGCTGCGAGTTGCCCTTCGGTCATCTCGGGCAACTCTTTCTCATCATTCTCTGCCTCCATCAGCATTTTCCAAATCAATAACCCAAAAAAGAACAAGAGTTCTTCTTCTACATCATTGAGCAACTCCTCTCCTACGGAGACAAGATATGCCATCAGCAAGGGCTGATCGTCGCTCATCTCGCCGACGATTTTGCCCATATCGTCATCGGACCAGTCTTTGGCTGCCTGCCATACTTTTTCTACTATTTCTTCTGAGATTGTTAACATGGGTTTTTGGGGTTTCGAGTTTTGGGTTTCGGGTTTCGGGTTTTGGGTTTACATTTCGATGAGGCCATCCAGGAGGGACAATAAATATCGCACCAAAAGATGGCGATGGGAAGCCTGAATATCTGCTCCGCTGGAGTCCTGCCAGATGGCTTCCAGGAGAAATCGAAAGATTTCCGGCTGTACATGATCGGGGATCATGCTGACGTATTTGGCGTGAATCTCGGTATGGGAAGCCGATTCCATGCCTGTAAACAGCATCTGGTTGAGGATTTCGCTTTCCTCAAAATTGGCGAGTGGCACCTCTTTGGGTTGGGGTGTGCGCGGCAGAGAGTGCACCACCATGCTAAAAATCAGGATGCTGAGGTACAGCAACAGTTCTTTTTCGTCCTGGTTGAGCTTGCTGCTATCATTTTTATCCAAAATATAGCGGTAGGCCTGCGGTTGTTTTTTGATAAACTGCTTCCCCAAATTCTCCAGATCAGCTGCCGGCAGGAGGTTGAACTGTGCGGACAGTTTTTGTATATCGTTTCGTGTTAGCGTTTTCATAAAAATGAATCTTTTATTTCATGCTGTGCAGGTAGTTCATGCCCAGGATAATGACAGACAGCCCCAGCAGGAAGCTTGGCAATCCCCATTGGCCGATAGCAAAGGCGAATGTCTGGCTTAGGATAAAAGCGATGACAAAAAGGTAAATGCCCCAGCTTTTGTGAAAGAGTATGCCCGGAGCGGCTATTAAGCCTAAAGCAGCCGCAGAAGCCAGGCTGATACGCTGCCAAATCGGAAAAAGCGGCGGCGCTTTGTCTCCGGCGGCGATGGTCATTTCGGCAAACTCATCATAAAAGACAACATGCCGCATCACGACAAGTGCTGCAAGAGCTGCCAGAATCGAAATGCCTAGCATCGGCCAGAACAAATCGGTGTTTTTTTCATTTTCTCCCATAGGCCCGCAATATACACTACCTTTGTCATTGGGTTCAAGTAGGATATTTCTTTAGTTTGTAGGTAAATACACTTAAACAAATAGAGCCATTTTTCAGAGAGACCAAAACATATTGCTGACTGTAGATGCAGTCGTCTTTGGGTACACCAAAGAAAAAGGGATTTCGGTATTGCTGGTCAAGCGAAAATACCCTCCCTTTCAGGGCAAATGGGCCCTTCCGGGCGGATTTGTGGATGAAGGCGAAAGCCTGGAAGACGCGGTCGCCCGCGAGTTGAAAGAAGAAACCGGCATCGAAGTCGGTTATATGGAGCAGCTCTACACCTTTGGTAAGCCCGATCGCGATCCGCGAAAGCATATAGTGGCTGTTGCCTATTTTGCGCTGGTGCGCCCCGAGACGGTGACGCTCGTAGCTGATACAGATGCCGAGGAGGCCGCCTGGTTTCCGGTCGAAGGTCTGCAAGACCTTGCCTTTGACCACGACGCCATCCTACAGATGGCCATTGAGCGCGTGCGCAACAAGCTCACCTACGAGCCGATAGGCTTCGAATTGCTAGAGGAAAAATTTCCTTTTTCCGATCTCGAACATCTCTATACCTCGCTGATCGCCCTGGAGACAGGTGAAAACCTGCCGAAGTTTATGGAGCGCCGCAACTTCAAAAAGAAGTTTATGAGCCTCGGCATACTTGAAGAGTTGGACGATTATCTTCATTACCCAGGCTCGGGCCGCCCGGCCCGCCTGTATCGCTTCAATGAGAAAGCTTATTATGCGTATAAGAAGCGGAAGGGGATGGGCTTTGAGTTGTAGGTGTTCGTTATCGAACAATCCCTTGTATAGAAGCGAACAATTTCAGGGAAATTTATTTTGTTTTTATCGTTAACAACCTGGTTGTTAGCTATTTATCCTTCTTGGCATTGGGATTGGACTTTTAATCGGAAACCACAATCCCGATGCTAAAAAACTACTTCAAAATCGCCTTTCGGAGCTTGCTCAAAAACAAGCTTTACTCCGTCATCAATCTCTCCGGCCTGGCTATCGGCCTGGCGGTCTGCCTTATCATCGGTTTATTTGTCAACTATGAGTCGAGCTATGATCGCTTCCATACGGATGCGGATCAGTTGTATCGGATCTACTGGCACTCCTCCAGTCCGCAACCGCGGACGCCCCATCCCATGGCCCTGGCCATGGTGAAGGATCTGCCAGAAGTGGAGGCGGCTACCAGCCTCACACCGATTTGGGGGGCGGGCCTCACAAGGCCGGCTTATCCGGTTCGCTATGGCGATCTTTATTTTGAAGAGCGGGAGATTTTGGCAGTAGACACTACTTTCTTTGAGCTGTTTAGCTTTCCTTTTATTTATGGAGATGCAAAATCTGCGATGAAAGACCCAGCCTCTGTTTTGATAACAGCCAGCATGGCGAAAAAATATTTCGGCGAGAAAAATCCGCTGGGAGAAGTCCTGCGAATGGGGCGAAACAGTGATTTCAAAGTTTCTGCCGTCCTGGCAGACGTGCCTTCAAATGCCCATTTCACCTTCGATTTTTTGCTCTCCTATCCTTTTTACAAAGCCAGAGACAACAGTGCCTTTTATACCTGGGCCGACTTTGGACATTACAACTATATCAAACTCGCCCCAGGCGCAGATGTCGCAGCCCTGACGGCAAAATTGCCGCAATGGGCCGGGCAGTACATTGATTTTTCGGATGAAAACAAGGCCGCCATGGCAGAGGGAAACCTGGGTTTTCGCTTACAGGCGGTTACAGCTATTCACCTGCATTCCCACATGCGCTGGGAATTGGGCAATAACAACCACATCTCCTATATCTACATCCTGGGCGCTGCAGCCCTTTTTATCCTGATCCTGGCGATCATCAATTTTACCAACCTGACGACGGCCCGCTCGCTGGAACGGGCCAAAGAAATCGGGCTGCGCAAGACCCTGGGCGCGAAGCGCAAGCAATTGGCCGGACAGTTTATGGGAGAATCCATTCTTTTTTGCCTGCTCAGCCTGCTACTGGCCATGGGCCTGGTGGACCTTGCCCTGCCCTGGGTGGCAGATATGACCGGGAAACCGCTTTCGCTCAATATGATCATGACAGCCGAGGGCATCCTGCTTTTGGTCGGGCTCATGGCCCTGGTTGCTTTGCTGGCTGGCGCATATCCGGCACTTTACCTTTCTTCCTTTGAACCCCTGAAAGCGATGAAAGGGCGTTTTACGCACAGCAGAGAAGGCAATCGCTTCCGGAAAGTGCTGGTTGTCATGCAGTTTGCCGCTTCGGGCATCCTGATCATCGGCACGCTCTTTATCTTTCGCCAACTCGATTACCTGCAAACAAGCCCCCTGGGTTTTGAAAAAGAGCAAGTGCTGGTCGTACCGATGAAAGGCGATCTTTTTGACCGATATAAAACGGCCAAAGAAAGTTTTGCCCAAGACAAAAATGTGCTGTCGGTAAGTGCGGTCTCCAATGTGCCGGGAAGTAATTTTAACAACAATTGGATTCGCTGGAAAGACCAGGGAACCTTTGTCTCAGAGTTCAGCGTGGATGAAGATTTTTTCTCCACCATGGGGATTGAACTTTCTTCAGGGAGGGCGTTTTCAGCAGATTTTGGGGCAGATAGCCAAAAATACATATTGAATGAAGAAGCGGCCCGGCAGTTTAACTGGGAAAATCCTTTGGGCGAAAAAATGGTGTGGATGGATGATGATCGGGACAAAGAAGGCGAATTGATCGGCATAAGCAAGGATTTTCATTTCAAATCGCTGCATGAAGCCATCGGGCCGATGGCCTTCAAGATGGAAACATCCGACTTCAACTATTTTTTGTTGAAGCTCCATACCGCGAATCTTGACGAGACGCTGCAGCGGCTCGAAAGCCAGTGGCAGCTATTGGTCCCTGGATTCGCCTTTACTTATTCTTTTTTGGATGAAGATTTTGGTTCGCTCTACGAATCAGAAAGCCGCATGAGCACGCTCATGCTGGTATTTGCCTTTCTGGCGATCCTGATCGCCTGCCTGGGCCTCTTTGGCCTGGTGTCCTTCGCTGCGCAGCAGCGCATGCGGGAGATCGGCATTCGCAAGGTGCTGGGCGCAGATGCGCGTCAGATCGTGAGCCTGCTCTCCAAGGATTTTATCAAGCTGGTGCTGCTCTCCTTTTTGCTTGCCGCTCCACTGGCGGCCTGGTTGATCAGCGGCTGGCTGGAAAACTTTGCTTACAGCATTTCGCTCTCGGCGGGGCCGTTTCTCCTGGCAGCGATCGTATCGCTGCTGATAGCCATGCTCACGCTAGGCGTGAGGGCGCTGCGGGCTGCGGCCGCCAATCCGGCGGATATCCTGAGGAGGGAGTGATAAAAAAATAAGCGAGGCTTTGCCTCATTTCGCCGCTTATGAGTAAGTTAGGAATTCCATTTAAACCTAAAGCAATGAAAAACTGTTTTCTCCTACTCACTGCGGTGCTCATTTTCGGCCTTTTCACACATCTTCAGGCACAGACTCCCGTCCCCAACTACGCGGCAGCAGCCCGCTATTCACCGGATAAGCTCAAAAAACTGGTTTTCTCCACCTCGGTAGATCCGCATTGGTTGAAGCAAAGCAAACGCTTTTGGTACAGCTACGAGAGCTCGCAGGGCAAGCAGTGGTATATCGTAGATCCTGTGGCAGCCAGTAAAAAGGAACTTTTCAACACCGTAAAAATCGCTGCCGATATGTCCCGCCTGACCGGCGACCCCTTTGATGCGCAGCATCTGGACATAGACAAATTGAGATTTATCAAAAAGGAAAGCGTCCTGCAGTGGGAGGTAAAAAGCAAATTGGTAGAAGTGGCAGAAGAAGACGAGAAGGAAAAAGAGGAGAATGACATGGAAAAAAAGGAAGACAGCGAGGGGAAAAAGAAAAAGAAGAAAATGGTCGCCAAAGTATGGCACTTTGAGTATGACCTCCAGACGCAGCAGCTGAGGCTGATAGAAGATTTTGAAAAAGAGAAAAAACATCCCGACTGGGCCTCCATCGCTCCGGATTCCTCCTATGTGCTGTTTTCCCGCAATCACAACCTGTACTGGATGGATTGGAAAAACTACCTCAAAGCGCAAAAAAACGAGAAAGACAGCAGCATAGTAGAGCAAAAATGGACCACAGATGGGGAAGAAAACTATGCTTTTGGGGGAAAGACCCGTGGGGTAGACAATGTGGAGATGGAAGAAAATAAGGATAAACGGCAGCCCGTTTATGTGCGCTGGGCGCCCGGTGGGCAAAAATTTGCCCTGCTCCGCCAGGACAACCGCCAGGTCAAAGACTTGTGGGTGCTCGACAATACCGCCCAACCCAGGCCGCGCCTGGAGACCTATAAATACCAGATGGCCGGCGAAAAAGAATCGCCCAGAGGAGAGCTTTTTGTCTTTGATTTTCCATCCAAAAACCGGGTACAGGTAGAGGTAGATAGCTTCAAAGACCAGAGCATCAGCCTCCTGAGCGCGCCGCGCAAGAAAGCCGACAGAGATGACGAAATGAAATGGACCTACTGGCTTTCGCCAGATACTTCGCGGGTGTACTTCAGCCGCACAAGCCGCGACATGAAGCGGGTGGATTTTTGCTATGCAAATACCCGCACAGGCAAAACCACCGTCCTCATTGAAGAGAGGCTCAATATTTCCATTGATTTTCAAACGCCAGGCCTGGTAAATGGCGGCCAGGAATTTATTCATTGGTCCGAAAGGGACGGCTGGGGCCATTTTTACCTCTATGATGCAGCAGGAAAAATGAAAAACCAGATCACCTCCGGCCCTTTTCACTGCGATGAGATCGAAGGAATTGACAGCAGGAACCGCGTTCTGTATTTCACCGCCAATGGCCGCGAGGCAGGGGAAGACCCCTACTATACGCATCTCTATCGCGTCAATTTTGACGGCACGGGCCTGCAACTGCTGAATGCAGGCAACTTCAACCACGACATCAAGCTGAATGATGCCAATACCTTTTTTGTCAGCAACTTCAGCCGCGTCAATACGACGCCTCAGTCTGTATTGATCGATCAAAAAGGAAACAAGATCATGGCGCTGGAGACAGCAGACCTGTCTTTGCTGATGGCCACGGGCTACCGTTTTCCGGAACCTTATACCGTCAAGGCCGACGATGGCATCACCGATCTCTATGGGGTGATGTACAAGCCCTTTCACTTTGACTCCACGCTGAAATATCCACTCATCGAGTATGTGTATCCCGGTCCGCAGACGGAGGCGGTGGACAAGTCATTTTCTGTCCGCATGGATCGGACCGATCGCCTGGCGCAATTGGGTTTTATCGTGGTGACGATCGGCAACCGGGGCGGGCATCCCGCCCGCTCGAAGTGGTACCATAGCTATGGCTATGGCAACCTGCGCGATTACGGCCTTGCCGATAAGAAATATGCTGCGGAGCAGCTGGCGGATCGCCACGATTTCATCGACCTCGACAAGGTCGGCATCTTCGGCCACTCAGGTGGCGGCTTTATGTCTACAGCAGCTATGCTGGTGTATCCCGACTTTTTCAAAGTCGCTGTCTCCTCCTCCGGCAATCACGAAAACGAGATCTACAACCGCTGGTGGAGCGAAAAGCACCACGGTATCAAAGAAGAGCAGAATGAAAAAGGGGAAGTCGTATTCAAATACGCCATCGACAACAACCCCAGCATCGCCGCCAACCTCAAAGGCAAACTCCTGATCACCACAGGTGACATCGACAACAATGTGCATCCTGCGGCCACCGTCCGCATGGCCAAGGCCCTCATCGACGCCAATAAGCGCTTTGATTATTTTGTCTTCCCGGGGCAGCGCCACGGCTATGGCAAGATGAACGAATACTTCTTCTGGCTGCGGGGAGATTATTTTTGCGAGCACCTACTGGGCAGCTCGGATAAGAGCGCGGACATAAAGGAGATGAATAATGACCATTAGGTCTTAGTTCACTATCAGCTTCTTTGTCACCCGATCATGACCCGAAGTCAATACGAGGATATACATCCCAGCCTCAAGGCTGGAGACCTCTATGCGGCTTTCGGATTTGCCAAAAGTATCTTCCTGATATATCCTCTGTCCCAGGGCATTGATGAGATAGAGGCTTTCTATCTGAAGATTTTCCCATTTTACAGAAATGAAATCCTGCGCGGGGTTAGGGTAAAGGATGATATCGTCTTTTGAAAGCCCATCTATATCTGTAAAAAGCGAACAGTCCAGGGCGCCAGCAAGAAAGCTTGTTTTTGCCTGCACAAAGGAGGTCAGGCCATAGGTCGTGCCGCCCATTGGCCCTCCGCCGGAGGTGATATTGTTGTAGAGATTGGTGTCAAAATTGGCGTTGGTATACATCTTATTTCCATCTGCATAGACAGCTGCCTGAACCAGGCTTTTCAACTCATTGACCTGCGCCGTGATGTAGGTAGGATTGAAAAAGTTTTCCGTTACATAACACATTTCTGTGAGGTACTGATCGTAGAGCTTCGGGCTGTTAAAGATGTTTGCCAGCAAAGGCCTGTCATTATCGTGATAATTCAGTGCCAGGGAAGTCATGTTGAGGTTTCTGCCTCCATAGGAGCCAAAGGATTCATTTGCATCCCACTTGATCCACTCCCATTTATCTGTGGTGAGGTTGTGGTAGAGGTAATAATTGCGGGCGGAGCCGGTATAGCTGTCGAGGTTGGAGAAAAGGTTGTCAATCGCAGCAGAGCGGAGGTACTCCGCCAGTTCGATACGATCTGCCAGTTGATTTTCAAAATCAGCCGCCGAAGAGTTATTGATAAAATCAATCAGGTCGATCAGGTCGCTCCAATCATTGGCGTCTTCATTGGTTTTGAGCTCGTAGCGACTTTCATAGGCCGATTGCAGCGTGCCATAATCTTTCAGATCTGCGGCAGCATTGCTGGTGCCGAAATTGTCCCCGGCTTTAAACAAATTGCCGTCATCGTCCAAAATCCGCCAATCCAGAAACTGATCGTCAATCTGCTCCACGACGGTATAAAAGCCCCACAAGGTGCCATTGAAGTAGACATTGGCGAAGTTGGCGCGCGGCGCAGGCACGCCTGCGGCCTGACAGAGATCAAAAAATACTTTTTCGCGGATACAGCTCGGATCCTTGAAGCCATTGCTAAAATTGAGCTTTTTCAGCCCATCGTATTTCTGGCCTTTGACATACTCATTAAAATCAATTTTGAAGGACTTCTTATTGCCCGGATGGGTGTAGCTGGAATTGCCTTTCAGCCGCACGCCGACATCATTGAAAGTGTAGGTCCCGGTCGTATCGGTCAGCGTAAGATCAGCTTTCATATAAGCGGTGGTGCTATAATTTGCCACCAGACTGTCCCAAAAGCCTGTTTGCTTAAAGTTCAGTTCTATCTTGATGATTTGGTTTTGGTCAAAGATATTGTCGCCGTCGATCTGGGCGAAGAGGGAGCTTGTCATGAGCAAGCTGAGGAGAAAGAGGGTTGTTTTTTTTATCATCTAAACTGTTTTTAATGGTATTTGAAAGCTTAGATGACAAAAAATAAAAAAACCTTCGGTCGGGGTGAACGAAGGACAAAATCAATTGTTTGGGAAACAACAAGCTGACCTTAGGACCCAATTTGTCCGGGGCCACCTTTATCATTTCTCTTCAGCGCTTTGTCTGCCTTCTTTTCCTTGGCAGTTTTTGAGGGAGCTGTCTTGTCTGATTTCTTTTTTGAATCTTTTCCTTTTGACATTTTGTTGATTGATTAAATATGTGATTTGCCTTTCATATTCAATACAATATGCACCCTCCAACTGGCGAAAAGCTTACACAATTAGCAGAAATTGTTATATAATTTACGGGGAAAGCGGGCGTGATTTTTACAGGTTTTCCAGGTTGCTGCGCTCCTTATTTTTCAAATTTTTAAAGAAGGAAGGGGTGAGTCCGGTTGTTTTTTTGAATTGATTGGAGAGGTGTGCGACACTGCTATAATGTAGCTTGTAGGATATCTCTGTGAGGGTTAATTCATCATACATGAGCAATTCCTTTACCCTTTCTATTTTGTGAAGAATGATAAAATGCTCAATGGTGATGCCTTTGGTTTTGGAAAAAATTTCAGAGAGCAATTGATAATCCTGATTTAGTTTTTTGCTCAGAAATACAGAAAAATTGACTCCCGGTAAATCGTCCGTGTAGTGGACCATCTCTACAATGGTATTTTTTATCCTTTCTATCAATATCGCGTTTTTATCGTCCATCAGCTCAAGGCCTGAGGTATGCAAAGCTTCTTTGAGTTGCCCTCTTTTGATTTCAGAAATGTTTTCCACCAGCTGCACTTCCCCCAGTTCTATATTGGTAAAAGCCAGGTCAAGTTTTTCTAATTCTGCTTTGACCAGCATCTTACACCGCAGGCTTACCATATTTTGAATAAAGAGTTTCATCCTTTAGAAGATAGGGCTTACATGCTTAATATGCTAAAATAATGCGCAAATTGTGCAACTTTTTGCGGGAATTGTGTAATGCCTGGATGAGGAGAAAAGGAGAACTTTACCCTAAACCTACTGACATAACAGAGGTTCATTAAAACGAATAACATGAAACCCAAAATAGGAGGAATTGTCCTGATCGCCATTGGTATATTGATGCTCGTCATGACGGGATTCAACTATATGACTACTGAAAAAGTGGTTGACATAGGCCCAGTCGAAATACAAAAAGAAAAGAGTCACTCTGTAGAATGGCCACCTATTATTGGTGTGTTGCTGATCGTTGGGGGGGGAGCCCTGCTAGTTCTCAGAGGTAAAAAAGCAAGTCAGTAGCAAGTTATCCCGCTTTAGGTATTACTAAAAATCTGCCGTGGTAAAAGTGTTGAAACGATAGAGAAGGAAACATAAATTTCCCCTATCTTTTCACCACATATAACCCACACGCAATGCAGACAAGAATAGAACACGATCTACTCGGCGAAATGGAGATCAACAACGATCTCTACTACGGTATCCACACCCAGCGGGCGGTGCAAAACTTCCAGATCTCCAATTCAAAAATTGGCGATTTTCCCATTTTCATAAAGGGAATGGTCCTTACCAAAAAAGCCTGCGCCAGTGCCAACAAAGAAGTCGGCACAGTTCCAGAAGACAAGGCCGATATGATCATCCAGGCCTGTGATGAAATTCTGGAAAACCTGCCGAAGTATGTGCCATACTTCCCTACGGACGTCTTCCAGGGAGGTGCAGGCACCTCCGTCAATATGAACACCAATGAGGTGATCGCCAATATCGCCCTGGAACTCAATGGTTTTGAAAAAGGAAGCTATGACATCATCAACCCCAATGACCACGTCAATCGCTCCCAATCCACCAATGACGCCTATCCCACGGGCTTTCGCGTGGCTATCTTTTACTATATCGACTACCTGCTCGATAAGATCAGCTACCTCAACAGGAAGCTCGATAAGAAGGCATCCGAGTTTGAGGATGTATTGAAAATGGGTAGAACCCAATTGCAGGATGCGGTGCCCATGTCGCTGGGCGACGAGTTTGGTGCCTGGGCGGCCAACCTCAAGGAGGAGATCAAAAATCTCCAGCACAACCGGGACCTGATCCTGGAAGTCAACCTGGGTGCCACAGCCATCGGCACGGGCATCAATGCCCCCAAGGGCTTCAAAGATGTAGCCGTCGGCTATTTGCAGGAATACACCCGCGCCAACTTTGTGAGTGCGCCCAACCTCATCGAAGCGACTTCGGACTGTGGTGCCTATGTCATGATTTCCAGCGCCCTCAAGCGCCTGGCCATCAAGCTTTCCAAAATCTGCAACGACCTGCGCCTGCTGTCCTCCGGCCCGCGCTGCGGCTTCAACGAGATCAACCTGCCTGAGATGCAGGCCGGATCTTCCATCATGCCCGCCAAGGTCAATCCGGTGATACCGGAAGTCGTCAACCAGGTCTGCTTCAAGATCATCGGTAACGATGTGACCGTCTGCTTCGCCGCCGAGGCGGGGCAATTGCAGCTCAATGTGATGGAGCCTGTGCTGGCACAGTGTATTTTCGAATCCTTCGAATTGCTCGCCAACGCCTGCACCACCCTGGCAGATAAGTGCATCAATGGCATCACTGCCAATGCAGAGCGCACCCAGCAAATGGTCCTCAATTCGGTCGGATTGATCACTTTTCTCAATCCGCATATCGGCCATCACATGGGCGACCTGATCGGCAAAGAAGCTATCGCCACGGGCAAGACGATCCGCGAATTGGTGTTGGAAAAAGGATTGCTTACGGAGGGAGAGCTCGACAAAATCCTGAGTATAGACAACCTGATGCGGCCGATTTACAAAACCAAAAAATAGCGAGAAAGCCTGGGAGAAGTAAGCCTACTTCTCCCAATCTACCTCCGGCGTCCGGAAGAAGTTGGCGCCCATCCCCTCCAGCAAAGCAGCATGCTTTGCCAGTCGCAGGCGATAGCCTGCCCAATCCCGCTGCTCCGCAGCGGACCAGCCGATCTCGGCATAGCCGCACAGGCGCGGGAAGGCCAGCTGAGTCATATCACTCAAATCCGCAATCGTCTCCGACCAAAGCGGCGCTTCTATCCCCAGAATATGCTCGCGGGAAATCGCCGCCTCCAGCAAGTCTGGATTCCAGCTATAGCCCCGCTCCACACTTATCAGCGAAGCCCAGGCCAGGCCCAGCTCCGTGGTGCTGTCATATTTCATATCGAGATAAGCGTAAGTCGCAGGCGACATCAGGACCCTGGCACCCTTTCGAACAGCACTGCTGGCATTTTCGGCATTGCGCCAGTACTGGGCGACGGTGCCGACAGGCAGCTCCGCCTGATGAATCTCGTCCCAGCCGACAGCTATTTTCTTGTATTTCGCCACTATTTCCAGCGCTTTGGAGACAAAAAGGATGTAATCTTCTTTTTTCGTGACATGCGACTCATCGCCACCAATGTGGAAATATGGCCCCGGCGTGATCGCGCAGATTTCCCGCACCACATCATCTACAAACTGATAGGTGATCTCTTTATTCGCACAAAAAGTGCTAAAGCCAACCTCCGTTCCTGTGTACAATTCGGGCGCTTTGCCATCGCAATTTAATTCGGCATAAGAGGCCAAAGCGGCATTTGTATGGCCTGGCATATCTATTTCAGGCACGATGGTGATATAGCGCGCCTGGGCGTAGCGCACAAGTTCCTGGTAGTCTTCCTGTGTATAAAAGCCGCCTTTTCCCCCTCCCACTTCTGTGCTGCCGCCATGCGTCGTCAGATTGGGCCAGGATTTGATCTCGATGCGCCAGCCCTGATCATCCGACAGGTGCAGATGCAGGTAGTTGATTTTGTACATAGCGATCATGTCGATATATGCTTTCACTTCTTCCACTGTAAAAAAGTGGCGGGAAACATCCAGCATGGTGCCCCGGTAAGCATAGTTGGGGGCGTCTTCGATCTCGCCTGTCGGCAAGGAAATGTTTCCTTCTTCGTCCGCCTGTTGCAGGCGCATCAATTGCTCCAGGCTTTGCCAGCCTCTGAAGATGCCATCGGCCGTGCCTGCATCTATTTGAATAGATCGCTGGCCGATGGAGAGGCGGTAGGCTTCGCCTTTCAGGCTATCTGACAGCGTCAGATGCAGGCCGTTTTGGCCTTGGGACGCAGCTTTGCTGCGGGCGAGGGCGTAGCCCGTGAGAGCCTTCCACTGGCTGGAAATATGGCCAGCCAGAGCTTGCAACGCCTCAGTATCTTCGCCTAAAAACACTTGCTTGTCTTCCTTTATGCTAAAAGACTTGCCCGTTTCTATAACCTGTGCGGGAATCGGAATCAGCGCTGCCTGCGCCAGGTGTGTAGGCGGCTGCGGTTCTCCTTCACAAGCCTGCAAAGAGAGCAGAGCAAAACCCACAAGGATACATCCACTAATTTTGAATAAGAAGGAAATCATGATCAGATAATTTGTGTTGAAACGGCAAATTAAACGTTCTTCTCTAAATCCGCTCATCGGCTCATCTACTCATTCTCTTTTGCCAAAATGCCCTGTCAAAAATGACACAAATTGCAATTTTGACAGGCTTTTGGCCCTTGGCATGTTTTTCGTTTGCGCCATGACAGATTTTCAATGTAAAATCTATCAAAGTATTCATCAAATCAAACAAAACTGTTTTTAGATATGGCAATCAACATCAAACCACTAGCTGACCGCGTAGTAGTTGAACCCGCAGCTGCGGAGGAAAAAACTGCTTCTGGTATCTTTATTCCTGATACTGCGAAGGAAAAACCACAAAAAGGAATTGTTATGGCTGTAGGCCCAGGCAAGAAAGATGAGCCTACCACTGTCAAAGTGGGTGACGTAGTGCTTTATGGAAAATACTCCGGCACAGAGCTCAACATCGACGGCAGTGATTATCTCATCATGCGTGAATCTGACATTTTGGCAATCGCTTAATGTCAGTTTTTTTTTGACCAAATCTTTTTATCATTCTTTTAACACAACAAATACAAAATAAAAATGGCTGGTA
This sequence comes from Bacteroidia bacterium, assembly GCA_030430205.1. GTDB lineage: Bacteria > Bacteroidota > Bacteroidia > J057 > J057 > JAUIGE01. Next base: position 249,865 of record JAUIGE010000003.1, on the reverse strand, counting down.
AAACCATTCAATTTGACAGCACCGCTCGTGACGGCCTGAAAAAAGGCGTAGACAAGTTGGCTAATGCTGTGAAAGTAACACTCGGCCCAAAAGGCCGCAATGTCGTTATCGACAGAAAATTTGGCTCTCCAACGATCACCAAAGACGGTGTAACCGTGGCTAAGGAGATCGAATTGGCTGATCCAATCGAGAACATGGGTGCGCAGATGGTGAAGGAAGTTGCTTCCAAAACCGCTGACATCGCAGGTGACGGTACCACTACCGCTACGGTATTGGCTCAGGCGATCATCCGCGAAGGATTGAAAAACGTGACCGCAGGTCACAATCCTATGGAGATCAAAAGAGGCATCAACGAGGCTACGAAAGTAGTTGTCGCTGAGCTGAAGAAGATGTCCAAAGGCATCAGCTCTTCTGAGCAGATCGCTCAGGTAGCTACCATTTCCGCCAACAACGATGTTGAAGTCGGAAAATTCATCGCTGATGCGATGGACAAAGTAGGCAAAGACGGTGTGATCACCGTTGAGGAGGCTAAAGGCCTTGACACCTACCTGGAGGTAGTAGAAGGTATGCAGTTTGACCGCGGTTACCTCTCTCCTTACTTTGTCACCAATCCTGACAAAATGGAAGTTGATCTGGACGATCCATACATCCTTTTGTATGACAAAAAGATCTCCAGCATGAAAGACCTGCTCCCCGTACTTGAGCAGTCTGTACAGACAGGTCGTCCTCTGCTCATCATCGCTGAGGATGTAGAAGGAGAAGCTTTGGCAACTCTGGTAGTCAACAAAATCCGTGGCTCACTCAAAGTAGCTGCTGTCAAAGCTCCTGGCTTTGGTGACCGCCGCAAAGCTATGCTCGAAGACATCGCTACCCTCACAGGTGGTCAGGTGATCAGCGAAGAGCGTGGCTACAAACTTGAGAATACAACTTTGGACATGCTGGGCTCTGCCAAGAAAATCAGCATCGACAAAGACAATACAACCATCGTTGAAGGTCGTGGCGAAGAAGACATGATCAAAGCGCGTGTCAACCAGATCAAAGCACAGATCGAAACCACTACTTCTGATTACGACCGTGAGAAATTGCAAGAGCGTCTTGCCAAGCTTTCTGGCGGAGTAGCTGTCCTCTATGTAGGTGCTGCTACTGAAGTAGAAATGAAAGAGAAGAAAGACCGCGTAGATGACGCACTTCATGCTACCAAAGCAGCTGTAGAAGAAGGTATCGTGCCAGGTGGTGGCGTTGCCCTCGTTCGCACCATCAACTCTTTGGAAAAAGGTCGTGGCGGTATCCACGATGATCTGTTGAAAGGGGATTGTGGTGTAGGTGTTGCGATCGTGCGCCGTGCGCTCGAAGAGCCGCTTCGCCTCATCGTAGAGAACGCCGGCCTGGAGGCTGGTGTGATCCTCAACGAAGTTCGCAACAGCGATGTCGCTGACTACGGCTTCAATGCCCGTGACGAGAGGTATGAAAACTTCTTCGCTACAGGAATCATCGATCCTACCAAGGTGACCCGTACTGCTTTGGAAAACGCAGCTTCTATCGCTTCTATGATGCTCACCACAGAGTGTGTTATCACTGAGGAGCCTGAAGAAGAAGCACCACACAGCCATGCACATGGCGGTGGCATGCCGGGCATGATGTAAGAGAAAAATCTTACCTGATATGAAAAAATAGGTTTACTAAACTTTATAAGTTTAGTAAACCTATTTTTTTTAGCCCGATTTCTTTCAGTTTGCTAAAAAGATGCTTTAATTTACTCTTATCAGATTGAATTAGCCAAAGTCAAAAAATTTCAACAAATATGAGAACCATTCAGAAAATCGCTGTTTTTTCCATTATTGTCTTGATGGCGATGCCAGCCCTTCAAGCCCAAAGCAAAAAAACTTTGCGCGAGACAGTTTCACAACTTGAAACAGAAGTACAGACCCTCACACAGGAGAACAACCAGATGGATCTGGTCAATACACGCCTAAGGGAAGAAAACCAGGCTTATGTAGAACAAAACTCTACGTTGAGATCACAGGTAGGTCAGCTTCAGCGGGAAAATGATGCCCTAAGAACAGATAATGGCTCCCTTGTTCAGGAAAATGAAAAACTAAAAAACCGTGTTGATGCACTGGCTTCCCTGCCAGGAGGTGGAACCACAGCTAATACCGGAGGTTTTCCCACTACAGGTGATGGAACAGCCATTGACCCGAATGACACACGCAAATGCGCGCATTTTCAGGGCCGTTTGAGTCCCAATGTATCCTATACTGAAGACTATACCATCCTGAACTCTGAGGGGTGGGGCCTACAGGTATATGCTTCCCGCAGCCTCTGTCAGGCGGCAGAAAAAGCTGAAGAATTCAAAGGAAAATACTCCTTGTACAAAACCTATATCCGCTGCAAAGAGGTGAATGGCACCTATCTGTATGCTGTCATCTATGGCAGCCTGAGGGAGCAGGATCAGGCAAGAACCTATTTGAATAACTTCAAAAAAATCAGCGGTAGCTGGGGAGCGAATGCCTTCCTCGTTCAGCATTAATTAGTTGACAGGGAGTAAGTTGGCAGTTTGCAGTAGATGGTGACAAAAGTCATTTCCAGGACTGTGAAAGCGTAAACGCCAAGTCGCGACAAGCAGGATAATTTGCGCCCGTGACTACTCAATCTCTCACAATGAAAGCTGTTTCCACGGAAACCACCACTTGCTATCACTGCGGTGATAGTTGTGGACATAAACCGATTTTATTCGAAGAAAAACCATTTTGCTGCGATGGCTGCAAGATGGTTTTTCAGATTTTAAGCGAAAATGACCTCTGTAATTATTATGATTTAGAGGCACATCCCGGCATCAGCCTCAAATCCAAAAATCAGGGCGACCGCTTTGAGTACCTCAACAGCCCCCCGATCATCCAGCGCCTGCTGGACTTTCAGGATGAGACCCAAAGCCATATCAGCTTTTACCTTCCTCAGATTCACTGTAGTTCCTGTATTTGGTTGTTGGAAAAGCTGTATAAGCTCAGGGAGGGAGTCGTGCGCACCCAGGTCAATTTTCTCAAAAAAGAACTCACCGTAGTTTTTGAGCATGAAAAACTCAGCCTCCGCGAGCTTGTTGAACTGCTCGCCTCTATCGGCTACGAGCCCGAAATCAACCTGCAGGACCTCAAGCAGAAAAAAAGCAGCCGCTACAACCGGCGTTTGTTTTACCAACTCGGTATCGCAGGCTTTGCCTTCGGCAATATCATGCTCCTGAGTTTTCCGGAGTATTTTTCCCTCCAGATCGAGCTGGGGGAGGAGTTTGCTATATTTTTTGGCTACCTGAATCTTGTATTGTCTCTACCAGTTCTGCTGTATTCAGCCCAGGATTACCTGCGCTCGGCATGGTACAGCATCAGGCAAAAAGGCCTGAATATAGATGTGCCTATCTCCATCGGCATATTGACCCTCTTCGGCCGTTCCGGCTACGAAATCCTTTCGCAAACAGGCCCGGGCTACCTTGACGCCATGGTGGGCCTGGTTTTCTTTTTGCTGATAGGGAAATGGTTTCAGCAGAAAACATACGACACGCTTTCCTTTGAAAGGCAGTATGAATCTTATTTTCCTGTAGCAGTGATGCGAAAAGAGGCAGGCGAATGGAAGTCCACAGCCTTGCCAGAATTGGAGGTCGGAGACCATGTGCTCATCCGCAATCAGGAACTGATTCCGGCAGATTGCCTGCTGATCAACGGGCAGGCAAATGTAGACTACAGCTTCGTGACGGGAGAGTCCGAGCCTGTGCGCCGCAAACTCGGAGAGCATATCTATGCCGGAGGCAGGCAGATAGGGGCTTCTGTAGAGTTAGAACTGACCAAAGCGGTAGACCAAAGCTACCTGACAAAATTATGGAATGCAGAGGCCTTTGAGCAAAGCCAGGAGAAGCACAGCCTCTTTCACCTGGCCGATAAAATCGGCAAATACTTTACCCTCGCGATCCTCGCGATTGCCTTCGGCTCAGGCATCGCCTGGTTAGTTATAGAACCGGGCATGGCCATCCATGTATTCACTTCCGTGCTGATCATCGCCTGCCCCTGCGCCCTGGCGCTAACCTCTCCATTCACCTTTGGCAATGCCTTGCGCATACTGGGTAAAAAAGGCTTTTACCTGAAAAATCCACAGGTAGTCGAACGCATGGCGCATATCTCCCATGTTGTTTTTGACAAAACCGGAACCCTCACCCATGGCCAAAAACTGGAATGGGAAGAGATAGGAGGCGCTTTATCAGAAAGGGAAAAAAGTATGCTATACAACCTGAGCCTCCAATCCACTCACCCGCTGAGCCGTGCGATTTCGGCCTTCCTGGAAGGCAGCCCCAAAATAGCGTGGGCAGACATCGAAGCCGTGGAAGAAATAGCAGGCAAAGGCCTGCAGGCAAGGATAGACGGCCAGCAGCTCCACCTCGGCTCAGCCGATTTCGTCGGCTCCGTGCTTGCAGCACCTCAAAATTTAGCTCCCAAAGGTTCCTACTTTGTCATCAATGGCCAGTTGCGTGCCCACTGCCTGATGCAGAGCAGTTATCGTCCGCAGCTCAGGGAGATCATAGATCGCCTGAAAAAGGCCCTTAGCTTCTCTCTCCTGTCAGGAGATCATCCCGGCGAGCAGGCTCGCCTGCAGGCATTTTTTCCACCGGAAACGCCCATGCGATTCCTGCAATCGCCTTTCGACAAGCTTGCCTACATCAGGCAAGCCCAGCAAAATGGCGCACAGATCATGATGATAGGAGACGGCCTGAACGACGCAGGCGCACTCAAACAAAGCGATGTGGGCATCGCCATATCCGAAGACATCAACAATTTTTCGCCTGCCTGCGATGCCATCCTGGATGCAAAAAGCTTTGAGCTGTTGCCAGGCATCTTCCGCTTTTCACAGAAAAGCTATCAATTGGTGAAAATCGGCTTTATTTTCTCCCTTGTCTACAATGTGGTCGGATTGGGTTTTGCCGTGCAGGGCTTGTTGTCACCTGTGGTAGCAGCCATCCTGATGCCGCTGAGTTCGATCAGCATCATTGTTTTTGCCGTGGGCGCGACTTATTGGATGGGGAGGAGGATATTTAAGAAGTAGCGATCAGCGTCGCTTTCTTAATTTTCGCTTCAAAATCTCCCCTGAATCGGTTGATCGTATTCCTGACAGGCCAGGCGGCAGCATCTGCCAGCGCACATACCGTGCGGCCTTCCATGCGGTCGCAAAGATCGAGCAGCAAGTCCAGGTCTTTCGTCTCGCCATCGCCACGAGCGATTTTTTCCAGTACTTTCACAAACCAGCCTGTACCCTCGCGACAAGGTGTACACTGTCCGCAGGACTCGTGGTCGTAAAATTTGGAGGTCCGGAGGAGGAAATTGACGATGTCGGTATCTTCGTCCAGCACACACATACCGCCGGTTCCCATAAAGGTACCTACGGTACGCAATGAGTCAGCATCCATGGTGATGCCTTCGATCATTTCGGCTGTGAGAATCGGCACAGAAGAACCTCCCGGCACCACAGCTTTTAGCTTTTTGCCATTGCGGATACCGCCTGCAACTTTGTAGATCAGATCGGAGATAAGCATCCCTGTGGGGTATTCATATACACCGGGGCGGTTGACATGGCCTGATATGCCATAAATGCAGGGACCGGGATGCGTTTGCGCGCCCATGCTGCTGTACCAGGAAGCGCCATTGCGCATGACAAGGGCAGCATGGGACAATGTCTCGACATTGTTGATGGTAGTAGGATAGCCCCAGAGGCCCTTTTGGGCGGGGAAAGGCGGCTTGGAACGAGGGTAAGGGCGATTGCCCTCCAGCGACTCCATCAGAGAGGTTTCCTCTCCACAGATGTAGGCACCGGCTCCCCGGTGGATGTGCATGTGGATGTTTTTTCCACTGCCCATGATGTTGTCGCCGACATAGCCTTTGGCGTAGGCCTCGTCGACTGCTGCCTGCAGCATCTCGATCCAGTCGATATACTCGCCACGGATGTAGACGTAGGCGGCGTCCATCTCCATCGCATAACATGCGATGATGGCACCTTCTATAAAAAGGTGAGGATTGTACTCAAAAAGACGGCGGTCTTTGCAGGTACCGGGCTCGGATTCGTCGCCATTGCAGGCGAGGTAACGAGGCAGGCCTTCCTGCTTGGGAGGCATAAAAGACCACTTCAGGCCTGCATTAAAGCCCGCTCCACCTCTACCTCTGATATTGGCAGCTTTCACTTCATTTACCACTGCTTTGGGGTCCCACTCTTCCTGTGTCATGGCTTTTCGCAGGCCTTCATAGCCTCCGTTTTTCTCATACACATCTATCTTGTGGTAATCCGGAATATTAGGTAAGATGATTTTTTGATAATTTTTCCAGTCCATCTGTCAATATTAGCTATAAAGGTAAAGCGGTGTAAAGGTATAAGGATTTCAGAAAAAATTACAATTTCGTTACCCAACCATAAGGATCTTTGGCATTCCCATGCTTGATATCATTGAGGGTATCGGAAAGCCAGTTTCCTATTGCTCTCTCCTCAACGGGTGGCAAAAACATTTTTTTACCCTGAAAACCAATCATATTAACATGCGCGATGCTGGCAGCTGTACCTGTACCAAAGGTCTCTTTCAGCAAGCCTTCCTCATACGCTTCTTCGATTTCATGGATAGAGATCCGGCGCACCTCCATTTTGTATCCATTGTCTCTTATCAGGCGCATGACGCTTTTGCGGGTAATGCCTGGGAGAATGGTACCGACCAAACGCGGTGCAAGCACGGTATCACCGACCACAAAAAACACATTCATGGTCCCACATTCTTCTATGTACAAGTGATCACGGCCATCCAGCCACAGGATATTGTGGTAGCCCTGTGACTTGGCTATCTTGTCAGGCAGCATCGCTGCTGCATAGTTGCCGGCGGCTTTGGCCGCACCTGTACCGCCTATCGCTGCGCGCACAAACTCCTTGGTAACCAGGAGGTTAACCGGTTCTTTATAATACAACCCCACCGGACAGGTAAACAGTACAAATTGATAATTGTCAGAGCTTTTTACCCCAATATAGTCATCGGTGGCATACATGAGGGGACGGATATACAGAGTGCCTTGCTCCTGCTTAGGGACCCAATTGGCATCCAGGGTGAGGAGCTGCTTCAGGCCATTCATGAAGATGTCTTCGGGGATAGCGGGCATGCACATGCGCTCAGCGGAGCGATTCATGCGGCTGAGGTTCTCTTTCGGGCGAAAAAGGCGGATGTCGCCATCCGTGCCGCGATAGGCTTTCATCCCTTCAAATATAGATTGTCCATAATTCAGTGCGGACATCGCTGGCGTGAAAGCGATAGGGCCGTAGGGCTTGATCTCGGGCTGCTGCCATTTTCCGTCTGTATAATTGACCACCAGCATGTGGTCGCTGAATTCGCGGCCAAAGGGGATATTATCCATGTCAATCTCACTGAGGCGTGAGTTAATCCGCCTCTCAATACGGACCCCGCCTTCAATTGCGGGTTTTGCTACCATAATTTCTTCCATAAACTTTCAGATTAAATAGTTGTTGATTAGTGTGGCTATACGTTACTTAATTTCCCTTAACAAATACATCAAATACCAGGGTGCTGTTGGGAGGGATAGAACCTTGTCCGCGCGCACCGTATCCCATTTCTGCCGGGATTTTGAGGAGTGCATGTGTGCCCACCGGAAGTTGGGCGATACCTTCGTCCCAGCCCTTGATCACGCGGCCTCTGCCGAGCGGAAATGAAAAAGCCTGACCGCGCTTGTAGGATTCGTCAAAAATGTTGCCATCCAACAGATAGCCTCTGTAATGAACAGAAACGGACTTTCCTGCTTCTGGCAAGGGGCCATCCCCTTTTTCCAATATATGAATTCCTAAACCGGATTCCTCCATTTTATAGGGAAAAGCTTCCAATTCTGCCGAGCTATATATTCTTGCTGCATATTGCTCCTCTATTATGAGAATTCGTTTTTCGGCCCAATGCTCAATGGCGTCAACCAAAAACAGGGCATCTACCGCCTTCTTTACTGTTTTTTCTTCTACAAGTTGCAGCACAAAGCTTCTGTCCTGCTTATCAGCCCATTTTATTTTTTGAGCGGATTTTCCCGCTTTAGCCTGGTAGTAAAAATAGTCCGTTCCCAGCGCAAATTGGGCGCATTTACCGGGAAACAATTCGGAAGTATAAGCCAGATCGGCTTCAAAGCCTTCTACTGCGAGGCAATTGTCTGTTTGAGCTTGAGAAAAGGACAGCATGCATAATGCTATCACAAAGGCAAAAGTAGTATTGAATTTCTGCATGATTATGATTGCTAATTTGAAAACGTCCGCAAAAATATTGAAATTAGCCGCGGCTAACAACTAGCATGTTATAAAACCATTTTTTCATTATTCTCAATGGCAAAAGCTAAGACCACACCGAAACAGAAATACAATCAAGAGCAGGTACTGCACTTATACAAAGAGATGCTTCGCATCCGTCGCTTTGAAGAGCGTGCCAGCCAGCTCTATATGCAGCGCAAGATCAGAGGCTTTTGCCACCTGTATATTGGCCAGGAAGCAGTAGCAGTGGGTATTGAGGGAGTTATCACCAAAGATGACACGGTCATCACTGCTTACCGTGATCACGGTGGCGGACTTGCCAGAGGCATGACATCCGATGAGTGTATGGCTGAGCTTTATGGAAAAGTGGGTGGAAGTTCTCGCGGAAAAGGCGGTTCTATGCACTATTTTGACAGGGAAAATAACTTTGCCGGTGGTCATGGGATCGTTGGTGGGCAGATTCCACTGGGAGCAGGAATCGCTTTCGCAGAGAAATACAACAAGACCAACAATATCTGTGTCTGCCTGATGGGCGACGGCGCTGTGCGCCAGGGCGCTTTCCACGAGGCATTCAATATGGCGATGACCTGGAAGCTTCCGGTTCTTTACATCGTCGAAAATAACAACTATGCGATGGGCACATCGGTAGAGCGGACGTCCAATGTGACCGACCTCTACAAAATGGCTCATGGCTTTGATATGCCCTCCAAGGCTGTCAATGGCATGAATGTCCTTGATGTAATGGCAGAGCTTGCCCCTGTGGTGGAGCATATCCGCAGCGGAAAAGGGCCTTACTTCATCGAAATGAAGACCTACCGCTACAAGGGTCACTCTATGTCTGACCCCATGAAATACCGCACCCGCGAGGAGTTGGAGCGCTATAAAGATCAGGATCCTCTCATTGCCCTGAAGGTATATGCACAGACCCAAAAGATGGACCTGGAAAGCGCTTACGATGAGCTGGAAGCTGAAATCAAAAAGGAAGTAGATGCAAGTGTAGATTTTGCTGAAAACTCTCCCTATCCCGACACACAGGAGATATTCAATGATGTGTACATCGGCGATTATCCTTTTGTGAAGGATTTTTGATCGAAAAATATTTTTTCTGACAGATACTGCAAGCCGCTTCCCCCAAAGCGGCTTTTTCTTTTCGTTTTTCGAAAAGAAGGAAAAATGGTATCTTTCAGCATAAGTAGAAGAAATTATGAGGTATGGGATAGCGCTACTTGCTTTCGTCTTGTTTGTCAATTTTGCTCAGGGCCAAACCGTCTTTTGGACGGAGACTTTCAGTGCTGGCAGCACTGCCAGGGCCACCCTGGCCCACAACTATCCTGCGGATATATTTGGCAATTGGACGCAGACAGAGCTTGGCAGCCAGGCAAATGCCAACCAATGGTATGTAAGTGGCGAAGAGTGCGGCACGCCTGCGGGCCTGTGCGGATCTTCCTGCCCCAACGCCAATGCGTCCCTGCATGTGAGCGCCATAGGCGGCCTGTGTGGCACGCCAGACTGTGGCGCCGCCTACGACGCCACCAACGCTTCCAACATCACACACCGCCGGATAGAATCCCCTGTGATAGACTGCAGCAACTACCAAAGCATTTCTGTAAGCTTTGACTATATCGCCGCGCAGGGCGACCTGCCCAACGACCAGGTAAAGGTCGTTTACAGTTGCAATGGCGGCACCACCTGGCAGGACATGCCGGGCGGCAGCCCTTTGCCTGCAAGCCCATGCTGCCTTTGCTCCGATCCTTTTTTATGTCTCTTTGCCAATATTTGCTGCGGGGGCGTGGGAGCATGCTCCGGCCTGGATCAGGGGCAATGGACAAATATCAATATTCCCCTGCCTGCCTGCGCCAACAACAATCCCAGCTTTCGCTTCGGTTTTACATGGCAAAATGATGGGAATGGATCAGGCACAGACCCTTCCTTTGCGGTAGATGACATCGAGCTGAGGTATGATTTTTTCCTGGCGAATACAGAGATAAGCTTTGAAGGAGAGCTATTTGGCAATTTCATTTACCTGCATGCGCAGGCCAGCAATCAGCTGCATCCAGCCAGCTATATCCTGGAAAAAGAAGTCAATGGCGCTTTCATTCAGTTGGCGAAAAAAGAACTCGCCCCGGGCGAAATCTTCGAAAGCCCTGACCCGCGCCCCTTCCCAGGGCCCAATGTGTACAGACTACGTCTGCTGAATGAATCAGGAGAAATCCTGGGACAGGAATGGCTGGAAATACATTTCGCAGTAAAAAATCAGCTTTCTGTCATCCTGTCTCCCCAGCCGCTGGCTGCGGGTGATCCCCTGACACTTTATTTTTCCCCAAAAATAACGGAAGCTTTTCGCTGCGAAATATATGACCTGAAAGGCGCAAAACTCGCATCAATTACCCAGGCAGCAGAGCGCGAAATGATTTCCCTGAAACTGCCCACCGGTCAACTGCGGGCAGGCATGTATCTGCTAAGAATGAGCGCTTTGGGAGGAGGTTTCTCCCTCACGAAACGATTTATCGTCCGATGAGTAGCTGTAGTCATAGGCTTGTGCCAAATGCGCTTTCAGCTCCTGCTTGACTTTTTCATAGTCCAGCTCATAGCCTACTTCAGCCTGCAAAGACGTCACGGCTTTATCGGTGATGCCGCAGGGAATGATGTATTTGAAATAATCTAAATCGGTATTCACATTGAAGGCAAAGCCATGCATGCTGATCCAGCGGCTGCAGCGCACGCCGATTGCGCAGATTTTGCGCGCGTTGGGCTTGCCCACATCCAGCCAAACGCCGGTTTCTCCCTTGCTGCGCTCGCCAGGGATGCCATAATCTGCCAGCAGATGGATCACCGCATCTTCCATGGTGCGCAGATACCAATGCAGGTCGGGCTTGAATTTTTCGAGGTCGAAAATCGGATAACCCGTGATCTGGCCAGGGCCATGATAGGTGATATCGCCTCCGCGATTGATTTTGAAATATTCTATCCCCTTGGCCTCCAGGCCTTCTTCATTCAGCAAAAGATTGCTGATGCTGCCGCTCTTGCCGAGCGTATAGACGGGATTATGTTCGCAGAATAAAAGATGATGGGTGGTAGGCACCTCATGAGGAGGCGTGCCGCGCTCCGCAGCCAATTTGATATCCGAATTGGCTTTCAGCAAAGCCTCCTGCAGGTCCCATGCTTCCTTGTAGCGAATTCGCCCTTTATCCTGAAAAACGACTTGATTTTTCATATTCCTAATGCTTTGAGTAGTTGGGCCGTGTGGTTTTTGGATTCTACTTTGGAGATGACATGCGCCACTTTTCCTTTTTCATCAATCACAAAAGTAGTGCGGACGAGCCCCATATAATGTCGGCCAAATAACTGTTTTTCCCCCCATACGCCAAAAGCGTCGGTAAGTTTGTTGTCCGTATCGGCGATGAGGCGAAAGGGCAGGGAGAATTTTTTGATAAAATTTTGATGCTTACGAGCCGTATCGGTGCTCACCCCGATGACTTCAAAGCCGTGCTCCTGAAGCAGCTGATAGTTGTCGCGGAGGTTGCAAGCCTCCTCTGTGCAGGTAGGCGTATTGTCTCTGGGGTAAAAGAAAAGGATGACTTTTTTGCCTTCGTAGTTTTTGAGGGAAAAGCTTTTTCCTTCCTGATCGGTGATGGGAAATGTGGGGACTTTGCGTCCTTTTCGGAGGGGGGAGATTGCCATGGGGGCAAAAGTAGAAATCTTTTAAGCGGCGGCAAAGCTTCCATCCTCTCATTTCTTCTTCGGCCGAAAGGCCACCATCACCTCCTCATCGGTCTCCAGATAGGGTCCCCCTATCAAATCAATGCAATAAGGAATCGCCGGAAAAACCACATCCAGGCACTGCCTGATGGCCCTGGGACTGCCCGGCAGGTTGACGATGAGGCAGGAGCCTCGTGTGCCCGCCGTCTGGCGGGAGAGGATGGCCGTAGGCACGTACTTCAGGCTCTCGGCGCGCATCAGCTCGCCGAAACCCGGCAAGAGCTTCTCACAGACAGCTTCTGTCGCTTCGGTCGTCACATCCCGCTTCGCGGGGCCTGTGCCACCGGAGGTGACCACCAGACAGCAACCCAGCTCATCTGCCATTTCGATCAGCTTCGCTTCGATCTGGTCCTGCTCGTCGGGAATGACAGCGTATACAGCCTCCCATTCAGAAGACAGATAATCTGTCAAAGTAGCCTGAATGGCTTTGCCGGGTATATCTTCATAAATACCTTTGGAGGCACGGTCAGAAACATTTATAATCCCAATTTTAATCATGATTCATTTTTCGTTCTAAATCTTTTATCTAACATCTATAGTCTTCCATCCCGCTGTCCCGCCTCTCACCTTCCCCCCGGAGGGCAGTTTCTCTTTAAGTAATCACTTAAAGTAGAATACAAATGTCTTGTCGTATTGGTGCCTTCGTAGATGCCGTGGGAGCGGTTGGGATAGGGCATGACCTGGAAGATTTTGTTGTGCAGAATCAGCTCATTGATGAGGGCTTCTGCATTTTGATAATGCACGTTGTCGTCGCCGGTACCGTGAACGAGCAGGAGGTTGCCCTGTAGGTTTTTGGCGTGGGTGATGGGAGAACCCTGGACGTAGTCCTCCATATTTTCCGAAGGAAGGCCCATGTAGCGCTCCTGGTAGAGGTTGTCGTAGTAGAGTTGATTGGCGACAGGCGCAATGGACATACCCGTTTTGTATATCTCTGGATATTGGAACATCAGGTTGAGGGTCATGGAGCCGCCTCCACTCCATCCCCAGACCGCGATGCGGTCCGGATCGACGAAATCCCACTTGAGGATTTCCCTGGTGGCCATCGCCTGGTCGCGGGCATTGATGATGCCGATCTTGCGGTAGATGGCCTTGCGCCATGCGCGGCCCTTGAGGCAGGGCGTGCCCCGGTTGTCCATCGCGATGATGATATAGCCTTGCTGCGCAAGGTACTGGTCATACATCCCTCCCCATCTATCTGTGGCCATCTGGCCCCAGGGTTCGCCATAAACATGAAATAAGACAGGATATTTTTTGCCGGGCACAAATTCTGTTGGCTTCAACATTTTCCCATCCATCTGCACGCCCTCTTCTGTTGTTACCTGAAAAAATTCCCAGGCGGATAGTTTCAAGCTGGATAACTTCTTGTTCAGTGCCGCATTGTCCTCCAGGATTTCGATCCGCTTGTGGTCAGGCAGGGAAATCAGGCGAACCACCGGAGGCGTATTTGCATTCGAATGGGTGTGGATGGCATACCTGCCGTTTGGCGAAACATCATATTCATTGATGCCGGTATATTCTTTGGGGGTGAGTCTTTTTGCTTTGTGCTTTCCCTGGGTAGAAATGCTGTACAGGTAGCGCTGGGTAGCATTTTCGGGCGAAGCACTGATATAAATCCTTTCCAAATCTTCATACACCCCATAAAAATGTGCCATGTCATAGTTTTCCAAAAAGCCGTAACTCATGTCAAATTCCTCTTCTCCCAGGCGCATTTCGTACAGATCACGCCAGCCGTTTTTTTCGCTGGTCCACAATATGGCTGAGCCATTTTTGATCTGGGGTACGTCAACGGCCTCCCATTTCGTACTCACATCTGCGTTGATGACATCCACCCATGTTTCATCTTCTTCTGTATAAACGTGTTTTGCCCAACCCTCCCATTCCACATCATAGAGGTAGAGTTTGAGCATATTCTGCTTGCGGTTGAGTTGTTGGATCAACAGGCGGTTTTCTTCTCCCTGCAGCCACTGCATGCGTGGGATGTAGTTTTGGCGGGGATCGCCTTTCAACTGAATCCGTTGAATGTTCCCACTCTTCACTTCGATCACGCCCACATGCGCCGCCGAAGGCGTCTCTCCCACCTTGGGATACTGCACCGGAATGGTGAAAGGATAGAGCGAATCGGTCGTATTGATCATCAAAAAATTGCGGATGTCGCGCGCGTCCACCTGCCAAAAGGCGATATACTGCCCGTCCGGGCTCCAGCGAAATCCATCCTTGCAGAAGAGTTCTTCTTCATAAGCCCAATCAAAAGTGCCATTGATCAGGTTGCCATTGCCATCCTGGGTCAAAGGTCGAATCTTTCCACTTTCCAGCTCCTCCACATAGATGTTGCTTTCACTTACATAGGCAACTTGTTTGCCGTTGGGCGATAGTTTGGCAAACATGAGGGAAGATTCTGGTCGGCCCTTACCGAGTTGTTGGAGCTTGCCGGACTCCCGATCGAGGAGCCAATAGTCTCCGCGCGTATTTGTCCGCCACACGCGACGCGTATTGGTGAAGATGAGCATCTTTTTGCCATCAGCAGTCAGAATATAATCATCCATTTCCAACGGCTTGTCCTGGCCCGCAGGGGTGAGTTGTGCAGCTGAAACAAATACTTCCCGTTGGCGGGACTTTGTTTGATAGCGGGCGATCTCGGTATCACCAGAGTCATTGGACTCCATAAGCAGGTAGCTTTCGCCTCCTTCATGCCAGCGCAGGCCACCAAAACCTCTGGGATGGAAGTCTCCCGACAGAAAAAGCTGGTCGAGTGTGATGCGGGAAGGGTCTTGCTGCTGGGCGTGGACTGGCAGGCTTATCATTATGCTGCCCACACAAAAAATCAGAAGTGATAAAAAGATGTTTTTTCTCATGTCAGGTGATGGATGAAATTTGCCTAAAGGTACGGAAAGAAGGGATTTGTTTAGTATACTTGAGGCATGTCTTTGAAACAACATACATCCATTACTGAGCGCTTTAGGCAGCAATATTTGAATTCTCAGGACTACCTGATTCCCTTTATTGAAGAGGCTATGCCTTTGCTTCCAGACATGAAAATCATGGAGATCGGAGCGGCTGAAGGCGGGGTGCTGAAAGCATTTACTGACAGGAATTGTTGGGTTTTTGGGGTTGACCTCAATCCCGCCCGCATAGATGTCGCCCGTGATATGATGGCGGAAGAAGTACTGGCTGGAAAAGCAGACTTTTTGGCGGCCAATGTCTATGATGAAGCATTTGGAAATGAGTGGGCAGGCCAATTTGATTTGATCCTCCTGAAAGATACGATCGAGCATATTCCCGAGCAGGAACGCTTTATCCCCTACATCAAAAAATTTCTAAAACCCGGCGGCAAAATATTTTTCGGTTTCCCACCCTGGCGCATGCCATTTGGCGGGCATCAGCAGATTTGTCGGGGCAAATGGCTCAGCAAGCTCCCCTATTATCATTTGCTGCCCAAAGGCATCTACCAAGCCATCCTGAAAGCAGGCAAAGAGCCTGAAAATGTGATCACAGAATTGCTGGAGATCAAATCCACCGGGATTTCACTTGCGCGTTTTGAGCGAATCGCCCAAAAAAGCGACCTCCACATCGCCAACAAGAGATTGTATCTCTTCAATCCCATCTACCGCTTCAAATTCAATTTGAAGCCCAGAGAGCAATATAAGCTCCTGGGCTCCGTGCCTTACTTTCGTGACTTTGTCACGACAGCGGGATGGTATTTAGTGGGCAGTGACCAGTAGGCAGTCGGCAGTAGGCAGTAGGCAGTAGGCAGTAGGAAAATATTTACTGAAAACTGCAAACTAAAAACTTCAAACTAACCTATCGGTTGATAGTTTGCAGGAATTCTGCGTTGTTTTTCGTTGAAAGCATGCGGCTTTTGAGGAAGTCCATGGTTTCTATGGGGTTCATATCTGCCATAAACTTGCGTATCGCCCAGATGCGGCTGATGTCTTTGGGGTCCATCAGCAGGTCCTCGCGCCGAGTACCTGAGTCCAGTACATTGATCGCGGGATAGACGCGACGATTTGCCAGTCGGCGATCCAATTGCAGCTCCATATTACCGGTTCCTTTGAATTCTTCAAAGATCACCTCGTCCATTTTCGAGCCAGTCTCGATCAGGGCAGTCGCCAAAATGGTGAGAGAACCGCCATGCTCGATGTTTCGGGCTGCGCCAAAAAACCTTTTGGGTTTGTGCAAAGCATTTGCATCCACACCACCGGTCAGGATTTTGCCTGATGCAGGCATGGCTGTATTATGGGCACGCGCAAGGCGCGTGATGGAGTCAAGCAAGATGACAACATCATGACCACACTCGACCATGCGCTTGGCTTTTTCAAGCACCAGGTTGGCAATGTGTACATGGCGATCGGCAGGCTCATCAAAGGTAGAGGCCACCACTTCGGCATTTACATTCCGGGCCATATCTGTCACCTCCTCTGGCCGTTCATCAATCAACAAAATGATGAGATATGCCTCTGGATGATTGCGGGCGATGGCATTGGCGACTTTCTGGAGCAAAATCGTTTTACCCGTTTTGGGCTGGGATACGATCAGGCCACGCTGCCCTTTGCCAATGGGACAAAAGAGGTCCAAAATGCGCATAGACAGGTCATCACCTGGCTTGGCATCTGCAGCTATATTGAATTTTTCGTCTGGAAAAAGTGGTGTCAGGTGATCGAAATAAATCCGGTCACGGATTTGTTGAGGCGTCAGATCGTTGATACGATCTACCTTCAAAAGCGCAAAATAGCGCTCTCCTTCTTTGGGAGGGCGAATCTGTCCCAGGACAGTATCTCCTGTCTTCAAGCCAAAAAGCTTGATTTGAGATGGAGAGACATAGATATCATCCGGAGATGACAGGTAATTGTATTCTGGTGAACGCAGGAAGCCATATCCATCAGAAATCACCTCCAGGACGCCCTGGTTGCTGATGATGCCATCCAGCTCATTGAGGTCAAAATCATCCTGAGGTACCGCAGGCCTGTTGTCCTTGGGGGCGGGAGGGCGCTGGTTGGGTTGTCTGTGTGTATTGGAACGTTGGCCCTGGCCGGAAGAATCTGAATTGGCCGGTTGCCTTGGCTCTCTGGTCGGGGGATTGGAATTGGGCGTATTTTGGTTGGCAGGCCTTTTGCGGCGGGTTCGTTTGCGGGGATCGGAGTTCTCGTCCTCTTCTTCTGTCACCTTCTTTGCAGGAGCCTCCACTTCTTTTGCGACGATCTTTTCCTCCACTTTTTCTTCCTTTACAGGCTCAGGGCTTTCTTCCTCGCTTTCCGTTTTTTTGCGGGGAGCTCTTTTGCGTTTGGGTTTTTCCTCTTCTTCTTCCTCTGCTTTAGCTTCCTTTTTGGCTTCCACAGCTTTTTCCTCCACGGCCTCTACCTCTTCTTTCTTTTTGCGGCCCCTTCGTTTCTTAGGCGCTTCTTCTACTTCTTCTACAGGCTCTTTTGCTGTTTCTTTTGCGGCCTCTTTTGCAGGCGCTTCTTCCTTTGCTTTAGGAGTGACAACGGCAGGACTGCTCGTATCTTTTTTCTTGATAGCTGCTATTTTAGCGGCAGGCATCAAAGCCTGTTTATCCAAAATCTTGAAAATCAGATCTTGCTTCGCAAGTTTATCTCCATCTTCAATTTCCAGTCTCTTCGCGATCTCTTGGAGTTCAGCGAGTCCATTATTGTTTAATTCAATGATGTCGTACATAAAAGCGGGAACTTTGGCATTAAATCCAAATAAAAAAATGATTAAAATGATGAATGAGAAGGGAAAGGGTAAGGGGAATTTTTAGGGAAAGATTTCTATTGGGGCAAAAATCTATTGCAAAAGAATGAAACTAAATCAAGTTTTCCAACATCTTTTTACCAAAATGTGCGTAGCTTTTTTTTACTTCGCCAAAAATATTGACCCATGCTAGAGATTCAAGCAGTACGCAATCACACCGAGAATGTTATCAAAGGCCTTGAAGCCCGCCATATAAAAGACGCTTCAAGCCAGGTCGAAACCCTTCTGGACTTAGACGACCAGCGCCGTAAAATCATTACCAACCTGGAGAGCAATCGACAGGAGATGAATCAGACTTCCAGGTCTATTGGAAAGCTGATTGGGCAAGGGAAACAAGAGGAAGCAGAAGCGGCTAAATCCCGCACTTCCACTTTGAAGTCGGACATACAGGAAGAGGAACAGATGCTCAAAACCATCGAAGAAAATCTTTTCAATATCCTCGTTTCTTTCCCCAATATAAACCATCCGTCTGTGCCTGTCGGCAAAGATGAGAAGGACAATGTCGTTGCTTTTCGCAATGATATAGAAGTCAAATTTGACTTCGAGGCCATCCCTCATTGGGAGCTCGCCACGAAGCATGATATCATCAGCTGGGAGCTGGGTGTCAAGCTTACAGGAGCAGGTTTTCCTGTCTATATCGGAAAAGGCGCAAGGCTTCAAAGAGCCCTGATCGCCTGGTTTTTGGATCGCGCCGGAGAGGCGGGCTATGTAGAAATACAACCTCCTTTGATGGTGAATGAAGATTCAGGCTTTGGTACGGGTCAGCTTCCGGACAAGGAAGGACAGATGTACCACATCACGGCAGAAAACTTTTTTCTGATCCCGACAGCCGAGGTGCCCATCACCAATTTATTTAGAGATACCATCCTGAATGAGGAAGAGCTGCCTGTCAAAAGGTGCGGCTACACCCCTTGTTTCAGAAGAGAAGCAGGCTCTTATGGCAAAGATGTAAAAGGCCTCAACCGCCTGCATCAATTTGACAAAGTTGAGATCGTACATATCAGTCACCCTGATAAGTCTTATGAAGTACTTGAGCAAATGTGCGATCATGTCATGGGACTGTTGACAGAGCTGGGGCTTCCTTTCAGAAAATTGTTGCTTTGTACCGGTGATACCGGATTTACTTCTGCCAAGACTTTTGACATGGAAGTATATAGCGCCGCGCAGGAGCGCTGGCTGGAAGTCAGCTCTATCTCCAATTTTGAGACTTTCCAGACCAACCGCCTGAAGCTTCGCTTCCGTGACGAAAGCAAAAAGACAAGGCTCCTGCACTCCCTCAATGGCAGTGCCCTGGCCTTGCCGCGTATTCTCGCTGCAATTCTGGAAAATAACCAGCAGGCCGATGGCAGCATCCTGGTTCCGGAAGTATTGCGTCCTTATACCGGATTTGACAAAATCGGATAGGATCGTTTCGGCTTGGAGGTTTCGGGTTTCGGGTTTCGAGTTTCGGGTTTTGGGTTTCGAGTTTCGGGTTTCGGGTTTCGAGTTTCGGGTATATGCTCGGAACCCGAAACCTGAAACTCAAAACTTCCTCCATCCAACTCCCAGAGCCTTCTAGGCTGTAAAAATGCACGGATAGCTTTGCCGACCTGCGAGCGATGGGGCATATAGTAAAGGAAAAAGCCCAACCGTATCCACCAGGCAAGTCTGCCTGTAAGACAGATACCGTAAAGTTCCAGAATAGCCTTATTCATCCCCAGACTTGCCGTCTGGCCCATACCCGGGAAGCTAAAGCGCAGGGGCTTTTTGCCCTTGATGCTGCGGGCGATGTTGCGCCCGATGCGGCGGCCCTGCTTGATGGCCCAGAGGGCATCAGCGCGACATTCCTTTTTTCCACTGATATGCATCACACGTGCGGCATCCCCTCCTGCCCAGATGTTGCAATAGCCTACGGCTTGGAGCTGGGGGCTGGTTTCCATCCGACCTTTGAGGTCGGTCATGAAAGGCGTCGGGGACGCAAGCGGAACAATTTTTTGACCGATACAGCAAATGACCGTCCGGCTGGGAATGCACATGCCATTGTCCAGCTCAAAAGCGCTGGCTTTGATTTCTTTCAGACGGGCCTGCGAAAGCGTGATTACGCCTTCTTTTTCGAGCTGGCGTTTGCAATACCTGAGCAAAGAAGAAAAACCGCCTTCAGCAAGCTGAGGCAAAGCCTCTTCGCCAGGGTGAACCCAATATACTTTGGGAGCATGCTTTCTGAGGATAGAATAAACGGTGCTCAATTCTCTGAGGTATTCGCAGAGATTTCCGCAAACCTCTATGCCGGCAAAGCCGCCTCCTACCACAGCGAAGCTGAGTGCCGCGTCTATCTGCTTAGGATCTAAGCTTTTGCTTGCAGCCTCTACGGCTGCGAGGATGCGTTTTCTGCATTCGGCAATGCCGTTTTCTTTTTTTACACCCAGTCCATATTCCCTGAATCCAGGGATGCCGGCATCATTATCTACCGAGCCGATACCCACGACCAGGTGGTCAAATTCGATCCTTTCCGTCTTGCCTGAGTGGAAGTTTTGTACCAAAACGGCCTGCTCTTCCTGGCGGATGCTCAGGGCTTTTCCGTGAACAAAGTTCGCCTTTGTCAGCAATTTGGCCTGCGGCGTGCGCCGCAATCCGACAGGCAGCATGCCTGCCAAAAACTCCCCGGTAAAACCGTGAAAAGCGTGATAGTCAGAGGTAGAGACCACCGTGATTTGTACTTCGCCGCTTTTGATCTGTGGGCCCAGGGTGCTCACCAGGTTTTTGTATGCCCAGACAGAAACATATCCGAGGCCGAGGAGTAGGATGTGGGTATTTTTTTTCATGGTAAAAGGAGATGAAATGGAAGGATTAGGCAGCTTTTGTAAAAGTCTGAGCATGGGAAATGCTTCGTATCAACCTGACGGATTGGCCAAAGGAGCTGAAAGGCGCCAGTTGAAAGCCAAAGGCCTGGTATTTTTTTGCCAAATCGTGGATGTAATCAGCTTGTTCGAGGCTAGGGTTGCCCAGGCAAAAATGTTCTTTTCGACCTTCGAAAGCGAGCAGGAGGGTTTCGGAGAAACAGGCGAAATAGGTATTTTTTCCTAAGCCCATGCTTCCTCCATGTAGATGAACACCTGGAATCTCTACCAGACCGCCATCAATGATGCTGACGTCAGGGCGCTCCTGAAGGAGCGAGGGATGGGTGTTGCGGGGTTGTGTGCCGTCAAGGACGACCGCTCCCTGTCGCAGGTGCTCGCTTTTCAGCAGGCAATCTGCCGAGGCTGTCAGCAGCACGACGATGTCGGCGCTTTTCACATCGGCTATTTGATCCGAAATCTCCACCTGGACAGCATTTTTTTTCAATGTATTTGCCAGTTTTTCCAGGCGGTTTTTGTTGCGGGCGACAAGCAGCAGTTCATCTGTGCTCATGTCTCTGGCGAGCAGTCTGCAGACGCAGGAGCCCACGCTGCCACTGGCACCTACCACCGCGATGCGGGGAGCCAGCATGCCTTTTTGGCGGATAATCCGCTCGATGGCCTGATGCATGATGACAGCCGTAAAGGCATTTCCATTGGTGAGACATACATCGGTACGATGGGCGAGGTTGAGGCCGCCTTTGGTCATGGGCGCTGTAAGCGCACCCAGGCCTACGACCCGTGTGCCTTTCTTCACCAGGCGATCAATGTCTTTATTGATCCGGGCTGTCATTTCTTTCCTGCCCTTTTCCAGCATCAGCGATGCATTCAAAGGAATCAGGTCCAGGCGGCCCAGGGAAGTACCGCCATTCAGCTTCACCTTGCTCCAACGGAGTGCCGGAATATTCAGCGAGGACAGCAGCTTGCGATACCAATTTTCAGGTATCCTGCGCAGCGGTTTCCAAAACAGCGCGACATCATCTTTCACCTGATGGCGAAAGTGAACAAAAAAGGAAAAAGGCAGAGGCCCTTCCTGCGGTATACACGCAGGTTTCAGGAAGTTCAACGGGTTTTTCATGGCTTTTTAAAAGATGTTTTCATCCTTTATGCAAGCCAGAGGAAAGAGGTAACTGGAAGATTTGAAGATTAGAGGATGTGAGGATGTGAGGATGAAAAACCTATTGAATCCTCTAATCTGCAAATCCTCTCATCCTCTAATCAATCTTAAATCCCCGTCATTTTTCCGGGAACTACTGTCTCATCAAATTCAGCTTCGCTGAGGTAGCCTAAGGCGAGTGTCGCCTCTTTGAGGGTCGTGCCTTCTGCATGCGCCTTTTGGGCGATTTCGGCGGCTTTGTAGTAGCCGATTTTGGTATTGAGAGAAGTGACGAGCATCAGAGATCGGTTGAGCAATTCATTGATGCGCATAGGGTCGGGCTCGATGCCTACGGCCAGGTTGTCATTGAAAGACTGGCATGCATCGCCCAGGAGGCGTGCTGACATGAGCAGGTTGAAGATCATGACCGGCTTGAAGACATTGAGCTGAAAGTGGCCGTGAGTGCCTGCTACGCTGATGGCGGCATCGTTGCCGATTACCTGTGCGCAGACCATGGTCATGGCCTCAGCCTGGGTAGGATTCACCTTCCCGGGCATGATGGATGAGCCCGGCTCATTGGCCGGGATGATGATCTCACCGACGCCGCAGCGCGGCCCTGAAGCCAACAAGCGGATGTTGTTGGCGATATGCATCAGGCTGACCGCTACGCGCTTAAGCGCGCCGGAGGCCTCCACCATGGCATCATGCGCTGAGAGCGCTTCAAACTTATTGGGAGCCGTGACAAAGGGGTGCCCCGTCAGTCTGGCGATATTGGCTGCGACTTGTTTGTCGTAGCCCTTCGGCGTATTGAGGCCGGTGCCTACGGCTGTACCTCCGAGCGCCAGCTCGGCGAGACGTGGCAGGGTGTTTTTGATGGCATCTATGCCATTGGCGAGTTGGGTGGCATAGCCGGACAGTTCCTGTCCGAGGGTCAGGGGAGTGGCGTCCATCAGGTGGGTGCGCCCTGTCTTGACCACATGCATATATTCGGCTGCTTTGGCAGCAAGGGTGTCATGGAGGAGCTGGATGTTGGGGAGCGTCAGCTCTACAAACATTTTGTATGCGGCGATATGCATCGCCGTGGGGAAGGTGTCGTTGGACGACTGAGATTTGTTGACATCGTCATTGGCACTCACTACGGGCTTGTCGCCCAGTTTGCCACCTTTCAAAACCGTTGCACGGTTGGCGATCACCTCATTGACGTTCATATTGGACTGGGTGCCTGAACCCGTTTGCCAGACCACCAAAGGAAACTGATCGTCGAGCTTGCCTGCAAGGATTTCATCACACACCTGGCCGATCACATCTGATTTTTCCTTCGAAAAACCTGCCAATTCCACATTTGTGATAGCTGCGGCCTTTTTGAGATAGGCAAAAGCATGGACAATTTCTATGGGCATCTGCTGCCCGCCTATTTTGAAGTTTTCCACCGAGCGCTGGGTTTGAGCGCCCCAATATTTATCTGCTGGAACCTGTACTTCGCCTAAAGTGTCTTTTTCGATTCTATAGTTCATGGGAATGATTTTTTTAAGGGCGCAAGTTACGTTCTTTTGCTATTTTTTGCATCTTTCAGAGACGGGAATCGAATATGATTTATATCAGTTTTATCCATGGAGGTGTTTAATCCCACTATAACTCGCGGAAGGAAAAAAGCCTTGTGGCTCGTATGGGGCGGCTTAGGGATACCTGCGGCCTGGACAGTGGCTGATATTGCAGGAAATAATGAAGGCTTTGGTGTCTTCTTTTTCATTGTGCTTGTTTTGGGCCTTTTCATCGGGAGCTTGCTGCTGGATGGCAATAGATGGGCACGCTGGGTTTGGGTTATTTTTGGGTTTTTCTTTTCAGTCCTCTTTTTTATCGGAGCAGTTTTTTCTTTTAAAACCCAACATCAGGCCTTGTGGCAATTTTTAGGGCTTTCGGGATTACTGGTTTTGTTTATCAGCATTTTCACTATGGTAGATACAGATGTGGGCGCTTTTATTCGGGCAAAAAGAGTGGAAAAGGGAAATTACGAGACTGAGCGTTTGATTGAAGAAATTGGGAAAGGCCATTCACCCCTCAAAACGGATCATTTAGACTCCAAAGGTTAATTCCTTTCTCGCCATTTTCTATCTTTGAGGTGCGTAAAGGCATTGGCCATTTTGCTTTTTTTACCAACATTTACGCTGACAAAACCGTTGTCAATTAAATTTTTATGCTTATGAAAGCCCATTTCCCTTCCATTCTGCTTCCCCTGGCCCTTGGCATGGTGCTGCTTTTTTCTGCTTGTGAGCCAGACGAACCCGCTCCACCCGACCCCATGGAGAAGCTTGACCTCACACCTTATGAGGTGACATTGCCTCCGCATTTTCCCGACTTAGTTGTTCCTGAGGACAATCCGCTTACGGTTGCCAAAGTGAATTTAGGTAAAAAGCTTTTTTACGATCCTGTGCTTTCTGTTGACAACAGCATCTCCTGCAACTCCTGCCACTTGCAGGAAAACGCTTTTTCGGACCCCAATCAATTTAGCCTGGGCGTAGGTGGCACCGAAGGCAAGCGCCAGGCCATGCCGATTTTCAATCTGGCCTACAATCCATCCTTCTTCTGGGACGGCAGAGCCGCCAGCCTGGAGGAGCAATCCCTCATGCCGATCGAAGATCCGGCAGAGATGAAAAATACAGTCTCAGAAGTCGTTAACCGACTGAAGGCCAGCACGGAGTATACCGAGATGTTTCATAAAGCTTTTGGCAAAGATCCTGACGCGGAGGGCCTTGCGAAAGCCATCGCCAGTTTTGAGCGGACCATCGTCAGCCACAATTCCCCTTACGATAAATACCTGAAAGGCATCACGCCGCTTACCCCCTCGCAGCAGCGAGGCTGGCTCATCTTCAACCAGGAAGTAGCCGAGTGCTTCCATTGTCACAATGGCCACAACAATACCTCCTACGACTTCCGCGACAATGGCCTGCAGGCCACCTACGAAGACCTGGGGCTCGGAGCCCTGACAGGCCATGAAAGCGACTATGGCAAATTCAAAGTGCCGAGCCTGCGCAACCTGAAATTCAGCGCGCCTTATATGCACGATGGCCGTTTTGAAACGCTCGAAGAGGTCATCGAATACTATATGAGTGGGGGAAATAACAGCCCCAACCAGGATGTCCTCATCCGTCCATTTAACCTGACCAATCAGGAAAAACAAGATTTGCTCGCCTACCTTCTTTCCCTTTCGGATGAGGAGTTTATCGTTGAAGAAGAATATAAATAATGCGTCATTTTCTTTTTTGTCTATCGCTGCTTGCGGGATTCTCTCTGCAAGCCCAGTACACTGTGCCCGCCAAAGGCGAGATATTTCGGGATGATGTCATCCCGCGGATAGACATCTCCTTGCCAGCGGACTCGCTGGCGGCGATTTTGGATCCCGCTAATCGGGATTCCGATTACCATTACCACGCCCGCTTTATCTTCGATAATGGCACGATCCGCGATACCCTCGACAATATCGGTTTTCGCCTGCGCGGAAATACCTCCCGCCAGTCCGCCAAAAAGTCTTTTAAGGTGTCTTTCAACACTTATGAAAAAGGCCGCAAATATCAGGGTCTGGAGAAGTTTGACCTCAATGGGGAACACAATGACCCCTCTATCGCCCGGGCGAAAATCTGCTGGGAATTATACCGCGAAGCGGGGGTGCCCGCCTCCCGCGCCAATCATATCGAATTGTATATCAATGGCCAATATTTTGGGCTATACATCCATGTGGAGCATGTCGATGAGGTTTTTGTCAAAAACCGCTTTCACAACAATGACGGCAATCTCTACAAATGCCTCTGGCCAGCGGATTTGAAATACCTGGGTTCCAATCCCCATTTTTACAAAATTATGGCGGGTGACCGCAGGGTATATGAACTCAAAACCCATGTGATCCAGGATGATTACAGCGATCTGGCAGCCTTTATCGATGTATTGAACCGCGCCCCCGTCGCTGATTTGCCCTGTGAACTGGAACCGCTTTTTGATGTAAATACCTACCTCAAAGTCATGGCCCTGGATATACTGACGGCCAACTGGGACGGCCCTATTTTTAACAAAAACAATTTCTATCTCTACCATGATCAAAAGACAGACAGATTTGTCTATATCCCCTTTGATCTGGACAATACCTTTGGGATTGACTGGTTTCAGATAGATTGGGCGAAAAGGAATATCTACCAATGGGGGCATGACACAGAAGCCCGGCCGATCTATGAACGTATCCTTCAGGTGCCGATCTATCGGGAGCGTTTTTCCTACTACATTCATGAATATGCGCAGCGCTTTTTTTCGCCTGCTTCCTTTACTCCTTACCTGGACTCCCTCCAGGCCCAACTTACTCCTTCCGCCGCCGCGGACAATTACCGCACCCTGGATTATGGCTTTAGCCTGATGGATTTTCAGCAGTCTTTTAGCCAGCCGATCAACGCCAACCACACGCCTTATGGCCTGAAAGATTATGCCACGGCCCGCCGAAACAGCATTTTTCAACAAGTCCAACTCAGCGACATGACGCCCATCCTGTACCTGTATCAGCAAAGGCTCACAAATAGCGGCATCGTCTGGGAGCTAAAAGCGGTGGATGAAAAAAAGCTACAGGAAGCAAAAGTCTGGTATAGCCTCGATAACGCCAGCCCTATCATGGCTGATATGCGGGACGATGGCACACAGGCTGACCGACTGGCAGATGATGGCATCTGGACCGCCGAAGTCAATTGGAGTATTCCGACAAAGGAAATCAGCTATTATTTCAGGGCGCAAGACAGCGCATCGCATAGCAGCCGCGAGCCCTTTTGTGGAGAGCGCGTGCTAAAGCTCGCTTCCGGCCTCGTTATCAACGAGTTTATGGCAAATAACGACAGCATCATCGCGGATGAGTTTGGCGAATTTGAAGACTATATTGAATTGTTCAATGCAGGCCATGATCCGATATACCTCGGTGATATGTATATCACCGATGATTTTGCTGATGTGAACAAAGAGCGTTTACCCAAAATCAGCCTGGCAGCCGGCGCCTACCTGCTGCTCTGGGCGGACAGCGATCCCTCTCAGGGAGACAGGCACCTCAATTTCAAATTGTCAAAAGAAGGCGAGCAGATCGGCATCTTTACGGATGCATTTACGGGCGGATCGCCCATCGACACACTGAGCTTTGGTGCCCAAAAGAAAAACATCTCCAGCGGTCGCCTGCCTAACGGCAGCGGTCCCATCGTCACCCTCGCTTTCGCGAGCCCCGGAGCCAACAATGAATGGATGACCTCCATAGAAGACGCGAGCGATTTCGTGCGCATATACCCGAATCCTTTTCGGGAAGGCGTATTTTTTGATTTTGAGCGATCGCTCCATCCTCCGACTTCGCTACAAATCTTTGATTTGGAGGGACGTTTGCTGCTTGATCAGCCGCTTAACGGCGGTTCCTTTTTCTGGCAGGCCGCAGGCCTGGCTGGGGGCATGTATGTCGCGCGCTTTGCGCGCGAGGGGGAGAAGGCTCAGTTTGTGAAGCTGCTGAAGCCTTAGGCTGTGGGGAGCATGTGTTGGAGGTTTTTCCAACTTACAAGCTTTCCGTTTTCCTGTTCCCAATCATCATCTCCACCATAGATGACGATACCTTCTTCAAGGGGGACGGTTGCCACTTTTTGCCACCAATCCAGGTGCTTAAAGAAGGAAGGAGAAAAGGTGCGTGAGGATTTGATTTCAATGGGAAGCAAACTGCTGCCTAAATCTATCACCAAATCTATTTCACGTTTTTGGCTATCCTGCCAAAAATAGATGGGAGGTCTCTCTCCCCGGTTAAAGTAAAACTTGGTGACTTCATTGATAATGAAGTTTTCAAATAAAGCGCCTTTATGAAAATAGGTGTCCAGCGCCTCAACAGAATTTATTCGCAATAGGGAACAAGCCAGGCCCGTGTCATAGAAATACAGTTTGGGCGATTTGGTAATCCGTTTATTGAAATTCCTGTAGTAAGGATTTAATTGATAAATAATGAAGGAGGTTTCCAACACAGAAATCCAGCTTTTTGCCGTCTCTAATTTTATTCCAACCGCACTGGCAATATTGCTGTAATTCACAGTTTGACCAATATAACCCGCACAAACGGAGAGAAATCTTTGAAAAATATTAAGATTCCCAATATTCCGAATTTGCCTCACGTCCCTTTGTACATAGGTCTCAATGTAGTTTGGATAAAACTGAGCAGGAGGAATCATTTTATCATAAATACGAGGATAAAAGCCGGTAAATATCCATTCTTCATAACTCCTTTCCTTCCCTGGTAATTCATTTAATGAAAAAGGGAGCATGTAAAAAATGGCAGTCCTCCCTGCCAGAGATTGGCTGACATTTTCCAGCATCAGTAGATTGTGAGAGCCGGACAGGATAAAAAAGGCCTCAGGATCTTCATCGACCAGCGTTTGTATATAGGACAATAACTCAGGAATTCTTTGAACCTCATCAATGATCATTTGATGTCCAAATTGCTCAAATAAGGCTCGAGGGTTAAGTTGAATTTGAGTCCTAATATCAGGTGTTTCCAGAGAGAAATAGGGCAAATCAGAAAAAAGAGATTTGATTAAGGTTGTTTTTCCCCCTTGCCTTGGCCCGGTAACCGTCAGGACAGGGTATTTACCCTTCATGGCCTGGATCGCTTCAGAAATGTTTCTGTTAATCATATCCGCTACATTTATACAAATTTACCCATTGATAGGTAAATTTACACAAAATGTCCAACACATTTCCCTATCGATGGGTAAATATGTTGGCTTTTCATTTTAGCCCGCGATCCAGCCTTTCAGTCACGCCCCGACCGCGCTTCGCGCGGCGGTAAAACACCAGTCCTCCTTCTTCATGAAGCTTCTCGAAGAGGCGATAGCGCGCGCGTTTCTCGCGGTCCAGGGCATCGCTGCGGGCGATCAGGTAGACATCTCTGCTGATCTCGCCTTCGAGCAGGCGGGCGCGGTCAAAGCTTTGTTTGTAGGGTTTGATGTCAGCATAGAAGCGGGCGATATCGGCATCTGTGCCTTCGGTGATGACGTAGACATCCTGCTTTGCCAATTGCTGGCAGAAGTCTGCTGTAGTGCCTTGCGCGTAGCGCACGGCGCCGGGAAGCAGCATTTTCCAGCTAAAAAGCACAAAGATAAGTCCGAGAAAAAGCTGGAGATAAGCGTAGCTGATGTAGTTGCGCTTGCTGAGGTTGACGAAATTATAGAGCATGCCCAGCAAAAAGAAGGCACCCGCGAGCCATTCCAATCCATGCCAATCCAGGCTCAATTTGAGCCTTTCCAGCAAAAAATCATCCGGCAATTCCTGGGCAATCCAGTTGAGATTTCCCAGGAGGAAATTGATCAGGGCAGGCAAAAAACCCCATATCACCAGCGCCAGTCCGGTGAACAGATACACTTCTATCCCTGCGCCTTTCTGGCTTTTGATCAGTTGCTCCAGATAAAGCGCTGCCAGCATCGCCAGGGGAGGCATGACTACCAGCAAAATCCCTCCCGGGAAGGTACTTGCTGGGCCCGCCAGGATCACCCAGGCCAGCATCATAACCAGCCAGGGTAGCGCAAATCCCATCAGCTGATGGCCCTTCTCGTCCGTGCGCCCTGCTCTGAAAACCCAGCCAATGGCTGGAAATCCCAACAGAATCAGCAGCCCCAGGGGCCAGAGGAAGTCCGAAACGGTTATATTTATGAATGTTTGCCCCTGTAGGATAAAAGCTTCCCTGAAGAGGGGAAAACCGTGCAGCATCAACTGCAAAGCATACCAAATGGCAACAGGTACAAACCAGGCCAGCAGGCCTTTACCCACCGAAAGGAGCGGAATCCGCCTTGCGGGATGCCACAGCTTATAGGCCAGGAAAATCAGCAGGGCAACAAAAAAGATAGAAACCCCCGCCGACAAAGTCGCCAGCGCCAACCAAAAACCTATGCCCCAGGGGGCATTTGCGTCTTCTTTGTCAGCCTGCGAATCCATTCGCTCCAACTGCATCAGCGCCAACATCATAAAGAGGTTGAGGGCCGGGGCGATGGTGGCCAGGCGGCCTTCAAAAAGTGTCAGCAGACTAGCCAGGTATAAGACCGACAGCAAGCGGGCATAGAGTCGCCCGCGGTGGCGGTAGGCCTGCAGGTACAGAAGCAGGCCCGTGAGCATGCTCATCAGCGCGCCGGGCAGGCGCACTGCCCACTCCGACAAGCCAAAAATCTTGATGCTTATCGCTTGCAGCCACACCATCAGCGGCGGAGCCATAGGCTTCGCCTTATAGTTGTGCGTCACGCCCAAAAACCAATCGGTCGTCGCCATCTCCCTGGCTTGCTCAGCAAGCGTACTTTCTATGCCCGCCAAAAGCGGCACACCGCCCAAAAAGAGCAAAAAGCCCAGAAAAGAACATATTCCAAAAAAGATGAGGTCGCCGGATTTTTGTGGATTCATGGGGGGGGGGAAGTTTTGGGTTTTGAGTTTCGGGTTTTGGGTTTTGGGTTTTGGGTTTTGGGTTTCGGGTTTCGGGTTTTGAGTTTCGGGTTTCGGGTTCCTGTCTCTGATCTCGCCTCTCTGATCTCGCTTCTCGCCTCTCTGATCTCGCTTCTCGCCTCTCTGATCTCGCTTCTCGCCTCTCTATTCTCGCCTCTCGCCTCCCGCCTCCCCAATCAAGCTCGACAAAAGCCAATACATTTCCCGCTTTTTGGGATCGTCCTGCAGGATTTGCAGGTGTTGAAAGAGCGTATTCATGTCCCCGCGGATCGCGGGTCCGGTCTGCGTATGTTGCGGCCCTGCCGCAAAGACTTTCTCTATATGTCCACGAATCAGGGATTCGTAGGCAGCGATGCCCGCTTCGGGCACGAGCTCCGCCGCGAGGCGGTAGAGGTAGTTGGGAAAGTTGCTGACAAGTACAGCACCGAGGTGAAGCCTGAGGCGCTTTTCGCTATCCAGCACCTGGACCGAAGCAGAGATCGCCTCTGCCAGGGGCTGAATTACGTCCAATACAGCTTCGCTGCCTTCGAGAAATAAAGGAATTTTCCCAAAATCCGCCTGCTGATCTTCTGTAAATACCTGCATGGGATAAAAAACGCCTGTGCGTTCCCCCAGCGGCTGCAAGGCCTCCAGCGGCACACTGCCTGAAGTGTGAACAAAAACGGCATTTCCCTGATAGCTTTTCGCCAAATCCGCAGCAAGACCCGACACCGCCTGATCGCCTACGGTCAGGAAAACGCAGGCCGCCCCGGCTGTCAGGTCAGCCAGCCCCTCCGCATGCGCGGGGATGCCAAAAGCATCACAAAAGCGCCTGCGCTTTGCTTCGGTCCGGCTAATCAGCTGGACGATCTCTGCTCCAGCTTGCTGGAGGGCGGGGATCAGGTTCCAACTCAACTTTCCGGCACCGATAAAGGCTATTTTGAGGGTATCAGGCATTTTTCGTTGCTATAAAGCTAATGATAGCACGAATTTGCAGATTTTAATATGAAAATGTGGCATCCTTTCTAAATCGGTGGAAAAACCATCTTCATCCTGTTTATCCTGAAAATCCTGTCATCCTGTCAAACCGCCTGTGTAAAACATCTTTAAGGAGCGTGTCAAAAATAAATGGCTCCAATAATTGAAGCTTGTATACAAAGAAAGGAGTGGACGCTGATTCATGCTGATTGTTATGAAAAAATTACATTTGGACTTTGAAGAGGCTACATTTTTATGATTGGGCCATTTCTTAAAACATAAAAAATCATAAAGATCTGTGTAAATCAGCGTCAACTCTTCCTCTTCAAATGGGAGCTACTCATTTTTGATCTTTTACAAAAAAAACGCATCTGCAAATTCCCCTTGCACCTTTTCAATAAAACTCGTTATTTCGCAATCCCAAATCGCGACTTTAGCTCAGTTGGTTTAGAGCGCTGCCTTGACAGGGCAGAGGTCACTGGTTCGAATCCAGTAAGTCGCACAGCAACAAGGCTTCATGTAAAAACATGGAGCCTTTTTTTGTTTGCTGCTTTTCTGCCTCAGGCATCCAGCGAAAGTAAAATTGCGGGTAGCAACAGCAGGTTGCAGAATAGCGCAAAAAACAGCGTCATCGCTGTCAGGAGACCGAGCAGGTTGATGCCGCCGAAGGCGGAGCCCAGGAAGATCGAGAAGCCCAGAAACAGGACAAGAGATGTCAGCACCATGCCAATGCCTGTCTCGCGCAGGGTCAACCTGACCGTTTCTACAGGCTGCAAGCCTTTTTGCAGCCGACGGTGCTGGTACCTGATGATGAAATGCAGCGAGTCGTCTATGGCGATGCCAAAACTGATACAAAAAACAATGCAGGTAGAAGGTTTCAACGGAATGCCCATCAGGCCCATGATGCCTGCCACGATGAGCAGTGGGAGCAGGTTCGTGCTGATACTTGCGATCCACAGTTTGTAGGAGCGAAAGGAAATGCCCACAATCAGGCTGACGATCATCAGTCCAATGAAAATGGTGAAAAACAGATTGTTCACCAGGTAGTCATTGCCTTTTAGGAAAACCTGGGTGGTGCCGGTAATCGTTAGTCCGTATTTGCTGCTGTCAAAGACAGCTTCGCCCAGCCTGTAGACCTGCTGGTTGATTTTTTCCATTTCCATGGTGCCCAGATCATATATGCGCCCCGAAATCCGGGCCTGACTCAGGCTGCTGTCCGCCAGCTGGAAGCCCAATTGGCGGAAGTCCATGTCTGTTTTGCGAAGGGCATCCAGGATAAAAGCCAGTTCATTTCTATCGGGAAAGCCGTATTGATCGGGTGCTCCGCCCCAGAAGGCCTGCCGGCCATAGCTCAGCAGGTCTGCCAGGCTACGGAAGCCGGAAACCTTGTCCAGGCTGTCCAGGCTTTGCTCAAATTGGTGGAGGCGGTTGAGGTTGCTCCAGCTGGAAAAGGCACGCCGCTTGCCTGCGTCCACCAAAACCTCATAGGGCATCACTCCCCCAAAATGGCTTTCAATTTCTTTGAGGTCTTTCTGCAAGGTATTCCTATCCGGGATATCATCGAGCATGAAAGCTTCTACCCTGATTTGGAGCATATAGAAAACGGATATGCCGACGAGCAAAAAGGAGGCGACATAAATCCATTTTCGCTGATAAATCACCCAATCCCCCATGCGCTGAAGCGCAGCTGTCATCAGCACCTTTGCCTTTTTGTTGCTCTTGTAGCGCGGGCTAGGATTGATCTGGCTTAGGCCAATCGGCAAGCCGATGATGGAGATGACAAAAGCAGCAAGGATGCTGAGGCTACAGGCGATCCCAAATTCTCTCAGCACCTGAATATCTGAAAAAGCAATCATCGCAAAGCCGATAGCAGTGGTCAGATTGGAAAGCAGCATGACAAAACCGATTTCGCCAAATACCTTGCGAAAACTGGCTTTTTTGTCCTGCAGCCGCTCATATTCTATCTGGTAGTGAGAGACGAGGTAGAGAAAATTGGGCAAACTAATGATGCCTATCAGCGCGGGAATGGTGCCTGTCAGCAGGTTCATCTGGTAGCCCAGCAGGCCAAGAATCCCCAGCGCCCAGAGAATGGCTACGCCCATATTGACCAGGGGGATCAGGACCAGCGGCAGGGATCGGAAAAAGAAGAACAATACCAAGGCTGCAACCAGCAGCGTACAGCCCATAAACAGGCTCAATTCCTGCGGAATGATCCGCAGCATATATTCCCGAAAAACGGGCATCCCGGCATAGGCAAGGCGATATTCGCCTGCCGAGGCAAAGCTGTCGCCTGCCGCATAGATCTTTTCGATGATGCCAAATTTCGCCTCCGTATCCAGCTTTTGAGCATCCAAAACGATGATCATGAGCGCATGGCTTGTATCTGCATTGAGCAAAATCGGGCTGTAAAAGGGATTGGAAACAAATTGATTCCAGCGCTGCCGGATCAGGCTGTCTTCAGGCATTTTCTCCAGAAAATCAGTGAGGAAAAAGCGCCCGCCCTGAGGGTCGTATTTCAGTTCCTGAAAGTGGCTGGGGCTGATGATGGCGTTTACGCCATCTATCTGTCTGCACTTTTCTCCAAACTGAAAAAGCGGCTTCAACAGATTCTGGTCATGTTTTTCATGAGATTTTTGTTCTATGGAAACCAAAATCAGCAGCCCATCATCTCCGTAGGTCTCCTTGAAGCGGAGAAAAGTCTTCATCTCCTCGGAATCATCAGGTATGGCGAGGGCAAAATGCTGGGCGACTTCATTGCCCTGCACCAGAATCATATAGGTGGTAGATAGCGCCAACAGGCTTAACCAGATCCAGCGGTATTTCAATATATGATCCGAGACAAACAGCCAGAAGGCCCACATAGGTTTTAGGAATTAAGGACGGTTATAAATCTTATAAGCACCTTTCTCAAAAATGGGCTTTAGCCTCAAGGCTACAATCAGGGATTGTATTTTGTTGATGAATCCTGGAATCACCTCTATTTTTTTTCTAAAAAGGCCCTTTATGCCTGCCTGTGCTACTTTTTGTGCGGACATCATTACTTTTTCTGCCGTAGGCGCAAGGGCCATCATATTTGCCCTTTCCATAAACTCAGAGCGGGTAGTCCCCGGCATCAGGCAGCAAACGTGTACTTGTTCTGATTTGAGCTCATAGTGCAGGGAACGGCTGAAAAAGCGCACAAAAGCTTTGCTGGCAGTATAGACGCTCATAAAGGGCACGCCCTGAAATGCCGTTGTGCTGGACACATTGAGGATGTAGGCCGGGCTATGCTCCCGCAGGAGCGGGAGCAGCATTTGGCAAAGCTTGACAGGCGCATGCAGGTTGACATGCAGCATCTCCTGCCAGTCCGATTCAGGAACTGAGTCAAAGCGCTCCCAGATCGTATAGCCCGCATTATTGACCAGGATTTGCAAGGAAATCTTGTGGCTGACCAGCCACTCCCGCACCCGTCCGGGCGCATCAGGATCTGAAAGATCCTCCTGTAGCGGATGGGCCTCCACCTGATGGGTGCTGCGGATAAGCGCTGCAAGCGCTTCAAGCTTATCCATCCGCCGGGCTATCAATACCAGGCCATAGCCCCGGGCCGCCAGTTCCAGCGCAAGCTGCTCTCCAATACCCGAACTCGCTCCTGTTACCAATGCAAATTTCATCCTGATGTGAGTCATTTTCTCTGTTTTAAAGCCCGCTTAGTTTTCTCAATTTATGGAGAAATGGGGACTTGCTATTTTCATCCTTGGGACGAAAAGGACCATTTATGATCTGAAAATAGACAGCTATGCGGTAGCTTTCCGGTCCGGTAACTGTCGCTTTGGCAGCCCGATGCCAGAGGCTTCCATAGTGAAGGGTCAGGTCACCAGCCTTTGTCTCTATGCTTATCTCATCTTTGCATTCGCGTCTGTCAATCCCCTGCGCTTTGCCAAAAATCATTTTGAGCAGAGGTTGCTTGTGGGTCCCTGCAAGGACCCTGAGCCCTCCCTGAGCGCGGGTGCAGTCTGACAGATGCAGGCCTACATTGATCATGGGCAGCACTTTTTCGCCATTGACGAAACTGCGGGCACCATCCGTATGCCAGCCCAATTGCTTCATTTTGCTTCCCTCATGATTGAAATATTGATTGGTGATTACGCCATCATTCTCGATTTCCCCGATCCTGCCCTCTTCAATAAGGGAAAGAAAGGGGGCAATCCGATCAGATTGAACCAGTGAGGCCAATTTCTCACTATAATGGGAGCTAAAAGGCAGGCGGTGAATCATGGGATTGCCATCACAATCATGTCCCTTTATGATAGGGACACCATTGATTTTTTCGGCCTGCTCAGCGAGTAGTTGCTGTTGGGAGGTGACGATTTCGCTCTTGATTTTTTCCACCTCATAACTTGCCAGAAAATTACTTAAGTGCAAAAAACCATGCTCAAAGAAAAACAATCTGTGATCTTCATTGAGAGATCCGGTATAGTGAAATACTGGATATGCCTGAGAAAGTGTTGTTTTCATCTGTTATTTGATCGCTATCTGGATGAAAGAAGATAGGGAGTAAATATAAGCGGAAAATAATAGCAAAAAACACGCGCTTTACGCTTTCAGGGAAAGCAGGATGGCGGGAAGCAACAAGAGGTTGCAGAATAGGGCAAAAAACAAGGTCAATGCCGTGAGCAGCCCCATCAGGATGACGCCGCCAAAGGCGGAACCCAGAAATATCAGGAAACCGAAAAAGAGAACGACGGATGTCAGCACCATGCCCATTCCTGTTTCCTCCAGGCTTAGTTTCACAGATGAGATCGGATCGAGGCCGAGTTCCTTGCGGGTCTGCTGGTAGCGGATAATGAAGTGGAGCGAATCATCTATGGCGATCCCAAAACTGATGCAAAAGACGATGCAGGTTGCTGGCTTCAGGGGAATGCCGGCGAGGCCCATGATGCCCGCGACCAATAGGAGCGGGAGGAGATTGGCCAGGACGCTGGCCAGCCACAGTTTGTAGGAATTAAAAGACAAACCTACGATGATCCCTACGATCATCAAAGCGATACAAATGGTGAGGATCAGGTTATCCACCAGGTAGTCATTTCCCTTTAGAAATACCTGCGTGGTGCCTGTGATTTCGATATTGAATTTGCCTGTATCAAAGGCTATTTCGCCCATTTTCCGCACCTCCTGATTGAGCGCCTCCAGCTGTATGGACCCCAGGTCATATACCCGCCCGGAAATCCGGGCCTGACTCAGGCTGCTGTCCGTCATCTGAAGGCCGAGGCCTTTGTAATCTATATTTGTATTGCGCAGAGCTTGTTGGATAAAGGTCAACTCGTCCCTGCTGGGCAGGTCATATTCCGAGGGATCGCCTCCCCAAAAGGCCTGCCGTGCATAGCACAGCAGATCCGTCACGCTCCGAAAATCCGAAGCTTTGTCCAGGCTATCCAGGCTTTTCCCCAATTCGTAGAGATCCTTCAGGTTGGACCAGCGCGCAAATGTATTTCTCCTGTCGCCATCTATCAGTATTTCGTAAGGCATCACTCCTCCGAAGCCCTTTTCCAACTCATGCAAGTCCTGCTTCAGCGTATAGCTATCCGGAATATCATCCAGCAAAAAAGCCTCTACCCGGATGAGCGAGCTGCTCCAGAGAGCCCATACTACCAGCAACAGGCTAAGGCCATAAATCCATTTTCGATGATGAATAACCAAACGACTCAACTGGCGGATCATCCCTTTCAGCAGTGCATCTCCCCACTTGTCTGACCGCTTCCGGGTAGAAGGATCGATGTATATCAGGCTGATAGGCAGGCTGATAACAGAAATGATAAAAGCTCCAAGGATGCTGAGGCTGGAAGCAACGCCAAACTCATGCATGACCTCTATATCAGAAAAAGCGAGCGTCACAAAACCAATACCTGTGGTCAGGTTGGTCAACAGCATGACATATCCGATTTCCCCAAACACCTTCCGAAAGCTGGCTTCTTTATCCTGTACTTTCTCATATTCTATGCGGTAGTGAGAGATCAGGTAGAGGAAATTGGGCATGCTGATGATGCCAATCAATGCAGGGATGGTCCCTGTCAGCAAGTTCATTTTGTAGCCCAGTAAGCCAACGATCCCCAGGGTCCAGAGGATAGCGATCGCCATATTGAGCAGGGGGATAATGACGAGAGGCAGAGACCGAAAGAAGAAAAACAGGATAATGGCTGCAATCAAGAGCGTAAAAGCCGTAAACATTGTTAGGTCTTTGGGAATGCTGCTCATCATAAATACCCGGATCACAGGCATGCCTGAATAGGCCACCTCAAATGAGCCCGAAGCCATAAAGCTATCCCCCAAGGCATAGATCTCGTCGACGATGTCAAATTTGGCGATGGAGTTCAATTGCGCATCATCCAATGCGATCACCATCAAGGCGCGATCGCCTTTCTCTGTCAGGAGCAGCGGTCTGTAAAAAGGATTGCTGGCAAACTGGTCCCAGCGGCGCGCCAAAAGGCTATCCGGAGGCGATGCCTCCAAAAAATCTTTCAGATAGAAAGCTTCTTTTTCCGCATCATATTTCAGTTCCTGAAAATGGCTGGGGCTGATTACGCCCACTACCCCCTCTATTTTTTTGCACTTTTCCCCAAAAAGAAAAAGAGGCTGCAGCAAGTCCTTGTCTATGGTATCCTTTCCTTTTTGCTCTATCGAAAGAAAGGCCAGGGTAGCATCGTCCCCATAGGTTTCTTTGAACTGCAGAAAGGTCTTCATTTCCGCTGCATTTTCAGGTACGGCAACCCCATAATGCTGGGCCACTTCACTGCCCCGGACCCAAAACATAAAGATGCTGATGGTCAGTAAGAGCGTAAGCCAAATCCAACGATATGCTAAAATATAGGAAGCAACAATTTGCCAGATGGCCCGCATAGATTTCCGATTTTGATCAGGTAAGGACCCCTTCCAATGAGTTGGAGGACTTGTCCTGGTGGCCCAATATCCACAAAAATTTTAAGTGGGCGCCTACCGCCTGCTGCAAATTTTCAACTCTTTGGTAAGGCAGGTCAAATTCTTTGGCTGTCTCAGCAATGATTTCTGCCAGTTGGGGATAGTGAACATGGCACACCCTCGGAAAAAGATGGTGGCTCGCATGTATATTGAGCCCGCCGGAAAGCCATTGAAGCCATTTTTGCTTTCGGCCATATTCAAAGGATGTACGCAAAATGCAGCTAGCCCAGTCTTCCCGTACTTTTCCATCTTCATTGGAAAGGGGGTAGTGGGTTTCGGGTAACAAATGCCCACACTGAAACACAAAGCCCATGATCATTCCTTGTAAAAAATATGCAAAAAAGTACATCAAAATCCCTTGCCACAAAGGAATAGGCAGGAAATACAAGGGTAAAACAAAAGCAAAAAAGTAAAATAGCATTTTCCAAATGACCATCTTGATCGCCTCATCTACGGGCGTCTTTTTGCCTAGCAGGGGGCTGTATTTATAGTTGGTGAAAAAGAAGACATAATCGCGCACAAAAATGAAATTCAGGGTAGAAAACCCATAGAGAAGCGGCACATACAGTGCCTGGAACTGATGCCAGGGTTTTCGCTGGGCATGCCATGAAAAGCGAATAATCGCATAATCAGCGATGCTGTTGTCTACTTCCGGCACATTGGCAAAAGTGTGGTGGGTGCTGTGCTCCAACCTCCACAGGTAGGAATTGACGCCGAGCAGGTCAAACATATAGGAGAAAATACGATTGACGCGGGCTGAGGCACTTACGGCATGGTGGTTGGCGTCATGCGCCAGGTTAAAGGCCAGAAATAAGCCCAAAAGCACATGCAGCATAATCAGCACAAAGGCTATTTCGGGAGAGGGTTTGCTGAGCAGGATCAGCACATAAGTTAGCAGCCATAACAAAAAACCTGTGCCTACTTTTACATAAAAGGCAGAATTGGCGTAAGGGGAAATTTGATTGGAATCGAAGTAGGCATGGACACGGGTACGAAGGACCTGGTAAAAATCTGTTTGGCTTTTTTTGTCAAATTTGGGTTTGACTCGCATAATTGAGTGTGATTTGAGGTCTGTGAGAGTAAGAAATAGGAAGTCGTATTCCTTGAACTTACAAAAATATTTCCACCTCCAAATATCCCTTTATTCTTTTCAGCCTTTTGTGGAAAGGGAGTCTTTCGTTCATCCTTTAATAAAAATCCTCCCCGCACGTTCTGAAATCATTGTTACCCATACCTACAATTGTTATCTTTTCTGCAAAGAATATCTTCATGAAAAATACACTCCTAACGCTTATCATTTTGCTTGCCTGCCTGCTCTCTTTGCAGGCGCAGCCCGACAACACTATGGACAAACCCACCTTCAATTACACCCAACATTGGGATCAGGTAGATACCCTGCTCAGCGAAGGGAAAACCCGTGACGCCCTCGCTATAGTAGAGAAAATCCTTGCTGCGGCCCGCCAGAGCAACAATGGCGTGCAGCTTTACAAAGGCCTTTCCAGCAAAATTAGCCTCATCGAGCCGGTTGAGGAGAAAAGCGATTCGATGCAGCAGCAGATTTTGCTTGCTGAACTCCAGGGCAAAAGCACGCCCACCAGCAACCTCCTCCACGCCCTCATGGGCGACTACTACCACAACTACTACCAGCAAAATCGCTGGCGCATCAATGAGCGCACAGCGCTCGAAGTACAGGCCGACGACTTCCAGACATGGGATGTCAAAACCCTCATGGAAGCCGCCGCAGAGCACTATGTGCGGGCTTTGGATAATCCCGGGCAATTGCAACAGCTGCCTGTCTCGGGCTTTACAGCGCTGCTAAACAAAGGCAATGACTCTGAAAAATACCGCCCGACGCTCTACGATATACTCGCTCACAAAGCGATTGATTTTTTCCAAAATGCAGAAAGCGGGCTGGCACGGCCCGCCAATGAATTTGAGCTACAGGCCGATCAGGCCTTTTTGCCGGCTGCTGCTTTTGTGAAGCAGCGCTTCGAGAGCGACTACAAATGGTCCCGCGACCGGCAGGCCGCCGCGATCTTCCAGCAATTGCTGGCCTTTCACCTCAAAAGCGACAATGTCTACGCTCTGGTGGATGCCGATTTTAAGCGGCTGGAGTTTGCCAAAGAGCATGCCGTAGGCGGAGAAGTGGATACGCTTTACCTGGAGGCTTTGGAAGGTCTGGAGAAAAAATACGAGAAGCACCCCATTTCCGCGACCGCGGCCTACCAAATCGCCCAGATCTACCACGATCGCGCCAACAAATTCAACCCCCTCAACGAGGATGATCCCTACAAATGGGATAACCAAAGGGCCATCAGGATTTGCGAAAAAGCCGCAAAGGCTTTCCCCCAAAGCGAAGGCGCAGCCTTGTGCAAAAACCTCATCCTGGAGATCAACCAAAAAGAACTGGAAATACAGACCACAGACGCCCAACTGCCTTCCGAGGACTTCTTACTGTATTGCCGGTACCGCAATATTGACCAGGCCTACCTCCGGGTAGCCAAAGTCACAGACGAGCAACTCAAAAAGCTCAACAGCTTCCAATACAATGAGCAGGAAGCGAAAAATAAATTTCTCCAAAACCTCACCGTCATCGTCAAAGACGATTGCCTCATGCCGGCAGATCCCGATTACAACGGCCACAGCATCGAGCTGCCCGTATCGGGCGTAGGCATCGGCCAATATGTGGTCATGGTCTCCGATGACCTGAGCTTCAGCCGCAAAGGCCACATGCTGGCCTATGATGTGATCCGCATCACGGAGCTGAGCATGGTCTATGAGCAGGAAGGGGAAAAGCTGCGCGTGCTCGTACTTGACCGCAAAAGCGGCAAGCCGCTCAAAAAAGTCAGCGTACAGCTGATGAGCTATGACAACCCATTGCGCGATTACAGCGCCATAGGCGCGGCTCAGCTGACCGGCAAAGACGGTCAGGCCGACTTCCCTTTTCCCTACAACAACTACAACACAGCCATCCGGCTGACCAAAGGAGATGACACTTTTTGGATACGCTCCGATCTGTATGGCTACCGCCAATATCCGCCTTCTGCGCTGAAGCAGACCTATATGTTTCTGGATAGAAACCTCTATCGCCCGGGCCAAACCATCTTTTTCAAAGGGCTCGCGCTTTATAGCGACAATGAGCAAAGCAAGCTGGCAAAAGGCGAAAAAATCACCCTTTCCTTTCGCGATGCCAACAACCAGGAAATACAGACAGCAGAATTCACTACCAATGAATTTGGCACTTTCCATGGCAGCTTCATCGCGCCCCGTAGCGGGCTGATGGGCCACATGTATATCCGTTCCAGTTTTGGCAATGGTGTGGGCGAATTTCGGGTAGAGGAATACAAAAGGCCTACTTTTGAGGTGACATTTGATCCGCTCGCAGGCAGCTATCGCCTGGGCGAAGAGGTCAAAGCCGTGGGCAATGCGAAAGCCTATGCAGGCAGCGCCCTGGGCGATGTGGAAGTAAAATACCGCGTCGTGCGGGAAGCACGCTTCCCGTATTGGGGATGGCGCTGGTGGCTGCCACAGCCGAGCAGCCCGCAACGCGAGATCGTGAGCGGCAGCGTCCGCTCCGATGCCGATGGCAAGTTCGAAATTCCTTTCGACCTCATCCCTGACGCCACCGTCAAGCGCAATACGCAGCCCATTTTCTCCTACACCGTCTATGCCGATGTGGTGGACATCACAGGCGAAACGCATTCCGCAGAGACCGTCATCCGTGCCGGCTATGTCTCCATGGATGTCTCTTTGAATCTGGGCGAAAAGCTGAAGCTGGACAAATTGGGGAAAGCTTCTATTTCTGCGAAAAACCTCAGTGGCGAAAAGGAAAATGCCGTCGGAACGATCACGGTTTACCGTTTGAATGATCCGGGCCGCCTGCTGCGCGAGCGCCGCTGGCCCCAGCCCGACAAATACCTGCTTTCGCAGGCTGAGTTTGCCAAAAGATTTCCGCATGATCCCTATGCGGGAGAGCATGACCACAAGCGCTGGGAGCAGGGCGAGCAGGTGGCTGTTTTGACTTTTGACACAGAAAAAAGTGAAGAAATCGCACTGGAGGCTTTGGCGAATGCGAAGCCAGGCTATTATGTATTTGAATTGAATACACAGGATAATTTTGGCGAAAAAATCCAGCTGAAAGAATACGCTAAGCTTGAGAAAAGCGACAGCAAAAAACCGGCTGTCCCCACCGTTTTAGCCTACGAACTCAACCAAAGTAGCTTCCAACCCGGCCAGACCGCCAAAATTCGCCTGACGACTTCTGCCGATAAGGTGTATCTCTTTCAGCAAAATGCGCGGGATAAAAAGGTGTTGAAAGAAAATATCATCAAGCTCAAAGATGGAAAGGAAGCCTGGATCGAAATTCCGCTCCGCGAAAAAGATCGCGGCGGCATGTCCGTCAGCCTGACTTTCGTCCACGAAAATCGCCTCTACAATGAGCATCTGCTCATTCCCGTCCCCTGGACCAACAAACAGCTGACGCTGGAATGGAAGACCTTCCGCTCCAAACTCAAGCCCGGACAGGAGGAGGAATGGAGTGTCACCATCACAGGTTCGCAGGGCGAAGCCGTCGCCGCCGAGATGGTCGCGGCCATGTATGACGCATCCCTCGATGCGCTTTACCAAAGCCACACTTTCCCCTCGCTCTCCCTCTATCCGACGCACTACCGCGACTTCTCCTGGCAAGGCAACAATGCCTTTGCAAGCAGCCGCTTCCAGCGCATGTCGGAAGAGTGGAATGAACGCCCACAGGGCATCAATACCCATAGCTATGATGAATTGCTGGGCTTAAGCAGCATGAACTACCGCTTGTATAAAGGAAGAGGGGGCTTTGCCGGAGCTATTGATACACGCGAAAGGATGAATATGGCTTATTCGCCAGGTGCGATAATGGAAGGTGCGCCCGCTCCCCGGATGGCAAAAATGTCCGGCGATTTTGAAGCTGGATTTGCAGATGCTGACGCAGATGGCGTAGCGAATATAATGGACATAGAACCTTCAGAACCATCGAAAGAAGAATCCCTTTCCGACCTCCCCGTCCGTTCCAACCTGAACGAAACCGCCTTTTTCCTCCCGCAAATCCGCACCGACGAAAACGGCCATACCGTCTTCAGCTTCACCATGCCCGAAGCGCTCACGCGCTGGAAATTCCAGGCATTTGCCCATACACAAGAGCTGCAAAGCGGCAGCCTGAGTGACGAGGTCGTCACCCAGAAAGAGCTCATGGTCACGCCCAATGTGCCGCGCTTCATGCGTCAGGCCGATGAATTTACGATGACCGCCAAGGTCGCCAACCTGAGCGAAAGTGCGCTCACGGGCAGTGCGCAGCTCTTTTTGGTAGATGCTGCCACGATGAAAGACGTCAGTGCCCTCTTCGGCCACAATGGCCGTGAACTTCAGTTCAAAGTAGAAGCAGGCCGCAGTGAGCCCCTCAAGTGGGCTTTGAAAGTGCCGGACAATGTCCCGGCCGTGATCGTGCGCGTCGTCGCCCGTGCGGGCGAGTTCAGCGATGGGGAGGAGCATATCCTGCCCATCCTCAGCAACCGCATGTTGGTGACCGAGAGCATGCCGCTGCCCGTGCGCGGAGGCGAGACGAAAACTTTCCACCTCAAAAAACTGGAGGAAAACCAATCCACCACCCTGGTGAACCAGCGTCTGACGCTGGAATTCACCAGCAATCCCGCCTGGTATGCCGTGCAGGCTTTGCCCTACCTGATGGAGTATCCGCATGAGTGCTCCGAGCAGATTTTCAGCCGCTTCTATGCGAATGCCCTGGCGAGCCATATCGCGACTTCGACGCCGCGCATCAAGCAGATTTTCGATCAGTGGCGCAGCCAGTCCGAAAGCGACGCAGGCGCGCGCTCAGCCCTGGCTTCCGCCCTCGAAAACAACCAGGAGCTCAAGAGCGTGCTGCTCGAAGAGACGCCCTGGCTGCTCAACGCCAGCAACGAAGCCGAGCGCAAGCAGCGCATCGCCCTGCTCTTCGACCTCAACCGCATGGCGGATGAACTCGGTCGCGCCAAAGATAAGCTGGCAGATATGCAGACCGCAGAAGGCGGTTTTTCGTGGTTTCCGGGCATGCGCCCGAGTCCTTATATCACGACCCTGATCGTGACCGGATTCGGTCATTTGAACAAATTGGGGGTAAGCTCGGCGACAGCCGATCCGGAAGTGGCAGGCATGGTCAGTAAGGCTTTGCCTTACCTGGACCAGGAACTCAAAAAGAACTATGACAACCTGCTGCGCTATACGAAAAAGGAGGATTTGAAGAAAAACCACCTGAACTATTGGGCGATTCAGTACCTCTATATGCGGACATTTTATCCGGAAGTAGCTCTTGCAGAAGGCACAGAGACAGCTTACAGCTATTATTACGGACAAGCGCAGAGCTTTTGGAACGACCAAAATAACTACGCCAAAGGCATGCTGGCACTGACTTTTCACAGAAAAGACAATGCAAAACTCAGTGTCAAAGTGCTGGAAGCCCTGCGCCAGCAGGCCATCATGAATCCCGAACTCGGGATGTACTGGAAGCAGCCGGGCGGCTACTACTGGTATGAAGCACCCATCGAGCAGCAGGCCATGCTGATCGAAGCCTTCCACGAAGCAGGCAAAGACATGAAGTCTGTGGAGGAAATGAAAATCTGGTTGCTTAAAAACAAGCAGACCAACGATTGGAAAACCACCCGCGCCACCGTCGCGGCATGCAACGCCCTGCTCATGGTCGGCACCGACCTGCTTAATGCGGAGCATAAAGTCGACATCCAACTCGGTGGCGAAACCATCGACCCTTACAAG
This sequence comes from Bacteroidia bacterium, assembly GCA_030430205.1. GTDB lineage: Bacteria > Bacteroidota > Bacteroidia > J057 > J057 > JAUIGE01. The sequence continues at coordinate 204,913 of JAUIGE010000003.1, read as the reverse complement.
CGTCCCGACGCCAAAGTAGAAGCCGGCACCGGCTATTTCAAAACAGCCTGGCTGCGCGAGGAAATCAAACCCGCCATGGGCGAGGTGGTCGTGAGCAAGCAGGGCCCAGGCGTAGCCTGGGGGGCGCTCTACTGGCAGTACTTCGAGGATCTCGACAAGATCACCTATGCCGAGACGCCCTTGCGCATCAAAAAGGCACTTTTTGTAGAGGAAAATACGCCCGAAGGGCCGAAGCTTATACCTGTGGCCGAACGCAAACTCAAGCCCGGCGATAAGATCGTCGTGCGCATCGAGCTGCGCGTAGACCGCGATATGGAGTATGTGCACATGAAAGACCAGCGGGCCGCTGGTTTCGAGCCCATCAATGTATTGTCACAATACAAATACCAGGATGGCCTCGGCTACTACGAAAGCACACGCGATGCGTCCACGCATTTCTTCTTCTCCAACCTGCGCGGCAACCAGACTTACGTCTTCGAATACCCGCTGCGCGTAAACCATGAAGGAGACTTCTCCAATGGGATCACGACGGCTCAGTGCATGTATGCACCAGAGTATACGAGTCACTCGGAGGGGAGCAGGGTGCGTGTGGAGTAGGCTAGTCGGCAGTAAATAGTCCGCAGTATGCAGTGAATAAAATAGAGCTGATAATCAGCATTTTGGCACTTACTGCTTACTGCGGACTAATTTCTTAATTAACCTCTGATTTTCCGTCTCTATCAAAACCATATACCCCCCCATCGGCACACTCGAAAGGTCAAGTAAATAAGACCTATCCTGCTGGGCAGAAGGCACTTTTGTCTTATACAAAATCCGACCATGAAGGTCAAATAGGCTAAGCTTCACTTCTTCATGAAGCTCACCAAAATCTATCAATACCCAATCCTCCGATGGATTGGGTGAAATAGAGATTTGGGTTTCCAAAGTAGACTTTTCTATTCCTGGAGATATGGGGCAAAAACTCAAGGTATCCACACATAGAGTTATTGTATCACAACTATTACTTATTGTAAGACAGATTTCGTAGGATCCAGGCCAAATATAATCATGGCTAGCATCACGACTCAGAATCAAAGGGCTCCCATCCCCAAAATCCCAGGAATAATCCAGGTTTTCTCCAGTAGAGGTATTGGTTAAATCCACGTGGCAAAAGACACTATCTCTTTTTTCCTTTTTTCCAGTGAACCCAATAACCGGCTGATCCTCAATATTAATCCTAATCGTATCTGAAGCAGATGCTCCTGTACTATCCATAACCACCACAAAAACAATAAGGTTATTATTTTGCCCCGGCGAAAAATCAATAAAGACGGTTTGATTTGTATCACCAGGCGAGGTACTCCATTGATAGGACACAAAGTCTGGCCCTGCATCCAATGTAATGCCCCCACAAACCGTCGTATCAGGCCCCAAATCAGGAACGCTAATAGCCGAAATGTGTGTATTCGGAATCAAACTCAAAAAAATCCATAAAACGGAAATCTGAAAAAATTGGCTTAGTTTTCTCATATCAGGTCGTGATTAGTGTAGTAAACTGTTGTTAGGCAATAGGAAGTTACTAAAATTCTAAAACATATCAGAGTAACTGCGGGGTATTCCAAATTGTCGCGCCTGCTACACTGTAATCAGTCCAATTTCTATATTTTCGTTACCTTTAAAGAAAAAAAGTAAATGTCAGATATTGTCAATATCAATCAACTTGACCTGAAAAATGGCAGATATTCCTATGCAGATTACCTGACATGGAAATTCGAGCAAATGGTTGAACTTATCAAAGGCAGGATACTGCCGCTGGCGGCTCCAAGTAGGAGGCATCAGGATATTTCGCGCGAAATAAGTGGTGCCTTTTATCAATATTTCAAGTCACAGGAATGTAAATTTTATGCCGCACCCTTTGATGTTCGGCTGGTAGATAAAAAGAAGTCAGTCAAAGAAAATCAGGATGTAACAACGGTTGTTCAACCGGATTTGTGTGTGGTTTGTGATTTGAAAAAACTGGATGAAAAAGGTTGTTTTGGTGCGCCAGATTTAGTCGTGGAAATCCTTTCTCCGGGTAATTCTGCAAAAGAAATGAAAGTCAAGAAGGACTTGTATGAAGAAAACCAAATAAGAGAATACTGGATTTTTGATCCTGAGCATGAAACTGTTTTCCAATTCTCCCTGAACGAAAATAACTGCTTTAGTCCTGCCACTATTTTGATAAATGAGGAGATATTGACATCTGTAATCTTTCCAGACTTATCCATAAACCTGAAAGAAGTTTTTACAGAAATGCAAAACTAAACCCACCCGAAACCCGGAACCCGAAACCCAAAACTTCAAATCTTTTCCCTATCTTTAACCCTAAAGCCGTGTCATGGAAATATTAGGAAAAACCTACTACGAAACACCCTTAGGGCTGGTAGAAATCTCCGCCACCTTTCGCGGACTCTACTCCCTGAAGTTTGTGGAAAAGCCGGAAGAGGAAATCGATCCCGCCAATAAGTACCTGCAGGAATGCATGGAGCAATTGGAAGAATACTTCCAGGGAGAGCGCATGCTGTTCAAGCTCATGCTGGATATAGCCGGTACGGACTTTCAGAATACTGTCTGGCGGGAATTGACCAATATCCCTTTTGCGCAGACGCGCAGCTATATGGATGTCGCCAAAAGCATCCAATCTCCCGACGCTGTGCGCGCCGTGGGGGGAGCCTGCGGCAAAAACCGCCTCTGGCTAGTCGTCCCCTGCCACAGGGTCATCAGCAGCGATGGCAAACTCACCGGCTACGCCGGTGGCCTGGCGCGCAAGCGCTGGCTGCTCGAGCATGAGCGCGGCGTGATCTATGGCAAGCAAACCCTCCTGTTTAATGACTAAACGTACGATCTGGCTTCATCCTGAAGGCTCTGCCGTTCAAATTGTTGATCAGCGGAGCCTTCCGCATGAACTGAGCATCGCTACGCTGCGGACTTCGGACGAAGCCGCCGCCGCCATCAGCGAGATGTGGGTGCGCGGCGCGCCCCTGATAGGCGCTACGGCGGCCTATGGCTTTTGGCTGGGCACGCTGGAGGCGCTGGGCCAGAAGGATTCAAAAGCCTGGTTAGAGGCTTGTGCGGCACGGCTACTCGCCACACGGCCTACGGCCGTGAACCTGCAATGGGCCATCTCTCAGCAAATGGACATTTGCCGTGAGTTGGCTTTCGAGCCGAAAGCCTGTCAGCAGGCCTGCCTGGCAAATGCCCAGGCCATCGTCGAAGAAGATGTGGCACATTGCAAAGCCATCGGCGGGCACGGCCTCGCCCTGATAGAAGCCATTTACCGCAAAACGGGCAAAGCCGTTCAGATACTCACCCATTGCAATGCGGGTCGCATGGCCTGTATCGAGTGGGGCACGGCGACATCGCCGATTTACCAGGCACATGCCGCAGGCATCCCTGTCCATGTCTGGGTGGACGAGACCCGCCCGCGCAACCAGGGGGCGCGCATCACCGCCTGGGAACTGGCGGAGGCTGGCATCCCCCATACCGTCATCGCCGATAATACCGGCGGGCACCTCATGCAGCACGGCATGGTGGACATCTGCCTGGTCGGTTCTGACCGCACCACAGCCCTTGGCGATGTCGCCAATAAGATCGGCACCTATCTCAAGGCGCTCGCTGCCCATGACAATGATGTGCCTTTCTATGTGGCTTTGCCTTCCAGCAGCATTGATTTTTCCCTTCAGGACGGCTTGAAAGAGATTCCCATTGAGAAGAGGGGAGCCGGTGAGCTTTCCCATATCCAGGGTTGGTCGGAGGAGCATGCGGAAATTCTTTCCGTTCGCCTGACGCCGGAGCACAGCCCGGCTGTGAATTATGGTTTTGATGTGACACCCGCGCGGCTGGTGACGGGCCTGATCACGGAGCGCGGCATTTGCCGCGCGGAGCGGGAAGCCATCCGGGAAATGTTCCCGGATTTATCGGCTGGGGCTTGATTGGGGATGTTCCTTATTTTTCACTAAAAAATCAAGCTCAAAACCCTGACACTTTTTGCCGACAGATTCATTTTCTTCAGCTCCGTCCATTTTTCCCCTGAAAGCACATCCTCTGCTCCTACACAGCCTTTCAGCGAAGCCGAAAAGCGCCCCAAATCCACCTCTTTCGCCTCCATCGTATTATTCAATAGCACCATCACCCGCTCGCTATCGTCATAGCGAAAATAAACATACAGGCCCGATTCGGGCATATAATGCTGCAATTTTCCCTGATGTAGGACCGGATGTTCCTTTCGCCAGCTCAATAGTTTTTGCAAAAAATCAAAAGCCTCGTTTTCCTCTGCCGTCCTGCCTTCGGCAGTAAAAGCGTCCCGCTCATCGCCGGGCCATCCGCCGGGAAAGTCCTTGCGCAAATCGGCATCGCCCTTTTCTTTGAGCCCCGTCATGAGCAATTCTGTGCCATAATAAAGGCAAGGGATGCCCCGTGTTGTGAGCAAAAAGGCCATGGCCATTTTCCACTGGGCGAAATCTTCGCCTATGGCGGAGTAAAAGCGCGTGGCGTCATGGTTGTCGGCAAATGTAAGCAACATCCCGGGGCGCGGATAAACGAAATCCTGCCCCAGCAGCAGGTATAATTTGGACATGCCCATCTCCCATCCGTCTTCTTCGCCAAAGGCGGTTTTGAGTGCATCATGCAGCTGAAAGTCGGTGACGGAAGGCATATACGAATTGTAGCCATCGGCATTGCGCGCATCGGCCTGCCAGTAGGCGGTTTGGGCGGGGCTGTATTGCCAGACTTCGCCCAGGAGGTTGATCTGGGGATATTCCTGCCGGATGCGGCGCGCCCATTCAGCAACTCCTTCCTTGAAGGAAAAAGGTTGTGTATCCAGCCTTAGCCCATCCAATCCCGCATATTCAATCCACCAAATGCAATTCTGGGTCATGTAGTTGAGTACCAATGGGTTATGCTGATTGAGGTCAGGCATCACGGAGGCAAACCAGCCAGCTGCCATTTTTTGCTGGTCCGAAGGCGCGGCATAGGGATCGCTGAGCGCAGAGATGCGAAAGCTGCTTTGGGTATAATCAGGCCACTGGTTGATCCAGTCTGCCGCAGGCAAATCCTGCATCAGGTGATGCATCGAACCACAGTGGTTGAGCACCACATCCATCACGATTTTGATGTTTTTCCGGTGAAAGGTATCCACCAATGCCCGCATCAATTCATTGCTGCCCAGGCGCGGATCTATATGGTAGTGGTCGGTGATCGCGTAGCCGTGGTAGGAGGTGTTTTGCATATCGTTTGTCTGAACGGGATTCAGCCAGAGGGCTGTGACGCCCAGCTTTTCCAGATATGCCGCATGATCCATGATGCCTTGCAAATCGCCGCCATGGCGGCCATCAGGCCGCTCGCGGCCTGTCTGATCGTGCATCCCAACGACTTTGTCGTTGGTGCTGTCACCGTTCGCGAAGCGATCGGGATAGAGCAGGTAGAGGACATCGGCAGGGCCGAAGCCGGGACAGGTTTCGGGCGCGCGCTTGCGCGCGTGCAGGAGGTAATCGTAGGTGGCGAGGGTATCGCCCGCTTTCACAAAGCAGATGGGAAAGCTTCCCGGCTTTGTATGAGGCTCGATCCTGAGATCGAGCAGGAGGTAGTTGGGGTTGGCGAGCCGGAGGCTTTGCTGCAGGCTGACGCCTGGATAGGCGAGTCTGGCCTGGGTAGCGGAGATGTTCTCCGCATGGACGAGGAGTTGAAGGCTGGGATTATGCATCCCGACCCACCAGGAAGGTGGCTCGACCAGAGGCTGGCCGAAGGCCAGGGAGAAAAGGAAAGGAAGGAGGGGGAAATATTTTTTCATGAAAGTTATGTTCAAACCTTTTTTACCAAATCTTCAAGAAGTACTTCCGTATCTATCAACTCGGCGGCATAAGCATTTGGGGTCACTCCATGATTGGTGATAAAGGTTAAAAAAACCTGCTTTGGGGTTTGGGTGAAGTCAAATTAGAGACTTCTGTAGCTTCCAGCACTACATTTGTCCAAATATACCCTCTTTATTTGGACAAATGATTTCATAAGCACCACATTTGTCCACAGATAGATCAAAATTATATGATGATTCAGCCTTTCTATAGAAAAAAACGCACCATTTACCAAACATAAGGAATAAGCCGCCAACTCACCTCTCTCGCATAAGCCTGATAGTCTGCACTTTCCAGCAAAATTTTCTCTTCTGCTTTTATCCGAAAGACAATGCCCGGAACAAAAATCGCAAAGGATATCAGCGCCCACAGGCTGGCAGTCGCCAGCAGGCAAGCCAGCATCATCAGGCATTCTCCCAGATAGGCGGGATGCCTCAACAATCGAAACAAGCCGCGCGAGACGATCTCCCGCCTTCCTGGCAAGATCGCAAAACTGCGACCGAGGAATAAAAATGCAGATAAAGTGAGCGTGCCTCCCAGGATAAAAAGCACTTCAAGATGGCCTTCCCACAATGGCAGAGGCCTGGCGAGTTTGAAAATCAGGCCACCGCAAATAAAAGAAGGTAGGCTGATAAGGATGGAGGCGGTGGAGCCATTTGCTTTGATGGGTTCTCTGAGAATAATCAGGATACCAACTGCCAGATTCAACAAGGTGATGCAGAGCCTCACAGGAGAGGTCTGCATACCATCATAATGTGCCCAAAATCCGGCTATGCCCCAATAAACCAGGCTAAGGCCGAGAAATATATTGAACAGCTTCTCACCATATTTCATCGCTTAATAAATCCAAAAGCCCCAGTCAAAGAGGAAACTTAGGACATTGATACCCACCAGGGCCAGCACATAAATCAGCCAGCGGGGAAATTCTCCGCCGCCACTTTCGACTCCGCCGCCCTCTTGTACCTGTCCAAAGAAACCCTCATTCACATTGTCCAAAATAATGAGCGCGTCGTCTTTGCTGAGTCCTTTCTCCATCAAAGAATTGCGGATGCTGAGATCGGAAGATCCGATTTTTTTGAGCCGCATGGCATAGGCATACAGATCGTCCGGGCTCATCTGGCCATCCGGATTTTGCACAGCATTTTCCTTGTTGTCACTTTTTTTACTTAGGTCCATGGTTTTTGAAATTAAAGGTTAGGGTAAAATATATAGCATCAAATCGAAGCTCATCTCCAGCCGCCTTCCGGCGCCAGCACCAGATAATCCATCAGCGGATTACGGATTACTTCCGAAATCACCGCATCTGCGGTCAGTGCCTTTTTTTCGCCATTGGCAAAAACGATCTCCACCTCCCAGTTCTCGACCTCCTCCAATTCCATCTCGGCAGCATACTCTGCACAGAGCTGCCCAACGGTCAACTTATTGGGAACACTTACCTCAAAGGTTTCTCCTACGGTATTTTGAATCTGAATATCCATTGTTTTGTACTTAAATCCTACACAATCGGGTATAGGACTGCTAAGATATAAGCCATATCTTTTCAAGCAACGTTCCAAACAACTTTTTTGTCTTTATCCCACATCCTACCATCCTCTCATCTATTAATTCGCACATTATCCCCATGTTTCGCAACTACTTCAAAATCGCTTTCCGCAATTTCGCCCGCCACAAAGGATATACTTTTTTGAATATCCTGGGCCTGGCTATCGGTATCGCTTCGAGTCTGCTGATCCTCGAATATGTCTACCATGAGTTGAGCTATGATGCTTTTCATGAGGACAAGACGCGCATCTACCGCGTGCAGTATGACTCTTATAGTTCGACAGGCGAAAAGCAATTTAGCTGCGCGACGGCTTTTCCGGGCGTGGGCCCGGCCATGAAGCGGGATTTTCCCGAAGTGGATACCTTTGCGCGCTTGTACCTGCGCTATGGCGGCGGCATCATGCGGCATGAAGATCGCTTTTTCCATGAAGACAACATCTTCCAGGCGGATGCCTCTTTCTTCGAATTGTTTGATTATCCCTTGCTGGAAGGCGAAAGAGGGAAAGTATTGACCGAACCCCATACCGCGGTGATCTCTACCGAAACGGCCCAAAAATATTTTGGAGAGGAGAATCCTATCGGTAAACGTGTGAAATTTGGCAACAGACAAGAAGAATATGAAGTGGTCGGTATCGCAGAATCTCCCGAAAATTCCCACCTCAAATTTAGCTTTCTGCTTTCCTATGTGAGCATGTATAGCTGGGACGGTTGGGGCGAGACGAGCATGAAGGAAGTGGTGGAAACGAATTGGGGATGGTATGATTTTTACAATTACATCCGCCTGAAGCCAGGCGCTGATCCTGCTGCCCTGGAGGCAAAATTTCCCGCATTTATCATCAAGCATACCGATGATGACTGGGGTTCGCGTTTTGCATTCAAACTTCAACCGCTGGAAGATATTCACCTGCATTCGGACTTAATCCAGGAAGCGCGGGTAAATGGCAATGGCCGCTCGGTCTATGTGCTGATGTTTGTTGCTTTCTTTATCCTGGTGGTCGCCTGGATCAATTATATCAATCTGGCGACGGCTCGCGCCATGAACCGCGCCCTCGAAGTGGGCATCCGCAAAGTGGTCGGCGCTGGCAAAAGCAGCCTGATCCGCCAGTTTCTGTTTGAGTCGCTTTTGCTCAATATGATCGCCGCCCTGGCAGCGATCGTGTTGCTGCAATTTGCCGTGCCACTTTTCAACAACATCGCGGGCAAGGCCCTGACACTCAGCCTATTCAACAATCTGAATTTTTGGTTTGCCCTGATGGGCTTTTTTATAGCGGGCGCGATCATATCGGGCCTGTATCCTGCTTTTGTGTTATCGTCTTATAAGCCGATACAGGTGCTGAAAGGCAAATTTACCAACAGCAAATCCGGCATCAACCTGCGCAAAGTGCTGGTGGTGATGCAGTTTGTCTTTTCCATGGGCCTGATCGCCGGGACGATCATCGTGTACAACCAACTGGAATATATGCGCAGCCAGGACCTGGGATTTGATGTGGCCAAAACCCTGATTGTCAAGGGGCCCGGTGTCAGTGCCAGTGATTCTATTTACACCGAAAACTTCAATACCTTCAAAGCGGAAGTCAAAAGCCTCGCGGGTGTCAAGGGCTTTGCGAGTTCTTCGGAGATTCCCGGAAACCTGATTTATTGGACAAATGGCGCACAAAAGGTCGGTGACGAAACGGCTCCGAGGATCATCCTCTACAAAGTTGGCATCGACTATGACTACCTCAATACCCTGAACTACCGCTTTGTGGCGGGCCGAAATTTCTCCAAAGACTTTGGTACAGATGAGCATGCCATCATCCTGAATGAACGCTCAGTAGTTAATTTAGGCCTGGGAACGCCTGAGGAGGCTCTCAATAAAGAGGTTCGTTCAGGTGGAGATACGCTGCGCGTGATTGGTGTGGTGGCGGACTTCCATCAGGAAGGTCTGAAACAGGATTTCCGTTCGATCGGCCTCTTGCTGAATCCGGGCGCAAGTTCCTATTATTCTGTCAAACTGGAAGATGCGAATGTGGGTAAAATAACAGGCATCGTCGGCGAAAAATACAGCCGCCTTTTCCCCGGAAATCCTTACAATTTCTTCTACCTGGATCAATTTTTCAATCGTCAATATGAAGAAGATCTGCGTTTTGGGCAGGTGATATCTTTCTTTTCGCTGCTTGCCATTTTGGTGGCATGTCTGGGCCTGGTAGGCCTTTCGGCCTTCGCGGCGAGTCGCCGCACCAAGGAGATCGGCATCCGCAAAGTGTTGGGATCTTCGATCCAAAACATCTTCCTCCTGCTCTCCAAAGAGTTTATCCTGCTCGTGCTGCTCGCTACCCTGATCGCGGTGCCGATCATCTGGTATGGCATGAGCCAGTGGCTGGAAGGCTTTGCCTTCCGCATCAGCATATCCTGGTGGATATATGTGGTGGCTGCGGGCATCACCTTTGTCGTCGCCATGGCGACGGTGAGCTATCAGGCGCTAAAAGCGGCTTATATCAATCCGGCCGATGTGCTGAAGGACGAGTAGGGTATGGGCAAACTCAGCCGTTTCCGTACCTTTTCGACTTCTTCCAGAAATCGCTGATAATCCGTCGGATCGGTCTCAAAGGTAAATTCATAGATGTCATCGGGGGTCTTGATGATGATGGCTTGCTCGTAGTCAAGGATAATGACGATCTCCTCCCATTTGATGCAATCAAATTCATCTTCGAGGTAGCTGATGCCTTTGGAGCTGAGCTCCAGGGCGCGGTGGCGGCGCGCCGCTATGTCCAGCCCCAGGCGCAGTGCGCCTACGAGCAAGGCGATGACGCCAAAGAAAAACATGAAATTGCCGCCCGGCGTCATGCCCATCATGAGAAATGCCAGCGTCCATACGGCCGCGACAAAAAACCAGATCAGGTGAGGTCGCAACAACTCCCAGTAGTTGGGAAGCTCATCTATGGCGCTTCGCCAGTAAACCACTGCGCCACGCAGGTGCCGCCAGCGCTGCACAAGGGGATGCCGCTCTATCTGACCCCAGATCCAAAAGATACCGACGGTGAAGAGAAGAGCAAAAGTGAAGGAAGTACTCATTAAACAATGTTGTCTTTCAACGCCTTAATCACGGCCTCGGACTTCGAGTTGACCTGCAATTTTCGGTAGATTTTTTTGATATGAAAGCGTACAGTGTCTTCACTCACGCAGAGCGTATCAGCGATCATTTTGTAGCTTTTGCCTTCGCAGAGCTGCTCCAGCACCTCGCGCTCACGACGTGTGAGGGAATATTGGGGTTTGCGGAAGTGGTTGAAAGAGCCGACGACCATGCGGGCGATATTGGTGCTCATGGGCGCACCGCCCCGGTGCACTTCGTTGATCGCTTCGAGCAAGCGATCGGGAGAGGTGTTTTTTGTCAAAAAGCCCGAGGCTCCTACCCGCAGGGAGTCAAAGACATACTTGTCTTCGGCATGCACAGAGATCATGAGGATGTCCAGGTTGGGCAAAGCCGACTTCAGCTTTTCCACACACTGAATGCCTGACATGCCCGGCAACTCTATATCCATCAGGACCACATCCGGCGGTGATTCCAGAATGGCTTTCAGAGCCGTTTCCGCATCTGAATAAGCGCCCGACACCACGCAATCGTCAGCACTGTCTATGATAAAAGAAAAACCTTCTCTTATGTCTCTGTTGTCTTCTACAATTGCTACTGAAATCATATTGGAGTTTTTTAGTTTCGGGTTTCGAGTTTCGGGTTTCGAGTTTCGGGTTTTGGGTTTTGCATCTGCACATCAGCACATTATTTTCCCCCTTCTTCCTTCACGCAAAAGCCATATCTTTGTTGCCATGCAATTAGTAGCAAACAACCTTATCAAGATATACAAACAACGCAAAGTTGTCAACAATGTGTCCATCGAAGTGGGGCAAGGGGAGATAATCGGCTTGCTTGGCCCGAATGGCGCAGGAAAAACGACCAGTTTTTACATGATTGTGGGTATGATCCGCGCCAATGGCGGCAGCATCTACCTGGACAATAAAAATATCACAGGCATGCCCATGTTCAAACGTGGCAAACTGGGCATCGGCTACCTGCCCCAGGAAGCCTCCGTCTTCCGTAATCTTTCTGTCGAAGACAACATCATGGCTGTGCTTGAAATGGCTACGCCCCTTAGCCGCAAAGAGCGCAAAATGCGCTGCGAAGAGTTAATGGAAGAATTTGGGATCACCCACATCCGCAAAAGCATGGGCAAAGTCCTCTCCGGCGGCGAGCGCCGCCGCACCGAGATCGCCCGCGCGCTGGCCGTAGACCCCAAATTTATCCTGCTTGATGAGCCCTTTGCAGGCATCGACCCCAAGGCCGTGGCCGAGATCAAGCGACTGGTACAGCAGCTCAGCGACCGCAATATCGGTGTGCTCATCACCGACCACAATGTGCGCGAAACACTCAAAGCAACCGACCGGACCTATATCATGAGCGAAGGAAAAATCCTTTTTCATGGCACACCGCCCGAGGTGGCGGGCGATGAGTTGGTGAAGCAGCATTATTTGGGCTATGATTTTGTGTTGTAGAGCAGAGAATAGAGAAGCGAGAAAAGAGATGGGAATTGTGAGATAGGCAGGCAGTGCCTCCCATCTCTACTCTCTGCTCTCTACTCTCTGCTCTCTTCTCTCTTCTCTCTTCTCTCTTCTCTACTCTCTACTCTCTACTCTCTACTCTCTACTCTCCGCTCTCAATTTCCTCCCGTATACCGCTCCTCCGAGTGAATCGCATTCACCCCACCCAGGACCTTCCCGAAGGTCATCCATAAGATCCGCATATCCAGCCAATGGGATTGGTGGTCTACGTACCATACATCCATCTCGAAGCGCTTTTTGAAGGTAATGGCCGAGCGGCCATTGACCTGCGCCCAGCCTGTGATACCGGGCCGGAGATCGTGGCGGCGCATTTCTTCCGCCGTATAATGCGGCAGGTACTCCATCAGCAAAGGCCGGGGGCCGATCAGGCTCATATCGCCTTTGAGCACATTGAAAATTTGCGGCAACTCATCCAGGGATTTTTTCTGCATCCAGGCGCCCATTTTCGTAAATTGAGGCCCCTCGGGTGAAGGATTCATCGTGCGAAATTTGTAGATATAAAAAGGCTTGCCTTTATACCCGGGGCGTTCCTGCAAAAAGAAAACGTAGCCATAGCGCAGCTTCAGCACCAGTGCCAGGCCGATAATAATCGGCCCCAAAAACAGCAAAGCTATGCTTGCGATGACTATATCTCTCAGGCGATATGACACGTTTTTTTTATTTGCCTGCAAATAAACAACATCAATGCAAATATTTTTGCCTTTAAAAGGATCTCTTTTGTGGGGAGATTAGGGGGAGGCGAGAGGCGGGACTGAAGACTGCCTGCTAAACCAGGGTTTATGAAAATATATATTGGAATCTTTTTCTTTTTGCTGGGTGCGAGTGTATGTGCTCAGACGCATCTCTCCCCGCCTGACGGCGGGCTGGGCGTGCCGGGGCGTATACCCGGCTCTTTTGCCATTGAGTGGGAGGCTGTCGCCGGAGCCATCGCCTATGAATATGTCCTGACGGACAATGAAAATTGCTTTGTCGGCTGCGCCGGGGATACGCGTCAGGGCCGTGTGACGCAGACACAGGTCTTTGAATTTGACTTGCGCGAAGGCGCATTTTACTACTGGATCACGCGCGTATTTTTTGACGATGGCACATCGACAGGCTGGTCGCAGATCTCCGCCTTTCAGGCGGTATCGCTTGAAAACAGCGGATTTATCCGCTTTGTCAATCCCGTTCATGAGCTGTTGATCCTCCAGGTTGACTGGCAGGCGGGATTTGATGTGCAGCAAATCAACGCCCGGCTGATAGACCAGCAGGGCCGTGACCTGCTTTCTTCGCAGGCCCTTTGGCCTGCGATTCGTCCCCGCAACGGCTTCGAGCGATTTAGCAGATATGAATTACCCCTGACCGGAATCCGACCAGGGGTGTATTTTGTTTTCTTAAGCTTGCAAAAAATTGAAGGAGAAGAATTACAGTTCAAAAAGATCATAATAAAATAATCTCTGCTCTCGCCTCTCTGCTCTCGCTTCTCTGCTCTCGCCTCTCCCCCTACAACCTCAAAGCATTAAACTTAAAAGAGATACCCGTACTCGGGCGGAGGGTATATTGAGAAAAATCCTGTCCAAACAGCATGCTGACAGAACTATTCCAACTGATATTTTTTCCTAAAGGAATATGAAGCCCCGCTGTCGCGACATTGTATTTCAATTGCAATTGCTCGCCGCTGAGGTTAAAATAATTTTGGGCACCCTGGCCCCCGCTTAAACGGAACATTTCTTTCAACAAAAATCCACCTTCTACTTCGGTAAAAAATTGATTTCCCTGTACACCATTGAAGTCATTGAGGCGTTCTTGCCTGGCAAAAAGCCTAAGCAGGGTTTGTGCATTGTGCGATCCCATCGTTCCCCATACGCCAATTACATTGGCTCGTTTGCTGCCTTTCAGGTCAAAGCGATAGCCCAAAAAAGCGCTACTTATAGGCTGCAGCATCTCGGGATTCCACTGAAGAGAAGTGCTTGTTTCTTCACCTTTGGGTATATTGCCCTGGCTGGGATCAGCATCGAGCATATAGGTCGCACCGCCACTCAGGGCAAACATCAGGCGCTCATTGCGGCGACAATTGCTTTTCTTTTTATGGCTCTGTTTATTTGATGTCTTCGTAGTAGGTCCTTTTTTATAAGAATAAATATAGGTAGTCGTCGAACCCTTCTTACTTTGGGTGGTCGTTGTCTTACTATACTTATTTTGGGAAGAAGAACTGCCACATTGGGCGGACATAGCTATGGCAACAGCCATTGCCAGCAGAAAGAGAAAAAGCTTTTTCATAAATAGAGGAATTTGGGATGTGAAACAGAAGAATTAATGGAAAGACAGCTAAAAATGCCTGACGTTGCACCAAAATATTTTTACATAAAAACTCCATTTTTTTATCTTTAAAACATACCAATTTAATTAGAGTTACTACATAAACATCACTAACCCCTACTACATTAGAAAAGAAAAACGAAACTCTATGAGTTATATATTGCTGGAAGCGCTTTTGCCTTATCTGAAAGAATTTGAAGAAAAACACCCCCCTGAGCATAGCTCTGTGGATCATTTTATAGCCTGGCTGCAAGACAAGCGGCAGAAAGATATTGCTCTGGACGAAGCAAATTTAAAAGAATTGAATGGCCAGATCAGCCGCCATATAGGCGAATTGTACAAGCACGCTAAGGGCTATATGAAAAAAAGTTTTTCGGATACGCCTTTTTCCAGTCCGGATGATTTTGCCTACCTGGCGACCCTGATACACCAGGGCAGCATGCGCAAAACAGAATTGATTTATAAAAATATCGGAGACGTTTCTCCCGGCATGGAGGTGATCAAGCGCCTGCTTAAGCATGGGTTTATTCGGGATTTTCCCGATCCTGACGACAAGCGATCCCGACGGGTCGAGATCACAGCAGAAGGCCGTCAGGCCTTTTACCGGCTGCTCCAGGATATGCAGATCGCAGGCGATATCATCGTAGGTGACCTCTCGGTCGCGGAGCGGATACAGCTCCTTGAGCTCCTCAAGCGCCTCCGGCGATTCCATCAAAATATTTTTGATGAATCCCGCTCAGACAATCTCCAGGACATTCACACACAGTATGTGAGTTGACTTATTGCTAAATAATTGTAAAATTACCCTACAGAACTAGGCGCAAGTCTAAAGCGATAGTTATATTTGCTTCCAACCTACTAAAACTGTACTTAATCAACTTCAATACTCTATGAGAAAAATTATTTCTACTCTTCTGATCTTCGGAGCGATGCTCCTGAGCGCCCAGGCTCAGATTGTCATCACCGAGATAAGCTACAATGATCCATCTTCAGGTGCCGATAATTTCGAATTTATCGAGCTTTACAATAATAGCGCTGCAAGCGTTGACCTGAGTGGATGGAATTTCACTCAGGGCGTTACCCATACATTCCCTTCAGGCATCTCTATTGGAGCAGGTGCATACCTTGTACTCTGCGTCGACTCAGTTCTTATGCAAAGTACCTTTGGTGTGGCTGCATATCAGTGGACAAGCGGAGGCTTGAGCAACAGCGGAGAGGATATTATCCTCGTCGATGATATGGGCAATGGAATCGACACTGTCGATTTTGATGACTTCAATCCCTGGCCACGCATCGCTGATGGCTTTGGCCCCTCTATCGTCCTCTGCAATGTCAACGGTGACAACAACGATCCTGCGAACTGGAGCTATTCAGGTACTCCTACAGGTGTACTTCATGGCGATGACAGTGCCATGGTTTTCTTCAGCCCCGGTGCTGCCAACTCCAATGTGACTTGTTCCGCAGCCCCTTCGATCTTCTTCAATGGGCTACGCGCTCAGGTAAGTGAATCTGCAGGCAGCATAGATATCGAACTCATCATGGCCAATACAGGGGCCGCCGATACTGCTGGCGTGGATATCACAGTGGCAGGAGGTACTGCCAGTGCTGGCACTGATTACAACTATACAACTTCCTCTCCTCAATTTGGCCCACAAGGTGTGGGAGGCATTACCTTCGTGACCGTGACCATTCCGATCGTGAATGATATGATGGCTGAAGGCAATGAGACCCTCATTTTGACTATGGGTAGCCCAACGATGGGAGCGACCATCGCTCCTACCGGTGACTTCATCATTACTATCCTGGATGATGATGTGCCCCTTCCAAGATATCCTATCGGCCTGATATCAGAAGACAGCAATGGGGATGGCGATGCCGATTCACTGGGTATACGCTGTGAGATTCAGGGAATTGTTCATGGTGTTGACCTGCAAGGTGGCAATAGCGTGCAGTTTACTGTGATTGATTCTACCGGTGGTACCGGTGTATTCTCCAGCAATCCATTTGGATATACTGTAACCGAGGGAGATGAAGTATTAATTCCTGGCTTATTTGACCATTTTAATGGTCTGGCTCAAATGACGCCAGATACCATTATCCTTATTTCGACCGGAAATGCAATTGTAACGCCATTGTCAGTCACTACTTTGGATGAAACCACGGAAAGTGAGGTCGTTCAATTTGATTGTGTGACCATTCTTGACACAAATGATTGGCCGACAACAGTAAGCAGCAGAAATGTGGATGTCAGCAATGGCGTAGATACTTTTGTCGTGCGCATCGATAGTGATGTCAATTTGGCTGGCACACCGGTTCCCGCTTCCAAATGGTTGCGCATTGCAGGTATCGGCGGTCAATTTGACAGCAGCGTTCCTCGCAATTCTGGCTACCAATTGCTGCCTCGCTATATGGCAGATGTGGTAGAACTGGGCAATCCAGCCGTATCTTTCGCTACCGCAAATGATACAGTGGGAGAAGCAGGAGCTACCATCAGCGTAGGCGTAGATATTACCAATGGTAATCCTGATAGTACCTCTGTGACTGTCTCCCTGGCAGCAGCCAGCTCTACAGCTACCGAAGGTGCTGACTTCAGCTTCAGCGATGTTACCCTCCATTTCAATGGTTGTGGCGCAGGCGCTGCCAGCTTCGATGTGACCATTACCGATGACATGGATGTTGAGCTTGACGAGACCATTGTATTGGTCATTTCTACTGTCACCAATGGTGCAGAAGTATCCATTGATACCGTGACCATCGTGATCACAGATAATGACATGTCCGACATAGGAAAAGAATTGAATGCAAGTGCTATCAAATTCTATCCCAACCCAGCTACCAGCAAACTGTCTATCGAGGCAAGCCTGCCCGTTGAAAGCCTTCAGGTACTGAACCTCGTCGGTCAGGAAGTGATGCGCGTAGCGCAGCCTTCACAGAAGACGGAATTGCAGGTCGGCAACCTGCCTGCAGGCACTTACTTCCTGCGCGCACAGACCGCCGAAGGCGTTTGGATAGCCAGGTGGGTTAAATTATAAGAAAATGAACTTCCTCTTCAATACTTTTCGTCAAACACGAAAAAATATATTGGAGCTTGTTGAAGATATGAGCCCGGAGGACCTGAATAAGGTTCCTTCGGGCTTTAATAATAACCTCATCTGGCATCTGGGCCATGTGTTGGTTACCCAACAACTCCTCACCTATGGCCGCTGTGGCCTGCCTTTTCTGATCAGGGATCATTGGATCCCTCTCTACCGCAAAGGCAGCAAGCCGGAAGCATTTGTGCCTTTGGAGGAAATTGAATTGATCAAAAAAGGCATTCCCATGATGGTGGATGAGTTGATCGAGGATTATTATGGAAAAAGATTTGGAAAAGCTTTTCAGCCCTATGAAACCTCCTATGGCATTCCTCTAAATAGCATAGAAGACGCTATTCGCTTCAACAATATCCACGAAGCCCTGCACTATGGCTATATGATGTCCCAGCGGCGCTTATTATAATTTCTTCCCTAAGCTTTCCTTGCCTATCTTTATTCTCAAAAAACAGCACATGCTTTTGAGAATAACGACCTTTTTGTGTTTTGCCCTGATGAGCCTGGGCCTTCGCGCCCATAACTTCAATGCATTGGTATATATGGGCCCCGGTCCTAACAGCCTGAACAGCACAGCTTTGGCGGCACTTGCCAGCCTTGCCCAGGCGCACAGTTTTACGGTGGACAGTACTTCGCAAAACAGCGCTTTCACCTCCGCCAACCTCGCCAACTATACGGTAGTCATCTTTCTCAATCGCACGCCGTCGAGCTTAGGCGCCAGTGAGCAAGGCGCGCTTGAGGCCTTTTTGCAGGATGACAAAGGACTTGTCCTGCTGCATACGGCCCTGCTGCCGCATAGCGGCTGGCCCTGGTGGGACAAAGCAGCCACAGGCTACCTTTCCACACAAATGAGCAGTCAGCCCGGCGAAGTGATCGTGGCCGATCGTGTGCATCCCTCGACCCTCACGCTTCCGCAACTCTGGGCTTTCACAGAAAGCTGGTACAATGTCGCAGATACCATCCGCGCAAAAGCGCATGTACTTGCTAGCCTGGATGAAAGGACTGTTTCAGGAGGCACCAACGGCTTTGACCACCCCCTCTCCTGGGCCAAAGAATATGCCGGAGGCCGCGTATGGGCCACCAGCCTGGGCGGAGATGTCGCTCTGTACCAAAGCTCCTTTTTCCAGGACCACCTGACAGGTGGCATAGAGTGGGCCGCCGGCGAATTGCCGGGAGATGCAGGAGCTACGCTCGACGAAAACTACGACATCACCCTGCTCGATGGCATGAATACAGACCCCATGGCTCTGGACATCGCAGATGATGGGCGCGTATTTTTTATCGAAAAAAACGGCTCCGTCAAAGCATGGAAACCTTCCACTGGAAGTACCATTTTGGTAGGAGCTGTTCCTGTATTTCCGGGCGGGGAAAATGGCATGATGGGCATGGCACTGGCACCTGGCTTTCCCAATCCGCCCTACATCTATCTCCACTATACTTTTCAGGATGGCAATTGGGGCAATACAGGTCCCGGAGAACAGAGGGTATCGCGTTTTAAGGTAAATGGCGATCTGCTCGACCTGGCTTCAGAAGAAATATTTTTCACCTATACCATAGATCGCGCTTCGGAAATCCACTCCAGTGGCTGCCTGGATTTTGATAAAGAAGGCAATCTCTTCATCGCCACAGGCGATAATACCAGCTACGGCGCAGGCGCAAGCGTAAACCCCTACAATCCCATAGATGAAAGAAGCGGCAATCATATCTATGATGCCCAGAGAAGCTCCGGTAATACGGATGATATGCGTGGCAAAATCATGCGCATCACTCCATCCGATAGCATCGGCAATGGCTACACGATCCCGGCGGGCAATCTTTTCCCGGCCACCGACTCGACCCTTGGCGAGATTTACATCATGGGGGTTCGCAATCCTTTTCGCATGAAAGTAGACACGGCCACAGGCTGGGTTTATTGGGGCGATGTAGGGCCTGACGCCATTTTCTCCAACCCGAGTCGGGGCCCGATTGGCAAGGACGAATTCAACCAGGCCAAAGGCCCGGGCAACTACGGCTGGCCTTACTTTGCCGGCGACAATACGCCTTATGTAGACTACAACTTCGTCACGAGTACCAGCGGTGCCCCTTTTGACCCCAACGGTCCCACCAACGACTCCCCCAACAATACCGGCAAGCAGCTACTGCCAGCTGTCCAGCCAGCCCTGATGTGGATGGACAAAAACACGATGACGCCGGAATTTCCGGAATTTGGGGCGGGAAGCGCCACCGCCATGGTGGGAGATGTTTATCATTTTAACCCTGCTTCCAGCAGCCAGGAGCGCCTGCCAGCGTATTTCAATAACAAACTCTTCATCATGGACTGGACCCGCAACTGGGTCAAGGAAGTGGTACTGGATGCCAATGGGGAAGTTTTGAAAATCAATCCTTTTTTGGAAAGTCGCGACTGGCTCCGTCCGATGGACCTCAAGGTAGGGCCTGACGGCTGCCTCTATACTTTGGAGTGGGACTTGAGTTGGGGCGGTGCTGCGAATCCCAATTCGCGTATCAGCCGGATCTGCTACGCGCCAGGGGCGCGTTCTCCTCAGGCTGTCGCCGAGGCTGATGTCCTGGCGGGGCCTGCCCCGCTGACGGTCCAATTTGATGCGTCTAAATCGACCGACCCGGCAGGCCTGGGCCTGGAATATGAGTGGGACTTTGGAGATGGCTCCACACCGGATACCACCATCAACCCTTCTCACACCTACAACTCTATAGGCGTCTATAACGTCCGCCTTACCGTCACCAATGTCGAAAATCGCCGTGGCAATGCCATCCTCACCATCACTGCGGGCAACAGCGCGCCAGAGGTGAGCATTATTTCGCCGGAAGACGGCACTTTCTTCGACTGGTTTGATTCCGTGGCTTTCGAAGTAAAAGTCACAGACCTGGAAGACGGCACCACTGATGATGGCTCCATCGCCTGTACAGACCTGGACAACCAGACCTTGCTCGGCCATGATGGCCATGCGCACCCTTCTACGATTTTCAACCTGTGTGAAGGCAAATTTTTCACTCCTTCGGGTGGCCATGCCATCACTGAGGATCAGGTTTTTTACCTCTTTGAGGCGACTTATACCGATCTGGGATTGGGTGGTTCAGGAAAATTGCGGGGAAGCCAAATCCATTTCCTGCATCCCCGCCTGAAACAGGCGGAGCACTTTACAGGTAGCCATGGCATACAGGTTATCCCGACGGATGACAGCGCCAGTATTTCCGATATCGCAGATATAGATGATGGCGATTTCATCGCCTTTGATCCGATGAACTTCAAGGGCATACGCTCTGTGAAGGTACGCTATGCCTCCGGTGGCGGCGGCGGGGTGATGGAAATCCACAAAGGCATTCCCAATGGAAAAGCAAGCCTCGCAGGCAGCGGCAACTTACGCCCGACGGGCTCCTGGACGCGCTATCTCGATGCGAAAATTCCAGTCATTGACCTGGGAGGTAGCGATACCTACTACTTCCTTTTCCGCAATCCCAACCAGCCCAACGGCCTTTTCCGCATCAATCAATTTTTCTTTGGGACAGACAGCCTCGTGACCATCCCAACGGATGTGGAAAGTGCTTTGGGAGATGATTTTCTACGTATTTATCCCAATCCTACAGATGATCTCCTATGGATAGAGCTGAATGCGACTGCGCCGGCAGTCCGCTTACAAATGATGGATTTACAGGGAAAAATACAACTGCAGCAGATACATGACGGAAATGCGGGAGCCCGCTTTCGCTTTGCGCTGGACATGAGTGGGCTGGCAAAGGGTGTTTATCTGCTGAAACTGGAGAATGGGGATAGGCTGTGGCATCGGAAGCTTGTGAAGAAGTAGGATGTCTCGCTAAACACAACAGGTTTTAGAAACCTGTTGCGTTTTCAGCGAGCTTGCGTTTTCAGCGAGCTTGCGTTTTCAGCGACTTACTCCTCCTCCCGCCTCAACCTGAGGCAAAAAATGCGCTTTCGGCACAAAGACTTTTTCAAACAAGTCTCCCGCCGATCCATCGAAATAGGAATCCGGATTTGCTGTCGATTGGATAACAAAAGTGGAATCCTTTGGATATGCATTGAGAGATATCGCCTGCCCTGTAGCATTTGCTACCTCTACGCGCATCAAAGGCGCGCCAGCAGGTTTTTCATCGGAGAAAGTAGTTCCCGTAAGATTGGAAATGCCGCTCAGGTAAGATTTTAGCTGTGCCTGGTCCACCTCTGTGGAGTCGGGCAGTCGCCAGACATTGTCCATGCCTTTCAATAGCTGGAAAGGCTCGCCTGGATAGGCGAAGGTCAAATTCATCCAATCAGCGGCGCTGCCGCTGAGCAGGGTCTTGTTGCGCCAGGCGTTTGCCTCGCGGTTGAACAAGGCATCGAAGAAGCCTTTGACCAGGTAGACTTCGTCTTTGTCCGCAAAGCGGACATAAGAGGTCATGCCACCGCTCATCTGCTTGTATTCAAATCGTCCTACGACGATTTCGAGCGGATCGGCACCGCCGATCACTTTGATCCGGGTGCCCGTGGCATCATCCAACTGATACTCCGCCCAGCTATCCGGGCTTTTAGAAACCAACTGTGTTGCTTCCAGCCGGACCAATTCTTTCAGCGCGCTTTGTACTGCGCTGCGGTCTGCGGGAACCGTTTTGCCGCCTTCCGGCGTCAATTGCCAGGCATTGCCTGCGCGATTCAGGCTGATGGGCTGCGCCGCCTTGGGGGCGGTGACCACGATCTGTGTGACTTGCGCCGTGTCTACGGTCGCCAGTATTTTCTGAAAGCTGCCGCTTTTGCCACCGCCAAAAGCAAAACTCAGCATATATAGTACCACCAGCCCCACCAGGACAAGCAGCAATTGTTTATTTGAAAATCTTTTAAACATGGGGTAAAGCTTTAGTTTTGAGTTTCGGGTTTCGGGTTTCGGGTTTCGGGTTTCGGGTTTCGGGTTTTGGGTTTCGGGTTTTGGGTTTCGGGTTTCGGGACTGAACACGGAACCCAAAACTCAAAACCCGAAACATTCCTAATATTTTTCATTCCTCCAACGCTTCATCCTTCCCTGCCTGAGGCGGAAGCGGAAGAAGCCAAATCCTATCGCAATCAGGATCGGTAGCAGGAAGATGAAGATTTTGAAAATCTGCCTTGAACTGGCATCCTCCTCTCCGGTCAGTTTTTCGATCAGGGCAACTTTGGGCACCTGGTTACGGAGCTCGATCAGGCCCGTATCATCTGTCAGCCAGTCAATGGCATTGATGAGGAAGTTGAGGTTATCGGGAGGATTCACAGGCTGCTGGCCCTGGTTGAGGGGGAAATCACCATTTCCGATGACAACGATTTTGCCTTCTGCCGAACCCGCGATTTTTCCCTCCATAAAGGCTGCGGCAGGCAATTTGGAATAAGCGAAAGACCAGGTGTTGCGGTCCAGTTCTGCTTCTATATTGATCTGCAAAGGGGCGGGAGATTTGCCCGAAAGATCAGAGGTAGTACCCAAAATGCCTGTATTCAGGCTGCTGTCTGTGCTGGTGATATTTACCGGACTGGCAAAAGGCAGAATCATCGGACCCAGGCCCTGTGTGATGGGGTGATCGGACCAGTTTTGCAGAATGGGGAAATAGCGAAATTCTACCTGGCGCACCATATTGAAAAAGCCCTGGCGCTGCTGCACATTGATGCCTCCGCATTGGTTATCCGTCAGGAAAGCGGGCTCTACATCTATGCCTTTGCCGAGCAACCAGCCTTCAAGGCCGGTGGTGACCCGGCTGCCCTGTCCGTTTTGCAGGTTGGCCTCTACGGCCTTGACACCCGCAAAGAGGCGGCCACCGCCTTCCATAAAACGATCCAACTGAGCCAAATGGCTCTGAGGAAAGGAGTCTTTAGGACCCAGAATCACAATTGTCTTAAACTCCGACCAGCGGGTCGGATCGTCCAGCGTGAGGGTATCGGCCTCATAGGAGACACCCAACTCCTGCATGGCTTGCGCCACGCTTTCCTGCCCGGCTTCGCCGTGGCCCTGGAGAAAGCCCACTTTGGGCTTTTCTGCAACCACCATTTTCTTGATCGCTTTGACAAGCTCATACTCCATGTTCATGCTGCCATTGATGACAGGCACCATCTCCTCTTTGCCTTTGTAGAGCAAAGTCGCACCGCGATAAGCGATCTGCTGGCTTACCTTGTCGCGCTCGCGCACACCGATCAGAAAGCCGGGATATTGGTTTTGCTGCTGCCCCTGCATCATGGGATTGGGGGGAGGGGTATTTTCTTCATCCGATGGATCGAAGGTCTCAAAGGTCAGCTGACCATCGCTGGTACTTTCAAGTTCCTGCAGGAGGTCTTTGAACTCCCGCGTGATGCGCGCCTCCTCAGGCGGCAATTCCTCGGACAAAAATGCCCGAACCGTCACGGGAGCATCCAGTGAACCCAAAATGTCTTTGGTCACTTTGCTCAGGGTATAGCGCTGGTCTTTGGTAAAATCCAAACGGAAATACACGCGATACACCAACATATTCAGCACCAGGAAGATGCCGATAAACAGAAGGAGTCGTATGAGTACGGTTTCTTTCGTTAATTTCATCTTTTCTCTTTATGCTAAAATGTTTCTTTTTACCAATTGCATTTCTGCCAGAATCAGCCCCAGCACGGTCAGTGAAAGGAAGAAAATGACATCTCGTAAATCTATCACGCCTCTTTGCATGGAAGCAAAGTGGTCATTGGCACTGAGGAATTGAATGACGTTGCCCAGGCTGCCGCTCATAGCGCCAGAGACGATTTCGAAGACAATCCCGAAAGCTGCGCAGAGGATGATGGCCAGCAAAAAAGCAACAATCTGGTTGTTGGTGATGCTGCTGCAAAAAATGCCAATCCCGAGATAAGCAGAGCTTAAAAACACCAGGCCTAAATACCCGCCAAGGGTAGCGCCATGATCAATGTCGCCGAGGTATGCCAGCCCAAAATAATAAGGCAGGGTAAACGCAAGCGTAATGCAAATCATGAACAGGCCTCCCAAATATTTGCCTGCCACCACTTGCCAGTCTGTCACAGCTCGTGTGAGCAATACCTCAAGCGTTCCGCTATTCTTTTCCTCTGCAATCATGCGCATCGTCAAGGCCGGAATAAGAAAAATCAGGGTAAACTGGGCATAATAAAAGAACCACCTCAGCGAAACGATTCCGCTGCTGAAAATGTCTCCATTGCCAATTCCATATATCCAGGTCAAAAATCCTGTCAGCACCAAAAAGACCACCAACAGGATGTAGGCAATCAGGGAGTCGAAGAAGGTTCGAAGCTCTCTTTTTGCAATAATGAGTATATTTTTCATTTTTTAATTCAAAGTTAAGTCACGGAAAATATCTTCCAATTTGGTTTCGACGGGGGTCATCTCCGTCAGCACCCATCCCTTGTCCACACAGGTGTGGAAGATGGCTTCGCGCGCGGAGTGGTCGTCGCTGCTCACGAGCTGAAAGCGATTTTCGCCTTCGAGTGGGTCCACCAGACTCACTTCCGGCAAAGCCAGTAAGGTATCAAAAATCTTCGCCTCTCCCGGAGCATTGACCTGCACGCGCAGGATTTCGTTGCCCTGGGCGCGGTTGCGCAGGCCTTCGGGTGTGCCGTCGGCCACGATATTGCCTTTATTGATGATCAGGATGCGGTCGCAGGTGGCCTCCACTTCTGGCAGGATGTGGGTGCTGAGGATGACGGTCTTCTCGCGGCCAATCTCTTTGATGAGATTTCGAATCTCCACGATCTGGTTGGGGTCGAGGCCCGTGGTCGGCTCATCGAGGATGAGGATCTCGGGGTCGTGGATGAGGGCCTGCGCCAGGCCTACGCGCTGGCGGTAGCCTTTGGAAAGCTGGCCGATCTTCTTGTGCTTTTCGCGGTCGAGGCCGCAAAGGGCAACAATCTCTTTGGAGCGAGCGGTGATCTTGCTTTTGCTGACGCCCTGAATCTCTGCCATAAAGGCCAGGTATTCCATCACGGGCATCTCGTGGTAGAGCGGATTGTTTTCCGGCAGGTAGCCGATCCGCTTCTTGATCGCTTCCGGGTCGCGGAAGATATCATAGTCACCAATCTGTACTTCGCCCTCAGAGGGTGCCATGTAACAGGTCAAAATCTTCATGGTTGTGGTCTTTCCGGCACCATTGGGGCCGAGAAAACCCAGGATTTCGCCCGTTTTTACCTCAAAAGAGATGTTGTCTACCGCTTTTTGAGGACCATAACGTTTTGTGAGTTCTCGTACTTTGATATCCATCTATAGGTAGGGTTTTTGTTTGAAAGGCACAAAAATAAGAGGTTGAAGGCTGTTTGTCAAACTTGGAATGTAGGGTGGAGTTATTCTATTTTTCCTACCTTTGGGCCTTTCCCCAACGGCCAAGGCACAACCGCAATTAAGATATGTCCGAAATCGCCCCCAACATTCAAAAATATTTCCGTTTCAAACGGATTATCTGGCCGGTACTTATCGGACTTGGCATAGTTGGCTGGCTGTTTTACCGCGATATCAATCGCTCGGGTGATGGCCTGGTGGCCTATTTTGAGCAGGTGGATTGGACGGGAAGAACCTTCTTCTGGCTGGGAATGGGGCTGCTGATGATGGTCTTTCGCGATTTTGCCTATATCTGGCGGATGCGGGTAATCACCGAGCGGCAGATGAGCTGGCGTGCCTGCTTTGAAGTGACCTTGCTCTGGGAGTTTTCCTCCGCAGCATCTCCCTCCATCGTTGGAGGTGTGGCTGTGGCGGTATTTATGTTTATCAAAGAAAAAATATCTATCGGTCGCAGCGCCGCTATCGTCTTTGTGACGGTGGTGCTGGATGAAGCTTTTTATATACTGATGCTTCCGCTCTGTGTGCTTTGGGTAGGTCACAGCGTGATTTTTTCGCCTTTGCATCAGATGGATGCAGACGGCTCTATCCTCGGTGCCAGCCTCCTGGCTGGCTTCTGGATCGCCTATGGCGTGATTTTTTGCTATGTGCTCTTCCTGCTGTTTGGGCTTTTTGTCAATCCCACAGGGATGTCCCGCAGCGTCAAGCGCTTGTTCAACAAGCGCTTTCTCCGCCGCTTCAGGCGGCGGGGCTTCAAGACAGCAGACGAACTGCTGCTGGCTTCACAGGAATTTGGCGAAAAGCGTTTTCGCTTTTGGCTGGAGGCCACTGCGGCCACTTTCATGGCCTGGATGGCCCGTTACCTCGTCCTCAACTGCGTGCTCGCAGCCTTTGTCTCCTCCGAGCTGGGCTTCCGCGATCACGTGATCGCTTTTGCGCGACAAGCTGTGCTTTTTGTGGTCATGATCGTCTCGCCCACTCCCGGCAGCTCGGGCATCGCCGAGTCTACTTTCCGCGAACTCTTTAGCGATATGATCGTGCCAGTCGGCATCACCATGATGATCGCGCTGGTCTGGCGACTGATCACCTATTATCCTTATCTGTTTATTGGGATTCCGATCCTGCCTCGCTGGGTGAAGCGGGTTTATGGGGAAGCGGGAGGCGAGAGCGAAGAGGCGAGAGCAGAGAGCGGAGAGTAGAGAGCGGAGAGGCGGGAGTTTAGGATTAATTGGGCTTGATTTTGTCTTGCATGACTACATCTTCATTCTTTTTCAAATGAATTTGGATATTCAGCACAAGCTCTGACGCCCCTGCGGTCAGGCTGGCGTTTTTCGCTTTTTCTACTACTTCAAGTAATGCTTCAAGTGGGCCTTCCATGCTGGTGGAAAATGGCCCGACGATATGCCTGGCGCCACTGGCCCCGATGGCTTCGATCGCCCGATCGATGATGGGATAGCTGTCAGTGGTGTTGATGGGCACGACCTGAAGGGAGAGGTTGACCTGATGGGGATGTTTCATGAGTTCAGCTTTTATCTTGAATTTGAAGAGTAATTTGAGCTTAAAAGAACATTTGGCTACCTTTTGTTGGTAATAATAAGCAAAAAGCAATGCAACAACTCCAGGGACTCGATTCCATGTTTTTGTATATGGAGACGCCGCGCATGCCCATGCATCTGGGCGGGGTCTATATTTTTGAGCAGCCTCCGGGCAAAAGCTTTGATTTTGAAGGGTTTAAGAAAATGCTGCGCCAGCGGCTGCATCTCTCGCGGATTTTCCGCGAGCGGCTGATTGAGCTACCGCTCAACCTGGGGCATCCTTACTGGGTCGAGGACCCCGACTTTGACCTGGAATATCACCTCACCCGTATCGGCCTTCCCGGCGATGGCAGCATGGCGGAGTTGATGGAGTTGGCAGCGACGATTTTCAGTCGCCCCCTGGATCGCAGCCATCCGCTCTGGCAGATGCTGATCGTGGAGGGGCTCAATGCCCCTGAAGTCGCGCCTCCCGGCTCTTTTGCCATGATTTACAAGGTGCATCATTGCGCCATAGATGGGGCATCAGGAGCAGAGATCATGAGTGCTCTCCTGGACTTTAGCCCAAATCCACGGCAAGTAAATGCGCCCGAAAAGGCCTGGAAGCCCGAACGGATTCCTACAAGCATGGAATTGATCGCGCGCAGCTACGGCGCGCGGCTGGGCTCTCCTCTCAAAATTTTCAACTACCTGAGAAATAACCTGGGTGGTATGGTAGATACGGCAGCGGAAGTTTTGAAAAACAAACTCCAACCGCCGCCTTTCCCATTTACCGCCCCGCATACGCCTTTCAACACAGAGGTCAGCTATCACCGCATTTTCCGCACAACAGGAATGGAACTGAAGCGCATCAAAGCGATCAAAAACGCCGCAGGCACCACCGTTAATGATACCATGCTGGCGATCTGTGCAGGAGGGCTGCGAAAATATTTGCTGGAAAAAGAAGCTTTACCGGAAAAACCCCTGATAGCCATGGCACCGATTTCTGTCAGAAGTAAGGATGAAAAAGGCAGGATGGGAAACAAAGTGAGCGCCATGCTGGTTGATTTGGCGACAAATGAAGCCGATCCGCTCCTTCGCTTGCAGTTGATACATGATCACGCCAGTGCTGCCAAGCAAGTAAGCAAAGGGCTTGCGCCGGAAAATTTGCTGGACTTTGTCCCCGCTGAATTGGCAGCACTTTCAGCTCAATTGTACACGCGGATGCATATTCCCGATCGAACAAAACCCGTGTTTAACCTCGTAATAACCAATGTACCCGGGCCGCCGATGCCGCTTTATATGGCTGGCGCAAAGCTTTTGCACCACTTCGCGATGGCCCCGCTGCTGGATGGCTTAGGCCTGCTGCTTGTTATTTTTAGCTACGCAGGAAAAATATCGCTCGGAGCCATTTCATGCAGGGAGATCATGCCTGACCTGGACCAGCTGATGGATTATGTGCAGGAAGCATTGGATGAATTAGAAGCAAGTGTCATTTCAAACAAGGAGGAGATATGAACAAATCACCCATTAATCCCCCCCCTTTTCAGAATTTGTTAAAAGAAGGCAGAGCCTTTTTTGAATATGTATCTACAGTGATGAACCTGCCGGAGGTTCCGGCAGGTGATGGCCATCCTGTCATGGTGATTCCCGGACTGGGGACTTCCGATAACTCGACAGGGCTGCTTCGCTCTTTTCTCAAAAAGCAGGAATACCGCACCTATGGCTGGCAGCAGGGGCTGAATCGTGGGTACCACGATTATATGCTGGAGCGGCTTTCGACCCGTCTGACATATCTCTACAACAAATACGGTGGCCGCAAAGTCAGCCTGATCGGCTGGAGCCTGGGGGGCGTTTTTGCCCGCGAACTCAGCAAAGCTTTTCCCGAAAAAACCCGGCAGGTAATCACCATGGGTTCTCCTTTTAGAATAGACCTTTCTACCCAAACCAATGCCAACTGGATATATGAATTGCTCAGCGGGCATAAGATCGGGGATATTTCGCCGGCAGTCTTGTCCAGCCTGCATGAACCGCCGCCGGTTCCGATAACTGCCATTTTCAGCAAGACCGATGGCATCGTGCCCTGGCAGATCTGTATCGAGGCCGAGGAAGACTATGGCATTGAAAATATCGAAGCGCCCAGCAGCCATTTTGGCTTTGGGCACAACCGCCTGGTGCTCATGGCTATCGGAGACCGCCTGGCGCAGGAGGAAGGTCTGTGGACTCCTTTTAAGGAGACGGACTTGTGGAAGCTGAATTTCGGTGCATAAATCCCGTCATTCGTTGCAAAGATGTCTTTTAGCAGGCTTTTGAGCCTACCTTTGCGAAACATTTACTGTCTTTATTCGCCTAAGTAGGGCAATGAACATTCAGTAAATCATGTTTAGCAATGAATCAACGAATCCTTTTTTTCCTATTTCTCTCTCTGGCATGTTCCAGCCTATTCGCCCAACCTCCCGGAGGTGATCGGCAAAGAGAGAATATCCCCTATGCCCAGCGGCCAGCAATTGGCACACTGAGTGGCATTGTGGTCGATTCTGTTTCCCAGAAGCCTGTGCCTTATGCCTCCGTGGTACTGAGCCTTATGCGTGGCGATAGCATCGTGGCAGGAGCTTTGACGGATGAAAAAGGAAGATTTAGCCTCACGGAGGTTCGCATCTCTGCATACAACCTGCGCATTCAGTCTATGGCGCATAATGACAAATTCATTAACCGGATTTTTGTCAGTCCGAAGGAGCCCGTGAAAGACCTGGGCAGCATCCAGCTTGAGGCCAAGGATTTTTCGGTAGCGGAAGTGGAGATCGTGGGCGAAAAGAAATTTATGGAAATGGCCATTGACCGCAAGATTTACAATGTGGATCAGCTTCTGACGACAGAAGGGGGGGTGGCTACCGATATTTTACAAAATATCCCTTCAGTAGAGGTCGATATTGACGGCAATATCAGCCTGCGCGGCAGCGGCAATGTCAATATCCTCATCGACGGGCGTCCGTCGGGCCTTACCGGAGCGGACCGCTCCGCGGTCCTGGAGCAGATCCCGGCCAGCTCTATCGAGCGGATCGAGGTGATCACCAATCCCTCCGCCAAGTATGACCCCGACGGCATGTCGGGCATCATCAATGTGGTCCTGAAGCGCAACCGGCGCCTCGGCCTCAATGGCAATGTCTCCCTGAGTGCCAGCACGCAAGGCACCCGCGAGCATTCGCCTGCATTTTTGGAACCCAACAAATTCAACAATTCCCTCGGCCTCAACTTCCGCAATGCCAAAATCAACGCCTTTGTGAATGGCAGCTACCGCATAGATGAGCGCTTTGGCTATGGCACCAGCTATAGAGAAAATCACTTTGGGAGCTCTTTTGCTGCGCTTTCGCAGGATGAAAACTCCCTGCGAAATGGCACCTCCGGCCTTGTGCGCGGCGGGATGGATTTTTATCTAAATCCCAAAAATACCCTTTCTTTTACAGGGACCTATAGCGATCGGATGCAGCAGGAGGAAGAAAACGGCCTGTTCAAATTTCTCAATACAGAAGGACAACAGGACAGCTCTTATGTCCGCAAAACAGATGAGCAGAGCCAGCGGGGATCTTATGATGGCAGCCTGATGTATGAAAGAAAGTTCAATACAGATGGCGACCACAAACTGCTTGCGAGTATCAACTACTCTCGTGGTTTTAGTGATTCAGATAACTTTTTCTTCAGCACCTATCTGGACGAAGCCGGCAACGCTATCAGCGGGCCCCGCAACCGTCAGAACAACTTCACGGATCGCTCCAACGATCTATACACCCTTCAGCTGGATTATGAAAAACCGTTGAAAAACAAAGGCAAACTGGAGGCTGGCTATAAAAGCATCATTCGAAATGTAGATGATAGCTTTATCTCTGAAAGCTTTGACCAATTTTCGGATGTTTTTGTATTGGATACTTTTCTCAATAACAATTTCCTCTATAAAGAGCGCATACATGCCATTTACGGCATAGTCGGTCAACAATTTAAGCGGTTGGGCTACCAGCTCGGTCTGCGTGCAGAGCAGACTTTCACCACTTCTCAGCTTGTCACGACAAATGAAGAATTTGTCAACAACTATCCGAGCCTCTTTCCTTCGGCCTTCCTCAGCTATAAGCTGACAGAAAGTCAGCAACTGCAGCTCAATTATAGCCGTCGCATCAACCGGCCCAATACGCGCAACCTGAACCCTTTTACCAATTTTCAGGATCCGCTGAACCTGCGCTATGGCAATCCCTTCCTCCTTCCGGAATATGTGGATGCCTATGAATTAAGCTATGTTTTTACCCAAAAACGCCAAACCGTCACGGCCTCCACATACTACCGCGTCATACATGACGTGATCCAGCGCTTCAAGACGCTCGACACCCTCACCAATGTGGGCACGACCACCTACCAGAATCTGGGAAGTGGCACTTCTTATGGCGTGGAGTTGATCTATATAGGCCAGGTCACAAAATGGTTTAATCTCAATGTGAGTGGCAATTTTTACCGCTCGCTGATAGATGGGGGGGAGACAGAGCTGAATGTCAGCGGATATGGCTATGGAGGCCGTTTTATGGGAACTTTTCGCTTGCCGAAAGATTTCAATATCCAGCTTTCCAGCTTTTATCGTGGGCCTGCGCCCACGCTTCAGGGGCGTATGTACGCCTTCAACAGCGTAAACCTCGCGCTTCAAAAGCGCCTGCTCGACAACAAAGCCACCATCAGCCTGAATGTGCAGGACATTTTCAATACCCGCCAGTTTCGTCTGGAAATAGATGATCCCTTATTTTCGCAGGAGTTTTTGCGCAAACGCGAAAGCCGCATGGCCACGGTGACTTTTTCTTACCGTTTTGGCAAGCAGCAATTTGAGGCCCGCAAGCGCGGACGGGGAGAGCGTGGAGGAGGAGATGATGATGATGGCGGCGGCATGGACGAAGATTTTTGATTTATTTTTTTCAGGTATTTATAGATTAGAATTGAAAGAGAGCTCGCTTTGGCGGGCTCTTTTATTTTTAAAGAAAATCTCTCTCTGCATCGTTAGCATTCGTAAAAGGCTTATATTAATCCCATAACTCCAGAAGACATCTCCATATCACCCACTAAATCCTGTAACTTATGCTAGAATTTGAATTGATGAAGGGCTATGCTCCCGATTTTCTGGGACCTGGCTTTGAAGTCAACCTCCCCAAAATATCACCCGAACTGGGGGCCGAAATCGCCACACTCAAAGATGGCAATGGCTATGTTTTGGATTACCACAACTACAGCGTGGTGCAGCATGCAGGCCGTAAATTGCCTGTTTATACAGTATCCAATATTCATGGAAAAAAGATTAAATCTATTCCCCGAAAAAGCCTTTTCCCAGGCGGTACAGATCGCTGGGTGAAGGATAAACGGATCGCCTATGAACACCAATGGGGCTCTGAATTGTACAGTGCCAAAGCAAATGATTTTGACAAAGGTCATATGGTCAAACGGGAGGATGTGCAATGGGGCGACGATGACCCGAAAGCTGCTCTGGCAGCCCAGTCTACTTTTTTTTACACCAACTCTGTGCCCCAGCATGCCAAAGTAAATCGCGCTATCTGGCTTAAACTGGAGGATTTTATCCTGCATGAAGAGACGGTAGGCGACGAGCTCAAGGTAAATGTCATGACGGGTCCGGTTTTACAGCCCAATGATCCCATTTTTGTCAAAAAAGTAAAGGGCGAAGAAGTGCCCATTCCTACCCTTTTCTGGAAAGTGGTTTATTTTGTGAAAGGCGGCCAGCAACTTTGCAAAGTTGGTTTTCTCGTAGGCCAGCAGGGCCTGCTCGAAAAGCACAAGGTCACCCACCCCAAGGTGACAGAGCGCGGCCTGGAGTCCGCCGATGCGCAGTTTATGAACTTCGAAGAAGCAGACACCTACCAGGTAAATGTAGCTTTCATCGAGTCCCTTACAGGCCTCACATTTCCCGAAGCGACCGATCCTTTTCAGGATGACCGCCCTTCCAAACTGACGATCACAGAAGTAGATGTGCGCGGCCTGGAAGGCGGCACGCAGATTATTTTGGAGGGATTGACGATTTGAGGGGGGGGAAAGCCACTTCCAACATCCTCCCCATGTGATCCTCCAGGCTCAATCTCTTCTGCTGAATATAATCAGCGGGAATCCGAAAATCAGAAGCCTTCAAAGCCAAAATGGCTTTCCGCCAATCCTCCCATGCCAGGGAGGCTATCACCTGTCCGACTTCGGGGGAAATGATTTCCTGCGCGCCGACCAGATGAGACACCAGCACGGGCGTCCCGCACTGGATCGACTCCGTCACGACCTGCCCAAAGGGCTCAAAACGCGCAGGATGCAGACAGAAGTCTGCCGCAGCATACAAAGCCGCAGGCTCCTGCACAAAGCCCAGCGAATGTATATGCGGAAGCTGGCTGCGAAAGCTGTCGCCTGCCACAAAAAGTTCGTATTTCTCCGCTGGCAAATGCTCAAAGGCCTTGAGCAAAATATCAAAACCCTTGCGGTAATGGCTGGTGGAGATAAAGCAAAAACTTGTTTTTTCGGGAGACATGCCATATTGGGCTTTGAGTTGGGCCTGTTGGGCTTTCAGTTGAGGTGAAAAATGTCCTGTTTGTATAGGCGGGAGAAGGAGGTGAATTTTCGCCGGGGCTATCCCGTACAACTGGACCAATTCGTCCTTCATCATAGAAGAAGCCGCAAAAATAAGTTTTGATTTTTCAAAGGAAAGGCGGTCCATGCGGTCCTGCGACCAGTCGCTGAGGCCTCTTTTTTTTCTCCCCAAGGCTTTCAAAAAGCCTCTGTGGTTAGCTGCGGCAAGCACAGCATCCTGCCCCACTGTCCGCCCCAGCGAGAGGCTGAAGTCAAATTGTTGCGCTTTGAGGATGCGCCCGGCTTTGTTGGAGAAGACGATCCGTCGAAAAGGTTTGAGCGCCAGACCAGGCGAAGCCTGTATAGCTTGTACACCCTCCGGCAGCGCTACGCCTGCTTTCTTCCGGGCATAGATGACCGTGACCTCATGGCCCGCCTGTATGAACCAGTTCATATAGTTGAAAAGGCGGGTTTCCAGCCCGCCCTGGCGGGCGAGGCGGTAGTGTATCAATGCGATTCGCATGGGATAAAGATAGGGAGAAAGGTTAAAATTGGGTTGTCCTTACTTGTAATTAAACCGTATCTTTAGGTACGAACCACAAATAGAGGACAGGAAATGAGTCTTGCAATAAAAAAAATAAATGTAGTTCAGCTGATTCTTTCAATAGAAAACGAATCCATAATTGATGAAATTCGATCAAGGATAATTCCGCTTATTTCTCAAAGAATAAGTGAACCAAATCCTGTGGAGCTATATAGAACTACTATCGAGCCTAAGCTTGATTTGGAAAAGATTAAAGGAGAACAGGGTTTTAAGGGCATTGACAAAGGAAAGATGAATCAATTGATTGAAGAAGCCGATATCCAGGAGTCAATTGAAGAATTACTGAAAATGATCTAAGCCATGAATTACGTTTTAGACACTAATATCATTCTGATTTACCTAAAAGATCAGAAAACAAAAACGCTCGGCAAATTTAAATCCTTGTAGTCCATTAAAATTCAAACCCTAGCTGATGGGGGATATTGGGCATTTTTTCAACTCTAATTAGGCCCTCTCCAAACCTTGTCATATCGGGGTCATTACTATAAATGACATCCGCATTTTGAACTAAAGCGATGGCAATTATTTGTAAATCAAACTTCATTTTTCCTCTGGGAGTTTGATACTCTTTTCTGTATTGCTTGATTATTTCATTATTTAATCTATCACTAAAGATTTCCGAGAATTTAACTGCTGCAAGTGTATCAAATGGCGCGATCCTGAATTTTCCAGCAATATCTTTTAAAAAGGCTCTTCTCTCATCTTTGGTACTTCTGGTTAGTACTTCCGCTATAACAGGAGAGGGAACAATGGTTTTTACCCTCTTTTCGTGCAGCTCTTTTAGAAAAGCAATCGCTTGTCCTATTCTTTCTTCTTGTCCTTCTGAGGATTGCTTCTTAACCCCCCAAAGCAAAATATTTGTATCGATACAGGCTATTATCTCAGGCATTTAGTCTTCTCTTAGCTCTTGGGTGTATTCGTCAGGGTTAATTTCATCCCAATATTTCCCGACAAGTGAGGACAATTCACTTACAGCTTGATATATTGGTGTTTCTTGATATGGCTCTATTCCTATAAGTTTAAAATCAAATAATTCAGTATCTCCAAATCTCCAAACGCCAATACCTCGTAATGCCACCTCATCATATAATCTGTGAGCTAATTCCTTTGCCTCTTCTTCTCTTACTCTTATGGATAGAGTTTGGCCCTGAATTGTTTCGATACGCACCCTTGGCTCCCTTCCGCCAATTCTCAAAATTTTGGCATATATAGTTGTTTCTCCCTGTATAAGAAGGTCTTTATCAATTGCCAATTCTTGATCTGGAGAAATCTGGGCTATTGGCTCAATTGAAACTGATGGATTGTAAAATTCTATTTTTGCCCCCTTCCTTTGAGCTATTCTGTGTATCTCCTTCGTTTTCTCAAAAGACTTTACTGGTATTCCTTCAAAACTGTTAGAATTTAGGGCTGTTGTTAACAATGTAAATGCTCCCATTAAGGCGGCAATATTTGCTTTAAATCCTAGTTTTAAACTTCCATCCTGAACTTCTACCAAGCTTATAAAAGCATGATTCGTGTTAATCTCTGGGTTCTCTTTTTCAATAATGGCTATCAAGGAAGACTCGAAATTATTAATTAATTCTGCTACTTCCCTTCCTCTAAAAGAGGATGGATTTACATCTTTTTTAGACGTACTGGCTAAACGTAACTCAATTATATTTTCTAAATCTTCCAAATTCAATTTATTTTTTAACCTTTTTAACAACTGCCTTTAGCTACTCTAAAAAAGTTTTCTCCTTTAATAAAGGTACGTTTTTTGTTGGCTTTTTGTCATTTTTTATTAACCTTTTTATCTTCTTTCTTGTTGTGTTTCTTGTATCATTTTTTACTTATAACGTTTAGGCGTAACAA
Organism: Bacteroidia bacterium; assembly: GCA_030430205.1. GTDB lineage: Bacteria > Bacteroidota > Bacteroidia > J057 > J057 > JAUIGE01. Next base: position 168,694 of record JAUIGE010000003.1, on the reverse strand, counting down.
TAATGGGCCATTATATGAAGGATTAATAACTGCAGATAAAGATTTTGAGCATCTGGATGGAGAATTTTTCGATGTCATTTTAATCGAAAGGAAATAACAATTTCCCCCTCCTCCACAGCGGCTTCGCCGCTGTCAAACAACCGTCCCGGCCGGTTCCCGGCCAAATCTTCCAGCCTCGGATCGATCACGATCCAATAATCCCCCGCCTTCCAGGCGGAATCCGGTGCAAACGAACAGAAAAGCAAGCCTGCTTTCACTTCGCCGGAAAGTCTCATGCCTTCGGCAGATTCCCAATGGATCATTCGCCTCGCCAGAATGGGATCCAATTTTTCGTCAAAAAACAGCTTCATGGGCTCTTTGCTACCGATCTGAGGCAACTGAAAGCTCCATGCAGCAGGATCAGGCGATTTGCGATCTGCGGGCACAACCTCAAAATCGTGCTGATACACTTTGGCAAGTGGCCTGCCTCGCTGGTCTTGCCAGCTGCTATCAAGCTGCAGGCGGTAGCTTTTTCCGGCAGCTAAAACGGCCCCTACTCTGTCGCCAAAGGCGATTCCCTGCTTCACCCGACCTGGGTGAAAGATCAGTGTCAGGCGCTTGCCTGAGGGATCGAAGAGGGGAGGCTGTGCCTCCACAAAAGCCTGCGGGATGTTTTGGCCTTTTTCATCCAACAATTTCACATACCGATAAACAGTATCCTGCTTCATGGGCGCATCAAAGTGCAGATAGATGCGCAAAGCATTGGCGGGAAGGCTGTCTGTAGCCGGAGTAATAGCGGATAATGCCACATGCGAGCTGTCTCTGGGAGGGTGAAATTGAAAGCTTTGCGATAAGCCAGGCGTATCATTTCCAATGGGCATATCGAGATGCCGAAGCAAAGCATGCTGGTCAACATAGGCAAAATACGTTTGCTCAGGCTGCCAGGGCAGACGGGGATGAAATGCCAGGGCATCTTTTCGCCAGCTATACGTTCCCAAAACGGGATAGGCAGCCAGCTCTCCCTGGGGCAGGCTGTCCCCCACATAGACACGGAAATAGCGTTTCCAATCTTCCTGATTGAGGGAGCGGAAGGCCTTGCGGTCTACTTGAATTTTGGGCATCGGATAGCTGTTTTCTCCTGCAATAAACAGGCTCAGCTCCGGTTGATGCTCCGGCGATTCACAAGCCAACAGAGCCGATACAAGCCCGCAGAAAGCGAAAATCCGACTAAAAAAAGAAAACAGAAACGCTATTGTCTCAGGGAACTTTTGCCCGGTATCCCTCAAACGATCACGTTTCTGTCTTATATGTTTCATGATATCATGTTTCGCCAAAACGCTCTATCGTGGATCTATTGTCTCCATCTTGAGGCTTCCATTGGGAGAACGGCGCATGATGACGGCATGGCCCTCATCGAGCTTTGCCATCTGGAACAGGCTGCCGCCCGGCAGCGTCTGGTACTTAACGCCTGAGCCCATAGGGGCATATTCTATGATTTCTTCCGTACCCGCGATATCATCCAAATTAACCTGCATCATGTTGCGGTTGCTGTTGGCGATCAGCACCTTCGTTTTGCCTTCTTTTTCAAGTGCAACCATGTCGAGGGGATAGTTGCCAAAACCCAACTCTGCAATGGTTTTTCCCTTGATATGCGCGCCATCCTGGAGTTTTTCCATGGGTATGGTCACAAGCGGCGTGCATAAATAGGCCGCCAAAAGCTGCTTTTCGCCAGCTACCTCAATAGGCACAAATGAGCGAACGGGCGATTGGGTTTCCCATTTTCCATGGGCTCCGTGGAAGATTTCAAGCTTAGTGCTCCGGGCATTTTCTGTAAAAGGAAAATCAAATACGCGCATCGTGGAGGCAAATTCCTCATTGGAAAGCCCGGCCACATACAATTTCCCTGCATCATAAAACATATCCGAAACGACATCTACCCGCAGGCTTTTGCCTTCTTTCCAGCGATGTGTTGCTTCTTCAGGCACAGGATTTTGAATGCCTGTCTGGCTGTATCGCACCTTCTCCAGCGAGACTTCGCTGATTTCTCCCGCTGGCGTGATCTTCATCAGCAGAGTTGCATCAGCGACATCATTGGGGAGGTGATACTCCCAATTCCAGTTCGCCCCAGCGGAGGAGATGGCGAGGTAGGCGTCGCGGGAATGCGGGTGGATCGCCAGGTCATGGATGATGACATCCAGGGGCTTGCAGCCCAGCAAGGCTGCGATCTTTTGATCTACTGCCGGGAGGTTGAATTTCACCTCTTCTGCCGCTTTCTCCTCTTTTGTCATATCGATGGCAAAAATCCTGGACGAGCGCGAATCGCCAATGAAGAGCATACCCTCAGGCGAAAACGTCAGGCTGCTCATGGCCTGTATTTCAGGTGTTCCCGTAATAAATGCGGCGCTTTTTTGCTGGCTTGATATCAAGACAGTTGCCAGGCAAATAGCAGCTGCTATGGATAGAAAATATGCATGTTTTTTCATAGAAATGGTTGTTTGGAGTTTCAACATTCAATTTCGCATTTTTTCCCAAAGAGAAGCCTACCTGAATATGGGGGATTCGTTTGTCGTTTGAGCTTTACCAGCTACGCACAATTTTTACTATTTTCATCTTTATTTTTAATGCTAACTTCGTGTTATGGAAGATCAGACTGAAAAACGCTTTTACACCCGGGAAGAACTCCAGGAGTTTGAAGAAATAATCACGGGTAAACTGGAAGTATCAAGAAAGGAGTATAAAGAGCTGGCTCTGGAACTCAAGGAAAATGCTGGCGGTAATACTGATTCTGAATATGGTGTGGATAGCCAGGAAAAAGAGCAAATCGAAATCATGATGGCTCGCCAGGGGCGCTTCATTGACAACCTGGAAAAGGCATTGATACGCATCAAAAACGGCACCTATGGTATTTGCAAAATAAGTGGCGAACTGATTCCCAAAGATCGCCTAAAGGCGGTTCCGCATACGACTACCACAGTTGAAGCAAAGCTCAAACAGAGGGAGAATCCGGGGCAGTAGGCGGTGGGAGTACCCCGAAACCCGGAACGCAAAACCCGAAACAAAACATGAAACAGGCGCGAAAATATTTTTTAGTGGCATTGGCGGTCGTAGTCGTCGACCAAGTAGTGAAGGTGCTTGTCAAGACCCATTTTGAATATCGGGAGGCGATGCCTATCCTGGGTGATTTTCTCAAATTTCAATTTATAGAAAACAAAGGCGCAGCCTTTGGGCTGACAATCCATCGCCTGCTCGGCAATATCGGCATCGAGATGAGCGAAGAGACGAGTAAGCTTTCGCTGACTGTTTTTTCTATTTTGGCTGTGGGAGCCATTGGCTATATGCTGTTTCGCCTGTCGAAACACAAATCTCCGCTACCGCTTTACCTCGCCCTGATCTTTGGCGGAGCTATTGGCAATATCATTGACCGGACTTTCTATGGCCTTTTTTTCGCAGAAATCAACAATTATGAAGGAGGGCTTTTCTTTGGCCGTGTGGTAGATTATATCTACTTCGATGTCTACGACGGCCCCTGGCCGGGTTGGGTGCCTTTTGTGGGCGAGAATTCCCGCCTTTTCTTATGGCCCATTTTCAATGTGGCCGATGCGGCCATCTCCGTCGGGATCGTGGTGATCCTGATTTTCCAGGGAAAATTTTTCAAGCTGCATGAGAAGGCAGTGGGCAGTAAGCAGGAGGCGGTGGGCAGTAAGCAGTCTAGCCGCCAAACTTAAAGGCCCTTTTTACCCATTCCAATTTTCCTTTATATGGCGGATAGCGCAAAGGCACATCCAGCCAATTTCCTTTTTTACTCACACTTTTTTGATGGGAAAAAGCCAGAAAACTGTGCTTGCCGTGGTAAGCGCCCTGGCCACTGGTACCTACTCCACCAAAGGGCAATTTGGGATTGGCATAATGTGTCACCACATCGTTGATACACATGCCGCCCGCGGTGGTTTCTTCCAGAAAGCGATCCTGCCGCTGGCTCCGGCGGGAGAAATAATACATCGACAAAGGCTTGGGCCTTTCGGTGATTTCGTGTATCACTTCATCCAGCGTATCAAAAGTCAGAACCGGTAATACCGGACCAAATATCTCTTCCTGCATCACGCGATCCTCCCACCGGACCTTGTCCAGGATGGTCGGGGCGATGTAGAGATCCTCTGCATCCGTCTTGCCTCCGCAGGCTATTTCCCCATCTCCCAGGAAGCTGCTCACACGCTCAAAATGTTTTCCATCAATAATCCGTGGAAAATCGGGGCTCTGCTGCGGATTTTCTCCATAGAAGTCCTGAATCACCTGGACCATATTTTCAACCAACTCATCTTTGATATCGCGATGTGCCAATATGTAGTCTGGCGCGACGCAAGTCTGCCCTGCATTGATATATTTTCCCCAAACGATGCGCCTGGCGGCCAGTTTGATGTCAGCGGTTTCATCGACTACGCAGGGGCTTTTGCCTCCGAGTTCCAGGATGACAGGCGTAAGGTAGCGGGCTGCAGCTGTCGCCACAATGATGCCCACCCGCACACTGCCTGTGAAGAAAATATGACTCCAGCGCTGCTCCAGCAATGCCTGAGAAGTAGAAATGCCTCCCTGCACAAGTCTCACAAAAGCCGGATCAAAGCACTCGCCGATGATCTCAGCCACCAGTGCGCTGGTGTGTGGCGCAAGCTCAGAAGCTTTGATTACAGCACAATTGCCTGCGGCGATGGCACCGATCAGTGGGTTCATCATCAATTGAAAGGGAAAGTTCCAGGGAGCAACGATCAGGCTGACACCATAAGGATCATAATAGATGCGATCTGAAGAGGGGAAGTTGAGCAAACTGGCAGAAACCACCCTGGGTTTCATCCAGGATTCCAGGTTTTTGGATATATAGTCCAATTCAGCCAATACCACACCTATCTCGGTGGCATAGCCTTCAAAATGGGGTTTTCGAAAATCCAGAAAGAGCGCCTCGAGAATCGCCTCCTCATGAGCTTCTATAGCTTTTTTTAGCACTTTCAACTGCTGCCTGCGAAAGCGATAGGGCAGGGTCTGCCCTGATTTGAAGAAGGCGCGCTGCGCTGTGACGATCTCCTGAGCTTGCTCAGGGCTAAGCTCTTCTATGTTTTTTGTTGCTTTTAGCATGATTTAAAATTAACATTTCCATTTATATACCCAAATCCCCCACTTATAGAGCATGGCTTGCCACTTATACATTCCGGCTTTATATACATTTTAAAAACAGTAGTTTTAACATATAACAAATGGAACGCTCAAGCCTCAAAATAAAAAAACAGCCCTTTTATCATCTCCAGGTTCTAATATTATCCTTGTCCTGATATCATCCTTGTCCTGGTGTCATCCCACCTAAGTTCTGAGTAAACTACGAAAAAGAGATTAGGTTCTATCCCTAGTCTCTTTTTATTTTGTGACAAACAAAAATCCCCTACCCCCATGACAAAAGCTATCCCTTGGGCATAGGGTATTCTGTTTTTTAGCTACGAAAAAACATTCCTCCTCTTTCACATAAAAAAACAGATTCATGAAAAAAGTTCTCTTTCCAACAGACTTTTCCGATACGGCCAGCCATGCATACGGCATAGCGGCTTCTTTTGCCCGGGCTTATAAGGCAGAGCTTGTGCTGTTGCATATAGTAGAGCCGCCTGCAAAAGCGCTTCGTTTTGTCAGTGAATATAATGACGAGCTCAGCATCCGTGAGGCCCGCAAAATGGCAGATGAGTTTATCGGCGCAAACCCTCAGAAAGACATGGAAGTCAGCCGCATGGTAAAGGTCGGAAAACCTTTCCGCATGATAGCCGAAGCAGCTTTTGAGATAGATCCGGTAATCGTGGTGATGGGCACCCATGGAGCAAGCGGTTTTTCTGAAGAGTTTATTGGATCCAATACACGTCGTGTATTGAAATTGGCGGCATGTCCCATCGTATCGGTTCCCGAGAAACTCAAAAGAGCCTCTTCTGAAACCGTTTTGGTACCCCTGGATTTGCACCACCCTGTCAAAGAAAATTATGACTTTGGGCTGGAAATATGTGCACAATTTGGTTCAGAAATGCAGCTTTTGTCTGTTGTTGCACCTGGCAGCACCAAGAATGAATGGGTTGAAATGCAGGATAAAATGGATGGCCTGATAGAAAAGGCAAAAGGCCAGGGGGTAAAGGCAAGTGGAGAAATAGTCACCTCTTCCGAATATGTTCCCGAGGTTATTCTAAAATATGCTGACGAAAAAGAATTAGGCATGATCTGCATGATGACCTTGCGGGAGCATGGATTGAAAGAATTGGTTTTGGGCTCAACCGCAGCCAGTATCATCCACCACGCCAATATTCCTGTTATCGCGACGCGGCCCAAGAAGCTATTCAAGCAAATGCGGGAAGGGAGTATTTTTGGTTAATCAAAGCCTCCTGTAGTTGGCTATTGAGTCAATAAAAGAATCTTTTTGAGTTGCTGGACCTGGCCTGCATCGCAGGCTTGCCAGCGGTATTCAGAGCGCTCAGGATCGCCCATGGCGGGGGCGACGTTGCGGTATTGCATACCGCTCTCCTGCCAGCCGAGGGCGGCTGCATGATACTCGGCTGCGCCGATGGTCTGTATGACTTCGGCAAAATTGCCGGGGGTGATGCCGGCTCCCGGCATGATGAGGATGCGATCGCCCGCCTGGGCGACCATCTGAGCGAGGCGGTGCCTCCCTTCATATACCCCCACTTCCTGACCAGAGGTCAGCACACGATCCACACCTATAGCGATCAATTCTTCGAGCGCACGCCCGGCATCCACCACCATGTCAAAAGCCCGGTGAAAGGTCACTTTCAAGGGCCTTGCCCTTTCGACCAGCTCCGCCGTGCGGACCACATCTATCCCGCCCGCTGCTGTCAGCAGCCCCAGGACAACCCCCTCCACGCCAAGGGTTTTGGCCATGTCTATGTCATGCTTCATGACTTCAAACTCTGCCTCTGTGTACAGAAAATCGGCCCCACGGGGTCGAATCATCAACATGATCGGCCCCTCAAAATGGGCCCGCACAGCGCGATAAAGCCCCACACTGGGGGTGATACCGCCTTCGCTGAGGGCGGCGCAGAGTTCGAGCCGGTCCGCACCGCCGCGGGCGGCAGCGATGGCAGATTCGACAGAATCAATACAAATTTCAAGTATAGCCATGGAAGAATGAGATGGGAAGTTACATCTTGTGCAAATGTAGAAAAGTTGGAAAAAAGCGCAAGCGCTTTGCCTCAGCTCCCCAACTCTCCTTCCCAAAAGGGAAGGCTGGAGGCAGGCTTCCTGCCCAGGATTTCTGTTGTCGTGGCATCCGATGCCACATTATCCAAAAAGAGCAATTGAAATTGCTCATAGGTCAGGATGCCCGGCATCATGGGAGCCACAAAAAAGCGAACCGAAGGTTCGATCACAGGGCGTGGGATCACGATGAATTTTAGCTTTATCTCCTGCGCTTTGGCGCCCAGTTTCAGGATTTCCCTGAAACTCACCGGCCTGGGGCCGACCAGGCTGAGGATTTTTTCTGCTGTTTTTTTACCCAAACAAAGCTGCCTGATGGCTTCGCACAGATCCGCGATCAGGATCGGCTGGACGCGGCTGGAGAGAAAGCCCCTGGGCACAATCAGCCTACCCATAGACGCTTTTGCCATCTGCAAAAGGGTCTTCATCCGCTGGGCGAGCATGGCTTCGGGACTGCATACGACCGAAGGGCGTAGGATAAAGCAGTTTTCATGCTGCGCCAGGAGCAGCTGGTCTGCCTGGGATTTGCTTTCCAGGAACCTCAGGTCCTGATGCTCTCCGGCGCCCAGCGCCGAGATTTGGATGAAAAGGGGATCTCCAAGGGCTTTTTTATGCGTTAAAAATCGTTGGACAAGCTCTATATGCACTTTTTCAAAACTGCTGTCTTTGCTTTCCCTGATCTGGCCGATGGCATTGATCAGGATATTTACTTTGCCCAGCTTTTCCCAATTTTCCTCAAAAGGGTCAAAGTGAATGCTTTGCAGGGATTCTTCATGACCGTTGGCGGATAGCCTTAAGGAGCGATAAGCGCCTATGATTTCTGCATCAGGCAGCTCCTTTTGCAGGTAATTATGCAGGTGGTGGCCGATTTGTCCGCTCGCACCGAGGATCAGGATTTTCATTATGCTGTGCGTTCCAGTTCATTCAAAGCACTTTTTTCCAAAAAAATGCTAACCAAAATGAAGCCTACAATAGCCCAGCTCCAGATGGTGTTCATATTGATGCTGAGGAAAATGGCAGGAATCAGGAGAAAGGCACTAAAGTACAAACTTCTTTTCCAAACCGCTTCGACTTCCCATGCAACTAACTTATCCCGGTAGATTGCCCAATATTTTTGGTACAGGATAATGGCGCAGATGAAAAGGGTAAGGGTAACAGGCAAAATCGGAAAAACCAAAATAGAAATGGCTGTGCCCAAAAAACCTGCGATCAAGGTGGGGATATGCAAGATGCCCATCATGAGTGCAAAAATGCGGATCAAAGGCGTGCTTTGGGTAGAGCTAAAAGTCCGGGGGGTGGGATTTGCTGCTGTCATGATTTCTGTATTTTTCTGAAAATACGCAGCAACTTTCAAATTGTTCATTTTTTTCAGAAAAAATTGAAAGTTTTGTTTGTTAAAAAAGCTTTGCCAAACATGGAGTGCTCAGCAAAGCTATTTATTAATTGTTCAATTTTTCTTTTGTGAACAGTTTCAGCAGGGTATTTGCGAACCAGTTTTGGTCGGCTTTGACGAGCAACTCAAGGAAGCTGTCGGCCTGACCGACGATGGTATCGAGGTCATCAACAGATTGGATAAAGGCCTGAACCTGTGGATCATCTGAGCTTCCTCCTACGCTTTTCACTTCGCTCAACATCTGCAATACCGGAGCGATCTCACGCTTGCGCCGCTCGATGATAACCTGCATTGCTACGCGCCAAATGTCCTTTTCCGCGATAAAAAACTCTTTTCTCTCACCCGACTTATGCACCTTGCGCGCCAATCCCCAATCGATCAGGGCGCGCAAATTCATGTTGGCATTTCCGCGAGAAATGTCCAGCCCCTCCATCACTTCTTCGGCACTCAGGGCTTCAGGTGACACAAGCAACAAAGCGTGAATCTGCGCCATGGTGCGATTGATTCCCCAGTTGGAACCGAGCGCTCCCCAAGACTGAATAAATCGTTCTCTGGCTTCATCTAAATTCATGGCAATTTCTATGTAAAAGGTAATGTAGCTAAATGATTAACTGAATATTTCAGAACTAATTGAAAGTTTTAACAACTAATTAACGAACAATCAACGAAAGAAAAAAGAAATTGGTTTTAATGCGGCCCCATTTGTTAACAATTGTTAGTTGCTTTCGTTTGTCACTAAGCTTGATTAACTTCATTACTATGATTGGATATCGTTTTTCGGAATTTAAAGGCGGCGAAGGGCTTGAACCCTTTGAGAGGCTATTGAAAATATTTCTGGATTTGCTCACTTATACCTCAGGTGATGTGGCTGAAGCTTTGAGTTGGATGAACCAACTTGACCGGGAGTATAATCTGACCGATGCAGATTATGGGATGGGTGACTTTATTGAAGACCTCAAAAAGAACGGTTATATAGAGGAAGAAGCTCAGGGAACAGGCAGCTTTCAAATCACTGCCAAATCCGAGCAAAGTATCCGCCAGCGCTCGCTGGAGGAGATTTTTGGCAAGCTCAAACGCTCGGGCAGAGGGAGCCATCGCACCCCTTACTCAGGCTTCGGCGAAGAGCCACTGAGTGAATTGCGGGACTTCCGCTTTGGTGATCCATTGGAAAACATCGCCTTCACCGAGTCTTTTCGCAATGCGCAAATCAACCATGGCGTAGATGACTTCATCCTGACACAGGATGACCTCGCCGTGCAGGAAAGTGAGCACAAAACAACTTGTGCCACCGTCCTGATGATCGATATATCTCACTCCATGATCCTCTATGGAGAGGACCGCATCACCCCCGCCAAAAAGGTGGCCATGGCACTTTCGGAGCTGATTATGCGGAAATACCCCAAAGACTTTCTCGACATCATCGTCTTTGGAAATGACGCCTGGCAGATCGAAGTCAAAGACCTGCCCTACCTACAGGTAGGCCCTTATCACACCAATACCGTCGCAGGCCTCGAATTGGCCATGGACATCCTGCGCAGGCGCAAGACCCAGAACAAGCAGATCTTCATGATCACCGATGGCAAGCCTACCTGCATACGCGAAGGCGGCCGCTATTACAAAAACAGCTTTGGCCTGGATCGCAAGATTTTGAACAGAACCCTCAACCTGGCTGCCCAATGCCGCCGCCTCAAGATTCCCATCACGACCTTCATGATCGCCAGGGACAGTTGGCTGGTGGAGTTTGTGCAGGAATTCACCAAGGTGAACAATGGCCGGGCCTTTTACACCAGCCTGCAGGGACTCGGCGAGTATATCTTCGAAGATTACATCCGAAACCGTCGGAAGCGTACGCGCTAATCCCTTATTTCCACACGTCCGATAATTCGCTGTTACCGAAAGATGATTCGCCCTACCCCAGCGCGTATCCGCTGCGTACCTTTATACTGAAACCGGGATTTTATTATCCACCAGTTAAAGAAAGCAGTTATGAAAAACCACCTACTCAGCAAGTCTTTTAGCCTCATTGTCCTTGTGCTGCTAAGCCTCACCCAAGGCCTCTATGCCCAATACCCCGGCGCCCCTGTCACCTATGCCCGACAAGAAGTATCCGAACAAAAAGTACAACTTGCCCTGCTGCTGGATGCCAGCGGCAGCATGGGAAGGTTTATGGATCGTGCCAAAGGAGAACTTTGGTACACCGTCAATGAAGTCCTCGCAGCCTATGATGGCTATGCTACCCCTCAGCTGGAGATTGCCATCATGGTCTATGGCCTGAAAGATGCGGGAAGGCGAAATGATTTCATCCATACCGTGGTGCCATTTACCACGGACCTCGACTGGGCCGTAGATGAGCTATACAAAATAGAAACCGGTGGCCGGGTTGAGCGCCCGCTTAAGGCACTTGAGCAGGCTGTAACACGGCTGGATTGGAGCAATCGCTCAGGCGACCTGAAATTCCTCTTCATTGCAGGCAATGAGATGTTTACCCGCTCTCTGCGAAAATTTACCAAAATCGAGCAAGCCCGCGTACGGGACATCAGCGTGAATACCATTTTTGCGGGATCTTATAACAGAGGCATCAAAAAACTCTGGAAAAGCGCTGCGGATTATGGTCAGGGAGAGTATTTTGCTTTGAAAAATTCCCCTACCCCACGTTGGCAGCACAATAGCCAGGACCGGGAGCAACTTGCCCGCATGAATCGCCGCTTATATGACACCTATCTGCCCTACGGCAGCTATGGCAATAGCTATTGGAACCGCTATTGCTACCTGGACGACTACGCCTGGGGCTATAGCTACGACGCCTATTACTGGCGGGTATATTACAAAACACGCACAAACTACTACAACCCCCAGTGGGATTTGGTCGATGCAATTTACTGTGGATATACAACCTGGGATAACATCCCTTCCAGCGACCTGCCTGATGTAATTCGGGACCTGGAGCCAGATGAGCGTGATCAGTATATCCAGGATTTGTGGAAAAGAAGACAAAATATCCTAAACGAAGTTCGCACCTACAACCAGGCCCAGACACCTGCCAGCTCTACTGTTAGTTCGACAGGAGGTACTATCGGAGGCATGCATCAGGCGATAGATAAGGTTGTGAGGAAAAAAGTTCGCAGCTCAGAGACTATCCTGCTGAAGCCAGCAGATGTCAAAACGCCTTATATTCCCGGTATTGGCGGGCCTGGCGATGACCAGCGGTTCAATAAAAGAGTTGCTGCACCCCAGTCCTCTGCGGGTACTACTCCCAAATTTGAGCCAGGCGTCATGCAGCTGTCGCCCCAACCCATCAAAGAAACGCCTGCTACACAAGTGGAGACGCCAGAAAAACCTGTTAAATCAGTACAGGTCGACAGAGCGCCAATAAATGTTGCAGAGCAACCACAAAAGGTCGAACCGAAAGTTCAGGTTGAACCGAAACAAGCTCCTATAGAAAAAGCTCAAATTTTGGAGCAGCAGCATGAAGCTGAAAGAGCGCGAATCGTAGAGCAACAGCGCGAAGAAGAAAGAGAACGCACCAGAGAGCAGGAGCGTCAGCTAGAAAGAGCACGAATCGTAGAGCAGCAACGCGAAGAAGAAAGAGAACGCGCCAGAGAGCAGGAGCGTCAGCTAGAAAGAGCACGAATCGTAGAGCAGCAGCGTGAAGAAGAAAGAGAGCGCGCCAGAGAGCAACGTGCCCGGGAAGAAGAGGCGGAGCGGGTACGTGAAAAAATCCGGGAGGAAAACCGGGTTCGGGAAGAAAACCGGGTTCGGGAGGAAAATCGGGCTCGGGAAGAGCAACGTCAACGTGTGAAGTCAAGCTGGGAGTCGTCTCCCCCGAAGCAGGAAGCTCAACCAAAGGTTGAAGTCAGAAAATCTTCACCTGTCAGAAGTGCGCCTTCAAGCAGCTCGCCTTCCAGAAGTGTAAACTCCAGCTCCGGAAGTAGGTCTTCCTCCGTCAGAAGTGCCCCATCCAGCAGTTCGCCGGCCAGAAGCGTAAACTCCAGCTCTGGTAGCAGGTCTTCCACCGTCAGAAGTGCTCCATCCAGCAGCTCACCTTCCAGAAGCGTAAACTCCAGCTCTGGTAGCAGGTCTTCCGTGAAAAGCAGTCCTGCCAGCAAGGCCCCTTCGACCAAAAGCCCGGTAATCAAATCTCCTTCCGTTAAAAACGGAAGTCCCATAAAACGAAACTGAGAAGCGATCCCATAATAGGGTGATTACATCAAAGGGTCGTAATACTTTGGTTCTCTTTTTCGGTAGAATCGGGTTCTGGTTCTTTGAATGGATAATGGACAATGGACAATGGACAATGGATAATGGATAATGGATAATGGATAATGGATAATGGATAATGGACAATGGATAATGGATAATGGATAATGGACAATGAAACAAATGGTCTTACATTATCCATTTTCCATTCTCAATTTTCCATTTGCTTAAGTCACTTCATCAGCAAAAAATAATATTTCGAAATATTGATGCAATTCTCCTGCTTCCCTTAAGTCCAAGCCTACAATCTTCAGCGGGTATTTGTATCTTCGGGTACAAATACCCCTTCTATGTTGCAGCGTTTATTATTCTTATTCTTTCCGTTTCTTTTCGCCTGTGCAGGCCTTGCGGCACAGCATCCAGAGATACTGATCTCCGGGCCCATGGCGGCCAGCGTGTATCCCCATCGCGCCACGATCTGGCTACAAACAAGAGAAGAAGCAGAGCTTCAGTGCAGTTGCCAGAGACTTGCAGACAGCATCACGGTTTTTAGCGATAAAAAGAGGAGCACAGCAGAAAATGATTTTGTGGTCCATCTCCAGCTGAAAGACCTGAGAGCAGATCATTATTATGCATGTGATTTGTGGGTAAATGGTAAAATCCAGGATAAAACATACAGCTCCCACTTTCGGACCCCGCCCGCAAAGGGCCAAATCGTGGATTTTAGCATGGCCGTAGGGAGTTGTGCCTATCTGAATGACAAGCGCTATGAGTCAGGAAAAAAGCTTTTCAAATATGGAAATCGAACCGAAATCTTCGATTCCATCGCCCGCCACAAGGCGGACTATATGTTCTGGCTGGGAGATAACATCTATCTCCGTGAAGGCGAATGGAATTCGCAGGAAGGCGTTTGGTACCGCTATCGCCACACGCGATTTCATCCTGCTTTGCAGCAGGTGCTGCGCACAGGATCGCATTTTGCGATCTGGGACGACCACGATTTTGGGCCCAATGACAGTGACAGCAGCTATAAGCTAAAAGAAATGACTGCCCGCAGTTTCAAACAGTATTGGCCCAATCCGGAGCCGGTGGATTCGCAGAGTATCTACACCAACTATCGCATCGGAGATGCGGAGTTTTTCCTGATGGACGACCGCTTTTACCGCGCACCCAACGATGCGGAAGCCTCTCCCCAGAAAGCTTTTTTGGGAGAAAAGCAGCTCAATTGGCTGATTGAATCGCTTCGAAAAAGCGACGCCAATTTTAAGATCGTGGCCATAGGCACACAGGTCTTCTCCAACTGCAACCTGGCCGAAGGCTATATTTTCGGGTACGAACACGAATTTGACCGGATGCTCAGGCGGATAAAAGAGGCCCATATCGAAGGTGTGCTCTTTTTCTCTGGCGACAAACACCTCACGGAAATATCCCGTTTTGATTATCCCGGCTTATACCCCCTCTATGATGTGACGATTTCGCCTTTTACTTCCTTCCCTGTTCCATTCAAATTGAGCAACAGCCATCGCGTAAAAGGCACTTTTGTAGGCAGACGAAACTACGGCATCCTGCATTTTGAAGGAAGAGGAGAAGAAAGAAAAATGGTCATCGACATTTACAGCGTAAAGGGCAAACTGCTTTGGCAGCGGACTATTTGGGCGAGGAATTTGAGGGGGGAGAGCCGAGAGCCGAGAAGCAAGAATCGAGACTAAATGGCTTCTCTACTCTCTACTCTCTACTCTCTACTCTCGACTCTCGACTCTCTACTCTCTACTCTCTACTCTCTACTCTCTACTCTCTACTCTCTATTCTCTACTCTCGCCTCTAATCCTACAAAACCATGAAATTCGGAAAGCTCAACGATCCCTCTCTTTTGGAAAAGATTGATTTCAGGCTGCCTCCTACGCCTGAAAGGAGCATTGCATTGCTTCAGTCAGCCGTTCGGTCTCCTCTGCAGGTGCATATTGGCTGCCCGCTTTGGGGCAATAAAGCCTGGCTTGGCAAACTGTACCCTCCGGGTACCAAAGCAACGGATTTCCTCCGGCAATATGCCCGTTCTTTCAATGGCATTGAACTGAACTCAACCCACTACCGCGTTCCTACAGAGGAAACGGTTGAGCGTTGGCGGGATATGGCTACAGAAGGTTTTCACTTTAGCCCCAAGATTCCCCAGCATATCTCTCATCACCTGCGTCTGTACAATTGTGAGCCACAAGTGGAGGAGTTTTGTGAGGCGATCGAAGGTTTTGAGGAAAAGCTAGGTTGCTCTTTTGTCCAGCTTCCGCCCAATTTTGGGCTGGATCAGCTGAGCAGACTGGACTGGTTTTTGGCCGGATGGCCGAGGCATTTGCCACTGGCAATTGAGTTTCGACACGAAAGCTGGTTTGACCAGCAGCAACTGCGGCCACAAGTCCTTGACTTGCTGGAAGCCACGGGCACTACTGCCCTGATAACGGATGTCGCCGGGCGACGGGACGTGCTGCACAGCAACCTCAGCAGTTCTACTGCTATGATTCGTTTTGTGGGAAATGGGCTTGTGCCCACCGATTATACCCGGGCTGATGCCTGGGTGGAGCGGATCGCAAACTGGGCAGAGCAGGGGCTTGAAAGATTATATTTCTTTGTACACGAACCAGATGATACCTTTGCGCCCGATATGGGGGCCTATCTCGTGCAAAAGTTAAATAAAAAATTGGAGTTGGGCCTTGCCGAGCCTGGAATCAAGCCTGAAGCGGGCTCTCAGATGAGTTTGTTTTAAATTTTTCAATACAGGACAATTTTTCAGGAAAGTCCCCCAAAGTCCCGAAGGGACGCCATATTCAGCATGGGGCGAAGCCCCATGAAGGTAAACGCCCCCAATAGAAGTCCTGAAAGGACGGCATATCTTAGGAAGCCATAGCTAATATATCGCCCTTTCAGGGCTTTAAGACCTGGTTTGAATCGAATAATCGGGCTTTGCCCGATCGTAATATATAGCGTCCCTTCAGGACTTTGAGGATGTTTATTATTCATGACTTTCATTTTTTGTCCTGTACTAAGTTTAAATTTACCAGATAGGCTTTTCTTTCGTTGAGCAATAGAAAAAACACGAATACCCTGGTAAATCTGTGTCTGACCTGGTTGCAATAAAAAATCGCAACTTTCATCAAACACAACCTGGTTTATCCGTGTTTCATGCCCCAGGCTAAATAAACAAAAGCTTTGCCAGAAATATCCAATCATATAAATTTCTACTTATTTCAATCAAAATTAACAGTGAGACAGATAACATGCATAAATTTTTGATAGCATTATTTGTAGTGATAGGAGGCTTTTGGCAAATGGCACTGGGCCAGGAGAAAGGGCAAACGCTCACTGTCCTTGATGGGCAGACCTCTGAAAGACTGGAAGGCGTGATTGTCTTCTTTTATAAAGAAAAGAAAAGTGATTTTGTCACAGCGGGCTATACAGATGCCGAGGGCAAAATAGCCATTCCGGAATTGGACAGTTGGCAATTTGCCGAAGCCAGCTTTATAGGCTATAAAAGCCAGCAAATATCCCGTGAAGATGTTCAGCAAAATGGCTTTCAGATCAGCCTTGAGCCAGATATGCTCCAGTTGGATGAGGTAGTCGTAGCAGGTCTTAAGACAGAAGAATCTGTCCGCAATATCGCGGCCTCCATAGCCGTGGTACGGCAGGAAACCATCGCCTTTCAAAATCCGCAGTCAGCAGCGGATTTGCTGCTTCAAAGCGGAAAAGTATTTGTACAAAAAAGCCAAATGGGAGGCGGAAGCCCCAATTTAAGAGGCTTTGAAGCCAATAAAGTGATGATAGTCATTGATGGAATCCGCATGAATAATGCGATTTACAGAGGCGGCCATTTGCAAAATGTCATCACCATAGACCCCAATTTGATCGAGCGAACAGAAGTGCTGTTCGGACCAAGCTCAGTACAATACGGCAGCGATGCGCTAGGCGGCGTGATGCATTTTATCTCGCGCCAGCCTAAGCTGAGCAAAAATGACAAGCTATTTACCGAAACCAACTTTTTTTCCCGCTACTCGACAGCCAATAACGAAAAAACAGCTCATCTTGATTTCAATATCGGCTTCAAAAAATGGGGCTCGCTGACGAGTTTCACTGTCTCCGACTTTGGCGATTTGCGCACCGGCTCCCAGCGGCCCGAAGGGCAGCTGGATCAAAATGGCCTGCCATTTGGCACGCGCCCCGACTATGCCGTCCGCATAGACGGCCGGGACAGCATCCTGCAAAATGAAGATATAAATCTTCAGCTTTTTTCAGGATACACCCAATATGATTTCATGCAAAAATTCTTTTTTATTCAAAGTGATAAAGTAAAGCATGACCTCAATTTTCAATATTCTACCAGCTCGGATGTGCCGCGATACGATCGCCTCACAGAGCGAAGCGATGGCATGTTGCGCAGGGCAGCATGGTACTATGGCCCGCAGGAGCGCCTCCTGGGTGCCTATACCCTCAATCTGTTTGACAGCAACATATACGACAAGCTCAACCTCATCCTCTCCTACCAGGATATCCACGAAAGCCGCCATACGCGGGGCTTTGGCAGCAACTGGCGCAGTGATCGCTATGAGCGGGTGCAGGTAGCCTCTGTCAATGTTGACGCCAACAAAACGCTGGGAAAGCACCGCCTGCTTTATGGCCTGGAAGGCTCATGGAATGAGGTGGGATCCCGGGCAGAAGAGGTCAATATATTGACTGCGGAGACAGCAGCCCTGGACAGCCGCTATCCCGATGGAGGCAGCCAGATGCGGCTACTCGCCGCTTACCTGGGCGATCAGTGGCATCCGCATGCGCGGATTCATGTGAATGGCGGACTCCGCCTCACCTCTGTCTACCTACATTCCCGTTTTGATGACAAAACATTTTTTCCTTTTCTGCAGGATTCGATTGAAAGCCATACGGCTGCCTTGAGTGCCAACCTGGGCTTTGTCTACAATGCGCCCAGCGATTGGCGTTTTAGCATGAGCCTGGCAAGCGGCTTCAGGGCACCGAATGTGGATGATGTAGGAAAAACCTTTGATTCTGAGCCGGGCACAGTCATTATCCCCAATCCTGACTTGCAGCCGGAGTACACCTACAATGCTGAAGCATCGCTTAGCAAAGCCTTCAACGACCGGTTTCGCCTCGAAATCGTGGGCTGGTTTACCTGGTACGACAACGCCATCGTGGTGCGGAATTTCCAATCTGAAGGGCAGGACTCTATCCTGTATGAAGGCGTCTTGAGCCGCGTGCAGGCCAACCAAAATGCCAGCCATGCTATCCTAACAGGTTTCAACGCCAGCCTTCTCTGGCAGCTTCTGCCACAACTCAAAATGAGTGCGACATTCACCTATACTTATGGACAGGAGTTGGCATCGGATACGCCACTTGACCATATTCCTCCGTTTTTTGGGCGGGTGGACATGACCTACAAAAAGAAGAAGTGGGAAGTGCAGGCCTATACGCTTTTTAATGGCGCCAAAACCCTGGACCGCTATAGCCCCAGCGGCGAGGACAATATTACCTTCGCCATGCCAGAAGGCATGCCTGCCTGGTACACCCTCAACCTGAAATCCTCCTTCAAAGCAAGCAAAAAGTTGCAACTGCAGCTGGGCCTGGAAAATATCCTCGATAGGCACTATCGCTATTTTGCCTCTGGCATTTCGGCCCCTGGCCGCAACCTGATAGGGACAGTGCGGCTGCGGTTTTGAAAAAACTTTCAGCCATACAGGAGAATTTGGTAATTTGCGCTATGCGTAGATTCCTTCTCTTCCTCTTTCTCTTGCAGGGCGTAGCCCTACAGGCTCAGTTGTTTCCACAACTAGGCGGACAGCGCGCCGGCATATCCGGCCTTACTTTCCTGAAAGTAGACATCAGCCCGCGTTCTGCCAGCCTTGGCGGCGCCAATATCTGCCTCTCTGGCGATGCCTTTTCCTCCTACACCAATCCAGCAGCGCTGGCAGAGACGGAAGGGCTGAGCGTAGGCTCCAGCAATACCTTTTGGGTAAATGGCATCAACTATGGCTACTTTTCAGTAGCCAAGCCTACGTCAAGCGGGCATTTTGGGCTTTCGCTGGGCGCGCTGGGTACGGGGGCTATCCCCGTGCGGACGGAGTTTCAGCCTGATGGTACAGGCCAAAATTTTTATGCCGGCTACTTTACAGCCGGGCTGACCTATTCGCAAAAGCTCACGGATTTTTTCCGATTTGGTCTCACCGCGCGCTATGTGCGCGAGCAGCTCGCCAATTTTGATGCCCAGACCTTTGTCGTGGATTTGGGCTTTCTCTACCGCACAGATTTCAAAGACCTCAGCTTTTCCGTCCTTTTACAGAACTTCGGCCTCAACTCCGTTCTCAAAGGAGAATTCAATTTCCAGGAGGCCTTTTCACCCAAACATCGCACGCTTGAGAGCTATCCCGCTCCCACTATATTCAAACTGGGCGTCTCCATGATTGCCTGGCGAAGCAGCAGCGAAGACCAGTCTATCACTGCCTACCTGCAGCTCAATCACCCCAACGACAATGCAGAAAATATCCGCCTGGGTGCCGAATATGAATTCAATAAGCTCTTGTTTCTCCGACTGGGCTATAAAATAAATGTCAGTGATCAGAATTTCCCCACGGCAGGCCTGGGCCTCCGTATGCGGGTAGGCCGCTATCCGTTGATCATGGATTATGCCATTGATCCGACCACTTACCTGGGCGTCATACATCGGGTGGGCCTGCAGTTTTGGGTGAATGACAGCGACCGCTAGTTAGTCCAGAAAACCATTTTTCTATCCTTTTCGCCAGCTCCCCTAATTGGGGGAAGTTTGGGATATTCAATTATCATAACTTTGTTCATACAATGAGATGATATAATATCCTGAATTACTCCTCATTATAAACTAGCTCATGGCTACTAAAGGATTTGCAATACATTTTGGGCTCGACAAGGTGAATGACAGCAATTATGTTGAAAAATACTTCAGAGAAGTAGAACCCCTTAAATATAGTGTGAAAGATGCAGAGGGTCTCGCTGAGATCACTCGTCAGCAAGGTTTTACAGAAGTATTTCTTCGGACGAATGAAAAGGCGACCCGCGAAGCTTTTGTAGATTTACTGGAAAAAAACATCGCCCGACTGGCAGCCGGCGATTTGCTTGTCATCAGCTTCTCCGGCCATGGCGGCCAATCAAATAATGTCATGTTCAAGGATGATGAACCCTTCGATGGAATGGATGAGCTTCTCTGTTTTTATGACGATATCCTCCTGGACGATGTATTCTATTACCATCTCTGCCAGGCGGTAGAAGGCGCCAAAATTCATATCATCATTGACAGTTGTCATAGTGGAGGGATGGACAAGCTGGAAGGCCCATCAGCTCCACTGAAGCTTGACCTTCGGAAGTTCCGTCCAGAGAGCCGGATTAAGAATTATTCAGGCTTTGACAAGTGCCAAAAGCTAAAAGCTTCAACTCTCTTCTGGGCAGCAGTAAGCCCTCATGAACTGGCAGGGAACGGCCTTTTCACCCAAACCCTGATCAGGCTTTGGCACCAAGACCAGGGGAAGTTGAACAACCAATTGTTTTACCGCAAACTCAAAAAGAATTCACACCCCTACTACAAGCCCAACCAGGCAAGCGGCAACAACAATCAAAAGTTTCTCCTTGAAAAACCTTTTTACCTATAACCCCTTACACTATGTCTACTTATGAAATTTCCGACCGCATCGAATTCATTTTATACGATGAGTCCGAGGGTGATTATTACCTCAATCTCACCCATGACATCAACCACAGTGGCTATATTCGGGATGGAGACCCGATAGTCGAGGGTGACCAGTCAGATTGTGATTTCAAAATAACCTGCAAGGTGACAAAAAGCGGGGGGCTCCCAAATGTGACCGTTTCTGTTACGCATGATGCATTTCTTAACGGCTTTGTGCCCGAGTCAGATCCGGAACATCTGTATGTTTTCAGGGTTTTCGTCAAGGAGAATGATGATAGCATTGACTGGGCTTCGGGCTCAGGTACGCCTCCAAAGGAGAAAGCTGAAGTCATACATAGTAATATCATCAATATGCCTTTGGGACCCAAGGGCGGTTAACTCTATCTTTTATGAAAGTCTCCCATCTCACCTTCTGTTTGTTCTGCTTCCTCAGTATGCCTGCCAGTATACTGGCCTGCGATGCGGAATCCCTCAGTCCTTATATTGCGAAAGCCCTTGAAAAAGGGGAGAAAATAGAAAGCGTATATGATAGCATAAATTGGATCACTTTACAGGCCTTTTATTTGCTGATTGAAAAGAAAAACAAAGAGGCTAAGTGCCTCAGTGATTGGGCATTACAAAAATCTGAAAAGATCAGTTACCTATTCGGACGGTCAGAAAGCCACAGCAGGCTGGGTGGCATTTATCAAAATCAGGAAAAGTACGAGCAGGCCATCTTCCATTTTCAGAAGGCAATGGATATACGGAAATACCTGGCCGAAACGGAACCCTCAGAACGGAATATTGATCGCTATATCGGCATTCATAACAACCTTGCTGTACCACATATATATTTGGGGAAAGCAGAAGAAGCGCTTG
Source organism: Bacteroidia bacterium (assembly GCA_030430205.1). Taxonomy (GTDB): domain Bacteria; phylum Bacteroidota; class Bacteroidia; order J057; family J057; genus JAUIGE01. Next base: position 147,332 of record JAUIGE010000003.1, on the reverse strand, counting down.
AGCTCCTTCATAAAGGGATGAGTTCAATCTCTCAATTCCCTGATTTTTCCGATCAAAAGAAAAATCTGCATACACGTTCGATCCTGCATAGTCAGGGAGCGGCATTTGTACAGTTGGACAAGCCAGATTCTGCCATCATCAAATTTCACCAAAGCCTCGCATTAGCTAAGCCTGTCGACTTGAATCCTGCCTATACACAGAAGACGGACTACGAGCTGGCCCTGCTGAACACCCAATTGGGAATAGAAGATACGCTCCTCGATAAGCTCTTAAGGGAAAATAACGGCTCCGCTCATTTCATGGCCAATGTCCAGGGTGCCCAAGGCCAAAGGCTTCTGGAGGCAGATAAAATTGAAGAAGCAAGGCCTTACTTTTACAAAAGCCTGAAAACACGCCGTGAACTAAATGACAGCATCGGCATCGGGCTGTGCAATTTTAACCTGGGAGTCACTTATTTGAATGAAGGAGATTATACTACGGCCAAAAAGCACTTTGCTGAAGCCGTCCTTTTTTACAAAAATCAAAAGCAGGAAAGACGGCTGGCTCAGCTGTATTCCAGCCTGGGCACCCTCCTGGAAGCAGAAGGCAACACAGCTCAAGCCCTTGCATACTTCCGAAAAGGCTACCAGCTTTCACAACAGCAACATTATTTGATCAAGAGCGTCGAGCTCGCCGGCAAGCTCGCTGACCTCTTTGGTCAGCAGGGAGAAACGGATTCGGCCTTTCATTATGAAAGGCTATACAGAGAACACAGAGATGCTGTCAGCATCAGTGAGCGGGAGTCTATCAGGTTGATAGAGGCGCATCGCAGCGAGGCAGAGTTGCATGCAGAGCGGTTTTCGCATGCGCAGGAGCGAAATCGCCTCATCAACATAGGCGCAGCCATCATTATCTCGGCCCTTTTGTTCCTCCTCTATTTTATCATTCGCCAGGCCCTTCAAAACAAGAAAATAGCAGCCTACAAACTCAAAGAAAAGGAGGTTACCCAAACCTATCTGCAATACCAGCGCAAAGGAACTTTTCAGGAGCGCGGGCGCCTCGCTGATGACCTTCATGATGGTCTGGGGCAATTGCTGGGTTCTGCCAAAAGCAAAATCCAGGAAGTAAAAGATGCTTTAACGAACCATCATTCCGAAATCGAAGAATCTGTATCATTGGCCAACCAATGGCTTGGCAAAGCCACTCAGGATTTAAAAGATATCACAAAAGGTCTGACAAAGAAGGCCTTTGCAGGCTTTGGGCTGGAAGACTGGGCCAGAGAGTTGAAGCATCGGGTAGAGGCCATCTCAAGCATGAAGGTCCTGATACACTTTATCGATATAGATAAACCCATCGAAGAAGAGAAAGAACTCCAGCTTATCCTATGCCTTCAGGAGTTGGTAAATAATGCCCAAAAGTACAGCAAGGCTCCTTCATTAAGTATTCAGCTTATCCGCGAAGGCGAAGCTTTAAATATGAGCATTGAAGACGATGGGGTCGGTTTTGATGTAGAAAAAGTTCTGCGCAGAACAAAAAATAGGGGCGTAGGATTAGGGAGCCTTAAAAAGCGGGTAGAAAAAAAGCTCGAAGGCAGCATCGAATTTAGTTCTATCCCTGGCAAAGGGACGTCCGTGATTGTTGATATTCCTCACCTTTTTATCTTAAAAAATAAATAAGCATGTTTAAATCAAAAGCCAAAACAAGCAAGACAATTCATATTGCTATCCTGGAAGACCATCCTGTTACATTGGAAGGATTGAAAACGATAGTTTCGAGAGAAAGGAATTTGAATCTCGTGGCCGCAGCCCAAAGCTGGGATGCCTTTTGGCCGCAGGTCAAAAATCAGGAAGTGGACATTTTCATTTTAGATATTCACTTAAACAGAAACGATGGGAATGAAGAAGAGGTAGATGGCATCGAAATCGCTCAATACCTGCGTGACCATAAGTCCGGCTGCAAAATTGTTCTGATGACTTTTGATACAGATTATAAGCAAATAGAAAGGGCACAGGCGACTGGGATAGAGGGGTATATCCTGAAAGAAGAAACCAGCCGGGAACTTATCCGAGCCATCGAATGCCTTAACTCCACCAATAGGACCTACTACTCCCGTATTGTCATGGACATTCTCCTGAAAGGAGATCCCGAGGAAGATGATGCCCCCAACCTTACCCGCAGGGAAGAAGAAGTGCTGGTCTATTTTGCCAAAGGCCACAATGTGCCGCAGACTGTCAAAGAAAGCGGCTGGGCGGAATCTGTTATCCGAACCCATAAGAAAAACGTCATGAAAAAACTGGGCATCCGCAATGTAGAAGCATTGGTGGTCTGGGCTATTGAGCATGGATATCATAAGAGGTGAGGACCTCTTTCATACATTATTTCACCATTAAACACCATCACATTATGTCAGAATTTCATATCAAGGAAAGACGCGCATTCATCCTCCATCCGGAGGGAACAGAAACCTATACCTTCCATCTTGAGCATGATTTAGCTCAAAGTGGAAATATCATGGCGGGGCCGGTTTCTTCCCAAATTAGTCAAGAAGAAGGCGTGGATTATGATATATATTGCTCACTCCTTCAGGCAGATGAGTACGAAATGGTTGAAGCAGAGGATCCCATTACACATCTGGTGACACTCCCTGCTTTTTCGGCCATTGAGGACAAGGAGTATGTCTTCAACATTTTTTTCACCCTGGAGGGTGAATTCATAGACTGGGTTCTGGACTCGGGAAAAACCGATACAGAAAAAAAGAGAGCCCGGGTTGTACACAAAAGTAATATTGGAATGCCCATCAAAAAAATCCCCGAATAACCTTCTAAAATAGCCATGAAACACCTTGCCATTTCTTTATTATGCCTTTTCGTTCTTCCTTTTCAAGCGATCCAAGCCTGTGATTTTGCTTCCATACAACCCTATTTCTCCTCCGAAAAGCCTCTCAAAACCCTCCAGGACAGCATTATCTATGCGACCACGGAAGCTTTTTATTTGATGTTGGATGGGCAGCTAGAAGATGCCCAATGCCTGAGCATGTGGGCACTGGAAAAATCCAATAATATCAGTTACACTTTCGGACAGGCAGAAAGCAAGACCAGGCTGGGCAGTATATTTCAGAAAAAAGAGGATTTTCAGCAGGCGCTCATTTATGCCCGGGAGGGCCTTGACCTGCGAAGGGAGCTGATGCGAAAAGAGGCTTCGCCTCTCAATAGCTCTCGCGTAGCGAGTAGCCTGAACAATATCGCCCTCATCCATATCTATGGAGGCAGGGTGGAAGATGCCTTCCCTTTGCTGGAGGAAGGCCTCCAGATCGTGCGCGTCCATCCGGAGTGGACCGACAGCATGTCGTCACAATACCAGCGCATGCTGCTTCAAACTCAAGGCGAAGCCTACATCCAACAGGGCAGGCCCGACGCTGCCATGGGTAGTTTTCTTCAAAGCCTTGCTTTGAGGGAGCCGGAGGATTTTTTCCCTGCTTTTACCCAAAGTGCGGAATATGAGCTGGCACTTCTCTATTCCCAACTGGATTACCCGGAAGCTGATTCCCTTTTTGACAAGCTGGAAAGAGAGACCAAGGACGATACAGCCTTCTTTGCCATGGTCCTGGAAGCCCGGGCTCAGCGCCTGGTTGACCGGGGAAAAAATGCAGTGGCACGTAATTATTATGATAAAATACAGAAACTAAAGGCTTCGCTGAGAGATACCCTAGGCATGGGATTAAATGCCTACAACCTGGCGGTTAGTTTTCTGAACGAAGGCAATTTGAAAGCGGCAAAAAGCTATTTTCTACAGGCAAAAGATTTATATCAGCAGCAAAATCAGGAACGGCGCCTGGCAGAGGTTTTGTCCAGCCTGGGAAGTGTGGCCCAGGAAGAAGGCAAGTATGAGGAAGCTATCAGTTACCTTTCGGCAGCTTACCGGCTTGCCCAAAAGCATGCATATACGCTTGAAAGCGCTGAGATCGCAAGTAGCCTTGCGGAGGTATTTGCCAGGACGAATCAAGCAGATTCTGCCTATATCTATGAGCGTCGCTACCGGGAGCACAAAGACCTGCTCAGCGAAAGCGAAATCTCCGCCACCAAAATAATAGAGGAAAATCGACGCAAAACCCTGCGCGTGGCCCAGGCTGAAAAGGAATTTCGCTGGCTGTTTGTAGGCGGGTTGATATTTCTCCTGGGCTTGGCATCCATCTTTTATTTATCCTACCTCAACATCGACAAAAAAAGAAAAGTAGCCCGAAAAGAAGCTGAATATCAGGCGCTACAGGCCAAGCAGAACTTCGAGTTTATGCAAGTCCAACAGCAGGGGATGATGGAGGAAAGAAAGCGGATCGGCCGCAACCTACACGACCATATAGCAGGAGATTTGATTGTGATCAAACGAGAAATCGAAAGCTGGGCAGACAAGGTACTAAAGGGCGAAAAAGCAGCTGAAGGGCATATATCAGAAATGATGACAGATCTGGAAAAGACCTATCAGAATGTCCGGGAACTCTCGCAGGAGATGACCGAGAATTCGCGGGAAAAACTCCAGATCCGGCAGTTATTTGATCAAATCAAAAACAGAATCGAAAAAGACCCCTCAAGCCAGATTGAAGTAGAAGTGTATAGTGTAGAGCTCGCCCACCCTCTGGAGCCCGATTTGAAGTACCAACTATTCTCCATCGCCAACGAAATAGCTGAAAACGCCCGCAAAAGCAGCGGTGCAACAAAGCTGTCTATCAGCCTGAACCAAAACGAAGACGGCCTCAACCTGATCATTGAGGACAATGGCAAAGGCTTTGACCTGGAAAAAATAGAGTCAAGCCCTGATACAGGGATCGGAATAAAAAATATCAAAGAACGTGTCCGCGAAATCAAAGGAACTCTCCTGATAGATACATCCCCCGGACATGGCACTGCCTATATGATTGATTTTAACCCATAATATTAAACGCCCATTTCTCATGAAAACTCCAATCAAACTAGCGATTCTCGATGACCACAAAAACCAATTGGAAGGCCTGCAGGCGATTTTAGAAAAAGAATCAGATATTGAAGTATTGGTAACCAGTCATAGTTGGGAAACCTTTAAAAGCCAGGTTAAAGACAAAACCATTGATATAGCAGTCCTGGATATACATCTCAGCAAACAGGAAGATGTGGAGGATGGCATTGACATCGCTCAATATTTCCAATATACCCAACCCGAGATGAAATGCATTTTGCTCTCCCTTTCTGCAACCTGCGAAGAAATTCGCAGGGCAAAAAAAGCCAATGTTCATGGCTATCTTCTAAAAGAAGAATCTACCAAAGAATTGCTCAAAGCCATCCGGATAGTTCATAGCCAAAAGATGGTTTACTTTTCTCAAAAGGTAGTGAATATCATGATCGCCTGCGAAAAAGAGCCGGAAATCCACTTTACAGATAGAGAGATTGAAATTCTGAAATACATCAGCATGGGAAACAATGTACCCAGAATCAAAAAATTAACAGGCCGCTCCGATGCCGTAATTAAGACCCACAAAAAAAATGTCATGAAAAAGTTGGGCATTAACAATGTAGAAGCGCTTGTCGCCTGGGGTATAGAGCATGGATATCACAAGCTTTAGTACAGAAAGTAGCCAATCGTAAATTCTTCCCTATGACTAGCATCAAAGTAGCGATCCTGGATGATCACCGAACCCTGGCCGAAGGCCTGGCAGCAAAGCTTTCCAAAGAAAGTGACCTGGAAATCCTTGTCACGGAGTATGAGTGGACTACATTTTGGCAAAAAATTAAAAACCAACCCATTCATATTGCCATCCTGGATATTCAATTAGGAGGGAAGTCCGAAATAGCCGATGGTTTACAAATAGCTCAAAAAATCCAGACAGATAAACCAGAAACGAAATGCATGATTCTCTCTGGCTATTCAACTTCCAGTAGGGTAAAAAGGGCTGTAGAAATAGGAGTAAATGGCTATTTCACCAAATCTGAGCCGATAGAAAAATTAGCAGCTGCGATCAGAGATATCGTCCATCGGGGGGAGACAAGGTACTCTGATGAGGTAGCTGCCATGATTCGTAAAGGTTTTGTTCACCTGACAGAAAAGGAAAAGGAAATCCTGGCCTATATAAGCAGAGGCATGAATGTGCCCCAGATAGCAGAAGAGACGGGCAAAAGCAAAGAGCTGATTGCCAGACACAAAAAAAACATCACGGCAAAACTGAACATCAGCAATGTGGAAGCCCTCGTAAAATGGGGCATAGATAATGGCTACAGCAGCTACCCCTTACCCTAAAAAAATCTCTATCTTAAGCGCTGAAAAAATCTTTCTTTATGAAATTCAGCGCACTCGACCGACAAAAAGAAATTTACCTGGATGGCTTCAGCGGGCGCCGCCCGCGTATCCCCACGAGCTTCGACCAGCTCGAAGCTGCCGCCCGCGAAAAGGCCTCCGAGGCCGCCTTCGCCTATATCGCCGGCGGTGCCGGCATGCAGACCACTGTCGCGAACAATCGCGAAGGATTTCACAAGCTGCGCATCCGCCCGCGCATGCTGCGCGATGTCTCCACTCGTGATACGAGCATAGAGCTCTTTGGGCGGAGGTTGCCTTCGCCTCTTTTTCTCGCGCCCATAGGCGCGCTGGAGCTGGTCCACAAAGAAGCGGACAAAGCCGTCGCCAGGGCTGCGGCGCGGCTGGGGCTTCCGATGATTTTTTCCAATCAGGCGGCTTTTTCTATGGAGGATTGCAGCGCAGAGATGGGCGACAGCCCCCGCTGGTTTCAGCTCTACTGGAGCAAATCCGATGAGCTGGTGATCAGCTTTTTGCAACGGGCAGCAGCCTGTGGCTGCGAGGCGATCGTCGTGACGCTTGACACGACCATGCTGGGCTGGCGGCCCATGGACCTCGACCTGGGGCATCTGCCCTTTTCCTTTGCCAAAGGCCTGGGGCAATATGTCTCCGACCCCGTCTTCCAGCGCATCGTGCGCGAAAATTGGGAGAAAGGAGGGCTCGAAACCCCTCCGGGTTTTACCTTCAGCAAGTTGTTCAACTTCTTCAGACAGGTCGCCAACTACAAAGGAGGAGGCAGTTTTTTGCAAAAACTACAATCCAAATTTCCGCTGGTGGGGGTCCGCACCTTCACCGATATTTATTCCCGTCCTTCTATCAGCTGGGATGATTTGTCATTTTTGCGCGAGCATACGAAGCTTCCCATCCTGCTCAAAGGCATACTACGGGGCGATGACGCCCAACTCGCCCTCGACCATGGGGTCGATGGTATCATCGTCTCCAACCATGGTGGCCGACAAGTCGGCGGAGCGATCGCCAGCATAGACGCCCTCCCCGAGGTCGTCAAGGTCATTGATGGACGGATTCCTGTCCTGATGGACAGCGGCATACGCGACGGTAGCGATGTCTTCAAGGCCCTGGCCCTGGGAGCCACAGCCGCCTGCATAGGGCGGCCCTATGCCTATGCGCTTGCACTCGCAGGCGAGCAGGGCGTCTACGAACTCCTCGCCAATATGATGGCGGAATTTGAATTGACAATGGGATTGGCAGGATGTCGGGGGATAGGGGAGATGAGAGGATTAGCAGATGAGAGGATGTAAGGATTTCCGGAATCTGCTAATCTGCACATCCTCCCATCCTCTTACTCTTTCTCCAAAATCCGGCTCCGCGGGTCGCGGATGATCGTGTAGCTAACTGTAGCCAAAGGCTGTATGTGGCCGCCGGGATAACCGATGACATCGAGAGCAAGGGTTGTAAAGCCTATGCCCATATAATAGTAATTATGGTCGGTGGTACGGGGAGGGGCATAGCCAATCTGCATGCCCAGGTCCAGAGAAAGGCGTTTGCCAAGACTGAAAACATAGCCCAGGTTAAAGGTAAATCCCCAACTCAGACCATCGCTATGCAGCTGTTGCATATCTGTATTGAGATAGGTCTCGTTGTAGTACATCCCTGTGAGCAGGACTCCCAAATAGGGGTATTCCGAGAGATTCGGTTCAAAAAGCTTAACACCTGCAGAAATAAAAGCGTTGGCGTTTTTCTCCTGTACATAAGGGTCCAGCAGGCGGTTTTTGTCAATGTCTTCCGGCTTCCTGTTTTGGCTACGAAATCCGCTTCCCAGTTGCAGGGCAAGATTGGGAGCGAGCTGTCGCTCAAATTTCACCTCCATGCCATTCACCATCAGAGGGACCAGATTGAGCCCCAGGCTGGTTTTACGCTGTCCATAGGACATCAGCGGCAACAAAAAGATGAACAGAATGATACAAAAGCGATGCATAGATAGCTGGGAAAGAGTGAATCCAGCCATAAAGATAAGAAATATTTGAAGCAGATGATTTTCTACTCAGCAGGCAAAAAGAAAAGAGATTGCTCAGGGATGAACAACCTCTTTTGCTTGCAAAGATTACTACTTATCCATTGAGATCAGAGAGTCGAGAGGAGAGATCAGAGACTAAAGACATTTGTTATCTCTGTTCTCTGTTCTCTGCTCTCTCTTCTCTCTTTACACTGCTGATCCACATTGGCTCAAGGCGTTTAAATGGCTTTCTTTTGACTTAGGCAATTCTAAAGTAGGCATGGAAAAGCTTTCATCTTAGTTCAAATGCGCCATTTTGTTACGCAGCTTAGCTGGTGGGATGGAGGTATATCTTTAGATTTAGCGAAAAAAGCATGCTTATTCGCTTCCTTTTCCTTATTTTTTCCTGACAAAAACGATCTTCCTTTTCACAAAAAATCATCTTATGCGTCTTTGCCTTTTGTTGCTCATCCTGTTTTCTGCCCTTCCTTCTTTCTCCCAAATGCCACAACTACAAGCCGCTGTAGATGCGCTGGAAAAAGATCCGGCTATGCAATCCGGGCTATGGAGCCTGAGTGTGCGTGATGCCAAAAGCGGAAAGTTGTTGTTGGGAAAGGATGCCGAAAAATGCCTTGTCACAGCCTCCTCTATGAAGGCCATAACCTCTGCTACAGCCCTTGCGGTCTTAGGCGCTGATTATCAGTTTGAAACAGTCTTGGAATATGAAGGAAAGATCAATGAACAGGGAGTCCTGGAAGGCAACCTCATCATAAGAGGTGGAGGCGATCCGACGCTGGGGAGTGATCGTTTTGGGCAGGCATACGAAATGGAGGATATCCTCAACACCTGGACGGGAGTTATCAAGGCTTTGGGCATCAAGCGGATTCAGGGAAAAGTAATGGGAGACGCTACCTATTTCTCCAGCCAGCTCACGCCTGGCAACTGGAATTGGGAAGACATGGGCAATTATTATGGCGCTGGCGCCAGCGGATTGAATGTTTTTGAAAACCTGTACACCCTCTATATGAAGCCCGGCTCCCGCACGGGTAGCCCCGCCGAAATCATCCGTACCTATCCGGCCATTGATGGCCTCACCTTCCTCAACGAACTCAGCACGGGCGCGCCCGGCTCCGGCGACAATGCCTATATCTATGGCGCTCCCTACACCTATGAGCGCTATGTGCGCGGCACCATCCCCGCCGGGCCACCCCTTTTCAAGATCAAAGGCTCCATCCCGGAGCCGGATATGCTTTGCGCAAAGCTGCTACTAGAAGCCCTCGCCAATTGTGACATCCTGGTTGAGTCAGGCCCAGGCAGCATGCGCCGGGAATTGCTCTCGAAAAGCTATAAGCCTTCCCAACGCACCACAATCCACACCCATCGCTCCCCTGCTCTCAGCGAAATCCTCACACCCCTCAACCAGCAAAGCATCAACCTCTACGCCGAATGCCTGCTCAAAGCCATCGGCAAAAAGCTCAAAGATGAGGGCAGCACAGCCGCAGGCGTAGAAGCTCTGCTCAAATATTGGGAAGGGAAAGGCATCACCGGCAAATGGCAATACATCCGCGATGGCAGCGGCCTCTCCGCCAACAATGCCATGAGCACCAGCTTCATGACGCAGGTACTGGCTAGCAGTTGGCAGTCTGCTAATGGCGAGATTTTGAAAAAATCTTTCCCGCTGGCGGGCCGCAGCGGCTCACTCTCCGGCATGCTCAAAGGAACCGCCGCCGAAGGACGGCTATATGCAAAAAGTGGCTATATCTCCGGCGTGCGCGCCTATACGGGCTATGTCACGACAAGTGACGGACGTGAGCTGTGCTTCGCTATGCTCGCCAATCAGTATGCCTGCGGCGCAGGGGAGATGCGGGTGAAGTTTGAGCGGATTATGGCGAAGATCGCCAGCGGGAAGTAGGGGGAGTTGACGGTAGATTTTCGCTGATTCTTATGATTTGTTATGTATTGAAAAGCAAAAGGGTGAAAAAGTATCGCTGGAAAACATAAAAGATCATAAGAATCTGCGTCGATCTGCGTCAAAATTCTTCCCTCAAGTCCGCGTATAACTCGAAATCACCTCCGCATGCTGCGGATACTCCGCCACCAATTGCGCCGCAGTCCCCAGCTCAAAATCCACAAAATCAAAACCCGGCGCCACGCCGCAGCCCACCAGGGCATAAGCGTCTGGCTCATCCACCGATGCTGCAAACCAGCAGCTATGCGGTATGACGAGCTGGAAGACTTCGCCTGCCTCAAAGTTGGGGCCGATCTTGTGGGTAACAAGCTTGCCATCAGGATGGATAATATGCATCGTAATGGTCGATCCGGTGTAAAAATGCCAGATTTCATCCGACTGGATGCGGTGAAAAGCGGAAAAATTTTCGCTTTCGATCAGGAAGTAGATGCTGGTAGCGAAGCTACGGGAGCCCGCGTAGCGGGCGGGCAGGGCGTCGGTGGCGACGCTTTCGTCGCTGCGGTAGACTTCTTTGAAGAAGCCGCCTTCGGGATGCGGGAGCATGTTGAGATGATTGACCCAGTATGTTTTGCTTTGCATGTGTTGTTGCTAAGAATAAGAGTAGACGCTGATTTTCACTGATGATTATGATTTGTTATGTTTAGGATAGCAGAGAGGCTAAAACAGGATTGCTGAAAAAACATAAAAGATCATAATAATCTGCGTCAATCTGCGTCAAAATTCTTCCCATTTGCCTGAATATCAACCGCATCAGAGCCTCGCCACACCTCAAATGCAGCCTCATCCACCTCCCACCACAGCCCATCAGCATCGACAGCCCAGATAAGGGCGCGCTCCGGCACAAAAGGCAAAATATGCCTGCCTTCGCCATCATAAGCAATCGGCAAAAGTGTCTGTAGATCGGGCAGCACCAGAAATGCCTGGCGGTGCTTTTTGCCTAATTTTCTGCTGAGGTTTTTGCCTGTGTCATCCAGCAGGCGGATGACTTTCGTGTTTTCAGCGGGTGCCTTTATTTTTTTGCCCAGCAATAAAAAGCTTGAATCTGCCTTATGCTCTCCGGGGAGATATATGTGCCATGTTTTGGTTTCCTTCTCCCATATAAACCACTCTTTTTCAGCATCATATACCGTGTCACTTGCGGCAGGAAAAAACTCCTGACAAGTCAGGCATTGCACAGCAGCCTCTGCCTGCATGAGGTATTTTTCGCCATTTTGCTCAAAACTCAACGGAAGCCCAACAGCAAAATATGCTGACAATTCTTTCAGATAGCGGTAGCTGCATTGGCCTGTTTCGGATTGATCTTGTTGAAAAGGAATATTCAGCTCCATCTGCGGCTGAATCAGCGGATCGCCTTTCCTTTTTTCCCTTTCGCCTGCCTCAAAAACCAGCCATACGATCACCGCAAGCAGCACTACCGAAGCAAACAGCTTCGGACTCCGAATCAAGCTCCGCCAAAAGCGGAAGCGCGTCGCCGACTCATAGCGCCCATACAGCCGCTCAAAGTCCTTGTGGCGGTTGATCTCATCCTTTTCAGGTAGCGGTTTGTCGATATGGAATTTGTAATTCCTCATGGTGGTGGGACAGGGTTTCGGGTTTTGAGTTTTGGGTTTCGGGTTTTGAGTTTCGGGACCAACAGGAGCACGAAACCCGAAACCCTAAACCCGAAACTTCTTCTTCATTTTCCCCAAAATCCGATATAAGCGAACCTTCGCATTATTTTCGGTTATGTTGTAAATATCTGCAATTTCTTTAAACGGCATTTTTTCAAAATAGCGCAATTCGATCATTTGAAGATCGTCGGGATTCAGGCCGTCGAGTATGCCCAGCAACTGCTGGACCTGGCTTTCGTCCCGCCCTTCTTCAACCTCCTCCATCAAAAGATGCAGGCCGGAGCTTTCTACACTGACGTGGCGCTGCGCTTTGCTATCGCGAAAGAACTGGTTGATCTCATTGAGGGCGATGCGGTAGAGCCACGAGCTGAAAGGTACACCTTTGAACTGGTAGCGCCTGATATTGCCGATCGCCTTCAAAAAAACCTGTGAACACACATCCGCAGCCTGCTCCTCGTCGCGCATCCTTTTGAAGGTAAACAAAAAGATTTGCTCATAGTAGCGTTCATACAAAACCCCAAAGCGCCGGGGATCCCGCTGCGCAGCGTGAATCTCCAGGCGTTCGGCTTCGAGCTGTGATTTTGTCTGATGATAACTGGCCAAAAGGGAAGTCTTTTGAGGATATAATGTACTTTCGGAGAAAAGATACAGATTTTCTACTTTTGACAAATGGAATACCCTTCAAAAGCAATCAAAGATGCCGTAGATGAGCTGGCCAGCCTGCCTGGCATTGGTCGCAAAACGGCTTTGCGCCTCGCGCTACATATACTCAAGAAGACCGAAGAAGAGGCGGAGCGCCTCGGCACTTCTATTGTTTCGCTTCGCAAAAACATCCAATACTGCACTTCCTGCCACAATATCTCCGATGATGCCCTCTGCAACATCTGCAACAACAACCGCCGCAATACGCAGCTAATCTGCGTGGTCGAGGATACCAAGGACGTGATCGCCCTCGAAAGCACCGCCCAATTTAATGGGCTTTACCATGTGCTCGGCGGGCTCGTCAATCCGCTGCAGGGCATCGGCCCTGGCCAGCTCAATATCGACTCGCTCATCGAGCGGGTGAAAGAGCAGGACGCCAAAGAAGTTATTTTTGCCTTTAGTGCAAATATTGAGGGAGATACGACAGCTTTTTACATCACAAAGAAGTTGAAGAACCTGGGCGTTCGCATTTCGAATATCGCACGGGGGATCCCCGTGGGGATGGATCTGGAGTTTACGGATGAGATTACGCTGGCGCGCTCGCTGATTAACCGGACGGTGGTGGAGTAGGAGGAGGAAGGGGACACTGATTTTCGCTGTTGGCTATGATTTTTTATGTTTTGAATATTTGAGTGGTTTTTTTGTATTTTTAGGAAAAGACAAATGATGTTAGTAGATATCTATATCAAAATATTGCAGCGCCTAAATTTTGAAAAGCGGCTTGAAGTTATCTCCAGGTTGTCTCAATCAATGATGGAGGAAAAAAAATCAAATGCAGAAAACTTTTTTTCTCTTTATGGAGCTTTTAACTCTGACCAAACTGCAGATGAACTGATTGAAGAAATCAGAGCGAGTAGAACTTTCAACCGAGAAATTGAAGCATTTTGAACTCCTCTTCCAAAATCGCTCGCTGGACTAACATCAGTTTTTTAATTCTGCTTTTCTTTATTGCTTATTCCTTTTTTGCTTTCTTTCAAATCAGGCATCAACTTGAACCTGACTTCATTTCTGAAGACCTGGTTTTACAAATTATTGCTCCAAATATTTTTCAGGGACTACTTACTACTCTTTGCTTTTCCGTTAGTTTTGTATTTAAAATTTTCAATAAAATATTGACCGCCCTTTTGATCAATGTTGGTGCGATCATTTTGTATCAATTTCTGCCTCAGATTTATTTTTGGGTGTATGCCCCCACCTTTTCATAATCGCCCGCTCTAGGGCTACGAGTTCCGCGTAAGTACTCCATTGATTGGAACATCATTCTTTCGAAGAAAAATACCCAACGCCAAAGGCGTCACACCGGAATTTTTCGAGGTTTTGGGAGAAAAATATCCGGTGCCTCCAGCTCCAAAAGGCGATTTGCCTTTTCCTCTGGAGATGCCGGATACCGCCTTCGCAAAGCCTATGGCGGTTCCGGCATGACGCTACAGCGTTGATTATCATAGCATTCACTTTGATTTTTTCTTATCGAAAAAGAGAAATTTTAGAGCCTAAAATAGATGCGTGCGACTCGTAGCCTCAAAGGGAAGGCTTGACGCAGCGTCTCCGACCGGGGTGTCAGCACCCCTCACGAATTCGCTCCCAATGCCCAAACTTCCTCCCACTTATAGATTCCCTCCCACCTCCTATCCCACCTCCTATCCCACCTCCTATCTCACCAGAGCTACCACTTATACATCCTTGCTTTCCTGCCAGGGATATATTTAATATTTTAAGGTTTTTCGTTCCCTGAATCAACCAATTATGAAAAGAAGCATTGCATATATTTTCGGTTTTGCGGCCCTGTTGAGCATGGTGGTTGGGCAAAGTAATTTTATCCGTACCTATGGAACTACGACAGATCGGGATCATTTTTACGATGTAATAGAAACGTTGGATGGCAATTACCTGTATGTGGGCACTACCCGCTCAGGAGTGGGGACGAGCAATAGCAGCAATGATGGCCTTCTGGTAAAAACGGATGTTGACGGCAATCAACTGTGGCATGTAAGAAGAGGGCATGATACGCAGGCAGATTATTTTTTTTCTGTCTGGGAAGATTTGAATGGTGATTTGTTTGTCTTTGGTTCGCAAACACAGGTCGGATTCAAAGAGCATATGATCCTGAATAAATTTGACAAACATGGCGCATGGTTGTGGGAAAGGAGAATCGGAGGGATGAGCTCCCGCCGTTTTGATGAGCAGGGACATGGCATCAGCGGAGATCAAAATTTCCTCTATCTTTTTGGAACCGCCTATGATGTATTAGCGGGTGGTGATGCAGATGGATATGTGCAGGTATTTGATAAAAATGGCAAGCAGCTATGGAGCTTGAGCAATGGACACATTGCATGTGTCGGTAGGCTGAGCGTCCAGTCGGGTGCTGATGAGAATGTTTTCTTCCTGGAAATCAAACCTTCTGGGGGCATGGTTACAAGTAGCGCTTACCTCTTTGGGGGAAGCGGAAATGAAACCGGTTTTACTTCTACCTTGACCACAGATCAGTCTTTACTCATCGGGGGATGGAGCAACTCTCCTACCTATACCCATGGGCTCGACGATGCGCTTGCTATCAAAATCGCAGGCGGCGAAATATCTGATGTCTGCCCTTTTCAATATACCAGACTGGTTGAAACTGACCTGACCCAGATCATAACCACAACCTCTTTCGGAAGCAGTCGGTCCGCTTTCAAGTCACAAAGCCCGAATACGAAAGACAAAGCCCTGACACTAGAGGGAAGAGTGATTTGTATCAGAAATACTCCTGATATGCCAGGAGAGCCAGAGGCGGATTTTAGGCTTTATCCCAGTCCTGCTGCCGATAATTTAACGCTGGATCTTCCGGAAAAAGGTCTGCATTCCGCTTTTTACACTATCTGCGATATAACTGGAAAACTCATCAAAGAAGCGCCGGTTTCAACAGAATATTCACATATTCAGATACCTATTGCAGATTTTCAAAAAGGTCTGTATGTGCTGTTTGTCAAAGAAGCAGGGAAGACTCTTTGGCGCAGCAAGTGGATCAAAAATTAGACTGCATATATGAACCATATAAGCGCTTTAAGTCCATATAAGCTTTCTGTTATTATGGTCTTATCTGAACTTATATGCCCTATGTGGTAGTATGGGAAACCCCTTATGAAGAAGCAATCCTTAATTGGTTTGCTTCTTTTTTTTGTAGTCTCAACTCAATGCTCGAACTTTCGCCCCATGGACATCACCGTCATCATCGTCAACTACAACGTCAAGCACTTCCTGGAGCAGTGCCTGCGCTCGGTCCAACGCGCTTCGCGCGGGCTGCGGGTAGAGACTGTTGTCGTTGACAACAACTCCCAGGACGGTAGCCAGCAGATGCTGGCGGAGAAGTTTCCCGATGTCATCCTGATCGACAATCAGGACAATCCCGGCTTTTCCAAAGCCAATAATCAGGGCATTGAGATCGCCAGGGGCAAATATGTGCTTTTGCTCAATCCCGATACCATCGTGCAGGAAGATACCTTCCGCACATGCTTCGACTTCATGGAAGCCCATCCCGAGGGGGGCGCGCTGGGCGTGAAGATGCTGGATGGAGAAGGCAAATTTTTGCCAGAGTCCAAGCGGGCGCTGCCGACGCCTATGGTGTCCTTTTACAAGATTTTTGGGCTGGCGTCGATTTTCCCCAAAAGCAAGACCTTCGGCAAATACCATTTGACCTATCTCTCCAAAGAAGAGAATCACGAAATCGAGATATTGTCAGGCGCATTTATGTTTATGCGCAAGGAGATGCTCGACCAGATAGGCGGGCTGGACGAGACCTTTTTCATGTATGGGGAAGACATCGACCTATCCTACCGCGTGCTGCTGGCGGGCTACAAAAACTATTATCTCGCGGATACAAAGATCATCCACTACAAAGGGGAAAGCACCAAAAAAGGCAGCCTCAACTATGTGCGAGTCTTTTACCAGGCGATGATCATTTTTGCGAAAAAGCATTTTGGTGGCAATAAGCAGCGCTTCTTTATTTTCTTTATCCGCCTGGCGGTCTACCTGCGGGCCTTGCTCGCGATTGTGAGTCGCATGGCAAAGCGCTTTGGCTTTCCCATCCTCGAAATGCTGATGAGCTACGGCATCATCTACGGCATCAAAGAATACTGGGAGCACTATGTGAAATATGTGGAAGGCGGGGCCTATCCGCCGACTTTTGATACGATCGCCGCGCCGATCTATGCGCTGGTCTTTATCTCTTTTCTCGGGATCGCAGGGGCTTATAAAAGGCCCTTTCGCATCCCGCCGCTGATCAACGGCACCTTTTGGGGCTTTGTGGCCATCGCCACAGTCAGCTACCTCTTCCCCAATATCAACTTCAGCCGCGCCATTGTGGGCCTGTCGTCTGTCTTCACGCTCATCATGGCGCTGGGCACCCGCGGCCTGATCAACCTGCGCTCCACAGGCAGCTTTTTCTTCACCGAACCCCAGCACAAACGTGCCATCCTGATCGGCGAAGGCGAAAGCCTTTTACAGACACAAAAATTCATCCACAAAGAGCTCGCATATCCTGTGGAAATCGTGGGGATAAGTTGTGAGCAAGTCGTGAAAAAAAGCGAATCTCTTTTTCCACGGCTGGGAAAAACCTCCCAACTGCGCGAAATCGTGCGATTTTACCGGGTCGAAGAGCTGCTCTTCGATGCGGGGAGTTTGTCCACATCACATATCCTGCGGATGATGGAAGACTTGCAGGCCGAAGGACTGCAGTACAAGATCATTCCGCCGAAGGCGGACTTTCTGATCGGGCCGCAGAGCGTACATACCACCGACCTGAGTCGGCGGGTGATCTATAAGCTAAACTCGCCGCGCTACCACCGCCAGAAGCGGCTATTCGATCTGGGAGCCTGCCTGCTGCTGCTGCCGACTTTTCCCTTGCTCTTTTGGCGCTACAAAAAGCCAGCACGAGCATTGACCAACCTGATGAAAGTGCTCAGCGGGCAAAAGCATTGGGTGGGCTATATCTCGGATGAGGTTCATGATTTACCCAAAATGAAGACTGGCGTTTTGAGTATCCTCCACCGCGCAGGCGGTCTGGCAGTGGAAGGATTGAATGTGGAAGAGCTGGACAGCTTTTATGCGCGGGAGTGGAGTTGGGGATTGGATATGGAGATTGTGCTGCGGGGCTGGCGGTGGATCTAAGGCTGAAAAATCTATGTTGTGAAAAAAATTACCATTCAAAAAGGGCAGATCCTGCAAAGAAAAGGGGAGCTGAATACAAAAGGATATCAGGTCGAATCCGGCCTGCTACGCTCCTATTCGATTGATGAAAAAGGCAAAGAACACATCTTCATGTTTGCCCCCGAAAACTGGTTAATTGCGGATACTTGTTCTCCGGAAGTAGCCTGCGACTTATTCATCGATGCGATAGAAGACAGCAGCCCGGCTTTTTTAAAACTCACCAACACCAACGAAGAACTGAAAATAAAGGGCAATGGCCGTATGGATTGGACGCTTGATATATCCAGCACCAGCCTGAAACTGATTGGCGTGGTAGAAGTCCTCGCAGCTCTTGGGCTGATTCTGCCCCTTTTGCTGAATATTGAACCCTGGTTGACACCACTGGCAGCTGTAGGCGTGGTCCTGACAATGATCGGCGCTATCATTCTGCATATACGCAGGGGCGACAAACCCGCTACCTATATCATGAATGGCGTGATTTTGTTGATGGCGGCTTTTGTGGCTTATGGTCGGTATTTGGGGGAGTGATTGACGAATGACGAACAAGGATTTACGAATGAGGAAGTGGAAGAAATAAGAAGACATTACACATGGAAATAGGTATAGACAGTTTTGCCGCTGCGCCGGCAAGTATGACGATCAACAACACCCAGGCTGTAGCCGAGTTGCTGGAAAGGATCGTGCATGCCGACCAGGCAGGGCTGGATGTATTTGGGCTGGGGGAGCATCATCGGAAAGAGTTTTTGGATTCGGCGGCTTATATGATCCTGGCAGCTGCCGCTGCCCGCACCCAGCGCATTCGGCTGACGAGCGCCGTGACGGTGATCAGCGCTGCCGACCCGGTACGGGTATTTCAGCAATATGCCACCCTGGACCTCATCTCCAACGGCAGGGCCGAAATCGTCGCTGGCCGCGGCTCTTTTACAGAGGCCTTTCCCCTATTTGGGTATAACCTCCAGGATTACGATGCCTTGTTTGCCGAAAAGCTAGATCTCTTGCTTCAACTTCGCGACAAGGAAGTCCTCAATTGGTCGGGGAAGTTTCGCCCGGCCCTGCATGAGCAGGCAGTATATCCGCGCCCGCAACAGGAAAAGTTGCCTATCTGGCTGGGCGTGGGCGGCACGCCCGCCTCTTTTGTGCGCGCTGGCAGCCTGGGGCTGCCGCTGATGCTCGCCGTGATCGGCGGAGAGACGCACCGCTTCCGGCCGCTGGTAGACCTCTACCGCCAGGCAGGAGAGATGGCGGGGCACCCGCCTGAGCAGCTCAAAGTAGGATTGCATTCGCTCGGCTACGTCGCCCGCAGCCGCGAGGAAGCCATCAACGATTATTATCCCGGCTATGCCGAGATGTTTAGCCGTATCGGAAAAGAGCGGGGCTTTCCCCCCGTGTCAAGGGCGCGTTTTGACGCGCAAAACGGGCCGACCGGCGCTTTGCTGGTCGGAGGACCCGAGGAGGTTGCGGAAAAAATCCTCCGCCATAGCGAGGCGTTGGGCGGGATTTCCCGCTTTACCTTTCAGATGGATGCGGGTTTGCCGCATGGGAAGCTAAAGGAGGCAATCGCCCTGATCGGGGAAAAGGTAAAGCCAGCTGTACACAGCCTGTAGTGCCAGCTCGTGAGCTGTACACTACCTCCGCCTCCCAATCACCAAAAGCGAATCCCCCTCCTCAAACTCAGCATAAAGCTCCATGAGCAGCACTTCAAACAAAGGCTCAAAAAAGCCTCTCAGCGCCTGCTCCGAATGATAATTCACAAAAAGTCCTTTGAAGACCTCGGAGCCTTCTCCTTTCCAAAAGGAATGACAGATGATCCCGCCTTCCCTCAAAACGGCATGCTGCCGCTGGACCGAAGCGGCCAGTTCCTCATCTTTCAGATGATGCAGGACTTTGTTGGAATAGATTCCGTCAAACTGTTCCGCTGTCTCCAGCGTGCTGGCATCCAGTTCCAGAAACTGGCCCTGGGGGTATTTTGACCTCAGGTGACGCAAAAACTCCGCTGAGAAATCTGAGCCGGTGACCTGGTAGTCCTGGGATAGAATCTCCCAGTCTGTGCCAGGGCCAGAGCCGAGTTCCAGCAGGCTGGTGTTGGAAGCCTGTCCCGGACTTGATCCGGAAAGGAAGGTTTTGAGATGGCCGATGAGCCCGGCTCCGTTGTAGCCCTCGGCATGTTGGATGTATTCCTGGACGGAAGTAGAGGTGTGGTAGTATGGATTTTTCATAAATACTCAGTCAAATGATTTCGGATAAGTGAAAAATGTGCCTCATTATTGCCTACTTTCCTCGTTTTATGAAAATAAGGCATAAAAACAGGAATCCCTTTGAAAAGCTTCAAAAAACTGAAAAAACGAAAAATCCTCTTCATTGGCCTTATCGGCCTCTTCCTGTTTTCCATAGCTTACATAAGCTACCAGCAGATAACAATCCATGAAATGGGTTTGCAAGTGCTCAGTTGGGTCAAAAAAGCAAAAGGCAATTCTGTGGATTTATCAAAAATCAACCGAGAAAGCAGCCCGCCTGTCGGTCATCAGCTCTGGACAGATTTGCTCGGCAGATATGTTTCGGAAAAGGGCAATGTAGATTATGAGGGATTCCTGCGGGATAGCGCCTCCCTAACAGCTTATTTAACACAAATAAGCAATCACCCGCCAGCCAACAACTGGTCTGAAGCCGAAAAACTGGCCTATTGGATCAACGCATACAATGCCTTTACGGTCAAACTCATCCTGGATCACTATCCACTGAAAAGCATCAAAGATATAGGTGGTGGCCTGCCCATGATCAATTCTCCCTGGGACATCCCTTTTTTTAACATAGGAAAAACGCCCTTTGATTTGAATACCATCGAGCATGAAATTTTGCGCAAGCAATTCGATGAGCCGCGCATTCACTTTGCGATGAATTGCGCGTCTCTCTCCTGCCCAAAATTGAGAAATGAAGCCTTCACCGCTCAAAAGCTGGAATCACAGTTGGAAGATCAGGCAAAGGCTTTTCTCAATGACCCAGACAAAAACATCATCACGGATGAAAGCATCCAGCTCTCCAAAATCTTCGATTGGTTTAAAAAGGATTTTACCCAGAGAATGGACCTTTTGGCATTTATCCAACAATACAGGCCCGACCTGAATCGGGAGCTAAAGCTTGAATTTCTGGACTATAATTGGTCTTTAAATGAGTAGGCATTCTTATTTATTCGAATCAAGAGTTGAGAATTCTTATGGCGCGGATTACCCACAAGCCCGACCCGCAAGCCGAAATCCACGCCAGCTTTTCTTTGAAAAGCAGGAAGGGTTGAGACAAAAGCTACTAAAAGTAGCTTGAAAACAAATAGCTGGAGCGGATTTCGGGCCCAAGGGCTGGCTTTGTGCGTAATCCGCTCCAAGTATTCAAATCTTGATTCGCATTACTTATTTCTTCCTTTTCGTCTTAAAGGTTCCATTAGGTTGAATCAGGGTCATATCATCAATTGCATTGCCCTCAGACTCAACAAATTCTACCTTAAATCCTTCGAGTGCTTTGAATGAGAATTTGTGTTTTCCCGTTGCCAGCAGTTCATATTCGGGTTGCCCGGCGACAAAAAGAAAAAGAGTTTCATCATTTTTGGTGTATATCTTGATCGTCGTTTCGCCTAACATATATTCCCCAACATAGCGTTCCAGGGTCTCTTTTTTAACCTCCATGGAAGTGGGGGTGCGGCTAAATTCGAGGGGATCTACGGTCGGCTCAAATTTTATTTTTGCCAAAGAGATATCTCCTGACTCATTGGTTTCAAAATTGATTTTCACATTGCCAAATCCTGTTGTGTCTACCCCTTCTTCGGTCACTTCAAGAAGCTCAAAGATATCATAGTGATAGTGGCTCACATAAAAGCGTTTCTTCGAAAAAGCGGCAAAAAGGGAATCGTTTTTTAGCTGAAGAACAAAATTGCCATAGCCTGGGTGGGAATACTTGCCGGTATAATCCTGGAGGATATGAGAAGGGCGGGTATTGGCTACGCTGCTGGTGGCAGCTACATTTTCCACCTGCATTTTCTTCGCCTTGATCCTTTGCTCTTTATAGCGTTTTGCCCAATCTGTTTTTGTTGTTTTCAGCATGCGGTCTGCCACCGTATTTCTCACAAGATTGGGTACGGCTGATCCATTTTGGTTCGCCAGTACAATGATCCCTAGGCTATCAGCGGGGAAAAAGGCTACATTGGCAGAAAAGCCATCAATATTGCCTCCATGCTCCACGCGGTAGTGCCCTCTGTAAGAAGACACAAACCAGCCATAGCCATAATTTGACATGTGCATATCCGGAAATTCTTTGTCAGGCAAGCCTCCCCCCACGACCATCTGAGAGCTCATGGCTTCATTTACATAGGTTTCCGGCAGGATTTGCTCTCCTTTAAATTTTCCATTATGTATCCAGGTGCTTACCCAATGGGTCATGTCATTCACGCTGCTGTTGATGCTGCCCGCCGGACTCATGGCTGCTATGTGATAATAGGCCATTTTGTTGATGACTGTATCATCTTTGAGGCCGTAGCCCAGGGCGACATTGGAGCTTTGCTCCAGCTCTGTGATCGAGACATTGGATCGGCTCATGCCGAGGGGCTGGAAGAAACGTTCTTTGATGTTGTCTTCCCAGCTTTTGCCCGTGATGCGCTCTGCTATAACCCCCTGCGTCAAAAACATGAAGTTGTTGTAAAACCACTGCTCCCTGACGCCTGTAAAAGGCTCCTGGAACTCAATCCGCGCAACCAAACTATCCTTGTCAAAAGTCGGAAACAGATACCATGAAAAATCATGGCGCGGCAATCCCGTGCGGTGACACATCAGATCTTTGATCTTGATTTGGTTGTTCATCTCTTCATTAAAAAAACTCAACTCCGGCACATATTGGATGGGACTGTCATCAAATGACAATTTGTCCTCATCGCGTAGCTGTCCCAGGATGGCCGAGGTAAACGCCTTGCTGCTGGACCCAATGGCAAAGAGGGTATTGGCATCGGCAGGCACTTTGTTTTCATAGTCCCTATAGCCAAAGCCTTTGGCATAGACGACCTTATCGCCTTCCACGACTGCCACAGCAAATCCCGCTGCGTGGGTCACTTCAAGGATGGCGTTGAGGTCGGCTTCCAGGCCTTTGAGGCGTTTGTCGCCCTGGGCGGAGGTAGCGAGGAAGGCGAGGAGTGTGATGATGGTGAGTAGTGTTTTTTTCATGTTGGTATTGGTGGTGGCGGAGAGGGGATTATTACAGTGAGGGGGCGGATTGAATGGTGAGGCGGAGAGTTAGCTATGAAATCAGCTTCTTTGCATAAAGAGAAATGCTTATCTTGCTGCTAGACAAAAATGAATAAATAAAGATGAACGATCGATTCATAAATCTTTTTACAGATTACGGATTTAAGAAGATATTTGGAGAAGAACCCAATAAGGACTTGCTCATAGGTTTTCTCAATGAATTGTTAAAAGAAAGAGAAAAAATCACAGACCTTACTTATCTAAAAAACGAACATTTAGGAAAAAGCGATACAGAAAGAAGGGCGGTTTTTGATTTGTATTGTTCAAATGAGCATGGTGAGAAATTTATCGTTGAGGTTCAACGAGTTAAGCAACAATTTTTCAAAGATAGAAGCGTCTATTATTCGACTTTTGCGATACAGGAACAGGCTGCAAAAGGAAAAGATTGGAAGTATGAATTGAAGGGAGTTTATACCATCGGAATTTTAGACTTCCAATTTGACGAGGATGAAGCCAAATTTCATCATCATGTCCAATTAATGGAAACCCTAACAAATCAGGTTTTTTATGAAAAACTAACATTCATTTACCTGGAAATCCCTAAGTTCAACAAAGAACTCCCATACCTGGAAAACGATTATGAAAAATGGCTTTTCGCTTTTAAAAACCTCCATAAACTCGCCGACAGACCCAAAGAATTAGAAGAAGGAATTTTTAAGCGTTTATTAGAACTCGCGGAAATCTCCCGAATGAACAAAAAAGAGCAGGCTGTTTATCAGGAGAGTTTGAAGGATTATTGGGATTTAAAAAGTGCAATGGATACGTATTTTGATGAGGGTATAGCCGAAGGAGAAATGCGTAAAGCATTTGCCATGGCTCAACAGGCGTTGGAAGAAGGCCTTTCCAAAGACCTGATTGCTAAACTAACGGGCTTATCTGCTCATGAAATTGAGATGATGGAAAAGAGGAGGTAATCCATGCCAACACAGCCCCTCCCCTCCTATTTCGTCTATTTCTCCTCCTCCTCTTTCTTCTTCCTTTCCGCTTCCTCCTTTTTCAATTTCTTCTTGAGCTTCCTGGGCATTTTTTCCTGCTTCTGAATTTGCTTTTGTTCTTGCGGCATGATGGTATTTGTTAAAGGTTTTACATATCAATATTGAGCCCGGCATAGTATCGTTTGAGTGCTTCGACTTTTTCTTCGAATTGGGTGATGAACCACTGATCGTACTCCATGAAGCTAAAAGCTTCCAGTTGGGGCTGCGCCAGGCTGGTCGCTACACATCTGGCAGCCATGATGCCAGACATGAGTGCGTTTAAGATCCCCTGCCCGGCGGCAGGATCTAGCATGCCTGCGGCATCTCCACACAAGATAATCTTTTCCTTGCAAACGGGCCTGAAAACCCGCCATCTCACATTGTGAGCAGATAACTTGCCGATCGGCTGGGCTTCGGGAAAAGGAAGGGCAAAAGGCTGCTTTTTCTGGTTGAGCAATTGCGTCCAGGTAAAGCGCTGCGCGCTTTCGGGCGCGACCCACAGCCAGCCATTTTTCCTGGGGAAAAATGCCGTTTCAGCCACCGCAGGCGGCAGGCCTGCCTTGTGCTCTGCCACCCCTGTCCAGCAGTGCAGGGGCGCGCTGAGGAAATATTCCTCCAGATCCAGAAAATGCCGGGTTTTTCGCTGATAGCCTGAGGCATCGATCAGAAAGCGGGCACCCACTTTTTCGCCCCCAGCCAGCTGAATCGCCAGGGGATGAGAAGCTGAACCTCTCAGGATTTTTATATCCTCCTGCTCCATCACAGTCACATCACTTGCCTCTAATATCTTGCGCAAAAAGGCATCAAACAAATGCCGGTCCAGGTGATGGCCATGCCATGTCTCGCCCGCCTCCGGGCTCAGGCTGTTCAACTGCCCGTTCACCCTGATGCCACTGAAAGTGGCTTTGCTGCTGTAGGGGACGATCCCCTGCAAGCCCAGTTGCTCCAGCAGGGGCAGGACGCCCGGATGGATGCTTTGCAGAGGCGAGGCCTCTCCCGCTTCCTGCCGCAAGGCCCTGGTGACGAGACCGACCTGCAGACCTGCCTGCAGGCAGGAGAGGGCGGCGGCTGTGCCGGCGGGGCCGGAGCCGATGATGAGGACGTCAAAATCCATGGGATTATTTAAAAGACTTCGACACCCATTTCCCTGCTTTGCCTTTTTTGATGGGGAAATAAGCCACCTCATCCCGAGTCACCTGGCATATCCAGATGTTGTCGCAGCTCAGGATCCTGCGCTTGCGCGCCTTGTCATAAGGGTCCAGCTCTCCGAGCGGCTCATGCTTATTTTTGCCCGCCAACACATAGACATAGAGGTAGCCCGCTCCTTTGAGCTGGGGATTTTGGCGATGCGCGATATCCAGCCCATCAAAAATCTCTGCTTGGGGCAGACATTTAAAGTCCTGGACTTTGCTCCAGTCCGTCACTTTGGCGGCAGCTACCAGCCATAGTTTGGTTTTCCAAACCGCCTTGTGGTCGATTTCCTTAATCAGCTTTCGCTGGCAGTCCATCCGGTGGATCAGCTCACTGCTTTCGAGATTGCGCAGCTGCGACATATCAAAACCGATCTTCGGGTCCAGCAAATTCTGGAGGTAGTCCGCCCGGTTGATATCGGTATAATTGATCATGATGGTGCCGTCCCGAACCTCCAGATAGGGGCCCTGCTCGCCATCCCAACCATAGCTTTCTTTTTCGCGATGGTCCTTGACATAGGGAGAATGCCTGTTCAGCCCGATCTCCCGATCCATAAGGGGAATGGCCGTATTGGGCTTTCTGCCCAGGTAGAGCGGCTCCAGGGAGCCCTGGAAGGTCCTGCCCGCATCGGGCGAGGTAACCGGCCACATGCCGTTGGCAGCGGCGCAGAGCTTCATGTCCTCCGGAAAAGGAGAGCCCAGACCGTAGGTCGCGAAATAGGGATTTTTGGGGTCGCCGGAGTAGGTGACATCCCATCCGGGAAAAAACACCCCCGTGCCGGTATCCGGCAGAAAGCTGGTCGCCCGGTATTTTCGCTGAAAATTGAATTGGAAGGCATCGCCTTCCCTGCCCGCAGTCATGCGGCTGCCCGCGCCAATCACAGCCGTGAGGGTGTCAAAGCTTTTATCCTCCTCCCAGCTATCTGCAAACGCCTGTTTTTGGGTAAAAGGGTCGATCAGCATGGGATTGCCCCTTTGCCTGATCCCGCTGAGGTTCATGCTGCCGCCTTCGAGGAAATCCTGGTCGGTATTCACATCGGGCAGGGATTGGTAGTAGGCGCGGATGTCGTTGCTGTCGGCATAGGGGAAAAAGTCGGGCGCTGTCACCAGCGAGAAGGCAGGCAAAATCTGCCGTTCCAATGCCATGTTTTTGCTGTCGCCCTTATGGATGATACGGGCAGAGACGCAGCCATCACAGATGCTGTCTTCAAATAAGAGGGCGCGGTATTCGCCCTGGTTGATTTTTTCCTCAAACTTACTGCCCGAATAGCTGAGCCCATCGATATGTTTTACCTCATTGTTGTCATCTACCTCAAACTTAATGTTGGCAAAAAGGGGCGCTATTTTCGGCTCTTTAAAGGCCGTGGTTTCCCGCCGCTTGCGGCCAATGATATCTGCGATCACAAAGTTGACGGCATCGCTGCCCGCTTCATTGGGCATTTTTAATGCGCTGTATCGCCTGTTTCCCTTTTTATCCCAGGCACCCGTGATCTTAAAGCTGATCTGCCTGCCGTATTGCCTGGCCTCCCGGATCAGGTCTCCGGGCACAGAGCTGAGCAGCACGCTCGAACCCGCCTGTGTCAGTTTCACCATCTCCTGATCGGTGGCATGCATGGGCAGTTTTTTGCCTAAGCTGTTGGAGGAGCTGATCCGGATAAAAGGCGGCCTATTGAAATTCAAATCATCATCAAAGGTGAAGCCTACGCCCTCATAGCTGTAGGTCGTTATTTTCTGCAGTTTTTCATTGATATGAAACTCGCCAAACTCGACCTCCACCTCCGCGCTATTGCCGATCTTCCGGATCGGGTTGATAAAATAGCGGGGCCCCAGATTGGTGCTTTCGGCGCTTTGCTGGTTCATGATCTGAAGCTCGCTGCTGTTGGCATCCACCAATTCTACCAGAAACAAGCCATATCTCGCAGGCATGACAGCCACAGCCTTTTCGGCACCCTCCTCTGCCGGAAGATTGGTAAAGGAGCGGTTTTCGGCATCGTAATGGTCCGCATGGGTGCCCGTTCGGGCGATGCCGCAGCGGGAATACACCATTTTCGCAAAGGTCTTCCCATCGCGCTTCCAGAAGTCCAGCGGAGGCACCTTATAGGCAGGCCTGTATTCATAGGCCAGCACCGCCAAAAATATATTGGATTGCCCGCCCGCCTGGTAAGGGTATCGGCCCACATCCACAAAGGCATAAATGTAATTTTCGATATCATCGAGCTGCGTCAGGGCCGGATAGGCCTTGATATGGCTCGATTTGACGCGGGGCGAAGCCAGGATATGGTACAACAGACTCAGCGAGGGAGAGCCCGGCTCTATGAGTTTGTCGCCGCCAAAGTCTTCTATGCCCGCCTTGCGGGTGATGGATTCTATGTCTGGTAGGGGCTGGGAGAGGTCGTTCAGATCGCCGCCTAGCAGGGCGACATCTATCCCCAACTCCTTTTTCAAAAAGGCCTGCCAACCCTGCTCCTGCATCCACTGCAGCAGCGCAAGCATCTTTTTCCTGACACCTGAATCTATCGCTCCCAACGGAATCATGGGCAAACTGCCCGCCGCAAACAAGTCCAGGACAGGCATGCCAGCAAGCAGGATGCCAGCAGAAAGGGATTTTTGGATGAAGTCTCTTCTTTTCATACCCTAAGGTAAAATTAAAAATGGAATTTTCTCATAAACCGGAAATGAACAGAAAGGGGAAATTACGGTAATGTTTGTAGGAGGAGGAGGGTTTTCTATAAACATTCCGTTTTCAATGAGGGCTGTATTTTTGAACCATAAAAGGGCATTTAGTTCATTTAAGCTGGGTGGAATGGGGGGCTTATATGGGCTTCTATGTGCTATATGGTTTTAGGGGAATGGGTTGGGTGAGGGGGGTTGATTTGGGTGGGGGCGGGGAGCTTATTTTTAGTATTTTTCTTGTTGGGAGGAAAATGAGTTTGAGGGGCTGCGGATTTTTTGGATATTGGGGGTCTGAGTCTGGATGCCGATGCCTGAATGTGGAATTAATTTAGTATTAGTATTTCCATCATCCTTTTTTAATGAAGGTATTGACAAGATTAAAGGTAATCCTGGAGAAATGTTCTTATTTTATGGTAATGGGTAAATGGAATAGTCCTGTTTACACAAAATGTAAATAAAGTTAGAAAAAGTAGAAATTTGACCAAATGGAGGCTTATATACAAAATGAACCAAATAAATTGTTGAGCAATAATGGCAACAAAACTGTGATGGACATATTTTGTGGGGCAGGTGGATTTTCTTCCGGATTTTTCCTGCATGGATATAAAATCATACATGGGATAGATAGTTGGCAACCTGCAATTAATACTTTTAACTTTAACTACGGTCTCAATTGTACTGTTAAAAATGTTCTCGATTTCGAGGATGATATCGAGCAAATTGAGAAACTACCAAATACAAACATAATTATTGGGAGTCCTCCATGCGTTTCTTTTTCCAATTCTAATAAATCAGGTAAGTCAGACAAATCATTAGGGGTCCGCTTGACGGAGACATTTTTAAGGATTATCGTGGTTAAGAAATATTCTAAAGATTCTATTCTAGAAGCCTGGTTCATGGAAAATGTCACAAACTCAGCCAAATATCTTCAAGACCGATACACATTTCAGGACTTGAATCTAATGGATTGGGCTGAGGGTTTGGGGTATTCAGGTAAAGATGTAGCCATCAACATAAAGGGACATAGCAAAGTTTTAATTTCTTCAGACTACGGCTGCCCTCAGGTAAGAAAACGATTAATTACTAGTGAAAATATCGCAAAGTCAACACCGATTATACCTAAGGTAACTCATGGAGAGAAAGGGGAAATCATAGGATTAAAACGTTGGATAACACTTGGAGATGTTATGGATGTTCTGCCTGGCCCAAATTCTAAGAAATCGAATAGAGAAGTAAAAGACCCTATTTACCCTCATATCACCTTGACCCTCTCAGAGGTTACGGACCATTTCTATGACAGTGGATTGTATGAAATACATTGGGAACAATCAAGATACCTAAAGACCAATCACCCATTCATGGGAAGAATGTCATTTCCTGAAAAGCTTTCAAGACCAAGTCGAACCATTACAGCTACCAATATTGGGACTTCTAGAGAAGCAATTATCTATCCATCTGAGTACGGGAGGAAAGGAGATGGGGAATATAGAATTCCGACTATACGTGAAATGGCCTGCTTAATGGGATTTCCTATAACATATCAGTTCATTGGGAAGTCCAATGCAAAGAAGAGACTAGTGGGTAATGCAGTTTGCCCTACGGTAAGCAAAGCGTTATCTAAAAAACTCTCTGATGAAATTGGCTTTAAATCAAAGGCTCAAAGTTTCAGAATTAATGCCGATAAATTGAAGTCTGTTACCAATCTTAATACATTTTCTCCAAGAGTGTTTAATGAAAGACCAAAAAGGAATCCAGGTGCCAGATTCAGACGTCATCCATTTAAGTATGGAAACATAACCGTAACTCTATCAAATTACAAAATTGGAGAAACGCCCGCGGAGACAAGCAAATGGAGGACGTCAATACAGTACGGCAATGGGCATGGATACCCTAATCAATCTGTTCCAGATTATTTCTTTGAGAAAATAGAAAAAATCCTTTTCGCTATTGAGAATGGGAAGCAATTTGTTAACTACATAAATAATGGCTTCTCAGAAAGAATTCCAGATAGTCAAACATTGCAAATCTTATATGAACATAATAAAGGGAATAGTTCCTTCATGTGTCCAATTGAGTTAATTGAAACAGTTCGGGAGAGAATTGATTCAATGAATTTTGATCAAGAAATGTTTAGGCAGAACTCGATGAGAGTTTTCAAGCATAAATCAGAGGTGCCGATGGAGCAGCTTTTTGCTCTTTATGCGATTAACAAAATCTCGACAACATCAAACATGAAATAATGCCAATACATTTCATCGATAATTATCCAAGTAACGGCTTAGAGCAGGTTATTACCAAAAAAGATGGCTCAGCTCTTGAGGGGGAAATCTGGGTTTATAGGCAATTCTTGCAATTTAACGAGCTGAATCTTGTTCCAGATGAAACCTGGTATTTAAAGCACAATTATAACTTATCTAAAAATCCGGGTAGTGAAGGAAAAGTGGAAGGTCAAGTTGATTTTATACTGCTGTCAAAGCACGGTTTACTCGTGATTGAAGTCAAAGGAGGAGGACTTAGAGTTGATGGGAATGACGTTTACTACTCTTACAATAGCCAAGGAGAGTACGAAACACAAAATCCATTTAATCAAGCAAAAGAATACATTCATAGTTTTAGGAATTTAATAAGCTCAAAGATATTCGTGTATCGTGCAGTTGTACTACCTCACGAAGCTGGGTTCAAGCTCTTGGGACCACAATTAGAAGGATACGACTATCTATTCTATTCGAAAAAGGATTTCGGGCATTTGAATACCAGTACAGATTTTCGAGCTATCAACGAATCGTTTTTTCAATTCATATCAGAATTAGGAATACGCTCAAGAAGAAGGGTTCGAAAGGAACTATATCCGAATAAATCACTGGAAAAAATCAATAAAAATCTTTTCTCTACATATCCTGAATTAAAGACAAAAGAAATCAAAAGAATAAAATCTGAATTGTTTCCAAATCAAACTTCATATGGATATAATCCAGATAAGATAATATCGGAAATTATACTCAATGAAAATTATGAAACACTCAAAGGCCTTCGGCGAAATCGATGTGTTTTAGTTCAAGGAGCTCCCGGAACCGGTAAAACAGTATTGGCTACCAAATACCTTGCGGAAAACTTGTTGAAGCAACATAGAGGAATAGTCTTTTGCGCAAACAAATTGGTTCGAAAAAAACTAGAAAACATTATTACAAATGACTATCGGTTGGACTCGAACTCAATTGCTTTTAAAATATTTAGTCAGCAAATATCTATAGATTCGATTGGCGCTGATATTGACTTTGTTATTTTCGATGAGGCTCAAGAGTATCTGGATAAGGGTCTTGCCGAATTTATAGAATCTCTTGAGAAGAAATCCGAAGAGCCGAAATTATTGATATTATTTGACCCTAACCAAACAGTCAGACAAGACTTTACAGATATTTCATGGTATGCTGATTATTTCATTGACCTTGGGTTCACACATTATTTATTTGATTCAAACTTTCGTTGCATACAAAACCCAACAATTGGTGATATCTCCAACACAATTCTGAAAAAGTCTAGCACAGCTCTAATCAATCAATTCAAGCACTCAATTGTCGAGGTCACAAGTGAAGAATCCAAAATTAAAATCGTTCAAGAAATTGTCAATGATTCGAGGTATACAAATGGTGAAAAGGTGATCTTAGTTAACTCCAAAATTTTATTTGACTTTAACATTTTAGTAAACGATTTTTTCAAATCTGAGTTGGAAGAACTGACAGAGCAGAATGTTTGCATCGCATCAACAAAAATCAGGTATACTACTCCAATAAAGTATCGTGGACTCGAAACAAGTTCTGTTTATCTATTTACAGATAATTTTGAGTCTGCATCAAAAACTCAAAATTATATTGGTGCTACAAGAGCAATGGACGACTTAAAACTGATTCAATGGAAGTAGGTTTTAATGACTTTCATATAGCTGTTACTAAAGCAATAGGGATAGGAGAAAATCCTAGGCTTAAGGAAATTGGTTGCTGGTTTTGGAGATTTATGGAGTCTGAATGTTCAGAATTGATTTTGACTCTGCCAGAATATGATAGTGAATTTGTAAATATTTCCTGGAAATATATTCGAGTACTTTCAATATTAATCGAATTATCAAATGAAAATTCTCCCTGCCCTGATCAAAACACAGGCCTTTTTGATTTTTTCAGGCCACGGCCGAAAATGCAATTAGATGAACCATTGGATTACATCATTCATTTTGACCATTCGAAATTGAACATAGATCGATGGCAAAATGGAATACTCACAGGCAGGCAAAAATTCTTGCCATTTTTCAAAATTGATCAAATCAGAACCTTTAATGATTCTCAAGGCATTCATAACTCATTTGAAATTTTCAAAGCAATTCGTCAAGTTGACCTTTTTAAAAAACCAAGACTTATTGATTTGGAGTCACCTAAAATACTTACGCTTTCTTGCATAGAATCCAATGATTACATTAAGGAAATACTGCTTTTTGTTGACGGTAAAATGGATGAAGATGAAGCTGCAGACTTAGAAAAACAATTAAAACAAGAGAATATCTCCTTGCAACTACAATTGATCTTTCCTTATGCAAGGCGGGCTCACTCATACCTGCGGGAAGTTTCAAGAAAAAGGTTCAGTTTAAAATTCAACAGTAGATTCTTTTGTGATCCAAACTCAGAGGATGAATTAAACTTGTATCCAGGAGAAAAAGAGGGAGTAGATATTCGTTTGTGGAAGTATGACAATTTTACGGTTTTTGATACTAACCACAATTTACAATTGTATTCATTATTGCAGACTCTAAAGGAAGATTGGAAATGCTTAGAATTGAATCGCTTCGAAGTTCCATTTCCAAAGTATTGGCTGATGTGTATAAACCAAGGGAGAGCCAAACAATGGTGGATAGAACGGTTTTCTATTGATTATCCAAGTCTTGTAGATAGACCAATTATTAAACATTTCGAGCAAATCATATCAGAGTTACATGACTTAAATTGGATTGAAAAGTTTTTTCAAGAAAATGATGTACAAAAGATCCTGCTTCCTAAGCTAGTAGGTCGTTCAGGCGATAAACTTAGAGTTATAATGACCGAATTAAGAAGCTATGCTATGATTTTAAAGGATAGCTTAGAATTTGTGACTGAAACTAGTATTCATTGGAAAGATTCTGAGCCTATTTACCTGTTTAATGGGTTCAGTATTATTGATCAAACTAACCTTCATCTAAGTAACACGAGATTTCAAATAATTATACCCGATTTCATTTTTTACAGTTATCAACCTTGGGTGAAATACCACACAATTAGATTTCATTGGAGTAGCATCATTGGTTCTGCCAGATCAATTCTTGATCCCAATTATTCAAAACACATTGACCAATATAAAGCTCTTAAAGAAAATACCATTCAAGAAATTAAGGGACTAGTAAAAGGATATAATTCGAAGTATTTAAAGAAAAAATTAGTCCTACAAGAGGAAGAGTATGATTCAACGGATTACGATGATGAATACAGAAATGAGGAGGAGATCGTTGAAATCCAAAAAAATGATAAGAGGGCAGAAGCTAGAATAATTCAAATTAAGTCCAATATTCATGGGGAAATCGATCTCAAATCCACTTCAAAAGTCTACATTAAGCGAAACTCCATTATAGAGGCAAAAGCCGAAAATTTGAAGGTTGGAGATCAATTTTTGCTAAAATCAGACTTGGATAAATTAATTGATGAAGGGGACATTCTAGAAAAGTATTCAGAAATTTCTGAAAGCATAAGAAATTATCAGACTCGTCTTGCGGAATATCCAGAATTATACACCCAATTGAACAGACGAGGTATTTCATATTCACATAAACAGTATTTCGAGCAAAGATATATTATCGAAAAAGACAGCATGACAGACGAGGCATTTGTGATTCCCAAACGGAAAAATGATTGGAAAATAATTTGTGACTTTCTTGGGATTGATGAAGCAGAGATGAATTTAGCCTTCATTGCATATTATGGTCGAACGAAGAAAAACAGAATCACTGAATTGTACCAGGAAATAATCAGTTTTTTCATTGAAAATGAGTTCTTCGGAATGTCAGAAAATCCTGAGATTTTAATTCAAACAAATAAAATCATCAGTACCTACGAAGATATTTTTCCAGGAAAAGAAACAGCTGAGCTAAGCGAGATTAGTGAGTCAATAATCTCAACAATATTTAGTGAATTAGAATTCGCTGAAGTTCAAATATTTTAGGACATGGATTATGAACGCGTTTAAGAAAAAAAGGGCAAAACTAGAAACATTTGTTCGAGAGCAAATCATTGGACCAGGTAGTTATAACCTGAGATTTTTCTTTTTAGAGGATTGGCAAAATTCCGGATTTGCGGGAAAAAACCTGAAAGAAGGCCAACCTATCAAGAATCTCCATGAAATAATACCTGAAGTTCCCGCTTACCAATACAGCTCTGGCATTTTGTTTCCGGAAACTCGGGAAATTGTAACTCAAGAGCAACAAACAACAACACAAAATGAATCAAAGCCCAATCAGGAAATTGAGGTTGAAAGCAATAGTGCTGACGACGAGAATATGAAAGATGATTCGTCCGAAAGCATTATTAGTAAACAACAGAACTATCCTAATTCACTGGGGCTCACGTTTGCCGTGAATGAAAGTATAAGTTTAGAATCAGACCTGAAAGTAAACCTAACCTTCAGAACTTATAAGAAAGTAAAGAAAAAACAATTAATTGAGAGAAGGTTTGCCCATTGGGTACCTGAGTACTGCACTCAAATTGAAGCAGCAATAGGTAAATATTTTCAATCATTTTTCGGAACGGAGTGGATTGATGGAAACCTATTCATTTTCGTTAAGAATGAGATTAGTGGTGATAATATCTATGAAATTGATTATGGGTGTTTAAACCAGTATTTGAAAGATGAACTTATAGATAACCTAAGCGATCATTTCCCAGGCAATGTCATGTTGACGGAAACAGATGGGAAGGGTGTATCTTACTTTGGGCAAAAAGGTGAAAGGTCATTATATTCATTTAATCCAAAAAAGTTTAATTACGAAAACGTATATACCCTTTTTGATAACAGCCTAATCGATTATATCAAGGGGGAGTTGGGACAAGGCATTGAGAATTATGACCGGTTAAAATTATTGATTGAATCAATTGAAATATACAAGCAGTTGCAAGCTTATGTAACCAACCTTAAATCTGTTTTTAAAAAAAATAAACCCACACCAATTTGGGAATCAGTCCCTCACAAATTAGAACTTACTCTTCCTTCTTCAGAAAATGTGGAGAAGGTATATAGATCTAAAGAATTGATTCCTGTGGATTCTTCATCAGAAGAGTTGGCTGGATTAAGATTTGCGGTTCAATATGTGAAGTTCAATGACTTGGCAAATAACTTGATGTATATCAAAATTGTTCTTGTCAACAAGAATTTGATTGAACTAGAAGAGGGGGAGCCGCCCCAATTGAATAAGAAAGACAAGGCTAACGAAATATCATTTTTCGGTGTGCGGCTAACTGTCACTGAAACTAAGGTTAATAGTTTACAGCAATATAACCCTCCTCAATTACTTTCTTTCGATGAGGAAGATAATTTCAACAAAATCATTTATCGAAACTATGTTGACTACGGTGAAGGATACAATACATCAGTTGATTGGGGAACTAATCCAGGGGGCTTGAAGTTTGTCACAACTGAATTTCTTCCCGACCAGGAAACGCCAAGTGTGGATTACGTACCAAGCAAAATTGAAAAAAACAAAGTGGTTAATAGAATAGAGGATGAGCAAGGATTGGAAATTCGCTATTTATCTAGTCTATCAAAAAATAATGTAAGTGATTCTGATGTCATAAAAAGTCTAAGAAACTTCATTCAGGCTTATGGTGGTGAAACGGGTTGGATAAACGATAAAAGAGAAGAGCTTAGTAAACAGGTTATCGATATAACCCAAAAAAAACTCTTAGAAAAACAATTAAATAGTTGCGAGAAAGATTACAAAAGAATGAATCGGAATATTCAACTTTTGGAATCCAATCCAGCTGCGATGAGTGCCTTTAGAGTAATGAATACTGCGATGTTTTTGCAACTCCATCATAGTATTAATAAAAAGGGTTCTGCTCCATTTATACCTCATGGTGGTGAGTCATATTATAAAGAAGTTCAATTAGAAAGGGATTATTCCTGGAGATCTTTTCAGCTAGCATTCATTTTACTGAATATTGATGCTTTCGTAAGACCAGATATTGATGATAAAACGGTAGAAGATATTTTCAAAACCGGTTGGCCAGAGAGAAATGAAATTGCAGACTTAGTGTGGTTTCCGACTGGTGGCGGCAAAACCGAAGCTTACTTAGGAATCATTGGGTTCACAATTGCTTTCAGGAGATTTACTAAAGGTATAGAAGGATTTGGAACTACAGTTTTGATGCGATACACCTTAAGACTTCTTACTCTTCAACAATTTCAACGGGCAACCATGTTGATATGTGCATTGGAAGTCATAAGGAAGGACAATTTTAATATCGGCAAGTATGATCTTGGGGAAGAAAGAATTACGAT
Source organism: Bacteroidia bacterium (assembly GCA_030430205.1). Lineage (GTDB taxonomy): Bacteria > Bacteroidota > Bacteroidia > J057 > J057 > JAUIGE01. The sequence goes on along the minus strand of JAUIGE010000003.1, from coordinate 110,941 downwards.
CGGTTTATTTGTTGGCCAGGACTCTTTACCCAATTACTGGGATCTAGGAGAGAAATCAATGGTTCAGGAGTTACTTAAAATTTCTCAATATATAAGAACCGGTAAACCATTGAAAACAAATATTCCTTTCACGGAATGCCCGTGGTGTGGTGGAAATTTGTTTAAAAGTGACAGTTTGCCAAACGTCCATCCCAATCCAACAATAAAAGATGGGAAAGATGAATATAAAATAGATAAACAACTCAATATTGCTTGTCCATCAGATGGTTGCACATTTAATTCTAGCAGGGCCAGCAACAACTCTAGCCTACCGGTAAGAATTTTTGATGATGATATTTACAAGTTTCCTCCAACACTATTGTTTGGGACCGTGGACAAATTCGCATCCTTAGCAAACAATGTCTCAACATCTTCAAGCGAACGTAATAAAGATACTAGACGACTATTTGGGAAAGGATATTCATCAAGAGATGAAGAGCGTGCTTGTTTGCCGCCAGAATTGATTATTCAAGATGAGTTGCATTTGCTTTTAGGACCCCTTGGTTCAGCTGTTGGTTTATTTGAAAGAAGTATAGACTACTTATGTACATATTTCGACTCTAATACTGGGATCAAGATTAAGCCAAAAATTGTTACATCCACCGCTACCACAAGGAATACCGACAAGCAAATATTTGCTCTTTTCAACAGAAGATCAGAAATCTTTCCCAAGCAGGGAATCTCTTGCGAAGATTCTTTTTTTTCGTTTTATAAAAGGTCGGAAAATAACATACAGCATATAGAATCAAACAGGAAATATGTCGGTGTTTTACCAGTTGGCAAAACCCAAGTTTGGATGCATCTAAGAGTCTCTTCGATAGCTCTTGTGCATCGATTGAAATATCTACGAGAGAAATATGAGCTTGACGAGCTGTTTGGCGATCAAACTGCCATTAATGATCAAGCTAAGGTCTTTGACTACTATCATACGGTTCTTGCTTATTTCAATAGCTTAAAAGATGTTGGAAAGACCCAATCTCAACTTAGTCATTATCTACCTGGAGATATCAATTATGTCACAAATAATACTGTGCCATGGAATTTTTTAGATAAGATCTTACGCTCAGAAGGAGAAGTCAAATACTCTGAACTTACAGGAAGGTTAACGGGTGAAGAGGTTAAAACGAATCTTTCAGATATTGAAAGTACTTGGCGCCTTATCTCAAATGTTCCGGGTAAAAAGCCAAGAGTTAAAACAACAAACCCTCCTGAATATGTGATTTCAACAAATATGATTTCAGTGGGAATAGATGTGCCAAGGTTTAATACAATGGTTATTTGTTCAATGCCAAGAAATATCGCCGAATATATTCAAGCATCAAGTCGTGTCGCACGTGATGAAGCAGGGATAGTCTTTACAATACATCATCCTTTTAGATCAAGGGATATATCTCATTATCAAAAATTCAAGGAGTTCCATGAAAAATTCTACAGTTATGTCGAACCAATATCCGTAACTCCTTACGCGGCAAAAGCACTTGATAGGTATTTAGCTATGTATGTTGCGGTTCTGATAAGGCACGATCCTGAACTTGGATTAGCCAATAATGAAAGTGCTGTAAATCTAACCTATGATTTGATTAAAAAAATAAAAGGAAAAATAAAGCAGGAGGTGGAACAAGTACTTTGCAATGCAAATAGATTAGAGGAATTCCTGACAACCAAACCTTTTGGTATGAAGTCTAGCATTGACGGAATCATATCAGATGAAGAAGTAGACGATTTACTACAAAAGGTGGATATACTATTAAATAATTGGATTGATCGCTTGGAAGGTTCAGATGAATCTTTTGAATTGAGGTATCGTTTTCATGACAGACTGATTCAATCCCTCTTTGTTAGCGCTTCTAACGATAACTATCCCAACCATTGGAAAGTTTCACACTCGTTAAGGGAGATAGATCCTTCCTCTGTTATTAAAACTGTTCAACAATAAACGCATGACAAAAAAGGATCAATATTTAAACCAAACGGCAAACGAATCTATTAGTAAGTTCAAATTATTGACTGCTTATGGAGGAGCAGGTTCAATTGTACATACACGGTACGGAAGTATCATAGTATCGTGTATTGAAGAATGGGGCTTTTTAAAAAGAATTCAGGAGATTCGCAAAGAAGGGATCAATCAGGGAAAAACGGACAAGGAGTTAAATGAATATGTAATATCCCAGGCTAAAGAAGGTAGAAATGGGAACATACAGATTTCCAATGATGAAAGGTTACTCCGTTCCCTTTCAGATCGAAAAGAGTTACCAAATCTCAATTATTTAGTTCTTATTCCTGATATAGAGCTAAAGAACTATAATAATAAGGTCAAGGAAAATGTAGATCTAACAATTCCGAGTACATTTATGCCTAAGTTATTTCGAAATAAGAAAAAGGAATATAAACCTTATAGTAAATGGTATGATGAGTGGACCTCTAACAAGAAAATCGATGATCGGCATGGAAATAATTTTTTTCCACCTAAGTTCATTTTTAATGATGAAAAGGGTTGGTATGGAGATTTAATTCAAGATAACATAGTTTTAATCTGTGAACATGGGCATATTAGTGATTTTCCATGGTCAAAATATCTTGCGTGGAAAACCAATACTTCAAGGAGTTTTAATAATAAAGAGACGATCGATTTATTTAATCACCCCCGATGTTGCGGAAATGATAATAGCCCAACGTCAGAAATAAAAATCACCTCAAGTACTGCCAATGCTTCAGGGTTTGATGGTAAATGGCTCAGTTGTAGTAAATGTGGAAAGCAGACTTCTCTGCAAGGGTTGATGAGCTTAAAGATTAAGTGTCCTGGGCATTTACCTTGGGAAGTATATACGGGAGAAAACAAATATTACTCTGGAAGCAAGCAAGCTAGGAGTAAATCCCCAAAAATTGAAAGGGGGGGGTGTAAAAACAAGGATCCAATGAAGGCCGCCTTAACAACAGGAAATAACTTATATTTCTCAAGAGTACTTTCCAGTATTTATATGCCTGATGAGTTAACTTTAGATGATAGAACCTTAAAATTAAAGCAACTGGAACTCGAAAAAGAAAAAGCGATTAAAGAGTCTCGATTAGAAGACGCAATACTGTTTAGGGACAAATTAAAAGCATTAGAAATAGATAAGGCTGATGAACTTGAATTACAGTTGGAAGATTCGGAGAAAGAAGTTCACTATAGGTATCAGGAGTTTAATGCCTTCAGTACAAAAAGTGAAGAAGACATAAATTTCTCGAAAGATCACTTGAAAGTTCGGAACGTTACATCAAACCTCAATTTAAAATTGTCTCCCTACTTCAAGAGAATATTGAGGATTGATAATATGAAAATCACTTCTGCTCAATTAGACTTTTCTAGAGTTATGCCAGCAGATGCTGATTCAACGAACACTGTTTCTAAGAATATCTTCAGAAGTCAGAAAGCAGATGTAGAGGTGTACCCCGTCGTAGAATCTTTTGGTGAAGGAATATTTTTTGCATTTGATGAAGATTATCTAGAAGATTTCTTAGTGAGTGATTCCGGCAGGTTAATGATTGAAGAATTGAATGAAAAATTAGAAGGTATTAACTCGGACTCTTTTTCCAGAATATCTATTGAATTCGGTAGAACACATAACTGGCAATTATACCTTATCCACTCATTTAGCCACTTAATCATGAAGGAATTAGAGTTTAGATGTGGGTATCCTACTGCTTCATTATCAGAGAGGATTTATGTTTCGAATAATAAAGACACGCTCATGTATGGAGTAATGATTTACACGGCTGAAGGTGCAGAAGGTAGTATGGGAGGACTTATTGCGCAGACTACGAAGCGAAATTTAAATGCACTCGTAGAAAATGCGCTTAGCAGAGCAACAATTTGCCAAAGTGATCCATTATGCTGGGAATCGGAAGGTCAGGGGTTATTTGACCTCAATTTTTCATCCTGTTTCTCATGCAGTTTGGTAAGTGAAACTTCATGCGAACATCGAAATATGTACTTGGATCGACGAATTTTGGTTGATGAAACAAATGGATTTTTTAAAGAAGTAATGCATAGATAATCATGGGATTTCAGTCGGATAATAAAAATTTCATTCATATCCGACTAAGATCGGAGATGAAAGAGCTTGACCCAGATGAGCGTCAAAATAGATATGAAAAAATAAGAAGAGATACTCGGAAAAGGTATTACAACTCCTACAATGAAAATGATAAGTTAAATTTTTATAGGGAAGTAATATTAACTCTTTCAGAATTTGAGATAGATTTTATTTTTCGGAATATTTTTTTTGAAAAAGATTTAGTTGCAATCGTAACTTTCTTAGAAAATAGCGGTTGTTTGAAACCAGAGCTGAGGCAATATTTTCGTTCCCATTTAAATCTACTGTTTTTCGATGAAATTTCTTCAAAAATCAACTCTAATGGACAATACATTAAAGCGGATTTAGAAAACTTTGTAAAGCAGCAATTTATTAATTCAGTTGAATCCGTGCGAGAATCAGATTGGGTTTCAGAATCAATACATAATAACCCTTTGATTACAAAATATGCGGACTGGTTAACTGTCCAGTTATCTGGTATTCCTAATGAAAAACATATAGACTCATTTATTTTATTTACTAAGATTTGGAATCATTTCCCGGTTTTCACAAATCCTTTCCATAATTCGAAAGCCATAGTATTCTATACTAGACTAATCGACCATATTGAAGTGGCGTTGAAAATTAGCGATGCTTTTTATTTAGAGGAACTACTGACTAAAACAAAATTAAAAGATGTAGTTCCTCCCATAGAATATCTACCGCTGTTGGATGATTACGATTCTGAATCATACAAACCAGGTTATATAATTATTCGATCTCGCTTTAATGAACTTTTGGATCAATACAAATTCAAGAATTCGATAAATAAAAGTAATTCATATGATGATTTGATTAACACTTATTTTAACTCCGAAGATCAATCAATAAGAAAAAAAGTTCTAAAATCCATTGAAGACAAATTGGCTTCTTTTATGATTCCGACTCGGTTAGAGATAAACTTTTTATACAAGGAGGATGTGGACAAGAGTGATGACCTCGTCCAATTATTTATACATAGACTTTATCTAATTGAATTAATTTAATTATACTTCTCAATTTCCCCATGCCACTCCCCTGGTCCCACCACGAAATCACCCAAACCCTCCACCACTACTTCCAGATGCTCGATCTGGAAATAGCCGGACAACCCTACACCAAATCCGCCTTCCGGAAAGCCCTCCTCCCACAGCTAAACCACCGCTCCGAAGGCGCCATCGAATTCAAGCACCAAAACATCAGCGCCGTGCTGCTGAAATACGACAAGCCCTATATCATCGGCTATAAGCCATTATTCAACTACCAGTCCCTGCTCGAAGACATGGTCCTCGATTACCTGGACAAGCGCAAAGAGCTAGATCAGCTATTTGAGCGTTTCGCTCAACCGAAAGAGCTGAAAGCTCCTCAAAAGATCGACTTCTCCAGGCTGCTCGTCAATCCGCCTGCGCCTGTGCAGATCCAGGAATCTAAAGCCACCTACACCCCCCGCCTCCGCAAACCCAACTACCTCCAAATCGAGCAACAAAACCGCCAGCTCGGCCAACTCGGAGAAGAACTCATCTTCCAATACGAAAAGCACCGCCTCCTCCAGGCCGACAAAGCCAGCCTCGCCGATCAAATCGAATGGATCGCCCGTGACGCAGGCGACGGCGCAGGCTTCGACATCCTCTCCCGCAACGAAAATGGCACAGACCGCTACATCGAAGTGAAGACTACGACCTTAGGCGAATCCACCCCCTTCTACTTCACCCGCAACGAGCTGCGCGTCAGCCAGGAGAAGGCGCGGGATTACTTTTTGTATCGGGTGTTTCAGTTTCGGAAGGGGCCGAGGGTGTTTGTGAAGAATGGGAGTTTTGATGAGATGTGCCGCTTTGAGGCGGTGAGTTTTGTGGGGCGGGTGTGAGCATCCAAAACTTTCCTTAGTAAAAAATTGCATTATTAACCCATAAAGGGTAATTTATGTAAAATTTTACTAAAACTTGGCATCCCAATCCTACATACAAGACTTTCTCGCACGCGAACAATTCAGCTTCTCATGGCAGGAATGGATCCAAAAATCTGGCAAATCAGCCGTTTCGGTCCAGCGTATGTTGACCAAATTGATCGTAAAAGGGGATGTCATCAATCTCCGACAGGGTTTTTACCTGATCTTACCTCCGCGCTACAAGGCCTCAAAATACCTGCCTTTGTCTCTGTATATCGATAAGCTTTTCGATTTTTTGGAGCGGGATTATTATGTTGGATTATACTCTGCGGCCCTTTTACATGGTGCCAGTCACCAGCAGGTCATGCGGGATTACATCCTTACGCCGCTCCCCAAGCTGCATAACATCCAAAAAGGAAATTTTGACATACAGTTTTTCGGCCTGACACATTGGCCAACTCAAAATATCCTAAAGAGGAAATCAGATGCGGGCTATTATCAGGTTTCCAGCCCGGCGCTGACTGCCGTTGATCTGGTGCATCACCACAAAAAACTGGGAGGGATCAATCGGGTTTTTACGGTTTTGGTGGAATTGGTGGAAGAGATTACTCCGGCAGATATGGACGAATTACTGAGTTGGTATCCTTTCAATAGCAGTTTGCAGCGCCTGGGATATATGCTGGAACAAACAGAGGCAGAAGATGCTGTGGTGGAATTGCTGAAAACATACTTTGAGGATAAAAAGTACTTCCCGGTCCTGTTGAGCCCAAGGTCCGGGCAACGACCGGGAGCCGTTGACAACCGCTGGAAAGTAGATGTAAATGTTCATTTAGATAGTGATATATGATTCCAGGTCGAGCAAGACCTCATCATCTGCCGAGCCATCATCGCCATTTTCTCGGATGATTTTCTCCGGGAAAACCTCGCCTTCCGGGGCGGCACGGCTCTGCACAAGCTGTATTTACAGCCTGCGCCCAGGTACTCGGAAGACAGTTGTGACACCCCTTGAGGGCAGGGGTGATTGGTTCTGGAATGCTTTTGCCGGCGGCATCTTTTGTTGAACTCACCCCCTTTTTTTCCCCCTCTCTGAAGCAAAGAGGGGGAAGCTCAGAGGGACAAAAATAAAATTTTTGTGTGTTGCGCCTTTCATTTTGAAAGGAATGGGCTGATGAAACAGCAAAAATAAAATTTTTGCATGAGCCCCTCCTTTCTTAAGGGAGGGGCGGCGGAGTCGTAGACGAAGCGGGGTGGGTTTAGAGAGTGCCTTTTTGTTAGAACCAATCACCCCTGCCTTGAGGGGGCGTCCTGGACGAGGGGTATAAAAGAGTTCCTGCAAAACCTGGAGGAGAAAGAAAGCGACCTGGATTTTGGGGGTGATATGGAGGCGCTTTTGCGCTCGGGCGTGAACTATGAGCAGCAGGCTGCTTTTGATTGGTTGAAGGAGGAGGTGATTGCGCGGTATTTTTAGGCTTTTTCCCTGCCAACTGCCCACTCCATCCTGCCGACTGACTCCTTTGAGGCGGTGAGTTTTGTGGGGTGGGTGTGAGGGAAAATACCTTTCATAGTCACATAATCAGCTATAACCTGATTAACAAACTATGAAATATAATCCCTCCACATGCTACCAGACAAAAAAGACATGCCTTGTTTTTTGACGCTGAGAGACGCTGACTATTTATGAATTTTTATGACGAAAGCCCTGGTCATAATCATTCATACCTGCCATAAAAAGTCAGCGTCAAAAAAATGTCCTGAGTAGCCCGGACGCGGCCAGCAAAAAGTTACCCACATACCGAAATCCAATTAAGAAATCTCTCGTAAAATGTCGCTAAATCGATACCTGTCCCATGAAAAAGGCTGTTAAGGATTATGGAATCATATACATATCTGTCCTTTGCTGGCTCCTGATAGTTGGGGCAGGCAGCTTTTTTGCCCATGACAGCCATCGGGATACCCATGCTGAGAAGCAGGCCACCTATTCTCTTGTATCACAAAATCACCTGATCCCGGCACATCAATCTGAAAATACAGGAATTGCTTCCTGGAATATCTCTTATCCTGCCTCTACAGAATCGGTAAAGCGACTGTGGGCCGCCTTCCGAATAGCTGCACAGCTAAGGGAAAACAAGTTTTCACAATATGTCTCCTCGATAATTGACTTTCCTGTCAACCGACAGAAAGTCGAGTTGCTGTTTCCATTTGATTATTTCTGGTAATCCTTCTTAAAGGAGCATGGACGGCTGTACCACCATGCAAATAGCTTTTACGGGAATGCTTTCCGGTAAAAGGGAGGATTTCAATTTTTAACACATAATCAAAATAATCATGGATTCAGTAACAGTAATTATGGCCGTTTTTTTCCTGGCCATCTGCCTTATGCCATTCGTCTTAGCTGCCACAGGCAGTAAAAAAAGGGAAAAGCAATTATTGCGTTCACTTGCTGAGATCGCAAAACAGCATAACTGCAGCCTTTCGCAGCAGGACTCTTGTAAAGACATGGCCATCGGTCTATGTGAAAATGGTAATGCCTTGATATTTTTTAGGCAGGGGAAAAATAAAACGACTTCTGAGTATATCGACCTTTCAGAAGTCAAAAGCTGCAAGCTTATCCATTTGAGTAAAACGGTTTCTGCCAAGGAAGGCCCTCATAAAATCACGGAGGCCCTGGGCCTCTCTTTTTCTTTTACCAGTAAAAACAAAGCAGAGCTTGTCCTTGATTTTTTTAAGGTAGATGAAAACTTTCAATTGAGTGGGGAACTCAAATTGGCTGAAAAATGGCTGCAAATAATTAAATTGCAAAAAATGCGGTGATAGATTCACAAAAACATGCCAGGCATCTCATACAAATCCCAAATCATAACCTACACTTTCGAGCAGAAAAGCGGCCTCAAAAACCACTATATCATCATCAAAAAAGGGAAGGGCGTTATCCTGCGGGGACGCCCTATTCCCGAAGAGCAGGCAAATAAACTGATCCTGAAGAAAGCCCCCTGGATCCTGAAAAAACTGGAACAGCTGGGGACAGAAGTGAACACCGACATCGTCAAGGGTTCACAGATGCCCTACCTGGGCAGCGACTATGAGGTGGAGATCATACGCAATGAGGCACTGAAAAAAGTAGTCCTGGCATTTACGGGCTCAACATTCAGGCTTTCCCTTCCCGAGGCCCTGCATACGCAGGAAAACCTCCAAAAAACCTTTGACGCCTTCTACCGCGCAAAAGCCAAAGAAGTCATCACGCCCCGCGTGCAGGAATGGTCACAGCGCACCGGGCTACCTTTTGCAAAGCTCACATTCAAGAAGATGAAGACCCGCTGGGGGAGCTGTTCCTTCGTCAATAATATCAACTTGAATATTTATGCGGTGAAGCTGCCGCTCCCTCTGATTGATTACCTCATCGTGCATGAGTTGGCGCACACCCGGGTGAAGAATCACTCGAAGGTGTTTTGGGCGGAGGTGGCCCGGCATATGCCGGGCTGGCGGGCTTTGGATAAGGAGTTGCGCAGGCTGCGTTTGTGAGGGAGGAAACAGCCTTTATTGAGGCATTTCATTGCAATCCTCATTAACATATGTTAACTTTATTACATGGCTACTCTCTTTCAAAAAGCGCTTCAAAAAATCGTTGATGTACTGATTGAAGAAAACATTGACTACATGATTGTTGGCGGATTCGCGGTGAGTTACCACAACAGAGCGAGGACTACCAATGATATTGATATGGTGATCAGGATACTGCCTGAAAAGGTAGGCGGAATCCTGAAACATTTCCCGCTTTGGGAGCCTTATGAAGCATCTTTTCAGGACGACATCAGGAGGGGAATTGTATTCAGTATTGTGGAATATGAATTTGGTATGAGATATGACTTTATGCCATTTCAGGATACGGAATATGGAAGAGCCGCTTTTGAGTGGAGACAGAAAGTGACATACTTTGGGGTTGAATGTTTCATGGCTTCTGAAGAAGACCTGGTTATTTCCAAAATCAAGTGGCACAATATCAGTCCAAGTGACAAGCAAGTAGAAGATATTCAATTTTTGCTGACGACTGAAAATTTGGATTTAGATTATATCAAAGGCTGGGTAAACAAATTAAATCTCAAAACCGATGGACTACTGGGGTAAAAAAATCCATATCACGCGTGAAGCCGCCGCCCGTCAAGTCGCAATCTACACCTCTTTCCCCCCTGAAAAGCGATTCCAGATCGCTTTGGATTTCGCCAATATGGCCGTCGACCGCACGCGCGAATGGGTCAAATCCCAGCACCCAGAATTCTCTGAGCGGGAAATAACCCTCGAATACGTCCGCCTCATTCACTTCGAAAGTGGCGATCTGCCCGAAAAGACCTGGCTCTTTTACAAGTCCCAGATGGAGAAGCTCATCCGCAAGGAATGGGCCGATCGCTTCCGCGCCATGATGCAAGCCAAAGGCTGGACTTATGATGATGTGGCAAAATTCGGGCGTTTCAGAAACGGCAAGGTGGTGGAAGCCACCATCAGCCGGGGGTTGCCTGCCTTCGCCAGGTTGGCGGTGGTGTTGTTTGAACAGGCTCAAACAAAGCAGTAGTATCAGATTATTATCTGGCACTACTCTTCCAAATCTATTGGTTTTTTTGTATTTTGTTATTCCTGCCTTGTTTGAGTCCTTCAAAAAACCCTAAAGACTATGCACACTTATGATTCCAGGGAATTGAACATTAAACTAAATCCCAAAGACCTCAAACCCCTCTATCGCATCAATCCTTATCTCGCGATTGCTGCATTGGTGTTTGACTGGGCTGTCATTGTGGGGAGTATCTACCTTTGGTCGCTGTTTCCATCCGTCTGGCTGTATGTGGTGCTTGTCTTTATCATTGGAGGCCGGATCCATGCATTGGCTGCATTGACACACGATGCCTTACATTACCGGCTTTTGAAAAACAGAAAATGGAATGACCTGATAGTCAATCTCTTTGCGATGTTTCCCATCTTTACCACAGTCCATTCTTTTCGAAAAATCCATTTGCCCCACCACCGCAAACTCAACACAGATGAAGACCCGGATTGGACGGCAAAACTGGGGAGGCCCAGATTCGATTTCCCACAAAGCAAGAGAGAATTTATTACGACTTTGACTTTATACCTGGTATTCTACAGAGGGGTACTGGATATGATTTGGTTAATGAAGAAGAGCATGGATTTTGATAAAAAGGTCAAAAAAGCTCCCCAAAAACCAAGCGAGAAGTTGCTGAAAATAGGATTTTATGCCGTCTTATTCGGAGGCTTAACGATGATGGGATGGTGGAATTATTTTTTGCTGTTATGGGTTATTCCCGGCCTCACCACTTTTCTTATGTTTCAATACTTTCGAAGTATCGCAGAGCATTATGGCGGTTTAGCCTATGACTCCTTATTCAGCTCTTCCCGAACGGTAAAAGCTTCCTGGATCGAATGTTTTTTTCTGGCACCTCATAATGTAAACTATCACCTGGATCACCATCTATATCCCGGCGTGCCCTTCTACAACCTTCCCAAACTTCATGACTTACTGATGCAGCAAAGTCAGTTCAAAGAGAGAGCCCATATAACCCATGGGTATCTCACGGGTTTATTGGATGAAATAGCTCATGCCGCCTGATGTTAAACAGTTTTTTTAAACATCCCTTTGCGCCCGTTGGGCTGATTGTCTTCCTGGCTGCCTTTTTCAGCTTGCTGCTCTTGGGTGCCCATCCCTTGATGCATTGGGATGAATCGCTGCATGGCGAGATCGCTTTGCAAATGCTGCAAAATGGAGACTACTTCAACTATTATTTTGGCGGTCAGCAGGAGTCATGGTTTGCCAAGCCTCCGCTGGCGATATGGGCCATCGTTTTATCCTATAAAAGCTTCGGTATCAATGCTTTTGCCCTGCGCTTACCCTCTGCATTGGCCATTGTCATCAGCATCTTTTTTCTGTATAAAAGCATCCGGATTTACAAAGACGAGCGCTTTGCTTTCTTCAGTTGCCTGTTGCTTATCACCACCGAGAGCCTGATTGGCTCGCATGTAGGCCGCAGCGGAGATACCGACGCCTTGCTGGTCTGCTTTTTGATGATGGCTTCCTACTTTTTCCTGAAATGTGTAGACGGACAGCGCCCTGTATCTGCGATCTATGTCGGGCTATTTCTGGGCCTGGCTTTTTGGGTAAAAGGACCCGCCGCGCTCACCTTGCTGCCAGCCTGGCTGCTGTACCTGATTTTGGGTAAAAAGCTCAAAAGCTACCTTCGCTCACCCTGGGCCTGGACAGGCATTTTCCTCTTTATCCTCATCCTAGCCAGCTGGATAGGCTTGAGCCTGAGACTCGGCAATGAGTTTCCGGATAAGCCTTTTCTGGGAAAAAACAGCCTGGAAACCCTCATTTTGTACGACATCGTCGAGCGCTTCACCCAGGGCTCCGGCGCGCCCAATACCTTTGGCTATTTTTACTTTTTCCATGTGCTGGATGTCAAATTCAGCATCTGGAATTATGTGGGCTATGCCCTGCTCCTTTTTTCATGGATAAAAGGCGATTTCAAACACATTTTCCAAAGAAATGAAAAAGGCTCCCTCCACCTCTACGCCTGCCTTTGCTGGCTGATTCTTGCGCTTTTTCTGACTTTTGCCAGCAGCAAACACATCTGGTATATGGCCCCTGTCCTGCCATTTTTGGCCATCAATATCTGGGGGCTTGTAGATTTTTATACAAAAAAATACCGCTATTTCAGCTACCTGATTTTGCTGCTTTTCCTGATAAGCGCGGGCTTAAAACTGTACAAAACAGCCTCTCCCAAAAGCGATGCGCCCCTGCTTGTGCAGCATGAAGCCCTTTTCAAAGAAGCGGAAAAGGTCGTTTTCATGAGCAAATTTCCGCTGGATCGCTTTTTATATATCCACTTTCGCAATCCCAACTGTGTGCTGGAAGACAGTTTCCCTGACTTAAATAATGCCCCAGGCTATTTGTTTGTGATCAACCCTGACAATTATTGGGCGAATCAGGAAAAGTTTGCTGGCCTGATCGAGATCGCTTCAGATGAAAAAAGCATTTTCCTCCAGCTTCCATACTCAAAATAAAAGCATACACCTTCTCATCATTCGCACATGAAAACCATCGATATCGACCGCTGGTCCCGCAAAGCACAATTCCTGAATTTCATTCAGTTTGATGACCCCTTTTTCAATATTTGTGGCGAAGTAAAAGTGAATGAGCTCAAGGCCTATACTGCCCAACATGGCATTTCCTTTTTCCTCGCATCCTACTATGGCGTGCTGAAAACGGTGAATGAACTGGAAGCTTTTCGCTACCGCATACGTGGCGAGGAAGTCGTGCTGCACGACAAGATCGGCGGCAGCTGCACCATCCTGAAGGATGACGGAAATTTTGGCTACGGTTATTTCGAATACAGCGAAAGCTTCGCTGACTTTGTCCCGCAGGCGCGGGCGGTGATCGCAGCCATCAAAGGCGGCGAGCCTTTTGCGCCACGTTTTGAGGTCGATGACCTCATCCACTCATCTGTTATCCCCTGGATTTCTTTTACCAGCTTCCAGCACGCCCGCCGCCTGAAAAAAGGCGACTCCATCCCCAAAATTGTTTTGGGGAAGCTGCACCAGCGGGGAGCAGACTGGTATCTGCCAGTCTCCGTCTCAGGGCATCATGCCCTGATGGATGGGCTGCACGCAGGGCAGTTTTTTGAGGCCTATGAGGCCTTTTCGGCGGAGGTGGGGGCTTTTTTGGGGGGCTGAGCCTGGGAGGTTTTTCCACCTTTGTGCATATCTTTTCCCCTTTTTTTGCGCCATGATATTTTCATTTGGGAAGTGATTATCACACTTTTTTAACCCAGCAAAATATCATGTATGAAAAATTTCAAGCTCCTTGTTGACAACATTTCAACCATTCACACCTCATTACAGCAACAAGCTGCAAGCGCTGTCAACCAATCCTTGACCATCAGAAACTGGCTGATCGGCTACTATATCGTAGAGTATGAGCAGCATGGGGAGGATCGGGCGGTTTATGGGGAAAGGTTGCTTTTCCATGTAGCAGAGGAATTAACTGGTTTAAAAGGAGTTGATGAAAGAGCACTTCGTCGATTTCGAACATTTTATACCTACTATCCTCAAATAGGAAACTACTTAATCCAAAATCGAATTTCGGAGACAATGAGCCCGAAAATCAATACCCTTCCAATTCGGGGGTCACTGACCCCCGAATTCAAAAACAGGGTAGAAGGAAAGATCATTCTATCAAAGTTATCCTATACTCATCTTGAACAACTCATCCGTATCGAGGACGACCTCAAACGCACCTTCTACGAGATCGAATGCATCAAAGGAATCTGGAGCGTCCGCGAACTCAAGCGACAAATCGCAAGTCTCTACTATGAACGTTCAGGCCTTTCCACCAAACCGGAAAAACTATCTGAAATGGTGCAGGACAGAACCCGGCCTCAAGCTCCCATGGACATAATTAAAAACGTTTATGCCTTCGAATTTTTGGATATGAGGGCACAGGATGTTGTGGAAGAATCCGATCTGGAAACTGCTCTTTTGACGCATTTGCAAGCATTCATCATCGAGTTGGGAAATGGCTTTTGCCTGGAGGCAAGGCAAAAACGAATCCTGATCGGCGCAAATTACTATTTCATTGACCTCGTTTTTTACCACAGAATCTTGAAATGCCATGTCCTGATTGATCTAAAAATAGGCGCTTTCGAACACGGAGATATAGGTCAGCTCAATACCTATCTCAACTATTTCAAAGCCGAAATAAGTGAAAAAACGGACAACCCTCCTGTCGGCATGTTATTGGTTGCTGAAAAAGACCACGCACTTGTCAAATATGCAACCGCAGGTATGGATGAAAACCTCTTTGTGCAGCAATATTTGGTACAATTGCCCAGTAAGGAACAGTTAGAAAGCTACATTGATCAAGAACTAAAAAAATTAACATCCCAATAAGAACTCGTCATTTTGCGTATTTTCACCCAAAAATCATCCCATGGCATTCAGTGAATTTTTAGCAGACAGAATCCGCCAACGCCTTGCAAGTCAAGGTGATGTGGTGTCTTTATCTATCCCGATCGATTTGATAGGGAGGCAGACCTGAATTTTTGGGTGGAAAAAGCGCTGGCTTACAATGCCGAAGTGAAGGAAAAATAATCCTACACGCCCACACGGGCGCCATGTAGCGCCTCCTCAAAAGCAGCAAGCTGCTCCAAAAAGGCCGCCCGCTGGGCGACATCCACTATCCCTTTTCCTTCGGAAAAAGTGAAGCGAAAACCCGGAAGCGAAAAATTCGCTACGATATTGCCGCCCATATAGGGCATATGCTTCAGAGAATGAAGCATGATATTTTCACCGCCCCGCCCGCCGGGCGAACAGCTGAGCAAAAACATGGGCTTATTTTGCCAAAGTTGCTTTTGAACACGGGACGTCCAGTCCATCAGGTTTTTGAAGGCAGTGGTATAGTTGTGGTTATATTCTGCCAAAGAAATAACGAGTGCATCATGTGAGGCTATCAACTCAAAAAAATCATAAGCCGCCTGCGGTATGCCCATCTCCCGCTCACGGTCAGGCCCGTAAAGAGGCATCTCAAAATCATTGAGGTCAAGCAGGCTGACTTCTGCAGCCTTCACTTCATGAGCCACCCAATCAGCAAATTTTTGATTGATGGAATTCCGGCTATTGCTTGCGCCAAAGGCGAGTATTCGTTTCATTTCTTATTTTTTGAATGCGATAAAAGAACAGAGCAGGATTGAAATTGTTTAGGGATTAGGCTATCTTCCCTTATGCAAGCGGAAATTTTGCCCATAGACATCCAACATCCCCTTCTTCAAAAACAGGTCAATCAATTGCTGAATGCCACATTTGGCTTCGGTTTGGAGGCAGACGATCTCTGGCTCAATACACAGACGGCAAGTAGCCTCGGAGAGTCCTTCTACCTCGGCGCTTTTGAGGGAGAGGAATTGATCGCTTTCAATGCCTGGATCGCGCATGATTGCCTCTGGAAGAAAAAGCCTCATGTCTTTTACCAAAGTTGCTGGTCGGCGGTATCGCCGCAGCATAGGGGAAAACAGCTGTTTTTCCGCTTGCAGACTGCTGCCAGAAAACCCCTGAAAGCGCAAGGCGCTTTGGGGATATTGGGCCTGCCCAATGAGCGCTCCGGCCCCATCCTCACAGGCCCTTTGGGCTATGAAAACCACGGCGGCTATCTCCGCAGGACCTTGCTCCTGCCCGCCTTTTGGCCCCGCGTAAACCGCCATTTCTCCCCCCACTCTTCGGCCCTGACGCCAGATGTCGGGCAGTTGCTTTCCCTCAAGCAGCAGCAGCGCGACCGCAATATTCTTTGTTATAAGGATAAAAAGGGAAACCAGCTTTGGGGAAAATTTGCCAGGGTGAAAAAGGGACAAATAAAGCTGAGTCACTTTTTGGTGGGAGGGGTAATCCTGGGGGAAAATGCAGATTTTCGGAAGCTGGTTCAGGGCTGCGCAAACAAATTTGACATCAACCTGATGACCTTTCTCTATCACCAAAGTGCAGATTATGCACAGCTTTTTCCCAAAGCCGTGCCTTCAGATTCTGGCTACCTTTGCTGGTATCCCTTGAAGGCCGGGAGGGAGGAGATCCAAAAATTTAATTTTTGGGTAGGGCTGTCAGACGTTTTCTGAGCAAGCTTGCAGTAGCTGGAGGATCGTCCTTTTCCAGCGTTAAGGAAAAGATCGGATCCCGCTTTTTTTTCGCCAGACCAAAGCGATAGGCTTTGTCATAATAATTCAGGCTGATCTCCGCGCAAAGCGCGTAGTCTTTGTTCGCCAGCGCTTGCAGCGCTGCTTTAACATGCTGACCGCCAAGGCGTTTGCCTATTCGCTTCACAGCCTCTACCAGGTCTGCATCCCATGCTTGCGCATATTCTTTCACCAGTCTCTCTACCCGTATCGCCGATGGCAGGCTGATCCGCACATGCTGCGCCTGTAGCATCTGAGCCCAAAATGGCTCGGAAATATACAGCTTGCCGATGGCCATGCTTTCATCTTCCACCCAGATCCGCTCTTGCGGATTGAGCTGGGAAAGGCGGTGATAGAGCAGGTTTTCAAACTGCTCCGAACTGGGCTGTTGGGGCTGCATCAGCCCGCCAAAGGAGGAGCCTTTGTGGTGGGCGATGCCCTCCAGGTCTATGATTTGCTCCCCTTGCGCAGCAAGGGCATGCAGGATGTCTGTTTTTCCACTTCCGGTTTCTCCGGCCAGAATGATGAGTTTCAGAGGTTTTCTCAAAACCTCCCGGATGTGTGTGCGAAAAGCCTTGTAACCGCCTTCTATAAGGCCCACCTCAAAACCTACTGCAGAAAAAAGTTTGGCCATATTCTGACTGCGCATACCGCCTCTCCAGCAATGGATGAAAAGCCGACGGTCAGGGCATAATTCTTTCGCTTTTTCTACAAAAGGATCAAGCTTGGGCCCCACCAACTCAATGCCTTTTTTGATGGCATGCTCGCGTCCCTGCTGCTTGTATAGCGTCCCCACAACAGACCTTTCTATATTATCAAACAGGGGAAAACTCAAAGCTCCGGGGATGTGCCCTTTTTCAAATTCACCGGGAGAGCGCACATCAAAAATTACCCGGGGGTCTTTCTCTTGTTCGCATAAAAAATCTGTTATATCCAGTTGTTGTAGCATACTGCTTATACCATCACGGACTCCATTTTGCGCAGCAGATTGACTTTGAGTCGCTTGACTCTGGCTGTCTGCTCCTGGCGATTGTAGTAGTCCATCAGGAGGTGGGCATAATGGAGAAATACTTCTCGCGTGGGGCGAGGAGCAGGTTGAAAATTATATATTTCCTCCTCAGGCAGGTCAAAAAATGCCCCGCCCTGGGTGTGTGCAATCCGGTCAAACTCAAGGTCGTAGCTCTTGGCGTCTGCCGTTATATCTCCTTCGCGGCTATTGCTGCCATAGACATGCAATGTCAGATAAGGCTTTGAAGTGGCATTGCCCATCTGATGAATCAAAGGATTGTTGACTTTAATGATTTCGCCGACCTTCAGAATCTGGCGGGCAGAAATCTCCAATTCGCCATTGCGTTCACTGAAAATAAAATGATGAACGGGACCAAATACCTGGACTACGCCCCATTCTGTATAGCCATGATCATGGATGGAAGAATAATCACGTGGGCGCCAGGACATCACCATGATTTCAAAATTTCCTGCATCATAGACCAGTTTTCGCCCATAGCAATCTTCTTTGGGGTGGTCAAAATCAGCATAATGCATCAGGTCATTTACATCGATTTTCGCTTCTGCTACAATCTCTGCGACCCTTTTGGGGGTAATTTGCTCCTCGGAGGAATGCTTTTCCAGTAAGTGAATAAGTCTATCCAGGGTGGCTGGATAGGTTTCTGTTAATGCTCGCATGGGATTATAATTAGCTTAATTACTATTTCTTTTTGAGGCTTATTTCAGGATGAGCTGCATAATCACGACATCTGTCCATTTCCCATCCTTAAAGCCAATTTCTTTTTGCCGTCCGACAATTTCATATCCCAATTTTTCATTGTAGACGATACTGCCTGTATTTACAGCAAATATTTTTGCCACCAGATGGTGGTAATTCCATTCCCTACACATGCTAATCAATTGGCGTTTGATATAGCTTCCATAGCCTTTTCCCCGAAAATCATCATGTAGGTAAACGGCCGTCTCACAACTGAAGCGGTAGCCTTCGCGCTCGCTATACCGTTTGATGATTCCCCACCCGATCAGTTGTTCCTTTTTTTTCAGGACGAATAAACCCTCACGTTCGTGAAATTTTTCCACCCATCCTGCAATATCCTTTTCGCTATGAATACGCTCTTCCATGGTCTGCTTGCCATCTTTTATGTAAATATTATAGATGTCAGCAATCGCGCGGTAATCTTCTGGGTGGGCTGGAAGAAATTGCAAATCAGGATTCACGGGAATCGTATTTTAATGATTGGGGCGCTAATTTACGAAAAATCAACTCAAAACCCGACCCGCCATAGCATGGGCTTGCACAAGCTTCTGCGAGATGGTCTTCTGCCCATTGACCCAAAGATAGCTCACGCCTTCTGAAAGCTGGCGGGGATGGAGGTAGCTGGCATGGTTGCGAATATGGAGCGGATCAAAAAGTACAAGGTCTGCGAAGTAGCCTTCTTTGACTTCTCCTCTTCCCTCCAGGCCGAAAAATTCGGCGGGCAATTTTGTCACTTTATAAATGGCCTCCGGCCATTGCAGCGACTGCTGCTGTAGCACATAACGCTCCAGGTAGGCAGTAAACGCGCCATAAGAGCGCGGGTGAGGTTGCCCAATCGTTTTGGGCGCATTGATGGGATAGCTCCAGCTATCAGTACAGATCATGGCTTCGTCCCAAAGCACCGCTTTGTCCATATCTTCTTCATGGATACAATGATAGACGATCCATGTCTCGCTGTTTTCTGCGATAACCTGCCCCATGGTTCGCCCATAAGATTGCTTCATTTCCCGCGACACTTCGTGCACGGTTTTGCCATGGTATTCCGGAATATCATTCGAAATGATCAGCATCTTGTCCAGGTCATATTCTTTTTGTGCGACCCAGCTATCTATATCCTCAAGGGCTGAGGCTTTTTGCAAACGGATAGGCAAAGCCTCCATGCCCTGATCCAGGAGGTATTTAGGGATAAATGCCCGCATTTTGGTGGAAACGGCAGTGTAGGGATATACATCTACTTTCGTTTTGACAGCATGGCTGTCGTTATATTTTTCGATCATTTCCAACACCCTTTCGATCTTCCCCCAATTGGGTTTTTCTGCTGCTTTGAGGTGGCTGACCAGCACTTTGATGCCCGCCTGGTCACCTATGGTGAGCGCCTCTTCGACGGCTTCCTCCAGTTTGTCCCGCTCGTTGCGGACGTGGGAGGCGTAGAGACCGCCTTTTTCCTTTGCTACCCTCGCCAGATCCACCAATTCCTGCAAATCTGCGAAGCAGCCGGGTGCATAAATCAAACCCGAAGACAGGCCGATGGCTCCTTCATCCATCGCTTGCGAAAGCGATTGCTGCATGGCCTGCTGCTCAGCAGCTGTGGGCTGATTGACATCTTTTACATAGCCGCCACGCAGGGTGGAGTGCCCCACCAGAGAAGCGATGTTAAACTGTAGTTTATTGGAAATAGCCTCAAAATATTCTCCCAGGCTACGCCAGTTAAAGGGAAAACCGATTTCCCCGGAGAGGCGTGTCATGGTAGGCAGCAGGCCCTCACCTATAGGGCCGGGAGAAGTGCCACAATTGCCAAAAATCTCTGTCGTGATGCCCTGATACAATTTGTGATCCGCAGCTTCGGGGAAAAAGTAGCCAAATCCTGTCGAGGCATGGGTGTCGATGAAGCCCGGTGTCAGGTAGAGGCCTGTGGCGTCGATCACCTCATGGGCGTCAGCCTCTGCGAGTTCGTCGCCTATGGCGGCGATGCGATCGCCCTGTATGGCGAGATGCGTTGTTCGGGGGGCTTCTTTTCTACCCGAAAAAATACGTGCATGGAGAATCAGGGTATCATACATAGGATTCAAAAGTCTCTAAAGTCTGGCGGATGATTTTGGGGTTGTCGAGGTCATAAAGCCAGTGGTGGTCAAATATTGCAAGCGGTACCGCTCCAGGGTCTATGCTCCGTGTGATGTAAAGGCTGTGAAATTGGGTATTGTTTTCTTTTCGTTGGAAAATGATCTCGTTGCGGACTTTTTCCTCTACCCAGGGAATCACGAAGTCAGAAATGACCAATACATCTGCTTTCTGAAAAGCTTCCCTTTTCAGCATTTCGAGGGCTTCGCGCAAGGCGGGCTGGATGTCCGTGCCTCCATGGTAGCTCATGGTCAAAAATTCGACCATGCGGTCCAGTTCCTGGCCTGTCTGGGTCAGTTCGAGCGTTTTGATATGATCGGAAAAAGAGATCAGGTAGCAGGGGCGCTTTTGCCGCAAGGCGCGGCTCAGCACCACAAAGCTGATGGCTTTGGCGATCTGCTCGGGATTGCCAAACATGGAGCCGCTGGTGTCTATCACCAGGATGACAGGGCCTTGCTCAGCGATTTTGGGTTCTTTGATGGTTTCCTCCTGCCGACTGGTATCGCTGGCCAGGTCATGGGCGCGGAATTGGAAGGAAAGCAATTTTTTTTCGACAAAGCGATGGGAAAAAATCAATTCCGTATCGGGATGGCTCAGCATCGCAAACTCCATCGGCAGCGTGCCGCTGATGTTGTCGCTATAATGAATGCCGATGATCTCGGATTTGCCGTAGGGATTGGGCTTCCAGCTGTTTTGGGGCAGGATTTTTTCCCGCTGCTCTTCCTCTATTTCCAGCTCAACCATCTGCCAGCGGCCCAGCATGGCGGCCAGGTCTTTGAGTGTTTTGTCCGACCGCAAGGTCTGGATATAGGATTCGATCTTGTCCCATGGAACCTTGTTCCATTCCATCAGGCTTTTGTTCCAAAGCGCCCCCAAATGCCGGTAGTAGGGCTCCAGGATGTCTCCCAAAAAATTCAGCTTATCCACCTTGCCTTTCAGGCGATCATAGTACTGCCCAAAAGCATCGCTTAGGTATTCGTTTTCGAAGCTGTATTTTTTCTGAAACAACAGATGCTCCCAATCTTTGAGGATATTTTGCTGAAGAATGGAAAGCGTATGGCTGTCTATCAATGTTTCTGAGGAAGCCTGATTTTCTTCTTCCTGCAAGCGCAGTTTATAAAAATCCCAGTTTTGGGAGAAATCCGGATAACGCGCTTTCAACCCTGCGATCAATTCTGTCCAGCTTTTATGCGCAGTGCCTTCGGGCTGTTCCAGCCAGCCTTGATATTCAAGCAGCTCATCGGCATGGACATGCCCGATTTCGAGGCTGCGAGCCGTTTTGTGGAGCCAGTTGAGGAGATTCTGGGCCACGCTGATAGCGAGGTCTTCATTGTGGGCTGTAAGCTGGGGGATTTCTGCTTTGGCAAAAATATCCTGAATCAGGCTATCCCAGATGGGCTCGCTATCGGCTATTTTCATTTTTTTCCACTCCTCCAACCTGCTGAAAGAAGGATCAAAAAGATGTGCCACCAGCTTACGCGCAAGGATGCGCCGCTGCTCTGTAGTGAGGATTTTTCCAAAATGAATAAAGGAAGAGAGATGCTCATCCACCCGCTCCCAGAGACTGGTAGCCATGTTGTAGTTTTTCTATTTCCAGTTTAAGGTTCAATACTTCCTGCCCTGCTTTTTTGAGGCTGTCCTTGATAAGCAGTGCTTTTTCGCGATCTATGAAAAGGTGCCTGCGCAAATGCCCCAGATCTATTTCTTCCCTCTCTTTCAAAATCTGAATCGCCGCTTTGCAATGCGCCAACATATCTTTGACCTGCTTGTCCCAGTTTTTGATCAGCTCCGCTGTGGGCGGACGGGAAGAAACAATCTCTTTTTCCGCCTGTTCCGTCTCTATGAGGTATTTTTTATTTTTGTTGACCAGGTTTTTAGAATTGATTTTCACAAAACTATAAGTCTGAAAAGGGCGGTATTTTTCGTAGCTTTTTTCAAATACCTGAATAAAAACTTCTTTCTCTTTGTTTAAGCGATCAAAATCTTCTATTCGGATATAGGCGGGATCTTCGCCATAAAATCCAGCCAGGCTGAAGTATTGCTGCTTATTTTCGTCTATATGAATAAGCTTTTCCTCGATTTTTTCCTTGGTAACGATTTGTGTTTCTGCCTCGATTTCCTCTGTCAGGCTGCGAAATAATTGCTGGACCGGCTTGAGCTCGTAGAGCGCCCGATAGCCGTGGCGCACCACCGTTTCCTCCAGGATAAGGCGCACATCTTCGAGCTGGCCCACATCGCTCCAGATGCAATACTCAATGAGAAAACAATCCATCAGGTCGATCTCCTTGCGGCCATTCAGAAAGGCTGAGCTTCGCATCAGCCGGACGATTTTGCGCCAGCGGCGGTCTGAGACATAGATATGCTCGCGCTCGTCGAGCTCATTGTTGCGCTCGATGAAGCGCTGCCGCAAGTGACCGATCAGGCCCAGCACATGCGGTGGCACAAAGATATAGTCAATTTCCTGGTTCCACTCCTTATACAGTTCGTCGGTGATCTTCAGCCCCGGCTCCACATAATCGCCATGTGCGCTGCCGCCACTCAGGGTGATCATGGCGTTGAAAAGTTCCTTGTCCTCAATGCCGCCCATGACCAGGCGCAGCAGAAAGCGGTCCCAAAGGGCTTCCAGCCCTTCGCCGCGCTGCGGCAATTCATTGGAGGCGGCGACCAGGCCGCGCAAATCTACCCTGATTTCCTGCGCACCATTGCGGTATATTTTTTCATTCAGGACCGTCAAAAGCGCATTTTGAATAGGCGGACTGGCTTTCCAGATCTCATCGAGGAAGACGATTTGTGCGCCGGGCAGGTAGTTGTCTACGAGGCGCTCGTATTTGTCCTCATTGCGCAACTTGCTGATGGAGACGGGGCCGAAAATTTCGTCCGGCGTGCTGAATTTGCCCATCAGGTACTCGAAGGAGTCAGCGCCTTCAAAAGCATATTTGAGTCGCCGGGCGACCATACTTTTGGCTACGCCGGGCGGGCCAAGCAGGAAAATGCTTTCGCCAGCGATAGCCGAAAGCAGCGCCAACCTGACAACCTCTTCGCGCTCGAAGAGGTCCTGGTTGAGCTGTTCGAGCAGCTTTCGAATCTTGGGTTGTATGGCCTGCTGATTGCTCATGGAATAAGGATCTTATTCTGTAATGGTCTTGTTGGGATTTTTGATTTTGACATCGGGAGTAAGGCCGCTGAGCACTTCTATCTGTATGCCGTCAGAAAGGCCCGTTTTCACTTCTCTTTTTTCAAAAAGCTGCTCTCCGGTTTCCACCTCAACATAAGGTTTTTCTTCATCAAATTGAAGCCAGGCTTCCTGTATGGCCAGCACGCTGTCCCTGCGGTCCAGGACGATATCGGCATTGGCGCTGTAGTTGGCGCGGACAAAGACAGAGTCTTTGAGCTGCATATCGGCACGGATTTCAAACTGGATGGCGCCGTTTTCCTCGACCCCTTTGGGGGCGATGTAGGCGAGCTTCGCTTCAAATTTCTGGTCCTCGATAGCGCCTATCGTCATCAGCAGGATCATCCCTGTGCGGATTTTTCCCACTTCTGACTCGTCTACCGTTCCCTCAAATATCATGTCCTCCATATCTGCCACCATGGCGATGGATGTGCCTTCGTTGAAGGTATTGGCTTCGATGACAGAGTTGCCTTCTTCGACGGGTACGTCGAGCACCATGCCCGA
Source organism: Bacteroidia bacterium (assembly GCA_030430205.1). GTDB lineage: Bacteria > Bacteroidota > Bacteroidia > J057 > J057 > JAUIGE01. Next base: position 86,649 of record JAUIGE010000003.1, on the reverse strand, counting down.
TGCAGTGGATCGGACGAGCGTATTGGCAGTCTTGCCGGAGCGGGCTGTCGCACCTTTGCGGATGATCTCCAGGTTGTCTTTGGCAGCATTCAGCTCCTGCTGGGCATTTTCAAAGGAAATTTCCACTGATTGAAAGGAAGAGGTCGAAATGACGCCCTCATCAAACAGCTGTTTGTTGCGATCATACTCACGCTTCGCGTTTTTGAGGTTCAACTCCGCCAGGCGAACGCGGTTTTCGGCATTGTTGAGGTTGAGCATATTGGGAATGATGCGGATACGGGCGATCAGATCGCCTGCCTTCACCCGATCTCCGGGCTCTACATAGAGCTTGTCTATGATGCCCGAAACCTGCGGTTTGATTTCGATTTCCTTGCGGGGAATGACCTTGCCCGTGGCCACGGTTTTGTTGATGATCGTAGCCTTAAACGGCTGTTCAGTCACATATCGAATGGGCTTTTTCTCGTTTTTGCTATACAGAAAATAAAGTGTCCAGGCAAAAACGCCCAGAAAGGCCAGAAGAAAAAATATTCGGAGAAAGGTTTTCATATAAGTCGTTTTTTGTTTTTCGTTTTTTTCCAGTCTATGTGCTGACGTCTCTTGTCTCGCTTCTCTGCTCTCTACTCTCTGCTCTCTACTCTCTACTCTCTACTCTCTACTCTCTACTCTCTACTCTCTACTCTCTACTCTCTGCTCTCTACTCTCGCCTCCCTACTCCGCCCTCAACGCATCCACAGGTTTAATACTCACAGCCCGCGTAGCGGGCAAAAGGCCCGCAAAAGCTCCTGAAACCACCAGGATGGCGAGCGCTTTCAGCGCTACTCCCAGCTCAACCGAAGGTTTGGCGTACATTTCTGCTTCTATCTGAAAGCGATCCATCGCCCAGGCGATGGTCTCATTGACGCCTACGCCGATCACCAGGCCGATATAGCCTGCTACCGTGGTGAGGATGATCGCCTCCAGCACGATCTGGCTGGTGATGGAGAGAGGGGTCGCGCCTATGGCGCGGCGGATGCCGATCTCCTGCGTGCGCTCTTTCACGATGATCAACATGATATTGGTCACGCCGATAACTCCCGCCAGCAGGGTTCCTACCCCCACGATCCAGATCAGCAATTCGATGCCTGTAAACAGGTTTTGTATTTTGCCAAACTCCCGCTCCATATTCCAGCTGCCAAAAGCCCGGGCATCATTGGGATGAACGCGGTGCGTACTTTTGAGATAACTTTTCACTTTTTCTTCTGCTTCAGAAGAGGGGACCTTCTCTTTGGCAGTCATGGCAAACCAGGAGACTCGCCCGCCTTTGTTGAAGGCCTGCTGGAAGGTGCTGAAAGGCACAAAAATGCCTTCTGCTTCCCGCGTACTTCTTTCTCCCGTGGTCCGGGGTTGAAAGACTCCTACCACCTGAAAATAGACACCGCTGATGCGGATGTAATCCCCAATAGGGTCCTCCTCCTTCTCAAAGAGAAGTTCCTGTACCCGCGAGCCAATGACTGCTATTTTTCGCTTTTTCTCTATGTCTAAAGGATTCAGAAAGCGCCCCTGGATAATTTCAAACAATTCCACTTTCTGAATCTGGGGAAAATCGCCATTTACCCGAAAATCTCCACTTTCCAGCCCTCGCACTACCGTGCCGCCGCCTCTGTACCCAAAATTGGTGCGGGGGCATACCACATCTACCTCATCTACATTTTGCATGATGCCATAGTAATCATCTAAATCCATATTGATGGGGCGACCTTCCGGCAAGCCATCATAAGGGATAGAAGCGCTTCTCGCCCAAAGGGAAAAGCTATTATTCGCACGCCCGGCAAACTCTTTGCCGACCCCATCTTTCAAGCCATTGCCTGAGCCCAGCATCGCTACCAGCATAAAGACCCCCCAGCCGACGCCCAGCGCCGTGAGGATCGTACGAAGCGGATTCTTCGTCAGGGTGTGGTAGATTTCAGTCCATTTGTCTAAATCAAACATGGGGGACGGTTTTGAGTTTCGTGTTTCGGGTTTCGGGTTTCGGGTTTCGTGTCTCGCCTCTCTGCTCTCTGCTCTCTGCTCTCTGCTCTCTACTCTCTACTCTCCCTTCTACTCATCCCGCAAAGCATCAATCGGTCGAATCCGCGCCGCCTTTAAGGCCGGAAAAAAGCCCGCGACAGCGCCAGCTACAACCAAAATGCCTACGGCAATCAAAGCGATTTTCATATCTACTTCGGGATTTTTGAAATAGGGAGAATCCTCTGGCAAAAACTTTTGCATCAGCTCCAGTACGCCTATGCCTGCGAGCATGCCCAGATAACCGGAAACGCTTGTCAGGAATATGGCCTCCTGTAGGATCATGCCAACCACTGAGCCGGGCGTCGCGCCTATGGCTTTGCGGATACCGATCTCTTTGGTACGCTCTTTCACTACGATGAGCATGATATTGCTGACACCGACTATGCCTGCGATGATCGTCAGTATCCCGATCACCCAGATAAAGGTACGGATACCGGTGATCACGCCTTTGAAGCGCTCATACTCTTCCACATTGTTTTCTACATGAATGGCCCGGATGTCCTCGGGGTCAAAAACATGTTTTTGCGCCATTTGGGCCCTTGCTGCATCAGCGATGATGAAACTCTCCTCCAGGCTTGCGTCACCGATGGTGAACATGAGCTGGTTGAGGCGATTGGCGCCGCCGAAGGCGCGCTGGGCGGTCGTGATCGGCAGATACACCCTTTCATCTTCGCCTGGCGAACCCACATCTGAAAAAAGTCCGACCACTTTGAAGGCTACGCCATTGATGTAAAAGTATTTACCGATCGCTGGTTCATCTTTGAAAAGTTCTTTTTGCACCGGAAAGCCGATGCAGGCCACTTTGCGAAATTCGCGCGAATCTTTCTCATTGATGAAGCGGCCTTCTTCTACCGCAATATTTTCAAGATGCTTATAATCGGGCGAAACACAGCGGATATCAAAGGAGCCATAGTTGGGCCCATAATTGACGGTAAGGCTCCCACCTATATAAAATCTTCCGGAAATGTACTCCACCCCCTTTACCTGCTTTTTAAGCAGGTCTTTATCCTCATTGGTAAACTGAATGCTGCGCCCCGGCTGCATGCCTTTATAGGGATTGCTGGTGCGGCCACTCCGCAACCAAATGCTGTTGATCGCATCATCACTGAATATCTGGTCAACGCCATTTTGCAGGGCCTTCCCTGATCCCAGCAGGATAATGAGAATAAATATCCCCCAGGCCACGCTGATGGCCGTCAGGGTGCTCCGCAGCCAGTTTTTGCGAAGCGAAGCGAATATTTCCTGCCATTTATCGAGATCGAACATCGTTTGGGGTTTTGGGTTTTGGGTTTTGGGTTTCGGGTTTTGGGTTTTGGGTTTTGGGTTTTGGGTTTTGGGTTTCGGGTTTCGGGTTTTGGGTTTCGGGTTCTATTGTCTCTTGTCTGTCGTCTCGCCTCTCGCGTCTCTACTCTCTGTTCTCGCCTCTCTACTCTCTGTTCTCGCCTCTCTACTCTCTGTTCTCGCCTCTCTACTCTCCGTTCTCGCCTCCCGCCTCTCAATCATTCCATCCTTCAACCGAATAACCCGCTGCGTCATTTCCGCGATGTCCTGCTCATGCGTGACGATCACGATGGTGATACCTTCCTGGTGGATGCCTTTGAGCAGATCCATGACATCATAGGATGTCTGGCTATCCAGGGCACCTGTAGGCTCGTCGGCGAGGATGACGCTGGGTTGTGAGATGAGTGCGCGGGCGATGGCCACGCGCTGTTTTTGTCCGCCCGACAATTCGTTGGGCAGGTGCCCGGCCCAGTCGGCGAGGCCGACTTTGTCGAGGTATTCAAGCGCAAGCTTGTTGCGCTTGCGGCGGTTCATCTTTTGGTAATAGAGTGGCAAAGCCACGTTTTCCATGGCATTTTTGAAAGAAATCAAATTGAATGATTGGAATACAAAGCCCAGAAGCTGGTTGCGGTACTGAGCCGCCTGCGTCTCATTCAGGTTTTTGATCAGGCGATTGTTGAGGTAATATTCGCCGGAATCATAGTTGTCGAGTATGCCGAGGATATTGAGCAGGGTAGATTTTCCAGAGCCAGAAGAACCCATAATAGAGACCAGCTCTCCTTCCTTGATGTGAATATCAATGCCTTTGAGTACTTCTAATCTTCTGCTGCGACCGATGGGATAGGATTTTCGAATGTCAGTTAAACGGAGCATGGAGCCTTATTTGGGGTCATAGGTGTAAAACCCGCGACCGGATTTTCTGCCGATATGTCCGGCATCTACTTTCTTTTGTTGAATACGGCTGGGGCGAAATTTTTCATCATAGAAAAAGGACGCATGCATGGATTTCGTTACCGCCAGGTTGGTATCTATACCGATCAGGTCCATGAGTTCGAATGGGCCCATGCGAAAGCCATAATTGCGTACCAAAGCATCTATAACTTCGTGGGAGGCAACTTGTTCTTCCAATACCTTCAAACTTTCCACATAGAAGTGGCGTGCCACCCGGTTGACGATGAAGCCGGGCTCATCTTTGGCGTGAACGGCCTTTTTGCCCATAAATTCAGCGAGCTGAAAAGTCAGATCGCTGATGGCCGGATCGGTCATTTCACCTGAAATCACCTCCACCAGCTTCATGATAGGAGCAGGGTTGAAAAAGTGCATGCCGACCACGCGGCCGGGATTTTCGATGCCATTGGCGATCTGGGTGATAGGAATGGTGGAAGTATTGCTTGCCAGGATGCAACCCGGGCCGTTGAGGGCGGCGACCTCTTTGAATACCTGCTGCTTCAAATCAAGCCGCTCCAGTATGGCTTCGATCACAAATTCGCCCCGGCGATCTTCCGCTTTATCTGTATAAATCAAATTGCCCAGAGCTTGATTTTTCTCCTCCTCCGTCATTTTTCCCCGCTCCACGGACTTACTGAAAAACTTTTGCGCATGGCTTTCAGATACCTTCAGCATCTCAGCGTTGATATCAAACAAAATCGTGCGAAAGCCCGCACGCGCACTCACCAGAGCGATGCCCCGCCCCATGACGCCAGCACCTATTACAACGATCGTTTTTATGTCTGAAATTTTCATGAGTTACCTTTTGCTATTTCCTTTCATAAATAGACAACACGAAAAAAGCGGCCTCCAGCCGTCATACGCCCTTAGCCAATCTGTATGAAAAAAGGCAAGCCGGATAGACTTGCCTTTTTGTATCTACCTGTCTGCAAGACGAAGGTTAATGCCCTTACTTACAGACGATTATGCTTTTTATTCGCCATAATAAATAGAGATCACTTTGAACTCCGTACGGCGGTTGATCTGCTCGTCTTGGGGTGTGATTTCGGGAGAAATCAACAATTCTTCTTCTCCACGTCCCACCCAGTTGATACGGGCAGGCTGTATGCCGCTGTCTACCAGGAAGCGAACAGCTGCCTTGGCTCTGCTTTCAGAAAGCTTGAGGTTATATCCGTTTCCACCATTAGAGTCTGTGTGTGAGCGCAGCTCAATAGCAATATTGGAATTTGTCTGCAACAATTTCACCAAATCTGCCAGCTCCAATACAGCATCTTCTCTCAGGTAATATTCATCAAAATCATAGTAAATATTGTCCAGAACGATGATTTCATCAATAATGATAGGATCGAGCTCTATATCAATATTCCTCTCCAAATCTACCGTACTATCGGGGGTCTGTACCCTTACTTCATTGGCAAAGTATTCAGGCGCATTTCCTAAAACCCGATAACTTTTGTTTGCTTCCAACGGAAACTGGTAGCGAGCATTTTGATCGGTCTTGAAAGTGTCCAGCACAATTAAGTCCGGTCCAACTTCTTCGAATAGGATAGCCGTCGCAAAGGCAATCGGCAATTTGGTGCTTTTGTCACGAATCTTACCCTGGAGGGTGATCTCGATTGGCGGCTCCGGGCGATAAATCGCGCGGGCTGTATAGACATCATATCCTCCTGAACCGCCCAGGCGGTTGGAAGTGAAGACCATGGATGAGTCATCAGCAGACCAAATGCCTGCCAGGTCATCATAGGTAGAGTTGACGGGCATGCCCATGTTTTGGGGCGTACGCCAGTTACCCACCTCGCCTTCGGCGTAGAAGAGGTCATAGCCCCCCAGGCCAATCTGGCCGCTGGAAGCAAAATAGAGGCGGTTACCCGCATCATTCATGAAAGGGGTGATCTCATTGAAAGGCGTATTGATCTGCGGTCCGGCATTGATCGGCTCAGACCAGCCGTTGCCTACGCGGCGTGAAAACCAGATGTCCATGCCACCATATCCGCCATCGCGGTCAGAAGCGAAGAACATGGTGCGGCTGTCCTTGGTGATATAAGGATGGATGTCTGTGGTAGGCACCTGCTGCGTTTTTCCACGTCCACTGATCACCTCCTCACGGGTGCCGTTGATTCCGGCGACCTCCGCTGGCTTGCTCCAGCGTTTTTTGAACGGATCATAGCGAGAGCTATATATGCTGGCGTTGCCGGTCTTCTCACGGGTGATGGTGTAGAAGACGGTCAGACCGTCCTGGGTGAAGCTGGAAGCTCCCTCCAACTCCTTTTTGGAGTTGAGTGGTTTGCCCATATTGTACACATCCGTGCCGAAAGTACTGTCATCTTCCATGACGACAAGATACAAGTCGGCAGGAGCCGGCTGTCCCAGCGCCGTAGAATACCGGCTTTTCTTTTTCTTATTTTTGAGCGGACGGTGGGAGGCAAAAACCAAAAACTTATCGTCCTGCCGCTGGTCGAGATAAGCGGGGAAATAATCCCACTCGGGTGAGTTAAAAGAAGCCTCCTTCACACGGAAGTTAGGATCACGGCTGGCAAGTGCCTCAGCCAGGTCACAACCTTTGATCTCGCGATCAGCTTCCTCATAATAATCGTCCTTTTTTGTGTGACGACGTTTAAACTCATTAAACGACTCTTTGGCCTGACGGAAGTTGCCAAGTGTCTTGTATGTCACCCCTATATAATAATAGACGGTGTCATTGCGGGTAGGATTGATACTCACGGCTTTGGCATAATAACGCAATGCCTCCTGATAATCATTCAGGTTGGAGTTGATCCGTCCTACGCGGTAAGCGACTTCAAAATTGTTGGGTTCATTGTTGAGAATCTCTTTGTAAAGTTTCTCAGCTTCAACATAATTTTGGTTGCTAAAGTACTCATCGGCTTGTAGCCGGAGTTTGCTGGGTTTGCCGGATTGACCAAACAGATTTTCTGCTGGTACAAAGAATATAAACAAAGCCAGGATAAGGGGAGTAAGCGAAAAGGCTGTACGTCTCATAATATGTATTGAGAATAGCTATTCAATTCAGGTAAACAAACAAAAAAGGGGCGCCTTTCATCAAGTTAACAAACTTAGAAAAAATCCCTTGATCTCTCAATGCTAAAACAAAATAATCCACAGAAGAAAGTCAGCAATCAGGATAGAAACCGCAGAATTGACAAAGGAGGTGATGGTAGAATGACCGACCCCCTGTGCGCCTCCTTGTGTGGATAATCCCTTATAGCACCCGATCAAGGCTATTAATATACCAAAAAATCCTGCCTTTACTAAGCCTCCCAGCAAATCTGACAGCTGGAAATAATCTCTGACAGACTCAAAAAAAGTTTGGTAGCTGACGCCTAAAAAATAGGCAGCCACGCCAAAAGCGCCCAATAACCCGATGCAAACGGCAAAAAAACACAAAACTGGCATCATAAGGCTTAGCCCCAGAAAGCGTGGCAACACCAGATAGCGGATCGGATCTATGGAAAGCGTACGCAGTGCGTCTATCTGCTCTGTGACCTTCATGCTGCCGATTTCGGCAGTCATAGAGGCGCCGATGCGCCCTGCAATCACGATCGCCGTCAGGATCGGCGCCATCTCCATAAAAATCACGCGGGCCACCTGCCCGCCCAAGACAGTTAGGGAAACCATTCCCTTAAACTGATAAGCCCCCTGCCAGGCGATAATCGCCCCGGCAAAAAGCCCCACCAACAGCACCAGCGGGATAGAATCCACGCCTATATGCGCCAATTGGTAGAAAACCCGCTTGCGGTCCTTCCACACAAAGCGCAGGTTTAGGATCACCTGCCAGAGCAGATAACCGATTTCTCCCAGGGGAATCAATATGCTGTAAAGCGCCTGCATCGGGCGGAAGTTAAGGAAAATATTTACTTTGGGAGGCGGGAGGCGGGAGGCGAGAAGCGGGACAAGAGAAGCGGGACAAGAGAGCAGAGAGGCGAGACAAGACATAGTTAGTACAATGACTGGCAAAAACTTAAAACCAAAAACGAATAAACCTTCCCATGCTTTTTGTTCGTGCATCACATATTGGAGCCCGGCTGCGGTATAGCCTGGATATTCTTTTCACTCATGTGCTGAAGCTTCCTTTTCAGCTGGAAAAAGCATTTTCTGAAGGTATCCTTCCCCAGATAGAATATGGCGAGCAACATTACCCCAACAGTCTTTTTATCCCGGCCTGTGGCTTATTGGAGGAGGAAGGGCTGCGAAAATGGCGAAAGGAAGATTTTTTCACAGAAAAAGGCGAAGACATCCTTGCCAAAATTTTTTGGTATGTGACGGAATACGAGAAGCAGAGCGAGCCCATCTACGACGCCCACGGGCGTTATGACGAAAAAGCATATACATGCTTTCAGGAGGGATGGCATCGTGAACCTCTGGTTCACCTTTGGGGCGAAGCCCTGTGGGATGAGTTGAAAAGGAAGTCTCCGAAACTGGAGAGAGAAAAGCCTGAATATCAGGCCCTCATCACATTTGATCTCGACCATCCCTGGAAGTATCTGAACAAAAACATCGTTGTTCAATTTGGAAGCATGGCTAAGCGCCTGCTGAAAGGGAAATGGCCTGAGCTTGGCGAGCAGCTAAAAAGCCTTTTTACAGGCAAAGATCCCTATTTCACTTTTGAAAAGATCTTCCTGCTTTGCCCTCCGGCACATACCCTTTTCTTCTGCCTGATAGATCGCCATTCTCCCAATGATTCCCGCTTCAGCTTTCGGCAAAAAGCTGTGCAGAAATTGATGCAGCATCTGCTTCAAAAAGGCTATCAGCTGGGGATTCATCCCTCCTACACCACTTTTCTGGATGGAAAGCGCATCGCCTTTGAAGCAGAAAAACTGGCAGAAATCACCCAAAAGCCCATTATCCATAGCCGACAGCACTTCCTGCGCTACCGCCTGCCGGAAACTTTCCGCCACCTGATCGCTGCGGGCATAGGTCACGATTTCACGCTGGGAATGTATAGCGAAATCGGTTTTCGCACAGGCATGGCGAGGCCTTATCCCTGGTTTGATTTAGAGAAAAATGAGACGACCGCTTTGACGCTGTATCCGACTTTGGCGATGGACCGGAGCCTGCTTGCCTATATGGGGCTGGAGCCCGTAGCGGCTGTAAAGGAGGTTTCCACACTGGTGGAAAAGGTAAAGAAGGTGAACGGGATGTTTGTCTTACTTTTGCATAATGATTCGCTGAGTGAATCGGGAGAGTGGAAGGGATGGCAGGTGCACATTGAGAAAATCATACCTTTGATATTAGCTTAAAATTTTCCTTTTATGGCTATTCATAAACAAAAAATTAATATTCAGGGCCAGGATATTATTATCGCTCAGATTCAAAATGAAGATTACATTTCGTTAACAGATATGGCTGGGAGAAAAAGTGGTAGACCTTCCCTGGTTATTGCAAACTGGTTACGGAATAAAGATACCATTGAGTTTTTAGGAGTTTGGGAAAAACTTTATAACCCGGAATTTAAAGGCTTCGAATTCGAAGCCTTTTATTCAAATGCTGGTTCTAATAGTTTTGCTATTTCGCCCAAAGATTGGATTGAAAAACCGATGCGATTGGACTTATTTCCAAACCAGGTAGAGGGGGAGGGACATATGGTCATAGAGATATCGCATTCGAGTTTGGGGCATATATTAGCCCCGAGTTTAAACTCCTTTTAATTCGTGACTATCAGCGGTTAAAAGAAGAAGAATATAGTCGGCAAAAACTTCATTGGGATTATCAAAGTTTTTTAACAAAAGTTAATTATCGTCTTCATACAGATACAATTAGAGATCATATTCTTCCTGCATTAGAAACTCCTAAAAATATAGAATGGATAGTATATGCTGATGAGGCAGACTTACTTAATTTGGCTGTATTTGGAGTCACTGCCAAGCAATGGAGAGAGGTCAATTTAGAACTCGCCAAACAAGGGAAAAACATTAGAGATATGGCAGATATTATACAGCTTAATGTTCTGGCAAATATAGAAAGCCTTAATTCTGTTCTTATAGGACAGAAGGTAGATAAATCACAAAGGTTTGAAATCCTCTCCAATACAGCAATTTCACAATTTAAGCGTCTTTCTGCACATAAAAACCTGGGGTTAATGGAGTGAATATTTCAAAAAAACAGGATACACATTATTCATTGGCTGAAATTAGAGTAGATATATTATCGAGCGGATTCTTTTCTGCTCAGCAATGGGACACTTTCATCGAAAGCTCGCCCCAGGGCGCTTTATACGCCCTGCACGGCTACGCCTCGGCTGTCGCAGCCGACTGGCAGGCTGCGGTGGTGAGCAAAGGCGAGCGGTGGCTCGCTGTTATGCCTTTTGTCGCCCGACAAAAACTGGGCTTGAAGTACAGCCTTCAACCGCTTTTTTGTCAGTATTGGGGCGTTTTTTTTGCCCCATTGGAAGGAACTGCTTATGCGCAGTTGAGTCAGCAGCGCAAGTGCCTGGAAGCTTTGCTACCTGTCCTGCAGCCGTTTCGGCTGATGAAGCATCGCCTTTCGCCTCATTTCCCCGACCTCCTGCCTTTTCATTGGGATCAATTTTCCCTTCATCCCCGCTTTACCTACACCCTGGATATCCAGAGACGAAAGGAAGACTTATGGGCAGCACTTGCCCCGCCTTTGCGGCGGCAGATCAAAAAAGGCGAAAAGTTGAATTTGCAATTCAAAGAGACCGACAATCCACAAGCATTGTTGGGGCTGATAGCCAGGCAACATGCCGCAGGGCATGATGTGCTAAAAGGGGCCAAAAATGGCCTTATATTGCTGCAAGAGGTGATGAACTACCTGAAAACTTCAGGAAAAGGAAAACTGGGGATCATCGAAAACGAGGAGGGACATGTTCTGGCGGCAGGCCTTTTTGGCTATTTTAATGCTACAGCTTTGTACCTGATAGGAAGCTATGACCCGGAGCATCGGGATACAGGCGCGATGTCGCAGTTGATGTGGCAGGCGATAGGCAAAGCAAAGGAAAAAAAATGCCAGACATTCGATTTTGAAGGCTCAATGATAGCCAGCATCGAAGGCTTTTTCCGTAAATTCGGAACCAGGCCTCAAACTTATTTCGAGATCAGTAAAAATACCCTACCTTTGCCACTAAGATGGATGGAAAAGTAACCCTTCTCAGTAGAGAAAACTCTTACCTCAACCACATTTTGCATGAGCTACGCGACGAAGTGATCCAGCAGGATCGCCTCCGCTTTCGCAACAATCTGGAAAAGATAGGAGAGCTTCTTGCCTATGAAATCAGCAAATCATTGGCTTATAGTCCCAGGGAAGTAACTACTCCTTTGGGGACACTGGACATAGATTTGCTGGTCGATCAGCCCGTAATAGTTTCGATCCTGCGAGCGGGAATCCCGCTTCATGATGGCTTTCTGCGCATGTTTGACAAAGCCGACAATGGCTTCATCGCGGCCTACCGCCACCATACCAAAGGCAATGACTTTGTGGTGAAAGTGGAATATCAGGCAATGCCGCAGATTGGCGGGCGTGATGTGATCTTTGTAGATCCCATGATCGCTACAGGCAGAAGCCTGGAGCTCAGCTACCAGCAATTGATCCAATTTGGCGAACCCGCCAACCTATTTATCGCAGGCGTGATCGCCAGCGAAGAAGGAATCGAGTACATCCAACGGAAAATACCACAAGCCCGTATCTATCTTGCAGCGATAGATAAAGAGTTGACAGCCAAGGGCTACATAGTTCCTGGTCTGGGAGATGCGGGAGATTTAGCCTTCGGTCCCAAGTAGTATTATAAACGATGACCCAATTATTGTTTGACTTTGCCATAGGAGACTTACCCTGGAAAGACTATATCTGGGTGTTTCTGCTCAGTAGTCTCAAATACCTTGTAGGGGTATTGGGCGCTGTTATTCAGGGATTTAACCTGGCAGAAGTTCTGCTTACGGCCTATCTGGGGGCCATGCTGGGAGTGGTTGCTTTGACCTATTTTGGGAGCCAGATCACAGAATGGCTCAGCCACCGCATCAAGCGCAAAAAACCCATGAAGTACTCCCGCAGAAAGTGGATCATCAAGGTTTGGCGAAAATATGGGGTTTGGGGCATCGCTTTTCTCGCAGTAGTCATTTCTCCTCCCGCTTCAGTAGCTATCGCGCTTTCCTTCCGTACTCCTCCCCGAAAAATCATCTTATCTTTAGCCGTGATGCTGGCCCTGTGGAGTGCCTTTTTTACCAGCTTCAGAGGCCTGGCAAAGCAGATATACGATTTATTTTAAGCACCCAGGTGCAACCTCCCTCCTCTAAAAAGCCTCTTTAGAGAAACTTCCGTTTCTCTAACCCTCCACATCATGTTTCGCAACCATTTTAAGACCGCTTTCCGCAACCTCTGGAAAAAGAAAGGCTTTACTTTTCTCAACCTCCTGGGGCTGGCTTTGGGCATAAGTGCTTTTTTGCTCATCATGCAGTTCGTGAACTTTGAACTGAGTTATGATGATTTTCATGGGAACAAAGACCAGATTTACCGGGTTCAACTGGACCAATACCGCAATGGGGAGCTCATTTTTGCGAGTTCGGAAAACTATCCGGCCGCAGGCCCGGCCCTTGCGCAGGACCTGCCAGAGGTCCTTTCCTATACCCGCCTCTATAACCTGGGTTCCAAAAACAATATGGTCGTCACCTATGATGAGGCGCCCGGAGAACCGCTTTCCTTCAAGCAGCGGAAGTTACTGTATGCCGATTCTTCCTTTCTTACTTTTTTCTCTTACCCTATACTCGAAGGCGACCCTATAAGCGCCCTGAGCCAGCCTTTCAGCATGGTGATCACAGAAAGTACCGCCAGAAAATATTTTGGAGAGGAGTCCGCCCTGGGCAAAAGCCTGCACATGAAGGATGATGATTTTAATGATGAATTGTGCAAAGTGACGGCAGTAGTAGCCGATATGCCCGACAATACCCACCTGAAATTTGATATTCTTATATCCTATAACACCCTCTATACGAGAGGAGACTGGGCACCCGGACGCTATAACAGCAGTTGGCAACGCAAGGATATGTACACCTATATCCAGACAAGGGAAGGGGTAGACCCGCTGGTTTTGGAACAAAAATTTCCCGCTGTCATCGCTCAGCATATCCCGGAGGATGAGCAGGAATCCCGCGAAGACATCCTAAGTCTTCAGCCCCTTACAGATATCCATCTGTATTCCGATCTCGCCGACGAGGCAGAAGCCAATGGCAATGGGGAGGTCGTATATTTTATGTTGATCGTGGGCTTGTTGATTTTGCTGATTGCCTATGTCAATTATATCAATCTCTCCACCGCCCGCTCTTTGGAGCGAGCCAATGAAGTCGGCGTACGCAAAGTGATGGGAGCCTATCGGGGGCAATTGTTGACGCAGTTTCTCATAGAAGCCTTTCTTATCAATCTGGCGGCTTTGCTCGTTGCCCTCCTCAGTGTGGAAGTGGCTTTGCCTTTTTTCAATCAGCTAACAGGCCAAAGTCTGCCAGCTTTTGGCATTTGGACAAGCCCCTGGTTTTATCCCGTTCTTCTCGGTTTACTTCTTGCAGGCACCCTGCTTTCGGGCTTGTATCCCGCTTTTGTGCTGTCTTCCTTCCGCCCGGTAGATGTACTCAGCAGCAAATATGGCGCGGGAAGCAAGGGGGCATTGCTGCGAAAAGCTTTGGTAGTGGTACAATTTGCCGCTTCGGTAGGCCTGATCATCGGCACGATGATTATCTATCAGCAGACAAATTTTATGCTGAATCAGGACCTGGGATTTGAATCAGAGCAAATCATGGTGATCGAAAGGCCGGGCGTCAGTGCCCGGGACAGATCTTTGCGCTCTCAGCAAATTGATGTTTTCACCGAAAAACTGGAAAAAAGCCCCGCGATTCTGCAAAGCAGCCGCTCCAGCACATTATTGGGCAAAAAAATGCGGTTTAAAGCAGGCGTGAGAAAATATACGGATCCAGCCGATCAGGAACTCACATTTGTTTTCTCCGGAGTAGATTTTGACTTTGTAGACTGCCTGAATATGGAGGTGGTTGCGGGGCGAAATTTTTCGGAAGATCATGCCACAGACCTGGATACAGCCTGTTTGCTTACAGAAACAGCAGCAAAAGCCCTGGGCTTTGACACCCCCGGGGAAGCCCTCGGCAAGACCCTGGCCATCGGGCAATTTCGATGGAATCCCATCGTGATTGGGGTATTGAAAGACTTTCACCAGGAATCGCTAAAACTTGCTACTGAGCCAGCGCTCTTTTATCCGACCCTGTATGGGGCAGAGTATTATTTCGCCAAATTTCAGGCCCGACAAGCAGGGGAGGCCATCGCCCAGGCGGAGAGCAGTTGGAAAGAGGCTTTCCCAGGCAATCCTTTTGAATATTTTTTCCTGGATGACTACTTCAATCGTCAGTATCAGAATGAAAATCGTTTTCAGCGGCTGATCACCTTCTTTGCCATTCTGGCCATTTTTGTGGGCTGCCTGGGCTTATTTGGCCTTTCGGCTTTTACCGCCCAAAAGAGAACCAAAGAGATCGGTATCCGAAAAGTGATGGGCGCTACCTCTACCGATATACTCAAGCTTTTGTCCAAAGACTTCCTCGTTTTGATCCTCATCGCCAATGTTCTCGCATGGCCGCTGATCTGGTGGCTGATGAATAACTGGCTACAGGGCTATGCCCATCGGATCGAAATCAATTGGATAGTCTTTGCCCTGGCGACGGTCATGGTGCTGATCCTGGCATTGACAACTGTGAGTGTACAGGCAATCAAGGCCGCTGCCACCAATCCGGCAGATTCTTTGCGCTCGGAATAAGAAAAACCTGCGGGAAAGCTGGTCTTCATCATCCTGATTTCGCCAAAAATATGGGGTAATCCCTAACAATTTCTCTACCTTTGCGCTTTCATATTTTAAGGGATTTTCCTTTATCATTTTCAGGCAAAAAAAGCGGCTCAGATGGCGAACAAACTATCTTTTATACATAATGCTACTCCAGAATTTATTGAAAACCTATACCAAAGCTATAAGCAGGATGCGGCTTCCGTTTCTGCCGAATGGCAGCGGTTTTTCGAAGGTTTCGAACTGGGTAGCACCGGCAGTCCCAATGGGCATGCGGCTCCTGCTCACAGCAGCGGACCTGCAAGCAAAGAAATCAACGTCCTCAATCTGATCAATGGCTACCGCACCCGTGGTCACCTTTTTACCCAAACCAATCCTGTACGGGAGCGCAGAAAATACACCCCTACGCTGGATTTGGAAAACTTTGGCCTTTCTGAGGCCGATCTGGATACCGTCTTTGAAGCAGGTAACAGCGTAGGCCTTGGCTCTGCCAGGCTGCGGGATATCCTGGATTTGCTCAAGCAAACCTATTGCAGAACCATCGGGGCAGAATATATGTACCTGAGCAACCCTATCTCTATCGAGTGGTTGCAAAAGCGCATGGAGCAAAGCCGCAATACTCCTCAATACAATTGGGAGAAAAAACGGCATATCCTCAAAAAACTCAACCAGGCGGTTACTTTCGAAAAATTTCTGGGCACCAAATATGTCGGGCAAAAGCGTTTTTCGCTGGAAGGAGGAGAAACCCTGATTCCTGCACTCGATGCCGTGATCGAAAAAGGCGGCGAATTGGGCATACGCGAATTTGTCATGGGCATGGCCCATAGAGGCAGGCTAAATGTACTGGCCAATATTTTCAAAAAAGAATATGACATCATTTTCTCCGAATTTGAAGGCAAAGGGCATGAAGACTCTGTCTTTCAGGGAGATGTGAAGTACCACATGGGCATGTCAAGTGATATCAAGACCCGGCAGGGAGATAATATTCACTTGAGCCTGATGCCCAATCCTTCCCACCTGGAGACGGTGGACGCAGTCGTACAAGGCTCTGCACGGGCAAAAATTGACCGAAAATACGGGCAGGATTTTAAAAAATTGGCGCCCATCCTGATCCATGGTGATGCCGCCATCGCCGGGCAAGGAATCGTCTATGAAGTCATTCAAATGTCTTTGTTGGATGGCTATAAGACAGGTGGCACGATCCATATCGTGATCAATAACCAGATAGGTTTTACCACCAATTACCTGGATGGACGATCCAGTACCTACTGTACTGATGTGGCAAAAGTCACGCGTTCTCCGGTTTTTCATGTAAATGGGGATGATGCAGAAGCGGTGGTCTTTGCGGTGGAAATGGCCATGGAATTTCGCCAGGCATTCAACCGGGATGTTTTCATTGATTTGCTTTGCTACCGTCGCCACGGCCACAATGAGGCTGATGAGCCCTCATTCACCCAACCCCTTCTTTATCAGGCGATTAAAAAACACCAGGACCCCTATAAAATTTACTCCAAACAGCTTCAGGAAGCGGGGGAGTTATCGGTCGCAGATACAAAAGCAGTAGAAAAAAAGTTCAAAGAGGAACTCCAAAAAGAGCTGGAAGAGGCCAAAGAGCACAAGCATTTGAGCTATCAGCCTTATTTGAAAGGTACCTGGGAAGGCTTTCGCAGGGTAACAAATGAGGATTTTGATAATGCCTCTCCAGAAACAGGCGTCCCTGTGGAGAAACTCCTGGAGATCGTCAAAAAGATGCACAGCATTCCGGAAGATTTTCCTGCGCACAAAAAAATCGAAAAGCTGTTCGGTGACCGGCTTCAAATGGTTGAAGAGGACCGCCTGGACTGGGCTTTGGGTGAGTTGCTCGCCTATGCCACGCTTTTGGTAGAGGGCAAACCCGTACGCCTGAGCGGACAGGATGTCCGCCGTGGCACCTTTTCACACCGCCATGCGGTTTTGATGAGCCCTGATGGCGAAGGAGAGAAGGAATATATTCCTTTGAATTACCTGGCCGAAGGCCAGGAGAAGTTTATCGCCTACAACTCCCTCCTGTCGGAGTATGGTGTCCTGGGTTTTGAATATGGATATTCCATCACCAATCCCCAGAATCTCGTGATTTGGGAGGCTCAGTTTGGCGACTTTGCCAATGGCGCTCAAATCATCATGGATCAGTATGTCTCCAGCGGCGAGACCAAATGGCAGCGCATGAGCGGCCTGGTCCAACTGCTCCCTCATGGCTATGAAGGACAGGGGCCTGAGCACTCCTCTGCCCGCATTGAGCGCTACCTGGAATTGTGTGCCCGCAAAAATATGCAGGTGCTGAATTGCACCACCCCCGCCAACTTCTTCCATGCCATGAGAAGGCAGATGAACCGGAATTTCCGAATTCCCCTCATCATTTTCACGCCTAAAAAACTCCTCCGATACCCCCGTACCGTAAGCAAAATCGCTGATTTTGGAGAAGGAACCCGCTTTCAGGAAGTATTTGACGACCTGAATGCAGATCCGAAAAAAGTGAAGCGTCTGTTGATTTGCTCCGGAAAAATCTACTATGACCTGCTGGAGGAATATGAAAAGCAGAACCGGGAAGATATCGCCCTGATTCGGTTGGAGCAGCTCTATCCTTTTCCTGTGGTACAATTGAGAGAGTTGCTCGCCCGCTATTCCAAAAATGTGGAATGTATATGGGTTCAGGAAGAACCCCGCAATATGGGTCCATGGAACTATATCCTGCGGGTGATGACGGATGTAAACCTGCGCTATATCGGTCGCAAGCCAAGTCCAAGCCCTTCTGCGGGTCATTATAAAATGCACATGGCTGAACTCAATTCGATCTTAAGCGAAGCTTTCAGCTAGTCTTTTGCCCAATCTTTGGCCCGGCTGACGGCTTTTTGCCATCCGGCATATTTTTGTGTGCGAACCGCCTTTTTCATCTGAGGATCAAAGCGTTGGTCTATCTGCCAATTGGCAGATAACTTTTCCTGCTGCCAGAAGCCTACGGCCAGTCCTGCAAGGTAAGCTGCGCCCAACGCTGTTGTTTCAGTGACCTTAGGCCGCTCCACCGGGACATCCAGTATGTCTGCCTGAAATTGCATAAGCAGGTTGTTGGCGGTAGCGCCCCCATCTACCCGCAGGGTGCTAAGCTCTATTCCTGAATCTTTTTCCATGACATCCAGCACATCTTTGGTCTGAAAAGCCATGGACTCCAGGGTTGCGCGGATGATGTGCTCTTTGGTTGTGCCCAGGGTCAGGCCCAGTATCGCTCCTCGCGCATACATATCCCAATAGGGTGCCCCCAGACCCGCAAAAGCCGGGACCACATATACGCCGTCACTGTCAGTGACTTTGCTGGCAAAAAACTCTGAATCCGGGGATTCATCTATCAGTTTCATGCGATCCCGCAGCCATTGTATGGCTGCACCTGCAACAAAGATGGAGCCCTCGAGGGCATAATTTACCTGCCCGTTAGGGCCACAGGCCAGGGTGGAGAGCAAGCCGTGCTTGCTGTGGACGAGTTGTTTGCCTGTATTCATTAGCATAAAACAGCCCGTCCCGTATGTATTTTTGCTCATGCCCGGCTCAAAGCAGGCCTGACCAAATAAAGCCGCTTGCTGATCTCCAGCCACGCCACGGATCGGGATTTCCACTCCATCAAACCAATGTGCAGCCGTGCTGCCAAAATTACCGCTCGAAGGCCTCACCTCAGGCAGGATATGCGCCGGGATGTCCATTTGGGAAAGCAGCTTTTCGTCCCACTTCAGGTCCTTGATGTTGTAAAGCAAAGTGCGGCTGGCGTTGGTATAGTCAGTGGCATGCACTTTCCCATCTGTCAGATTCCAGATCAACCAGCTATCTATGGTGCCAAAGAGCAGCTCGTTTATTTTGACATCCAACTCGTGTGTGGCAATATAATCCAGGATCCATTTTACTTTGGTTCCCGAAAAATAGGCATCAATGACAAGGCCTGTATTCTCCCGGATATAACCAGAAAAGCCTTGCGCTTTTAGCTCATCGCAGTATGCAGAGGTGCGCCTATCCTGCCATACGATGGCATTAAAAACAGGCTTCCCTGTATTCTTATCCCATACAACGGTCGTTTCCCGTTGATTTGTGATGCCTATGGCAGCGATTTGGGAGGGAGCTACGTTATGCTTTTTAAGCACAGCTTGAGCAACGTCTATTTGCGCTTCCAGAATCTCTGAAGCGTCTTGTTCTACCCAACCAGCTTTCGGAAAATGTTGTGTTATTTCCCTTTGTGCGATTCCCACAATATTACATGTATGATCAAACAGGATGGCTCTGGCACTGGTAGTGCCTTCATCCAGGGCTAGTATAAAGCGATCTTTCATAGATAGTTCTTTCTTGAAGCCTAATTTTTTAATGAATAGAAAAATTAGTCTTATATTTATTGATTCAAAAATTCTTAACTATTTCTTTTTGTTTAACATTCACGACTTAATCAATTTTGGTATGAAGAAAATCAACATTTTACCTTTTCCTTCCAAATGGTTTCAGGTAGGTGTGCTGATGTTGCTCACGATACTCGGAACGAGCACAGCGATTGCACAGGACTACTATATTACCTATAGCGAAGGGATTAGCGAAGACTTTTCAACAGGAGTTCCCATCAATAACGAAATTTTGGGAGGTTCTTTGGGAAGTTTCAATGAGCAAATGTCTGGCCTGCAAACTATCCCTTTTGCTTTCTCTTTCTATGGTACAGCAGTAACCAATTACCGCGTGAGTGATAATGGGTATATCGTTTTTGATGTTACGCAAACTACTTCTAACAGCGCAAACAATGCCCATACCTTGCCAGATGCAATGGCTCCGAAAAGCGCCATTTTTGCTTATTGGGATGACCATGAATTGAATACTACTGCTGGTGGAATCCAGGATGTTATCCATACCTATACAGTAGGAGATCCCGGCGACCGTGTTCATGTGATTGCATGGAATAGTGTGAGCCGAGTTGGTGTAGCGGGAGGTTATTCGACTTTTGCTATTCGTCTTTATGAAAATAATGAATATGACTTTGACGTCATTTATCAAAGGGGTGCAATCGCCGCTTCAAGTATCACAGCAACGATCGGTTGCCAGAACGCAAATGGCACCAAAGCTGCTGTTTTCACTGGAAGCCCCAGCATTCAATGGCCTGACCTGACAGGTCCCAACGGTGCTGCTCCCCCCCTAAAAGATGCGCATGTATATGCTTTCAAAACAGGTACACAACCTGCCAATGATGTATTCCTGACAGACTTCTACATGCCTATCGAAATAAAACAAAATGGTTTTGCTGATGTAGCAGGTACGCTCTTCAACCATGGAAGTGCGCCCATCACCAGCCTTTCCATCACTTATACCAACAATGGCGGCAGCCCAAAGGTCTTCACACCCACTTTGAGTACGCCAATTGCACCCAATACCAAGTATACATTTATCCATACTACTCCTTTCCAGGGTACAACTCTCGGCCTCAACAAAATTGAAATGTTTGCCAGTGCCGTTAATGCAGGCGTAGATGCTACTCCTGATACCCTGACGGAAGATCCCTTTGTAAATCAGGGACTTGCCGCGACCCGGAAAAAAGTATTGATGGAAGAATTTTCTACTGCTCCTTGTCAGTTTTGCCCTGATGCAGCGGTATTGGTAGAGCAGTTTGAAGCGCAGTATGGCAACAAACTGATCGTGGTACAGCATCATGCAGGTTTTGGTACTGACCAAATGACGATCCCAGCGCATTCAGAGTACGCCAGTGGCTTGTCAGGTGGCTCTCCTTTTGCACCTGCTGCGGCAGTTGACCGTTGGGTACCACCCGGCCAGGAGGTTTCTTACCTCAGCCGTTCCAATAATGGTTGGTCTACTCCGCTCGCGAATAGGGTTATTTCTGTAACACCTGTAGATATGGATGTTCAGACCTATTTTAACGCCGGTTCTCGCCAGCTTCAAATCGATGTGAACATGGACTTTGCTGATGCTATCCGCCCGGATGCTCGCCTGACTGTTATGCTGGTAGAAGATACGGTAATAGGTTCAGGATCAGGTTACGACCAGGTGAATGCCTATAATGGTACAGCAGGACACGCTTATTTTGGAGCGGGTAATCCTATCCTTGGTTATCCTCACCGCCATGTGGTACGTGAGGTGTTATCTGCTACCTGGGGAGATTTGTTACCTACTCCTGCAACTGCCGGAAGCCAGCAAAAAGCTACCTACAACTTCACCGTTCCAATTACCTACAACTGGCAAAAACTGACAGCTGTGGCTTTCCTAAGCAACTATGTACAGGATCCTGACGAAGCTACTGTCAATGCAAAGGAATTATATGTAATCAACGCGGATGATGCTGAAGTAGCTCAAAGAGGCGTAGGCATCGGAGAAGATTTGGTAGCAAATGGCTTCAGTGCCTGGGTTGCTCCCAACCCTGCGCGTACCGAGGCACGTGTTCATTTCGAAATGAAAGAGCAAACCAATTTGAAAATCGAATTGGTTGATCTGATGGGTAAAACTGTTGGAGATATTGCAAGCAATTTGTTCCTCGCAGGAGAACATGACATAAATTTTGATGTCTCTGAACTGAGTGCCGGAATTTATTTCGTTCGCTTCCAGTCAGAGAAAGGTGTCGAAACCCAGCGTTTCATGGTCGCCAAATAAGATAAGGCCCCAAAAGCTATACTTTTTGAGGCGCAGTCTTTCAGGCTGCGCCTCTTTTTCTTTCAGGGGTATCTTTGAATTTGGATAGCATATAATTAATTTGCCAACGCGACGTTACTAACAAAGACCTTTTTTATTTAGCACTTATACTAAACAGATAATCCGTACTTTGATGAAGGCGATCAAACAAGTTTTGTTATTAGCCCTGGCTCTCCTTTTTTGCAGTGAACTTTCTGCACAATACCGTTTCGGCTATTTCAGAGTAGGCGTTTCCGGGGGCGCTATGAACTATTTTGGTGACTTGGATGACGATTTTGGCGTTTACAAGTTTACCAAACCTGCTGGCGGCATTCAAGGTAGCTATCGACTCAACCCCATGCTACAGCTCCGCATGAGCTACCTATATGGTCTGATTGGGGCTGATGATGCCATGAACAATGACGTTCACCGCAGAAGAAGAAACCTGAGCTTCCGTTCTGAAGTTCAGGAAGTCAGTGCACAGCTGGTGATTGACTTTATCCCTACTGACCGCAGATACCTTTTCCGTCCCTACCTTGTCCCCTATATTTTCGGAGGCATCGGTATTTTCAGCTTTAATCCTGAAGCTCAATATGGTGATAGCTGGGTTGACTTACAGCCCCTTGGGACAGAAGGCCAATGGCTGGCAGACCCTGAAAACAAATATCCCGAACCCTATGAATTAACTCAATTTAATATTCCATTTGGAGGAGGGCTCCGGTTTCGTCTTAGTACAAGATGGGATATGGAGCTGGAAATTGGTTTGCGAAAAACCTTTACGGATTATTTAGATGATGTAAGTGGTTATTATGCCGACCGGGACCAACTGGTGGCTGCCAACCCCTTATCACTGATCTATTCAGACAGAAGTGATCCTGTAGAGTGGCCTAATGGCGTTGCCGCGTACAATGGAATAAGAGGAGACAATACCCAAAAGGATTGGTACTCCTATACCGGGGTTACTTTTATTTATATCCTGGATTGGGTAAAATGCCCCACCTTTAGATAAGGCAATTTCATTTCCTTTTTTTGATTTCCTTACCTGTCGCTATTCCATGATAGGTAGATAAAGGACTTCCAAAGTCCAAGATAGTTCTTTCAAATATGAAATGGTGATAGGCTTGAGTGCATGATCTATCTCATAGACCAATTTGGCAGTAGCATTTTTTCCTGTCCGGTTAACCGTCACAGTGGCGATGTTTCCACCGTCATGGGCGATAACATTGCTTATAAATGCTATCGTTCCACGAACATCCTGCGCTTTGATGAGAAGCGTATAGCTTTGGGCCGAAAAATTGGTGGAAAAGCCATCAACCTCTTGTATAGAGATGATGCCCCCGCCTTTTGATATGCCCAGAACCGATGCTTTGCGGTTTTCGCCCTTTACTTCCACCCGAACAGTATTGGGGTGATTAGTCGAAGCATTGTGAACGGCTTTAAACGTATATTGCAGGCCAAGAGATTTTGCTATTTCTGGCGAAGTGCGAATTCGCTCATCGTCTGTTTGCATGTCTAAAAGCCCTGCAATGATTGCACGGTCGCTACCATGGCCTTCGTAGGTTTTTGCAAATGAATTGTAAAAAGTAATGGTAGCCTGGAGAGGCTGTTCTCCCAAAATGCGTCTGGCAACCCGTCCAATACGGACCACACCAGCGGTGTGTGAACTGGAGGGGCCAATCATTACGGGCCCGATCATGTCAAATATACTACTTCGGTCACTCATGCGTTTTTTAGTTGAAGTTTTAACTAACTCAAAAAAGCCTGTCGAAATCGCCTTTTAAAAGATTCTTTGTTGCTTTTGGGCATGTTTAACATACCTTGGCATTTCTTTTAAAAAATTGCATCTTGCTGAACCATTTCCTATGCAATGTATTATTTTTTTCTCTTCTTGAATTGCATAATTTCATTTGTGCATATGTCAAAAGTTTTCTACAAAAATATTTTACCTTGTGATTGTTTTCTTTTAACGTGATCTATGATGAAAAAATCACTAGCTCATTCTTTGTTGTCTTTGTTCGTTTGTCTGATTTTTACCCAGCAATCGACTGCTCAAGACCCGCAGTATTCCCAGTTTTATTCTAATCTATTGATGCTGAATCCGGCATTTGCCGGATCAGGAATCGGTCCACGCCTGGCCTTGAATTATCGTGCCCAATGGGTACGGATTCCAGGAGCTTACCAGCAAGGTGCTTTTTCCTTTGATCAACCTCTTTACATTGGGAGAAGCTTGCAGGGATACGGAATCAATGTGTCCTACGACCGTGCCGGTGAAGGAAACTTGACAAAAATAGACTTGATCGCCAATTATGCCTACCAGGTAGAATTGACCAAAGAGCATAAATTGCGCTTTGGCCTGGGGGCTGGTTTCCAGCAGGCGAGTATCGAGTTTTTCAAGCTTCGTTTCCCGGACCAGATCGACCCCCGAGATGGGGTGATCTTACCTACCCTTGAGCCCGGCGCGCTTGCGGGGCTCAATGAAGTGCAAATTCGCCCGGACTTTCATGCAGGTGTCACTTACTTCAATGAGTTTGCCTGGCTTGGATTGACCGTCAATCACCTGACGGAGCCTCTACAAAGGTTTTATCCAAGTAATCAAGTGCCTTTAAGTCCAGACATCAATGCAAATCTTCCCCGGAAGTATACGGTTACAGGTGGTATAAGACTCCCTGTAGGTCCCTATAATGATCCGGAAAGGGTTTCTATCACTCCTGCCTTCCTCTATAAGGTACAGGGACAATTCTCACAGATTGATGCGGGCCTTTACCTGAACTATGACCCGATGGTCTTTGGGCTATGGTATAGAAATCAGGATGCCTTGATCGGCCTGATAGGGGTGAGAAAAGACAACTTCAGTTTTGGGTATTCATTTGACTATACCATCTCTGAACTTTCTCAGGGTATCTCTGGTGGTTCTCATGAAATATCGCTGATTTTGGAGATGGAGCAGTTTGCTCCTATCAGGAGACTGAAACATACCCCACCTCCTTGTCCGCATTTTTAAGACAAAAAGAGATTTTTACGAAAAAACATCTACTTTTGTTGGGCTAAAATCACCGCCTAAAGCAATATTGTGACCTTCCCTTTCGTATTTTAAGCAAAAGATTCTTTCGATGAAAAACAGATTTCTAGTTGTCGCTCTAGCTGCTTTGTTTCTTGGAAGTTTACTCGCGGGCTGTTCCAGTCACACAGAGAAACTTAACCGATTAGGCAAGTCAAGCAGCAAAACCGGGATGAAATACACCAAAAGCAAATCGCGGAAAGATGGTTTCAAACCGGTAGCCTATAAAGAAAAAGATCCTGCTCCAGGCTTGGTTCTCATTCCCGGAGGTACCTTCGTAATGGGGGGTGGCGAAAAGGACATCGAGTATAGCATGGACAACCGCCAACGTCAGGTAACAGTTCAAAGCTTTTATTTGGATGTAACGGAAATTTCCAATGTGGACTGGAAGGAGTTCTTATACTTTGTAAGGAACCCTGTCGCAACTGCTGACCCCAATGCCGCAGGTACTGCCAATGGCGGATTTGATTTGGACCTGAAAGTGGATGAATTGTATCCCGATACCACCGTTTGGCTTCGTGACCTTGCATTCAATGATCCCATCTCAGAGGAATATTACCGTCACCCTGCTTTCAATAATTACCCTGTAGTAGGTATCAATTGGCACCAGGCTAATGAATATTGTAAGTGGCGTACCCAAATGGTTAACAATGACCTCCTGGAAAAAGATGAAAATGCAGTGCTCTATCCTGCATACCGTCTCCCAACTGAGGCAGAGTGGGAATATGCTGCCCGTGGCTTGTTGGAAAGCGAAATCTATGCCTGGGAAGGAAAATCCCTTCGTAACCGCAAAGGCGAGTTCAATGCCAACTTCAAACGCGGACGCGGTGACTACGCCGGATGGCGTGGAGGTGATGGCAAGCACATGACTGACCATTACATGATCACTTCTCCTGTTATGGAGTTCTATCCTAATGACTTCGGATTGTACAATATGTCCGGAAATGTGGCTGAGTGGACTCAGGATACCTACCGTATTTTGGCGCTTGAAGATGTAAACGACTTCAACCCATTCCGTCGCAAAGGTAAAACAGAAATCCGCCCTGATGATTGGTTGGACGATATTTCCTACAAGCGTAAAGAGTCTCTGCTTTTCAACCCAGATGACTTTACCCCTGGAAATGATGCTTTCGATAACATCAAGGTGTACCGTGGAGGTTCATGGGCAGACATTGCATACTACCTGTCTCCCGGCTCACGTCGCTACTACAATGCAGACTCTTCTGCTGCTACGATTGGTTTCCGTTGTGCGATGATTCGCGTAGGAAGCCCTGAAAAGTGGTAATCGCAGAGAACAAATAATAAAAAAACCTGTGCGAACTTTTCGTACAGGTTTTTTTTGTGGTCAATCGCCCTGCGCTTCAGAGGACAAATTGTTCCAAACAGCATGAATCAATTCCCATTCATAGCCTTTTTGTTGTAGGTAGCGGAAAATTTTTTGTTTTTCATCCAGGGAAATCGATTGGCTAAAATCAGAAACCCTTTTCTCTATCAGATATGTCAGGCTTTGTAAATAGGCGTCATCTGAGATCTCACGGGCGATTGCCCGCTCAATTGAACCAGAATCAATATTCCGTTTTCGCAACTCATTTCTGATTTTATGTCTTCCCCAGCGTTTAACCCGAAATTTTCCTCCGGCAAAAACCTGAGCAAAACGAGCTTCTTCCAAAAAGCCTTCTTCTTCAAGGTAGTCAAGGATGAGATCATATTCGGTAGGATCAGCGTCCCAATCCGCCATTTTGCGCCGGACTTCCTGCCTGCAACGCTCCTGATATGCGCAATAGCGAAATAATTTATGGATGATTTCGTCTGGGGTATTCAAAATAATTTGGTGAAATTGACAGTTTATTATATTTGATATCAAAGTTTAATGATAATGAATCGACGCATTTCTTTTTTCCTGCTAGCCGTTATTTTGCTTTTTTCATCTGCTTATCTGAGTGGATGTAAAAAATATGAAGATGGCCCGGTCATAGCTTTCCAATCGCGTGAAACACGTGTCATCAATGACTGGAAAGCCTTTTTGATTTCGAAAAATGATATCGATATCAAGACCGATTTCGAATACGTTCACATGAGCTTTCGCGAAAATGGGGTATTTGAATGGTTCTATAAACTTACGGGCAATCCCACAGAATATAAATTTGAAGGCAAAGATCCCCGCTGGGAACTGGCGACATTGGATGAGCAAATCAAAATTACCTATTTGGATGAATCTGTAGGTGATGACCGATTGCTTTACTTTGACATCAAGAGGCTGGCCAGCGACGAATTGTGGATTAACTATATTGACAATGGGGACCGCATGAGCCTCCGTCTAAGCCCGAGATAAGCGAATCCACTCTTCGTACAAAAATAAATTCAATAGTCCGCTGGTATTTTTCAAATACCTTCGGGCTTCATTTAATGGGATCACCTCTGTGATGATGCGCTCGTGCTCATGCTCCACGCCCTGCTCCTGATTATGCCTTGCTTGTATTTCCTCTATCGTCATTTCTATATCTACACAGAAAAAAAACAAAGCTTCATCTGAAGTCCCTGTGGTCGTATAATAGGGCTCTTCATTGAGAAGATGAAGCTGATCTTTTGAGATATGTAAGCCCGTTTCCTCTTCTACTTCCTTCATGGCTACATCCCAGGGATCATCCGTAGTATCTACCATGCCTGCCACTTGCTCATACATATAGTCGCCATTGCAAATCCGCCGCTGGCGCACAAGAAGCAGGTACTTATCCTGACTTTCTTTGTCTATCAGGCACACCTGGACGGAGACAATCTGCCCTTTGATAAAACAGATCGGAGGGATTTTATCCCCTTCAGGTGTAGTAGCATCCAGTTCGACAAGGGCAAACAGGGCCTCTCCGTTAGCTCGATACTTGGTATAAATTTCATGCATAGCATGAACTTGCAAGCCATTTTCTTTCAAATGTGACCGCCAAAGCTGAAATTTATGTGAATCTGTTAATTGCTCCTTCATACCGACGAAATTAGCTAAATTTGAAGAGGAAATCGCGACAAGCATAAAGCATAATAAAAGTATATGAAAAAATATCGCCCGATATTATTGGCAGTAGGAATAGGATTGATTGTTCTGGTCATCTATCCGGTCTATAAGTGGGTTTTTGCGCCCTCCGTGCGCATCGAGTCAGGGGACACCTATGATCTATACATCCCTACAGGAGTAGATTATACTTATGTAGGAGAAACGCTATTGAGAGACAAGGTCATCACCCGCCCCGAGGGTTTTCAACGCGTATCCCGTCAGATGAACTATCCCAGACATGTACACCCTGGCCGCTATATCTTGCGGGATGGTATGAGCAACAGAGAGTTGGTACAATTGCTGCGTTCAGGACAACAAACGCCCATCCAATTCACCTTTGTGAAGGCACGTCTACCGGAGGATTTTGCCCTGCATGTAGCAGAGCGCTTTGAGATGTCCAAGACCGAATTGATGTATACATTCAATAATGAAGCCTTTCTTCGTGAATTTGGGCTTACGCCCAAGACTATTCTGGGGATCATGATTCCGAATACCTATGAAATGTATTGGTCCAAAGACAAAACTTCGCCCGAAGAATTTGTGAGAAGAATGTACAAAGAATACCGTACTTTTTGGAACGACCGCCGTGAAGCACAGCGGGCACAGCTAGGCCTGACCAGGCAGGAAGTGATGACCATTGCATCTATTGTTGAAGAAGAAACCAACCGCAATGACGAAAAAGCCCGCGTAGCGGGCGTATACCTCAACCGCATCCGCAAGCGGATGAAACTGGATGCCGACCCCACCGTCAAATTCGCCGTCGGCGATTTTACCATCAAGCGCGTTCTCAACGTGCACCTCGAAATCGACTCTCCTTATAATACCTATAAGTATGCAGGCGTCCCGCCCGGGCCGATTTGCACCGCCTCCATCCCCTCCATCGATGCTGTTCTGGCCAATGAGCGGCATGAATTCTATTATTTTTGCGCCAATCCTGATGGCAGCGGCTACCACCAGTTTTCCAAAAACCTGACGGAGCATTTGAACTATGCCCGGGGCTACCACCAGTTTTTGGATTCGAATAATATTCGCTAATCAGGCAATACCCCCCATTGCATTTCTCCCTCTACTTGCATAATTTTGTATGCAAGCATAACATTTTCATTTATCACATCACCTAAACCGAATTCTGTGGACGTTAAAACGCTCAAGCAGCGAGCGATTGGCCTGGATATTAAAGTCACCTGGCTGGCAATCTCGCGCATGTACAACAACATCGCCCAACAAGAGGGAATTAATACCAATATTGGTTTTGTTCTTTTGCATATAGACGATAAGGAAGGGACCCCAGCGACCAAAATCGCGCCCCTCATGGGCATGGAGTCCCGCAGTCTGACCCGGATGCTGGCTAAAATGGAGGAACAAGGGCTGATTCGCAGAGAGCAAGATCCAAGTGATGGCCGCATGGTGCGCATTTTCCCAACAGAGCTGGGATTAAAGGCAAAAGCTAAATCAAAAGAAGTCGTTATCGGCTTCAATAAAGACTTATATGACGCAATCCCCAGGGATAAAATTCAAACTTTTTTTGAAGTGATAGACCAGATAAACGAAGTGATAAAAGAACGCAACTAATATGATAACTGAGAAAACTTCTCCCGAAACATCCCGTGTTTCGGCCCGAAAAATTCAAAAGATAGCCATACTGGGCTCCGGGGTGATGGGTTCACGCATCGCCTGCCATTTCGCCAATATTGGTGTGGAAGTATTGCTACTTGACATCGTGCCGCGAGAACTCAACGCCAAAGAGCAGGCCCAAGGCCTGAGCCTGGAGCACCCTGCTGTACGCAACCGCCTCGTCAATGAAGCGCTCATGAGCGCTGTCAAGGGCAAACCCGCACCGCTCTATGAGCAATCTTTTGCCAGCCGCATCAAGACAGGAAATTTCGAAGACGATTTCGAAAAGATCGCTGACTGCGACTGGGTCATGGAAGTGGTCGTCGAAAGACTGGATATCAAGCAACTGGTGTTTGAAAAAGTGGAAAAATACCGCAAGCCTGGCAGCATCATTACGTCCAATACATCGGGGATTCCTATCCACATGATGAGCGAAGGCCGTTCGGAAGATTTTCGCCACAACTTTGCCGGAACACACTTTTTCAATCCCCCGCGCTACCTGCGCTTGCTGGAGGTCATTCCCGGGCCAGATACGGATCCGGCATTGCTGGACTTCCTGATGTATTATGGCGATTTATTTCTGGGAAAAAAGACCGTTCTCTGCAAGGATACCCCCGCCTTCATCGCCAACCGGGTAGGCGTATATGCGATGTCCCGCGTCTTTCAGTTGGTGGATGAAATCGGCCTGACGATAGAAGAAGTAGATAAACTGACAGGGCCTGCTACAGGCAAACCCAAAACCGGAACATTCCGGCTAAGTGATCTCGTAGGTCTGGATACGACCGTGAAAGTGCTGGAAGGCATCAGGCAAAATTGTCCACAGGACGAGTCCCGGGCTAGCTTTGAAGCGCCTTCTTATGTGAAAGGCCTGATTGAAAAAGGCTGGTTTGGAGACAAAACCCAGCAAGGTTTTTACAAAAAAACCAAAGACGAAAAGGGCAACCGGGTGATTCTTTCACTCGACCTGAATACCCTCGAATACCGCCCGGCGATAAAAGTAGACCTCCCAAGCCTGAAGGCAACCAAGAACCTGAGTGACCTGGGCAAGCGCCTCAATGTATTTTTTGAAGCCGATGACAAAGGCGGCCAATTTGTTCGCAGGTCAGCTTTAGGGCTTTTTGCTTACGCTTCCAACCGCATCCCGGAGATCGCTGATGCTTTGTACCAAATAGATGATGCCGTATGTGCGGGTTTTGGATGGGACAAAGGACCATTTGAGACCTGGGACCTTATAGGCCTCAAAAAGACCCTGGACCAGTTTGAAGGAGAAGGCTTGAAGATAGCAGATTGGGTAACCGAAATGCTGGATGCCGGACATGAAAGTTTTTACAAAATCGAAAACGGTAAAAAGTTTTATTACGATACGGCCAGCAAAAGCTATCAGGCTATTCCAGGTACCGAATCACTGATTCTTCTGGATAATTTTCGGGAAAATAAAACCGTATGGCACAATAGCGATGCTTCTGTCATCGACATCGGCGATGGCGTATTGAATGTGGAGTTTCACTCCAAGATGAATACCCTCGGAGAGGGCTGCATACGCGCCATACATGAAGGCATAGACTATGCCGAGAAACATGGCTACCAGGGCGTGGTCATCGCCAATGAAGGCACCAACTTCTCCGTAGGAGCCAACCTTATGCTGATGGCCATGATGGCCATGCAGCAGGATTGGGATGAACTGGCCAATGCCGTTCATCAATTCCAGCAGACCGCCATGCGGATTCGCCTCTCCTCTGTGCCTGTAGTCATGGCTCCTCATGCCATGTGTCTGGGCGGTGGATGTGAATTTTCCATGCATGCTGACAAAATCGTCGCAGCAGCCGAAAGCTACATTGGGCTGGTTGAAGTGGGCGTCGGACTGATTCCCGGCGGCGGAGGCACCAAAGAGTTTGCCCTGCGGGCGTCAGACATTTACAGCGAAAATGGCACGGTAGGCAATGCTGTTCTCCAGGACTTCCTGATGAATATAGCTACAGCCAAAGTATCCACTTCTGCCGAAGAAGCGCGAGCCATGCATGTGATCCGCCCTCAGGACCAGATTGTCCTCAATATGGAGCATCGCATCAAAGAAGCGAAAGAAGCAGTGCTGGCACTGGCCGCAGATGGCTATACGCCTCCTGTGGAGCGCAAAGACATCAAAGTTCTGGGCCGCAATACCCTCAGTACATTCTACGCCGGCATAGCCGGCATGCAATACGGACGCTACGCCTCCGAGCATGATGCCAAGATCTCACGCAAGATCGCGTGGGTCCTCTGCGGCGGAGACCTGACCGGCGAAGACAACCGCGTATCTGAGCAGTACCTGCTCGATATCGAGCGTGAAGCCTTTCTCAGCCTGCTAGGCGAGCAAAAAACCATGCAACGCATCCAGCACATGCTGCAGACGGGAAAACCTTTGAGGAATTAGGAGGTGAGAGGCGAGAGCCGAGAGCCGAGAGCCGAGAAGCGAGAAGCGAGACTCAAAACTCGAAACCCGAAACTCGAAACCCGAAACCCGAAACCCGAAACCCGAAACCCGAAACCCGAAACTCAAAACATTACTTTAACCAGAAAAAAAATGGAAGCATATATCGTAGCCGGATACCGCACAGCAGTAGGCAAAGCAAATCGCGGTGGCTTTAAAAATACCCGCCCGGATGACCTGGGCGCAGCAGTGGTCAAGCATCTGGTGGCAAGTTTGCCGGCCCTGGATCCCACCCGGATTGATGACCTGATTTGTGGCTGTGCTGTGCCAGAGGCAGAGCAGGGCATGCAGATAGGCCGCTGGGTCTCTCTTCTTTCTCTTCCGATGAATGTATCGGGAGTCACGGTCAACCGCTATTGCGGTTCGGGCCTGGAGACCATCGCGATGGGCGTGGCCAAGATCAAAGCCGGCATGGCCGACTGTATCGTGGCAGGAGGCATCGAGAGCATGTCTATGGTGCCCGTGATGGGGCATAAGACTGCCCTCAACTACAAGGTAGCCTCCGAGCATCCGGAGTGGTTTTTGGGCATGGGCCTGACGGCTGAGGAAGTTGCAGACGACTACAAAATAAAGCGTGAGGATATGGATGCTTATTCTTTCCAATCTCATCAGCGGGCGATTGCCGCGATACAGGCAGGGCGCTTCAGGGAGCAGATTGTGCCCATTGAGGTGGAGGAAGTTTTTGTTTCGCCTGAAGGAAAAAGAGCGAGTAAAAAATATGTGGTAGATACCGACGAGGGACCTCGTTCAGATACAAATCTGCCAGCTCTGGCGAAACTTCGCCCGGTCTTCCGCGCCGATGGGCGCGTGACAGCAGGCAATTCATCCCAAACCTCCGACGGAGCCGCTTTCGTCATGATCATGTCAGAGCGCATGGTCAGGGAGCTCAATCTCGAGCCACAGGCTCGCCTGGCGGGCTATGCCACAGAGGGCGTTGATCCACGGATCATGGGCATGGGCCCGATCAAAGCAGTACCGAAGGTACTGAGGCAAACAGGATTGAAAATCAATGATATAGACCAGATTGAGCTCAATGAAGCCTTTGCTTCCCAGACACTTGCTGTGATGCGGGAGTTGGATATAGACCCGGCCATAACCAATGTCAATGGCGGCGCCATCGCCCTGGGACATCCATTGGGATGCTCTGGAGCAAAACTCAGCATACAGTTGATCAATGAAATGCGCCTGCGGCAGCAGAAGTATGGTATGGTAACCGCCTGTGTAGGCGGCGGACAGGGCGTAGCAGGGGTATTTGAGTTTTTAAGCTAAAAACATTTTCTTTCCCTGATTGGATAGGGAATAAACTGCGGGCATCACTTTAGGGTGATGCCTTTTTATTTTTTGATAAATCCTAATCAAAACAGGCTTTTTTCTATGGATTATTGGAAATAATCGTCTTTTTATGTAGATTTAAAAATTATACCCCCAATTAACCGATCAATAATTAGTGCATGAAAAGAATCAAGTCAGTTAAAAGAAATTTTTCCGAGAAATTGAAGACATCTAAAGCAAAGGCAAAGTTTTTAGAAAAAGGCATCAGCGAAATGCTTCCTGAGAAAGGATTATTTTCGCCTCATACAGTAATACGTGATAGTGAATTATAATTTTTCTATCTTTGTTACGGTAGTAATCAGGAATGTCATACCATAATTACTCCAAATAACCAATCCAGCCTTTGCTTGAAGTAAAAAAACCGCCTCCAAATGGAAGCGGTTTTCTTTTTTTCAAAAATCAATATGCCTTTATTCCTAGACCCCCAACAGGAGTCTTTCAGGGTCTTCCAGTCTTTCTTTCACCCGATACAGGAAGCTTACAGCTTCCTTTCCATCAATGATCCGGTGATCATAAGAAAGGGCCACATACATGATAGGTCGTATGACGACCTCCCCATTGACGGCCATGGGCCGCTCCACGATATTGTGCATACCGAGGATCGCCGATTGCGGCGGGTTGAGGATAGGCGTAGATAGCATCGAGCCAAATATGCCTCCATTGGTGATGGAGAAAGTCCCCCCTTGCATATCTTCTATAGATATTTTGTTGTCACGCGCTTTCAGCGCGTAGTGCAAGACAGCCTGCTCGACCTGAGCAAGGCTCATCAGGTGAGCATCGCGGATGACCGGTACAACCAGCCCTTTGGGCGTACTGACGGCAATGCCGATGTCGGCATAGTTATAGGTAACGATTTCATCCTCGTCTATCTGGCCATTTACCTTCGGAAATTCCATCAGGGCCATGGTCACAGCCTTTGTAAAAAAGGACATATATCCCAGGCCAACGCCATGCGTTTCCTTGAATTTCTCTTTCCATTTTTTGCGTATCGCCATCACTTCATGCAAATCCACTTCATTGAAAGTGGTGAGCATAGCAGTATCATTTTTGGCGGAGACAAGACGTGCTGCGATGGTCTTGCGCAGGCGGCTCATTTTTTCACGTGTCGCCGTCCTTTCGCTGCCAGCTATGCCAGGCATAGGCGGAATGGGACGAGCCTCTTTTTTAGGGGCTTCTGCCTGGGGAGCAGGCGTAGCCTTCGCTCCGGATTGGGAAGCGGCAATCACATCGGCCTTGGTGACACGGCCTCCTCTTCCACTTCCCTCAACCTCGGAGATACCTTTCTCCTTCATCATCTTTTCTGCCGAAGGCGAAGGATGCCCTGAGGCTGAGCTTGTATTGCCAGAAACAGCTTCTGCTTTGGGGGCCGCGCCCTCTTTAGCTGTTGCGTCTCCTGAGGCAGCAGTGCTGCCTTCAGCGCTGGAATCAATTTTGGCAATCACTTGCCCCACTGCTACGGTCTCGCCATCTTCTGCCAAAATTTCGATGACACCCGCCTTTTCGGCATTGATGGTGAGCGTTGCTTTATCGGAGTTGATCTCCGCCAATTCAGCATCCATCTCCACATAGTCGCCTGAGGCGACGAGCCAGCTTTCGATTTCAACTTCTGTAATGGATTCGCCCGGACTTGGGACTTTTACTTCGATGATCATATGCTAAGTTATTGTAAACGGGTTAAGCTGCGAATTTAACGGGATGTGGCTTAGGGAACAAGCCCGAAGGCCTGGGAGAGTCGAATAAAATCTTCCACAGATAGCTGTTCAGCGCGCTGGGTATAAAGATCTTCTTTGCCTTCAAAATCTGCCAGATTCAGTGCTTTCAGCGCATTTCTCAGGGTTTTTCTTCTTTGGTTAAAAGCTGTTTTTACCACAGCTTTCAGCTTGCTGAATTCCACTTCGGGTGGCTCGCTTTTTCGTGTCATGCGAATCACCGCACTCTGCACTTTGGGTGGCGGAAAAAAAGCGCCCGGCGCCACACTGATGCAATATTCCAAATCGAAATATGCCCCCAGCAAAACGCTGAGTATGCCATACTCTTTGCTGCCGGGCGGAGAACAGATCCTGCGGGCTACTTCCTTTTGAATCATGAAAACGCCTTCCTGAATGAAAGGCAGGTGTTCCAAAAACCTGAAAAATATAGGCGAACTGATATTGTAGGGAAGGTTTCCTATGAAAAAAGAATCAGGCGGAATCGTGGCCGAAATATTCCATTTCAGAAAATCTTCATGGATAAGTTTCGGATTGTGCGCCGCAAAATTGGCTTTCATATAAGCAACGGCATCCTCATCCACTTCTACCATTTGGAACAAAGGATATTTCGGCATCAAATATTGGCTTAAAACGCCTTTGCCGGGACCGATTTCAATGACTACATCCGCAGGCTCCGCCCTGAGCAGCTCCGTGATGCGTTGGGCTATTCCTGTGTCTGTCAGGAAATGTTGGCCGAGGTGTTTTTTGGGATTTAGGTTACGCAAAAAAAATAGTTTGTTAACTTGCCATATTAATAACAAAAAAATGCAAATCCTCACCCTTTCTCAATTAAGTGCTGCTGACCCTCATGCACTTTTTGCATTCTTTATCTCAAAGGATAACCTACAAGCGAGCAAAGAGTTATGCAAAAAGCAATTGGGCGAAGCATCCACGCTCGAAGAGGTCAAAGCAGGAAGTAACCAGCTGGGCGTTTTGGCTGGCAGGATTGCATTGTATGTAGGAGTAGACCCGGATGCGGATTCGGAGGCCATCCGCCAGGCGGCGCATGCCGCATACGAAATTGCAGAGCAATTCCAGTTTAGCGAGCTGGTCATCATCCCGATGGATGATCGCCTGCGCGTGAGCGAAGCCATAGCCGAATCGCTGGTGCTGAGCAGCTACCAATTTATGATCTACAAATCCACTCCTTCACCTCGCTTTGTCAAGCAAGCCTTCGTGCTGGCAGACTCTGAGCTGGCAGCATCGGCCCTTGAGCATGGCGCGCATATCGCCCAGGCAACCTGCCTGGCCCGCGACCTGGTCAATGAACCCGTAATCACGCTTACTGCTCCCGAGTTTTCGCGGCGGATAGTCGCCTTTGGTGAGCAATACGGCTTTGATACAGAAATTTGGGAGGAAGAGAAAATCAAAAGCATGAAGATGGGCGGCCTCCTGGCAGTAAATGCCGGTAGCGAGATCCCGCCTACTTTTAATATTCTGAATTACAAACCGGAAAATCCCATCAACAAAAAGCCTATCATCCTGGTAGGAAAAGGGGTGGTTTTTGACACAGGCGGGCTTTCTCTTAAGCCGACGACCAAGTCCATGGACTTTATGAAAAGCGATATGGCAGGGGCCGCCTCTGTGGTAGGTGCGATCTGCGGACTCGCTTTGCTGAAGGCAAATTATCACGTGATCGGTCTGATACCGGCCACCGATAACCGTCCCGGCAAAAATGCCGTGGTGCCCGGAGATGTGATCAGGATGCATGACGGCACCTCTGTAGAGGTTTTGAATACCGATGCCGAAGGCAGGTTGATCCTGGGAGATGCTTTGGCATACGCCAAAACATACGATCCTGAGATCGTGATCGATCTCGCCACATTGACAGGCGCAGCCGTCACGGCTGTAGGCTCTCCTGCCATCGCCATGATGGGCACCGCCAGAGAAGGGCAGAAGGCTGCACTCAAACAATCCGGCGAAGCCGTATATGAACGCCTCGTGGAGTTTCCGCTATGGAAAGAATACGGGGACATGCTCAAAAGCGAAATCGCAGATTTGAAAAACCTGGGAGGAAGCGAAGCCGGCGCTATCACAGCAGGAAAATTTTTGGCTCACTTCACCGACTACCCCTGGATACACCTGGATATAGCAGGCGCGTCCTGGCTATTCAGCAAAAGTAGCTACAGAGGCAAACAAGCCAGTGGAGTAGGTGTTAGATTACTTATAAACTTTATATCAAATTATGAACAGGAATAAAAAATTAAGGGTCGGGATTACGATGGGAGATGTGAATGGTATCGGCCCGGAGTTGATTATCAAAGCATTTGAAGATCCTTATCTGAAGGAATTTTGTGTGCCTATTTTGTATGGATCATCCAAAGTGATCAACATTTACCGCAAAGTGATGGATGCGCCCAAATTTCACTATATCGTGGTGCAAAACCCCTCTCAGGCGCAATACCGAAAGCTCAATATCATTGACTGCATGTCAAATATTGACAGGGTAGATATCGGGCAACCCTCTGAATCAGGCGGGCAGGCCGCCCATGAAGCGCTCAAACTTGCCATAGAAGATGCGCAGCATGGAGAGCTGGATGTCCTGGTGACCATGCCGATAGATAAGGCGACTTTTCAGCTCGCCGCAGGCGATAATTTCAGCGGCCATACCGAATTACTGGGCCAGGCTTTTGGTGCAAAAAACAACCTCATGATGATGGTTTCGGACCAGATGAAAGTGGCCCTGGTGACCAACCATCTGCCTTTGGCAGAGGTATCCCGCAACATCTCCGCCCAGCGGATCGTCGAAAAACTCAAGGTTTTTCACCGCTCGCTAAGCAATGATTTCAACATCCCCAAACCCATGATTGCGGTTTTGGGCCTCAATCCACATGCCGGCGATAACGGCCTGCTAGGCAGCGAGGAGCAAGAGGTGATCAAGGAAGCGATTCAAAAAGCCACAGACCTGGGCATACGCGCAGTAGGTCCCTATCCTGCGGATGGATTTTTTGGTTCACTCACCTATAAAAAGTTTGATGGCGTCCTCGCCATGTATCACGATCAGGGACTGATCCCTTTCAAACTCATGTCCGGCTTCCATGGCGTCAATTATACCGCAGGTATGTCTATCATCCGGACTTCGCCGGATCATGGAGTAGCCTATGACATAGCCGGCACCGGCCAGTGTGATCCTTCCAGCTTCCGCGAAGCACTTTACCTCGCAGTAGATTTATACTACAACCGAGCTGAAAATATTGATCTGCAGCAAAACCCACTTGAAGAAGTGAAAAACCCCCTCTTGAAAGAAAAAGTAGATTAAGCACATACTGCTTTGGAAAAACTAAAGTCATTTTATCAATCCTTATTTCTTCATGCCAGGCTCTTTGTCGCTGTTGGGATCATAGCAGCCCTATTTATCCTGGCCTTCTTCTATCCGGCATTTTTGGAAGCAGCCAAAATAACTTTTTGGTTGCTGATCATTTTGCTCGGCCTGGACATGCTCATGTTGTACAGCAATGCCAAAGGCATAAAAGGCAGGCGTGTCACGCCCGAACGATTTTCCAATGGAGATCAAAATCCCATTCAGATCGAAATAGTCAATGACTATCCCTTTGCCGTTGCGATCGAAGTCATCGACGAAGTGCCTTTTCAGTTTCAAATGCGGGATTTCCAATTCCATGTGCAGCTCAACCGCTCAACTTCCCGGAACATACAATATGAACTTCGGCCGACGGAGCGGGGAGAATATCACTTTGGCGAGCTCCATTTTTTTGTATCCTCTCCGATCAGCCTGATTCGCCGCCGATACAGTATTGAGCAAGCCCGCAATGTGCCTACCTATCCTTCCTTTTTGCAAATGCGCAAATACCAATTGATGGCCGTTTCCAATAGGTTGATGGATTTGGGGGTAAAAAAAATTCGCAGATTAGGCCATAGCACCGCCTTTGAACAAATCAAAGAATATGTACGCGGTGACGACTACCGCACCGTCAACTGGAAAGCCACTGCCCGCTCCAACAAGCTGATGGTCAATCAGTATTCAGATGAAAGGTCTCAAAGCGTCTTTTGTTTGATTGACAAAAGCCGTGCGATGAAGATGCCTTTTGAAGGCATGACGCTGCTGGATTACGCCATCAATGCGACCCTCGTCATTTCCAATATTGCGATTTACAAACAGGATAAAGCGGGCCTTATCACCTTTGCCGAGCGTGTGAGCTCTCAAATTCCGGCAAGCAGCCGCGTCATTCAAATGAGCCGCCTGCAAGAGGTGCTCTATAACCAGCAAACGCAGTTTCTGGAAGCTGACTACGCCCGCTTATACAGCGCGATTCGCAGCACCGTGTCTCAGCGCAGTTTGTTGATTTTGTTCACCAACTTTGAATCCATGACGGCCTTGCACCGGCAGTTGCCCTATTTGCAAAAATTGGCCAGGAACCATTTGCTGCTGGTGATTTTTTTCGAAAATACAGAGTTGAAAGAATTGCTCGAATCCGAGCCCAGCAATACAGAGGACATTTATGTCAAGACGATAGGCGAGCATTTTGCTTTTGAGAAAAAGTTGATCGTCAAGGAACTGGAGCGCCATGGCATTCTGGCCATCCTTACTCCGCCCCAATATGTGACAGTCAATACCTTGAACAAATACCTGGAGATAAAGGCGAGAGGCATGATATGAGGAAAGGCTATGCAAAAAGAAGCAAACTCATGATGGCCGCGGCAAGGGTATTGAAAAAATTCACCGAATGATTATCCAATAGGCCTTTGCGCTGAAGGCTGGCGCCTAAAACAGAATCCATCAGGTTGCCGAAAATACCGGCAAGCAGAATCAGCCATA
Organism: Bacteroidia bacterium; assembly: GCA_030430205.1. Classification (GTDB taxonomy): domain Bacteria; phylum Bacteroidota; class Bacteroidia; order J057; family J057; genus JAUIGE01. Next base: position 46,868 of record JAUIGE010000003.1, on the reverse strand, counting down.
CGGTTGCTGTTTTTTCTGGAAAAAATGCCCAAAATAAAGCCGCAATCAGTGCCGCACCGAGCAAGCCCGCCAGGCTTCCTTCCAGGCTGATGATGCCATCAGCGCCTTTATTGCCTTTCCGCCAACTTAGGATATCCCAATACCGGCTCCCGTAGACATTGCCTAATTCGGATGAAAAAGTGTCCGAAGTGGCTGATGCGATGCTCGCGCTCATCGCGAGGGTAGCCTGAAAGGCATATTCCGGCCAAATCCAGGCGACAAGCCCGCAGGCTCCGGCTACCCCGCCATTGGCGAGGGCATGAACGATTCCTCGTTTTCCCCCTTTTTCCTGTTCCAGTTGCAGGGCTTTTTTCTCCTTTCGTCTCCACATAGAGACCATGGTGCCCAGCGCAAAAAAGCCTGTCAGCAAAACTATCCCATACCATGACGCGCCTAAAAACATGCTGAGTGTGAGCAAAAAGCCGACTCCTGCGCCGGGCAAGTCTATCTTTTTGGACAAAATACTCAAGCCTGTCAGGCAAAAAACCACCACCAATCCGAGGTAAAAATCTGAAGGTAAATGCATACTCAAAACAAAAATATTCAGTGCGATGAAGTTTTGCAGGGTTTTTGCAGGGAGTGAATAATCAACTTCTCAAATCACGCCTTATGAGCCTGGCTACTGCGGTCATCACGCCTGCTGCGGATAAAAATACAGCTTCTTTGTTTTTGCAGGAAGCAAAAACCATCAAAGCCCTGCTGCGGCAGCATGAAGCGCGTGCTTTTATGACTGTCGATCTGCTGAATGACCCCGCCAGGGAGAAGCTCAGCCGCTTTTTGAAAGGAAGCCTCAGACGAAAATCCATCTGGATGTACCACCACATAGGGCCTATCGCCCCCGGGCGCCTGCAACAAATCGTGCTCGATTTGCCCGATCTCAAAATTCTGTATATCAGCGGCCCTATCGGCCTGGACCAGATACAGGCATGTTTCGACGCTGGAGCGAAGCTTGTTTTGACAACTGGTTCCAGTGCTTATGGCGCTGCGCAGGCGATTTTTTCACAAAAATTCTACGCCCATCTGGCTGCAGGTGCACGTGTTGAAAATGCTTTTGAACAAGCCCGCATCTATGTTGAGATGGAACATGGGCAGCGCATCCAAAAGCCTATGGCTTTCAGTCAATGGCAGCCCTGGAAAACGGCCGAAGAACCTGAGGTTCCCTGGACCCTTTTTTATGCAGATGGAGCCGAAAGCGGCCTCTTATTTTCTTTACCCCAAAAAAGCGAACTGAAACTTGTCAGCAAAAAGGATCAATACCTGTGGCTGAAGCGGCAGATGTTTAAAGATGATTTTCTGAAGGATTGGGGAAAAAAAGCCTATCAATATCACCTGCTGATTATCCATGATGGCCCTGTCGGTATGGCTCAGATATTTCAGCTGGTGAAAGAAGAAGCATGCCTGCCTTATCAGACGGCGCGGATACGCGTACTGAAAATAGACTTTTCCCCCAGCCTGGAAGAAGCGAAAGTCAAGCTTTTTGCCCAATTGCAGGAGGCTATCAGCCTGGCAACCAGGGGCGGCACGGAGCTGCCTGTGGAAGCAGAAGGGATTATCTTTTTACTCAAAATATACCAATCAGAATGGACTTCCTACGGAGCCAGGCTCCTGGAAAGTTTGCATACAACACTTCCCACTTTTAGTGGGGAGAAGAAAGCCCCGGACCTTGTTTTTATCGCAGTGTTGATCGCAGATCAACCCAAAGAGAGCAAAGCGCTCAGTCCCTTTTTTTCTTTGAAAAAGATTTCGGATTCCTGCAAGCAGTTTGCTCCCTCCAGACAAATAGATTTTAGATTGTAATTCCATGAGCACTTTCATTCATCCTGTTAGGAATATTCCTTTTGGCTAAGACCCGAAAAAATCCCCCCACTTTGTGGCCCCGGCAAACGATAAGCGCTTTGCTGCGCCATATCTGGCGACGAAACATCATGTTTGTGGCACTGGCTGCCATGCTGCTCTGTTTGTTGCTGGCCCTCTGCTGGCCTGTCTGGTGGGAGTACCAGCAAAAAGGCCCTGCCTACCAAATCAAAGTAAATGACCAACAACTGAGCAATCATTTTGGCACTTTACAAACACCTGTGCACAAGGCACTTAACATTCGTTTCAATTCCCCTGGAGGGAATAATATCCTGTCATGCTGTCTCGACTATGGAGACGGCACGGTAGATACTGTGCGCCTCAGCCGTGGTACCTCCTTGTCACATGCTTATGCAGAGGCCGGCACCTATGTTATGAGCCTGCTGATATGGGAAAAAAGGGGGAATAGCATCCCTCAAAAAAGATTATTGGCCCAGGTGGAAGTCGATTGCCCCGATAAACTTACTCATTCCTTTGATGCAAGCATTTCCCTGATGGAAGAGGGCTATGAGGTAAATTTTGAAAGTCAAACTTCAGGGGCTCCTGAAAATGAACTAACCTACCTTTGGAACTTTGGAGACGGCAGCATTTCTACCGAAAGATCTCCCACACATATTTACCCTAAACAAGGCACATACCATGTTGGGTTGAGCATTTCCCGTTTTTTAAGCAGCTCATATAGCTGTGGTGATACTGCCTATCAGGCAGCCCGTATGAGGCTCGGCACAACCAGTGAGTTTGCCCCCTTGCCGGCTTTTGCCGCTTTACCTCCTGCCCGAAAAAACATTGTTCGCATGTCAGGCTGGTTTGTGGGCCTGATGGGAGTTATTCTCGCCCTTTTGGGCATGGGTGCATATCTGGCAGCACGATGGTTTTATCAAAATAAAGGCAAACGAAAAAGCAGATGGCAGGAGGTCAAAGGCCCCGCATTTTTGCAATTTCCCCAGGCGCGACCCCGCCTGTTGTCCGAGCAAAAATTATTTGCGCTGTCGCAGGGCTTACAGCAAGCGCTGGATGCCACTTCCGGACAGAAGTACCTCGTACTCATTGAAAAACAAAGCCGTCATGACCTTTTCGCCCAGGTCATGGAGCAACTATGGCTTGCCATTCGCAAAGCAGGTGTACCGCTTGAATATTATTTCTTCCAGGATGACCCACGCCATTGCGTGGAGCCGGAAAACGGCCATGCTGTTTCTTTTTCCAGCCTGGCTGAGCGCCACCTTGAGGCTCCCCTGGTATTGTGTACAGACGGGGGCTGTCTGATTGACTCGTATCTCAAAGGCCTGGCAGAATGGATTTCGGAGGAACTGGAACCCTGGTCTGGGCGAAAATTTATTTTCACCCCCATCCCCATGGAAGATTGGGAAGAGATCGAAAGTTACCTGACACGCGAGTTTGTCCTATGCCCGGCGAATCAGCCGCTGGTCCTGCCCTCCTGCATTCAAAGCGGGCAATATAATCCCGCTACGCCTTCCCGCTCTCACCTGATCAGTTGGAAAAGTGGTATTTCCTATTCCTCCGCTGCTTTGCAGCGGTATCTGGGCGAAGATTTATTTCGCTGGCTGCAAATGACAGCCCTATGGCCGAGACTGGACAGCCAGTGGGTGATGCATTTGGCCACTTTATTCAAAGCTGAAGATGGCAATTATACCTACGAAAGCCTGATCCGCCTTTCCCGACTGCTGTGGATGCGCGAAGGCGGTTTGCCGCCGGATCTGGCCTATCGCTGGCTGGCAAGCCTGAAAGGCGATGATGAAAGAAATGCCCGGGAACTTCTCCTTCATTTACTGGAAAAAAGCGAAGCCCCTGAGGGTTCCGTCGCAGCAAGCGAAAAGGAGCGGTATATCGCTCTTCAACGCTTTTTCCTGGAACCCGAAAACGCATCCTACGCCCGGCAGGCATATATGTATGCCAAAGGGAGGATCTGGGGCAAAAACCAGCAGAGGTTGCTTCAGCGAAAGCAAAAAAGCCTACAGGGCAAAAGCCTGACCGACTACCTCCAACTGCGTTTTGGTCGCATGAGAGCCTTGTTGGGAGGGGGGTTGACGGGCTTGATCGTCGCCTTGCTGGGCATAGGCGGCCTGCACTACAGCTGGCAGCTGCAGGGCCATCAGGGCGATACCGAAATTTCAACTACGGCATGGCAGAGCGCCATCTGGCGCACGGAAATCTGGGCGGGAGAAGAAGCCAGGCTGGCTTCAAAAGAAGAAGTTCCACAGGAAGAAACTCCCCGGGAAACGGTACCAGAAGCTGCGCCGGCAGCAGTCCCAGATGATACAGCCGAAGTCGCCACTCCCCCAATCGTGCAAGGCTCTCCCTGCGCAGAGAAAGAAAGCCCGCTCCTTTTGCTCAAAGATGGCGGAATACAAGGGCTTTTATTGGCGGACAAATCCGTTTTACCGGATTTCAACAGGCTGAAAGCCTACGCCAGAGGAAATGGCGTGGAGCTGGATGTGCAGCAATCATTTCCGACCTACGGAGGCGAGGGAGCTTTTGGAGAAATGCTCAAGATCGGCAGAGCTGTGGGCTGTACGTTGCGCTACCGCAAAGGCCTGGATTGGATGAGTTGTGATGAGGCCTGCCTCATGGATGAAGCCCATCGGCCCAGGCCGATCCGGAAATTCCTGGAAGACCTGTCCGGGGACAGGTATTGGCGCTGGGAGCTGGAGCCGCAAAAGGCGGCGCTGCGGATTTGGCTGGCGCGGCCTTTGGCCGCGGGGGTGGCGAAAGCACGGGCCTATGAGTTTGCGGATTTTTATGAAAAATGCCCGGAGGCTGTGGAGTAGCTTTGCTTCGTGTTGTTTTTGCTATGATGTGCTGTGATCAAGGATGGCTATTTAGGGGGCATGTACAGTAAGTGATGAATAGAAGGATACAATATTTGTTTTTTGACGCTGAAGGACGCTGACAAATATGACTTGTTTATTACGAAAACCCTGCTTATGATAAAGCTATCTTTGTCATAACAAGTCTAGATGGCTCCACTGCTTTAGTCAACATTTCCTAAACAATCAATTCCCATAACCTCAATATTTTCATATCCCTTGTATACTTCTTTGACTCTGTTTATTTGCGCATCAAAGTCTTTCTTACTCTTGTGTGGATCAATCCTGAGAATAAGGAATACACCATATTGGGATTGAGTTTGATCCAGATATTGCAAAAACCAATTATCCCGATAATTCTCAAGGTTACCTGAACTAAGCTCAGAATTCCGCGATAGTTTTACCTCAACCATCACTGTTCCTACAGGACCATAGTTAATGAGAAAATCTACTTTTTTTCCGTTGGCGATTTCACTCTCTCGCACTACATTCAATATCCCACTATGAAAAACACTGTCCTTATTACTATACTCTACGAGCAACTGCTTAAAATGAGATGCTAGCATTTTCTGCACCATAGTTTCATTCTGGGAAACCAAATCTGATAAGTAGCTATAAACTCCTTGCTTAGCTTCCCTCAAAAGGTCTATTTCAATGACCTTTTTCACCGCCTCAAAAAGATCGGATACCGTTAAAATATCAAGATACCTTCTTTCCTTTATGGCTTTGTATTTTTTAATGCTTGCGTTGAAAGATAGCCTTTCAGCCCTGGATTTCAGGAATTCTTGTTTCACCCCCTCCAATAACTCTTTGAATCTGATAAAAGAGACATGATCTTTTTCCTGTTCAAGAAAATCTGAAATATCTTTAAGGATTTGGGAAAATTTCTCTGAAGGTATGGTTGAATTAAACAAAGCGGAAATAGCAGGTTTCCAAACTTCATGTTTTACATATCTGAAGAGCTTTTTATCTTTTTTAGAAATAGAAATTCCTGTTTTGATAAAGGAAATTAATTCCTCTTTGAATACTTCTCCGTTGATGTATCCAATAGGTTTTCCGAGGTCTTCTTCTGGTAGTACACCTCTCATTCCTGGAATGAATTCATCCAAATGATAAGGATGGTTGAAAATTTCATCAAATCTCCAAAGAACGGCTTGTTTTTCCTGCCGCTTTAAAAAATACTCATTGATATGTAAAGCAAGAGAGTAGGCTGAAGATTTTAGATTTGACTCAGACTTGTCAAAAAGTTTAAACCAAGCTAAAACTTTTTGATTTGAAGGGTATTTTCCCACAAATAAATCAAAGGCATCCTTTCTATGATAATGTGGAACACCTTCATTTTCTATTATCTGAATTAGCAGGGTAAAAGAAGCTGGGGAATCTATTTTTTGTATCAGTGCAAGGATATTACCCATCATGCTTTTGTGGAGATCGTCATCCCTTTTCATAAGCATGTCAAAGAGATTACTTATTTCTTCTTGAGAAAGGGGCTCTACAGATTTATAGGCTTGCTGAAATAGTTCCTCTTTGAAAGCAAAAGGCAAAAAATGGATTATATTTTCTCTTGCAAATGGTACATCTGATTCGGTTTGGCTAGTTAATTTGATTGCACATTCAAAGAGATACAGAGATGCAGGGGTTTCAAATGAAGCATTAATTTTTTTAATGTGTACTTCTGCTGGGTCATAACTTATCAAGGCTTTTTTTGCTATGTTAATAAGAGCCGATTTATTCTGTTTGGTCGCTTTCTCCTGGATTGAAAGGTGCTCAAAATAGTCAATGAGTGTGTGCTCATGCTTTTGTTTCAGGCAATTGATCCATTTTTCAAACTGAAGCATTGTCTTCCTTTCCCATTTCTTATCTCTTTCTTGTGCTCTTTTTTGGGACTTTTCCAGGGAGAATTGTATTTCGGCATAGGCTTCAGGGAAATGAGTTTTTTCAAGTTGCCTGATGTCCTGAAGTTTACTCTTCCTTAGTGTCCATAAAGGGATATTAGATTCTGGGAAACGCAATTCTAACCAGGAAAGGAAATTTTCAACATTTTCAAGGTCAAAAAACAAGGCACATAAATCAGATATTCTATGTTGAAAATCTAAAGGTAGATTATGACTATCTAAGCCCTCCAAAATAGACTTGATTACCTCTTTTTTCTTTGAGATAAGAACTGAAGATAATTTTTGGATAAAAGCCTCTTCATTATAGAATCTTATTTTTACCGATTGATGAAAAAAGTCAATTACTTCTTGCTCAACCTCGGCAGTCCAATTCTTTTCAAGATTATCAAAAAAGGGGCTTGTTAAACTGTTTCCTATAGAATTAAGTGCATAATGGGCGAAATGGGGTCCTTTAAGGCCATCAATAATGGAATTTAGTTGGCTAAATAATGCGCAGAACCCCTGGCTATTTGAAATGCTATTAAGGGGTGATGGTATATACTCCGAAAAGTTTCTCTGACTTGTATCCTGTAAAAAGAGTCTGATAGTTTCTGGATGGTTGGAATCAATTTGTTTGTAAAATCTAATAATGGCAGTATCCACCCGATCAGAATTTGTTTGAAAAATCTCTCTTACACGTATCCCTTCCTCAATCGTACAGATTTGTGATAATGCATCAATTGAACTTATCAGGATTGATTCAGCATCTCTATTGTTCGGGAGCCATTGTAAATTATCCAAAAGATAATTTTTCCAAATGCCTTTTTGAGCACTGCCTGTTATCTTTTTTTGTATGAATAACCCTTCTAAAAGCCAATTAAGATTTAGCCTAAATCTGATTTGATTTTGTGTGATATCAGATTGAATATGTTCGGTTAAAATTGGATCGTGCGTTCTTTCATCATAGAAAAGTATGAGTCCTTTTTGAGCCTCCGTAGTTAATTCAATATTCTCCTGGATATAATACTTCCAGACTCTTTCAAAAAGGGTATAACCACTCTTTTCGTTATCTATATTTACAATTTGTTGTGGCGAAACATAGGCCATAAATGAAAAAAAAGAAGTAGCCTTCATTTGTATGCCTAATTGTACAAGGTATGGGACTATTTCATTTTTTAATTCAACCAGATAAGAGATAGTGTTTTTCCAGGAGGGATAAATATCCTTGAGAGAGGAGTCAATTATCAAATCACAGATCAATTGTTGTGGGTTATTAAATCTGGCAATGGCCTTTGCTGCTAGGTATTCCTGAAATTCAGTGTTGTCAAATTCGATAAAATCATCAAAATCTTTAATAATAGTTCCATCTAGTAGCTTGATATAAAAGCTTTCTCTTGCTATGGAAGGATAAAACTCCTGAACAAAAGCAACAAGATTATCTTTTTCTAACCGATTGACACCTTGAATTTCTAAAATGAATGCCAGCGTTTCAAGGACTTGCAACATATCTTCAATTGCCTTTGAATATCCTGACTGGATATACTTTTTTTTGTTGGACTCCTCCTGGAGTCGTTTCTTAATTAGCTTCTCAAAAAGCTGGCTTTTAGTTAAGTCCAATACAGAATCAAAACCATCATTTTCGACTAACTCTGCGAAAACTTTCAAATACCGTGGAGTAGATAAAACGCTTTCTTTTTGATAATAAGAAATAATAGAGGCTTCATTTAGCTTTTCTAATACACTTTCCCGATTCCATGTTTGTAAGGATGGACAAGTTTGCAGGAGGAAATCAGCTGTTTGGAAAATATCAAAGGATTCGATTTCAGTGCAAACAAAATTCAAAGAATGCAATCTTCCTTGATGTCTAATGGCATGATGGATTCTACAAGTAAGAATGATTTGAACGTTAGAGAAATCCGTAAAAAGCCTTTTGATTTCCTCTATTTTTTCTGAAATCCAATCGGGATGCACCTCATCTAACGCATCTAACCCTATCACCAAATTGGAATCGTTCTGAAACTTAATTGGTTTCCCAAGTAAGTCTCCATATTGATACCTGGCTCTTGCATGATTTACTTCTTCAAGGGCTTCTATTAGGCCAAATTCATCATTCTTTGTTTTTTTCAGATCAATGTAAATGCAATTTTTGCCATTTGAATGATGAGATTCCAATAACTCTCGCATGAGTCTTGTTTTTCCATATCCCTGTTCTCCACAAATGAAAAGATATGGTTTTTGGGTAAGTTCGGTTATATCAGAAGGCCTAAACCTCTTTGCGTGACGCCCAGGCGAACTACCATTTTCTAAGAATTTACTTAAAGGAAGGGGCGTATTTTTAAAAGTAGGTTTGATAAAAGGGCTTTCCATTTTGTGTAAATGCTTTAAGTTTTTTTATGGGCTTTTGATCAAAAAGCCAGAGGCTTAATTTACCCAAATTGAGGAAAAAGAAGAAACCTTCGAAAACATTTTCTACATATAGATATGTCAATTTCAGAGCTTTGGGGAGGAAATTAAGGGATAATAATCATTCTCTGTATGAAGTTTGGAAAGCCCATTGAGATGGAAGAAATTGAGCGATTGGCCACAAGTAAAATACACAATAATACCGATTGGAGTATTAGGGATTAGATTATTTATACTTTAGACTGGGTGAAATGTCCTGTAAATAAAACCATATAAGACATATAAGAACATAAAAGAAAACCTCCTTTTTTGACCTTAGATGCCCTCAAATGCCTTATATGGTTCAAAAAATGGCCAGAAGTCGAAACGGACATTCTATCAGGTCTAAAGTATAACCAAAAAGGCTCCGCCTTCAAAGACGGAGCCCTATATAAAACCTTCAGCGGCCCAAGGGCCGCATAAATATTAAGCCTGCTGCTTCCGAATCAAATTCAACGCACTACCTGCCTTGATCCAGTCAATCTGAGCCTGGTTGAAGGTGTGGTTGGTCATGAATTCGTCCTTAGAGCCATCTGCGTGATTCAGTACTACTTTTACCTGCTTGCCGGGGGCAAGGCTGCTGACCATCAGGTCAAAGGTGTCATCTTCCTGGATTTTGTCATAATCCGCAGGATTGGCGAAGGTCAAAGGCAAGACGCCTTGCTTCTTGAGGTTGGTTTCGTGGATACGTGCGAAAGACTTCACGATCACAGCCTGCACGCCGCGGTGGCGCGGCTCCATGGCTGCATGCTCACGGGAAGAGCCTTCCCCGTAGTTTTCGTCACCCACGATGACGCTTTCTATACCTGCATCGGCATAGGCTTTGGCCACTTTGGGATTCTCCATATACTCCCCTGTGAGGAAGTTTTTGCTGTTGGCTTTTTGGGTAAAAGCGTTGATTGCACCCAGCATGAGGTTGTTGGAGATGTTCTCCAGGTGACCGCGGTAGCGCAACCATGGCCCGGCCATGGATATATGGTCAGTGGTACACTTCCCAAAAGCCTTGATAAAGAGGCGAAGCCCTTTGATATCACCGCCATCCCATGGCTTGAATGGTTCCAGCAGTTGCAGACGCTGAGAGTTCGGATCTACATCTATCGTCAGGCCACTGCCATCTTCCATAGGGGCGATAAAGCCCGCATCTTCTGCATCAAATCCTTTTTCTGGAAGCTCATCACCAAAAGGAGGATCGAGCATAACCTGCTCGCCGTTTTCGTTGGTGAGCTTGTCTTTCAATGGGTTGAAAGTCAGATCACCAGCGATAGCCAGTGCCGTCACGATCTCGGGCGAAGCCACGAAAGCGTGGGTATTGGGGTTGCCGTCATTTCGCTTGGCGAAATTTCGGTTGAAAGAAGTGATGATGGAGTTTTTGCGTTTGGGGTCGTCGGTATGACGCGCCCACTGGCCGATACATGGCCCACAAGCATTGGCGAGGACCACGCCTCCCAGGTCTTCAAAAGCTGCGAGGATGCCATCACGCTCCACGGTATAGCGCACTACTTCTGAGCCAGGAGTAATGGTAAATTCAGATTTTGCTTTCAGGTTTTTGGCTACCGCCTGACGCGCGACAGAAGCAGCGCGGTCCAGGTCTTCATAGGATGAGTTGGTGCAAGAGCCGATGAGGCCTACTTCCAGTTCCTGAGGGTATCCGTTTTTGATGACTGCGTCTGCAAATTTGGACAGAGGCCATGCGAGGTCAGGGGTGAAAGGGCCGTTGACGTGCGGCTCCAGTTCGGAGAGGTTGATTTCGATCACCTGATCGAAATATTTGTCAGGATTGGCGTAGACTTCGGGGTCTCCTGTCAGGTGCTCAGCGACCTGATTGGCGAGTTCGGCGACATCGGCGCGGCCTGTGGCGCGCAGGTAGCGAGCCATGGACTCGTCATAACCGAAGGTTGAGGTTGTAGCGCCGATTTCCGCGCCCATATTACAAATGGTGCCTTTTCCGGTACAGGACATAGATTTTGCGCCTTCGCCAAAGTATTCGACGATGGCACCTGTGCCGCCTTTTACGGTAAGGATGCCCGCTACTTTCAGGATAACATCTTTGGGAGATGTCCAGCCATTCAATTTTCCTGTCAAATGCACACCGATCACTTTCGGCATTTTCAATTCCCAGGGCATGCCTGCCATCACATCTACAGCATCAGCTCCACCGACTCCGATGGCCACCATACCCAGACCACCCGCATTGGGGGTGTGAGAGTCGGTACCGATCATCATTCCTCCTGGGAAAGCATAGTTTTCCAGGACTACCTGGTGGATGATGCCAGCTCCGGGCTTCCAGAAGCCCAGGCCATATTTGTTGGAAACCTTGGCGAGGAAGTCATAGACTTCTTTGTTGGTATCTACAGCGGTAACGAGGTCTGCATCAGCGCCTATTTTTGCCTGAATCAGGTGATCACAATGCACAGTGGAAGGAACAGCAACTTTCTCTTTTCCTGCCATCATAAACTGAAGCAATGCCATCTGAGCGGTAGCATCCTGCATCGCTACACGGTCAGGGGCGAAGAAAACGTAATCTTTTCCGCGATTATATTGTTGTAGAGGGCTTTCCTCGTGGAGGTGTGAATACAAAATTTTCTCAGTGAGCGTCATAGAGCGACCGAGATTATTGCGGGCAGCAGCGATTTTCCCGGGAAGGGCTGCATAGGCCTTTTTAATCATGTCTAAATCAAAAACCATAAATATTTCTGTTAAATAGTTTGCAAAAGCATTCAATAAATTGAAGACCACAATATTACGAAGAACGAAGGTGCAGTATCAAGTTTTTACCTGATTGATTCAGATAATATTCGACTATTGGAATGCGTAAAAGTAACGATGCAAATTTAGCGAATTTTCGCTAATTATCAATATATAGCGAAAATTCGCTAAAAATGTTTTGCTTTTTATACAAAAACCCGGCTTTCGTCCCGTATTTTTGCAGGCCTAATCATCAACATGTGTCAGAATCCCATTTAGCAGAGGGCTTAACAGAGCGTGCATTGGCGAAAAAGAGCCAAAATCAAAAACTGGTTGCCAGGCTTCGCAAGCTTAAACCTCAAAAACTCGAACAACAGTTCCACCAACTCCACGAGGAGGTTTTCCAGCATACAGATTGCCTGCAATGCGCAAATTGCTGCAAGACAACCAGTCCGGTCTTTACCGAATCCGATATCAATCGGATTTCCCGTAGCTTCAAAATGAAGCCGGATGAGTTTATAGAGACCTATCTCTATATGGATCATGAGGAGGACTATGTCCTCCAGGAGGCTCCCTGCCATTTTTTATTGGAAGACAACAAATGCCTGATTTATGATGTGCGTCCCAAAGCCTGTCGGGATTATCCGCACACCAACCGCAAGGGGATTCGAAAACGCCTTTCGCTGAGCCTGAAAAATACAGAGGTGTGTCCGGCTGTATATGAGATTTTTGAACGCTTGCAGAAAGAATTGTAGCTTGGTGATAAGGTTATGGGCTGTAGGCCGTTTACTATTATCATAAAACAGATGCAGATGACGATTATGAAAAAAACATGTTTGATCCTCGCCATTTTTTGTTGCGTTTTTCTTTCTATACAGCAGAAAGCAGTAGCCCAGCTTAATGTGCTAAAATTGAACCCTCCCAGCCTGCTGGCATTAAACCTTAACGGACAATATGAACGGGCCCTTGACGATCATAAGAGTGTACAAGTGGGGCTCTTTGCATCCGGTTTTTCTCCCAAATTTGGAGACAAGCAATTCATTTTTAGAGGTGTAGGCATTACTCCTGAATTCAGATACTATCTGGCTCGTGGCAGAAACAAAGCGCCTCACGGCTTGTTTGGAGGCCCTTATATGCGTTATACCAATTTATCGGTCACGGTTGAGAATGAAGCCCAAGAGATCATCTCCAGTGTTGAATTGAATACCATAGGAGCAGGGCTTGTATTGGGCTATCAACACATCATATCCAAGGTTTTTTCAATTGAAGCCCTTATCGGGCCAGGACTCGCTAAAAAAAGCCTGAATGTCAGGTATGGAGATTTTGATGAAAATGATATTCCCGGGTTATTCAGAAACCTGATACCCGGTTTTAGTCCTATTCTGCTTCGTGCTTCCCTCACCATTGGTTTTGCTTTTTAAGCGCATTCATTTTGCTTTGACTTCACATGAATGCATACCCTATATTTATTGGAAAAGACAGCCTGGAAAAGCTGAGGGAGTGGCTGAAAGGCCATACCTACAGCAAAATCATGGTATTGATGGATTCGCATACCGAAAACCATTGCTATAATAAGTTCTCTCTCTTTTTGCCATGGCATCATACCTTCACCATTTCTCCCGGGGAATCGCATAAAAACCTTCGCACCTGCGAGGAAATATGGGATGCCCTCACCAGGCATCAGTTTGATCGCAAAAGCCTGGTCATCAACCTCGGTGGAGGTGTATTGGGAGATATGGGCGGCTTCGCCGCGGCGACCTATAAGCGAGGCCTGGATTTTATCCAGGTTCCGACCACGCTGCTCTCGCAGGTTGATGCGAGCGTCGGCGGAAAATTGGGCATCGACTTTCAGGGATTTAAAAACCATATCGGTTTGTTTCAGGAACCGCAGGCGGTGGTTATCTGGCCAGACTTCCTCAAGACCCTCCCTTTCCTAGAACTCCGCTCCGGCTTCGCCGAAGTCATCAAGCATCATCTGATAGCTGACGCTTCCGGCTGGCAAGCTCTGCAAGCGCAAAAAGATCTCCTTACAATGGATTGGGAGACACTTATCCGCCATTCTGTTCAAATCAAATCTCAGATCGTCGAATCTGACTTCAAGGAAAGCGGAGCCCGCAAAGCGCTCAATTTTGGCCATACGATCGGCCATGCCATAGAGACGCAGCGGCTAGGGACCGAAGGCCATTTGCTACATGGCGAAGCCATAGCCATAGGAATGGTCGCAGAGGCTTTTGTGTCTTTCCAGCAAGGACTGATTACTGAATCAGCGCTGGAAAATATAAGGGATTATCTCTTCCTCCATTTCTCTCTGGTCACAATCAGACAGGATGAAATGCCGCGAATCCTCCAGAATTTGTATCAGGACAAAAAAAATGTGGGAGGAGAAGTACGCTGCACCTTGATAAAAGGTCCGGGCAATTTTGTGGTGGATTATGTGTTGGGGGAGGAAGAAGTGAAGGCTGGTCTGGCTTTTTATGGGAGGAGGAAATAGAGTGAGAGTGAAGAAATTAAAAAACGATGAACGTTTTACCTTATCATAACATCTGGCCAAAGATCGCCAAAGGCGTCTTCGTCGCGCAAGGCGCGACCATCATCGGCGATGTGACCATCGGCCCGGAGAGCAGCATCTGGTTCAACGCCGTGCTGCGCGGCGACCTCGAAGCCATCGTCATCGGGCAGCGCAGCAATATCCAGGATGGATGCATCATCCATACCAGCACCCACCGTTGCCCGACGATCGTCGGCAATGACGTGACCCTAGGTCATGGAGCCATGCTGCATGGCTGTACGATTGAGGACGAAGTCCTCATAGGGATGGGCGCCATCATCCTCGACGAGGCCGTGGTGCCTCGGCATACGCTGGTAGCAGCGGGGGCGCTGGTGCCTGAGCGCGTAGCGCTGGAGAGTGGGTGGCTGTATGCGGGCGTGCCCGCTCGGAAAGTGAAACGATTGACGGAGGCGCAGCTGGAGGGGATACTCGCGGGAGCGAGAGGCTATGTGGAGAAGGGGAAGGAGTATGGGGGACATTAAAGGGCGAAATAGATTCGAACTGATGGTCAAATAAAAGTCACTATCTACTGACGATCAACCAGTTACAACTTCTTCGACTTTAACTTTGGAGGCTATTCCTGTTAACAAGGGTATTTTAGTGTATAGAAAATGTAATCCCAGAATTGATCTTTACACCCAATACCATGAAAAATTACAGCAGAATTTCCCGCCCCGCCCGCAGCCAACAAGGTGAAATGGGCATCCTCCAAAAGCAGTACCCCGGTAGTGCATATGGCGAAATCCTTATGCCCAACGGCACCTGTTATGAAATAAGAATCAAGTCCATGTTTTTAGGAAAGCTCAAGGCTGGAGACCTGGTGATGATCGAGTGTTTCAGCGCAGGAGATGCGCTTGTATCTCCAAGCTTGGGTTATAAGGCAGATGCCGCTTAAGGTTTATTTTTTTGACTTTCAGTAGTTTTTGTTAGGACATATTGCTTTGCTTGTGAAGCTGCCGCTGGTGTGGTGGCTTTTTTTAATTACTGGAAATAGAATTGTACTAGAAATTATTTGATAGCCACCATTACAATTGATTGACTATCACCCAATTACACATATTCATGTATTTATGTTTTTGGGTTTCCCTAATATTTTGTATAATGAATTCAGATTTGACCTAGCACTAGTTCTTCTTTTTCCCTATCAATTTATCGTTTTACCCTCAATCACACATAGCATGTGTTATAACCTCAAGCAAAAGCATTGGGTTGACGTAATGCCTTTATTGCAACCTAATAGGGAAAAGGAAGGCCAAGATTGGAGAATAAAAGAAATGCGGCTCGTTCACCAGTGGATGGGCAGTGATATGAATTGCACCCATTTTCCCTTACTAGAAAAAAGAGTTTCATTTTCCCCTGATCAGAACTGTATAAGCCCATCTGTAAGAAGTTATTTTATTTTTAAAATTTTCAGTTACCTAAGTCTAAATTTCTGTCCAAGCCCCAACCAGATACATATCCTAAAAAAGATAATTATGGTGGGTGAGTACTGCATTACCCTAATGTATCTGGACAATCATTATTTTGATGGAAAATTTGGGGTGGTAAACCAGGCCTCTAGAAAGCGAAATAGAGAAGAACGCCAAGAGCTTGAGTTGGCAATGAATACTTTTATCAAAAATGAATTTGAAAGAGACCTACAGCAAAAAGTTATATTGACAGTAGAAAAACTCTTCTATTACTATGATCTGGGATTTGTGCTAGATCAGGAATTTCTAAGTGTCAATCATTTTTTTCAGCCTCATTTCAACTCTCCTTTGCCCAAAAATATTCAAACATATGCAGGAGTCGGAGACTTTGTAAAGGTCTTGAATACCTCAAGTCGGCTTAAATATCCAGCTATAAGACAGAAAGGTTACCTTGAAATGTATCTGCAAAGGTCGTTTTTGATCAATGCTGTTTTTTTTCAGGTATTTACAGAGTTATTAATTGACCTTTTTGGTTGTTCACCAACTGAAAAATCGGCTTTGCTGACATATGCAAAATATTATGGACTGGCTCAGCAGTTGGTCAATGACAATTGCGACTTTGTGCCCGCAAGCTTTGACCTAAAAACTGTAGCTAAAAATCAAGAGGATACCTTTAATGATCTTCGGATGCGGATTTTTACTTTGCCATTAATTGTACTGGCTCAAAAGGAGCGTTCTGAAAGAAAACATGAAAAAGATATTCAAAGCATCTTACGGTACTATTCAGAAGGAAATCTAAACTTCCTATATTATAGAGCAAGGCAGGAGAAATGGGTTCTCAATATTTTAGTGGAAAATGGCGCCTTAAAACAATCCCAACATATGGTGTCAAAGGTGTCTCAATATATCAAAAAAGAGCTAAACCTCTCTTCTCATAATCCTTTCTCAAAGGACCTGCAAGAAATGCTTTCCTTCACAGAAAACAACCGCTTCTACAAGATTTATAATCAATGGGGGAAGTAGAAATTTCGAAAAATATTCTTCTTCCGCTATTTGTTTTCTCATATCTAACTGATAATGAGCCGACTGATTTATTAAAAAAAACGATTTCATCAACCCTTTTTTAGAAGTATAGTATACTAGCAGAGCAGTAAGAAATCAATTTATTTACTTTATAGTAGCTGGATATGCGAGGAAACATTCTTGTCCTGGATGATGAAAAACATATTTTTGAGCAAATGGACAGCGCGCTCGAAGCGCACAATGTTTATTATCTCAATAGCCTGGTAGGTGTAAAAGGCCAGGTCACCCGCAAGGAAATAGATGTAATTTTCGTTGACCTGGGTTTTAGACAGGGAGATAAGAGTTTAGCAGGTCTTCCGCAGATAACTCGTACTCGGCAGCGGTATCCTCATGTAACTATCGTTGTTCTGTCAAAATATAGAGACCCAGAAATCATCGTGCAAGCAGTAAAAAATGGAGCAGATGATTACCTTTGGAAAACATCGTGGAAGCCTTACAAAAAAGAATTTCGAGATTATGTCAATAAATTAGTTAGCGAAAAACGAACTCGCGATGAAGCT
Source organism: Bacteroidia bacterium (assembly GCA_030430205.1). Taxonomy (GTDB): domain Bacteria; phylum Bacteroidota; class Bacteroidia; order J057; family J057; genus JAUIGE01. Next base: position 29,609 of record JAUIGE010000003.1, on the reverse strand, counting down.
CGCAAAGAGCTCTGGAGTGAGAGTTGGGTGCCAACCGCTTTTGAAGAAGAAGTTCATCTCAAATTAAGAGAGTTAGCTATTTCCAGGGCATCTTTTTTCGTGATCGGTGAAATTGGGACTGGCAAATCTCAGGTCACTAATTTTTTGCGGGTTTATTCACTTTATGATAGAAGCCGGGTAGAGCACCTCAGAGAAAATCTCGCAACTTACTCTGAGAAGGAATTGATGAGGATGATTAGTAATAAATATGGAAGTAAAGGAAAAAATATTTTTCGTAAAGCCCGCAACCGGATTCTTCAACTAGATAACTTACCCTCTACCTCTCTGGATTTTCAAGAAGCTTTTTGGCATTTCCTACGCGACCAGAGATTCTCCGGAAGCAATGAGCCTTTGGCTATACAGGCAGTTATTTTATTGCATGAGTCCCCAGAAGAATTGATGCGTGAAAAAAAGCTCCTTCCCGAATTATTTGAAGGATTGGATCATCTTCAATTAAAAGCTCTGAGGCATCGGAAAAAAGCAATCAAAGAAATCCTGGATCAGTGGTTGGAAAAACACGATATGCCACTACATTTTCTTTCCAAAGAAATTAGGATGAGTTTTAAAAAATATGATTATCCAGGTAACCTGAGTCAATTTTTCGGCATGTTAAGACGTGCCTTAGAAAAGCATAAAGAACAGCATGAAGGTAATTTTAAAACCGCAAAATTGAGCTGGGAGCAATTACCTAAAGAGCTTTTCAGCCCCGATGAAGAGTTTGATAACATGAAAAGAATCATTGCAGAAGTCGAGTTATCTTATCTTGAAAATGCATTCCAAAGATTTGAAGGCTTTAGAGACCAAAAAAGGCAGGTTGCCTTATTATGGAAAACAACAACAGATAACCTGAAAAAAACTTACTACAATAAATACATGGAATTATATCCTGACCTGATTCAAAAATGTCCAAGTATGAGACGTGCATATGGCAAAGTAAAATCTGATTAAAATAATATTCCAAACCATCCATGTGTAGAATAATTTTCTACTTTCTATTTATATTAGTTATATAATCAGCTGATTTAAAATGATTTAACTTTGTATCCATTTTTAATTATTAGGTAAAAATTCAAATTCACGTTTACTTAACTGTCAGATCAGATTGTCCATAATCTGATTTGGCATTCACTAGAACGCCAAACGAAATCAGCTATGAAAACCTTAAATTTAAAAAGCCCTTTCTTTGCCCAAACCACCTCCTTATCCTTTCAGGCGGACCCTCTATTTAGATTTCGTCTGTTAATCTCCAAACTAATTAAATTGGAACTCTCCATTAAAATGCCTTTCTCTTTGGAAAATGAACGGCTTGGCATCAATCGCCAGGAAAGACCCAGGGTCTTTATGTTACCACCCGATTTTGTATCAGTTAAATATTATTCACATGTCAAGCGCTTGTTTCTTGAAACATTCGGGGCTGACAGTGGTGTCAGTTTCAGCATGATTTTGCCTCAGGTAGACAAATATGGCTTAACCTACTTTAGCTATGTTTTTTCTAAAAAAAGAAAAGACAAAAATGGAGTACTAGCCTATTTAAAAAACTTTGCGCTTCCATTGAGAGATCCAGAAATATCAGATTATGCCATTTCAAAAGTATGGAAAAAGGTAGAAAATGATGTGTTAATAGACATTGAGTACGATCCAGATTTGCAACCAGTGTCCATGGCGAGTTATGAAAAATTAAAGCCTTCTGAAAAAAACATAGATTTCCGAAAGGAACTAAAAACACATAAAAATTATCGAAAGGCAGAGGCCATCATGGTCGATGAAATGATGCAGGGCCAAGATCCATCAAGCACTTATTTTAGATCCATTCCTATTTTGATTCCTGCTGGTAAGCACCAGCTTTTTGGAGGAATGATTTATGCTATTTTTGATAAAAGCAAAAACGACGAAAGAAGCTTACAGGAAGGCTTCATGCATATTGCGAAAGAGGCAATAGAAATTGCTAAATTGTCCAGAGGTTAACACAACATAAATAGAGAAATAATGATCGGAACGAACTGTGGAAGTCCGTTCCGATTCATAAAATATTGAATTTTACTTTCGGATTTCTATGGCTACCTCAACCACTCGTAAACAACGATTCTTTCATACGGATGACATTTTTTCCCCCCAGAATTACAAACGTTTTTTTGGTGCTATGCTAGGGTATATAGATACTTTTATTGATGAAGAATATTTTGCATTGACTGCTACCTTTATTATGAAAGATGACTATGGAAGGCCTTATGCCTCTTACCGTTTTCATCCAGACTTGATAAAAGGAGCCAAAGCAATTGAATTCGATGACGAAATCGAGTTTTTGGAAAGGTATCCGATATACCTGGATGACACCTCCCATCGAAAACATAAGTCTTTTTCTATTTATCGAACCTATCAGGCATTTATGACTGGTGTGCTAAGCATTGATACCCCTATTCAAGCAAAAGAAAGTAGTCCTCTTCAACCAACTCCCATGAGTTCGTTGTTTCCAGAGGATACAGAACGCCCTGATCCAGCTAAAACAGATTTTAGCATCCCTCCACTCAATAGGAAAATTCCAAAGAATTTTCTATTGGCTGAAAATGTGATGGTTTATCAGGTCGTGGAAGGCCGCCTGAGTATGAGTAGTTCCGAATACATGCCACTCCCTATTTTTGCTTTTGGGGAATTGGTCGGTATGATTTATTATATATATGACAAGGACAAAATTAAAAATAAAGAGCTTTGGAGCGACCTTGTGGTTACTGATTTGCTCAATCAGCGCCCCATGCTGATGCGAATCGCCACCCGTGAGTATGAAAATATTGTTAGAGACTTTTCTCAAAATTTCTATGGCCCCAGACCTAAAAATCCCCTTGAGGATTATAAGTACATTTTTTCTGACTTGAACCTTTTTCCTTACAATGATCAAGACAGGCAGGAAGAGCCAATAGAAAAAGGAATTATAACCCAAAATAAATTTCTTAAAGTTTTAGGGTATGAAAAGTATTACAATCGACTGGCAGCTACCTTAAGAGAAGAGGATGACTCTGCGATGAAAGCGAGCATAAATCGAATCAAATCCGCCATTGCTGCAATTATTGTAGACTCTTTTGCCCACAATATAGGTGCACATTCACTTGTAGCGCTTAAGTGGTGGTTTGAAAATCGGTTTAAAATCATGGATAATAAATTTCCATACCGAAACAACAACATTGAACGAATTCTTCCCCGGGTAATAAAAAATACAATCCTTCAAAATGCGGCGAAATCCAATGAGTTTCATCAAAAAATGAGTGAATCTGAAAGCGCCTATGATGATCAACAAGTCTCATTATTGGACATTATTCGTTTCATGCCAGCCCATTTAGAAAAAGAAATACTTGGTTTTTTGGATGATAAAGGGGTAGTCGTCGGCAGGCTGCCTGTTCCGGTAGATCATGCTTTGACACATTTTTTTCAATACCTGCGAGACAAATCCGCTTTCTGGAGTGGAGCTGCCAGAGATCAGGTCTTTAGCGGGAGAATAAAAAGTTGGCAGGATTTATTGAGAGAGTTTCTTGCCAATACCTTATTTCTCGGTTCTGTGGCTCATTCTGAGCAGGTAAACAGATTGAATGTCTTCATTGAAATCATTGACCCTCAAACCCACCAGATACTGATAGGCGGAGAGTATGCCTGTGTAGATCTGACGATCATTCAACGAGAACGTTTTGAAGATTATAAAGAAGAGACTAACCCTAAATCGAGCAGAAAACAGGCTGGAAGCATTTATTCCAGTTATGCTTTTTTGAGAGAAGGAAAGAAATTTCATGAGCTTCAACAAGCTATTGAAAAACTTGACAATGTATACTTACCCAATGGCATTATTGGGCAGCAAGCCTTATATACTATCCTGGAAAATACCTTAAGAAACATCAAGCATTATAGTAACAAAAGAGTAAGGGAGGATATGCGAAAAAATGGATTAAACCTCGTTTTATCCATTGAGAGCTGCCAATTGCAGTATTTTGTAGAAGGGGAAGCTAAAGCACAGAAAACAAATGAATATTCCCTTTTTAAATTAACAACCTGGCTACATCACCCCCAGTATTTGATCCATAGGAATGGCACCAAGCTTAATTGGATAGATAAGGGAGAAAAAATCATTAAAAAATTTAAAAAAATAGGCTGCGTACTAAGTGATCATACCCAGCAATTGCAGCGAAGGATTGTCAACAAGTTTGGGTCTCCCATTTTGGGAGGAAGCTCTCAGGATAAGGTTTGTGCTGCTATGTTGATGAATAATCGTTTTCTAAGCGTAGAATTAACGGACCGAGATGAGGCCAAAAGGCATTATTATCCCTACGTATTCCCTGCAACAGAAATTAGCCATAACATCAATGACAGATATAAGCCCGGGTTTGTGATCCAACGAGAAAGTTTTCATAAAATCCTAAATGAAGATTTACAAGAAATAAGTAGAAAAGACAGAAGAGATAAGTATGTAGAAATTTTAGATTCCTACCTAAAAGATCATGATAGACAGCGCGGCCTTATTCAAAAATCATGGATTCTTTGGAAAGGAGAAAAGTGCAAATTTTTAGATGGAAATTTTGACCTTTCCAAAGAGAATGTTTCTCGTTTTCGGATCGTGATCGTCGATATTGATACCTATGAGGTAAGAAAAAAGCATGATGATTACATCGAAATAAAAAATATTGAGAATACCGAAATAGAAAAGCTTAGGGAAGAAGCCGTAATAAACCTCCGAAAAGCGGGCGTGATTCGGATTGTGTTTGCTGATAAAAAATTAAAATCTTTACAAGCTCAAATACAAAAAAGTACTGTCGCTGAAGAAAAAAAGCAGAAACTCCAACAAGAGATGTTTGAACATGCCATGATGCTCTGGTTAGAGGATTGGCTATGCCAAAACCATATAGAAGATAAAAAGCTAGGGTTTCAAATACGGCAGTATGGAAAAAAAGGGAAGAAATTTGGAGCAATTGGCTTCCTGGAAAGAAGGGAACAGGAGCTCTCCTTTAATTATTTCAATACAAAGGAGGCTAATGATCCTGACATTGACGATTTCATATTGGGATCTGAAATGGAAAAATTAAAAACACTAACCGTACAACATGGAAACAAAATAGAGGCAGGAAATAAAGGGCAAAGGGAACATTGTAAGGTCCGCAATCATTGTTCTTTGGTTCTCGATTTATATAAAGTTGAAAGTGTAGATGACTTGTTGAAAGTCAAATTTAAGGACCTGGATTACGATAGCCCACTCAAGTTATTGGAAACCCTCTACACCCGAATTACCATTTTTGATGACCGCATGTATGAGCGCATTCCTCAGCGGGCAGCTAAGCAATTTGACCCCTTCCGGAAGATGCTTCGCATCGTGGCATTTCCAGAGTCAGAAAAAGAATTCCGGGCCATGCAAAGCGGCTTTGACAGGGTAGGGGGCCACTTTCTCATCATGCACCTTTCATTTCTGGAGTCCATTACCAAGCAGGTGAAAGGCAAAAAAGGAGAACGCTATAAAGAGAATGAAGTAAAAGAGTTTTTCGAAGCCGAAATTGAAACTTTTGTCAACAAAACTTTTGCTGAACATGGGTATCCTAATCCTGACAACTATCTATTGGTGATAACCTCTGGCCGGGGAAGGGCAGACTGGATAGAGGCAATCGATCACCCTCGCATCACCTTCAGGCCTATTGAGGACCTGGTAAATGCTATCGAAGATGGCCTGTCTTTGAAGGATGATTTTCAAGTAAAGTTTAACCTTTGTAATGTGCTTTTGGGATCATGAAACAATTCCTGATTATCAATTGGAAATTTCCCTATCAACAAGTGTCTCCATTTGTAGAAAAAGGAACAAAAAACCTGGATGCGTTTAGAGAATGGCTGGAACAAATGCCCCTGGCCATACACCCGATAAAAAACCTGTCCCAGATCAATAAAAAGGGGAAAGAGGCAATAAATGAAGCTAGAATACTTCCAACAAATGCTGACAAAGTGTTGATCCCCCTGCATATCAATCTGTCCCGGTTTGATGATGAAGTAGCCTTGCAGCAAAAGGCTTTTGAGCTACTCATAGACACCCTTAATCAAAAAGCAGCCGTGCAATTCGGGCAGGATGAAGTCTTATTCTTGCACCATAAGGGGCAAGGTTTCAGCAAATTGAATCATAATGATTCTCCCTTCTTCAAATATGCTACATTCGGAGGAGGCTCAGATTTGATCTATTCTTCCATGGCCCTGTTAGATGCTTATTCACTCGCTTATAATGAAGCAATTGTAGACGACAATAAGAAAGTAATAGCTGTGGATGAACTGCATTATGATGTAGTGTGGGACGATTATTGGTTTCAGGTGAAAAGCAAAATCAGAGAATTTCGGGAGTTATTGGAAATTTCAAAATTGCCTCACATGAACAGAGAATTCCGAAAAAATCTACAGCGTTTGAGCAAAAGTTTACTGCATGAAGTAGGTTTTTTAAAATCAGTTCCCCCAACATATCAAAAAGTAAATCTTGAGCATCGAGATATTAACTTAAATTTCTATGAATGTGGCGAATTGGAAAAAAACTTTGGATACCTGGATAAAAAACTTCGAAATAATTTTTTCACGGAGCTAGATAGCTTTCAGGAAAAAGCAAGTTCGTCACTGATTCAGGCTGTAAATGATATTATTGAAAACTGGCGCGTAATTTCCAAAGTATGAGTATCGCATTTTTACAAAGACATCCCGACTGGGCAGAATGGATGGAAAGCTTTCATCCGGGAGTCAATATTTTTGAAGAAGTAAATGAGGACTTATTGTCGCATGATCTCATCCTAATCATGCCAGGCTACCGAATTGAAGGACGCTATTTTCATATCCTCTCACTTTGGCAGGAATTATTGACAAACCCCAACGCTGAAGCATTTGCGGGGAAAAAACTGGGGATGATAGGAGCAGTAGAGCACAAGTCTTCCAATTATCTTTATGTAGATTCTTGTGGTGATGATTTAAGGTCCTGGGGAAAACAAGCTAAACTAGCTCAAGACTTGGGAAGGAGTGAAAATATTTTCCCCAAAATGGTAGACCATGATATATTAGGTCCGCTCAAAAAAGCTTTTCTAAGCCATGGAGATAGAACCTTACATGTGCTTTTTGACAAATTTTTGGGAGAAGTGCGGTTGTTAGAAAAAGGAATAGGAAAAGGAGAGGGGATAGATTATCTCATGAAATCAGCAACTGCTGAAAAGGCACATGATATCATGAGGGAGATCAGAACTCTTTGGAAGTTTCGAAAAGATTTTTTCAGCCTGATGCCACATTTCCCACAGATAAAATCGCGATATGAGCAGATAAATACAAGTTGGGTTGATATGCGAAGATTTAATCGCTTACCCCATTCAGATCTTTCAGACCAGGTAATCAGCCTGGTTGAAATTATCACGGAGATAACCAGCATTTATGAAATGAAAGGAGAAAAAGATTTGCCATGAGTCAAGTTCAATTTTTTAGGGTAAAAGACAACAAGGATTCTCCCAATTACTGGATTCCTGATACGCACCTGGCTTTTGATGATTGGTATATATTTGTCAAAGGAATGATCGAAAAGTGCATGAAGACTTTGGTGGCAAGAGGAAAGTTTGAACCTTTTCCTTTACAAATAGTGATTGATTTTGAGGGAGATGCATTGGGATATGATGACTGTTATTCGCTTGATTTACTCGTCCAAAAGGGCTTGAGAAAAACAAAAAGCTTAGCAACTGAAGGGGATTACCATCCTCGTCCAATTCTATATATTGGCAAGCAAAAATTAACCGCTGAGTCTGATTATGAACATATAGAAAACATTTCTCATCTGTCCTTAAAGCCCCAACCGAATCCTCGCTATCGCTTTTGGGATAGCAGTATTTGGCATCGCTATGTCTCATTATTTGAAATAAATGAGACCTTAGACGAAAGGCGATTTGAAGCCCAATTAGCGGAAGTTTTGATAGAACTCGCCCAATGCCACAGCATGGGGCTATACCGATCTACCGTGGCACATGAGTACCTGGAATTTCAGCTTCGGCTCATGGACAATGCCCATTATGTAGATTTTACTGACGGTCATGCAAAAAACATCACCCCATTCCGCTTTCGTTCGGAGCAACGGATGAAAAATGAAGCTGATAAGATCAAGGAAGAACTTGAAGAAATGGGCCTTCAGTTCCGATTATTGATTATTGATGATTTTGCAAATAAAGAACTCCGAAAGGCAAACCAATGTAAACACCTACCTCCAACTCACAAGAAAGGAGATATTATTCAGAAGGTGCTGGATGTATCATTTATTGATTTGGAGGTTGTAGAAGAGCAAGATAATGGCAGTTCAATCATTGATATCGCAGAAGATGTGCTTACGCAAAGAACAGTGGTTTTTGACTTAATATTGCTGGACTATTATCTGGGAAAAACAAAGCTGGAAGGCCCCATCTATGGTCATAAATTGCTGGAACGAATAAAAGAAAAGGAAAACCTTCAACACTTCGCCAACCCATTAAACCGCTTTTGGATATTCCCTATATCCGTCCACCCCAGTGCATTTAAAAGCCATCTTTCCTCCATGGGAGAAGAAAATTTCTCTGAATTTTGGTACCTCTCTGATGGAGCAGACCCTATCAATTGTCCGCAGTTTTTTCGCTACAAGCTATTTAGAATGATGAAAATACAGGTAGAAATGGCCCAATTAGTGACTTTTGAAGGGCTTGTAAAATGTTTGAAAAATATTCCCCAAAAAGCTCAAGGGGGAAATTGGGAGTATAAAGAATTGAAGAATGAAGCGGTTATCATACATGCTGAATATGCTCAAATGCTGGCAACTCATAATCGCTTGTCAAAATTAGAAGACCACAGCCCTTTTGCCCGGTCCTTTATTCAATATCAAAAAAAGGCTCAAAACGAAAGCATGATCCTGCTCCAGCAGTTTATTCCTTACTTTGAACGATTGGCCTATGGGCCACAAAGGCATAGGGAAGAAATCCAAATACAAACCCTCACTATAGGGTCTTATTTATCCATGCTCGACAAACAAAAACAAGGCCCCCCGAAGGCTACTATAAATGCAATTCAGGATAAATTTGATGCTATTTTGACTATCATCAAGAAATAATCCCAAGCGCGTTATGATTTCTCATGAGCAATTTTTCACCAAAGAGGAGGCTGTAGATAAACTTGGAGCCTCAGAGATATACACCTATTCTAAATTGACTCAAGAGCCTTTTTCAGGATATATCTTTCACCCTATCTATATCGCGATTCACCAAAAACATTTGAATTTTTACTTTATCCCTTTTGAAGGGAAAAAAGTACAAAGGCTTTTACACTTTCCATTTGATCATACTGTAGAGGATAGATATAAAATGGCTATGAGTTTGAGTGAATGTTGGGATAGCAAAAATTTAACCTCTGCTTATCCTATCAATCAAGATTCGGATAACTACTTTTCCCTAAAAAACTTTATCCCCTCAGATGCAGAAAATGTTATAGATAATGAACCTATTCACCTGCCTCAGGTATTTGCAGACTTTCTGTATGTATTAGCGTATTCGGATTTTTTTCAACGATCTCCCTACTATGAGTCATTAAAGACCTTTTTAGAAATCACTTTTCCGGTCAATGCCATTTATTACAACCTTCAGTATTTGTTTTTGGTAAATATTCTGGGAGCCAAAGATTCAGACCGAAAAATTACTTCATCTGACTTGATACGCCTCCAATATAATGCAACGGATATGGTTACGACACCTATAGATTTTGATATCATGCGTAGGTTGGCAACTGAACGAAATTGGTTTAGCCTAAAAACCAAGAATGAAATCCTTGAAGATTTTCCAAGGCTGGAGTCTTTTTTCCTAAGTGCTTATCGGAAACATTTTGCAACCAATATTCTGTTCCTAGCCGCAAATATTCATAGCAAGAAGCAGCTCAACCTGGGAAAAGAATTAAGAGAAATCACGGATGCCCTTAAATTTGCGCCTCATCGTGAGCAACTATTCTTATCTAGTCTTTGGCAAATAAGGCCGCAGGATATTCGCAGGGCTATGCTCGACTACAGACCAGAGATTGTACATTTTTCTGGCCATGGGGGATTGGATGATGATCTAAAGGAAGAAAGTAATACGGCGGAACATGATTCGGCCGAAAAACCAGAAAGAGGGGCAAAAAGAAGAGCTAAACTTGCAGATATTTGGACAGCAAAAGGAAATATATTTTTGGTCGATAATGAAGACAACCCCAGACCATATAGCGCAGAAGAATTGGGAGAAGCCTTATCTTCTTTTTCTCAAAATCTTCGTTGTTTGGTTCTCAATGGTTGTTTTACTTTTTCATTTATTACGACGCTTTCCAAATATATTCCTCATATCATCGCCACGATAGATACCATATCCGACACCTCTGCTATTGACTTTGCCAGAGGTTTTTATGATGCCATCGGTGCAGGTGAAAAGTATGAAAAAGCTTTTAGGTTGGGCCGCAAAGCGATAGGTTGGGATGGGAAGGGAGATAAAGAATGGATGCTGGTAATGGCAACCCGAGATTTTACCACAAAGCGAACCCAACTTATCATGAATTTTCCAAGCAATTATGAGAAGTTATATACTTTTCTAGGCAAAATGGATATTGACATGATAAACATCGAACAAAAACCCCAAAATGATACAAATCCCCTCCTGGGAAGAGCTGAATTCTCAGATATTCAGGTGAAAGAAAACAAACAGGGAGTTCCTTTGTCTTTAGAAATTGAGCAGTTTGGCTCCCTGAAATCTAAAAAGATCATACCCATCCAAAATTCCTACAACGAATAAACAACCCTAACCCACCCGATCAAAACAGCCCCTAAACTCCCGCGCTTTCATATCCACTACTTTCCGCATCCCCATTCTCAATTCCTTTGAAAAGTAGGCCGCTTTTCCCTGGGCATTAACAAAACGTACGCCATGTACGGGTATTCCTATTTCCTGCACAGCGTCTACAGCCACACAAAAATCCAGGTCGCCGCTTAGCAGGATCATCCTGCCGTATTTTCCACCAAGTGCCAACTGCTGCATCAGCAGGGAGATGCTGTTATCCACCCCTTTCTCGCACTTGGTTCGCTTTTCTGGATTCAGGCGGATATATCCCCGGCGGTAGATAGTCAGATTTTCCCAGGTCCTGCTGAGGAAGTCATAAAAACGATCTACGCGCTGCAATTGATCTCGTGTACTTTCATACCATTCCTGATCTTCTTTGCTTGACATATTCCCTGAGACGACTACTTGCTTAGCCCTACACCAGAATATATCCACATCACCAGATCGGGCAATCTTATTTGCCAGTTTCCGGAAATTTAAAAATTTCAGGTTCAAGCCCATTTTTTGGATGTGCTTGTAAAAATTGCCTTCGTCTATGATGATGGCGGTTTTATGGGGTTTTGCAAAAGAAGCGCTTACCAGAGGGGGATTCGTATGTGTGATGGTTCGCATTGTCATGGTTTTGTCGGTTTTAGGTTATGGGGCAACTGACAATACAATGAACGGGATTTTATTCCTTATTTGGATGTAAATCAGGAAAGGCAAGAAATAAGATGATTGACTATCAGCGACTTACGCCACATGACCTTATCTATATTCTAAAATAATTCTGTTTTTCCTAAACCATCATAGCCTCTCCAGCCATTCTGGTTTGAGGAAATATGGATGTGGATAAAGTCATACTCATGCCCGAAAAATATAAGTTGCTTATATTACCTGCCACAAAACAAAAAAACACCATGACAGAAACACTAAAAAACATAATACCCGGTCAGGGCGTCGGCTCGCTCAGGTTTGGCATGAGCAGAGACGATGTCAGGAAACTCCTGGGAAAACCCGATGAAAAAGAGGTGATTTCAGAGGAGGGCGAGGATTTGTCAGAAGCCTGGCATTATGATGAACTGGATTTGTCCCTGAGCTTTGAAGAAGTACAATATTGGGAATTGGTCACTATATCGGTTAGTTCAGCGCACTACCAATTGGAGGGAAATAGCCTTGTCGGGCTGGAAAGAAATAAATTGCTGGATTTGTTGAAAAACCTGGGTTTGGAGCCACCCGAGTCTGAAGGCGAATCAACCCTGGACCATGTCCGCCACGAGATCCTTTATGCAGAAGAAATCGAAGTCGATTTCTGGATGGAAGACGATCTCGTCTCTGAGGTCCAGCTCGGGCCTTTCTGGAGCGATGAAGAAACCATTGAATGGCCGGAATAAAGGGAGGTAGAAACCTCCCTCTTTTATTTAAGCCACTACCGTCTCTCCATACATCTCTCTTCGCTGGGCCTGAATATCTTCGCTCTCCAGATACTCATCAAAGCTCATGAGCTTGTCGAGCATGCCGTTGGGCGTGATTTCGATGATGCGGTTGGCGACGGTCTGGAGGAACTGGTGGTCATGTGAATGCAACATGAGCGAGCCCGGATAGGTCATCAGGTTGTTGTTGAAAGCGATGATGGATTCCATATCCAGGTGGTTGGTAGGCTCATCGAGCAGGAGGAAGTTGGGTTGGGCAAGCATGAGCTTGGAGATCATGCAACGCACTTTTTCCCCTCCGGACAGCACGGTGGCCGACTTGAGTGATTCTTCTCCTGAGAAAAGCATTTTCCCCAAAAAGCCCCTTACATAAGGTTCTTCCTTATTTTCTGAATACTGGCGCAGCCAGTCGATCAGGTTGATATCTTCTTTAAAGTAGTCTGCGTTTTCGTTGGGCAGGTAGGCATTTTTGATGGTTACTCCCCACCGGAAACTACCGCTGTCAGCGGTATCTTCACCCATCAGGATGCGGAAGAAGGCCGAGATTGCCAGGCTATTTCTGGAGATAACAGCGATTTTGTCGCCTTTATTTACCTCAAAGGAAACGTCCTTGAAGTAGGTTTTCCCGTCAACGGATTTTTCCAGATCCAATACTTCCAGTACCTGATCTCCCGCTTCGCGCTCCTGCTCGAAGATGATGCCGGGGTAGCGGCGGGTAGAAGGTTTGAATTCTTCCAGATTCAGTTTGTCGAGCAACTTCTTACGGGAAGTAGCCTGTTTGGCTTTGGATGCATTGGCGCTAAAGCGCTCAATAAAGGCCTGCAACTCCTTGCGCTTGTCTTCAATCTTACGATTGCGATCAGAGCGCTGGGTCAAAGCCAGTTGGCTGGCTTCATACCAGAAGGTATAGTTACCGGTATATACCTGCATTTTGCTGAAATCAATATCAGCAACATGGGTACAGACGGTGTCCAGGAAGTGACGGTCGTGAGATACGACCAGTACGAGGTTTTTAAAATCTGCCAGGAAGTTTTCCAGCCAGCTGATGGTCTCCACGTCCAAATCGTTGGTAGGCTCATCGAGGAGAAGGATGTCAGGATTGCCAAAAAGTGCCTGAGCAAGCAATACCCGTACCTTGAGTGTACCGTCAAGGTCTTTGACGATTCCATAATGGAGGTCTTCAGATATCCCCAGGTTGCTCAGCAATTCAGCGGCATCGCTCTCTGCATTCCAGCCATTCATATCTTCAAATTGAGCACTTAGCTCTCCTGCAAGGATGCCGTCCTCTTCTGTAAAATCAGCTTTTGCATAGATGGCGTCCATCTTTTGCTTGACCTCCCAAAGGTGGGCATTGCCCATCATAACCGCTTCGATGATGACATCATTGTCATGCTCAAAGTGGTTTTGCTTCAGGACGGATATCCGTAGACCTGGAGCGATATTGACGGTACCTGTGGTAGGGTCAATCTCTCCTGAAAGGATTTTCAGGAAGGTTGATTTGCCGGCGCCATTGGCACCAATAACTCCATAACAATTGCCGGGAGTAAATTTGACATTCACATCCTCAAAGAGAGCGCGTTTGCCATATCGTAAAGAAAGATTGGATACTGTAATCATGTACTGTTTGCAATAAGGCCGCAAAGGTACGAACACATTTGTGGAATTACCAGCTAACTGCTATCTTATCTGCAAACATCAGACCTTAAGGTTGACAATATGCAATATTTTAGTTCTCTTTTAATGATTTTTGCAACGGCTGCCCTTCTCTTTTTTGGCTACGCAGCTCAGCAACATTTCATGTATTTTAAAACCCACTGGATCTCCATCATTGGAGGTAGCGTGTTTTTAACTTTGGCAATAATCGCTGAAGCACGTCGCCAAAAAGAGATAAGGGATGAAGACCGGGAATGGAGGAAGCGGGGTAAATGAGCAGCTGAGCCTACTTCACCTCTCCCTTAATTCTCAGGAAGATATTAGGTTCGTCTTCTACATTGGTCGTTACGGTTAGGCCTTTGTTGAAAGCGCCCATAGCCTGACCATTAAAGGTAGCTGTGACTACGCCTTTGTCTCCGGGAGCGATCGCTTCTTTGGTGTAGTTGGCGACGGTACATCCACAACTTGGCTTTACATTTTCTATCTTCAGGGGCTGTTGGCCTGTATTTTTTACTTCGAAGGTGAAAGAGACTTCTTTACCTTGGGCAATGGTGCCAAAGTCATGTTCTGTAACTTTCCACTCAGCCCTGGCTGGGGTAGTGCTTGTCTGCAAATTGAGGCCACTGGAAGTCTGAAAGGCGCTTTGCGCCTGTGTAGTGAGCGAAAACAGCATGGCTGCGGCGGTAAGGATCAATAACTGAATTTTCATTTTTGTTTGTTTAAAAGGGTTAAACGAAATTTTCCAAAAACAAATATAACTAAATTATTAGTTTATGCAACTATCCTCTTAGTTGTAACTACCACAAAAAAACCTACCTCAAAGAGATAGGTTCCAAACATGTATTTTCTGAGCCGTTTTTATTCAGTCTCCACACCACCCATGGTGACAGTAGATTTTCCTCCGCCGGCAATAGCTGAGATGAGCGCGCCGATCAGGCAAATAATGCCAATGAACTCGCGCATATTCAACCCATAGCTATATTTATTGTTGAGGATAATTTCCTGTCCATCAACCATGCGGGTCATGGTTTCAGCACTTCCCTGAGAGATACCACTGAGTATGAGAATAAAACCAAGGAGAATGAAGACAACGGCCAAGCTTTCAGTAAGTTTCATAATTTCTTGAATTTATCGTAATCGACAGCGAAGTAAGGAAATTTCCTTTTGCCATGCCAGTTAGTGACGAATATTAACCATCTTTTTACAATAGAATTGCGTTGGTTCTGTAAATTGCGAGCCAGATGAAAAATATTTTTACATACATCGCCCTTCTTTCTATAGGTTTTCAGGCTTATGGGCAAGCAGATATTTATGTTGAGAAGGTGACTTCTGCCGGTAATGTGGCAGCTACCATCAGCAATTTAGGTCTTATCGGCAACAGCTTCAGCGGAAGCTTCAATGTGGAAGGCAAGCCTTCCTGCGAGTATCCCGCTGGTAGCGGGATTGAGCATATTTTTGACGGCGGCCTCTGGGTCGGCGGCCTGGTCAACGGCGAAGTCGCCGTGAGTACAGGGGCGGTAGATGCCGCCAGGGGGTATTCCACGGGAGGAGCAGGTTTTGAATTTACTTCAAAAATACCCATCTCCGAGCGCTCCGCGCTTTTTAACAATCCCTTTTTCGATCCACAGGCCATTTCTCACCAGGATTTTTATTCTACTTTTTACGATACTTCTCTTTTTGTCAATACCACCAGCAGCCGCATTCGCATCAATAACCATAACACCCCGCTGGGGCTAAAGGTTGATTTTTCTGCTTTAAACTGGAATTTTTCTTTCGCCAACTTCTTCGTCATCCTCAACTTTCAGATTCAAAACATCAGCTCTTCTCCTATAGACTCCGTTTTTGTAGGCTATTGGATGGATGGCGTGGTGAGAAATGTCAATATTACCCCTCCTGGCGGTTCGGCTTTCTTTAATAAAGGAGGCAACAATTATATTGATTCGCTGGACCTGGCCTACGAATTTGATGCAGCAGGCGATGTCGGCTTCACGGATAGCTATGTGGGCTTGAAATATTTGGGAGGAGAATTGAATGGCAATTGCCCGGAAAACCCCAGTTTTGATGTGCATTACAATACCTGGCAGTTTCAAAATACTTCCGATCCCCTTTACTTTTTCCCTACATCCGATATTCAAAAGTACAATAAGATGACAGGCGGGCTCAACCAACTTCCGGATTGGGAGCTGATTTCCAATAGCCTGAATGCTCCCAACAACCGCTCTACACTCATTTCTGCGGGGCCCTTTAAACGGCTGGAGCCAGGCGAGACAATCGAGGTTGCCTTCGCGATTATCTGCGCCGGACGTGTGCTGGATGGCCTGCCAGCCTCGGTCAACAGTGCCGCCCAGCGGGCCAACCTTATCCAAAATGCAGGCTGGTCACAGACCGCCTACCTGGGCGAAGACGCCAACGCCAACTGCGTCCTCGATGAAGGCGAGGACCGCGATGGCAACCAGCGCATCACGCGCTTTATCCTGCCTACCCCTCCCGATCCTCCCCACATGAAGGTGATTGCCGGCGATCACCGCATTGATGTGTACTGGTCAGATAATGCGGAATTATCGGTGGACCCGATCTCCAAGGAGCAGGATTTTGAAGGTTTTCGCCTGTATAAAACAGCCGTAGGCTTTGATGTGCAAAATACCGCCAACCTGGCGCGTGACCTCAAGCTGATCGGAGGATGGGACATCCCCGCCAATGGCATTGACTTTGACAATGGCTTTGAAGACATACGACTGGCTTCGCCGGTTACATTTGAAGGGGATAGCATCCGCTATCATTATCATTATACTTTCGAAAATATCGCCAACGGCTGGCAGCATGTGATTGCGCTCACGGCTTTTGACAGGGGCGATGAGGTAAATAACCTTATCTCGCTGGAATCTTCTCCTCTGGTGAATATCCGCCATGTCTTTGCGGGCAAGCCCGCCAACAGCAACTTCAGCCAGGGCGAGCCCTTTGTCTATCCCAATCCCTACTATGCGGGCGCATTCTGGGAAGGTGCAAGCACCTTTGAGGAAGACCGCAAGCTCAACTTTGCCAACCTGCCACAGCAGGCTGAGATACGCATCTACACCGCCGCAGGCGATTTGGTGGATGTTTTTGAGCATAACCAAGCCTATAAAGGCGAGGATAGCCGCTGGTTCAACACCTATTCAGATACCTCTCAGGTTCAATTTTCAGGTGGTGAGCATGCCTGGGATTTGCTCTCAAGAGATAATCAAATTATTTCCCGTGGACTTTACCTCTTTGTAGTCACAGATCTCGTTACTGGAGAGAAAAAACAGGGAAAATTTGTAATAATAAAATAGTTTTGAGTTTTGAGTTTCGGGTTCCGTGTCACTACATCCCAAAACCCGAAACCCGAAACCCGAAACCCGAAACCCGAAACCCAAAACACGAAACACTTTTTTTAATCAATTATACTTATGAGAAAATTATTTTTACTCTTTTTAGGCTGCTTTATGGGCGCAGCAGTTTTTGCCCAGATTCCTACAGTTACGATTGCAGACATCCAGACCGTGTCTGGAGCGAAGTTGGCGGCTTGTAATGACAGCGCCAATTATTTTGGTGATACGGTGACCGTATACGGTATCGTCGTGACCCCTGGTGGCCTTGCCAACTCGGCCAGTGGCCGTCAGATTTGGATACAGGATGGCTCTGGTCCCTGGAATGGCCTGAATGTCCGCTATAGCGGCAGTGGAGCTACTTCTCCTGATGATATGCTGGACCTGGAGCAGGGCGACTCTGTGCGCTTCACCGGTGTAATCGGAAGCTTCACCAATGAGACTCAATTAGATCCCCTCCCCAATGGTGTCGAGCTGCTCGATAATGCCAAAGATGTCTACCGCTCTACGGTAAATGTCAGCGAGTTAAATGACAATATGCGCACCAATGTTCTTACTACAGGAGAGCAGTGGGAAGGCGTCTATGTCACACTCAAAAATGTGACGGTTACTTCCGTTGACTTTTTCTCTGGAAATACCCGCGTGAGTTTCAATGTGGCGGATGCGAATGGCAATACCATCAACGTTTCTGACCGATTCAATAGCCAGCGAATAGCCAATGGCTTTACCCCTCCCACGGTAAACTCCGTGTATGACTCCATCAGTGGCGTTCTTTCTCACTCAGCCAATGGCTGTCTCGGTGGTGGTCGCGGCTATGAGCTATTTCCTTTCACCACGGATGACCTCCACTTGCAGGCGGGTACTTCCGGCCCACTGATTTCCGGCATCAACCGCAGCCCGCTTACCCCTACCAGCAGCCAGGATGTGACAGTAAGAGCCAATATTGAAGATCCAGATGGCACCATCTCTTCTGCTGAGCTTTTCTATGCCATCGGCATCGGTAACACCAGCTACAACAGCGTGCCGATGAGCAATACCAGCGGAACTACTTATGAAGGCACGATCCCCAATACAGCAATCACTGATGGAGATTTTGTAAAATACTATATCAAGGCTACAGACAATACCAATATCTCAGCCACCAACCCTGATGTCCCAGGTGGAAGCTTTCCTCCGATCTTCTTTTTTGTCCGTGACAATGGCCTGCAGATCTACGATGTTCAGTTTACGCCTTATTCTAATGGCAACTCTGGCTACATCAACCTGGACGTTACCCTGACAGGTATAGTGACGGCTTCTCCGGAAGCCAGCAACCTGGGAACGGTATTCATCCAGCAATCCAATACTTCTCAGCCCTGGACAGGTCTGCAACTGGTGCCTGGCGCAGCTGCTTTGACAGGTCTTGTCATCGGTGATTCTGTTGAGGTAAATGGAACCATACAGGAAGACTTTGGTCTTACCCGTATGCAGGTGAATATGCTCACCAAAAAGGGAACCGCAAGTTTTGTTGTTACCCCAACAGAAGTGAATCCGGATGATTTTACTACCCCTGACTTTATGGTGACAGAGGCTTATGAAAGCATGCTGGTTACCCTCAAAAAACCAGGAGGTGGAGAACTTCATGTAGTAGACGCCAACGCAGATGCTCCCAACAACTTCGGTGAATATCGCCTCGGAACAGATGAGTTCGAGCCGCTTATCGGCTGCCGTGTATTGGCAGGCAGAAATACAGGAACAGCTCCTGGTTCATTGAACTTTTCCTATGTCAACGACATGATGTGGGCTACCAACTCGGGCATGATGAATGTGCCAGTCTGTGTGGTTGCTGACGGAGACAAATTGGCTTCTATGACAGGTATCATGTATTATGGCTTTAGCCAAATGAAGCTTTTGCCCAGAACCAATGCGGATATGGAAATGTTCCGTGGCGCCAATTGTGCTGTGGGAGTAGGCATTGAGGATGACCTCAAGGCAGCTGAGTTGGTCGTTTATCCCAACCCTGCCATGAACACCTTCACCTTACAGTATAGCTTTGATGAGCAGCGCCGCGCACAAGTGCGTGTTCTGGATATCATGGGCCGCCAGATGGCCGATGCAGTTATCTCAGGAGAATTTGGCAAAATCACCTTTGATACCCAAAATTGGGGTCAGGGAACCTATTTTGTGCAGGTTCAGACTGCTGGAAATGTCCTTGCTACGCAAAAAGTTGTAATTGTAAAATAAAAGAGGCGAGAAGCGAGAACAGAGAGGCGAGACAAAGCCATTTTCTCTGCTCTCGCTTCTCTGTTCTCTATTCTCTCTTCTCTCTTCTCTATATGAAAAAACTATCCTTCCTATTCCTGATCGGTCTTCTTTTCAGCGCCTGTGACGAAGGCACGCCCTTTGATAATCTCCCTCCTGAAACCCAGCTATTTCTCAAGGAAATAAACCTGAGTGGCCAGGATCGGCTGAATAGCGTCGTGAAGATGCATTGGTCGGGCGAGGATCAGGACGGCTATGTCACGGCTTACGAGATCTCGCTGGATGAAGCGAGCTGGACCCGTGTCACGATACAGGATAGTACTTTTCGCTTTGATCTCATGCCGGGCAGTGATACCACTGACATTGACTTTTGGGTAAGAGCCATAGACAATGAGAATACGGTGGATCCCAGCCCGGCATATTTGCGGGTGCCTATCCGCAACAGCCCGCCCGTGGCGCGTTTAGATTCGGTAAACACGATTCCAGATACCGTCTATTCTGTATTCTCTTTTTTGTGGGAAATAGAAGACCTCGACGGGGTGAGCACCCTTGACAGCCTGGAAATCCGTCTGAATGACGGCCCCTGGTATACACTCGAGCGCAATACGCGCTTTGTCAGCATCGTGGGCGAAGCCCCCAAAACAGCAGGGCGCCAAAGCGCCCTTGTCTATGAAGGCACAGCCGCAAATCTTCGATCAGAACTGATCGAGGGATTGGAAATCAATGGAAGCAACCGCTTCTTCCTCCGGGCAAAGGACATTGCCGGAAAATTTTCTCCGGTAGATACTTCCGCTCACTTTTTCGTGAAAGCACAAAAGACCGACCTCCTGGTAGTCGATGATCACCCCAGCGACCAACCTGATCCCATCTATGCAGAAGCACTTCTTGCAGTGACGACTGGCTATGATTTTTTTAACCTGCATGAAAACCTTCCGCCCTATTGGGATCCGACCTTTGGCCTTTTCCTCAAACTGTATGACAAGGTTTTTTGGTATAGCGACGGATCGCAGCGGGTAGATTTTGGGGGGCAAATGCTGCTGGATGTAGCGGCAAATCAATTGCAGCTTTATCTCAATGAAGGTGGGAAATTGATGACCACCGTAAAATTTGTTACGGCATACAATGACAAGGAAGTATCTGCGGCTTCGCCTCTTTTTGGGCTTTCGCCCATGGATAGCCTGTCTTCCGCTTCAGGCCAGGCACGCATAGCGGTAGATAGTCTGGCACGCCCGACAGCAGCTTTTGCCAATGATTTTCCCACACTGGTTTGTGCCAATTTTATCTCAGGAGCAGATCCTTTTTATGCAAAAGATCCGGTGAATGACCTCTATAAGGCACAACTCACCAAAGTGGGAAGTTGGAAGGGCCCCAGCACCATCGCAGCGCGAGCCCTCTTCACCAACGGAAAAACCAATCAGGTTTTCTTCTCTGTAGAGTTACACAAACTCTCCCAGGATAAAAATGCCATGGAGGCCATTTTTGATCAGGTGATCAACAGAGAATTTGACTGGTAACTAAGGGAACATGATTTTTCGGGTAATAAGCACATCCTTTCGCCTCAGGCTGAGGAGGTAAATTCCTCCTGGAAAAGCACGTAAATCCAATTCCATTTCCACCTCTTTCGCGTGTAGCATTTCTTTGTTGAAAATGCTTTTCCCAACTATATCTGTGACCTGGATATAGGTATCTGCCTGATCCGAAAACTGAGCGCGGAGGCTAAACAATCCATTGGATGGATTGGGAAATACCTGTACACTTGCGTCCAGCAAATCACTTTCTGCATCAGTCAATGAGGTAAATTCAACCCAATTCAAATTAAAGCCGGGCTTCACTACTTCAATCCGAATGTGGTGTACACCTCCTGGTAAGAAAATATTTTTATGCGTGGTCGTCCAGGTCTGAAAATCACCTGTTGGGGCAAATTTCACGCTTTGCTTCACTGCTTTTTCGCCCTGGGCATCAAATCGCCAAAGTTTTATTTCTCCTTCTTCTGTTTGTCCAGCAGTCCTGTACGCTACATTGAAGTGCCCTCCCTGCTTCACATCGATATAATAATCCATATAATCGTTGGCGCTGAGGTTGCCCAGGTTTTTGCCTCCACCGGTATCAAAGGTGTTTTCCTGATCCGTTCCTGATTCAAAGAAGAAGTGTTCTGCTTCCATTTTGCCAGGAACCTTATGAATATAAGGCACCGTGTTTTCTACCGTTTTGCGGATGAAACTTTGCAG
Source organism: Bacteroidia bacterium (assembly GCA_030430205.1). GTDB lineage: Bacteria > Bacteroidota > Bacteroidia > J057 > J057 > JAUIGE01. The sequence goes on along the minus strand of JAUIGE010000003.1, from coordinate 7,854 downwards.
GCTGCTGCCGTCTTTCGCCTGGGTCTGCGTGCCGCTGTAGGAAATTTTGATGCTTTCGTCTGGGCTAAATGTATGATTTACGGAAAGTAAAATCGCTCTGTCGTTTTCAGGGGAAAGCATCACCTGATTGATGGTCACGGGAGAACTCCCCACGACGATGCTGAAGTCAGCTGCCGAAGTAGGTCCAGCCATGGGTTTATTGAGCGTAAGCTCCACGGTTTTGTTGTCCCGTGTTTTGGCATAGAGGTATTCCGCCTCTATGGTCGTGGTGGCTCCTTTTTGAATAAATTCAAAACTGCTCAGGTTGAAGCCGCCTTCAGGCATATGAAATTTGATCTTATGGATAGAAGTATCCAGTACCACATCTGTCAGGGTGAAATTCTGCCAGTTTTGCCAGCCTCCGGTCGTAGGGACATACTTAGCTTTGGAAACAAAAACATCATCCACACTGAAGCGAAAATTTCCGCCCCCTCCATCTGAGGCCACGCGCACATCTATGTCATATACAGCCGTAGCGGCCACATCTACAGAATACTGCATCCATTCTCCATCATCTGTCCAGCCCACATTAAATCCGTTTCCGGTCGGATCCTGGGAGACTTCGATATCTACGCCATCATTCCGATAGGCCCAGCCTTTGTTCCAGGCAGTATATTGACCTGAAGAAACCTGATAGGTCGCGAGGTCCGTATCGAAATAAGCGGAGCCAGAAGGTCCCATGTCAAAGTCCGTGGCATAGACCAGGCCGGGAATATCCTGAACATGATAGGGGGTCGTTTCGTCCGAATACACCTGCCTGAACATGGCATCTATCACATCCTTTTGATAAAAACAGTTTTCTATCTTTAATTTCTCTGTCAAATCCATCAGCGCATTTTTGGCGAATGCAGCAGTAGGCGCAGTTCCACCACCGCTCCAATAATCCAATAGCGTCTGGTATTCCGGTGTTTTGGTTACGGAAAGCGGCCCTGCAACCGCTTCAACCTTCTTCATGGGCCACCATGCCCAGCCTATATCATGGTCTTCGAGCAGGCGGATTGCATCCCGAAACCATGTATTGGAATTTTCGCCAGACTCGCCCAGATAGAGCGGCACATTGTGGGCATCGCGAAGGCTTAAAACCCACTGTATATCTTCTTTGTAGTTGAACGACCAATATTTGTGAGGGCCATAGACCATATTGTTATCCCATGGTGGGGTGAGGCCCGTGAAGTCATTGGCAAACCAGTTGCCCTCGATGATGATGATATGCTTGTTGTCAACGGTGCGGATGCTGTCTGTCATCTCTTTGTATAGATTGGCGAGCAGGGTGCCGCCGGGCAGGTTCCAGTTGGGTTCATTGATGAGGTCGTAGCCCCCGACCCATGGTTCATTGGCGTAGCGCGTAGCCAGCCTTTTCCAGAGGGCGACGCATTTGTCGCGGTTCTCTTTGCTTTCCCAAAGGGAAGGCTTGGTGGGATCGTAATCCGAAATCCCCTGGTCATAGCCCTGTCCTCCAGGTGCGCCATGCAGGTCAAGGATGACATACATCTGGTTTTGCCTGCACCAGGAAATCACGCTGTCCGTGAGCTCAAAACCTTTGGTCAGCCAGGTATTTTGACCCGGTACAGGCTCGTCTTCAATGGGAAGGGTAAATAGCTTGTAGTGCATCGGCAGCCTGATGGAATTGAATCCCCAGGATGCCAGGGAGTCGATGTCGATTTTTCGACAGTGATTGGCCAACCAGGCGTCATAAAAAGCATCTGTATCAGCGGGACCGATGAGTTGCTCTATTTTCTCTCTGATTTGGTATTGAGGGTTGGCAAAAGCTGCGGTCTGCAGCATATAGCCTTCCTGCAGCATCCAGCCACCGAGGCCCATGCCACGCAGGATGAGGGTGTCTCCCTGCTCATTGACAATGGCTTTGCCATGGGTGCTGAGGAAGCTCTGGCTGCTGAGGCTTGCCGGGCTTAATAAGCCCAGAGCAAAAATGAACCAGCAAGCCTGGGTAAATTTTGGGAAGCATGAAGAGATAAAAAGCATGAGGTCTTATTTCTTTTGAAACATCCGGATATAATCCACATGCATGTGCTGAGGAAATACCGTGGTCGCATCCGGATATCCGGGCCACTGTCCGCCTACAGCGATATTGAAGATGAAGAAGAAGTCATTATCAAAGGGATAGTTGCCGTTGACATCGCTATTACTGAGGCTGAAAAACTCATTGTCATCCACTAACCATTTGATAGAATTGGGTTCCCAGATGATGGAGAATACATGGTATTCGTCTGAAAATTTCCCTGAACTCAGGGCCATTCCGGTACCTTTGTTATAGCTCCAGCTATTTCCCTGCGGGCCCCAGTGAGCTGTGCCGTGGGTTTTATGGGGTTCATGGCCCAGAAGTTCCATGATGTCAATCTCTCCACAGGCTGGCCAGCCAATGGTTGAGATGTTGGTTCCCAACATCCAGAGTGCAGACCAGATACCCTGCCCTTCGGGCAGGATGGCGCGGATGTCTACTCTGCCGTGCGTGAAAAATTTCTTGCCTTGTGTGGTAAGCCTCGCGGAAGTATATGCATTCCCTGAGAAAGATTCCTCTCTGGCCTCAATGGTCAATCTGCCATTGGAAACATAGGCGTTTTCAGTTCTATCTGTATAGTACTGGGACTCCTGATTTCCCCAACCGTGGCCCCCTGTCTCACGGTTCCAGTTCGCCTCATTGAGGCTTGTTCCCTCAAACTCGTCTTCCCACACCCGGTCATAGCCTGTATAATTTTCAGGCGTGATATAGCCATCCACGGGGATCAGTATAAAGGTATCATCATTGCGGATGGTACCGATGCCTTCGGCCTGTGTAATGGTTGCGCGTACAGGATTGGAAAGGATTACTTTAAATGATTCATCCGCTTCTTTCAAAGAGTCTGCGATGATTTCTACCTCAATAAAGCCTTCACGGTCTCCTGCCGGAATCGTTAATGTCCCTGTGCTGGCGACAAAGTCTTCGCCCTCTCCTGCGGTCTCTGACTCTGTTTTATAATCCACCAAAATATCCTCATCAAAAGCAGCACTTGTAGATACTTTGAAACGAAAATCATGGTTTTCATCCCGCTCAAAAGTGGTGACATTGGAGATGGATATTTTGGGATATTCAGGTGTTTGAGGCTCTTCATCTGGCGTACATGCGGCCATGAGGATGAAGGGAAATAGGAGAAGAAGTTGGGCTGTTTTTTTCATGAGGAAGGTATTAAAAAGATTTTTTTTAGATCAAAGGGGAAGGGGTAAGTGATAATGGAAAATGGATAATGGACAAGTGACAATGGATAATGGATAATGGATAATGGATAATGGATAATGGATAATGGATAATGGATAATGGATAATGGATAAGTGACAATGGATAATTGACAAGTTAAGACCATTTGATTCATTGTCTGATGTCAATTATCCATTGTCCATTCTCTTCACATTTACTGAGCTACAAAAGTAAAGCGCCATACGCCCCAGCTATAGATAGTGGCAAGCACCAGACGATCTTCCGTGATCTCGACGATCGTATAGGTGATGGATTGCTGGGGTGCTCCTACTTCTTCAGTGGTTCCGGCTTTGTACAGCCCCATCCATGCACCTTCACCGCTAACGGTTAAGCTGGTAGAAGTAATGGTAAACTGGTGCAAACCAGATCCCCAGGATTGGTACTTGGCAGGCAGGTCAGTCGTTGGATGACAGCCTTCGCTGACCATTAGGTCTGCAGGAAAGACATTGCCGTTTCCATCTACATCTGCCCAGAAGTCACCTTTGGTATCAAATTGAAACTCTCCGTTTGAACGGAAGGTGTACTCATTGTTGAAATGACAAGTTCTGCTTGCAACATCTGCTATACCATTCGCCCACCAGACGGTGCCGCTCGTCAGGTCTGGACCGATGAACATAGCACCTTCTTCCGGTGCGAGTTTCCAGGTTTTCTCTCCGCAGTCTGTCAGTAATTTGATATTGCCCTGGCAACCATTGGGGTCATCTTGTGTGACGGTGACTGTTTTCGTTAAAGAAGAATGCCCACCACGATTGAAGGTAGTCATAGTGATCTCATAATCTCCTTTCAGAGGAATACTCACGCGGGCTTCGATGCTATCGGCTGTTCCCAGGTCCCCCAAATCCCATTTTGTCAGAAATGCATCAGGGGTAGTATTTTTCAAAATGAAATCATTAGGCGTAGCACCTGGGATAATTTCAAAAGAAGCATTTGGCAGAGCGCCCAGCTCCGATTTCTCGTCGATATATGGCTGGCAGCCAATCAAGCTTATCAACAGGATAAGCAGGATGCTATATGTTGTGATTTTCATTGTTTTGTTTTTTAGAAATGAAGATACAGATTGAAAATATTACTTAATAACCCGTATTCTGGATAAGATTCCCTTGGGTAATGTCGATTTCCGTCTGCGGGATCGGCAAAACTTCGTTTTTATTTGCCGTAAAGCCTTGAGGCCCTAAGACAGCCGCAGCTTGTCCGGTACGCACCAGGTCAAAGAAACGGTGCCCCTCAGTGGCTAACTCCAGTCGGCGCTCTTTGTAGATAAAATCCAGCAAAGCAGAGCCTCCGGTAGGGACAGGAGGCAAGGATACCCGCGCCCGAACCTGGTTGAGGTAGGTTCTGGCAGGACCGTCATTGCCTGCGCGTGAATAAGCTTCCGCAGCCATCAACAGGACGTCAGCGTAACGAATCTCACGTACGTTATAGCCCCAGTTCAGGGAAGGCTCCCCGTCAAGTGCTTTTTCTCCTTCGAGAGGCGCATATTTTTTGATGAAATAGCCGGTATTCTGGAAAGCAGGTGAATAACTGGCTCCCTGGCCAACAAGCTCCTGCGCATCGATGATGGTATGCTCAAAGCGTGGGTCATTCGCCATCACAGTAACGAGTTGTTCCTGAACGGGACAAAAGCTCCAGCCTGTAGCATAGAGTGGGCCTACATAGTCGCGCATGCCGAAGAACTGCACATCGTAATTTCCTTCTGTGCCATTGGCAAAGTTGTCCCAACCACCGCGCTGGTTGCCGGAATAGTTGATCTCGAAGATGGACTCTATGCCATGCTCATTGCCTGGGCTGAAGATGTCAGCATAGTTTGCCTCCAGGGCATAGAGACCGGAGTTGATGACTTCGTCAAAGATACCGCCAGCTTCTGCCATGCGGGAGTTGTCGTTCTGGTACAAAATCACTTTGCCGAGCAGGGCTGTGGCAGCACCTTTGGTCACACGACCCAACTCATCAGAAGCTAGTGTTTCCGGAAGTTCAAATGTATTGCGGGCATCATTGAGGTCTTGCTCAATCTGCGCATAAATCTCAGCAGGCGTAGCCTGCGTCTGGGTGTAGATCTCATCAGCTCCCAACACGGTCGTGATCAGGGGCGCATTTCCAAAAAAGCGGACCAGATCGAAGTAGAAGAAAGCGCGCAGAAATTTGGCTTCTGCGATGGTGCGAGCCTTGAACTCCGCAGAGGCACCTTCGAGCTCTTCAATTTTCTCCAAAACCAGATTTGCTCTGTAGACACCTGTATATCCTTTTTGCCAAAGCCCCAACTGAGGGCCGATGAAAGGGTCAAGGCTGAAGTTGTCATAAGCAACCCAGTTGGGCTGGTCAGAAGCATCACTCCCGCCGGCGTAGCAATCATCTGATGCCGCATTGAGCAGGCCCAACTTCATGGTCCAACCATTGGTGCCGCCCCACTGAAGCACATCGTAGGTGGCTACGAGGGCTTCGAAGAGCTCTTCTTCTGTTTGGTAGAAGCCGGATTCCAGCTTGGTGCCTCTGGGCTGTAGCTCCAAAAACTCTTTCCCGCAAGATGTCAGGATAAAAACGACAGCCAGCAGAAGGATAAATTTATTTAGCAATATTTTTTTCATCGTATTCGAATTATTAATCAAGAAAAAACAAGCAGGTTTTGTTTAAAATGTAGCATTGATCCCACCTAAAAAGAAGCGGGCCTGTGGATAAATCCCTCTGTCCACACCATAGCTACCGCCGCCAATCTCAGGGTCAAATCCACTGTATTTGGTCCATGTGATCAGGTTATTACCTGAAACATAGATGCGGATGTTGCTTGCACCGATTCTGTTGTTGAGTGCACGGGGTAGGGTATACCCCAACTGCAAAGTCTTGATCCGGAAGAAAGAGCCGTCCTCAACATAAAAGTCAGAACTGCGGCTGAAGTTTTTGTTGGGGTCATTCATGACCAGGCGTGGATAGGTATCGGAGGTTCCCTCACCTGTCCAGCGGTCGATCGCATCGGCGGTCATATTGGCCATTTGCAGGTCAAAACGACGAGTCGCTTTGAACAGCTGGTTGCCAGCAACGCCCTGTCCAAACATGGTGATGTCAAAACCTCTATACTCAAGCTTACCTGTGAAACCAAAAGTCCAGCTGGGCGTAGGGTCTCCGATCATGCCTCTATCATCCGGATCAATTTCTCCGTTGCCATTTGTATCCACAAACCGGAAGTCACCTGGCTGCGCATCAGGCTGTATGGGAGAACCATCTGCATTGGTGTATGCATCTACTTCTGCCTGTGTCTGGAAAATGCCATCTGTCGTGTAGCCATACAGATAACCCACAGGCAAACCTACAGCTGTACGGGTGATCTCCAGTCCTTGTGGACTGAAAGTCTGACCTGGCAGAAACTCTTTGTCTGGTCCGAGGTCGGTAACCTCATTTACAACATAAGAGACATTTCCTTTGATGTCGAAGTTCATCTTGCGGAAGTTTTTCGCATATCCCAATTCCAGCTCAACACCTTTGTTGGACATGGTAGCGATATTGCCTATGGGGCCAGCATTTCCGACATAACCTGGCACGGCGATATCCAGGAGCATATCCGATGTTACTTTGTCAAAAAGATCAAAGGTAAGGCTTACATGCTTGAAGAGCCTGGCATCCAAACCGATATTGGTTTGGGTGGTTTGCTCCCAACGGAGGTCTGGGTTAGCGATAGCATTGGGGCTGGATCCATTGACGAGGCGGTCATCCAGTCCGAAGGTATAGTTACGGCCACCGCCTACGGTGGAGACGAAGCGGAAGTCACCGATCTGGTCATTTCCATTTACGCCCCAGGAAGCACGAAGCTTCAGGAAGTTGATCGCCGTATTATCTCTCAGGAAGTTTTCATTTGTCAATACCCATCCTGCCGATACCGCGGGGAAGTAGCCAAATTTGTTATTGGAACCAAACTTGGAAGAGCCGTCAATCCGCATGGTGGCCGAAAGGATGTATTTGGACTTGTAGTTATAGTTAAGCCGTCCGAGGTAAGAAGCCAATGTTCCCTGGTACTCATAGCCCCAGAAAGTCTGACTTTCGGCAGGTGTAGGGAAAGCGAGGGAAGCATCTTCAATCCGCGTAACAGGAATATCCTGAATAGAGCCACCGATGCCCTGTCCGCCGCTTTTCTCAGCAGAAGTACCGACTACAATATTCAGGTCATGGGAGCCAAATACTTTAGCATAAGAAAGAGTATTCTGAAAAATATAGTTCAGGCCCTGATTCTGCGCGCGGTTGTAATTGTTGATATCGACGCGGTTCGCAGCATTGAGATAATAAACAGGGGTGAAGCCCTCATTGCCCCAAAATGCGCGGTCGATTCCCATGCTGGATCTGAATTTCAGTCCGTCAATGATCTCTATTTCTCCAAAAACATTACCCACGATTTTATCTCCCCAGCCATGGCCTTGCTGTGGTCTAGCCCCCTATTAATCGGACAAAATTCCAGACGGGTTAAAAAATTAGGATAAATATAAAGAACTTTGTGCTGAGACGAAACGACCGAAGGTGATCATTATGCCGTAAGTCGTTGATTAATAGCGGGGCCTTCTGGTAGGGCCCCGTTTGTGTTT
>JAUIGE010000069.1 GCA_030430205.1 Bacteroidia bacterium | reverse complement strand
TACACCTCTTACCATCTCGAACAGAGTAGTTAAGCCCCTCAGCGCCGATGGTACTGCCGTAATAGGTGGAAGAGTAGGTCGACGCCAGCTTTTTTAAGCCTCCCCATTGGGGAGGCTTTCTTGTTTTATAAACTTTGCCCCAATACCCGCCCTATCGGAAAATTCAAATTTTCGGTTACTTCTTTTTGTTTGAAAACATATATGGTTGTATTTTTCAAGTAAAAGCACACCATCCTCAATCCACACCTAGATATGAATGCTTACCAATTACAAGGGCGTAACTTGTCTAAGTTTTACCTTTTATTCTTCAGTTTTACTTTTCCTTTTTTACTTTTTGGCCAGGAGTGTCTGCCCGAGGGGAATCAGTCTGGTGATGATGTTAGAATTAGTTATACATCGGTCATGGGGCCTGATGGATTCCCCGAATACCAATTCGTTGTATGTGGGAAACCCGATTTGGGAGAATTATTAGATGAATTTATCCCGGATATGGCTCAATATGGCTATCTATGGGACTTTGGTGATGGAACATATAGCAATGAGCCCTCCCCCAGGCACCGATATATTACCCCAGCTTCATATTACCCCAAAGTGTATTTGGTCAAACGTTACGTAAGTTCTGACAAAGGGCGCAGTGTGTTGCGTACTTCAAGACCCCTGACAGGGGAAGGGGATAAATTAGAAATTGTTGCTCCGGATCCCGGGACCACAGTTCGAAGTGGTGCTGATGGGTATCAATTGGTACCTCCGCCTACTCCTGTGGATTTTGAGCCAGCTTTTGACCTGGTTCCAGCTTACCTACAGGTTTTTGTTATGACTTTTGAAAACACCTGCGGTGGTACAGGAGCCAGAGAAGTAAAATTTGCCATTCCTAAGGGGGTATTTAGCCTGGATAGCTTAGCCATTTTCTTTCAGGAAGGAGGCGGGGGAGCACCAGATACTGCTTTCATCCCTGCCAATAGCCCTCCTGAAGAGGGCCAAATGGTCTCTCCTTTGTCTAATTTATCAGGGGATTATTCCCCCGCTCCGATCCCGGGACCCGGGCTTGAGGCGGACACCATCAAGTTTTTTGTCAACTTCAGCTCCCCAGCTACACAATATGTACATGTACTGCTAAACCTTTATACCTCTCCATTTTTAAAAACAGGAGGGGAGCTTTCTTTTAATTTACAAATAGCTAACTGCCCTGGACAAGGTCAGAGAGGTAGTAGTACCAATCTGGATAAAAGCTTTCCGGTAAGCAGTTCTCATGATCCCAATTACAAATATGTAGGCAGCGAGGCCCCGGCTTCAGGGAAAAACGCCTACATCACAGGTAGTCAACCCGAGAAATTATTCTACCGGATTGCTTTTCAAAACGAAGGAAATGCATCTGAACATGACATTATCATAAGAGATACCCTGTCATCGGCATTGGATTTCAATACCTTCAAACTATTGAATATTGAATTGGCAGGGACTATCGAGCCCCATAATATTTGTGATTACCCTCCAATTTGGAGAGATCAATTATGGAATAGCAGCAATCCCGACGAGTCCTATTATAAACTGAGTAGGGATCCGGTCACAAGAGAAATAAAAATCGAATTGAAGACCCTCCTCTGGGGCAGTAAAATGGTCGCAGATGCTGTGACAAATTGGGAGGGTATACAAATAGAAAAAGGAGATACCCTTCCGGAAGAATGGAGTTGGGGATATATTGACTTTGAGATTTTTACAGATTGCAGCATAAATGAAAATGGGGCCAGACAGCTTCAGTTTGTCAATAAAGCAGGGATAATATTTGGGGAGCAAGATCCTCTGATGACTGATGAAGTCAGTATCACCCGAATTTGTTATAACAACAAAACCTATGTCTATTCTGGCCAAAACTTTGATTTGGACCTGGTCCGCATTGCCAGCAGTTTTTATCCTAATGTTGCTTTTGATTACCGTACAGCTGTCATAACACACTCTCGTGCGGGAATCGCTTATCCTACCTCTACAAGGAATTTTAATGGTTCGGAATACCGCTACATTCCTAACAGATCAAGGTACAGCAAGTTAGATACTGCCCAGGTGATCAACCGGAAAAACGCCAATAAAGTATTGGTAGATAATCTGCGATACACCATCTGCGATACCTTCTCCAAAAGATGTTACCCCGTTTCCATATTTGTACTCATTAGCCCTGATAGCCTGGATTCTATTCAGGAGTATGATTGCGATGGTAATTGTACGCCTGCTCCTGCTGTGACCGATCCTTATCCTTGTTGGTGGTACTGGCTGGCAGCCATCATTTTATTGCTTCTCATACTCATTTCATTATTGAGGAGACGCAGATCCAGAAGAAGATGATAATCATGAACTCGGCTGCGGGTAAACGAATCATAGGCTGGCTGGCTTTTGGCTTTTTCTTTGTTGGATTTGCCAACGCACAACCTTCTTCTCAGGAAAAGACGGAATCCTTATTCGTTGATCTGGTAGATTACTGGGACCAGGAGATCAGGGAAAGAAGTACAACAAATTATCAACAACAGATTGATAGCCTTCAGGCAACACTGACTCAAAAAGAAGATTCCTTTTATGTGTGCTATACGCTGGGGCGAGCCTATGCAGCGATAAAAGACTATGAATCCTCTTTGAAATATATTCTTCAGGCGGCAAAGCTTGCGGAAGATGGGACGAGTGAAAAATCAATTATTTATTATATCAAAGGCCTGAGCGCGGATGATGAAGGCCGCTATGGAACAGCCATAGAATATTATGGAATTTGCATTCAGAATTATGAACTAATTCCTGAGCCTCAAATCCTGGATCATGTGATTGCTGCTTATGCGCTGGAATTTAGCGGGAATAACTATGAACGCCTGAGTAATTTCCAAAAAGGATATTTGAGCCTGAAAAGGGGATTGGAGATAGCTGAATCCTATGAATTAATAGATATTCAAAAAAGTTGCCTTGCTGACCTGGGGAGTGTAGAGGATTTACTTGGGAATACGGATGACGCTATTTTTTCCTATCAAAAAGCGCTTGCCTTATATTCAGAGGATGATTTCAAAGATGAAGTATATGCAATTGCAACCTTAGGGATAGGGAGTATGTATGTTGAAAAAAAGCAGGCCCCAAAGGCAGAGCCTTTCCTGAAACAAGCGGTAGCAGTTTTACAAGAGCTGATTCATTATTCCATACTGGATGGAGAAATACCCGATCAAAAAAGGTATGAATCTTACCTGGCTGACGCCCTTGATACCTATGGCCTTTTTTACCTTCAAAAAAATCAAATTCCTGATGCTCTGGGGGCATTTCAACAAGCAATCGAGTTGGGCAAAAAGACTTACCAAAGGCCCTTTTCGAGGGAACTGAGTAGGATTTTTGTACATAAGGCTAGCTGCTATTTTAAGCTTCAGCAATATGAAAAAGCTTTGGAAGCTTGTCAGGCAGCCTATAAGGGGATTTTGCCAGATATGAATGCAGCTGATACATTGCCAGATGCGGCTGATTTTTATCCTGAGTCCGTCCTTTTGGAAGCCTTGACTATTCAGGCAAAGTGCTATTTCGCCCGCTACGAAAAAAAATCCAGCCAGGATGACCTCCGCTCAGCCATTGAATGCAACCGACTTGCCAACCTGGCTGCTTCTCAGCTTCGCCGAGGCATTGGACATGAAAGTGACAAACTGCTGCTCACAGATGAAACGCATCAACGTGCAGAGAACGCTCTGGCTGCAGCCTATGCCCTCTATCAACTTGATCCTCAGGAGAGGCATTGGCAACTCGGTTTTGAGTTCGCAGAAAGGAGCAAAGCAAATTTGCTGTTAGAAGCATTTCAGGATCGCCACGCTCGCTTGCAGGTCGGCTTACCCGATTCGATCCTCTATCAGGAGAAAGACCTGCAACGCCAGTTAACCGCTGCTGAACTGGCTTTCAGAGACTTAAAATTAAGTGAGTCTCCGTCCCGCATAGCCCTTAAGCAGGCCGAAGAAGAGCTATACCATGCCCGACGGCAATATGATCTTTTGGAGGCAAGGCTCGAAAAAACCTATCCCACATACTACCGCTTAAAATATTCTTCTGAAATGCCGACACTGGCGCAAATGCGTGCAAGTCTATTGAATGAAGGAGAAGCATTGGTGGAATATTTCATGGGAGATGAATTTCTCTACATCTTCATGTTGACAAAAAATGAAAGTCATTTTTTCAGGCAGGCAAGTGGGAAAAAATTATCGGATTTAATTGAGTCTACCTTGACCAGCCTGACTTCTTTCAAGGAGGCTGAAAGGGTTTCTTATAACAGAAATGCCTATCAATTGTATCAGAAAATACTTGGCCTCCTGCCGATAGAGTCCTATAAAAAACTCATCATCATCCCGGATCGGGAACTGGCGCTGGTTCCCTTTGAGGCGTTGCTCACATCAGGGCTGACCGAAATCGTCTCCTACGCCGATTTCCCCTTTTTGATAAAAAAGCATATCTGTAGTTATGCCTATTCAGGCAATTTACTGTTCCACACCTATACCCGTGCCCGCCTATCCGAAAAGGCTCCCAAAACCTTTATGGGTATGGCTCCGGGAAGCTTTCCCGGATCAAATCTGGCACCGCTGCCGCATACAATTCAGGAAGTTGAGCACTTAAAAAAACGATTGGGAGGTGTAGCCCTGACAGGGGCACAAGCCCAAAAGGAAGCACTATTGCGGTCTGCCCATGATTTTCAGATTTTGCACCTTTCCACCCATGCGGTGGCATGGGATGCAGAGAGCCATACTGCCTGGATAGCCCTTGCAGAAGGAACTGCAGAAACGGCAAAAATAAGATTGGATGAACTCGCCTCCCTGCGGTTGCAAGCCGATATTACGGTTCTCAGCGCTTGTGAGACAGGCGCGGGCCATATAGAAAGGGGTGAAGGTGTCATGAGCCTTGCAAGGGCATTCACCTTTGCGGGTAGCCAGGCTACGGTTCAGTCACTCTGGCCCGTCCGCGCCACGGCCGCGGATCCCCTGATAGAGGCCTTTTACGAAGGCCTGATCGCCGGGAAGGATAAAGCTACCGCTTTGCATGAAGCCAAATTGGCTTTGCTTCATTCTGAGCAGGCGGCGCTGCATGCGCCGGCCATGTGGGCGGCTTTCGTCGCCATTGGCGACATGCGACCCATCTCATTGCCAGCCTATGGGCTGGGATGGTGGGGATGGATCGGGCTCATGAGCTTGCTCATCGTGGCTGGAATGGGCTTTTATGCATATAAAAGAAACGCCAGAAATTGAGTCCTGGCTATTCTGCCTTATCTGCCGCAGATCTCCCGATATGCGCAGTATCCACAGCGGGAAAGCTGCTCGCTTTGCGGAAAATCCGCACGGGAAATGTGACCAATTAGCTCTGCTAATTTTGCGCCAAAGGCCTGCAATTGTTCCTGGCGGATGGGTTCTCCGGCATTCAGATAAACCAGCCCATTTTGCAATTTGCGGGCTGTATAATAGCCCATCACGATGTCATTTCCCGGAAATTTCAGATCAAAGAGCCAGGCGTATAAAAAGCCTTGAAATGCTTCTTTTAAGCCCCCTAGCTGCGCCCTTTCCCATTTTTCAGCCGAAAAAACATCCTCAACCGTATGAGGGGTTTTTCCAAAATCAACTTTACCTGTTTTGTAATCTACAATGCGGACATAGCCCGTACCAGGCATGCGATCCACCCGGTCAAAGAGACCGTTGAGTTTGACGCTTTGCTGGCCAAGAGGCAGCTGGGTATGGAAAAGCGAATCATCTTCCAGATGAAGGATCTCAAAAGGCGCCGAAATTTCATCCTGTTCCAGGATGTCTTTGCAAAGCCTTTGGATTACTTCCCGGTAGAGGTAGTTTTTCCCCTGAAGTTGCAGGTCCCAGGCTATGTTTTGCTCCAGAAAAGCCTTTTTTATTTCGGCATCTATTCGCTTGTTAAGCGCTTCAAAATCTTCTTTTTGAACAGTTTTCCCCAAAAATGGCCTGTACAGATACTCCATGCTGCTGTGAAGCACGGTCCCAAAAGTGCCTGCTTCCATGCTTTCTTCCAGGCTTTCTATTTCCTTGACTTCAGCCAGGTATTTGAAATAAAATTTGATGGGGCAGGCCAAAAATGTGGTCAGTGCAGTGGCCGAAAGATATCGGCTGCCTTTGCTCAGGTATTTCAACCCGAACTTTTGTTCGACCTCTATACCTCTTTGAATATGAATTTCGGGTTGTTTGCTGAAAGGGGCAGGAATCTGGTACTGCCTTTCCACCAACTTCATATTGGGAAAAAGGTGCTGATAAAGCTTGAGTTGCTGCAAATAGCGGCTCATTTCCTGCGTACTTCCGCCATCAATGCTGTTGCTGTTATAGATCAGGTGAACATGTTTGGCCCGTTGTATCAGGCGAAAAAAGTGGTAGGCAAAAATGGCATCCTTTTCCTCAAAAGTGGGCATGCGAAAGCCTTTCCGCAGGTGATAAGGGATAAAGCTATTGCCAGATGAGGTGTCAGGCAGGCTGCCTTCATTGGCTCCGAGAAGGTAAACATGCTCGAAATCGAGCGTTCTACTCTCCAATATCCCCATCAGCTGCAAGCCGATAAGTGGCTCCCCTTCAAAGGGAATCTTCCCTTTTCGGATCGCTTCGCGAAAGATATCGGCGAAGCCGCGCACTGAGAGTGTTTCATCAAATTCAGCGAGGATATCCCTGAAGCGATTGAAAAGCGTGAAAAACTGGAATATATATTCCGCCTCCAGCTGTGCATCTCTGCTTTGCGCATCTGCCAGCAGCAGATCAAAAAGTTCTGCAAAGTAAGTTACCAGCTCAGCGCTGCTTGCCGGAGGCTGAAAAATATGCACATAGAGTGGGGGAGAAGCCGCTTCAAGTAAAAATTCCCGGGGGACGTAAAGCAGGTTTTTCTCCTGAATCTCCTGTTGCTTTTTTTCACTGAGCTGGGGCGCAATGGATTTTATATAGGGGCTGTTGAGCAGCTGAAGCAGGTCAATGTGGGAGAAAAGGCCTTTGCCATCCTTTCCCAATATTTGGTTGCGAATCAGCCCTGTGATGCTAAAGAGCAAATGGTAGACATGGGTCTGCCGGAGCGGAAAACCCATGGTGATGTTGAGGTTTTCAACGGTTTCGGGCAGGGAATAGAGCACGGGAAACAGCAGATTTTCATCTGCCAGAATGATGGCATGCTGACGCAAAGCGTCAGTGTCGGAGGGAAGATCTGCAAGCAATTGCCCCAACAAACGCGCCTGGGCCGTTTGCAGCGCCACGCCAGTAAGGATAACTTCCTTTTCTTCAGCGACCATATCGTGCTGAATCAGCCGGCTGCCTTTGGCCTCCCAGAGGGGATGAAGTTTGCGGATAAATTTGCCCGCCTCTTCGCTGATCGCTCCATATTGCCAGTTGGGCTGGTTTTGGAGGATTTTTTCAGGAAAATAACTGACATCTACATCCCAATAAATATGTGCTTTTTGTTGCTCCAGCATCAGGCGGATCATCTCCTGTTCGGCCAGGGACAAGGCATTGAAGCCCGCAAAGATGACGTGCCTGTAAGGCAATTTGAGCTTTTCTTCGCGCAATTGTGCGACAATCTGCCGATAGGCGATCCCGTCATAGGCCAGGGATTTGGCCTGGAGGGATTGTCCAAAGTTTTTGTACACATCGCCGAGCACTTCCCATATATCCAAAAAGGTCTTTTTGATGGGCGAAATGGCTTCTTCCTCCTCTGTGGCCGTAAGGCCATGCACCGACTGCCAAAAGCGTTGTAGCGCTTTGGCGTCATTCTCGGAAAGCCCAAATTCCATTTCTATCCGCCGCAAATCCCGGATGTTGCTAAATAAGCCTTCGGCATCCACCAGGTATTTATCCACTTCATCAAAATCTTTGAGCAGCATTTCTCCCCAGGCATAAAAGCGCTCAAAACTTTCATTATACCCGGGATGGCGCTCCCGCATGGCTTTTTTATACACCTGGTAAAGCTCAAAATTCAGAGCCAGTTGCTCGGGGTATTGCCAGTTGGTGAGTGAACGGACAAAGTCCTGTATAGACAACATCTGAGGCGCCCAGAGCGTCTTTTTGTAGGTTTTGGCAAGAGATTCCTTAAGGAATAAAGCCGCCCGCCGGGTGGGTAATACCACCGCGATATCTCCAATATCGTCTCCAAAATCTGCCTGAATTCGCCTGGCTAATTGATCCAGAAAGCTTCCATCTGCTATTTTACTCATCTGCACATTGCTAATATATCCTCCTCGAAATGCCTACGCCTTTGTCATCCTCCAGCCCATCCTGGTCATAGTCCATTTGAAAAATGAAGCGATAGTCTGTATCATTTATTTTTTCAACCTGCTGCTGAAATGTCATGGGAACAGGTGTCTCTTCATGATAAATGAGCGTATTTCCCCTGACTTCCCAGCTTCCTGTGGGGCGGTTGATAAGTTTGCCGGAGAGGTCATAGTATTCTGCGTGATAGGAAAAGTCATTGTTGAAGACCGTGGTCACGGGTTTAATTTGCATGACTTCCTCCCAATTGGATTCATCAGCAGTAATGTATGCGGTGCTGTCTGTATTGTTCCAGCCCGGCATGGTGATTTGCAGGGAGACGGACTCCCAGGTGCCAATCAGGGCTTGCGCGAGTTGGTTTTCTTGCATTGCAGGTGAGGTCTCCTGGTCCTGGGAGCTGGATGATCCTTTATCTGATGGAGGCTGATTGCAGGCCAAAAGCGAAAAAAGGATGAAGCAGAAGGTGATGTTTCGTATCATGACCTCAAATTACGAATTAATCGAATATCGTCTGTGCTTTGACGTTTTTTCTAAAAAATCAAGCTGGAATTATGGCAAAGAAATTTTTATTCCTTCTTCTGACCTGCCTTCCCCTGATCGGGTTTGCCCAATTCCAATGGGAAACCATAGATAGACTGGAAGGCAAATGGCAGATAGAAGGAAAGCAACAGTTTGAAGTTTGGGAAAAAACGGAGGACTTTAGATTAACAGGAGAAGGATTTATGTTGAATGAAAAGGGTGAAAAAAAACACCTGGAGGCTTTGAGTATTTCTGGAAACCCTAAAGGCGGCATTTGGTATTATGCGAATGTTCCTAATCAGAATGCAGGTAAAAGCATTGGTTTCTATTTGTCATCTTATGATAAACGAAACGTAGTTTTTGAAAATCCAGACCACGATTTTCCTCAAAAAATTCACTATCAACTCAAGGGTAGAAAAAATCTGATCGTCCATGTCAGTGCTGGGGAAAAAGGCTTTGTAGTGAAGATGACTAAAGTCAAAGGTTAAGGAAAAAGAATGGCTAATTTTGCAAAATGAAAGATTTATTCAGTAGAGAAGATGTCATCCTCCTGGTGGATACTTTTTATGATAAAGTGGTAGAGGATGAAACGATTGGCTATATTTTTAATGATGTAGCGCAGGTAGATTGGGATCTCCATAAGCCCAAGATGTACGATTTTTGGGAAACATCCCTTTTTCACCGGATGAAATATACGGGCAATCCCATGAAGGTGCATAAGCATCTGGACCAAAAAGAAAAGCTGACACATGCCCATTTTGATCGCTGGAAGGCCTTATTTCACGAGACAGTGGATGAGCTTTTTGCCGGAGAAAATGCAGAGATGGCGAAGGGCAGAGCGGATTCCATCGCTGGCATCATGCAATTGAAAATTGCTGGTGGCCCTTTTACTCATTTAGCGCCCAATCATACTCCAGGAAACTGATCTTTGCGCTCCCTTTTACGCCGACATTGCTATACTTTCCGATGAAAGAAAGCAGTTCTCCAAAGTCTTCTCCATACCAATCAAAGATTTTGGAAAGCTCCACTTTGTTTGTGGTAATTTTATTTGCGCTGCTATTGATAAAAGCACGGGTCTGCTTTTCAAGCTGACTTATTAGCTTTTCGGGGGTGAATGCTTCATTCAGTAAAGGAGGGCAGGATCTGGCTGCGCAGTTGACTGCGAAGTGGATGCGCGGCTCCTGGAAAATAGGACGAATGATTTCGTTTTCGATCTGATTGAGGGAGTAGGATATTTTCCCTACTGCGATAAATTTCTGGTCCCAGGGTTTGTCGAGATCTGTGATGCTTTTGAGCGGATAATTCATCAATATCAGCTTGACCGTATTGGCATTGTAGACATTTATCCAATAAGCCAACTGCTCATTTCTGTCCCATTTGCTATTGGGATAGTTTTCGCTCAGGAGTTTGATATAAATATCCAATTGCTCCTTTTCCCCTTTCAGTCCATAATAATTGACCTGCCCACTGGCTGATACATACTTTTGGAGTAAGGTGTTCCAGATTTCATGAGAAATGCTTTTGGGAGTTTCCTGAGGCTCAGGAGCATGTGCTACTTCATGCTTTTCCTCTGGAATTGCTTCTACTTTTTGTTCTTTGTGTTGAATGCTGGAGTCTGGAAGGACAGCCTTTATTTGGTTTGCTTTCATGGCCCTGACGACTTTCCCGGCAGTGGGTTGGGTGGAAACTGCGGGTGTTAAGGTATCTGCAGGCAAAAGATAAGCAGCCTTAGGAGGTTTTTGATCGTTTATCGAATCATCATGATCCAAAGTAATTTCTGATCTTTCCTGCTCGTTATCGGTTTTGGGTTTTGTGCATGCCAAAAGGGTATGAAGCACCAGAATAACAAGAATTAATAATACTTTCGTTTGCATAATTTAGGGATTAACATAATTTAGAACGCAAAGAAGCTGAATCCGGTTTATCGATATGTCATAAGCTGGACGAAAGCAAACAACCTACACCTATTTCGACTAATCAATTAAATTTTATGTTACAAAAATCAACACTACTACTTTTCCTCAGCCTGCTTTTTAGCGGTTTTTTGTCAGCTCAGATGTGTACACCTGACACATCATTTCATACACCAGGAATATATCCGGCGAATCTGCCTGATGGTTGCGTCGATGGTATGTATGATGCCGTGATTACTGTTGTCGTACCGCAGGATACCCTGGTCAATATTCCCCCTTTTGGAAGTACTACCGTGCCGATTGATTCGATTGTTCTTATCAGTGTGAACAATTTACACCCTGGTCTGAGCTACCAATGTGGAAGGCCTTCCTGTGGATTTCCAGGAAATACTTCAGGCTGTATACGCCTTTCGGGCACGCCTACGGTATCTGGAACACGCACGCTCAGGATCATTACTGATGTGCATGTGACCCTGCCCATAGTTGGTGCTCAGGCAATCCGTGACTCTACTTTTAGCATACAATTTACCGTAGGCGATGTGCCGGCTGTCACCACAACGCTTGTTGACGCAACTTGTGGGATGGCCACAGGCTCAGCTACCGTAAATGCCACAGGCACAGGCCCTTTTAATTTCAGTTGGAATACCGGCCTGATGGTCATAGGCTCCACTTCCACTCTTGCCAATATTGCCAGTGGAAATTATAGCGTGAATATTGAAGGAGCGAATGGCTGTTCCATAGATACCACCCTGACTATCAATGATACAGGTGGAGCAGTTGTGGATAGCACCCAAAAAGTTAATGTAAGTTGTAATGGTGCAAATGATGGCTCCGTCACCGTGTTTTTGAGCGGTGGTACCGCGCCCTATAGTTACAATTGGTCCAATATGGATACAACCCAGACTGCCAGTAACCTGGCTCCTGGCTCCCATACGGTGACGATCACAGACGCGGCGAATTGCGTTACTACTTTTTCAACCTCTATCAGCCAACCTGTGGCCCTGGATGTCATCCTCGGTATGAAGACAGATGTAAAATGTTTCGGCGATATGGATGGGACTGCAACGGTTACGGGAACAGGTGGCACAACCCCTCTTACTTTTAGCTGGAGCAATGGCGCCACAGGCAGCAGCGTATCTACGCTGGCCGCAGGCATGCATTCCGTTTATGTGACAGATGACAATGGCTGTGTAGACAGCCTCAACCTGAGTATCTCTCAGCCCAGCCAATTGACCAGTACGGCTGGCGCCGTAAATTCTATCATGGGCCTGACCACAGGCCGTGCCTGGGTAGATGTCATGGGAGGAACACCTCCCTACGCCTATTTTTGGTCTACGGGAGCTAGCTCAGATACCATCTCCAATGTGGGGCCGGGAAGCTATGACGTGACCATCACAGATGCCAATGGCTGCATCCAGCTGGATACGGCGGTCGTCGGTGAAGATCCCAATGGCATTGAGGAAGACCTCGCTGCGGGCATAAGCAGCTGGGAAGTATTCCCAAATCCTACCTCAGAAGATGTCCAGATTCGCATGGAACTGGACAAAATGCAGAGTATACATATTGATCTTTTCGATATGAACGGGCGTCTCATCGAGCGCCAAAGCGCTCATGCTCAAAGCTGGCAGGGCAGCTTCCGTCTACAGGATCTGGCCGCAGGCCTCTATCTCCTGCGCGTAAGTACGTCGCAGGGCGGGAGTACGAGACGGATTGTTAAGAATTAGCAGATGAGAGGATTAGCAGATGAGAGGATGAAAGAACATTTAAAATCCTCTAATCTTCACATCCTCTAATCCTCTAATTCTCACATCCTCCCATGTCTTTCCAAAAGGACCTTTTCGACATCGGAAAGGTCCTTTCCTTTTTGCGAGAGCAAAATGAGGAAATGGTACATCAGGTCGGCAGCTTCGTTGAGGAAAAGGGTATCGTTATTGTCTTTGGCTTCGATAACCAACTCTACGGCTTCTTCGCCTACTTTTTGGGCGATTTTGTTTATGCCTTTTTCAAAAAGCTTGCTGGTATAGGAGCCCTTTTTGGGCTGTTTTTTTCGCTGCTGGATGATGCCTTCCAGTTTATGCAAAAAGCCATGGGCTTTTTCTTTGCCAAAACAACTATAACTTCCTGTATGACAGGTCGGTCCCTCAGGTGCTGCTTTTAGCAAAAGTGCATCCTGATCGCAGTCAATTTTCATGTCTTTTACCCAGAGGAAATTCCCTGAAGATTCTCCTTTGGTCCAAAGGCGTTTTTTGGAGCGGGAGTAAAAGGTGACCTTTTTTTCCTTTTGGGTTTTTTCAAAAGCGGCTTCATTCATGTAGCCTAACATGAGTACCTGAAAGGTCTGGTGGTGCTGGATGATAACGGGTATCAGCCCGTTTCCTTTTTTAAAGTCTGGCTTCACGGATAGGTATGTTTTGTTGGGTGAGAAATTGTTTGAGTGAGGGGATGGGGATTTCTCCAAAGTGGAAGACACTGGCCGCCAGGGCGGCATCGGCATTGCTTTGCAGAAATATTTCTGCGAAATGCTCCCTCCTTCCGGCACCGCCGGAAGCGATGACAGGAATGTTGACGCGATCGCAGATCGCCTGGGTCAATTCCGTGGCGAAGCCCTGCTTCGTCCCGTCATGATCCATGGAAGTGAGCAGGATTTCTCCTGCGCCTAGTGCTTCTGCCTGCGCTGCCCAGGCAAGGGCATCTATGCCTGTGGGCGTACGCCCGCCATGGGTAAAGACGCGCCAGCCGTCGGCTTCCTTTCGGCAATCAATTGCCAGGACAATGCATTGACTGCCAAAGTTTTGGGCAAGCTCCCGGATAAGCTCCGGCCGCCTGATGGCGGCTGAGTTGATGCTGATTTTATCAGCACCGGCCTGTAGCAGAGCTGCCACGCCTTCGACGCTGTTGATGCCACCGCCCACGGTGAAGGGGATGTTGATTTCAACGGATATTCGCTCCACCAGCGAAACCAAAGCCGGGCGTTTTTCTACCGTCGCGGTGATGTCGAGAAAGACGAGTTCATCGGCGCCTTGCGCGACATAGGCTTTGGCCAGGGCGACTGGATCGCCTGCATCGCGTATGTCAAGGAAGTTGATGCCTTTGACGGTGCGGCCGTCGCGTATGTCCAGGCAGGGAATGATGCGTTTTTTGAGCATGTCTGTTTTATGTTATTTTCGCCAGATCCCGCAGACGAATTTTTCCTTCATACAAAGCCTTTCCAATGATGGCACCTTCCATCCCCATTTCACGAAGTTGAAGCAATTCATCTATGCTGCTTACGCCCCCACTGGCGATCAGCTTGATGCTTTTATTTTCTGCTAAAATTTCCTGATACAATCCCATAGAAGGCCCTGCCAACATTCCATCTTTGTCTATATCGGTACAAATCACATATTCGATACCTTCCTGTACGAAAGATTGAATGAAAGAAATTACATCCAGTTCGGTGATTTGCTGCCAACCGCTGACTGCAATTTTTCCAGAATGGGCGTCTGCGCCAAGGATGATTTTTTCAGGCCCATAGAGGCTAAGCCATTTCAAAAATGTTTTTTCCTCTTTTACCGCAATGCTGCCGCCCGTGAGTTGTTTTGCCCCACATTCAAAGGCTATGCGCAAGTCCTCGTCGCTTTTGATACCGCCGCCAAAATCAAGTTGTAGCCCCGTTTGATTGGTGATTTTTTCCAAAATCCGCCAATTGACGATATGGCCGGAGCGGGCACCGTCCAGGTCGACCAGGTGCAGGTACTGAAGGCCTGCGCCTTCGAAGCTTTTGGCGACCTCCACAGGATTTTCATTGTATATCTTTTTTTGGGCGTAGTCGCCCTGAGTGAGGCGGACACATTTGCCGTCGATGAGGTCTATTGCGGGGATGATTCTCATATTTTTGATTTTTTTAAAAATTCTTTGAGGGACGTATTTTCAAATTTCGAGGAAATTCGAGAGCAAGCGCTGTCCTACAGCAGCGGATTTCTCCGGGTGAAATTGTACAGCATAAAAATTTTCCCTGTGGACAGCTGCGCTGAAAGGCAGGATGTAATCCGTACTGGCGATCGTATCAGGTCCTTTTTCCATATAAAAGGAATGCACAAAGTACATATCATCTGTTTTTTCTATGCCTTTGAATAAAGGGCCTTTTAGCTCCTCGAAATTATTCCAGCCGATATGCGGGACCTTGTCCAGAGGGGGGAATTTTTTTATTTTTTCAGGAAAAATGCCCAGACAAGCCACATCGCCTTCTTCAGAATGACTTCCCATCAATTGCTGGCCCAGGCAAATGCCCAAAAAGGGCTGTTTGAGGGAACGAAGTAGCTGGTCCAGGCCCCGTTGGCGCAAATAGGCCATGGCGCTGCTGGCTTCCCCTACGCCGGGAAAAATGACCTTTTCCGCCTCGCGAAGTTGATCTGGATCATCTGTGAGCAGCGGCTCGATGCCTAATCTGACCAGGGCATTTATCAGCGATCGGATGTTGCCCGCATTGTATTTTACGATGGCTATCATAAGCTTCCTTTGGTTGAGGGGATGGAATCATCTCCGGTTTTGGCGACCGCCATGCGGATGGCCCTTGCAAATGCCTTGAAGATCGCTTCGATCTTGTGGTGCTCATTTTGGCCTTCGGCCTTGATATTGAGGTTACATTTTGCGGTATCACTAAAGGACTTGAAGAAATGGTAAAACATTTCGGTAGGCATCCCGCCGATTTTTTCCCTGTGAAAATCTGCCTCCCATACGATCCAGGGCCTGCCACCAAAATCCAGCGCAACCTGTGCCAGCGCATCATCCATGGGCAGGAGAAATCCATAGCGAGAGATGCCTTTTTTGGAGCCTAAAGCCTCCAGAAAAGCTTGTCCCAGGGCAAGTGCCGTATCTTCGATGGTATGGTGCTCATCAATGTGTAAATCTCCTTTTACCTGTACTTTTAGCCCGATATTGCCATGTTTGCTTATCTGCTCCAGCATGTGATCAAAAAAGCCCAGGCCCGTGGAAAATTCATGCTGATCCCGCCTGTCCAGGTTTAGCTCAATCAAAATATCCGTTTCATGGGTTTGGCGATGTATGCGGGCCCGGCGTTCCTGTAGCTGGGGAGAAAGAGTAAATGGCCGATTTTCCAGTTGGGACAATGCCTGGATCAGGCTTTCATTTTCAGCAGGGGTGCCGACGGTGATGCGCAAACAGCCGGGAACGGCCTGGCTACGATCCCGCAGGATGATTCCTTTCTCCTTCATCCTTTCAAATACATGCCGAGGATTTTGGAATTGTATCAGCAGAAAGTTGGCGTCAGAAGGGAAAATACGGATCACCTGCTCCAATGGGGACAAATGCTGAATCAATTTTTTCCTTTCGGATACTATCTCGTCTACTTTTCCTCTCAACTCATCGGCTGCCTGGAGTTTTTGTATTGCCACCTTTTGGGTGAGCTGGTTGACGTTATAGGGAGGTTTTATTTTGTTGAAAATAGCGATGATTTCCTTGCTAGCGAAAGCCATGCCGAGGCGTATGCCGGCGAGGCCCCAGGCTTTGCTGAAAGTTTGCAGGATAACCAGGTTTTTAGTGGGCAGGGGGGAGTGGGCAGTGGGCAGTTTGGAGTTGGCAGTAAGCAGGGGGAGCATGCTGCCCTCGGGAGTGAAGTCTATATAGGCTTCGTCTACAACGACAAGTCCTGGGAAAGTATGGGCCAGCGAAAGGATTTGATCCTGTGGGATGAGGTTGCCGGTGGGGTTATTGGGGGAGCAAATGAATATCATTTTGGGCTTCTCTGCTTCGCAGATGGCTAAGGCTTTCGCCACATCCAGCTGAAAATCAGCTGTTAAAGGCGCCTCAAGTATGCCCACATCATTCAATGCTGCGCAGACTTTGTACATCCCATAGGTAGGCGAAAAAAGCAAAACTTTGTCTTTGCCGGGTTCGCAAAAGGCGCGAAAAAGCAGGTCAATGGCTTCATCGCTGCCATTTCCGAGAAAGATATTGTCGGGTGAAATGCCTTTGATTTCGGCAAGCAAACGCTTGACTTCCCGCTGCTGCGGATCGGGATAGCGGTTGTAATCGCTGGGGTAGGGGTTTTCGTTGGCGTCGAGCCAGATACTGGCTGTGCCGGAGAACTCGTCGCGGGCGCTGCTGTACGCTTTCATGCGTTGGACGTTGGGGCGGATGATGTTATATAGGTTGAACATGGGAGAATGTTTGTAGTGGACGCTGATTTTCGCTGGTTTTATGATTTAAGATGTTTGAGGCGGATAGAGACGGCCTTTTTGTGGGCCTGGAGTTGCTCTGCGGCGGCCATGATTTCGACTGTGGGACCTATGTTTTGAAGGCCTTCCGGGCTGATCTGTTGAAAAGTGACTTTCTTGAGGAAGCTGTCGAGGGAGAGGCCGCTATATGCACGGGCATAGCCGTTGGTGGGCAGGGTGTGGTTGGTGCCGCTGGCATAGTCGCCTGCGCTTTCCGGGCTGTAGTGACCGAGAAATACGCTTCCAGCGTTTTCGACCGCTTCGGCGAGGGTTTCAGGATTTTCAACAGCCAGGATCAGGTGTTCAGGCGCGTAGGCATTGCTAAATGCCATCGCTTCTTGCAGGTCATGCAGCAAGATGGCCTTGCTGTGAGTAAGGGCTTCTGAGGCGATTTCCTTGCGGGGAAGCGCTTTCAGCTGAAGCTGAACTTCTGCCATGACAGCCTGAATCACAGCTTTCTTATCAGAAAGCAAAATCACCTGGCTATCAGGTCCATGCTCAGCCTGGCTGAGCAGGTCAGCCGCCACAAACGCAGGCTCGCAGCTTGCATCTGCGATCACCAGCAACTCGCTCGGCCCTGCGGGCAAGTCAATGGCGATGCCCTGCATCTGCACCAGCTGCTTCGCAGCCGTCACCCAGGCATTGCCTGGGCCGAAAATCTTGTCAACTCCCGGAACGCTTTGCGTTCCATAAGCCAGCGCAGCGATCGCCTGCGCGCCTCCCACTTTGAATATTTGGCCCAGGCCAAGGAGCCGGGCTGTATAGAGAATAGCCGGATGGATGCTGCCATCCTTTTGGGGAGGGGTGCATAGCACCATTTCCTTGCAACCCGCCAGGGTCGCAGGCACGCCCAACATCAGCAAAGTGCTGAACAAAGGGGCGCTGCCGCCCGGTATGTACAGGCCCACCTTCCCGATGGGAATACTTTTGCGCCAGCAAGTGACGCCAGGCTGTGTCTCCACCCGTCGAACGGCTTCCTTTTGCAGGCTGTGAAAGCGTTCAATATTGGCTTTTGCCTGTTGGATCGCGTGTTTCAATTCCTGAGAAACCAAGTGCCCGGCATCTTCCATTTCCCGTTCGGAAACTTTTAATTCATCCAAATCGACCCGATCAAATCGGGCTGTAAACTCCAACAAAGCATGGTCTCCGCGTGCTTTTACTTCTTTTAGGATAGTATGCACCTGATCATGGAGCTGAAAAGTGTCCATCGCCGGACGCAGGCAAAGTTCCTTCCATTGTTCAAAAGCTGGCAAATCAATCGTTTTCATATTTCATTTTTTTTTAAAAAAATCCTACCTCTCTCATCTCTGCTCTCGTGTGCGTCCCTGAAATAAGTTGACCGTTTTTCAACAAAAAATCTCATGTTAAAAGACGGAAAACAGTTACAACGAAGCCGAACTTACAGCGAAGATTTCAAGCGTTCCTTGGTCAGTGAATATGAAC
>JAUIGE010000068.1 GCA_030430205.1 Bacteroidia bacterium | reverse complement strand
CATACCTCCTTTTTTGACAGGATTACAGGATTTTCAGGATTAACAGGATGCCATTAGTTTTTCTTGTAAATCCTGAAAATCATGTTTATCCTGTCTAAATCTTCTCTTCAGCTTGGCTAACTAGGCAAAATGTCTAGTAGGATGTTTGATGCCCTAAAAACAGGCTCCCATGCTTAATTCGACATAATCTGCGGTGAATCCGTGAGATTTCAGGCGACCTGCGAGGAAGATATTGTGGCGTCTTCCCGGCTCAAAAGGTTTGAAAAAATAGTAGGTAGGCCCCAGTTTGTTGCCAAACCAGCCATCTCCCTCAAAAGGATGATCCACATACATAAAAAGAGCTACCAGAAAGCTCACCCGTCCAAACATGAGTTCATGTCCCAGGTTCATGCTGATGCGTGAAGGCTTGAATTGGGGGATGACTTCCTCCCGGGGGATGTCGATGCTCTGATTGAAAGCGGCATTGGCCGGATAATAATTCCACTCCAGACCGAGGTTGAGTTTACTGGATCGACTAAACTGCCGGGAGGCAAAGGCTGCCAGGATGTAGACAGGGTAGCTGGGGCCATTCGGTGTTTTAAATTGCTCGGAACCCAGGCCGTAGCTTAGGTTAAAGATGATCTTTTTTTCGAGTGGAAGTTGCTTGTAGGCAAAGTCTGTCTTTTCTGCCTGGGGGTCGGTATTGTAGACGATGCCTATCCGCCAGTCAACGGAATTTAAGCCCAAATTGGGCATGACGACCGCTCCATTGGAGGTATGGGTGAGCGTGCCCCCCAGCCGCAGCGCCCAACGCGCTGAGAGCGGAGATTCCCATAAAAAACCCAGATAGGTCATGTTGTTGATATAAGAGCCGATGGCGTTGTTGTTGTAATTATTTACCCGATCAAAAGGCTTTGTGATGACATCGGCCCCAAAGCCAAAGCGAAACCAGCAGTTTCCCACACCTTTCCTGAGGATGGGCAAATCTATTTGCGGAACCAGGCCTATGGCATGACCCAGGATGGGGTCATTTCCAAAGCTTTTGTAGGTAAACTGCAAACCAAAGCGCGGATAGCCATACATCTGTTGCCAATACTGATTGCCACGGGTCTGTACCATCGCCTCCACGGTGATGCCCCAGGGCCGATCCGGGATAGTGAAGCGCATGCTGGGGCTGTGGAGGAGCGTCTTGCCGCCGAAATATTCGGCACCGATCTGCAAGCCACTGAGACCCTTTTGGCCATAGGAAGATTGAAAAATGAATACAAGCGAAAAAAGTATCAATGGAAGCTTCATTTATTGAGAAGATTTTGACGCTGAAAACACTGGTTTTTTATGATTTAGGATGTTTAACTCTGTGAAGATCATGGCGGTCCAGCTACGCGATCCAGCTGACAATCTTCTCCGCAATTTCCTCTCCCTTGTCTTCCTGCAGAAAATGCCCGGCCTGTTGGATGATCTCATGAGGCTGCCCTTTGGCGCCTGGTATCACCTGCTGGAAAAACTTTTCTCCACCCCGCGTGATAGGGTCAGAATCGCTAAAGAGCGTCAAAAAGGGCTTCTGCCATTGCATCAGCTCTGCCCAGGCAGCGCGATTGGCAGGCACAGCCGGATCGTCTGGAGTGATAGGCACCAGGCTCGGAAAAATCCGGGCACCGGCTTTGTAGGTGTCCTCCGGAAAGGGCGCATTATAGGCAGCGATCACTTCGGGCGAAAGCTCGCTGACTG
Organism: Bacteroidia bacterium; assembly: GCA_030430205.1. GTDB lineage: Bacteria > Bacteroidota > Bacteroidia > J057 > J057 > JAUIGE01. The sequence goes on along the minus strand of JAUIGE010000068.1, from coordinate 16,812 downwards.
TGGCACGCTGGATCACCGTGCCGATATCAAATTTGGGAGAGTTCCGGCTGAATTCCAGCCACTGCATAAATGCCTCCGGCATTTTGATATTGCCGATCGGCAGGGCGGTGTTGGCGGCGACGATGCGCGCGAAGCGCGCGGGATTTTCTGCTGCGATTCGCAGACCGATCAGACCACCCCAATCCTGACAAAACAAAGTTATGTTGCTGATATCGAGGGTTTTAACAAAAGTTGTCACCCAATCCACATGCTTTTGGTAGCTGTAATCGCTTTGTTGCGGAAGCTTGTCAGATTTGCCAAAACCTATCAGATCCGGCGCTATCGCCCGATACCCTGCCGCCACAAAGACCGGAATCATCTTCCGGTACAAATACGACCAGCTCGGTTCGCCATGCAACATCAGGATGATTTCATCCCCTTTTCCCTCATCCACATAATGCATGCGAAGCCCGTCTATTTCCAGGTACTGCGGCATAAAAGGGAAATCCTGCAGCGAGTCAAAATGCGTTGATGGAGTTCTCAGTTTTTTCATAAAAAGCCTTTTTGCACAAGTTAGGCATTATCTACACATTTGTGGGGGAGAGGTGGGAGGCGGGAAGCGGGAATAGAGAACAGAGAATAGAGAATAGAGATTAGAGAATAGAGAACAGAGAATAGAGATTAGAGAATAGAGAACAGAGAATAGAGACAAAAAATGAACATATTTTATCACAAGACTACAGAAACAGCTGAAAATTTGCTTATCGCCATGTGCGAAGCGCATTTACCTGTCATCCTGCCTTTGCTGGAGGAGAAAGTGGGAAATAAACTGGCGGGTCTGGAAGCAGATTTTCTGGCTAAAGAAGGAGAGATTCGAACCCTTTATCTGGCTTCAGGGACACTCAGGCGGGTTATCCTTCTGGGTTTGGGAAAGGAAGCGACCGCGCTGAGTATGCAAAAAGCGGCTTTTTCCCTGGTAAAAAAGTTGGGTAAAAAGGTAGAAGGAAGCATTTCCCTTGATTTGATGGATTATTCCCCGCTCAGGGATGCGGACAAGCTTGCTTCCCTTGTGGAAGGTTTTGTTCGTGGCGCTCATTTGGGCGCTTATGATGTGGGATTGTTTAAAACAGAGGCAGGCACACCCGATCGCAAAGCGATCAAACTGACGGGCATAAACATCTGCGCAGCAGCCGAAAAGCTGAAGGCCCTGGAGGCCGCAGCCTGGCGCGGGAGAGAGATTGCCCTTTCGCAGTGCAACATCATGGACCTGCTTAACCTTCCCGGAAACAAGCTTTTTCCCGAAGATTTTGCTCAAAAGGCCATTGAATCCGGCAAAGCCTGCGGCTATGAAGTCAGCATCATGGACAAGGCCGCCATTCAGGCAGCAGGCATGGGCGCTTTGCTTGGCGTCAACCAGGGAAGCGCAGCCCCTCCTGTATTTATGATACTGGAGCACAAAGGGGTAGGCGAAAACTTGAAGAAAGTAGCATTGGTGGGCAAAGGCGTGACCTTTGATACAGGCGGCGTTTCTATCAAACCCTCCACCAATATGTACTATATGAAAAGCGATATGGGGGGCGCGGCAGCCGTTTTAGGCACCATGGAGCTGGCTGCGAAGTTGAAATTGCCGGTTCACCTGATCGGGATCATACCCGCCACGGACAACAAACTGGGCGAAAACGCCATCGTTCCCGGCGATGTGCTGACCTCTTATAGTGGGATCACGATTGAAGTGGAGGATACAGATGCTGAAGGTCGCCTTATCCTGGCCGATGGCCTCTCTTATGTGATTCAAAATCACCAACCGGATGTGGTCATAGACCTCGCCACCCTGACGGGTGCCTGTGTCATGGCGCTGGGCTACCATGCCGCAGGCATGTTCACAGCCAATGACGAGCTCGCCGCTGCGCTCACCGCAGCGGGCCAAAGCGCGCATGAGCGCGTATGGAGGCTCCCTCTCTGGGACGACTACGCCCCACAGCTACACTCGGATGTCGCAGACATCAAAAACTATGGCGGCCGCGCCGCCGGGGCCGTTACCGCCGCCAAATTTTTGGAAAAATTTACCCATAAGCACCCGGCCTGGGTGCATCTGGATATCGCTGGCGTCGCCTTTGGCGACGCAGGGCAGGGCAAAGGAAAGACGGGAACCGGATATGGGCCAGCGCTTTTGCTGGCCTACCTGGAGAGTTTGATTTAATGGAGGCGGTTCTGACGAACCGAAAGAACATCTTCGCCGGATTTCTCGATACTTTTATCTTTTTGACTATATTCAACCTCTCGCCATCCAAAAATGCTTTTTCGCCATAAGGGGATAATCCCTACTCAGAATTTTCTCCCTTTATCAAGTCAGGATGGGGTTACCTCTTCCTGCTAAATCCTTGTATATATTAATTAGAAAATGAAGTCAACGACCAAAATCCAGCTTTCCCTGATGATGTTTTTGGAGTTTTTCATCTGGGGAGCCTGGTTTGTCACGCTGGGTACCTTTTTGGGAAGCAGCCTTTCAGCCTCTGGTGGCCAGATCGGCCAGGCCTTTTCAACCCAATCCTGGGGAGCTATAATCGCTCCTTTTATCATTGGCCTGATCGCAGATCGCTTTTTTAATGCCGAACGCATCCTGGGTGTTCTCCATCTTTTGGGCGCTTTGCTTATGTACCAACTGTCCCAGGCAGGTGATTTCAGCCTCTTCTATCCTTTGGTATTGGGCTATATGATAGCCTATATGCCTACCCTGGCCCTGGTCAACTCGGTTTCTTTCAATCAAATGAAGGACCCTGCAAAAGAGTTTTCCAACATACGGGTATGGGGCACCATTGGCTGGATAGTCGCCGGCCTTGCGATCAGCTATATTTTTGCCTGGGATGCAAAAGAAGCGGTAGCTTCCGGCGCACTGAAAAACACTTTTTTACTGGCCGCAGGAGCTTCCTTGATTTTGGGCGTTTTTAGCTTTTTCCTGCCCAAAACACCTCCAAAGGTCGAAAAAGGAGAAAAAATCAGCATAGGCGATATCCTGGGATGGGATGCCATTCGCTTGCTAAAGGACAGAAACTTCCTTGTGTTTTTTCTCTCTTCTATCCTCATTTGTATCCCCCTTGCTTTTTATTATCAACACACCAATCCTTTTCTGGTAGAAATTGAGGTGACAAATGCTACGGGCAAAATGACATTTGGACAAATCTCTGAAGTCCTCTTTATGCTCCTTTTGCCGATTTTTCTCAAAAGATATGGGATCAAGATTACCCTCCTCGTAGGCATGGCCGCCTGGGCTTTGCGCTATCTGCTTTTTGCTTATGGAGATAATGGAGAGCTGTCCTTTATGTTGCTTATTGGCATTGGATTACATGGGGTTTGTTATGATTTTTTCTTTGTTTCTGGTCAGATATATACCGATTCCAAGGCAGGAAATAAGATCAAAAGCGCTGCTCAGGGGCTGATTACCCTGGCCACCTATGGCCTGGGAATGTTGATAGGATTTTGGGTGGCAGGCAAAATATCTGACAGCTATCTGCTGGATGACAAGACACATGACTGGACCCGGATTTGGATATTCCCAGCGATTTTTGCGGTTGCGGTATTTGTGATATTCGGGTTTTTGTTTCGGGAGCAGAGAGGCGAGATGCAAAGAAGGACGAACGAAAAATGATTTCCCATGAATAGAAAACTGAGAATGGGCATGGTAGGTGGCGGCAGAGGCGCCTTCATCGGCGGTGTACACCGCATCGCTGCGGCGATGGATAACGAGATTGAACTCGTATGTGGAGCATTTAGCAGCAGCGCAGAAAAGTCCAGACTTTCCGGACAGGACTTATACCTGCCTGAAAATCGGGCTTATGGCAGTTTTGAGGAGATGATCAGAGAGGAAAAAAAGCTGCCGGAAGGCGAGAGAATGGATTTTGTATCCATCGTGACGCCCAACCACCTGCACTTCCCGCCAGCAAAGCTGGCGCTCGAAAACGGCTTCCCCGTCATCTGCGATAAGCCCCTCGCTTTTTCGCTTGCCGAAGCGAAAGAACTGCGCGATATCGTCAATAAGTCAGGATTGCCTTTTGCCCTCACCCATAACTATACCGGCTACCCGATGGTCAAAGAAGCGCGTGAGCGCATCAAACGAGGTGATCTGGGCGAGATTCGAAAAATCGTCGTGCAGTACCCGCAGGGTTGGTTGACGACCTTTCTGGAGGCCAGTGGCCAGAAACAGGCCAGTTGGCGGACCGATCCGGCGCGCAGTGGCGCGGCGGGAGCCATGGGAGACATCGGCACACATGCCGAAAACCTGGCCGAGTATATCACCGGCCTGCAGATCACAGAACTCTGTGCTGACCTTTCGATCATGGTTCCCGGCAGGAAACTGGATGACGACGGCAACGTCCTGTTGAGGTTCAATAATGGCGCCCGTGGCGTCCTGATCGCCAGCCAGATAAGTGCTGGAGAGGAGAATTCGCTACGGATACATATCTATGGCACCCTGGGGGGCATGGAGTGGCATCAGATGAGGCCCAATAGCCTCATCCTCCGCTGGGCCAATGGCCCCATAGAAATCATCCGGACGGGTGTCGGGCAGCTTTCGGCTGCCGCTCAGGCTGCGGCCCGCATTCCGGCGGGACATCCCGAAGGATACCTGGAGGCTTTCGCCAATATCTACCACAATTTTGCCCGTACCGTCAAGGCTTTTCTTCAGGGAAAAGAAGCCGACCCGATCCATCTGGACTTCCCGACAGCAGAAGATGGTGTTCGGGGAATGGCTTTTATCGAAGCTGTTGTCGCTTCGGGCAAGTCAGACCAGAAATGGCATACATTCGATTATTGATTTAGCGTAACCCTTTTATTTCAATTTACAGTGAAAACGATACAAGGACCCGCCATCTTCCTGGCGCAGTTTATGGGCGATGAAGCGCCTTTCAATGAGCTCGAAAGCATCTGCCGCTGGGCGGCAGGCCTGGGCTACAAAGGCGTGCAGATTCCCGTTTGGGAAGACCGGCTGATCAACCTCAGCCTGGCAGCAGAAAGCAAGACTTATTGCGATGAATTGAAGGGCAAAATCGCAGATTGTGGACTGGAAATCACTGAGTTAGCATCGCATCTTTTTGGCCAACTGGTGGCCGTACATCCCGTCTATGACGAGTTGTTTGATGGTTTTGCGCACCCTAGTGTGCGCGGCAATCCTAAGGCACGAACCGCCTGGGCCATCGAGCAAATGCACCTCTGTGCCAAAGCCAGCCAAAACCTGGGACTTCGTTCCCATGTGACTTTTTCAGGCGCTTTGGCCTGGCCGTTTTTGTATCCCTGGCCGCAGCGGAGCGCGGGATTGGTAGAGACGGCATTCGAAGAATTGGCCAGGAGGTGGAAACCGATTTTTGATGCACATGAAGATGCCGGAGTTGACGTTTGCTTTGAACTTCATCCCAGTGAAGATTTGCATGATGGCGCTACTTTCGAGCGCTTTTTGGATCTGGTAGATGGCCATGCCCGCTGTGCGATCAATTATGATCCCTCTCACTTTATCCTACAACAGCTTGATTATCTGCATTTTATTGATCTCTATCACGAGCGGATCAAGGCTTTCCATGTGAAAGATGCCGAGTTTAATCCCACGGGAAGATCGGGTGTCTATGGCAGCTTCAGCAATTGGGTAGACAGGGCAGGGCGTTTCCGATCTCTGGGCGATGGGCAGGTGGATTTCGTCAGTATTTTCAGCAAACTGAGCCAATATGGTTATGATGGTTGGGCAGTGCTGGAGTGGGAATGCTGCATCAAATCTCCCGATCAGGGAGCCGCTGAAGGCGCGCCTTTTATCAGCGAACATATCATTCAGGTTACGGAAAAAGCATTTGATGATTTTGTGAGTACAGGTTCGGACGAAGCTTTAAATAAACGTTTGTTAGGATTAAGTGGAAATTGAAAAAATGGAGAAATTGAGGAACATTTTTATACCCCTGGCCCTACTTTTTTTCATTGCTTGTGGCGAACATATTCAACAAAATGATGTGGTGGTTTTTAGTTCTCCACCTGACAAAATGTTGGTTTCATCTCAGATTAATGGAAATAATGAAATTTCTGAAAATGATTTTTTTGATAAAATATTTCAAATCGAAAAAATCAATGAAGATTTTATCTTAAAGTACAAAACAATTGTCTTGCAAGGGATTGCCAGAAATAGCCTGGAACGGCATCAGCAAGCTGATTTGGACCGTTTTGAAGAAGCTGGAGGGACAATTGTGGAGATGAAAAATGCGGATGAAAATGCCATACAACAGCTCGTTTCTCAAAGTAAAAATGCAGCTTATCCTGATTATAAGAATGCCATTTCAGAACGCATTCCCGACGACAATCGCTTTAGCAAGCATGTGCTTCACCAACGTTTCAATGAACCCATGGAGCTGGCTGTGATGAGCAATGGCAATGTGTTAATTGTAGAGCGAAAGGGCGGAGTGAAAATGTATGATGCCATCCGGCAGGAGGTCCGATTAGTAGGGCAAATTCCAGCAAATGATTTTAAGGAAGATGGACTTTTGGGCATAGCGCTTGATCCGGATTTTGATAAAAATCATTGGATCTACCTCTTTTATTCTCCCATAGGGGAGGACCCTGTTCAGTTTGTATCGCGTTTTGATTTTCGGGATACAGTGGTCATGGCATCTGAAAAAGTATTGCTAAAAATAAAAACCCAGCGTAAAGAATGCTGCCACTCGGCTGGGTCCCTGGAATTTGGCCCAAAAGGCAACCTCTGGATCTCCGTCGGAGATAATACCAATCCATTTGAATCCAACGGATACAATCCGATAGACGAGCGCCCGGGCCGCTATCCCTTCGACGCCCAGCGCAGCTCCGGCAATACCAACGACCTGCGCGGAAAAATCCTCCGCATCAAACCCGAAAAAGACGGAACCTACAGCATTCCGGATGGAAATTTATTTCCCAAAGACGGCTCCCAGGGCAGACCCGAAATCTATATCATGGGGTGCAGAAACCCCTTTCGCTTTGCCATCGACAGCAAAAACTACACCCTCTATTGGGGAGAGATTGGCCCCGATGCCAACATAGAAACCGAGGACAGAGGTCCTCGTGGGTATGATGAATTCAACCGGGCCACAGGGCCGGGATTTTACGGCTGGCCGTATTTTATCGGCAACAACAAGCCTTATCGTTATGCCAAATTTATCAGGGGAGAGGGTCGAAATAATGAGATCGAAATAGCTGGCTCTGAAATCGCATTTGATCCTTCCTCGCCTCAAAATAATTCCCCCAACAACACGGGTGGGAAAGTGCTGCCACCTGCCCAGCCGGCCTTTATTTATTACCCCTATGGACGTTCAGCAGAATTTCCGCAGTTGGGAGCAGGCTCCCGCAATGCCATGGCAGGCCCCATTTATTATTCGGAAAATTACCATTCCCCCCGCGCTTTCCCCTCCTATTTTGACGGCAAACCCATCTTCTATGACTGGATGAGAAATTGGGTCTTTTTGGTCAATATCGATGAAGAGGGAAAACTGGAAAAGCTGGAGCCTTTTGCCCCTCAAATCAAGTATAACAACCTGATGGACATGGAGTTTGGCAAAGATGGAAGCCTGTACGTCCTGGAATATGGAACGGGTTGGTTTTTGGAAAATCCCGATTCCCGCCTGAGTATCATTTCATACAATCCGGGAAACAGACCCCCGGAGGTGAACATATTGGCGGATAGGCAGAATGGGGGAGTGCCTCTGGAAGTGAATTTCCAGGCGCGGGTAAAAGACCATGATGGCGATGATGTGACCTACAAATGGTGGTTTGATAGCGAGGCTATGCAATCTACAGAAGCCAATCCTACATTCGTTTTTGAACGTGCTGGACGTTTTCAGGTATTCCTGAAAGTAAAAGATGCCAAAGGCGCAGTGAGCAATGCCATGATGGAGATCCAGGTGGGCAATGAAGCGCCGGTACTTGCATTTGAGTTTGGCGATAATATGCAATTTAAAGGAAATAAAAGCTTTTGGTGGCCGAATCAATCTTTTGATTATCAGTTGACTGTATCGGATAAAGAAGATGGTAGGCTGGGAAGTGGAATTGCTGAAAAAGACGTTTTCCTGTCCATAGACCATTTGGCTGAAGGCGAAGACATCACCGAAATTGCCCAGGGCCACCAAAGCGGTGCCTCCGCCCAAACGGTCGAAAACCTGATAGAACAAAGCAATTGCCAATCATGCCATCAGGAAGAAGAAAAGCTGGTAGGACCAGGCTTTATGCAGGTGTCGGAGAAGTACCGCAATCAGCCAGATGCAGTCGCCTATTTGAGCCAAAAAATCCTGAATGGAGGCAGCGGTGTTTGGGGAAGTCAGGCCATGGCTGCCCAGGCACAACTATCTGATAATGAGGCTGAAAGAATAGCCCGTTATATTATCTCTCTCGGTAAAGAGAAGGTGAATACCAGCCAGCCCCTGAATGGCCACATCAATACGGCTTCCTATAAGAAAGGCACCATCGTTTTGGAGGCACGCTATACTGACAAGGGCGGTGAGCTGGTTGGGCCAGGTACCACCTATAAGCGGATATTTTTGCGCTATGGCGGCATCATTGAAGCAGAAAATTTTGTCAATCAAACCGATGCCATCCTGAGGCAATCAGCCAAAGACCTTACCCCCTATGTGGATAATTTATTGACAGGAACCTATTTGCAGTACAAACAAATAGACCTGACTTCTATCAGAGAAGTGCAGTATATCTGGCAAGGTCTGGAAGGAGGAAGGGTAGAAATGCATATAGATGCGGTGGATGGCCCTCTGATTTGCAGCCATGTCTATTCCATCGAAAACAAAAACATGAGCTTAAGCCAGCCAGTACAGGCTACAGAAGGATTTCACGACATCTTTCTTGTATTCTACCTGGAAAATGAAGGTCAAAGAAGTGTAGGCAACCTGGATGCTATCCACTTTAGGCCCTAAAGGTTATTTAAACTTCATGATAACCCGGAAATTCAGGAGCCGTGCAGAAAGGTTGTTAGGCACGGCAAACTGCCGGTTTTCAAGGTCCGTGATCCAGATATAGGAAACGGTATTGGCGCGTTGGAAAAGGTTGAAAATCTCCAAAGTAGCCCAGATAGACTCAATTCCTTTATTTTTGGGTTTTAGGTTAAAAACCTTGCTGAATCCCAGGTCCACCCTTTGGTAAGAAGGGTAGCCATACTCTGTGCGTTTGTCAAAAACCTGCGGAGGTCCAAACCTCAGGCCGCTGCCATAGACGAAATTCACATGGGATTTGAAAGTAGGGTTGATAGGCAGTTCATCCTGAAAGTAAAAGGAAAGAGAAAATCGCTGGTCGGTCGGACGGCGCAAATAACCCAGGGTATCTCCCATGATATCTTCACGGGTATTCAGCAAATTGATGCTCACCCAGGAGTCAGCTCCTTTGATAAACTGCCCGTGAAGGCGGGCATCCAGGCCATAGGCATAGCCTTTGGCAGAGCGGTCGGGATAGTAGCGCACGCGCACATTCTGGACTTCATAAGGGATCAGGTTGTCCAGTTTTTTATAATAAAGCTCTGAGAAAAAGCGGAAATCGCGGTTCCATAGCTGGAATTGATGGTCCAGCCCCAGGATCGCATGCGTCGAACGCTGCGATTTGAGATCCAGGTTGAGCGTGCCATCCAGCCGCCGGAATTCCCTGTAAAGCGGAGGTTGATGGTAGACACCCGCAGCCATGCGGAGGCGGGTTTTGGGCTCTCCGCCCACATAGCGGATGCCATAAATCAGCTGTGCGCGCGGCGCAATCAAAAATTCCTCAGTCTGGTCATAATATAGGGCCCTCAGGCCATAATTCAGGATCAGTTTATCACTCAGCAACCAACGGTGCTGGATATAAGCCTTGTAGGTATTATTCTGTAAAAAAGCCTGTCCGCGGATATATTCCACCAGGCCAAACTGCCCGGTAGAATCAACCAGGTATTTTGCAGAATCTTTGATCGCATATTCCTTCAAATCATCCGCTATGCTCTGGTAGACATATTTTCCGCCAAAAAAGAGGCGATGACGACGGCTCTTGTCCACAGTCCATTCGCCCCTTGCCTGTGCAGACAAAACATCTATCGAGAGATAGTTTCTCGCATGGTTAAAAAGGGTTCCAATACCCAGGGTATAAGTCTCCTCCCCAAATTCATCCGATCCCAATTGGGTATTTACCTCGCTGAGGAGGTAGCCTCCTTCCACATCAAAAAGCTCTGCTTCTTCTGAGCGATAAGCTGTGACGGTATAATCCAGCCTCAGGCGGGTATTGGGGCGATGGGTCAGCATCAGGGCGCCCAGGCCCGTGGTGTAGCGGGTAAACTCCCGGCCTTCGGCCGCTACTCGCAAGCGAAACGCTTGCTGAACCGTACCAAAAGTAGTTACCCTGGCTTCAGGGTAGAAGAGGTAATTGTTGCGCGAAAGCGCGAAGTAGCTGGTGAGCTTGAGCCGCTCCAGCGGCAGATAGACGGTATCGATGCTGCCATCGTTTTGAACTTTTTCTTTGAAAGTTCGCTTTTTCGCTGGAGGCGTATAGGTAAACAAGGCCTGCAAATCGCCAAAATTGGGCTGGTAGTTACCAGATGATTCGAGGGAATTGAGCACATAGCGAAAGGAAAACTGGCGCGCTCCGACCAGGTAGGTAAAGTTGCCGGGCCGCTTATATGAGGATGAATCTTGCTTTTTGCCTAAAGCAGCTCCTTCAAAGTGCAGGCTGTTTGTGAGTAAACCCATCTCTACTGTTCCCCGAAATGATCGGGGCGTGCGGTAGGTCACATCCAGAACAGATGAAAGCCTGTCACCATAGCGGGCGGAGAAGCCGCCGGTACTAAATTTGATCTCCTGGGTCATATTCAGGTTGCTGAATCCCAGCCCTTCCTGCTGCCCGGAACGGGCAAGAAAGGGGCGATAAATCTCAATGCCATTGACATAGACGAGGTTCTCGTCAAAGTTTCCTCCCCGTACACGGTACTGGGAGGAGAATTCATTGTTGGTGCCGCCGGTCACGGCGGCCACCAGGCGTTCTGCTGAGGTGATCAGCGCGATCTTGCTGGCGTCCTCAGCACTCACAGGGCTGACCTCCATTTGCTCCTCCGAGTTCATATCTGTAGGCTTTTGCTGCCCTATGATTTGTTGCTCGTCGACATTGAGGGTCCGGAGTACGATGGGCTCATTGTGGGTAAAAGCAGGTTTTACCCGAATTTCAAGTATGCTCGTATCGTGCGTCGGATGCGAAAACCGGATGCGGTAGACACGGTCTGAAAGCAGCTTGACAAAATATTCTCCCTCTTCATTGGAATAGCGCGGCAGAAGTTCTGTTTCCAATACTTCCACTTTTACATTATGAACGGGTTCATTGAATTCGTTCTTTACCTTTCCCTTAACCACACCTGATTGGGCCAAAGCTGAAAAAAAGCCTGCTATCAGGCAGAGGGACAGAAAAACATGTTTCATTGAAGGGGGATTAAGTTTTTTTTGAAGAGAGAGTAGAGAGTAGAGAGTAGAGAGTAGAGAGTAGAGAGTAGAGAGTAGAGAGTAGAGAGTAGAGAGTAGAGAGTAGAGAGCAGAGAGTCGAGACGTGAGATTGAACATCCAGACTTTCAAAAAACGAAGAACGAAAAACGTAAATATATGAGGCTCTTTTGAAATTGCCTATCCCAATAAAAAGGGAGTGCTGCTATTTCATGCGGGCGAAGGGAGTTATTTTTTGATCTGCGTACTGTTCGGCCTGCATTTTATAATAGGCTGCAATCGCAATCATGGCTGCATTATCTGTACAATATTCAAAAGAGGGAATATGTGCCGTCCATCCTTTTGCCAAACACAGCTCTGTAAATCGCTTTCGGAGTTCAGAGTTGGCAGAAACGCCTCCGGCTATGGCCAGATGTTTTACATCGTAGGCTTCTGCGGCTGTTTGCAGCTTTTGAAGAAGGATGTGGACAATGCAATTCTGGTAACTGGCAGCGATGTCCTGCTTCCTTTTTTGGATGAATTCGGGGTCATTTTTCAGCTCTTTTTTGAGCATATATAGCAGGGAAGTTTTGATTCCGCTGAAACTGAATTCGTAGGTTCCGATCTGAGGGATGGGAAAGCTAAAAGCTTGTGGATCACCGGATTGAGCCAGTTTGTCAATTTCTGGCCCTCCGGGGTAGGGGAGTCCCATCAGCTTGGCGGCTTTGTCAAAAGCTTCGCCCGCAGCATCATCGATGCTTTGGCCGATGATTTCCATTTCCAGGTAATTTTTTACCCGTACGATTTGTGTATGGCCGCCTGAGACCGTCAGGCAGAGGAAGGGAAATTCGGGAGGGTTTTCTGAGAGAAAATTGGCGAGCACATGCGCATGCATGTGATTCACATCAATCAGGGGTATGCCCAGACCCAGGGCGAAAGACTTGGCAAAACAAGTGCCCACGATCAGGGCACCCAACAAACCCGGCCCCCGGGTGAAGCCGATGGCATCCAATTGCTCCGCGGTCATCCCGGCCTCAGACAAGGCCTTTTGCACTACCCGCACGATTTGCTGCTGGTGGAGGCGGGACGCCAATTCGGGTATTACTCCGCCATACTCGCCATGGGCGAGTTGGGAGCTGACGACATTCGAAAGGATTTTTCCATCCACACACACAGATGCAGAAGTTTCATCACAGGAAGATTCTATTGCTAATAATGCTTTCAAGGGAATATATGCTCAATTCAAGCCAAAAAAATCGGGGTTGAATCCCGGAGAGTCGCAAAAGTACAGGAGTTAGCGGTAAAATTGAAGCAGATTTAGAAATAGATGTGTCATCAATGATAGGAGAATCGACACGGCTATACATTGACGTTGCTTTTTTTGCACTTTACCTACTTCTTTTATCGTAAATTACCTATCAAAAGAAAAGTAAACCATGAAAACACTTAATCAGAACTTAACCTTAAACTTTTTAACCATAGACCGGATGAAAACCCGCACGACTTCCCTCATCGTATTATTTGCTGCCTGTATGCTATTTTTGGGTATGCAGCAAGCCCAGGCCCAGCGTTTAAGTGCGACACTTAACCTGAATTCCCTGGAGAAAAATGATTTTTCCACCACCAATGGCCAATTTGAATTGGACAAAAGTGCCAACGTAAGCCTCAACTTGCGCTATTATACCCAAAGCAAAATTGGTTTTCGCGCTGGAGTAGGGGTAGAAAACCTGAACTATGATGTGAATTCGACAGCGGGAGTCGCTACGGATTTTCAGTCCAAAAGAAAAGACCTGAAAGGTATTTTTGGAGTAGAATGGCACCCTACCCTGGGTAAGTGGATGGATATTTATCCTGGCATGTATGTTCCTATTACCGTAGTGGGTAAGGACCTGATCAATTCCAATATTGATAACCTGAGCGATGGAGGATTCAGTGCCGGGCTTGGTGCTGTATTGGGTGTCAACATCAAAGTGCTGAAGATATTTAGAGCAGGGGTAGAGTTTGATGCACAATATCAAAACTTCAAGGCTGCAACTGTAGATGCAGTAAATAATGTGAGTTTTCAGCCCTACCAAAGAATGAACTACACTGCCAATTTTACTTTTGGTATCATGATATAGAGAATTTTTCAGCAAAGAATTTCAGCTGAAATTCTGACAAAAAGCTCCAAAAAAAACAAATAGTAGTTTTTTGGAGCTTTTTGATTTTTAAATAATTTTATGAAGAATAATAATTAGTTGGTAGAAGGTTATGGACGAAATTTCATTTTTGTGACAAAATATTTTATCGAAAATACTTTTTGTCAGTATTCAATTGTATTGAAAATACCAACTTCATGGTATTGTAAGAATAGTTGATTTCAGGCTACCTTTGGTATAAGTTAAACAAAAGTGTTTACCCAATTAACTAATCTACCTGCATACCCCAATTTTGCAGGAATTGTTAATTTCCCTTCTCTACCTAACCTACCTTTACCCCTACATTGAATGAGGCTCCTTAGCCTCATTTTTTTGTAAAAAGGAATCGTTTTTTTATAATTTTCGGGTCCATATAATCACTTATTATTATATGAAGTTCTTTTGCCACCAATTAAAATTTTGGATGGATAGAATAATTTTTCTTTCTCCGCCTTTATTGTTACTTTTGAATTAATCAACAATTCAAGCATTTAGTAACAGCCAAGAAAATACCCTGAAGGACCGATTACCTAATTTTCTTTTTTTACTCAGAACAAAACATAAGATAAAACCCCTTTTCTCCTTAATAAAGCAATTATTAATGAGAAGGAGATTGTAATCTTTGTTCTGAGAAATCTTTCCAACCCTCATGAAGATTACCTGCTTATCTTTACTTGCCCTCCTCCCATATTTGCTTGCAGCCCAATGCAATGGTGTTGAATTTACAGGTTTACCCGCCCAAAGTTGCCAATGGCAGGAATTAACACCTATGGCCATATTTCCAAAGAATTACCCTCAAAAGGTTGATATTCAATGGACTGTCAGCGGCGGAGAACAGATTAAGAAAGAGGATATTAACAAAAAACAAGCGCGGATTACCCCAACTACTTTTTTGGGGGAACTGACGATTACCCTGGTGGTTTCACCAGAAGGTTGTATTGGAAAAGCCAATACCCCTACGGGTCCTCAGATTATTTCCCGGACCATCCAAATACGGCCGAATCCAAAAATTCAGGCTTTTCCCCTTTCAACCTGTTTGGTAGAAAATTGCAGCTACTTCAATTTGTATGATGCGCTGCCAGAATCAACAAGGGGGAATGTTACAGGCTTTTGGAAAAACAGACAAGAAGCTGAGTTGAATGATGAAAAAAGGAAAATCAAAAACCCTGGAAACTATGCCAGTGATACAAAATTGGAGCTTTTCGCAAGGCTCGTTTTTTCTGATGAATGTACCAATATCGTTCCCTTTACTATAGATGTATTGCCTGCGCCCGCTGGACTTGAAGATGAGTTTAAGTTAAAACAGGGGGAAGACCTCAAGGAAGAAATGATAGCCCAAAAATTGGCCCTTGGAAAGGAAATGGCTATTTCCTTTCATCAAACAATAGGAGATGCCTGGAATCCCCAGCAAACCAATGCCTTAAAAGACCCAGCCAAGGCTTCCTTTATTACAATTAAAGATTTGAATAACAGCTGTTTGTCTGTTTTGAGAATACAAAACCCTCGTTAATTACTACTCTTATGAAAGCATTCTTTTACCTATCTGAAGGAACCAAAAATGTATTTATGGGCGCATGTTTTGCTGCCTTTTCTGCGATTTTGGGAATTAGTTCCATGCAAGCCCAAACCTGTGTCGGCGGAACCATCTCTGGCTTACCATTAGAGGTTTGCGAAGGAGATGTGAGTTTTCAGTTTACCCTGGATCTTACCCCTATTTCCAAACCAGCTACCATTACCTATAGTGTAAGCAGTGGAGCTATTGCGCCGCCGGTAGTTTCCGGTTATTCTGGAAACACGCACTCCCCCACGGTAGTAGTTACGGGAGCATCTGGAACCGTAAACCTGACCATAACCATAACCGGAAATGGATGTGGATCACCAGAGATATTGACTGCCAATTATGTCGTAAATTCTACTCCGAGCATAGGATCATTTAATTATAATGAGTGTTCATCTCCTCCCGGAAGTAGCACTGCTGACTTTAGCTTGAGTGATGGTGATTTGGCTATTGGCTCTGGGAATACGGTAAGTTATCATACTACCGATGCTGCAGCCAATGCGGCTACTGCAGCTTTGAACAAATCATCCTATGTTTCTGGAACTACAGGCCTTTGGGCAAGGGTAGAAGACGGTAATGGATGTTACAATATTGGCCAGGTAGCCAATTTGAATGTGTTTGTCACACCAGTGGCCAACAACTCAACCCTTTCGGTCTGCGAAACCAGCGATGGTCTGGGTACCGCTGACTTTACCCTTACCGATGCAGAAGACGCTTCAGGGCCCTCCAATTCCGGTGGGATTGATGTTGACAATGGAGCGAGTGGGGTCACAGTGAGCTACCATGAGTCGCTTGCTGATGCAAATAATGATAACAATCCCCGAACAAGCCCTTTTAATGCTTCCAATGGGAAGATCATGTATGTAAGGGTTGAGAATAGTAGCAATACCGCCTGTTTTAGCGTTAGTCAGCTGACCCTGGAAGTGGTCCCCCGATCCGCTGTAACAGCTACATGCCAGGATATTACTATTTCCCTGGATGTAAATGGAAATTATAGTTTGACGCCCGCAGAAGTGGACAATGGTTCCAGTGATTTGTGTGGCGCCGTTTCTTTGGCGGTTTCTCCTATAAGTCTTTCTTGTAATGACCGACCTGTTGCGAATGTAACCCTAACGGTTACTGATATAGATGCTTACACGGCAAGTTGTAATGCTCAGGTTTCGATTAACGGAAGGGTTGTAAACCTGAATACCACAGAACAATTTTGTACCATTCAGGCTGCAATCGATGATTCCGATACTCAAAATGGTCATGTTATAGAGGTAAGTGCAGGTACCTATTTCGAAAGTGTCACGATCAACAAATCGATCACCCTTCGGGGTGCCACAGGCACCGCCTCAGATGTTATCATCGATGCCACGGGCTTTGCGAGTGGCATCGAAATTCCTGCATCCATCACCAATGTTAGCATTGCAGATTTGAGCGTGCAGAATAATACGACTGGCGGCAGCAATGATGCGGGTATCCGGGCTTTCACAAATTGTGATGGTTTGAACATTGATAATGTGATCATCACCAATACCCCCGGTCGGGGAGGTATCTATGTGGATGGCCCTGTAGATGGTGTGACCATCAATGAGGTAGAAGTTACCGGAGCGGGCGTCAACGGACGCGGTATCGTTATCTGGAATGGCTTCAAGCAAAATATCACGATCACCGACTGTAATGTACA